>NZ_CP012109.1:6742500-7942500 GCF_000280925.3 Myxococcus hansupus
GCTCCCGGCAAGGAGCTGTTGAGAGGTCGGATGAGCCATCCGCACGCTACCCGATTCACCGGGAATGCGTCGTTCACCCGTCTCCGTTATCGACCGGAGGACTGCAACGTTGCGTGAAACATAGGTGAAACGTCAGACTGGAGTGCTACAGCGCCGCGGCGGCTGACAGCGCCACGGCGAGGTAACGCAAGCCTTTACCCAGCGTGACAAAGAAGACGAAAGGCAGCGGGCGCACGCCCAGCATGCCTCCGGCGATGACGAAGGCGTCCCCCACCACGGGCAGCCACGACATCACCAGCGCTGGAGCGCCCCACCTTCGCGTCCACGCCTCGATGCGCTGCATGCGAGGGCCTTCCTTCATGCGCCGCCGCGCGTACCAGCGCCCCAGCGGTCCACCACCGCCAATGGCCACCCACCGCCCCAGCACGTAGAGCGACAGGGCCCCCAGCACGTTGCCCGTGGTCGCCACCACGATGGCCGTCACCGGCGGCGTCCCTCCGTAGACAAGCGCGGCGAGCAGCGCCTCCGAAGGCACCGGCACCACCGAGCCCGCGAGCATCGCGATGAGGAAGAGCCCCGGGAGCCCCCAGGTGGCGAGTACGGATGGGTCGGGCATGGACGCGCGCGCGGGTGACGCGCCGGAGACTGCCACGTCACCCGCGCCCATGCACGGCACGCCAGCGTCGGAGCGCAGATTGTGCGCTCCACCCCGCACCCGCGCAGAAGCTGCGCGAAGGGGCCCCTCGCGGAAGTCCCTTGGCCCTGGGGACAAGGCTCCGGCGCGGGGATTGCTACGCAGTCGTGGCATCCACGCCAGAGAGGGAAGGAACGCCGCGCCCATGAGCAGCACCGTTGCCCCAGTCCCGAGCCCCAGCCAGGGCTCCGACCTCCGCCTCGTGCCGGTGGAGATTGCCCCCGAGACCTTCTGGGTGGGCAAGCGCGAGCCCGGCAACATCTTCTACGCCAACCCCTACCTGCTGCGCTTCCGCGGCACGGACAAGAAGACGCAGCGGCCCACGGAGTTCAATCTGCTCGTCGACCCTGGCTCGAGCAGCGACTTCTCCACCATCCACACCAAGGTGACGTCGCTCATTGGTGGCATGGAGCGGCTGTCCGCCATGTTCATCAACCACCAGGACCCGGACGTGGGCTCGTCGGCGAGCATCATCTCCGCGCGCTACGCGCCCCGGGCGGGCCTGCTCTGTTCGGAGGACACCTGGCGGCTCATCGTCCACCAGAACCTGCCGCGCCACCGCTTCATCCCCACGGAGAAGTTCGCGCAGGGGCTCAGCGTGCCCACGGGCCACCGGCTGCTTCCGGTGCCCTCGCCCTTCTGCCACTTCCGCGGCGCGGTGATGCTGTACGACCCGCAGACGCGGGTGCTCTTCACCGGCGATTTGTTCGGGGGCCTCACGGACTCCAACGCCAAGGGCCTGTGGGCGGACGAGTCCGACTGGGCTGGCATCCGCGCGTTCCACCAAATCTACATGCCGGTGAACGCGGCGCTGCAGCGCACGGTGGCGGCCATCCGCAAGCTGGAGCCCGGGGTGGACATCATCGCGCCGCAGCATGGCCGCCTCATCCGGGGCGCGCTGGTGCAGCAGTTCCTGGAGCGCATGGAGAAGCTCCAGGTGGGCCTGGACATCATGGACGAGGCCCAGGACCGCACGCACCTCCAGGCCTGGAGCTCCGTGCTGGACAGGGTGTTGTCGCTGGCGCGGGGCTACCTGGGTGACTCGGTGGAGGCCAAGCTGGCGACGAGCCGCGAGCTGTCGGACACGGCGCAGTACGACGGCACCCGGCTCGTCGTGACGCGGATGGGGAAATGGACGGTGGAGCACGTGGTGGACCTGCTGTGCCACGGCGAGCCGCCGGAGATTGCCGGCCCCATCATCGTCGAGGCCACCAGCGCCGCGGCCGAGTACAACCTGCCCACGCCGCATCTGGACATCGAAGGCGTGGGGGCACGGTCCCACATCTCGCTGCTGGACCCCTGAACCCCACGCCGCGACGAAGCCGACGAGGGAGGCCGAGTTGCACTCGACCGACGATGAAGACGGCGTGGCGTACCTGGGGGGCGCCACGCAGGAGGCGCCCGAGCCTCGGGTGACGCCGCGCCCGGCAGTCCCGAGGCCCCTGGCCCCCGGCCCCAGCCTCCCCCACCCCACGCCGCCGGAGTCCGTGCTCCGGCCCGTCACGCCGCCGCCCGCCCTCTCGCTGGCGGAGACGCTGCGGCCCGTGACGCCCATGTCGCCCCACGGCACGTTGCTCCAGGGCATCCCCGTGCCCGCGGCGCCGCCCAGCGTCATGCGCGGGCTGGTGCCCGGCCAGTCGGTGGCGGGGCGCTACCGCGTGGAGCGTTGGCTCGGCGCCGGGGGCAGCTCCACCGTCTATGAAGCGACAGACCTCCAGCAGGACGCGCGCGTGGCCCTCAAGGTCCTCGCGGTGCCCCACGCGGAGGCCGCGCTGGTGGCGCGCTTCCGCCAGGAGGTGGAGCACGCCCGGGCCCTGGAGCACGTCAACATCCTGCGCGTCTTCGACGTGGGCGTGGATGGCGAGCGGCACTTCCTCACCGTGGAGCTGCTGGACGGCGCCGACCTGCGGCAGCGGCTGCTGGAGCGCCGACCCACGCGGGCCGAGGCCCTGCGCTGGCTCACCCACGCCGCCGTCGCCCTGGAGCACGCACACGGCCGCGGGGTGCTTCACCGCGACGTGAAGCCCGCGAACCTCTTCGTCACCCGCACCGGGGTGCTGAAGCTGATGGACTTCGGGCTCGCCAAGAGCACCCACGTCATGGGGACGACGGCCCAGGGCGCGGTGCTCGGCACGCCGGAGTACATGGCCCCGGAGCAGGTCATGGGGAGCCCGGCGGTGTCACCCGCCACAGACCTGTACGCGCTGGGGGTGGTGGCCTACGAGCTGTTCACCGGACAGATTCCCTTCCGCCATGCCGACCCGGTGCCGCTGATGTTCCTGCACGTGCAGGAGCGACCGGCGCCACCGCGCACGCTCCGGCCGGACCTGCCCGAGCCCTTCGAGCGCGTCGTGCTGAAGCTGCTCGAGAAGCGCCCCGAGGACCGCTACCGGGGCGCCGCCGAGCTGCGCTCCGCCCTGGCGAAGCTGTGGCCCCTGGCGCTGACGGAGGTCGCCCCCGCATCGCCGCCCGGGGTCCGGAGCCCCAGCGCTCCCGGTGGGCGGAGCTGAACGCCTCGGCGGCGTCCCGCCCCGGCGCTCGCCTCCGCACGTGTTCCCCCGCGCGGCAGATGACCGCGTGACGTCGGGCCCGCCGCCAGGCTCATGATTCAAGACCCAGGGCATGGACGCCGCGCGGCAGGTCACTGCACCACGCCGGGCCGACCACCACGCCCATGCTTCAAGGCCCCAGGGCATGGACGCCGCGCGGCAGGTCACTGCATCGCGCCGGGCCCACCACCACGCCCATGCCTCAAGTCCCCAGAACATGGACACGGCGCGGCAGGCCACTGCATCACGCCGGGCCTACCACCACGCCCTTGCTTCACGTTCCCAGAGCATGGACGCGACGAGGCATGTCACCGGCCCAGGGCTTCAGGGCCTCAGGGCATGGACGCCGCGCGGCCGTCATGGCAACCCTGCGGGGAGTTCAGTCCCCCGTGGATGCCTCCGCGCGCCCAGGGGCGGCCCAGGCCAGCCCGAGCGCCGCGATGGCCGTGAGCCCAGCGGCGATGGCGAACTGGAGGGCGAAGTGGCCGCTCGCCAGCGCGAGCGCGGCGACCATCAACGAGCCTCCCAGCAACCGCGTGGCGTAGACGGTGCTGGTGACGATGCCGCGATGATGCCAGGGCGCCCTCGATTGAGGCCCCAGCAGGGACGTGCTCGCGGCGGGCCCCAACCCCATTCCCAGGACGGCCAACCCCGCGAGCGCCGCCGGTACACCCCAGCCCCGAGCCGCCGCCAGCGCCAGCCACGCGGCGCCCACGGACGCCACGGCGAACCCCACGCCCGCGCTCAACCGCATCCCTCCGCGCACCAGCAGCTTCACGCCGAAGGTCGAGCCCACGGACCAGCCCAGCAGCATGGGCAGCAGCGCGAGCCCCGCCGCCAGGGGCGTGTGTCCGCCCTGCTCCGTCATCCACAGCGGAACCCAGGCGGCCATGCTGTACAGGAGCGCGCCGCTGGCCATGCCTCCCGCGATGCCGCTGAGCACGGCGGGGTCCTTGAGCAGCGCGCCCGGTAGCAGCGGCGACACGGCCTTCCGCTGGTGGCGCACCAACACGAAGCCCACGCCCACTGCGGCCACGGCGCACAGCCAGCGGAGGCTGGCGGCCCCGGGCTCCAGTGAGAACAGCAACAGCGCCGCGGAGGCGCCCGCGAGCACCGGCCCCCAGCGGTCCACCTGGACGTCCCGTCGGCGCGGCGGGTCCCGATACGAGAAGTGCAGCAGCGCCGCGGCGAACAGGCCCACGGGGACGTTGACCAGGAACACCCAGCGCCAGGAGGCGTGCATCACCAGCCAACCGCCGATGAGCGGGCCCACGACGTTGCCCGCGCCCCAGGCACCGGTGAAGAGGCCCTGAACGGCGGCGCGCTCGCGCAGGGTGTAGAGGTCGGCGGAGATGACGAGCGTCGTGGGCTGCAACGCGCCCGCGCCCAGGCCCTGGAGCACGCGGAAGGCGATGAGCCCGGGCACCGACTGCGCCAGACCGCACAGCGCCGAGCCCACCAGGAACAAGCCCATGCCCGCGAAGAACACCGGCTTGCGCCCCAGCCGGTCCGCGAGCTTGCCGGAGATGAGCACGCCCACGGTGGACGCGAAGAGGAAGGCGGAGAACACCCACGAGTACAGGTGCTGACCTCCGAGTTCCCGGGTGATGGTGGGCATGGCGCTCGTGACGACAGTGCCCTCGAAGGCGCTGACCACCAGGGCCAGCAGCACCGCGCCCGTCGCCATCCGCCGCGCCGTGCCCGGACGCGCGCTGACCAGGGGCTCCGCTGTGATGCCGCTTCCGTCCATCGCCTATCTGTACGCCTCGAGCCCCCATGCGGAAATCGCATCTTCCGCATAGGCTTGTTGCGGAATCCGCATGACCTCCGAACAGCTCAGAGCCTTTCTCGAAGTCGCCCGAGCAGGACGCCTCGCCACCGCCGCGAAAGGACTGGGACTGTCCCAGTCCGGACTGTCGCGGCAGCTCCAATCCTTGGAGGCCGCGCTGGGAACACGCCTGCTCATCCGCACACCGAGCGGCGCGGTGCTGACGGACGCGGGCGAGCGATTCCTTCCCCATGCGCAGCGCGCCGTGGATGCGCTGACGGCGGGGACCTCGGAGCTGGAGCGGCTGTCGGGCACGCCGCACGGCGTGGTGGCGCTCGGCACGCTGCACACCGTGGGGGCGTACCTGCTCCCTGACATCATCCCGGCCTTCGCCCAACGATATCCGGAGGTCCGGCCGAGGCTGAGCGAGGGCCTGGCGCCGGCGTTGGAGGAAGCCGTGGCGCGCGGCGCGCTGG
Source organism: Myxococcus hansupus (assembly GCF_000280925.3). Lineage (NCBI taxonomy): Bacteria > Pseudomonadati > Myxococcota > Myxococcia > Myxococcales > Myxococcaceae > Pseudomyxococcus > Pseudomyxococcus hansupus. Next base: position 6,747,988 of record NZ_CP012109.1, read on the forward strand.
ACCTCGCCATCGTGTCGCTGCCGGTGCGGCGCGCGGACCTGGTGACGCAGAAGCTGTGGGAGGAATCCCTGGTCCTCGCCGTACCCCAGGGCCACCGGCTGACCCGGCTGGGCAAGGCGGTGAGCTTGGACGAAGCCGTGGAGGAGCCCTGGGTCGTCATTCCCGGCATGAGCGGCACCCGGGCCTTGGAGGCCGCCTGCGAGGCGCGCGGCGTGACGCCTCGGGTGGCGGTGGAGACGGACAACGCGGAGGCCATGCGCCGCATGGTGGAGCGCGGCCTGGGCGTGGCGATGGTTCCTCAGTTGATGGCCAGGGACCATCACGCGCAGGGCTTCGACGTGGTGCCGCTGGCGCGAGGTGGCATGAAGCGACAGGTGGCCCTGCTCCACCGGGGCGAGGGCTACCTCACGGCCGCGGCGCGGGCCCTCAAGTCCTTCATCGTGGAGAGCGTGCGCGCCATGCCCGAGCCCTGGGGTGCACGGAAGGCTTCCCCTGGCGCTCGGGTGCGCTAGCGTGCCGCGCGCGGTGGCTCCGCCCTTCTGCGGGCCACCGAGACTCGGAGAAACCACCATGGCCCGGATGGACAGCTTCGTTGAGTACACGCTGGAGCTGCTGGAGAAGGTCGGGCCGGTGCAGGCGCGCTCGATGTTCGGCGGCTGGGGCGTGTACCTGGGCGGCAGGATGTTCGGGCTCATCGGGGGCGGCCAGCTTTTCCTGAAGGTGGATGACGTCACGAAGCCGGACTTCCAGGCCGCCGGGTGCAGGCCTTTCGTCTACGACGGTGGCGAGAAGCCCGTGGAGATGGGTTACTGGACGCCGCCCGCGGACGCGTCAGATGACGCCTACGCACTGCTCCCATGGGCCCGGCGCGCCGTCGACGCGGCCAACCGTGCGGCGCTGAAGAAGGCGGCGAAGAAGCCTCGGGGGAAGGCCGCCGCGAAGACGTCCGAAAGTCAGGCGCGGACAGACGCCGCGAGTTTGTCCTCGAAGCAGGACGAGACTGCCGCGACAAGTGCGCGTGCCATGGCGGCGAGCAGCAATGCCGCCTCCCCTGCGAAGCGCCACACAGCGGCAACCGGGAGCGCACAGCCCATCGCAGTGAAGCCTCGCGTCAAGGGCGCGGCCTCGAAACAGGTCACTCCGGCGAAGCCTCGCGCCAGCAAGCAGGCCCCTTCAGCCAAGCCTCGCACCACGGCCCCAGCCAGCAAGGAGGACCCGCTAGCGAAGCCTTACGCCAAGGCTGCTCCCAGCAAGCAGACCGCGCCAACGAAGCCTCGCGCCAAGGCTGCTCCCAGCAAGCAGACCGCGCCAACGAAGCCTCGCGCCAAGGCTGCTCCCAGCAAGCAGACCGCGCCAACGAAGCCTCGCACCAAGGATGTTCCCAGCAAGCAAGCCGCGCCGGCCAAGCCCCGCGCCAAGGCCGCGCCCAGGAAGCAAGCCGCGCCAGCGAAGCCCCGCGCCAAGCGGGCCACCCGCGTCAGGCCGTCTTGATCGCCGCGGCGTCCTCGAGCCCCAGCTCCACGACGGACGCCTCGCGCATCTTGAACTTCTGCACCTTGCCCGTCACCGTCATCGGGAACGCGTCCACGAACTTCCAGTAGCGGGGAATCTTGAAGGACGCGATGCGCCCGGTGCAGAAGGCCGTCAGCGCATCGGGCGTCAGCGTCACGCCGGGCTTCCCGCGCACCCAGGCCATCACCTCCTCGCCGTACTTCTTGCTCGGCACGCCGATGACCTGCGTCTCGCTCACGCCCGGGTGCGTGTGGAGGAACTCCTCGACCTCACGCGGGGAGATGTTCTCGCCGCCCCGGATGATGGTGTCCTTGATGCGGCCCACCACCTTCACGTAGCCCTCCGCGTCCATCACCGCCAGGTCCCCCGTGTGCATCCACCCCGCGGCGTCCACGGCCGCGGCGGTGGCCTCGGGGTTGGCCCAGTACCCGAGCATCACGCTGTACCCGCGCGTACACAGCTCACCCGGCGCGCCCCGGGGCACCACCTCGCCCGTGCCCGCGTCGACGATCTTCACCTCCAGGTGCGGATGCACGCGCCCCACGGTGGACACCCGCTTGTCCAACGGCTCATCGAGCGCGCTCTGCGTGGACACCGGCGACGTCTCCGTCATCCCGTAGCAGATGGTCACCTCGCGCATGTGCATGCGCGACTGCACCTGCTTCATCACCTCCACCGGGCACGGCGAGCCCGCCATGACGCCGGTGCGCAGCGTCGACAAATCGAACTCATCGAAGCGCGGGTGCTCCAGCTCCGCGATGAACATGGTGGGCACGCCGTACAGCGACGTGCAGCGCTCGGCCTGCACCGTTTGAAGCACCAGCAGCGGGTCGAACGCCTCGGCCGGAATCACCATGGTGGCGCCGTGACTGGTGCAGGCCAGGTTGCCAATCACCATGCCGAAGCAGTGATAGAAGGGCACAGGGATGCACACCCGGTCCTCCGGCCCGTAGCGCAGGGCCTCGCCAATGAAGAACCCGTTGTTCAGCACGTTGTGGTGCGACAGCGTGGCGCCCTTCGGCGAGCCCGTCGTCCCCGACGTGTATTGGATGTTGATGGCGTCATCGAACTGCAGCGACGCCTCGCGAGCGGCCAGCGCGTCCTCGGAGACATCCCTCGCCCCCTCGAGCAACCGCTGCCAGTCGTCCTCCATCACCAGCGCCTGGCGCAGACCCGGACAGCGCGGCCGGACCTCTTGCACCATGCTCCGGTAGTCCGTCTGCCGAAAGCCCCGCGACAGCACGAGCACCTTCGCGCCGGACTGGTTGAGCGCGTACTCCAGCTCCGTGGTCCGGTAGGCCGGGTTGATGTTGACCAGGATGGCCCCGATGCGCGCCGTGGCGTACTGGATGGCCACCCACTCGAAGCGGTTGGGGGACCAGAGCCCCACCCGGTCCCCCTTCTCCACGCCCAGCGCCATCAGGCCGCGCGCCACCTCGGACGTGAGCGCCCAGAGCTGCCGGTACGTGGCCCGGTACCCCTGGGACGCCACCACCAGGGCTTCCCGGTCGCCGTGCCGCTCGACGGTCCGCCGGAGGTTCAGGCCAATCGTCTCCCCCAACAGCGGGGTGGTGCTGGTGCCGTGAGCGTAGGAAGGGACCGGGGCTTGGGACATGGCCTCATCGTCCCGCTGGCGGTTGCACGCGGCAAGCGCCCCCGAGCCCCACCCTCCGGCCGGGGCCCGGATTGCCCGGCGGGAGGACAGCGCCTCGCACTGGCGGCGTGGGTGCGAAACCTAGAGGGCCCACCAGCAACAAACAGTCACCGCAGGAATCGACCATTCCGGCGTGCAGCCGGACCACGCACTGCGTTAGAAACTGAGATTCATGGACGACTCCAACGCCAGGCTGGTCGCGGCCCTGCTGGAAGCCCGGCAGCGCCACTGCTTCCCTGCCGACGTCAGGCGCGCCGCCCCCGAGTTCGTGGGGCAGGTCCTGGGCCTGCTCTTCCCTCACTTCGCGGACCGGCTGGAATGTACCGCCGCCGCCGTCCGCCGGGACGTCACCACCGTCGAGGCCAGCCTCCACCGCATCCGCGATGCCCTGGCCCCGCTCTACCCCGGCATCGAACGAGACCTCCCTGCCCGCTTCATGGAGCGCCTGCCCGGCCTCTATGACTGGCTGCGTCAGGACGCGGACGCCATTTTCGAGGCGGACCCGGCCGCTCGCACGGTGGACGAGGTCATCCTCACGTACCCGGGCTTCTACGCCATCGCCATCTACCGGGTGGCCAACGCGCTGCACGCGCTGGGCTTCCCGCTGCTGCCCCGCCTGCTCACCGAGTACGCGCATCAGCGGACCGGCGTGGACATCCACCCGGGGGCCACCATTGGCCGGCGATTCGTCATCGACCACGGCACGGGTGTCGTCATCGGCGAGACGACGCTCATTGGCGACAACGTCAAGCTGTACCAGGGCGTCACCCTGGGCGCGCTGGTGGTGGAGAAGGGGCTGACGGACAAGAAGCGTCACCCCACCATCGAGGACGACGTGGTGGTGTACGCGAACGCCACCATCCTCGGCGGCGAAACCGTGGTGGGCCGCGGCAGCATCATCGCCGGCAACGCCTGGCTCACGCAGAGCATCCCTTCTCAATCCGTGGTGACCCGCCGCAGCGAAGTGCGTCAGCGCGGCGCGGACGGTTCGCTGGACGCACTCGAGTTTCACATCTGACCCACCCAACGAGGCCCCCCACATGAAGGCGAACAGCATCCTGGAGACCATCGGCAACACGCCGCACGTGCGCATCAACCGGCTGTTTCCGGCCCGCGTGACGGTGCACGTGAAGCTGGAGCGCGCCAACCCGGGCGGCAGCATCAAGGACCGCATCGCGCTGTCCATGATTGAGGACGCGGAGAAGCGCGGCCTGCTCAAGAAGGACAGCGTCATCATCGAGCCCACCAGCGGCAACACCGGCATCGGCCTGGCCATGGTCGCCGCGGTGAAGGGCTACAAGCTGGTGCTCGTCATGCCGGAGTCGATGAGCATCGAGCGCCGCCGCCTGATGGCCGCCTACGGCGCCACCTTCGAGCTGACCCCGCGCGCCCAGGGCATGAAGGGCGCCATCGCCCGCGCCAACGAGCTGGTGGCGCAGGTCCCCAACGCGTGGATGCCGCAGCAGTTCGAGAACGAGGCCAACATCGAGGTCCACCGCCGCACCACGGTGCAGGAAATCCTGAAGGACTTCCCGGAGGGGCTCGACTACCTCATCACCGGCGTGGGCACCGGCGGCCACATCACCGCGTGCGCCGAGGAGCTGAAGAAGGTCTGGCCGAAGCTCAAGGTCTTCGCCGTGGAGCCCACCAAGTCGCCCGTCATCAGCGGCGGCCAGCCGGGCCCGCACCCCATCCAGGGCATTGGCGCCGGCTTCATCCCCAAGAACCTGCACAAGGACGCGCTCGACGGCGCGATTCAGGTCGCCGAGGAGGACGCCTTCGAGTTCACCCGCCGCGCCGCGCGGGAAGAAGGCATCTTCGTGGGCATCTCCTCCGGCGCCGCGCTGTCCGCGGTGAACCAGAAGCTGGGCGAGATGAACGACGGCAGCCGCGTGCTCGTCTTCAACTACGACACGGGCGAGCGCTACCTCTCCATCGAGTCGCTGTTCCCCGCCCAGTAGCAGGGGCCTCAGCCGCGGTGCGTCCGCACCAGCTCCACCAGCCGGTCCATCTCCTCGGGCAGGTTGTAGAAGTGGGGTGAGAGGCGGACGCGCCCGCGGCGCACCGAGAGCGCGACGTCACGCCCGGCGAGCCACGCTCCGAGCGATTTGGCGTCGCCCTCCGGTGGCAGGAAGGTGAGGATGCCCGCGCGGTGTTCCGGCGTGGGCCCCACGTCGCAGCCCAGCCCGCGCAGCCCGGCCTCCAGTTGGACGAGCAGCTCGCGGATGCGCGCGGAGATGGCGTCCATGCCCACCTCGTGCAACAGCTCCAGCGCGGCGCCCAGCGCGTAGATGCCGGTGTACGCGGCGCTGCCCTCCTCCAGCTTCCCCGCGTCCGGGCGCAGCTCGAAGTGGCTGCGGTTGAAGTTCCACGCGTCCGTGGTGCTGCGCCAGCCCACGAGCACGGGGCGCAGCCGGGGCAACACGTCCTTGGCCACGTAGACGAAGCCGATGCCGGCGATGCCCAGCATCCACTTGTGGCTGTCCGCGCTCAGGAAGTGGATGCGGCTCTTCTTCACGTCCACGGGGATGCACCCCACGCTCTGGATGCCATCCACGCAGAAGAGGACGCCCGCCCGCTCACACAGGGCGCCCACCGCGTCCAGGTCCGTGCGGTAGCCGGTGGCGAACTGCACCGAGGACACCGCGACGAGCTTCGTGCGCGGCGTGAGGGACGCGGCCACCGCCTCCGGCGTGACGCCGCCCTCGGGCGTCTCCACCTCACGCACCACCACGCCCCGGTCCTTGAGGTGCAGCCAGGGATAGACGTTGGAGGGGTACTCCAGCGAGGAGGCCACGACGACCTCGTCTCCGGGCTTCCAGTCCAGGCCCTCCGCCACCAGGCCCAGGCCATGGCTGGTGTTGCGCACGAAGGCCACTTCACCGGGCTCCGCGTTGATGAGGCGGGCGGCCAGGCCGCGCACGCGCTCGCAGTGGGCCTCCCAGCCGCGCTCGTGCTTGATGCCGTGGTGGACGATGTCCTCCATCCAGCCGCGCACGGCCTCGGCGGCGCGCAGGCTGGTGGGGGCCACCCCCGCGTGGTTCAGGTAGAGCTGCTCCCGCAGCACGGGGAACAGGTCGCGATAGGACTCGAGCGGGCGCGTCATGGTGCCCAGGAGTGTAGCCACGCTGCCGCGCCGCGGCGGAACTCACGTGGCGTGGGATGTCCTGGGCGAACGGCGGTGAGGGTTTTCCGTCCTCGGCGCGGATGCGATATGCGTCAGGGCCGCCCATGCGCCGAACCATCCTGGACGCCGTGAGGAGCACGTGGTTCGCGGGAGCCGCCCTGCTGGCGGGCTGCGCGGGCACCGTCAACGCCCCCTACCCGCCCATCCGCGCGGACCTGTCTCCCGCCGCGCTGGAGCGAGGCGCCGCCATCTTCCACGCGAGCTGTGAGTCCTGCCACCGGGGCGGTGACGCGGAGACGGCCGCCGGGGCGCCGCTGCGCGAGCTGCCCTCCTACATGGGGCGCTTCCACGCGGCGAACCTCACGGCGCACGCGGAGGCCGGCATCGGCGCCATGAAGGACGAGGAGCTGGCCCGGGCCATCCGCTACAGCGTGAGCCGAGACGGGCGGCTGATGGTGATGCCCAGCTACGGCATGGGCGACGCCGACCTCGCGGCGGTGCTGGGCTTCATGCGCTCCGGACATCCGCTCTTCACGCCGACGGCCGAGCCCGCGCCGCCGTCGAAGTTCAGCTTCTTCGGCGGCATTGGCTTCCGCTTCATCACCGGCAACGAGCCGGTGGAGCGGCCCGCTTCGGGCATCCCCGTGCCGCCCAAGTCCGCGAGCCGGGAGTACGGCCACTACATGGCGCATGACGTCTACGACTGCGCATCCTGCCACACGGATGGCTTCAGCCCCCGGAAGACGGAGGGAGACGACGTGTTCGCCGGGGGCATGGCGTTCGTCGACCCGGAGGGCCGGAAGGTCCACTCCAGCAACATCACGTTCCATGAGACGGGGCTGGCGAACTGGACGTTGGAGGACTTCACCCGCGCGGTGCGCGACGGACTCGCGCCAGATGGCTCCGTGCTGCGCTCGCCGATGCCTCGCTTCCGCGGCATGGACGATGTGGAGGCCCAGGCGCTCTATGACTACTTGCGCTCGGTGCCCACGAAGAAGAACGCCGTGAAGGACGCGAGGCCCCGCCTCACCGCGACGTCCGTGCGGCCTCAGTGGGTGACGCAGGAAGCTGGCGAGGACGCTGCGGAGACCGTGCAGCAGGAGGGCACGGCGACCGGCGAGGATGCCCAAGCGGCTCTCGCTCCGGGCGACCCCACTACGAGCAGCCCCCCGACATCGACTGTCGCCATTCCGAGCCCGAGCGCGCAGCCGGACAGCCAGGCGTCGAGCGCCATTTCCCATCCGCCAGCCCCAGACACCGCGCGGCCATCCGCGACACCCGCCAGACCGAATCCCAGCGCTCCGGCCTCGTCAGCGACTTCCCAGGCGGGAGGTGCTCCCTCGGCTTCGGAGCAGCCCGTGAGCCCCACACCGGCTCCGCGGCAAAGCGCCCACGCCTCGGCGACGCCCTCGCCATCGGACACGACCCACGCGGCGGGCCCCAAGCCCGTGACGCGCAAACCCGCGCCCAAGCCGCGCCCCCAGACGCCCGCGGTGGATGCCGCCGCCCTCTTCACGAAGTTCGGCTGCGCGAGCTGCCACGCGCCGGGCGCTCGCTATCACGACCGGCTCGCGAAGGTGGCCACGCGCAGCGAAGCCGACCTGGTCCGCTGGGTGCGCAACCCCGAGCAGTTCCTCCCCGGCACGCCCATGCCCACCTACGCGGAGCTCATCGACGAGAAGACGGCGCGCGCCCTCGTGCGATGGGTGAAGGCCGGCGGCCCGAACACGCTGACCTCCCAGGGCCGCTGAGCCCTGCGTGAAAACGTCCTGGAAATGACCAGAGAAAAGGTCCGTGGACGTATCCAGGGTGGAAGTTCCCGAACAGTGCCTCGTCGAGGCCCCGTCCGGGCGCGTACCACCCCGGTGCCAACCGGCCCCAGCCCCGGGGTGGTGCGTGAGACTTCCCTCGCCAGCGTCCGCTGGAGCGCCAGCGCCTCCGGCTTCTGGGATGGCTGCACCCGAAGCGCCGCTCGCGTACCGTGCGCCGCATGACGGAGTGCCTCCTCAACGTCGACCTGGGCGAACTGCCTGGAGAAGACGCGCAGCTCTATGCACTGGCGCACATCGCCAACATCGCCTGCGGCGGACACGCGGGAGATGACGCCTCCATGCGCCATGCCCTGGCGTTGTGCGAGCGGCACGGCGCCCAGGCAGGCGCGCACCCGTCCTACGAAGACCGGGAAGGGTTCGGCCGTCGCGCGCTCGACGTGACGCCGGAGCAGCTCCGGAATCAAATCAAGGCACAGTGCGCACGGCTCGCCGCGCTGGCCTCCGAGCGCAGGCTGCCCGTGCGCTACGCCAAGCCCCACGGCGCGCTGTACCACGCGGCCAATGCCTCACCGGCCCTGGCCCTCGCGGTGGTGGATGGCGTGGTGTCCGCGCTGGGAACGGGCGTCACCCTCATCGGCCCGGGCACGGGAGCCCTGCACGACGCGGCCCGGACGGCGGGGCTCGCGTATGCACGCGAGGGCTTCGCGGACCGGGGAACGCGGCCGGATGGCTCGCTCATTCCACGCGGCCAACCCGGCGCGGTGCTGACCGACCACGCGCTGGCGCGAGACAACACCGTCCGGCTCGCCACGAGCGGCGGCGTGGACACCGTCTGCGTGCACGGTGACACGCCGGGTGCGGTGGCGTTGGCGCGCGAGGTCCGTGCCACCCTGGACGCACTCGCCCTGCCCGCCGAGCCGCTCGGCGACGGTGCCCTGCGGCTGGTGCTCCCCGAGGGAATCGAGCGACGCGCGGCGCGCGATGCGCTCAGTGCCCTGCCTCACGTGCTGGACGCCGTCATCACCGAGGAACACGCCTGCGTGTACTTCCGCCCGGAGGCGCCACCCGAAGAGCCGAGACTCGCGCTGGCGCGGCTGCTGCGCCTTCCCGCGCCCCTCGCCGAGCGCCCGCTCATGACCATCCGCGTGCGCTACGACGGACAGGACCTGCACACGGTCGCGGCACGCGCGGGGCTCACGGAGGACGAGGTCGCCCGGTGCCACACCGCCCGCGAGTACACCGTGCGCTGCGTGGGCTTCCTGCCGGGGTTCGCCTATCTGGGCGAGGTGGACCCGCGCATCAGCGTGCCCCGGCTCTCCACGCCGCGCACCCGGGTCCCCGCCCTGGCGGTGGGAATCGCCGGAGGACGCACCGGCGTCTATCCCTTCGCCTCTCCGGGAGGCTGGAACCTCATCGGCACCGCGCTGGACTTCACCGCCTTCACGCCCGAACACGGCGCGGCGTTGCAGCTCGGGGACCGCGTGCGCTTCGAACGGGTGGACGGATGACGGGCTCGCTCGACATCATCAGCGTGGGCGCGCCGGTGACGGTGCAGGACGCGGGACGCCCAGGACAGATGCACCACGGCGTGCCGCCTGGAGGGCCGCTGGTGCCGGAGTTGTTGGCCCTGGCGAATCGCGCCGTCGGCAACCCCCATGGCACGGCAGCCCTGGAGGCCTTCGGCCGCTTGGAGTTGCGCGCCAGGGGACGACCACTTCGCGTCTCCGTGGACGGCCGCGTGTACACCCTGACGGACGGAGAGAGTCTCCCCGTCTCCGCCCCCGAGACGCGCAGCGTGCGCTACGTCGCGGTGGAGGGCGGCCTCGCGGTCCCCGAGGTGCTGGGAGGCCGCGGCACGCTCCTGGTCGCGAAGCTGGGCGGACATGCGGGCCGACTCCTGCGCGCGGGGGACGCGCTTCCGCTCGGCGCCGCGAACACACACGGGACGGCCCCGACACTCGACGACAGGGTCGACGCGGTGGCGCCCATCCGCGTCACGCTGGGACCGGACACGCATCGCTTCGAACCCGCCACCGTGGCCACGTTGCTGTCAGGCGCCTTCACCGTCTCCGCGTCGAGCGACCGAGTGGGAATGCGGCTCGAAGGCCCTGCGCTCACTCACGGAGATGAAGGCGCGGGCACGTCCCGCCCCATGGTGCGGGGCGCCATCCAGGTCACCTTGTCGGGCACGCCCATCGTGCTGGGCCCGGACCATCCGACCACCGGGGGCTATCCTCTCATCGCCACCGTCATCCGCGCCGACTGGGGCAGCTTGTGCGCACGGCGTCCCGGTGCACCGGTCCGGTTCCAGGAAGTCAGCCTCGACGAGGCACGGCACGCGTGGCGAGCGTTCGCGATGCGCATGGGCCTCGACAACCGTCACTCTCCATAGAGCACGCCGTCTTCGCCCAACTCACGCACCTCGAGTTCTGGCGGCCACAACACCGCGAGGTCCAGCTCCAGCTCCTCGAATGGCGCAACTCGGACACGCGCGGTCCCGGAGAATTGGCCCAGCGGAACCCAGTCTCCATTCCGCCGAGCGAAGGCCTCCAGCGTCCGCGCGGCAGGGTCCACCAGCCACACGTGCCCGACGCCTTCGCGCGCGTAGATTTCCCGCTTGCGGTTCCGGTCCAGGTTCCGCGTCGACGGCGACAGCACCTCACAGACCCAGTCGGGAGCCAGCGTGAAGAACGGCTCACGCCGTAGCACGGGCATGCGCTCGCGACGCCATCCGGAGATATCCGGGACCAGGACGTCCTGAGCGAAATGCAGCTCGGGTTCGAGGACAATCCACCAACCACCGGGCGCACGCTGACCTACCTGGAAATAGGAGAGCAGCAGTCCCGTAAGAACAGAGTGCGCCACCGCGTGAGGAATCGCTGGACGCGGCTGCGCGATGAGTTCTCCATCAACGATCTGCCCGACCATGTTCTCGGGCAACGCCATCAGGTCCTCGTAGGTCGCGGGCCGCTTCGTCTCATTCCCCATCTCGGAACTCCCCAGGCCAACCGCCTCCCACCACGCCATCATCCGTCCTGCCTCCCCCAAGTGGAACCCCACCTGAAACAGCCTGTCCACCCATTCCTACCTCACAGGTCCGACATGCCCTGGGGGGCAGGGCCCAGAACTTTTCCGGTTTTCCATCGATAATAGGGAAATGAAGACGCCCCCCATCGGTCCCCTGCCCCATGCCCCCACCACGGAGACCGAGGGGGCCTCGCGTCCTCCTCGCAACGAGCTGAAGACCTCAGCGCACGTCTCCGTCCCCCAGCCCGAGCCCCTGGCCTCATTCCCCCGCTGGAGACACCGTCAGCCGTCGAGGCCTGCTTCCCATGGCAGCGCGTGGCGCCCGGAAGCTATCCCTCCACCGAGGACGTCCGGGCCATCTGCGCCATGCAGGACCTGGTGGTGCGCAACCACGCGGTGACGCAGAGCTACTCGGACCTGTCCAACGCGGTGGGACATCTGCTCGGCGTGGAGAACGCGAACTGGTCCACCTTCGCGACCTGGGCGTCGAAGCAGGCCGGCGTGAGCATCCGCGGCGAGGACATGCCCAGGTTCTTCACCGACGTGCTCAAGGGGCTCGACAGCGTCATGGGCCCGCTGTCCAAGGTGGACGACCTGCTGCGCAAACTGGGTGTCCCCGCGCTGCCACTGGGCGACATCGGCTCCGCGGGCAATGACGCGCTCAAGCACGTCAGCCTGGCCATCTCCGAGGGCAACAAGCTCGTGTTCGAGGAAGTCGGCCAGGCGCTGTCACGCTTCGTGGACACCTTCCAGGGCGACGCCCAATACGACGCGGCGAAGGTGGCGCGGTACCTGAGCGAGTTCCCCGTGGACAAGCCCGTGCTGCGAGAGGCCTTTGGCCACTACGCCCAGGCCATGTTCGAACAGGACGCCAACACGAAGGCCGAGCTGATGCTGATGGCCAACAACAAGGTCGGCCTGCACGAGCAACGTCGGCTTCAGCCGCAAATCGAGAAGGCGCTCAACGCGCCCATGAAGCAGACCTTCCACAACATCCTCCGGCAGACCACCGAAGCGAACATCAACGCGCTCCCCTTCCCCGCCAACGTCGCGGGCAAGGCGGCCCTCAAGTCGGGCGTGGTGGACGCTGCGCTGTTCCCCGTCGTGGACGCCATGGCCCGTGCGTTCCGCCGCTTCTCCACCGAGCACATGATGAAGCTCGCGGTGCCTGGAAGCGCGCTCAAGCTGGGCCAGGACTTGCCACCGCCTCCGGGCATGGAGACGACGCTCTTCCCGCCGCACCTGCGCACCATCGAGAACCCCGAGCTGCGCGCCCTGCTGGCGGAGTTCGACAAGAGCCCCGACAGCCTCAAGGGCACCGGCGCGGAGGACTGGAGCAAGCTGGACCAGCGGATGAACTACATCATCGACCTCTTCCGAACGCGGCAGTCGGACCCGGCGCTGTTCGACCCGCCCTTCGGCCGCGCGGGGACCTACCCCGTGACGACGCCCACGCCCCGCGTGGCGTGACGCGCTCGCGCGGGGCTGGCCGTGGACCTGCGGGCGTCGGTAGGCTCGGCGCGCTTTCGACAAGGACTCCGCATGCCCGTCTCGGCACCTCCGCTGATCTCCGTCGCGCTGCTCACGTTCCTGCTCATGCCCGGGTCCGCGGTGGCCGCCGCGCCCGCGCAGAAGCAGCAGGTCCAGGAGAAGGCCTGGGCCATCATCCTGGCGAGCAAGCCGCAGCGAGCCGAGGCGGAAGCCCAGCTCGCGGCGATGCAGAAGGACAGAGCCTTCACCTGGGCCAGACCCGCGGAGGGCTACCCACAGGTCATCGAATCCTCATCCCTGCCGGGCCTCACGCCGGGGCTGCAAGTCCTCCTGCTCGGCGTTTGCGGCACGAAGCAGGAGGCCCAAGCCGCGCGAGCCCGCGTCCTCCCCATGGTGGACCAGGCCTACGTCAAGCAGCTCACCGGCCCCGCGGCGCTGGCGTGCCCCCAGCCCATCCCGGTCACCTCGTGGCTGCCCGGGAACGCCAACCTGCTGGCCACCGTGCCCTTCGAGAAGGAGAAGTCGCTGGTGCTCACCGTCCACCGCGTCCGCCAGCGCAAGGTGATGGAGTGTGAGACGAGCGACCTGCGCGTCCGCCTGTCACACGGGAAGGACCTGCTCGCGGAGCAATTCTTCGAAGGAACCTGCCAGGGCGCATGCACCGCGAGCGAGAAGAAGGAAGGACAACGGCAGCTCGACGCGATTCGCAAGCGCATCGCCAGCGGCGACGGTGACGAGTCGGAGCTCGACGCCAACTTCGTCGACTGTCAGTCCCTCACGCCCGCGCTCAAGTCGGCGCTCGGCACCCCGGGCCGGCCGCTGCTCTTCATCGAGACGAAGAGCCTGGGAGGTCACGACGTGGTCATGGGCAACCTCACCTCCGTCACCGTGGGCTGTGGCCAGCTCCAGGTGATGGACTCGCTGAACGAGGGCTTGAACCTGGACGTCCTGGGACTCTCCTTCGACGGCGTGGAGGCGCGCCCCCTGGGCCAGGGCAGCGAAGCCTGGAAGCAACTTGAGTTGCTGCCCAAACAAGCCCCCGGAAGCACGCCCGCGGCGCGCAAGCCGGTGGCCACGGGCACGTGGAACGGCTGCGCCTGGGACATCGAAATCAAGACCTGAGCCGGCAGTCCTCCCGGGCCGGGGGCGTTTCACGCTCCGTCGCAGTAGACGCAACTTTTTCCGATTCCAGCCGATACTCAGGGGACATGTCGCCCCCCAGAATCCCGTCCCGCCGCGCCCCGGCCCGTCCCACCGAGCCCCGTGAGCCGCCGCGTCCCGCGCGCAACGAGGTGAAGCCCCAGGCTCAGACCCGGACGCCCCGGCCCGGCATGTCCGGGGTGTCGCAGTTCGAGTCCCCGGCCTCGCGGCAGCCCCTGGTGGCGCTGAACAGTCCCGCGACGGTGGCCCAGGGCTCGCGGGTCACCCCGGGCAGCTATCCGACCGCCGCGCAGGTGCGGGACATCGCCGCCATGCAGGACCCGGTGGCGCGCAACCACGCGGTGACGCAGGGCTACTCGGACCTGTCCAACGCCATGGGGCAGCTCCTCGGCACGGAGAACGCCAACTGGTCCACCTTCGCGACCTGGGCGTCGAAGCAGGCCGGCGTGAGCATCCGCGGCGAGGACATGCCCAAGTTCTTCACGGAGGCGCTCAAGCAGGCCGACAACGTGATGGGGCCGCTGTCCCAGGTGGACGACCTGCTGCGCAAGCTGGGCCTGCCCGCGCTGCCGCTGGGGGACATCGCCGCGGCGGGCAACCAGGCGCTCCAGAACGTGAGCCAGTCCATCGCGGACGGCAACAAGGTGGTGTTCGAGGAGGTGGGCCAGGAGTTCGCCCGCTTCGTGGAGACGTTCCAGGGCGACACCCAGTATGACGCGGCGAAAGTCGCGCAGTACCTGAACGGCTTCCCGGCGGACAAGCCGGTGTTGAAGGAAGCCTTCGGCCACTACGCCCAGGCCATGTTCGAGAAGGACCCGAACAAGAAGGCCGAGCTGATGCTGCTGGCCAACGACAAGGTGGGCCTGCACGAGCAGACGCGGCTGCAGCCCTACGTCGAGAAGGCGCTCAATGCGCCGGTGAAGGAGACCTTCCGCGGCATCCTCAAGCAGACCATCGAGGCGCACATCAACGCGCTCCCCTTCCCCGCCAACCTCGCGGGCAAGGCGGCGCTCAAGACGGGCCTGGTGGACGCGGCGTTGAACCCCGTCGTGGATGGCGCCGCGAGCGTCTTCCGGCGCCTCGCCACCGAGCACATGATGAAGCTGGCCGTGCCGGGTGAGGTGCTGAAGCTGGGGAACGATTTGCCGCCGCCGGCGGGGATGGAGTCGACGATCTTCCCGCCGCACCTGCGCTCCATCGAGAACCCGGAGCTGCGCACGCTCCTGGACCAGCTCGACAAGAGCCCCGACAGCCTCAAGGGCACCGGCGCGAAGGACTGGAGCAAGCTGGACCAGCGGATGAACTACATCGTCGACCTCTTCCGTTCGCGGCAGTCGGACCCGGCGCTGTTCGACCCGCCGTTCGGTCAGCGGGGCACCTACCCCGTGGCCCCGCAGGCCCCGCGCGTCAGCTAGCGCCGGGCCCCTGGCTCACGCCTCGTCGACGACGAACTGCTCCAGCCGGGCGATGCCCAGCTTCTTCATCCGGCTCTGGAGCGTGGACGGCTTGAGCCCCAGCAGTGCCGCCGCGCCGCCCTCGCCGTAGACGCGGCCCCGGGTGAGCGTGAGCACGCGCAGGATGTGCTCCCGCTGCACCGCCGCCAGCGTGAGCACCGGCGCCAGCTTCGGCTCACCGGCGGCGGGAGCCACGGAGGCCACGGGCTCCACGGATGGAGTGGCCGCCACGGCGCCACGCGTGGGCATGTCGAAGGCCTCCGGCCCCAGCTCATTGCCCCGCGTGAGGATGGTGGCCCGCTCCAGCGCGTTGGCCAGCTCGCGCAGGTTGCCCGGCCACTCGTACGTCTCCAATCGCGCCAGCCCCGCGGGCGTCACGCGCATGCCCCTGCGTCCCGTCCGCCGCGACTGCTCCTCCAGGAGGAAGTCGCAAAGCTGGGGCAGGTCCTCGCGCCGCTCGCGCAGCGGCGGCAGGCGCAGCGGGAACACACTCAACCGGTAGTAGAGGTCCTCGCGGAAGCGCTTCTGCGCGATGGCCTGCTGCAGGTCCACATGCGTGGCCGCCAGGATGCGCACGTCCGCGCGCACCGTCTTGTCGCTGCCCACCGGCTCGAACGTCTTCTCCTGGAGCGCGCGCAGCAGCTTGGCCTGGAGGTCGAAGGGCAGCTCGCCCACTTCATCCAGGAGCAGCGTGCCCCCATGCGCCATCTGGAAGCGCCCGGCCCGGTCCTTCGTCGCGCCGGTGAACGCACCCTTCACGTGACCGAACAGCTCGCTCTCCAGGAGCCCCGCCGGAATGGCCGCGCAGTTGAGCGTGACGAAGGGCTGGTCCGCGCGGGAGCTCCAGCGGTGGATGGCCCGCGACAGACGCTCCTTGCCCGTGCCCGTCTCGCCGGTAATCAGCACCGGCGTGTCCGTCTCCGCCACCTGCCGGGCCCGCCGCGCCAGGTCGCGCATCACCGGGCTCCGCGACGTCTCGAGGATGCCCTCCGAGTCGCCCCCGAGCTGCGCCTCCAGCAGCTTCGCGTGCTCGTGGTCCTGCCGGTGAAGCCGCTCGAAGGTCACGCGCTGCTCGGCGGACTGGAGCGCCGTGGCCAACATCTGCCCGTACACCTCCACCAGGTCCACCACCGGCTGCGGGTACGTCTCGCATTCGGCGCGGTCCAGGGACAACACGCCGTAGCAGCGCTCGCCCGCGCACAGCGGAACCACCATGCACGAGTGCCCCGGCGGCAGGTCCAGCACGCCGTCAAACGGGTCGCCGTCGCCGTGCGCGTGGTCCTCTTCCGTGAAGGCCTTGGCCCGCCGCGTCTCCAGCGCATGGCGCAGCGAGGGGAACTCCGACAGCTTCAGCGAGTGCTGCCGCACCTTCGCGTTCGCCAACGGGCCTCGCGCGGCCACCGACACCAACCGGCCCTCCTTGAGGAGGAACACCGTGGCCAGATCGAAGCGCACCACCCGCGTCAGCCAGTCGAGCCCCCGGCGGAGCAGGTCACCCACGGAGTCCTCCGCCGTGGCCAGCTCGATGAGGTCCTGAGCGTCCTTCGCGCCGTTGATGGTGCCTGTGAGGTCGTCCTGCATGCCTACGAAATAATAGGGTTCCACCGAAATTGCAGTGCTGCCGCCACCGAGATTTCGGGGCCCACCTCCCGCTCACCTCCAACCCACCGGAATCACAGGGATTCATGCCCCAGGCCCGCCGGAAGCCCACGGGCCCAGGGCTGCCCGCCCGCCCCCCTTCGGGGACGGGTGGGCGCCGGACCGAGGGTGCCGCTCAGTAGTTCGCCGACGGGTTCGACACGCGGTACATGCGCATGTCGTTGACGTTGCAGAAGCGACGGCGGGCGATGAGGAACTCAGGCTGTCCCGCGACCGCGCGAACCAACTGGTAGCTGGTGTTGGTGCCACCGTGACTGACGAGCGGCCAATTCCCGATGGCCGCGGACGCGGGGCTGCTGTTGAGGTTCGACCAGTTCCAGTTGAACTGGGTGCCGGACCAATCCACGGTGGTGGCCCAGCTCGCGGACGCGCCCGTGTCGATGAAGAACCACTCGTCCTTGTTGTCCACGTGGTCGATGTTTCCCGCCAGGAAGACGACGCCGCCACCGAGCGGGTAGCCCACGCCCGCGAGGTTGTTGGCGCCACCGGTGGACCAGTTCCAGACGAAGTCGTTGTTCACGTAGCGGAAGGTGGTCGCCCAGTTCGCGAACCCCACGAGCTCATCCTGACCATCCCCATTGGTGTCGCCGCCGTTGCGGAGCTTTCCACGGTACAGATAGAGGCCGTGCGACGTGTTGCCCCACGTGCTCCACACCTGGTCCCAACCGCCAGCGGCATTGAGCCGGAAGAGCGACAGCCACCCGTTCGGATTCACCGCGAGGAGTTCGTCCTTGTTGACCGGCGACGTCCCGCTGTTGCCCACGACGTCGAAGTTGCCGACGACCGGATACCCACCGCCAGAGAGGTGCGAGGAGAGCGGGTCCTGCGCGCTGCCATTGTTGCTCCAGCCCCAATTCCACGTGCCATTGTCGAAGTGGAACATCGTCACCCAGGAGGACAGGCCCAGCACCTCGTCCCTGCCGTCACCGTCGAAGTCACCCACGACGAGGTTGTTCCGGTACGCGTGGATGCCGTCGCCCGCGGACGTCGAGCCGTAGTTGCTCCAGCCCCACTGCCAGTCACCGTTGACGTAGTGAAACATCGTCATCCAGCCGTTATCGGCCACGCCCAGGATGTCCTCGGCGCCGTCACCGTCGAAGTCACCGACATATTGCCGCGTGTAGCCCGCGATGCCCGCCGTCCCCGCGCCCGTCCAGACGTTCGTCCAGCCCGGGCTCTCCCCACCGACGCGCACCAGGACACGGCTCTCGTCGACGACGGTGTTCAATGAATTCACGATGGTGAACTTCACTTCGACCACCTGACCGGGTGTGGCCCCCGGGGGGATCTTGCCGTGAAGATAGACATTGGACGACTGAGGCATGATGAACTGAGCCTCTCCCGCCACCGTGCCATTCCAGGAGGCATACAGGTTCTGGAGGGCAAAGGGCCCGGACTGCGTCACGTTCATGATGTAGTAGCCCGGGGTCAAGCCTCCGGAATACGTGCCCGTCAGGTTCGAAAATGTCTGACCGGGGACCGCCAGCGCCTCACGGCAGAACGTCACCATGTCCGCCCAAGAGACGCTGGGAAGCGACAGGACGAGTGCGCACAAAAGCCCGGAAAGCCGCGTCACCGCAGCCAGGAAATGCCTTGTCATGGAGGAGCCTCGAGAAGAAGGACCCCGCACCGTTCGTGCGGAAAGGTCACTGATTTCTATAGCCGGTGGGTGTGACATCACACGCAGCGCACTTGTAATCCTCCTGCTGAAGCATCGTGACAGCCCAGTCACGACACGCAGCCGCGCTGGATTGCCCCGAATCAGCCCGCACGCCATCCCCTCACAGGCGGAGTGCATGCACTGGCTGAGAGTCATTGCCGCGACGGTCGCCGTGTCGTGGCCTCAGACACGCCACGAGGCTTCGATACGCCGGGAGGCGCCATCGACACGGCCGGCCCCAAGGACCTTGGCGACCTGACACACGTCATCGATTGGGTCGTCGCCAACACCCCCGCGGCCCCGGCTCGCATCAGCGCCGCGGGCGTTACGTACGGCGCGGGCCTGTCTTTGATTGGACGCAGTGACAGCGGTGCACTGGCTGAGCAACGAAGCCCCTCGCGGACGGCTGTCGCTCGTCCTCGACACCGTGGCCCGGCGCTGCGCGGACAAGGCCGCCCGCTTCACGACGCTGAAGTTCTCGTCGCCCGCCGCCGCCCCGGCCTTCGTGTCCCTGCCGTTGAAGCAGGCCGCGCTCCATGGCGCGTGTGGCGCCACACCGGTGAGCCGCCGGGGTGGCCGGAGCCCTGGTTCCCCAGCGTCCGTGCCAGCCCCGGCGGGAGGCTGGAGGCACCCCGCCCTTGTGCTTCAGCGGAACGCATGCCCATGTCCCGTGTTGTAGGTGGACGGAGCACGCGTTCGCGGCTGCACAATCGAACGTCCGCCTATCCTCACCGAGTGCAACCTCACGAGGGTTCTCGTATTTTGCGCCGCCCGCGCCCGCCAGGCGCGCAAGCGACCCGTCGCACCGAGTTTTCCGATCCACCGAAATTGCAGTGGCGAGCCCCACCGAGATTTCGTTAGACACCGGCCCAGTGGCACCGACCCAGCGGGGGTGAATTCCAAACCCCCGGAATCATTGATTCGAAGCCCTGGCACGGCGACTGCTAAGCCGTAGGACAGAACGCATTCACCGGGGTCGGCGCACCGCCGGGCCCCCCATCCCAAGGAGCCGTAATGCTGACCGTTGGCGACAAGATCCCGAACTTCAAGGTGAAGGCCACCGTGTCCCTGGAGAAGGGCAAGGAGTTCCAGGACATCACGAACGAGACCTTCAAGGGCAAGTGGCTGGTCCTGTTCGCGTGGCCGAAGGACTTCACCTTCATCTGCCCCACGGAGATCGCGGAGTTCGGCAAGAAGAACAAGGACTTCGCTGACCGTGACGCGCAGGTCCTCGGCCTGAGCACCGACAGCGAGTTCGTGCACCACGCGTGGCGCACGCACCACCCGGACCTGAAGAACCTGCCCTTCCCCATGCTGGCGGACCTGAAGCACGAGCTCTGCAACGCGCTGGGCATCCTCCACAAGGAGGAGGGCGTGGCCCTCCGCGCGACGTTCATCGCGGACCCCGAGGGCATCATCCGCCACGTGACGGTCAACGACCTGTCCGTGGGCCGCAACGTCTCCGAGACGGTGCGCACGCTGGACGCGCTCCAGACGGACGAGCTGTGCCCCTGCAACTGGACCAAGGGTGAGGAGACCCTGACCCAGAAGCTGTCGAAGGCGGGGTAATCCACCATGGCCTCGCTCGAAGTCGTCCGCTCTGAACTGGCGGACTCCCACAAGGACACCCGCCTCAACCTCCAGGCCGTCCTGGAAGGTGGCAGCCTCACCGCGGAGCAGCGTTGGGGTGTGGCCGTGGCATGCGCCTTCACCGCTCGGAACGAGCGGCTGAAGGAGGCCATGCTGAACGAGGCGAAGAAGGCCCTCGCGAATCCCGAGCCTGTCATCGAGGACGCGCGTGCGGCGGCGTCGCTGATGGCGATGAACAACGTGTACTACCGCTTCCGGCACATGATCGGGAAGGAGTCGTACTCGACCAAGCGCGCCGGACTGCGGATGAACCGGCTCGCGCAGGTGCTGACGAACAAGGTGGACTTCGAGCTGGTCTGCCTCGCCGTCAGCGCCATCAACGGCTGCGAGATGTGCATGCAGTCCCATGAGAAGGTCGTCCTCGAGGGCGGCCTCTCCGAGGACCAGGTGCACGACGCGATTCGCATCGCGTCGGTCATCAACGCGGCGGCGGTGGGGCTGGAGTCTTAAGCCGCTCTGTCGCGAGGCATCGCCGAAGTTTCAAGCGCCCTCCGGTGGAAACACCGGAGGGCGCTCCCTTTTTGGCCGTCGCGCATCCAACCTGCCACACACGACACGCAGACCTGAAAGGAAGACATCATGTACCGCAGCCCCAGCCCCCTGCCCGAGAAGGCCCGCGCCGCCATCGCCGACTCCCTCAACGAGCGGCTCGCCGACGGGCTCGACCTGCACTCGCAAATCAAGGTCGCGCACTGGAACATCAAGGGCCCGCAGTTCGCCTCGCTCCACCCGCTGTTCGAGACGTTCGCGGTGAGCCTGGCCACGCACAACGACTCCATCGCCGAGCGCGCGGTGACGCTGGGTGGCAAGGCCTACGGCACCACCCGCCACGTGGGCAAGACGAGCCGCCTGCCGGAGTATCCGCAGGACACCACGCGCGACATGGAGCACGTGAAGCTGCTCGCCGAGCGCATCGAGGTCTACCTGGACGGCCTGCGCAAGAGCCGCGCCCTCTTCACCGAGAACGGGGACTCCGACTCCGAGGGCCTCGCCACGGACATCATCACCGAGTTCGAGAAGCACGCGTGGTTCCTGCGCGCTTCGCTCGAGGGCTGAGCCGACGGACTCGGACGGGCCCGCCGGGGTTGTGCACCTCGCTGCACGCACACCCCCGGCCCCTGTTCCGGCCGCGCCTCGTGTTCCCGCGAGGTTGCGCCAGGCATGACGGTTGCTCACCACGGTGCCCATCGTGCGCTGAGCGCGCCACGCGCAGGCAGCGCGCCCGCGCCGGACTTCCGCTAGGGTGGATGTCGTGAGCGACGACGTCTCCCTTCCGGCATTCCGCGCCGTGCCCCGCACCGGCGTCATCTTCGTCACCGCCGAGGCCACCCGCCGCGGCTACCGCTCCAGCGACCCGGAGTGGTGCAATCTGGGCCAGGGCCAGCCAGAGACGGGGGACCTGCCCGGCGCCCCACCCCGGCTGAACCAGGTCACCATCGACGTGGCGGACATGGAGTACGCGCCCGTCGCCGGACTCTGGGAGGTGCGCGAGTCCATCGCCAGCCTCTACAACCGGCTCTACCGGCGGGGCATGCCCAGCCAGTACAGCGCGGAGAACGTGTGCCTCTCCGGTGGAGGCCGCGCCGCGCTCACCCGCGCCGCCGCGAGCCTGGGCGCCATCAACCTGGGCCACTTCCTGCCGGACTACACGGCGTATGAAGAGCTGCTGGACGTCTTCAAGGCGTTCACCGCCATCCCCATCCTCCTGGAGGGCGAGCGCGGCTACGCCTTCACCGCCGAGGACCTGCGGCGCGAGGTCCAGGGGCGCGGCCTGTCCGCGCTGCTGTTCTCCAATCCGTGCAATCCCACCGGCAAGCTGGTGCACGGCGAGGAGATGGCGCGCTGGGTGAGCGTGGCCCGCGAGCACGAGTGCACGCTGCTGGTCGACGAGTTCTATTCGCACTACATCTGGACGGGCCGCCCCGGTCACCTGCCGGTGGAGAGCGCCGCGCGCTACGTGGAGGACGTGAACAAGGACCCGGTGGTCGTGTTCGACGGCTTCACCAAGAACTGGCGCTATCCGGGTTGGCGCATGACGTGGACGTTGGGCCCGCGACAGGTCATCGAGGCGGTCTCCAGCGCGGGCAGCTTCCTGGACGGAGGCGGCAGCCGGCCGCTCCAGCGCGCCGCGATACCCCTCCTGCAGGAGGAGCCGGTGGTGCAGGAGACCATGGCCATCCACAACACCTTCCGGGAGAAGCGCGACCGCTTCCACTCCCGGCTGGAGCGCATCGGCATCCGCACGGACCGCGCGCCGGACGGAACCTTCTACGTCTGGGGCAACGTGTCCGGACTGCCCGCGCCGCTCAACGACGGCATGGGCTTCTTCCGCGCCGCGTTGGACCAGAAAATCATCGCCGTGCCGGGTGAGTTCTTCGACGTGAACCCGGGCAAGCGCCGCGCGCGGCCCTCGCGCTTCCGCGGCTACGTGCGCCTGTCCTTCGGCCCCTCCATGGAGACGCTGGACAAGGCCCTGTCGCGGTTGGAGGCCATGGTGCTCCACTACTCGCGCACGCCGGGCAAGCCGCAGCCCGCGCCCTGAGCCGCGACGGCCCCGGCGCCCTGACACGGTGGGCGCCGGGACGAGCCACGCGCGGCCGGAGTGACTACCGCGGCGCCCCGCGCGTGCCCCGTTCGGGGACGACCCAGAGGTAGAGGGTGCGCCCCTCGCTCTGCACCGTCTTGGCGGGCTCCCAGTCGCCCATGTCGAAGCTGTGCGACACGATGCGCGTGCCGGGCTTCAGCTCCGAGAGCAGCTTGGACTTGAGCCGCTCGTTGACGGACGGCAGCAGGTAGAGCGTCACCACCGACGCGTCGCCAATGTTCGCGTCGAAGAGGTCGCCCTGGCGGAACTCCACCTTGTTCTTCACGCCCGCCTGGTTCGCGTTTTCGTTGGCCTCGGAGACGCGCTCCGGGTTGATGTCCACGCCCACCGCGCGCTTGGCGCCGTGCTTCTGGACCGCGGAGATGACGATGCGTCCATCCCCGCTGCCCAGATCATAGACAGTGTCCCCGGGCTTCACGCCGGCCAGCGCCAGCATGTCCTCCACGGCCGTCTCGGGCGTGGGGACGTAGGGAACGTCGGGTGCCTGGGCGGCGCTGCCAGAGGGGCCGCGGACCTGCACCGTCACCTGCTGCTGCGCCGTCGAACTCCCGGCGCCCGCCACCGTCCCCATCGTGAGCGCGAGAACCACCATCTGTCGCTTCATGTCGCCTCCTTTGTTCGTTGCAGTCTGGGAGTGGTTGAAGTGCCAGGGGGTTGAGACGTGGCGCCCCGCGACCCACCGCGCGTGCGCGCCATCTCCACGGCGAAGAGCACGCCGCCCGAGGCCAGCACGGCGAGCCCCGCCAGGGCCCCCAGCCCGGTGAAGGCCAGGCTGGAGTAGAGGACGTAGGCGCACACACCGATGAAGAGCAGCGGCGTCACGGGATACAGCGGCACCCGGAACGGCCGGGGCGCGTCCGGCTCGCGCACGCGCAGCACCATCAGCGCCACGCCGGTGAGCAGGAAGAAGAACCAGAAGACGGGCGCGGTATACTCCACCATCGTCTCGAAGCCCTGGCGCGTCAGCGTCCCCAGGCCCACGAGCGCCAGCGAGATGGCCCCCTGCACCAGCAGCGCGCGCGAGGGTCCGTTGGACTTCTCGTGCCATTGCCCCAGGCCATTGAAGAGCACGCTGTCCCGCCCGAAGGCGTAGTGGGTGCGCGCCCCGGTCAGCACCGTGGCGTTGGCGGAGGTCAGCGCGGAGATGGCGATGATGACGCTGATGACCACCGCGCCGGCGTTCCCCACCGACCGCTGGAGCAGGTCCGCCGCCACCGCCTCCGAGCTCGCCATGCCCGCGAGTCCCAAGCCGCGCAGATAGGCCACGTTGACGAGCAGGTAGAGCGCCGTCACCAGGCCGATGCTCGCCAGCAGGGACCAGGCGATGGTGCGCCGGGAGCCTCGGACCTCCGACGACAGATAAGCCACCTCGTTCCAGCCGCCGTACGTCAGCAGCACGAACACCATGGCCAGCCCCCACGCGGTCCCCGACGACGCGGTCGCCGCGGGCGCGGCCTCCACGGGGGACGGCGCGGGCGCGAGGAGCAGCCCCACGACGATGACGGCCCCCACCCCGAGCACCTCCAGGGCCGTGAGCAGGTTCTGCGTCCGCGTGCCCTGCCGGAGCCCTGCGATGTTCACCGCCGTCAGCACCACCACCAGCACCGCCGCGTAGAGCGCGGACGAGTACGGCCCCAGCGGCAGCAACTGCGTGGTGTAGTCACCGAACACGAAGGCCAGCAGCGCGATGGAACCCGTGGGGATGACGGTCAACCGCGCCCACGCGAAGAGGAACGCGGGGCCCTTGCCCAGCGCGCGGTAGAGGTAGTGATAGTCACCGCCCGGATGCGGCCACGCGCTGGCGAGCTCCGCGTAACACAGCGCGCCCACGAAGGAGGCCAGACCGCCCAGGAGCCACGTCAGCAGCATCGCCTCCGCGCTGGAGGACTGCGCCGCCACCAACGAGGGCGCCTTGAAGATTCCCGCGCCCAGGACGATGCCCACGGTG
The DNA here is from genome assembly GCF_000280925.3 of Myxococcus hansupus. NCBI lineage: Bacteria > Pseudomonadati > Myxococcota > Myxococcia > Myxococcales > Myxococcaceae > Pseudomyxococcus > Pseudomyxococcus hansupus. The sequence continues at coordinate 6,772,708 of NZ_CP012109.1, forward strand.
AGGGCCATCACATCGAGCACGCGCAACGAAGGCCTGGGCGCCGCTTCGTCGCTCGAAACGGCCTTCAATCCTGCTTGCTGCTCATGCATGGTATCGTGCTCCACGCGCCCCGGCCGCCGACCGCAACCGAAGCAAGATGAGGCCGGGTCCCGGCCTGGGGGAGGACGAGCGTAGGGAGTGCCTGCCCTCCGTCCATGGGACGCGGGGCTCCCCTGCACAGCCGTGGACACGGCACCACGGACATCCAGACAGGCGGACACTTCAACGCTCGGGTCGCCCTGGCCCTATGCTGGACGCCGATGAGACTTCCCTCGTCCCGGCTCGCGCTGCTGGGTGTGCTCTACTTCGTGCAGGGCCTGCCCTTCGGGTTCCAGTCCACGGCCCTGCCCGTCTACCTGCGCTCGCAGGGCGTATCGCTGACCACCATCGGACTGCTCGGTGCCCTGTGGCTGCCCTGGGCCCTCAAGGCGCTGTGGGCGCCCTTGGTGGACCGCTACGGCTCGGAGCGCGTGGGCCGGCGTAAGTCGTGGATTCTTCCCATGCAAGCGGGGCTCACCCTGACATGCGCCGCCGCGGCCTTCGTGTCCTCACACGACTCGCTGCCCTGGCTGCTGGGCCTCATCTTCCTGATGAACCTGTTCGCCGCCACGCAGGACATCGCGGTGGACGGCTTCGCGGTGGACACGCTGCGCCCCAACGAGCTGGGCCTGGGCAACACCGCGCAGGTGGTGGGCTACAAGCTGGGAATGCTGACGGGCGGTGGATTGCTGGTGTGGGCCAGCGACCGCATTGGCTGGCAGGGCCTCTTCGTCGCCATGGCGCTGCTGTGTCTGGCCGCCTTCATCCTGACGCTCTTCGCCCGCGAGGCGCCCCCCGCCTCACGCGAGTCCGCGGTCTCCGAGCACGGCAGGATGGAGCCGGATTGGCGCGAGCTGTTCCAGCGCCTCAAGCAGGCACTGCTGTTGCCGGGCGCGGGCTGGCTGCTGCTCTTCATCGCCACGTACAAGCTGGGCGAGAGCATGTCCGACGTGCTCTTCAAACCCTTCCTCGTCGATTCAGGCATCACGCCCGCGCAGATTGGTTTGTGGGTGGGCACCTGGGGCACCGCGGCGTCCATCGTGGGCTCGCTGGCGGGAGGACTGCTCGCGTCACGCATGCCCTTGTTGAGCGCGGTGGGCATCACCGCCACCCTGCGCGTGGTGCCCCTGGTGGGACGGTGGCTGCTGGCCACCAGCGGCGTCACGGACAGCAGCGTCATCGCCGTCACCATGGCCGAGGAGTTCTTCGGAGGCGCGCTCACCACGGTGATGTTCGCCTTCATGATGTCGCGGGTGGACCGGCGCATCGGCGCCACCCACTACACGCTGCTCGCCAGTCTGGAGGTCTGGGGCAAGGCGCCCGCGGGCCCTCTCGCGGGCTGGCTCGCGGACCCTCGACACGGGCTCGGCCTGGGCTACGCGAGCGTCTTCCTGCTCGGCATCGTCCTGTCGGTGGCCTTCCTGGGGTTGCTGGTGCCCATGCGCCGCCAGCAGCCCGCGGCGCGCTCGGCGTTGGACACCGCCTGAGCGCGTGGCCTCAGCCTTCCGCGGGCAGCTCAGAGGCGCGCCAGAGGTACCAGCTCGCCACCGAGCGCCACGGGCGCCAGCGCTCGCCGTACGCGAGCAGGGCCTTGGGCTTCGGCATCTCCGGCAGGCCATAGGCTTTCATGAAGCCCTTGCGCACGCCGAAGTCGTCCACGGGCAACACGTCCGGACGTTCGAGCTGGAACATGAGCAGCATCTCCACCGTCCACTGGCCAATGCCGCGTACCTGGGTGAAGTGCTCGATGAGCTCCGCGTCGTCCATGCGCCGGACCTTGGCCAGCGTGGGCACGGTGCCCTCGTGCGTCTTGCGCGCCAGGTCCAGGAGCGCGGCCAGCTTGTTGGCGGACAGGCCCGCTTCCCGAAGCGACGTCTCCGGCACGGCCAGCAGCGCCTCGGGGGTGAACTTCTTCCCGGAGCCCACGCGCTCACACACGCGGCCGAAGATGGTCGCGGCGGCCTTGCCGTGGAGCTGCTGGTAGACGATGGACTCCGCCAACGCGCCAAAGGGGCTGTGCAGCGGGCGAACCTGGAGCTTGAAGGCCCCCACCCGCTTCATCAACGCGCCCATCGTCGGGTCCGCGCGAGCCAGGGACCGGCGAACCGCGGGTGTGTAGTAGCTGGGGTAGCGAATCTCGTCGGGAGGGGGACGCGGCATGGGCGGCGCCATGATGCCGCCGCCCCGCCCTCCGCGCGCAACCCGATTCTTGCGGCGCCGTCCGCTTAGATGGGCGCGGCGTGGTCCGTTTCCGAAGGCACCTGGTTGCGGGGCTCGCCCTCCATCAACTCCTCGAACTCCTGTTGCATCTGGACGCCCAGGTCCACGAGCTGCTCCGCGGACAGCATCTTCCGCACCTTCTTGAAGAGCTCGCCCTCTTCCTCCTCGACGTGGTGTTCGATCTGCTCCTGGAGCACCTGCATCTTCGCGTCGAACTCCTCGTCGGAGGGCTCCAGCTCCAGCAGGTCGGCGATGAGCCGCTTGGCGGACAGGTGCTCCTCCGCGGCCTCACGGAGCAGGTCCTCCGTGTCCACGGCCTTCGCCGCGGGATAGAAGTACTGCTCCTCGATGGCGGCGTGCGCGCTCAGCCGGTCCGAAATCATCTCGAACAGCTCCTGGCGCTTCACCTCCGCCCCCTCCGAGAGCTTCTCGTACTTCTTGAAGAGCTTCTTCACTTCGTCGTGCTGTTGCTTCAAGAGTTCGATTGCGTTCATGGCGCACCCTCTCCCTGTGTTGAAAGACGTCGGACGACGTGACGGCGGCCCACCGCTCAGGTGGGCAATTTCTTCGTGGGAAGGTCCTTCACGGCGGGCCCGTTGAGCACCTTGCCCGTGGGGCTGAAGCGGCCACCGTGACAAGGACAGTCCCAGGAGCGCTCCGCGCCGTTCCAGTGAACGTGGCAGCCCAGGTGTGTACACACCGGAGACACCGCGTGCGCGGTGCCATCCTCGGCGCGGTAGACAGCGACCTTCTGGCCTTCCACCTCCAGGACCTTGCCCTCCCCGGGCGCGACGTCCGCCAGCCCGTGTCCGTCCGGACGTGACAAGCGGTCCGCGACGAAACGAAAGGCGACCTCCGCGTTCTCCTGGATGAAGTCCTTCGCGCCCGCGTGGGGCTTCACCCGGGTCGCCGCGTAGAGCGCCGCGTAGGGGTTCTGCTTGTCCAGGATGGCGTCGGAGAGAATCATCCCCGCCAGCGTGCCGAACGTCATGCCGGTGCCGGAGAAGCCGGTGGCCACGTACACGTGGCGGCTGGCCGTGTTCCGGCCGATGTAGGCCAGCCCGTCCGCGGGCTCGATGACCTGACCGGACCAACGGTGCGTGATTTCCGTCAGCGGGAAGCGCCGCAGCGCGTACGCCTCCAGCGCGGCGTAGCGCTGGGCGGTGTCCACGTCCGTGCCGACCTTGTGGTCCTCGCCGCCCACGATGATGAACGCGCGCCCGTTCACCTGCTGCGTGCGGATGTAGTGATAGGGCTCCTGGCTGTCGTAGTACTGCCCCGGCTCCAGCGGCCCGTTGAGCGGGCCCGCCACCGCGTAGCTGCGGTAGGGATACAGCTTGGTGTGCATGGCCACGCGGTTGAGGGGCGTCGTCGTGGCCTCCACCACGGCCGCGGCGGTGACGGTGCCCCGGTCGGTGACGACGCGGCAGGGCGCGCCGTCGTGGATCTCCGTCACCCGCGTGTTCTCGAACACGTGACTGCCGTCACCCGGAAGCTGGTCCGCCAGCGCGAGCAGGTACTTCCGGGGATGGAAGAGCGCCTGGTCCTCCACGCGCAGCGCGCCCTTCACGGGGAACGGCAGGGGCACCTCGCGGGTGAAGGAGGCCAGCAAGCCGGCCTCGCGCGCGGCGGCGAGCTCATCGTGAAGGTCCGCCAGCTCGCGCTCCGTCTCCGCGTAGCGGTACATGGGCACGCGCTGGAAGTCGCAGTCGATGCCGAGCGTCTCCACCCAGGTGGCGATCTGCTCGATGGCGGCGCGGCTGGAGGACGCCGCGAGCTGCGCGCCCTTCTCTCCGAAGTCCCGCCGCAAGGTGGCGTAGGGCGTGTCCAGCATCTCCGTGAGGTGCGCGGTCGTCTGTCCCGTCTGCCCCGACAGGATGCGGTGCATCTCCAGCACCGCCACGCGTTTGCCAGCGCGTTTCAACAGCCACGCCGTGGTCAGCCCCGCCATGCCCCCACCGATGACGGCCACGTCCACCGTCACATCGCCCGGCAGCGCCGGGAAGTCGCGGGGCGGCGCCGTCACCGTCCAGAGCGACCTGTGCGCCCGTTGCTCTTCATCCATGGACAAAAGACTAGGAACGGGCATCCGGGCCGATAAGCCACGGGTGGCGTCCGCGCGGATGGCTGCCTACCCTGCTTCAAAGCACCGCGAATGTGCAGGAGCGAACAGAGTGCCGCTTGGGTTGTTCGCAAATCACGGTGCGGGCAACCCTGTTCTGGGGTGGCTCGCCCTCGCGCGTTACAAAAACCCGGAGTCCCGAGACCGAGGAGCCTCGACGATGCCCGTGGAAAGATTGGCAGGGAGCGCCAGCCTCGTCGACGTCTTGGACCGGGTGCTGGACCGGGGCCTGCGCTGGGACGTCAGCGCGCGCGAGCGGAGCTTCCGGAACTGGCCCTCCGCGTCCCTCTGTCCCATCGTGGTGGCGTCCGTGGAGCTCCGGACCCTCCCTCCCCATGCCCGCGGAGCCTGACGCAGTGGCCTCTCCCGTCGCACTGCCCACTCCCACGTCCGCGCCGGACCTCGAGGCGCGGCTCGCCCTGGCCGAGCAACTGCTCGCCTGCGACGAACCCCGTCAGTGCGCGGAGCACGTGGTGGCGTGGCTGTCCCGGCAGGGCCTCACGGACGTGGCCGCCTGCGTCGTCCGCGCGCCCGCCCTGGGACGGCTGGAGTGCCTCGCGGCCCGGGGCCTCTCCGACGCCGAGCGCGCCGCGCTGGCGTCCCCGGCGGAGGTCCTGGAGTCCCCCCTGGCCGAGGTCCTGCGGGAAGGAACGCCCCGCTTCTTCGCGCCCCCCCGCACGCCGCTGCCCGGTGGCGGCTGCCTCGTGGTGCCGCTGGGCCGTGCCGGCGCGCCCGGGGTGGGCCTGCTGCTGCTCTCCGCGGACAGCGCCGTGCCGCATCCCGACGTGGCGTGGGTGAGCACGCACTTCGGCCCCCGGCTGGCGTCCCTGCTGCCCGTGGCGCCCCGGGCGTGGGCGGGGGGCGAGCTGCTCCGCCGCATCATCGACACCGTGACGGACCCCGTGATGCTCACGGACCTGGAGGGACGGCCGCACATCGTCAACACCCGCGCCGAGGTGCTGCTCGTCGCCGGCGCGGACGCGAGCGACGGCCGGCGCCGCGCGACGGAGCTCAACCAGCAGGTGTTCTCCGCCGCGCTGGCCAGCTTCGCCAGTGGTGGCGCCTCAGGCGTGCGCCGCCGGGAGGTGCCCCTGGTGGACCCGGTCGAGGGAATCGACCTGCTCTTCGAGGTGGTCAGCACCCCCGTCGTGGAGCCCGATGGCCGCGAAGTGCTGGTCAGCGTGCTGCGCAACGTGACGGACCTGGGCCGCGCCACGCAGGCGCTGGGTGAGAGCTACCGCCGCCTGCGCGCCACCGAGCGGGAGGCCCGCAGCGAGCGGCACCGCCTGGACCGGGTGCTCGACTCGGTGCCGGACCCCATCATCCTGTCGGACCCTGCGGGCGGCATGGTGATGATGAATGGACCGGCGGAGAAGCTCTTCGCCACCCACCCGGACAGCGGCGAGGCCGCGCTGCGCCGGCTGCGCTCCAACAACGCGGGCTTCTCCTCGTTCCTGGCCAACCTGCTGGACGCGGGCGGCAAGCCGCGCTGGCGAGGGCAGCTCCCCCTGGTGGACCCCGCCACGGGCGCCACGCTGCCCATGGAGGCAGTGGCCAGCAGGGTCCTGGGCGATTCAGGTGAACTGACGGGCATCGTCACCCTCTTCCATGACCGCAGCGAGGCGCTGGAGAAGGCGCGGCTCCTGGAGCGGGTGAAGGAAGGCTCCGTCCACCTGGAGGCGCGCGTGCAGGCCGCCACCGCGGAGCTGGCCGAACAGAACGAGATGCTGCGCCGACAGGCCATCCAGGTGGAGCAGGCCAGCGCGGCCAAGTCCCAGTTCCTGGCCAACATGTCCCATGAGTTCCGCACGCCGCTCAACGCCATCCTCGGCTACACGAACATGCTGCTGCAGGGCGTGTCGGGCGAGCTGAGCCCCTCGCAGAAGCGGAACCTCTCGCGCATCGACTCCAACGGCAGACACCTGCTGGAGGTCATCAACGAGATTCTGGACATCACCCGCATCGAAGCGGGGCGCATGCCGCTGAATCTCTCCGACTTCGGGCTCCCGGAGCTGCTGCAGGAGGTGGTGGCGGAGATGGACCCCATCATCGCGCGCAGCAAGCTGAAGGTGGCCACGCACCTGGGCCCTCGGGTTCCCGCCGTGTACAGCGACCGGCAGAAGGTGAAGCAAATCGTCCTCAACCTCCTGTCCAACGCGCTGAAGTTCACCCATGAAGGCTCCGTGGAAGTGCTCGCGGAGTACGTCCCGGCGACCTCCACCATCACCATCTCCGTGACGGACACCGGGATTGGTATCGACCCGGCGAACCAGGAAAAAATCTTCGAGGACTTCCAGCAGGTAGACAGCTCCCCCACCCGCGCCTATGGAGGCACGGGGCTGGGTCTCTCCATCTGCCGTCGCCTGGCCGAGATGCTGGGGGGTCGCGTCACCCTCCAGAGCGTCCAGAACGAAGGCTCGACCTTCACCCTGCACTTCCCCCGACGCGCGAGGCGCGCATGACGAACCCAACCGAGACACCGAAGCCCCTCGTGCTCGTGGTCGACGACTACCAGGATGCCCGGGAGATGTACGCCGAGTACCTCGAGTTCTCCGGCTTCCGCGTGGCCGAAGCGAAGAACGGGCAGGAGGCCCTGGACAAGGCCTTCGAGCTGCACCCCGACATCATCCTCATGGACCTGTCGCTGCCCATCATCGACGGCTGGGAGGCGACGCGGCGGCTGAAGAACGATGACCGCACGCGCACCATCCCCGTGGTGGCCCTCACCGGCCACGCGATGACGGGACAGTCCGACGAAGCCAAGGGCGCGGGCTGCGACTCCTTCGTCACCAAGCCCTGCTTGCCGGACGCGCTGGTGGACGAGGTCCGCCGCGTGCTTGCCCTCCACGGAGGCACACCGTCGAGGTGAAGCGCACCATGCCCCGGACGACACGACCCCGGAAGGGGGCGGCTCGAAGCGCCAGGCGCACCTCCGCGGAGCGGGCACCTTCGCAGTCCCTCCAGCCTCCGTCAGAAACGCCACACCTGCCCCCCGAGGGGCCCCGCTACCTCTACGGCATCGTCCGCGACGCGGGGGACCTGGACTTCGGGCACCTGGGCGTCGGCGCCCCCGCCACCGCCGTGTACGCGGTGAAGGCCGCGGGGCTCGCGGCCCTGGTGTCCCTGGCGCCAGGATGGGTGGTGGACCCCACGCGGGCGCACCTGCTCGGGCACCAGCGCGTCACCGAGGCCATCCTGCGGGAGCACACCCTGCTCCCGGTGGCCTTCGGCACCGTGCTGGCCTCCGAGTCCCGGGTCCATGAGCTGCTGAGCACCGCCCACCAGGAGCTGACCCAGGTCCTGGACGCCCTGGAGGGCAAGGTGGAGCTGGGCCTCAAGGTGCTCTTCCACCGGGAGCACCTCGTCCAGCGGCTGGTGCTGGAGGATGCCCGGCTGGCCCGCGACCCGAACGAACCCGAGGCCGAACACGAGCGCAGGTTGGATGCCGCCGTGGAGGACCGCGCGCGGCGTGACATGCGGGCGCTGATGGACGGCCTGAGTCCCCGCGCCACGGCCACGCACGAGCACCCGCCCGTGGGCGAGCGGATGCTCCTCAACGCGGCGTTCCTCGTCGAGCGCGCGGGCCTGGATTCCTTCGAGGAGAAGGTCCGCTCCCTGGCCGCGCGCTCGGACACCTATGCGTTCCGCTTCACCGGCCCCTGGGCGCCGTACAGCTTCGTGGACGTGCGCCTGGGCCTGGGTGACGCGGCGGGGACCTGAGGCTACTTCCCCGACGCGGCCGACACGGGCGCCGTCACCCGCGCCGCTTCTTCCGCGAGCGCATCCACGCCCGCGTGCAGCTTGGCCCACCCGGTGGTGTGCTCGGTCCGGACGAAGAAGCCCTCCTCGCCCTTCGCCACCGTCACCTGCCCCACGGGCGCGCCCGCGCGGCGGTACTCCACCCGGAAGGACTCCCGAGGCTCGCCACCGGCCGGAAGCTCGTCGCGGCCGAGGAAGTCGATGGGAATCAGCCGCCACACGCGGTCATGCCAGTTGCGCGCGAACTCGTCTGGACGCTCCGGCGCCTCTTCCGGCGCCAGCGACACCGGCCCCGGCGCCTTGCCCGTGGCGCTGAAGGTGCGCGCGCCGCCACTCGCGGTGATGACCACCGAGTCGAAGTCGCCCAGGTCGAAGGTGTGCAGCCGGCGGTCCACCAGGCGGCTGTTGGCGTTCTCCAGGTCCGGCAGCAGCGCCGGGCCCAGCAGGTACACGCGGCCATCGTCCTCGCTGCGCAGGTACGGCGTCCCCCAGCCGCCCGAGGGCGAGGCCAGGGTGAACACGCGCGTCTTGCCGCCCACCGTCACCGTCAGCTTGCGCTGCGACGTGGTGAGGCCGACCTCCTCCAGCTTCTTCGCGTCCAGCTCGCCCAGCGCCCGCGTCGCGCGCAGGGGGGCGAAGCGGGAGAACAGCTTGTCCGCGACGTCGTTGCCGCGCAGCTCACGCGGCGGCAGCGGCTCGGAGGCGGCGGCCGCTCCCGCATCCGCGGTCCCCGCGTCCGTGTCCTGCGCGCCCCCCGAGCCCGTCTTCCAGGCCTTCTGCCCCAGACGCACCCAGAGCCGATCTCTCGTGCTCGCGTCCCGGAAGACATCCACGAAGCGGCTGTCGTCCTCGTAGCGAATGCTGTCCAGGGCGCGCACCGGCGCGTCCACCACCGTCACCTCGCCTGGGCCCGCGGAGGGCTCGCGCTGCCAGACGACGAAGGCGGCCACCAGCGCCACCCCCGCCAGGGCCCCTTGAAGGGCCAGGTCCCGAACCTTCATCGCTCACCTCCCGCCACCGCGGTGCGCGGCGCTCGGCGTCCTCGCCGGCGCGTCATCACGAAGCCCACCGCCAGCACCAGCGCGGGGCCCAGGAACACGGTCGCGTAGAACCAGACGGCGTCCTGCTCACGCGTGTGCTGGATGGGCGTGTCCTCCTCCGACGACACCGCGCCGGAGATGGCCTCCTCGCCCGTGAGCCAGCGCAGCGTGTCCACCGCCAGGTAGGCGTTGCCCATGTTGCCCATGAGCAAGTCGCTCACCGCGTCCGCGTCCGCCATCACCACCACGCGCATCGACTCCTGGCCCGGGGGCGAGGGCTTCTCCACCGCGATGACCAGGGGCCAGGGCCGCCGCGACTCGTTCGCGTCCAACGTGAAGTTGCCGTTGGTGTCCGCGAACGTGGCGCCATGCGCGCGCACGGAGACGTTGTGCACCAGCCCGCCCGGTGGCGGCTGAATCTGGTCCAGCGCGCCCGCGCCCGTGAAGACGGCCGGGGCCTGTCCGGCCAGCGAGGACAGCGACGTGACGGACGGGTGCGAGGAGAACGTCGCCGTCCCCAGGTTCCCCCGGTCGCTCTGCTGCCGCGTGGTGCGGAAGTACACCTGGTCATTGGCCAGCGGCGTCTTGAGGAACTTCAGTCCCAGGGGATCCAGCAGCGGCTGGAAGTCCGGGCCTTCGGGCTCCAGCGCCAGCCACAGCCGACCGCCCCGGTTGACGTACTCATTCAGCGCGTTCAGCTCCTCGGTGAGGAACGCCTGCGTCGCGCCCGCCACCACCACCACGGAAGCGTCACGCGGCACCTCGGTGCCCAACCCCTCCGAGACACCGAGCGGCCGCACCTCGACGTTCTGCGCGCGCAGCAACTCCTTGAGCTTCTCCACGGACGGACGGGTCGTCTCGCCCGGCACCGCGCGCGACTCGGCGCGCTCTCCGTGGCCGGAGGTGAAGTAGACGACGCGGCGGGGACGCGCGACCGTCAGCAGGCGGCGCTGAATCTCCTGGTCCAGCCGCTGGAGCTGACCACGGGCGCGCTCGATTTCCAGGCCGACCGTGAAGGGCTCCTTCCGGTCACCACGAGCCAGGACGACGGTGCCGTTGCTGTGGACGCCCAGGCTCCGCGCGCGGGACGGCTCCACCGCCTGGTCCAGGCGCTGCACGTTGAGGAGCTCGGGGCTCTCCACCGCGAGGTCCCGGAAGTACTGCCCCACCGCTTCACCGACCTCGTTCGCCGGAGGGAAGAAGAGCGTCACATTCAGCGGCTCGTTGAGGCCGCGAATCACCTTGCGCGTGGCATCCCCGGGCTTCGCGGTGCGGAAGTAGGACAGGTCCCACGTCACGTCGGCCTGCGTGGCCACGAACATGGACGCGAAGGCGAAGATGAGCACGAAGGCCAACCCCAACCCCGAGTACAGCGCGCTGCGCACGCGTCCCGTCTCCAGCACCGGCGCGCGCGACATCGCCGCGGCGGCCACCTCCACCATCGCCAGCGGCAGCAGGCTGCACGCCATCAGCGCGGGGAACAGCGCCGCCAACGACACCGCGAGCCGTGGCGACTTCTGCGACAGCGGCCCGCCGAAGAGGCCCGTGCCCACGTCGGACTGGAGGAAATAGAGCACCAGCGCCGCCAGGCCCACGCCGTACAGACCCAGCGCCCACGCCTCCACCGCGCGCCGGTCCGCGCTGGCCGCGCGCAGCCGGAGGAAGCGCCAGAGCAGCGCGCCCACCGACACCGCCACGCCCAGACCGGACAGGACGGTGCGACTCGTGCCCATGCCGAAGATGCGCTCGCCCATGAAGATGGCCAGCAGGCCCGAGACGAAGGCCAGCGTCACGGGAAGTCCCCCGCTCACAGGACGCGTGCTCATCGCCACCTCCGCGCCTCGAGCACCCGCGTGGCCGCGAACAGCGCCACGTAGGTCACCACGAGGTAGTAGACGACGTCACGCACGTGGATGAGCCCCGCCTGGAACGGCGGGAAGTGCTGATTCCACAGGGACATCGCGCTGAAGACATCCGCCAGCGGCTGCTCGGTGATGCGCGCCAGCAGCCAGCACAAGATGAGCGCCACCAACATCACCGCCGACGTAATCGCCGCGAGCAACTGGTTGCGCGCCAGCGCCGAGCCGAACGTGCCCACCGCCAGTGACGCGCTGCCCAGCAGCAGCAAGCCGAAGTACCCCCCCGCGACATGGCCGAAGGACACCTTGCCATTCACGAGCACGAGCAGCGGCATGTACACGGTGCACGCCACATACAGCGCCAGGAAGGCCAGCCCCGCGAGGAACTTGCCCAGGACGATGTCCCGGTCCCTCAGCGGTGACGAGTACAGCAGGGGCAGCGTGCCCGTCTGCCGCTCCTCGGCCAGGAGGCGCATGGAGATGAACACCGAGGCGACGATGGTGAAGCCGCTCGAATAGTAGAAGAACTGGGACAGCACCTCGGCGGAGCGCTTGCTGGCGCCGCCCAGGGCGTACGCGTTGAAGAACAAGCCGTTCAACGCGAGGATGACGGCGATGATGACGTAGCCGCTGAGCGTGCGCAGATACGCGGACAGCTCGCGGCGGGCGATGAGCAGCGCTTTCACGCGCGCACCTCCTGGCCGTGGGTCAGCCGTAGGAAGATGGATTCGAGCTGTCCCGCGCCCTGGTCCAGGCGCAACAGCTCCAGGCCCGCGCCCACCACCGCCTGCGCCACGCGAGGACGTTGGTCCGGAGGGGCCCGAACCGTCAGCGCCACCACGCCGTCCGAAGCACGGTCCACCTGCACCGCGCCGAAGCCTTGGAGCACTTCCACCGCGCGAGCCCGGTCGCCGCGCACCTCGAGCTCGATGGAGCCCCCGCCGCCCATCTTCGCCGCGAGCTCGTCCTCGGTGCCCTGCGCCACCAACATCCCCTTGTGGATGATGAGCAGCCGGTCACACGTCTGGGAGATTTCCGGGAGGATGTGGCTGGAGACGAGCACGGTGTGCGCGCCCTTCAACCCGCGGATGACGTCGCGCATCTCGACAATCTGCCGGGGGTCGAGCCCGCTGGTGGGCTCGTCGAGGATGAGCAGCGCCGGCTTGTGCACCAGCGCCTGCGCCACGCCGACCCGCTGACGGTAGCCGTGGCTGAGGGTGGAGATGAGCTCGCCGTGAACATCGCGCAGGCCCGTCTTCTCCTCGGCCTCACCCACGCGGCTGGCGGTGTCTCGAGAGGTGACGCCTCGCAACTGCGCGACGTAGGCCAGGTACTCGCCCACCGTCATCTCGTCGTACAGCGGCGGCACGTCGGGCAGGTAGCCGATGCGCTGGCGCACCTCGTGGGCATTGCTCACCACGTCGTGGCCATCGATGACGACGCGGCCGGAGGTCGGGAGCAACACGCACCCGAGCACCTTCAACGTCGTCGACTTCCCGGCGCCGTTGAGGCCCAGGAAGCCAATCACTTCTCCCTGGCTGATGGTGAAGGCCAGGTCCCGGATCGCCGCGTGCTCACCGTAGTATTTGGTCAGCCCTTCGACCTGAATCATCAGGTGTCCTCTCCCCTTCGAATGCGTCGTTCCTTCTGGCGCAGCGGAGGGGATTGTCAAGCGCCGGACTCGCTAAGAATGGCGGTATTCAGGGCCCTCCGTCGTGCGACCCAGCGTGAACCGCAGCGCGCCTTCCAGGTCAGGGAGGAGGAAGGCGAACCCCAGCCGCTGGGCCGCCTGCGGCGCAATCCGAGCGCCGTCCAGCAGCGCCTCCTGGCCCATCTCACCGAAGAGCGTGCGCACCACGCCAGCGGGCAGCGGGAAGACAGCCGGCCGCCGGAGCACTCGCCCCAATGTCCGGGCGAAGTCCCCTTGTTTCACGGCTCCCGGCGCCACCGCGTTGAGCGCCCCTCGCGCCGCCTCGGTGAACACGGAGAAGTGGATGAGGCCGAGCACGTCCTCCAGGGACACCCAGCTCATCCACTGCTGCCCCGAGCCGATGGGACCTCCGCCTCCGGCCAGGAACGCGGGCACCATCTTCGCCAAGGCGCCCTCGCGCGCATCCAGCACGGGGCCGATGCGCAGGTGGACCACGCGGATGCCAGCGGCCTCGGCGGGCGCGGCGGCGGCCTCCCATTCGCGCGCGACCTGGGAGAGGAAGCCCTTCCCGTCCGTGCTGCTCTCCTCGGTGATGAGCTCGTCGCCGCGGTCGCCGTAGATGCTGCTTCCGCCCGCGGACACGAGCACCTTGGGCTTTCGCTTCATCCGGGCCAGGGCCTCGGCCAGGGTGCGTGTGCCCTCGGTGCGGCTCTTGAGGATGGCGTTCTTGTACTCGGGGGTCCAACGCTGGCCGGCCACGTTGACGCCGGCCAGATGCACCACGGCGTCGACGCCTTCGAGTGAATCGATGTCCACCTCGCCCTTGTCGGGCGACCAGGCGACTTCGTTCCGGGAGGGGTCCGCCTTCCCGCGAACCAGGCGCTTCACGGTGTGCCCTCCCGTGGTGAGGAAGGGCACCAGGGACGAGCCCACCAGCCCCGAGGCCCCGGTGACGGCGATGGTGAGCGGCCCTTGGTCCGCGAAGGCGGCGTGACGCTTGAGGTCCTCGCGGGTGATGCGGTGCCGGTACGCGAACATCCGCTCCAGGGTGCGGCGCGCGAAGCCGCCTCCGAAGAGGCTGCCCAGCGGGCCCACGGGGAGGACGTACTCCACATCGTCCTCCAGGATGGAGGTGGACGTGGCGGGCTCAGGCCACATCCGATGGGAGTGAACCCACTTCGCGAAGGGGCCGGACACCTGCGTGTCCTGGAACATCGCGCCTTCGACGTAGGCGGTGTGCTCGGCCACCATTCGCTGGGGGATGGGGCCCACGCGCATCCGGACGACGACGCGGGCGCCGGTGCGGATGCCGTCTCCGGTGCGCTCCACGACCTCTGTTCGTTCCCAGGGAGGTGCCAGGCGCTCGAACGCCCCTTCCCGGGCATGCCAGGCGAAGAGTTCGGTGGCGGAAACCGGCATCCTGCTGCGTGCATCGAAGACGTGCGACTTGCCCATGTTCCCTCCTGGGGCGACAGTGCGGCCGCGCATGATTGCTCCAGAGTCCCTTGAACGCGCGGTGGAATTGCTGCGGCACGGCGGTGTCGTCGCCCTGCCGACGGAAACCGTCTACGGCCTGTCCGCCAACGCGGAGGACGAGCTGGCCGTGCGCCGCGTCTTCGCCATCAAGGGCCGTCCCGCCACCCACCCGCTCATCGTCCACATCGCGGGCGTGGAGCACCTGGGGGCCTGGGCCCGCGAGGTTCCGGAAGCGGCGCGGAAGCTCGCCGAGGCCTTCTGGCCCGGACCGTTGACGCTGGTGCTACCGCGCACGGCTCGCGCAACGGATGCGATTACGGGAGGACAGGACACGGTGGCCCTGCGCGTGCCGAACCATCCGGTGGCGCTGGAGGTGCTGCGGAAGTTGGGCGGAGGTCTCGCCGCGCCGAGCGCGAACCGGTTCGGCAAGGTGAGCCCCACCACGGCCGAGCACGTGCGCGAGGACCTGGGCAGCGATGTGGACTTCATCCTGGATGGAGGTCCGTGCACGGTGGGCGTGGAGTCGACCATCGTGGACCTGAGCTCCGAGGCGCCCGCGATTCTGCGCCCAGGTGGACTGGCGGCGGAGGACGTGGAGCGGGTGCTGGGGCGCAAGGTGCCCGTGCGCACGTCGGCCACGGTGCGCGTATCGGGTTCGCTGGAGTCGCACTATGCGCCGCGAGCGGGCGTGGTGCTGACAGAGCCCGGGCAAGCCGTGGCGCGCGTTCAGGAACTGCGTGAACAGGGATTGCGCGTGGGTGTGCTCGGGCCCGCGAGCCTTGCATTGCCGCCCGATGTGCCCCGCTTTGACGTGCCGACTGTGCCCGCAGAGGCAGCGCGCGTGCTGTATGCCCGGCTGCGTGAGGCGGATGCCCAGGGGCACGACGTCCTGGTGGCGTGCCTGCCCGCGGAGAGCGGGTTGGGAATCGCGGTCCGGGACCGCCTGTCCCGCGCTGCGGCTCCGCGCGGGTAAGAAGCCCGATCTTGGCGCCATAGGTCTGCGCCCACGGAGAATGAGCCCGTGAAGTTCTATGTCGTCGAAGAAGACAGAACCGCGGGCTTCACCGGAAACTTGACCGTCCGCTTCCCGTGGGGATTTCCGGGTGTGACCGCTTGCGAGACTTGCGGTGCAGCCGGCGGATGGGCGGGCCTCCAGTATCCTTGTGTCGACCTCTCGGAGTTTCCAGAGCGAACAGCCCTTGAGAATCCAGGGCGGCAGGTCAGCTTCGAAGAATTCCGCAGGTTGCGAGACCTAGTCAGTCCTTTCGCTCCCCCTGGGGCTCGATTGGAGCCCGGAGCGGATTTCGGGCCTCCGACTGGTACGGGCACAGGCACCTTCGGCGATTTCTTCCTGCAGAACCCCTGGTCCCTCTACATCCGGCGCGAAGCACTGGAACGTCTTCAAGGTGAAGGCCTTCGAGGACTATCGGGCTGTCCGGTGAACGTGAAGTTTCGCGGGAAGTCGCCGCCATACTTGCTCGCCATGCAGTTGAAGTTCCAAGGCCGGCTTCGCGGGGAGCATGTGAGTGCGCAAGAGAACGCCCCGTGTCCCAAGTGCGGTTCATCCCGGCACACGATGCCTCAGTTGCCAAGCTTCGACGTCCGCACCATGTCAGACGCACCCGACCTTTTCAGACTCTCGGACTGGCCCACCCTCATCATGGCGAGCCAACGCATGGTGACCGTGGTGCGGCAACTCGCGATGACAGGTGTTCGTTTCGTAGAACCTACGACGTAAGCTTCGATGATGGAGCGCACACGTGAACCTGCGGTGGGATGCCCCATTCTCTCGGGTGACCCAACACCCATGAGTTCTCCGAAGGCTTCCGCGTACATGGCCGCCAGCCTCTATGGATTCATCGCCGGCACCGAAAGTGGGTTCGAACTCCAGTCGACTGTCGAGCGCGCGGGCAAGGCCTACGGATTCGAAGGCTTCGACGAGGGGAGTATCTGAGAAGGCTGCGTTCGCGACACTCCAGAATCGCATTGCTGTAGTGACACGCGGCGCGTCCGGCATCGGACTTGAACTGATGCTTCAACTGGTACGCAGAGGTGCACATGTCGCGGCTTGCGATGTCGACCGCAAGAGCCTGGAAGCGGCAGTTCGACGGGCACGGAAGCTCAACCCGGACGTATCCGTGACTGCGCATCTGCACGACGTGTCCGAGGAGAAGTCGGTTGCGCGGCTCGTGAAGAAAGTCACCAAAGGGCACGGAACGGATGCCATCCACCTGCTGTTCAACAACGCGGGCGTCGTGGGCGGCGGCTCGTTTGTCGTCGGACCGCGCGACGAGTGGGAACAGACGTTCGCGGTGTCCTGGTTCGGCACCTTCGCCAACTATCAGCCCCTGTCAGCCAAGGAGGCGGCAGAAGCGATCCTCGGCGCGGTAAGCACTGGCGACTGGCGGGGCGTTATCGGCCAGGACGCGGAAGCGATCGATGCGCGCGGTCGACCAGAGCCGTGGTCGGTCTACGATTGAGGGGTGACCTGGCCCCATTCACGTCGGGCAAGCCCGCTTCGCGTTATACTTCGCCCATGAGCCGCTCGACGGACGCAGCCTCGCCACTGACGACGCGCTGTCTTGAATGGAGTCGTTGGCTCGGCTGGACCAGCGTCGCGGTCGCAATGAGCATTGGGATCTTGGCGGTGACCAGCGGCCGAATGGACTACACGATGACCGGCGGATACGACGATTGTTTTGGCATCGGGTCCTCGGCTTCAGATGTCCTCCTTGGCATGACGCAGATCCTGGCCGTCGCCTTGTGTGGCAGAAAAGGCCCCAAAGCACTCTGGACTGGCGTCGTCACCACCCACTTCGTTCAGCATGTCCCCGCAGCCGCGATGATGGCATGGGCCGTCGTGGATATCCCTATTCCGATAGGTAGACCATACAATGCAGCAGTCTTCTGGTGGACGGCGAGGGCTCTCGTTGCAGCATGCGCCATCATTTGGCTCGGCGTGAAACGAGAGGGTCCAAGCGCCCGTGCCATGAGCGCATCGGCGATCATCAGCCTCGCGATCCTATGGCTCCTAAGCCTGCGATGGAATGACTTTCACATCAACCCCATCCTTCCCTGGAAGACCCTTCACCAGTTCTTCTCACTCAACCTGTGAAGCCGTCAGGGCCAGCACCACCATGACGTGGATGGGGCCAAGAATGAGCACTGACAAGCAAGCGCTTCTCTCCGATGAGCAACGCGAAGCCGCCCTGCAAGCCCTCGTTGGTTCCAACCCGACCGCCATCATCCAAGCCGCGAACCTTCTCTCAGGTGACTCGACGACCACGCCCAGGTTGCTGGAGCTGCTTGAGGTCGAAAGTCGCCCCGCTTCGAGGCAGGGAATCCTCTTCGCGCTCTCCTGGCACGGCGATGTCAGCTTGTGGGGGCTGATGCTGCGAATCCTCGCCGATGTCCAGGAAGCCCCTGTGGTCCGAGGACAGGCAGCAGAGGGAGTTGCATACCTGTTCTACAAGGTTCAGCCCGAAACGGAGGAATTCGAACTCGCTGCGCGGACCCTCTTGAAGGCCCTGGAGGATCCATCCCTTGAAGTCCGCTATGGGGTGATATTCGCGCTAGGCGCATCACGGCACCTCTCATTCCTCCCAGTCCTTGAAGCCTTGATTGAAGATCCAACTCCAGTTCCCGGCTGGAACGACACCATTGGCAGAAAAGCCGCCGATGCAATCGAAAGCCTGACCTGGGGAAGAGAGTGACAACCCTCTGAATCAAGGCCCCCTCGTCCCCGGGGCAGGAATTCAGTACGTTTCCCAAATGGAGCCCGCTTCGACTACGAACGCCCCGCTGGCGAAATTCCGCTCAGAATGGCTTCCGATTTTCGGATGGACCGTAACCGCGGTCCTCACAGTTGCGCTCATCGAGTCTTTGGTCAACCGCGCGACAGGGTGGGAGATGGGTTACACCCTATCCGGTGGTCAAGGGGACTGCATGGGCTTCGGCAGCGGAGCCGCGGATATCGCCGTAGGCATTGCACAACTCGTGGCTGTCTATATTTGCAGAAGAACAGGGCCGAAGGCCTTCTGGACTGGTATCGTGACCACCGAGTTCATCCGATACGTCCCCGCCGCCGCACTCATCATGTGGCTCGGCGTTTCAGAGCCCTCCGAAGTGGGCTACTTGCTTCGCTCCGCATTCTTCTGGTGGCCCCTGAGAGGGGCGTTCGCAACCGTCGCATTCGCCTGGCTCTGCTTGAAAGCAGAACGACGGCGTTCGATTGCCGCGTCGGGAGTCACAAGCATCATCATCCTCGGAGCGCTCAGCTTGCTGTTTGCGAAGCACTACTTCGATGGCGCGCTCCCTGCGAGAACCGAGAACCTGTGGGGAAGGATTCATCGGTGACCGCCTCAGCTCAGTGCCGAGTCCGAGGCGCCTCTTCCTCCCCAGGAGGCGCCAGCCGCTGAGAAAGCAGGCCCAGCAAATCCTGCGTCGACAGCCGTCCCGCCGCGTCCTTCCCTTCCAGCACCCCCGCCACCAGCGCGCGCTTGTGCTCGTGCAGGGACAGCATCTGCTCCTCGATGGTCCCCCGCGTCACCAATCGGTACACCGTCACGGGCCGCTCCTGGCCAATCCGGTGCGCGCGGTCGGAGGCCTGGTCCTCCACGGCGGGGTTCCACCACGGGTCCAGGTGAATCACCGTGGTCGCCGCCGTGAGATTCAGCCCGAAGCCTCCGGCCTTGAGCGAAATCAGGAACAGCGGAACGTCGCCCTCTTGAAACGCCCGCACGCGCTCAGCCCGAGCCCCCGCGGGCGTCTGCCCATCCAGGTACTCGTAATCAATCCCCTCCGCGTCCAACACCTCGCGCACCAGCGCCAGGTGTGACGTGAACTGGCTGAACACGAGCGCACGGTGCCCCTCCGCGCGCAGTTCCCGCACCAACTCCATGAAGCGTTCGAGCTTGGCCGACTCCAACTTCGACCCCGCGTCATACAGCCGCGGATGTGACGCCAGGAGCCGCAGCCGCGTGAGCGCCGCCAGGATTTCGATGCGCCGCTCCTGCTCCTTCATCACCGGCTTGCGCGTCTCCAGGTCGGACAGCGCGGCCAGGCGCGCGTCCTCGTAGAGCGCCCACTCCTCTGACGACAGGACGATGGGCACCCGGATGTCCGTCCGAGGCGGAAGCTGCGCCTCCACCTGCGCCTTCGTCCTTCGCAACAGGAAGGGCTGAAGCACCCGCGCCAACGCCGGCGCCGCCGTCGGGTCCACACCGCGCTCAATCGGCGCGGCGAAGCGAGAACGGAATGCCTCCCAGCTCCCGAGCAGCCCCGGGAAGACCACGGCGAACAAGCTCCACAGCTCGCCCAGATGGTTCTCCAGTGGCGTGCCCGACAGTGCGAACTTGAAGTCCCCCTGGAGCGCCCGGGCCGCCCGGAAGCGATGCGTCGTCGCGTTCTTCAACGTCTGCGCCTCGTCGAAGACAATCGTCGCGAAGCGCAGCTTCGACAGCCGCTCGATGTCCCGCGTGAGCAGGCCATAGCTCAGCACCAGTACGTCCTTGGGCCCCAGCTTCTCCAACGTCTGCCCCCGGTCCGACACCTCCGAGAACGACGTCATCCGCAGCGACGGAGCGAAGCGCTTCGCCTCCTCCATCCAGTTGAAGGCCACGGACGTCGGCGCCAGCACCAGCGCGGGCCCCAACTTGGCCCGGTCCAGGAGCATCGTCAGCGCCTGCACCGTCTTGCCCAGACCCATGTCGTCCGCGAGCACCCCACCCGCGCCCCACGACGCCAGCCGCGTCAGCCAGCGGAAGCCCTCCAACTGGTAGTCCCGCAGCGACGTCTTCAACGCGGCGGGCACCCGAGGCTTCAGCTCCTTCGCCGCGAAGATGCGCTCCACCAGCGACTGCCACGTATTGTCCGCCTCGACGTCCGCGCCCGCGTCCTGGAGCGCCTTCATCGCCTCCACCGCGGACGGCCCCAGCTCCAGCCCATGCCGAGTGGCATGCGCATGGTCCGCGAGCCGCTCCAGGTGTTCCCGCAGTGCCCCCTCAATCTCCACGTACGACGTCGCGTCCACCTGGACGTAGCGCTCCTTGCGCCGAGCCGCATCGAGCAGTCGCGCCAGCTCCACCCGCTCCCCCTCCACCGCGAGCCCGCCCAACACGCCGAACCAGTCCCGCTTCCGCTCCAGGATGACCTTCAGCGCCTGCGGAGAGGGCGCCTGGAACAGCCGCACCGGCGCGCCCACCCACTCCAGCTCCGGCCGGGGCTCCACCTCCGTACACGCGGAGAGCACCGCGAGCCCGCCCTGGGCACTGGTGAAGCGGAACGTGAAGGGCAGCTCCTCCGGCTCCGCGGTATCCAGCGGCAACCGCGCCTGGAGCAACTCCGCCGTCGCCCGTTCCTGAACGAAGTCACGAACCGCGTGCACCGCGCCCGTGCCGCGCCGGACATGGACATCCCGCGCCCCCTCGCCCGGAATGAACGTAGGACTGTCCGCCAGTGGTCTCGCGCGCAGCTCCACGCGGACCGCGCCACTCGCGTGGGCCTCCATGCGCACCACGGAGGTGTAGCGCAGCGGCACCGACTCCCCCATGACACTGCGAGGCAGCGCCACGGGCACGCGCAGCGACAGCTTCGACAACTGGTCCAACAGCGCGACGTGACTCTCCGGAGGAAACGCATTGCCATGGCGGTTCAGCGCCGACAGCAGCGCGCGGACCTCCGGGCCCGCGTCCAGCACCGTGAGCACCCGCTGGCTGTCATCCCAGACGTAGAGCCCCTCCTCCGGCGGCGCCCGGCGCACCCGCTCCAGCATCGCCGAGGGCAACATCGCCCCGTCCACACCCGCGCTCACGATGACCACCCCATCCCGGTCCTCGGCGACGAGCCCGACCTTGGCGCGCTCGATGCGCACCAGCAGGTCCGGGTTCTCGTCCAGGTGGATGCGGGGGTGGCCCACCAGTTCGAAGAGCAGCGCGCGAGACGCGGGGGCCTCCGACTCCGGCAGCAACGCCGCCAGCCGCGCGTCCGACGCCGAGAGCTGCGAGCCATGGTCCTGCAACAGCTTGCGCCGGCTCACCTTCGCGCCCGTGCTGCGCTGCCCCTTCTTGTTGCGCTTGTGCACATACGGCGCGAGCTCCACGCCGTACCCGTTGATGACATCCAACCGCCACGACACCTCGCCACCACCGGGTCCACCGGGACTGTCGTCGACAGCCCGCTCCAGCGCCCGCAGCGCACGCTCCCAGCCGGGACGGACCAGCTCTTCCAGCTCCTCGCCAAACGTCTCCGTCCAGGACTGGCGAAGCCACAGCAGCGCCGTGTCGATGACGGCCAGCAGGTGGACACAGAACGTCGCGCCACACGTGCAGTCTCCCGTCACCTCCGTGGGGGAGAAAATCAGCCGGGCTTCCGGAAGGATGAAGCCCGCATGCGCGCCCACCGGCAGCTCGGAGATGCGCGTCTCCCGCAGACGGAAGCCCGGGAGCGGCGCGTCGTACTGCATCAGGTCCGGCACCAGCGCGTGCATCGGCCGGGGGGCGACGGCGGCCGGGACACGCGCACGCAGCGCCAGCAGCAACCCGTGGACGCGGTGCGCCCGGACATCCTCGGGCGGAGCCAGCCGCTCACCGAGCGAGGCCCGTGACACCTCCGCCCCCAACCGCTCCGCCTCCACGAACCGCCAGGCGAGCGTGGGCAACAGCTCCTTCATCCGCGGCGACGGCATCGCCTCCGTCATCCAGCGCGCCAGCGAATCCGTGCTCAACAACTCCACCAACCGGCGGCGGGCCAGCACGGGCCGCGCCTGCGGGAGGTAGGCGGCTTCGACCAGCGGCATCAGCACCGCCAGGCTCAACCGCGACAGGTGCTCGAGCCCCTGCGCCCGCAGCCACGCCAGCGCGTCACTGGCCGTATCGAACAAGGGAGTCACGGACGTATCGAGCGGCGCGGACATGCCCCCGCTTCTTCGCAAAGCAGCCACGAAACGCAAGCAGGGCCGTGGCACACGCACAGAGCGGACGGCCGGCCGCATGTCGTCACTTTCCGTGTATCCGGCCGAGCCCCCGCGACCAGAGATTGCCAGTCACGTCAAGACGCAGGTCGACATCGACCTCGCGCCATTCGCCTCGCGGCGGCCGGGTGACGTACTTGAATGACCTCGCTCGCTTCGATATCCCGCCAGGGCTGCCAAGGAGCGTCCCCGCGTGAAGCGAAGCGTGTTTGGCCTGGTCGTTGCCCTGTCACTGACCGCCTGTAAGGAAGAGCCTCGAGGGCAGATGGAGCCCATTCCCCGCCCGCCGGGGATGAAGGACGCTCCTCCGCCCGCGGAAGCGCCCGCTGCGGCCGCCGCCGCGGAGCCGCCCGTGGACCCGTCGAAGGTCGTCCTCCGGTGGAAGCTCGCGAAGGGCGCGTCCACGGCCTACCGGCTCGACCTCGAGCGCACCAGTGCCGCCCCCGCCTCCAGCGCCGAGCCAGAGACGCCCGCGAAGGGCGCCAAGGGCAAGGGCAAGGCCGCCGCGAAGCCCGCCCCCGCCGCGCCGCCCGTCGCCCCCCTGCCCGACGCCGTCACCTACGCGTTGGAGCTCACCGACTCGGGGGACTACCGCCTCCGCGTCACGCCCGTGGGCAGCGACGCGAATGTCGACGTCGGCACGCTGAGCGAGCGCGGCTTCGTGCTCGACGGCCTGCAGGGCGCCACGCGGAACATCGCCACGCTGGTGCTGGAGCTCCCGCGGGACCCCGTGGGCCCCAATGACACCTGGTCGCTCGGCACCCAGTTGATTCTCACCGATGAGCTGGGCACGCAGTTCCAGCCCGGCCAGCCCGAGCGCCGCAACCGCGTGAAGCTCGTCAGCCTGACGCCTGTCGAAGGCGGCGAGCAGGTCGCCACGCTGGAGTACGACATCTCCGAGACGCTGGCCGGCAAGGTCCGCGCGAAGGACGCGCCGCCCACCTCCCCCGCGCGCGCCGCCGAGGAAGACGCGGAGGCCGCGTCGGAGAACCCGAAGAGCAAGCCCCCGTCGGACGCCGACGCCAGCGCCGAGGTCACCATCACCGGCCGCGGCGAGTTCCTGGTGAAGGCCGGACAGTGGCGCTCCTGGGAAGGCACCCTCACCACGGTGACGAAGGGCCGCTTCCCCACCGCCGCGCTCCAGGTCCCCACCGGCGGCCTGAAGCTGCGCCTCTCCTCGGCGAAGGCCGCGCCTACGCCAACGGCCCAGCCGGAGCAGTAGGCGGCCCGTCCGACTCGCGCACCAACTGCACCACGGCGTCCACCCAGGTCGGGTGGGCGTTGAGGGAGGGGACGAGCGTCAGGGACTCCCCTCCCGCCTCCAGGAACTGTTCCCGCGCGCGGAGGCCAATCTCCTCCAGCGTCTCCAGGCAGTCCGCCACGAAGGCCGGGCACATCACCGCCAGGCGCTTCACGCCCTTCTGCGCCAGCTCTGGAAGCACCACGTCCGTGTACGGCTTCACCCACGGCGTGCGGCCCAGCCGCGACTGGAAGGACACGCTCCACCCGTCCGCCGGCAGCCCCAACCGCTGGGCCAGCCCCCGCGCCGTCGCGTAGCTCTGCGCGCGGTAGCAGTGCCGGTTCGCGTCCGTCATGGCGTCACAGCAGGAGGAGCTGGCCAGGCAATGCGCCCCGGTGGGGTCGCTCTTGCGCATGTGCCGCTCTGGCAGGCCGTGGAAGCTGAAGAGGACGTAGTCGGCGCGCGAGTCCTCAATCACGGGCCGCGCCACGGTGGTGAAGGCGTCGAGGAAGCCCGGGTGCTCGTAGAAGGCCGGCACCGCGCGGACGAAGGGCACGTCCCACCCCTGCGTCAGCACCTCGTAGGTGCGCGCCAGCGAGGACGCCGTGGAGGACGTGGCCTCCTGCGGATACAGCGGCAGCACGGTGAACTCGGACACGCCTCGCGCCTGCAGGGACGCCACCGCGTCCGGGATGGACGGCGAGCCGTAGCGCATGCCCAGCGCCACCTCGTACTGCCCCGCCAGCCGCTGCGCCACCTGGTCCGCCAGGGCCTGGCTGTACACGAGCAGCGGCGAGCCCTCCTTCATCCAAATCTTCCGGTACGCCTCCGCGCTCTTCGCCGGGCGCACCGGGAGGATGACGAAGTTGAGCAGCGCCCAACGGGCCACCGGATGGATGTCGATGACGCGCGGGTCATTGAGGAACTCGCGCAGGTAGCGGCGCACCGGTGCCGCCTCCGGCGCATCCGGCGTGCCCAGGTTGATGAGCAGCAGCCCTCGCTTCGAAGTCGGCGTAGGCATCAGTGCAGGGAGTTGGGGAGGGTGAGCGCGAACTCGGCGATGCGCGCGTCGAAGCGCGTGCCGTCCGGCCGCACCATGTCATAGCTGCCGCGCATCGTGCCGAAGGGCGTGCGCAGCATGGCCCAGCTCGTGTACTCGAACCGCTCCCCGGGCCCCAGGTGGGGCTGACGGCCCACCACGCCCTCGCCCCGGACCTCCTCCACCTTGCCCGTGGCATCGGTGATGACCCAGTGGCGGGCCTTGAGCTGCGCCGGCACGTCGCCCTCGTTGACGATCTCCACCGTGTACATGAAGGCGAACTGCCCGGACTCCGGAGCGCTGCGCTCCGGCCAGTAGGCGGGCTTCACGGTGATGCGGATGCCGTCGGTCGTCGCACTGGAGGACATGCCCCCAGATTTGGCGGCAACCGCACCCACTTGCAAGGAAAACACCGGGTTGGACGACACCCGGCGCCCTCCGGCTCACGTCTTGGCGCTCTCCCGGTCCTGTCCGGGCTCCGGCTGCTTGGGCCACACCAGCGAGGCGACGATGGCGGCCACCAGCACGCCGCCAATCACGCCCAGGGAGATGCCAATGGGAAGGTGGATGTCGAAGAAGGTGATGAGCATCTTCACGCCCACGAAGCCCAGAATCGCGCTCAGGCCCAGCTTCAGGAAGTGGAACTTGTCCATCAGGCTGGCCACGACGAAGAACAGCGAGCGCAGGCCCAGAATCGCGCACACGTTGGACGTGTAGATGATGAAGGCGTCCTGGCTGATGCCCAGCACGGCGGGGATGGAGTCCAGCGCGAAGAGCAGGTCGGTGGCCTCCACCACCACCAGCACGATGAACAGCGGCGTGAACTTGCGCCGGCCATCCTCCTGCACGGTGAAGCGGCTGCCCTCACCCATGCGCGCCACGGGGAGCACCCGCCGCGCGAACTTCACGATGCCCTTCTGCTCCGGGTCCATCTCCTCGTCCTTCGACACCAGCATCTTCACGGCCGTGAAGACGAGGAACGCGCCGAAGATGTAGATGAGCCAGTGGAACTGCTTCACCAGCGCCGTGCCGGCGATGATGAGGCCCGCGCGCATGACGAACGCGCCCATGATGCCCCAGAAGAGCACCCGGTGCTGGTGCTCCGGCGCCACCCGGAAGTAGCTGAACACCATCAGGAAGACGAAGAGGTTGTCGACGGAGAGCGCGTACTCCACCACGTACGCCGTCAGCCACTGGAGGCCCACCGTGGGGCCCTGGAAGTGCCAGATGCCCGCGCAGAAAATCAGGCTGAGGGTAATCCACACCAACGTCCAGAGGCCGGCCTCCTTCGGCGTCACCGCGGCGCTTTTGCGACGGAACAAACCGAGGTCCAGCGCGAGCATCGCGAGGACGAAGACGTTGAAACCGACCCAAAGCGCGACTTGGTTATTCACGTAGCAATCCTGTTGCAGGGTACGACGGGGCGCACCCTACCGGCGGGCCGCCCGGGCGTCGACCCCTTGCGTTGAAACGAGGGGCTACTCCGTCGCCGGGCGGCGCAGCACCACCAGGGAGCGGCCCACCACCTGGACGTTTCCCCCCGCCGGCGTGTGCGTGCGTGGCGACTCACCACACACCGCCGTGTCCACGACCAGCTCCCAGTCCGCCCCCCACTCGAAGGCGGGCAGCATGAAGGTGATGGGCTCGTGGTGGGCGTTCATCAGCACCAGCACCGTGTCCCCGACAATCCGGTTCCCCTCGTCGTCCGGCGCCGCGATGGCGTCTCCGCCCAGCAGGAACGACAGGGAACGCACGTAGGGCTTCTCCCAGTCGTCCTTGCGCATCTCCTTGCCGTCGGGCCGGAACCACGCCAGGTCCTTCAGCTCGCTGTCCCACATATGGGCGCCGCGGAAGAAGCGCCGCTTGTGCAACACCGGCTGCTCACGCCGCAGCTTCGTCAGGGCGCAGGTGAAGTCCAGCAGCTCCCGCTGCGTGTCGTTCAGCTCCCAGTCCACCCACGACAGCGCGTTGTCCTGGCAGTAGGCGTTGTTGTTGCCCTTCTGGGTGCGGCCCATCTCGTCGCCGGCCACCAGCATGGGGACGCCCTGGGACAGGAAGAGCGTGGCCAGGAAGTTGCGCTTCTGCTGCTCGCGCAGGGTGTTGATTTTCGCGTCCGTCGTCTCGCCCTCCACGCCGCAGTTCCAGGAGTGGTTGTCGTTGGCGCCGTCCCGGTTCTCCTCGCCGTTCGCCTCGTTGTGCTTGTCGTTGTACGTGACGAGGTCGTGCAGCGTGAAGCCGTCGTGCGCGGTGACGAAGTTCACGCTCGCGGCGGGCTTGCGCCCCGACAGCGCGAACAGGTCCGAGCTGCCCGTGAGGCGATAGCCAATCTCCGCGGCCTGCCGGTCGTCTCCCTTCCAGTAGCGGCGGATGGTGTCGCGGTACTTGCCGTTCCACTCGCTCCACAGCACCGGGAAGTTGCCCACCTGGTAGCCGAAGTCGCCCACGTCCCAGGGCTCGGAGATGAGCTTCACCCGGCTGAGCACCGGGTCCTGGTGGATGATTTGGAAGAAGGCCGCGCGGGTGTCGTAGCCGTGCCGGTCACGCCCCAGGGTGGTGGCCAGGTCGAAGCGGAACCCGTCCACGTGCATCTCCTCCACCCAGTAGCGCAGGGAGTCGGCGATGAGCTTCAGCGCGTACGGGTGCGTGGCGTTCCACGAGTTCCCGCACCCGGTGACGTCCATGAAGTAGCGCGGGTCCTTCTCCGTGAGCCGGTAGTAGGCCGCGTTGTCCAGGCCCTTGAAGGACAGCGTGGGGCCCAACTGGTTGCCTTCACAGGTGTGGTTGTAGACGACATCGAGCAGCACCTCGATGCCGGCGCGGTGAAGCTCCTTCACCATGCGCTTGAACTCGTCCACCTGCCCGCCCAGCGACCCCGAGCCGCTGTAGCGCGCGTCCGGCGCGAAGAACCCCAGCGTGTTGTAGCCCCAGTAATTGACCTTCTCGCGCTGGATGAGGAAGGGCTCGTCGACGATGTGCTGGATGGGCAGCAGCTCCACCGCGGTGACGCCCACCTTCTTCAGGTGCTCGATGCTCGCCGGGTGGGACAGGCCCGCGTAGGTGCCCCTCAGGGCCTCCGGGACGCGCGGGTGCAGCTTGGTGAAGCCCTTGACGTGGACTTCGTAGATGACGGTGTCGTGCCAGGGCACGTCGGGCGGCGCATCCCCTTCCCAGTCGAAGGTGTCCTCGCCCAGCACCACGCCCTTGGGCACGGCCGCGGCGTCGTCGCGCGCGTCGAAGGTGAGGTCATCCTCCTTCGCCCCCGGCGTGTAGGCGTAGATGGGCGCCTGGTAGTCCACCTGGCCGTGGATGGCCCGGGCATACGGGTCCACCAGCAGCTTGTGGGGGTTGAAGCGCAGCCCCTTCTTCGGCTCGTAGGGGCCGTGGACGCGCAGCCCGTAGAGGGCTCCGGCCCGCAGGCCGGGCACGTAGCCGTGCCACACCTGATGGGTGGTCTCCAGCAGGGGGAAGCGGCGTGTCTCCTTCGCGGGGTCCTCCGGGTCGAAGAGACAGACCTCGACCTTCTTCGCGTGCTCGCTGAACACGGCGAAGTTGACTCCGTGCCCATCGAACGTGGCGCCCAGGGGATACGGCTTCCCTGGAAGCACCTCGGCCCTCCTCATCCGGCGCTCCTCTCCAGCAACACCACCGGAAACTCCGCCAGGAGCGGCCCGAGTGGCAGCACCGCGCCGCCCGGTCCACGCTCAGGCCGAACCTGACGTCCGGTGAACACATCGCGGAACATCATGCCCGCATATGCCTCCGGAAGGTCCAGGAACGTGCTGCCGTACGCACCGGCCAGCCCTTCGGGGGCCTCCAGGGCGGACTGGGTGTAACGCGGCGCGCAGGCCACCACCACCACGTCCCCCAGCTCCCGCGAGAAGGCGACGGCCGCCCGCGCCCGGGGGCCCGTCAGCTCGAGCGCCCGGTAGCCCCCGCTCCGGAAGAGGGCCGCCTGGCGCTGGCGCAGCCGCAGGGACTCCGCCAGGACGTAGAGCTTCACGCGGCCGTCATCCAGGTCCGTCGCCAGCCGGCCGCTGAGCGCGGCCCGGTCCTGGGAGGCCTCGGCATCCAGGGCCTCCAGCAGTTGGGCGCGCTGGACGAAGTCCACCGGCCGCCGGTTGTCCGGGTCCACCAGTGACAGGTCCCACAGTTCGCTGCCCTGGTAGGTGTCCACCACCCCAGGCGAGGCCATCTTCAAGAGGAGCTGGCTCAGCGCGTTGTACTGGCCCGCCCGCTCGATGGAGCGCTTGAAGTCACGCACATCCTCCAGGAAGCCGCCAGACACCTTCGGGTCGAAGCATCCGTCCACGAAGCGCGCCACCGCGTCGTCATAGGCGCTGTCCGGGTTGGTCCACGAGGTGCGGACCTTGGCCTCCTTGATGGCCTTGCCCATGTACTCACGCACCCGGCGCTGGAAGTCCTCCAGCTCCTGGGCGGAGTGGGATTTCCCCATGGGCCAGGCCCCCACCACCGTCTGGAAGAAGAGGTAGGCGTCGTTGGCCGTGGGCGCGGGCCCCGAGGGCAGCAGCGACACCGCCGGCTCCGTCTGCCGGGCCCACTTCTTCACGCGCTTGCGCCACTCCTCCGGCACTTCCGTCAGCACGTTGATGCGCGCGCGCACGTCCTCGCTGCGCTTGGTGTCATGCGTGCTGGAGGTGAGCTGGCTGGCCGGCCACCGCTCCGCGCGCTCCTGGTTGCGCAGGTGGAAGGTGTTGGCGTGGACGCCGAAACGCTCCGGCTCGCCGCCCACCTCGTTGAGGCTCACCAACCGGTTGTAGATGTAGAAGACGGTGTCCTCCAGGCCCTTGGCCATGACGGGCCCCGTCACCTGCTGCAGCTTCATGGCGAAGCGCAGCATGTCGGCGCGCTCCCGCGCGTCCGCGTGCTCCGGATAGCGGCGCAGGAGGACGTCGCGCAGGAACTCGAAGATGGACGCGTTGGTGGTGGCGTTGCGCTCCTTGGCGCGCTGGATGGTCCACTCGATGTACTGCACGTCGCGCGCGTCCAGCTCCGGACGCCAGCCGTCCACGTACGTGCGATAGACGGGGAACAGGGCGATGAACTCCACCAGCGCCCGCCGCAGCGAGTTGAGGGTGAAGTCGCGCGTGCGCCGGTTCATCTCCGAGATGCGGTTGAGCTCGTGCGCCAGCACGTTGATTTCGCTGGCCATGGACACGCGCATGATGAGCAGCTTCTTCTGGTAGACGAGCTCGGCGAACTCCGCGTGCCCGCCGACGAAGCGCTCGTAGGTCTCCGTCAGCGCCTTCTCCGCGTCCGGCTGCACGAAGAGGCCGCTCACCGCGTTGGCGAAGCGGTAGCCGGTGGTGCCGTGCACGGCCCAGGACTCGGGCATGCGCTCACGCCCGCCCTGAATCTTCTCCACCACCACGAACATCGCCTTGCGCAGCGGGCTGTCGGGATGCTGCGTCACCTCCGCGCGCCAGCGCTCGCGCAGCGAGGCCTCCACCGCGGGCCAGCGCGTGTCGTCCTCCGCGTGGGACTGGAGGAACAGGGCATGGGCCCGCTCCACGAAAAAGCCCTCCTGCAGGTCCAGGAAGTACGCGGTCGGGTCGAAGAGCCCGTCGGGATGGTCGATGCGCAGCCCCGTGACGAGCCCCTCGCGCAACCACCGGAAGATGAGCCCGTGCGCCTCCTTGAAGACGTCCGGGTCCTCCTCGCGCAGGGCGGCCAGGCCGTTGATGTCGAAGAAGCGCCGGTAGTTGATCTCCTCGCCCGCCACCCGCCAGTGCGCCAGCCGGTAGCTGCACTGCGCCAACACCGCGTCGAGCAGGTCGAACGAGCGGGGGTTGCCCGGCTCGCCGTTGAAGACGCGGAGGTTGTCCTCGATGTAGGCCAGCACCTCCTCGCTCTCCGCCGCCACCGCGGCCAGCCGGCGCTTGATGACCTCCTTCTCCCGGTGACGCTCCACCACGCGGGCCCGCTCCACCTCCGTGCGCGCCGGCAGGTGGTCAATGGCGGTGAGGATGGACAGCAGCTCCACCATGCTGGGGTGCTCGCCGCCCAGCCGCGACTCCAGCCGCTCCAGCCCGTGCTGGAGGATGCGGGAGTACTGCCGCGGCGCCACCGGCAGCGTGTGCTCGTAGTAGTGGAGGAAGAAGGCGCCCTCGCGGAAGGCGAGCTTCAGCTCCCCCTTCTCCAGGACGATGCCGTACTGGTCCCCCAGAATCGGGAGCAGCACCTGGTTGCGCAGCTCCTCCTTCACCGGCGACCAGTCGATGTCGAAGAACTTCGCGTAGACGGAGGACGGCCCGTTCTCCAGCACGTCGAACCAGAGCCGGTTGTCCCGTTCGATGCCCATGTGATTGGGCACCACGTCCAACACCTGCCCCATGCCCCGCTCCCGCAGCGCCGCGCACAGCGCCGCGTGCGACGCCTCCGTGCCCACCTCGGGATTCAACTGTTGGTGGTCCACGCAATCGTAGCCATGCGTGCTGCCCGGCGTGGCCTTCAGATAGGGCGAGGCATAGAGGTCGCTCACCCCCAGGCGGGCCAGGTACGGCACCATGTGCCGGGCGTCGTCGAAGGTGAAGCCCTTGTGGAACTGCACCCGGTACGTGGACAAGGGGGTGTGCGGCCGCGTCTCCAGGTCCTCCTGGACACGGGTGTAGAGCCCTTCCGCCAGCGACTCCGACGTCATCGTGGCGCCACCCGCCCCGTTCGAAACGGAGCCCTCTTCTTCCAAGGCGTCGAGCAACATGGGGAGCAGAGGTAGGCCGCCCGCGCTCACACCGCCAGCACGCAGTGGGCCGTCCGCCCTCTATCCAACGCTCCGTCCCAGCGCCCAACCCCTGGAAATGCAAGGGGCCCGCCGCGTAGCGCGGCGAGCCCCAAGTACGGCCACCGGGAGACCCCGGCCAGTCCTCAGCTCAGCTGCTTGTTCACCAGCGCCGTCATCTCGAACATGGTGACGTTCTTCTTGCCACCGAAGATGGGCTTGAGCTTGTCGTCGGCGTTGATCTGCCGCTTGTTCTTCGCGTCCTGCAGGCCCTGCTTCTTGATGTAGGCCCAGAGCTTCTTGACAACCTCGGTGCGCGGAAGCGGCTTGGTGCCGACGATCTCAGCGAGCGCGGCGGAAGGCGTCATTTCCTTCATGAACGACGCGTTCGGCGTGCGCTTCTTCGCGGCGGGGGCCTTCTTCGCAGCGGGAGCCTTCTTCGCAGCAGCTTTCTTGGCGGCCATTCGTCTTGAGTCTCCTCCCCTCCGAAGGGGACGTTGTACGGCGTTGCTTATGTGAAGCGACAGCCGATGCGGCGTAGAAGTAGCACGCCCAAGCCCGAAAAACAGCCCTCTCCTGCGATTTTCCCTCTGAGCGCCCCGCCATGAACGCCGCTGGAGCCCGAAAATCAGGCTCCAGCGCGCACGGCGTGATCCACGCCATTCCCCTTCGGAGCCCCGCTGGGGCCCGAAAATCAGGCGCCTGCGCGTCAACGTCCCTCGGAAGACGCCTTGCCGGAGCGTCGGGTGGCCCAAACCCGCGCTGGATTCTCCTTGCGGACCGGGTGTGTTTTTTTGGATGAAATGCCGCCATGAGAGTCCTCATCACCGGTGCTGGCGGGTTCCTGGGGACGTGGCTGGCCAAGGCCCTGGCGGCGCGCGGCGACACAGTCACATGCCTGTTGCGCCCTCACGGGGACGCCTCCGGGCTCGCCGGGGTGGCGTACACACGAGCGGAGGGGGACGTCACCCTCCCCGCCACGCTGGCGGCCGCGGTGGCCGGTCAGGACGTCGTGTTCCACCTCGCGGGCGTACGCCGCGGCGCGACACGCGACGACTTCATGCGCGTCAACGCGGAGGGCACCCGGAACCTCTGCGACGCCATGGTGGCCGCGGGCCACCGTCCCCGGCTGGTCCATGCGGGCTCGCTGGCCGCCAGCGGGCCCTCCACCCCCACCCGGCCCCATGTGGAGGAAGACCCCTTCCACCCCTATGAGTGGTACGGGGAGAGCAAGGCCGAGGCGGAGCGCATCGTCTTCTCCTACGCGGATCGGCTGCCGGTGACGGTGTGCCGTCCGCCTCGCATCATGGGCCCCTGGGACAAGGAGAACCTCGCGTTCTTCAAGCTGGCACAGCGCGGCATCCGGCTGGAGCTGACCGGCGGCCCCCGGCCCTTGACACTGGTGGACGTGGAGGACGTGGTGGCGTTGATGCTCATCCAGGCCACCCACCCGGCCGCGCTGGGCGAGGCCTTCTTCTGCGCGGGCCCCAGCGCCCCCCTGTCACTGGAGACCATCCAGGAGGTGGGGGCCCAGGCGCTGGGGCTGAACCCTCGCACGGTGCGCCTGCGTCCAGGCGTACTCAAGGGCCTGGCCGCGGCGGCGGACGGCGTGTCCCGGTTGACGGGGCGCAAGCTGGCCCTGAACCGGAAGCTGGCGCGGCAGCTCCTGGCGCCCGCTTGGACCTGCTCCGGGGCCAAGGCCGAACGGCTGCTGGGCTTTCAGCCCCGGCATGACCCGGTGGAGTCCATCCGCCGCAGCGCGCTGTGGTACCGGGAACAGGGGTGGCTGTAGCCCCTTCTCCCTGAGCCGCCGGGAGGCCCTCCGCCGTCCCGGCATCGTTGACCTCACCCCCCTCAGAGTGTCAGGAAGCCCGCAGCCCCATGTCCGCGAAAGCTGCCTTCTTCGATGTCGACGGGACGCTCGTGAAGACGAACGTCGTTCACGTCTACGCGTACTACGCGATGAACCGAGGCTCCGTCCTGGGAATGGCCGGACGGACCCTGAGCACCGCGCTCAGCGTGCCCCTGTTCGGCGTCATGGACGCGTTGGACCGCAAGACGTTCAACGAGTTCTTCTACCGGTACTACGCCGGCCTCAGCGAGGACCGCCTGGTCACCATCGCCGAGGACATGTTCGAGGACGTGCTCCAGCCCGCCCTCTTCGCGCAGACGCAGGACCTCATCGACCAGGCCCGCCGCAGCGGCTGCAAGATTGTGCTCGTCACGGGCGCGCTGGACTTCACCATGCGCCCGCTGGCCCGGCACCTGGGCGCCGACGACCTCATCGCCAACAAGATGCAGTTCGTGGGCGGCAAGGCGACGGGCAAGGTGATTCCGCCCATCATCGAAGGCGCGAACAAGGCCAACGCCATCCGCGCCTACTGCACCAAGGAAGGCCTGTCGCTGGACAAGTGCCACGGCTACTCCGACAGCGCCTCTGACTACGCCATGCTCGCGGTGGTGGGACGCCCCACCGCGGTGAACCCGGACCTGCGGCTGCGCTCCATCGCGCGCGCCTACAACTGGCCCATCCTCGACCTCAAGTAAGAGCCCATCTCCATGCGCCCGTTCAAGACGCTCCAGAAGCTGTACGACGAGGAAAGCCAGGTCGTCATCACCGAGAAGGGCAGCCCGCCGCGCGTGCTGTTCCACGGTGAGAACTTCCTGCAGGAAGACCTTCCGGTGGGCACGCGCGTCATCTTCCCGCGCCCGCCCCTGGCCGGCGTGCCCAACGTCAAGGCCGCCATCCGCTACGCCATCAACAACCCGGAG
Organism: Myxococcus hansupus; assembly: GCF_000280925.3. Taxonomy (NCBI): domain Bacteria; kingdom Pseudomonadati; phylum Myxococcota; class Myxococcia; order Myxococcales; family Myxococcaceae; genus Pseudomyxococcus; species Pseudomyxococcus hansupus. The sequence goes on from NZ_CP012109.1 coordinate 6,806,669, forward strand.
GGCATGGAGCCGCTGCACGCGCTGCTCAAGCCGGGCATGCGGCTGACGTGCGTCATCGACGACATCAGCGTGCCGCTGCCGCCCATGGTGACGCCGGACGTGCGGCAGACCATCCTGGAAATCGTCCTGGAGCTGGCCGCTGACAGCGGCGTGGACGACATCCACCTGGTCATCGCCAACGCCCTCCACCGCCGGATGACGGAAGGCGAGATGAAGCGCATGGTGGGCGAGAAGATCTTCGACGCCTACTACCCGGACCGCTACTACAACCACGACGCGGAGGACCCGGACGGGATGGTCGCGCTGGAGCGCACGTCCCACGGCGAGGAGGTGTCGGTGAACCGCCGCGTGGCGGAGAGCGACCTCATCGTCTATGTGAATGTGAACTTCGTGCCCATGAACGGCGGGCACAAGTCCATGGGCACCGGCGTGTCCAACTACGCGTCGCTGCGCCACCACCACAACCCGAAGACCATCCGCGACTCCGACAGCTACATGGAGCCGAAGACGAGCGCGCTCTACAAGAGCAACGAGCGCATCGGGCGCAACATCGACAAGCACCTGAAGGTCTTCCACATCGAGACGGCGCTGAACAACCGCATGTTCGGCGGCCCCACCGACTTCCTGGCGAAGAAGGAAGAGGACTACACGGAGGCGGACCGGCTGAAGTTCCAGGCCATGCGCTTCGCGCTGTCCAAGGTGCCGCGCGCGGCGGCGCGCAAGGTGCTCAACTCCATCCCCGCGCCCTATGACGTGACGGGCGTCTACGCCGGGGCCACGGAGCCCACGCACGCGAAGACGCTGGAGACGAGCTACAAGCAGTACGTGGTGCCGGTGGAGGGACAGAGCGACATCGTCATCTTCCCCATCCCGTTCATCTCCCCGTACAGCGTCAACTCCATCCTCAACCCGCTGCTCGTGCAGGTGATGGGGCTGGGCTACTTCTACAACCTGAACCGCGGCGTGCCGCTGGTGAAGAAGGGGGGCGTGCTCATCCTCCTGCACCCGGCCTACGACGAGTTCGACCCGGAGCACCACCCCAGCTACATCGAGTTCTTCCACCGGCTGCTGCCGGAGACGCGCGACTCCATGAAGCTGGAGCACAAGTACGAGCGCGAGTTCGCGGAGAACCCCAGCTACGTGCACCTGTACCGCAAGGGCAACGCCTACCACGGCGTCCACCCCTTCTACATGTGGTACTGGGGCGAGAACGGCCGCCAGCACGTGGGCAAGGTCATCGTCGCGGGCGCGGAGAACAACCACGTCCCCGCCCTGATGGGCTGGGAGCGCACCGACACGCTCACCGAGGCCATTGAAGAGGCCCGCGGGTTCATGGGCCGCTCGGCCACCATCAGCCTGCTGCGCATCGCGCCCACGGTGATGGTGGACGTGAAGTGAGGACGCCCATGTCTCCGCTCTCCGAGCTGAACGTCACCCAGACCTTCACCGGCAAGCGCCTGCTCTTCGCGGGCGCCACCGGCTTCGTGGGCAAGGTGACGCTGTCCATGCTGTTGACCCGCTACGGGAACGACCTGGACAAGGTCTACGTGCTGGTCCGCAAGGGCAACACCGCCTCCGCCGAGCGCCGCTTCTTCGACAAGGTGGCCGTCAGCGAGCCCTTCCAGCCGCTGCGCGACAGCCTGGGGGACGAAGGCGCGCTGGCGTTCATCCGCCAGAAGGTGGAGGTGCTGGACGGCGACATCACCGACCCGTGGATGGGCCTGGAAGAGGCCCAGGTGGCGGAGCTCACCGGCAAGGTGCACGCGTTCATCAACTGCGCGGGCCTGGTGTCCTTCAATCCGTCGCTGGAGGTGGGCCTCAACGTCAACACCCACGGCCTGAAGTTCGCCGCGGAGCTGGCGCTGCGCTGGTCCGTGCCGCTGATTCACATGTCCACGGCCTTCGTGGCCGGCAACCGCAGCGGGCTCGTCTTCGAGGACGAGGAGGTTCGCGGCTACTTCCCCAAGCGGGACGAGATGGACGGGCGCGACTTCAGCCTGGAGCAGGAGCTCCAGGACTCGGCGCGCATCGTCGCGCGGCTGCGAGAGCAGGCCGATGACCGCGCCCTCACGTCCACCTTCCGCAAGAAGGCGTTGGACCGCCTGGTGGAAGAGGGCCGCGACACCAACGACGAGAAGACGCTGCGCCTGGCCGTCGGCCGTGAGCGCAAGCTGTGGCTCAGCGGCGAGCTGGTGCGCGCCGGCATGGAGCGCGCCGCCCACTGGGGCTGGCCCAACACGTACACGTACACCAAGTCCCTGGGTGAGCAGGTGCTCGCGGCCACGCCGGGCCTGCGCTACTCCATCGTCCGGCCCTCCATCGTGGAGAGCGCGCGGCACTTCCCCTTCCCGGGATGGAACGAGGGCTTCACCACCTCCGCTCCGCTCGCCTTCGCGGGCATCAAGGGCCCGGGCGGCATCCCCGCGGGTGAGAGCACCATCCTGGACATCATCCCGGTGGACCAGGTGGCGGGCGCCACCATTGGCATCACCGCGCACGCCATGGACGTGGAGGAGCGGCGCATCTACCAGCTCGCGTCCGGCGACGAGAATCCGTTCTACGCCGGCCGCTCGGTGGAGCTGGTGGGCCTGTACCGGCGCCGCTACTACCGCAACCGCGAGTCCGGCAACGCGCTGATGAACAAGCTGCGCTCGCGCATCGAGCCGCAGCCGGTCAGCAAGCAGGAGTTCGAGCTGTTCAGCGCGCCCATGCTGTTGCGCGGCGCGCGCTTCTTGAAGAAGGCCATCGACGAGGTGCGGCCCGCGTGGGGCGCGCCCGCCGTCCAGGCCATGCTGGACAAGGCCAAGGTGTCGCTGGACGAGGTGGACGACAACGCCCAGGGCATCATCGCCCTGACGGAGCTGTTCCTCCCCTTCCTCTACGAGAACCGCTACGTCTTCCGCTGCGACAACACGCGCTCCGTCTACGCGCGCATGGCGCACGCGGACCGGCTGAAGGTGCCCTGGGACCCGGAGCACATCGACTGGCGCGAGTACTTCCTGGGGACCCACCTCCCCGGCCTGGAGAAGTGGGTCTTCCCGGGCATGGAGTCGGAGCGCGAGAAGCGCACCGTCATCCCCGCGCACCGCGACCTGCTGGAGCTGATGGAAGCCACGGTGCATGCGTACCGGCACCGCGTGGCCTTCCGCATGGTGGCGGGCGAGAAGGAAGAGCGCTTCACCTACGGCGAGGTGCACCGCTACGCCTCACGCGTGGGCAGCTTCCTGCTGGCCGCGGGCATCAAGCACGGGGACCGCGTGCTGCTGGTGTCGGAGAACCGGCCTGAGTGGGGCATCAGCTATTTCGGCATCCTGCGCGCGGGCGCCACCGTCGTGCCGGTGGACCCGGGCCTCAGCGAGGCGGAGCTGGTCAACATCGCCCGCCGGGCGGAGGCGCGCGCGTGCCTCGTCTCCGAGGACGCGGCCCGGGACTTCCCCGGCCTCTTCGCCGCGCTGGGTGACGGCGTCACCGTGGCCAGCCTCGCGGAGGCGATGACGGGCGACCCGGCGCACCCGGACCGCATCGGGCCGGTGCGCAAGTCCGCCGCCGCGGACGACCTGGCCAGCATCATCTTCACCTCCGGCACCACGGGCACGCCCAAGGGCGTGATGCTCACCCACCGCAACTTCGCCGCGCTGGTGGCGAAGCTGGCGGGGACCTTCGACATCGGCGTGGGCGACGGCGTGCTGTCCGTGCTGCCGCTGCACCACACCTTCGAGTTCGCCGCCGGCTTCCTCACCCCGTTCTGGCGCGGGGCGGAAATCACGTACATCGACGAGCTCACGTCGGACCGGCTGGGCGAGGTGTTCGAGACGGGCCGCATCACCGCCATGGTGGGCGTGCCGGCGCTGTGGCAGCTCCTGCACCGCAAAATCACGCAGGAGTTCGCCAGCCGCCCGCCCTTCGTGGAACAGGCGCTCAAGGCGCTGCTGGCCACCCACGGCGAGCTGCGCAACCGCAACAACATCAACCTGGGCAAGCTGCTGTTCTGGCCGGTGCACCGCAAGTTCGGCGGGCGCATCAAGGTCATCGTGTCGGGCGGGTCCGCGCTGCCGGACGACGTGCACAAGGCCTTCCACGAGCTGGGCTTCAACATCACGGAGGGCTACGGCCTGACGGAGGCCGCGCCGGTGCTGGCGGTGACGAAGCCCGGCAACAAGCGTCAGCCCGGCACGGTGGGCCGCGCGCTGCCCGGCATCGAGCTGCGCATCCTCAACCCGGACAACGACGGCCTGGGCGAGGTGTTGGCCAAGGGCCCCAACGTCATGCCCGGCTACTTCGGCGACCGCGAGGCCACCGAGGCGGTGCTCAAGGACGGCTGGCTGCACACGGGCGATTTGGGACGTCTGGACGCGGAGGGCCAGTTGTATCTGATGGGCCGCGCGAAGGACGTCATCATCGACCACAATGGGAAGAACATCTACCCGGACGAGCTGGAGGAGCTGTACCAGGACCACCCGCACATCCAGGAGCTGTCCATCGTCGGCCTGCCGGACGAGGCGGGCGGCGAGAAGGTGGCGTGCCTGTGCGTGCCCGACTACGGCAACCGCCCGCGCGAGGAGGTCCGCCGCGAGTTGGAGGAGCACTTCCGCAAGGTGGGCGCGGGCATGCCCTTCTACCGGCGCGTGAAGGTGCTGCGCCTGTGGGACGGCGAGCTGCCCCGCACCGCCAAGCGCAGCGTGAAGCGCAAGCAGGTGGTGGAGGAGCTCAAGCGCCAGGAGCGCATGGCGGCCAGCGCCAGCAAGGCGCGCGAGAAGGTGGCGAACCCGGGCATGGGTGGGGTGGGCGAATGGCTCTTCCCGCTCATCGCGGAGGTCAGCCACCGGCCGGTGGCCGACGTGCGCCCGGACGCGCTGCTCAGCGGTGACCTCGGCTTCGACTCGCTGATGCTCACCGAGCTGTCCTCCGCGCTGGAGGCCGCGGGCGTGCCCCTGCCCGCGGTGGAGGACCTGACGCAGGTGCAGACGGTGGAGGACCTGCGCAAGGTGGTGGCCTCCTCCGGCAAGCGCCCCACCGCGGAGACGCGCGCGAAGGAGATCTCCAAGGAGAACGAGCGCGCCGAAGAGGTGGAGATTCCCGTTCCCGAAGTCGTGGCGGACGTGGGCCGGCAGCTCCTGTCCTTCGGGCAGAAGGTGCTCTACGGCGGCGTGTTCGACGTGAAGGTGACGGGCAAGCCCTTCATCCCCAAGAATCGCAACTTCCTCGTCATCGCCAACCACTCCAGCCACCTGGACGCGGGCCTGGTTCGCGTGGCGCTGGAGGAGCAAGGCGAGCGGCTGGTGTCGCTGGCGGCGCGTGACTACTTCTTCGACACGCCGCTCAAGCGCGCGTGGTTCGAGAACTTCACCAACCTGATTCCCATTGAGCGGCAGGGCTCGCTGCGCGAGTCGCTGCGCATGGCGGGTGAGGCGCTGCGGCAGGGCTACAACGTCCTCATCTTCCCGGAGGGCACGCGCTCCACCACCGGCGAGCTGATGGAGTTCAAGTCCACGCTGGGCTACCTGGCGCTCACCTTCCACGCGGACGTGCTGCCGCTCTACATCGGCGGCGCCTTCGACGCGCTCCCCAAGGGCAGCGTGCTGCCGAGGACGAAGACGCCTCTGCGGGTGAACATCGGCCCGGTGCTGGGCCATGCGGACCTGCGCACGCGGGTGCAGGGCATGGCGCGCTCGGAGGGCTACCGCTACGTCACCCGCATCGCGGAGGACGCCATGCGGGCGCTGCGCGACGGCAAGGTGCTCAACCTGGAGCGGGTGGACCTGCCTCCGCCCGGCGCCGGCACCCGCAGGTCCAAGGCCACGGAAGGGAAGGACTCGTGAAGCTGCTGGTAACGGGAGGCACGGGCTTTCTGGGCACGCACCTGGTGCCCAGGCTGGTGGCGGCGGGCCACGAGGTGCGGCTCATCGGCCGCTCGCAGCCGTCGGGCGCGCCGTACGCCGGGACGGAGTACGTGCCCGGTGACTTGAAGAACCGGGACGCGGTCCGCCGCGCGCTGGAAGGCGTGGACGCCGTCTACCACCTGGCGGGGCTCGTCTCCTTCCAGCCGAAGGACGCGCGGAAGATGTTCGAGCTGCACGTGGACAGCACGCGCGAGCTGCTGAGCGACGTGCGCGAGGCCGGCGTGAAGCGCGTGGTGCTGGCCTCCACCTCCGGCACCATCGCCGTGTCGAAGGAGGAGCGCGTCCTCGACGAGAGCGCCGACTACCCGATTACGGTGGTGGGCCGGTGGCCCTACTACCTGTCCAAAATCTACGAGGAGAAGCTGGCCCTCGCGTACTGCCGCAAGCACGCCATCCCCCTGGTGGTGCTCAACCCCAGCCTGCTGATGGGGCCCGGGGATGACCGGCTGTCCTCCACGTGGACGGTGGTGAAGTTCCTCAACCGCGAGATTCCGGCCATGCCGGGCGGCGGCATCTCCTTCGTGGACGCGCGCGACGCGGCGGACGCCTTCGTCCAGGCGCTCACCCGGGGCGAGCTGTACGGCCGGCACCTCATGGGCGTGAATCTGTCCATGACGGACTTCTTCCAGCGGCTGGAGCGCCTGTCCGGCGTGCCCGCGCCGAAGCTGAAGCTGCCGTCCCAGCTCAACGTGCTCGGTGGGAAGCTGCTGGAGCGCTGGGCCAAGGTGCGCGGCACCACGCCCACGCTGGACCCGCAGGAAATCGACATCGGTGAGCACTGGTTCTGGTTGAACGCGTCCAAGGCGGAGGCCGAGCTCGGCTTCCGCGCGCGCGACATCACGGAGACGCTCTCCGAGACGGTGCAGCACATCTACGGGAAGATGCCGCCCACGTGCCTGCCGGGCACCAAGGGCCGGCTGGCCGAGCTGCGCGAGAACACCTGAGTCACCCGGGGGCGGGCGTCCTGAGTCCGGACGCCTCGCCTACCGGTGCCGCGCGCCCACCGTGCGCTGGGCGTTGTCCACCAGCCGCGCGGCCCACGGCTCGGAGCGGTGGCTCCACACCCAGGCCGCGCCCAGGAAGGCGCAGCCGAGGAGCACCAGCACCAGCCGCGCGAGGAAGGAGGGCCCCGCGTCACCCGCGCTCGCGGCCATGGCTAGCCCACCACGCGGTTACGGCCCGACTTCTTCGCCTTGTACAGGTTGGCGTCCGCCACCTTGATGAAGTGCGTCGGCTCCAGCATGTCCGCCATCTGCTCGGCCACGCCGATGGAGATGGTGACCGGGATTTCCTTGTCGTCGTAGACGAAGGACTTCCCTTCGATGAGCCGGCGAATCTTCTCCGCGAACAGGCGCGCCTTGTCCGGCCCGTCCTCGGGAAGGACGATGGCGAACTCCTCGCCGCCGTAGCGGGCGAAGCACTGCTCCCGGCGCACCAGACGCTTGATGGACTGGGCCAGCTCACGCAGCACGTAGTCCCCGGCGAGGTGGCCGTGGACGTCGTTGATCTGCTTGAAGTGGTCGATGTCGAAAATCATCAGCGTCAACGAGCGCTGATACCGCGTCGACCGGCCCATCTCCTTCTCGAGGTACTCCAGGAAGTACCTCTTGTTGTTGATGCCGGTGAGGCCGTCCGCGATGGTCAGCGTGTAGATGGTCTCGTGGTACTGGGTCTCGATGTTGTCGCCATCGAGGAATTTGAAGATGGAGCCTCCCACCTTGACCAGGTCCCCGCTGCGCAGCGGCGAGGCCTGAAGCACTTCCTGGTCATTGAGGAAGGTACCGTTGGTGGAGCCCAGGTCCTCGACGAGCATCTTCCCCCCACGCCCCAGAATCCGGGCGTGGCGGCGGGACACGTTGTCCAGGTCCACAACGATGTGGTTGTGCTGATCACGTCCGATGGTGAGCTCGGCATCCTCGATGAGGTACTTCTTGCCGAGCTCCGGTCCGTGAATCTGCACGAGGCAACACTCCGTGCTGCGGTGGGCATGCACGTTGAGCGTTGAAATCTTGGTGACGCGGGTTTCGTCGCCGGCCATCGGATTCGAGGCTATCACGACAGCCTCGGCAGACGCCAAGCAACGCAGCAGGGGCCGGTTCTTCGGCCCTTGGCGGCGTTTCTCCCACATGGCGACCGGGTGGACCGGGGCGCGGGGTGGAAGCCCACCGCCCCGGGGCGTCTGACGTCCAGCGCCGGTCATGACGCCCCACCGGGGCGGTTGGGCACTCAACGGTGGACAGCAGGCGGGCACACGTGCCCTTGCCGGCCCTCCGGGGACGGCTAACGTCCGGAACACCTATGTCCAAAGTCCTGGCGATGATTCTGGCTGGCGGCGCGGGAACGCGTTTGGAGCCCCTGACGCGCGAACGCGCGAAGCCCGCTGTTCCCTTCGGCGGCCGCTACCGCATCATCGATTTCGTCCTGTCGAACTTCGCCAACTCCGGCGTGTACCGGATGAAGGTGCTGACGCAGTACAAGAGCGACTCGCTCAACAACCACCTGTCCCGCGCGTGGCGGATGACGGCGTTCCTGGGCCACTACGTGGAGCCCGTGCCCGCGCAGATGCGCACGGGACTGGACTGGTACAAGGGCAGCGCGGACGCCATCTACCAGAACCTCAACATCATCACCGACGAGGAGCCCGACTACATCTTCGTCTTCGGCGCGGACCACGTGTACCGGATGGACACGCGGCAGATGTTGGACTTCCACTGCACGAAGAAGGCGGCGTGCACGGTGGCCGCGATTCCCGTCCCGATTGAGCAGGGGCGCGAGTTCGGCATCATCGACGTGGGCCCGGACGGCCGGATGCGGCAGTTCCTGGAGAAGCCCAAGGACCCGCCGCCCATGCCGGGCAACCCGAAGATGTGCCTGGCCTCCATGGGCAACTACCTCTTCTCCACCGACGTGCTGGTGCAGGAGGTGGTGCGTGACGCGGCGAACGAGACGAGCGCGCACGACTTCGGCAAGTCCATCATCAGCGAGCTCTACAAGCGCGCGCCGGTGTACGTGTACGACTTCGCCCAGAACGAGGTGCCGGGCCAGGAAGCCAAGGAGCGCGGCTACTGGCGCGACGTGGGGAACATCGACGTCTACTACCAGTCCAACATGGACCTGGTGGACGTGGACCCGACGTTCAACCTCTACAACGACCGCTGGCCCATCCACACCCAGCCCAACAACTACCCGCCGGCGAAGTTCGTCTTCGCGGACGAGCAGAACAGCCGCGTGGGCCACGCCATGGACACGCTGGTGGCGGAGGGCTGCATCATCTCCGGCGGCAGCGTGCGCCGCTCGGTGCTGTCTCCCAAGGTGCGCGTCAATTCGTACTCGGAGGTGGAGGACTCGCTCCTCTTCGAGAACGTCACCATTGGCCGGCGCTGCCGCATCCGCCGGGCCATCATCGACAAGAACGTGGAGATTCCGCCGGGGATGACCATCGGATTCGACCCCGTGGAGGACAAGCGACGCTTCCACGTGACGTCCGGGGGCGTGGTGGTGATTCCCAAGGGCATGAAGGTGACCTGAGTTCACCATGGGCACGGACGGACTCCACCTGCGGCCCGCGAGGGAGTCCGACCGGCGCACGCTGTGGCGCATCCACACCCAAGCCGTGGAGGCGCTGTGCCCGCGCGCCTACGCCCCTCACGAGGTGAGGACGTGGGTGCGTTTGTTGAAACCGGAGGGCTATTTGCGTCCGGACCGTCCGCGCACGGTGCTGGTGGCGGAGCGAGGCCGCCGCGCCGTGGGCTTTGGGCAGGTGGACGCGGGCGTGGGGGAGTTGGAGGCGCTCTACGTGACGCCCGACGAGACGGGCCTCGGCGTGGGCGCCACCCTGCTGTCCGCGCTGGAGGCCGCCGTCTGGCGAGGCCGCGCGGCCTTGCTCGGACTGGATGCCAGCCTGAACGCGGAGCACTTCTACCAGCGGCACGGGTACGCCACCGTGCACGCGGCGCTGCGCCCGCTCACGCTCGAGGTGAAGCTGGCGTGTGTGCGGATGCAGAAACAGCGGCCGGCCGCGCCCCCAAGGCCGCGGCCGGACCTCGCCGGGACTAGGTGAAGGCGGCCTTCACCTCGGGCTTGTTGAGCACCACCAGCGCCCAGATGCCCACGGGGATGGCCAGACACACGCAGGGGCCACAGCACGGGATGACCGCGATGATGGCGGCGGCCATCGACAAGCCGTAGCTCTGCAGGTTCTTCATCTTCAGCGCGCCGAAGAAGACCAGGCCGTGCAGCAGGAGCGTGGGCAGCGTGAAGAGCAGCTTGCCTCCCGTGGTCGTCATCCCCGCGAGCAACTGCCGGGCCCCCTCGGGCAGGTCGGGGTTGTCGAGCGCCTCCGCGACGGCGGGGTCCGTTCCGCCAAACGACTGGAGCACGCTGATGAGCCCCAGCAGCAGGGCAATGGCGGACAGGACCATCAGCAGGATGGCCGGCAGCATGACGGCTTCCTTCGCGCCCGCGCCGCCGGGAGAGTTCATGCTTCCGTAGGTGTTCTCCATGGTCCCCAGTACCCCTCTGTGCCGCGTGAATGGTGTGCGGACCCTGGAGCCCGCGCGCGGACATTCCACTCGGAGTCCCGTGAGCACGCCAGGGGTAAATGACACCCCCTGGCCCCCTCCCCTCTCACGCCTTGAAGGTCAGGAGGGGAGACAGCCGGGCCACCTCCCGGACGATGCCGGCCTCCACCTGCGCGTCCACCACCGGGCGGATGGGTTTGTAGGCCGCCGGCGCCTCCTCGACGCGGCGCTCCGCGCGCAGCGTGACGCAGTCCACGCCCGTCAGGCCCAGGGCGGAATCACGGTGGTCCGCGCCCCCACGAGACAACGAGAAGCGCGAGCGTGCGCGGCCGGCCCCGTGGGATGCGGACTCCAACGCCCGGGCATCGCCGCACCCCACCATGAGGAAGGACGTGGCTCCCATGGAGCCGGGGATGATGACGGGCTGCTCCACGCCGGCGGGACAGGCCCCCTTGCGCGCCAGCCAGCCCCCTTCATGAGGCAACGTCAGGTTGTGAGGCACGTCGTAGACGAGCGGCGCCTCCACGTCCCCGAAGAGCTCGCGGAGCGTCTGGCGCAGCAGCTCCGCCAGGAGCAGCCGGTTGAGGAAGGCGTAGTTGGCGGCGGTGGCCTCCGCCTCCAGGTACTCCGACACGAGCCGCTCGTCCGCCAACGGCAGGATGCCGCTGTCCGGCAGCGGTGTGCCCTGGGGCCACGCCTTGCGTGCCCGCTCCTGCCAGGCCACGCCCACGTGCTTGCCCACGTCCCGGCTGCCGGAGTGAATCATGAACGCGAGCTGCCCTTCGCGAACACCCCACCGCCAGGCACGGCCCCGGTCCTCCACCGCCTCCACGCGCTGCACCTCCACGAAGTGGTTGCCGCCGCCAATGGTGGCCAGCCCCGCGTCCCGCACCACGCCCTCGCGCGTGAAGGACTCGGGCGCCCAGGACGGATGGCCCTTCAGCCCGCCGCCCAGGTGGATGCGCGCCACCTCCGCGTCGAGCTGCGAAAGGTCGGCCTGTCCCGCGCATCCGAGCGGGCGCTCCAGCGTCTCCAGCAGCCAGCCCTGGACGCCGTCGCGCAGCAGCGCCTCGGCGGCCCGGGAGCCCATGGCCACGTCGCGCGTGCCGAAGAAGTAGTGGCCTTTCATCCGCTCGACGAACGCGTCGCGCTTCGCCTGGAAGGCCTCCACGGAGAGGTCCGCGACGTGCAGCCGCATGCCGCAGTTGATGTCGGTGCCGATGGCGCCGGGGACCACGAGCCCCCGCGTGTGAAGCACCGAGCCAATGGCCACCCCCGAGTCACCCGGATGAAAGTCCGGGGTGGCACGCACGCGGAGCACTTCTCCGCCTGCGGGGTGCCGCAACGCGGCCAGGTGGGCGAGTTGCCGGAAGGCCTTGCCCTCAACGGGCAGGTCCGGCGGGAGAAGCACCTCGGCGGGCGGCGAATGCGCGTTGCCGTGGAGGCGCACGGAGTACAGGCGGCCGTCATAGGCCACCTCGAGCCCCTCGCGGGCGAGCGCCCGGAGAAGCCGGTTCAATTTCGGCTGCATGACCCAGCTCAGGAATGCCCAGGGCCCGATGACGGGCACGCTGGGGGACGTGACGGAGAGATGAGGGACCTTGGGTCAGCAGCCGCGGTCGCCAGGCGGCGCGAAGCCGTCTTCACCGTGCACGCACGGGCACTGGGGTTGTTCCTGACGGCAGTCGCTACACGACGGTGGACAGGCCGCCATCCACGTTGATGGCCGCGCCGCTGATGTAGCCCCCGCGCGGGGACAGCAGGAAGGCCACGGTGTCCGCGAACTCCTCCGCCTTCCCCACCCGGCCCAGCGGGATGCCCGCGTGACGGGCCATCTCCTGCTGGAAGGACTCCACGGGCTTGCCCACTTCCTGGGCGCGGCGCACCCACTGGCCGCTTTCGATGATGCCCACCAGCACCGCGTTCACCCGGATGCCATGCGGGCCCAGCTCCTTGGACAGCGCCTTCGTCAGCGCCAGCCCCGCCGCGCGCGACACCGAGGACGGCGTCGAGTTGGCCCCTGGCGTCTTCGCCGCGATGGCCAACACGTTGACGATGGCGGCGCTCCCCGATTCCTTCAGGAACGGGAGCGCCTGCCGGGAGGCACGAATCGCCGCGAAGACCTTGAGCTGGAGGTCGGCTTCCCACTCCGCGTCACTCACGGAGGCGAAGGGCCGGGCCGCGGCGGCGCCCGCGTTGTTCACCAGCGCGTCGATGCGCCCGAAGCGCGCGTGCGCGGCGTCGACGAAGTGCTCCACCTCCCAGGCGCGTGACACGTCGGCCTGGACCGTCAAGACGTCACCGCCCTCCGCGCGGAGGGCCGCGGCCGTGGCCTCCAGACGCTCGGCGCCGCGGGCACACAGGGCCACCTTCGCGCCCTCCCGAATGAGCCTTCGGGCCACCGCCGCCCCCAGCCCCTCCGAGCCCCCCGTCACCAGCACCACCTTGCCACCCAGCTCCAGGTCCACGTGCCACCTCCTCGCGGCCAGCGCCGGCCCCCACGAGGCGACTGCACCTCGTGTGGAGCCGGAACGCGGGACGTCACATCATCACGCCGGCTGCTTCACGAACTGCCGCTTCTGGTCGAAGGCGGCCAGCGTCTGGGCAATCTCCTCGTTCACCGCGCGCAGCATGTCCTGCTTCTCGCGGAACGGCAGGAAGGCGCTCTTGAAGCCCGAGACGAGGATGGTGGTCAGGTCTTCCAGCGACAAGCCCAGTTCGGAGTGCGCCGTCCACAGCTCCTTCGTCACCGTGGTGTCGGTGATGAGGCGGTTGTCCGTGTTGATGGTCACCCGCAGGCCGTAGTCGAAGTAGAACTTCAGCGGGTGCGCCGCGAGGCTGGACACCGCGCCCGTCTGCACGTTGGAGGTGGGGCACACCTCCAGCGGAATCCGGTGGTCGTTGACGTAGTTGAGCAGGTCCCCGTCCTCACGCAGCCGCGTGCCGTGGCCGATGCGGTGCGCGCCCAGGTTGTGGATGGCCTGGGAGATGGACTCCGGCCCGTAGGCCTCGCCCGCGTGCGCGGTGCAGTTCACGTTGTTCTTGAGGATGAGCTGGAAGGCGTCGCGGTGGTCCTTCGCCGGGAAGCTCGCCTCCGCGCCGGCCAGGTCGAAGCCGATGACGCCGCGGTTCTTGTACGCCACCGCCAGTTCCGCCAGCCGCATGGAGGTCTGCGGGTTGATGTGGCGGATGCCGCAGACGATGACGCCGCACTTGATGCCCGTCTCGCGCTTCGCGGTGCGCAGGCCCTCGAGCACCGAGTCGATGACCGTGGTCATCTTCAGGCCCTTCTGCAGGTGCAGCGCGGGCGAGTAGCGGACCTCCAGCCAGCGCACGTTCTCCGCGGCGGCGTCCACGGCCAGCTCATAGGCGGCGCGATAGAGCGCATCGGCCGTCTGGAGCACGGAGAGCGTCACGTCGAAGGCGACGAGGTACTCCTCCAGGCTCTTGCACACCTCGCCCATGTGGATGGCCTTGGCCAGCCCGTCCTCGGTGTCGGCGAGCAGCTTCACCTTCTGCTGCTCGGCCAGCTCGAGGATGGTCTTCAGGCGCATCGAACCGTCCAGGTGGCAGTGGAGGTCCGTCTTGGGCAGCGCACGCAGCAACTCTTCCGTCACCGCCAGCGTGGGCGGCGGCATGAAGTCCGTCCGCCGGGCGGACGAAGGAATGCCGGTGGCGCTGGGAATCTCGTCATCACGAATGGTAGGCATGGTCCAAGTTCCTTCCTTGCGTCATCCTCCAAACCATGTCGTCCCGCGCCTGTCCATGCACGCCCTTGCTCCCCGCCCTGGCGCTGACATTGGTGGCCGCCATGGGCTGCCGGGAACCCGCGAAGAGCGACTTCCGCTACTCCACGGATGCCTCGTCCCGGGCGGGACTGGTGGCCCTGGCGGACGGCGTCCTCACGGCCAATGAGGCCGGCACCGTCGTCCGGCTGGACCGGAGCGGGCGCGTCCGATGGCGCGCCGCGCTGGACAGGGACGTGGCCACCCGGCCGGCCCTGCTCGGAAGCAGCGTCATCGCGGGAACCGTGGCCGGAGGACTGGTCCGGTTGTCGCTCGAGGACGGCGCGGAGCTGTGGCGGCTGACCGGCGAGCCCCCCGTCCTTACCGCACCCGTGGTGGACGCGGAGGGGAAATCCATCTTCCTCGTGGCCCCGGATGGCGCCGTCCGCTCCCTCGTCGCGGAGACGGGAAAAACGGACTGGGAGCGCCCCCCGCCCGGAAAGCCGGAGCCGACGGCCGCGTCCCGGGGCTACCCCACCCCGGTGGTCGATGGCGGACTGCTGGTGGTCGCCCTGGGGGATGCGGGGCTGATGGCCCTGGCCGCCCAGGACGGGGCGAAGCGCTGGCAGCAGGACGTGCGGGACGTGGTGGGGATGACGCTGTCGCGCGACACGCTCTACGTGAGCACCGGCCAGGGCCGCGTCGTGGCGCTGAACGTCACGGATGGGGCCGTCCGCTGGGAACAGACTCCCGCCGAGCGCATGACGGGCCCGCCCTCGCTGGCCCTGGGAGTCCTGTGGGTGGGTGCGAGCGGGCCTTCCCCCGAGTTGGTCGGGCTGGCGCCAGCGGATGGGAAGGACGTCGTCCGGGTGCCCCTGCCCGACCCGCTCCTGACGGGCGTCGCGGCCGTCGGGGACGACTTGCTGATGGTCCCCACCAGCGGGCGGCAGGGCCGGCTCCTCGCGCTGAGGGCCTCGACGTGGGAGCAGGCCTTCTCGGTGCGGGCGGATACCTCCTTGAGGACCCAGCCCGTGGTGATGGACGACCAGGTCATCGTGCTGGGGCTCGACGGACGGGTGCTGTCGTGGCGCGTGCGGCCCGGCGGGCCCTGAGCCGTCTTCGCGCGCGGCGGGGTCAGAGCCGCCGCAACGAGGAGAGCGACAGCTCCACCCGGGAGGACAGGGCCCCGTAGTCGCGTTCGGGCGCGGCGAAGACCACGAGCACGAAGTCGTCCTTTCCCGGCACGAAGTACACCAGGGTCCGCACGCCGTCCGCCCGGGAGAACTCGTAGCGAGCCACCGGCCCCGCGGGGAGCGTCCCCTCCGAGCCCTGAAGCAGGCTTCCGGGAGGCTGAAGCCCCGCCGCCGCGAGCACGACTTCCGCGCCCGCATCGAGCGCGGGAGGAACGCCCCGCACCGAGCGCAGCTCCAGCCCACCCTCGAAGAGCGCGCGCGCCGGAGGCCCGGCTTCCTCCGAGCGGAAGCCCATGCCAGGCGGCGGCGCGTACTGCACGCCCAGCTCCCGCGACGAGAAACCGCGCGAGCAGCCGAGGACGCACCACAGCAGGAGGCACCAGGTCAGCGAGGCGAGTCTCACGCCTCCGACTCTGCCACTGGCGCCCGCGGGCTGTCAGGCCCGCGCCGCGGCCGTGTGTTCGGATATCCCCTTCGCTCAGCCCGGCGTCAGGAAGCGGGCGATGATGCGCTTGAGGCCCACGGCGCCGCCGAACTCCACCGTCACCTTCGCATTCGGGCCGTTGCCGTCCGCGGACACCACGCGGCCCACGCCGAACTGCTCGTGACGCACGCGCATGCCGCGCACGTCCCCGCCCACGCCGTCCATGTCCGGCGCCTGCGAATAGGAACGGTCGATGCGAGGCCCCTCATCGTCGTCCCACGTCCGCTTGCGCTGCGTCGAGGGCACCATGGGCCGGGGCGGCTCGGGCAGCTCATGCTCGCTGATGCCGAACAATTGCGGGGGAACGTCGGCCAGGAAGCGGCTGGGCGCGTTGTAGCGGAGCTCACCGAACAGCGAGCGGCACTGCGCCAGACTCACGAAGAGCCGTTTGCGCGCGCGGGTGAAGCCCACGTAGCAGAGGCGCCGCTCCTCGGCCATCTCCTCCGAGGGCTCCCGCTCCGACGGCATGTCGTCGCCCAGGAACACGGACTCCGACTTGACCGCGCGCGAGTGCGGGAAGACGTTCTCCTCCATGCCCGTGAGGAACACGGCGTCGAACTCCAGGCCCTTGGCCGCGTGCAGCGTCATCAGCGCCACCCGACCATCGCCCACCTCCGCGTCCGCCTCGCCCACCAGCGAAATCTGCTCCAGGAACGCCTGAAGCGCGGGCACGTCCGCCGTCAGCGGCGCCGCGTCCACCTCGGGCGGCACCTCGGCGGGGGGATTCGCCGCGGCCGCCACCGCCGCGGCGGCGCGGTTCAGGTCGAACTCCTGCGCCGCGCCCAGGAACTCGCGGAGGTTCTCCGCGCGCGTCTGCGCCTCGTCGCTGCCTTCGGCCAGCAGCGTCTCCACCAGCTTCGTCTCGCGAAGCATCTGGTCCACCGCGCCCGCGGCGTCCTCGTTCGTCTGGGCGAAGGACGTCAGGGACTCCAGCAGGTTGCGGAAGCCCTTGAGGCGCTTCACCGCGGCGCTGTTCAACGCGGGAATCTGCTCCGGCTGGGACAGCGTCTCGTAGAGGCTCACGCCCCGCGTGTTGGCGAAGTCCGTCAACCGCTCCACCGTGGTGTCGCCAATGCCACGCGCCGGGATGTTGATGATGCGCAGCAGGTCCGCGTCCGAGCGCGGATTCACCATCAACCGGAGGTACGCGGAGGCATCCCGCACTTCCGCCCGGTCATAGAAGCTGCGCCCGCTCACCAGCGTGTACGGGACGCGCGCCAGCCGCAGGGCCTCTTCCAGCACGCGGCTCTGGGCGTTCGCCCGATAGAAAACCGCCATGCTGGAGAGCTTGATGAAGCCCTCCCGCTGGAGCGCCAGAATCTGCCGGGCCACTTCCTGGGCCTCGGCCCGCTCGTCGCGGTTGAGCAGCAGGTTGAGCGTCTGGCCTCGCGGACGCTCGGACCACAGCTTCTTCTCCATGCGCCGCGAGTTCTTCCGGATGACCTCGTGCGCGGCGTCGAGGATGTTCTGGTCGGAGCGGTAGTTCTGCTCCAACTTCACCACCTTCGCGCCCGGGTACTGCCGAGGGAAGCCGAGGATGTTGTCCACGTCCGCGCCACGCCACCGGTAGATGGACTGGTCGTCGTCCCCCACCACCACCAGGTTCGCGGACGGCGGCGGCGCCAACTGCTTGAGCAGCGCGTACTGCACCGGGTTGGTGTCCTGGAACTCATCCACCAGCACGTGGTGGAAGCGGCGCCGGTAGTTGTCCAGCACGTCCGGCCGCTTGCGGAACAAACTCACCAGCAGCAGCAGCAGGTCTCCGAAGTCCACCGCGTTGGCCGCGCGCAACCGCTCCTGGTAGGCCGCGTACACCTTGCGCACCAGCAGGCCGCGCTCGTCGCCGGGCGCCACCTCCATCTGCTCCGGCAGACGGGCCGCGTTCTTCTCCTGGTCGATGCGGTGGAGGATTTCGCGGGGCTGCATGGACTCGATGCCCGCCTCACGCATGGCGCGCTTCACCACGTTGAGCTGGTCCGAATCGTCGTAGATGACGAACGAACGGGTGAGCCCCACGTGCTCCGCCTCGCGCCGGAGAATCTGCGCCGCGGCGGAGTGGAACGTGCTCACCACCAGCTCGTTCGCCTGGGGGCCCAGCAACTGCGCCAGGCGCTCGCGCATCTCCCGCGCCGCCTTGTTCGTGAAGGTGACGGCCAGGATGCGCCACGGGAAGACGTCGTGGACCTTCACCAGGTACGCCACCCGGCGGGTGATGACGCGCGTCTTGCCGCTGCCCGCGCCGGACAGCACGAGCAGGGGGCCATGACCGTGCAGCACGGCCTCCCGCTGGGGCGCGTTGAGGTCTTCGAGGAGGGCGGATTCGTGTGGGTTCGCGGGCGACATTCGGAAAGGAGCCGATGCTTCTAACGTCTTTCCCCCGGCAATGGGCGTCCTTCTGGTGCCCCTGCCTGGCCGCCCGTCCCCTCAGGCATGCCGTGCGCTTATATAATGGGGCGCCTCCATGTCCGACTCCCCGTCCGGCGCCCCTTCGAGGCCCTCCCAGGCCGACCTGGACCGCTACGCAGAGCAGTTCTCACAGAGCCTCACCCTGCGCCTCTTCGGCGCGCACCTCAGCTTCCCGGAGGGCCGCAAGGTGGTCGTCAGCATTCCAGAGCTGCGCCCCGAACACCGGGGCGGCGCGGGCAGCGCCAGCACCGTCAACGGCGGCATCCTCGCGGCCCTGTTCGACTACGCCATTGGCTGCACCGGCGCCCTGGTCGACCCAGGCCGGCGCTGCGCCACGGTGCAGCTCTCCATGAGCTTCGAGCGCGCCGTCACGGGCGGCAGCATCCGCGTGGAGTCCGAAATCGACAGTCAGAGCGTCTCCATGCTCTTCGCCACCGCCCGCCTGTACGACGATGCGGGCCGTGTGTGCGCCCGCTGCCAGGGCGTGGTGAAGCTCTCCAACGCCCGCTGGGCCTCTGGAGACAGCCCCGCCGTCAACTGACCCTTGCCTACTCCGCCCCACATCCTCCTGGCTTCCGACGATATGTCCGGCCCGAACGTACGTTCTGGGGTCACCGGGGAGCCGGCGCGCTCCCCAGAAGCCTTTGAGCGACGGGAAGACGGCATGAGTGCAGCCGTGCAGGGCCTGCGGATGACGACGCTGCGACTGTCCAAGGAAGCCGATGAACCCGCTGAAGCGACCGCCCCAGGAGGCGAAGAAGCCCTCCTGTCGCGGCGCGCGCTGGCGGGTGACCGGGCGGCCTGGGACGCGCTGGTGGCGCGCCATCACCGGCGGGTCGTGGTCTCGCTGCTCGCCCGCGGCGTCCGGGTGGACCGGGCGCAGGAGCTGGCGCAGGAGACCTGGGCACGGCTCATCCAGCAGCAGCAGCGCGGACTGCTGACGGAGCTGCGCCTGCCCAACCTCGCCCTCACCCAGGCGGCCTTCCTGGCCGCGGACGACGCACGGCGGACCCGCCGCGAGTCCATCTCCGGCGCGGTGGACGAGCTGCCCGAGCGGCACCACCCGGTGGACCCCTCCGTCTCCGCGGAGCGGCGCCTGCTCTCCGAGGAACAGCTTTCAAGGGCCCACGCCGCGCTGGCGCAGGTGTCCCCCAGCGCGCGAAACGTCTTCCTCCTGGCCTGTGACGGGCAGGAGCTTCCCCATGCTGAAGTCGCCTCACGCGTTGGCCTGTCGGTCCAGCGCGTGCGGCAGATCCTGTGCGAGGTCCGCAAGAAGCTGCGCACCGCGCTCGAGGAGGAAACCCATGCTTAAGCCCCATCTCACCCGCGACGCCGCGGAGCAGTACATCCTGGGGGCGCTGGCACCCGAGAAGGCCGCGAGCCTCGAGGCGCACACGCTGGAATGCGAGCCCTGCGCGCGGCTGCTCCAGGAAGAAGCCCTGCTGTCGGAGCAGCTTCAAGAAGTGGCCAGCACCTTCCCGCGGGAGGCGCCGGTCATCCGCCCCGCCCGCTGGGACACGCGGCGCGTGGCGGTGGGCGCGGCCCTGGCCACCGCCGCCTCGCTGGCCCTGGTGCTGCTGTCGGGTGACCAGCGGTCCACGTCGCTTGGCGCCCTCGCGCCGGAAGCCCCTCCGTCCCTGGCGGGATTGGAGGCGGAGGCCCGGGAGCCGCAGGCCATCGTCGTGGCCTGCCCGGACCTGGCCACGCAGGCGTCATGCACTCAATCGGCCGAGGAGCGAGGGCTCCTCGTCCAGTATCCATGGGGCACGGGTGAAGTTCCGCGTTACGAAGCCCGCACGGGCCTCCCCAAGGACGCGCTGAGCGCGCGCCGCCCCGTGTCGCTGTGAGGACTCCCGTCATGGACTTCCGGAAGAGACTCGCTGCCCTCCTGCTCGCGCTGGCCTCCACCGGGGCCGGCGCGCAGCCGTTGGACAGTGCCCAGAAGCTGCCCATGGGCTGGTATGTGACGGAGAGCGCCCCCAAGCGCTACGAAGCGGGCGTGGACACCGCCGACACGTGCGAGGGCACCCGCAGCGCCTACCTCCGCTCGCTGTCGCCGGACGAGAACGGCTACGGCACCTTCATGCAGGCCTTTGGCGCGCAGGACTTTCGCGGCAAGCGACTGCGCTTCTCCGCCTCGCTCCGCATCAAGGACGTGGAAGGCTGGGCGGGCCTGTGGATGCGCGTGGAGGGCCCCGACCCGAAGCAGCCCCTGGCCTTCGACAACATGCAGTCGCGCGCCCTGGTGGGCACCGCGGGCTGCAAGCGCTACGAGGTGGTGCTGGACGTCCCGAAGGAGGCCACCACCATCATGGCCGGCCTCATCATGAGCGGCACCGGCCGGGCCTGGCTGGACGGCGTGCGCTTCGACGTCGTGGACGCGTCCGTTCCCGTCACGGACCTGCTGGCCTCACGGCCGGTGGTGGCGGCCAACGGCCCCGCGGGGCTGGAAGACGGCCCCGCCTCCGGTTCGAAGAACGACACCCTGCCGCTGGGCCGCGTCGGAGACGTCTGGTTCAACCAGGGCCGCATCGCCGCGGACAAGCCTTACACGCGGAACAAGGACGGCGTCTGGGTGAGCATCCTCGGCGAAGAGGTCTACGAGCACGGCATCGCGGTGACGGGCACCCTGGGGCAGCGCGCGCTGGACCTGAAGCTGAGGGCCGGCGGGCGCTATACCCGCATCGAGGGCACCTGGGGCAAGGAGACCGTCGACATCCAGATGTCCCCCGAGAAGCTCAGCATGCGCTGGGGCAAGCTCACGCGCGAGCTGGCGCGGGACTCGAGCGCCCAGGTGAACGGCACGTGCAACCGCTACCAGCGCACGGAAGGCGCCCGCGTGGTGGACCAGTTGGACGTCTGCGGCGCGGCGCTGGGGACTCGGCCGCCCAGCGCGCAGCTCGTGATGTCCTTCCTGGCGAACGGCTTCAGCCCCACCCTGCCGACCCGGGGACTTGCGGCGCCGCAGCCGCCCGTTCGCAGCCGCGAGGCGCTGGACACCGAGCGGACCGCCAACGGCCCGCAGTGAGCGCGCGGGGCCCGTGACAACGGGCCCGGACCTGGACACGGCGCCTTCCGTCAGAAGGCGAAGTCGCGCTCCAGCGTTTCGCTCCCCGCCTGCACGGACAGGTGGGCAGAGCGCGCGCCCGTGGAGGACGCGGTCGTCAAATCAAAAGCCAGGCCCTCCGGCCCCTGGGCCGGTTTGAGCGAGGGACGCCCAGGGCTGAGAAACACCGCCGCCGTCACCGTCCGCCCCGAAAGGGGCTGCACCAGCAGCCGCACGCGCTGACGCTCCCGCACCAGCACCACGCGGAAATCCCGGCGCTCCTCCAGCACTTCGCGCTGCTCGGGAAGGCGCGCGGCCGAGCCGCGGTGTGACACGGGCGCGCGCGACGTGCGCGCGGAGCGCGTCACCGCGCCCTCCTCCATGTCCAGGGCCTCGTCGATGGCCTCCTCGCCCTCGTCGAGCGCCAGCACGGCCTGGGCACATTCGCCACAGCGCGCCGTGTGCGCATCCAGACGGGTTCGCTCGTCCTCGGACAGCAGCCCCATGTCGAGGCGCCAGAGGTCATCCGCGGTGAGGTGCCGGCGCGGGGGGACGTCCACGGGGGCGGCGTCCGCCATGTCCGCGCGGCAGTCCTGGCAATTCTGAAGGTGGGCGGTCAGCGTCTGGGCGGTGGACGTCCAGGTGGCCACCAGGTCATCGCAGCCGGCGCGCGCGGAAAACCACCAGGCGGCGTCCTGCTCTGCGGGCTCGAGGAGGTCGCGCTCCTGCCGGCGCTGCGGATTGAGGGGGATGAACCAACGCGCCCGAGGACGAAGCGCGGAGTCGATACTCTGGAGCGCGGCGAGAAATTGGTCTCGAACCTGCGCGGCCTCGCCGTCGAGGGCTCCGTGAAATCCCTCCCAGACGGCCAGGGCGTGTGCGGCGGAGGCGGCCCGGTCGCGAGCCGAAAGTCCCTCCAGCGCGGAGGCACGCCACATGTCGGATTCGTCGCCCCCGTCCAGCGCCACCTCCACGGATTCCTCCGCGGCCCGCAGGAGCTGCGGCTGAAGTGACTGTGGCTTCTGCGCCTTCAACCACGCTTCGACTTGAGGTCGACCCAAGCCCCGAAGGGCACCATCCACACCTTCGGTCTCCACCCGGGAGCGGCGGCGAAGCAGGTCGCCAGCAGCCTCGAGAACTTCACCGGTGGAAGCCGTGCCCGACAGAAGCTGAGAGCGGCGGGCGGAATAGCGGGACAGCGTATCTCCAACAATCATGGGTTCATTCCTCCTGGGTACCCCGGGTGTGGCGGGGGAGGAGGCGGCTCACGCTTCCTCCCCATGCGACTCGCGCTGAAGATCCAGCAGGTAGAGCTTGAGGTAGGCCTGCGCACGGCTGACGCGCTTGTAGCTGTTCACCACGGTGATGTTCAGGCGCCGGGCACATTCTTCGTGATCCTCGACGTCTTCGTGGTGGTACAGGTCCCAAGCCGAGGCTTCCTTCGGGTGCTCCTGCTGGAGGCGGGCATAGGCCGCCCAATACAGTTCCTGGGCTTCGGCGCGCTCTTCACGCCGCTTCCCGAACTCGACGGCGCGAGCCACCTGGGAGGGTGGCTCCTCCATGGCGTCATCGGGATCCGACGGGGGCGCCGCGAGCTCCTCGCGGTGCTTCCGGTAGAAGTCGATGGCCACGTGCTTGACGATGCGCAGGAAGAACGTCTTGGGAGACGCGCTCCGCCCCGGCATCTGCTCCGACACGCCGCGGAACTGGTCCAGACCCCGGTCGATGAACTTCCCGACCGCGTCCTGGAAGAGCTCGTCCGCGTCCGCTGGGGACCCACGGCCGTAGCTCGCCTGAATCTTGCTGATGACGTACCGGGACGGACGGGCCCACCGCTGCACCAGCGCCCCAAGCGGCCCTCCAACGGGCTCGCCAGTGGCGCGGCGGCGGACCACCTCCGCGAACAATTCGTCATCCGTGAGCTGCTCGTACACCGGAAGGACCTGGGGGCTGCGCCGGGGGAGTCACCCCGGGATGTTGGGTTTCGGGGATGTGGCGCGGCAAGGTACCACGTTGGCATCCGCAGGCAGCCTCCGAGACAAGCAGGGGGCGCCAACCCAGCGAAATCACCGGACAAATTGGCACCCAGGGCGTTGGACGAAAGCCGCGCGGGATTCCTGACGAAAATAGAGACGGGGCTCCGGCCGAAATCGGCCCCGAAAATCCACCTGTCAGGAACAGCGAGGCCCCGCGTCTTCAGCCCCATCGCTTTCGAGCGCCCGGCCGATGCAGCCCTACAAGCCGTGGTTCGACTCCACACACATGCTCACGCATGTGACCGACGGTCGGTCCGTCACTGATCTCGTTAATCAGCCAACCGGCTTCTTCACTCGGGCGCTCAACTTTTCTTTCAGAGGATTCGCGTCATGTCCCGCCGCACCATCGTCATTGGAGACCTGCACGGCTGCCACGATGAAGCCGTGGAGCTGCTCGACAAGGTGGGAGCGACCTCCAGCGACCGGATCATCTTCGCGGGTGACCTGGTGGACCGCGGCCCCAAGCGGCGCGAGTGCGTGGAGCTGGCCATGCGGCACGAGGCCATCCTCGGCAACCACGAGGAGACGCACCTCCAGCAGCGCCACCGCGCGGACGAGCGGATGCTCCCCGACCACCTCGAAACGCGCCGGGTGCTCGAACCCGAGCACTACGCGTGGATGGCCGGGCTGCCCCACTACCTGCGGCTGCCAGAGCACAACGCCGTCGTCGTGCACGCGGGCATGCTGCCCAACGTTCCCGTCGAGAAACAGGACCCGTACCACCTGCTCCATGCCCAGTGCATCCGGCCCCCGGCGACCAAGAGCTACTGGCCGTCCAAGGCACCCGAGGGCTGGACCTTCTGGACACACCACTGGAAGGGCCCGGAGCGGGTCATCTTCGGCCACACCGTCTTCGATGCGCCGCTCGTCACCGAGTACGCGGTGGGCATCGACACCGGCTGCGTGTACGGCCACTCCCTGACCGCCGTCGTACTCCCCACCTGGGAGTTCGTCTCGGTGCCAGCACGGAGTGCGTACCGGGGTGGCAAGAGCGTGGCCCGGATTCCGGTCCACGGCGACGTGTCCGTCTTCTCGTAATCGATTTCGCGCCCGGCCGACGGGGCCCAACACGCATACAGCTGTCGCGGGTTCGAATCCCGCCGGAGCCATTCACGGCTCCGTAGCTCAGCGGTAGAGCACTGGGACCGTTAATCCAAGAAGCGGCCTCGTCACTCGGGCGCCCCCTTTCCTCCCCATCCTCACTTCGCACGGGCGGCCTTCGCCAAGGCGCAAGGCCCTCGTGCGTCCACGCTCGGTGCACTCCGCTCGCCTCGTCGCGAGTGGGCCGCCCCGCGCCTGACCCGCGGCATGTCCCAAGGGGGACATCATGACGACCCAGACGCAGAACCCGAACGCGCGGCTGCCCGAGGCGCAGCGCGGTCCTGCCGAGCGACTGCTGGACCTGGTGCTCGGCGGCTCCGCCCACCTCTGGCACAACCGGCCCGGCCTGGACATGAATGGCACCTGGCACGCGGCGGCGCACGCCACGCCGTTCCAGCGCGAGCGTGGGCGTCCGGTGAAGCCGGGCCTCTTCGTTCCCGCCGCCGTGAAGCTCTATGGCCAGTTGCTGGCCATCTACAAGCTCAACGCGGAGCTGATGGCGCACTTCGCGTCCTACGCGCTGACGCAGACGGACTGGCGTGACCTGAAGGTCGCGACGTGCGCGCTCATGCTGGTGCAGGAGCACGCGGGCCAGCCCGTGCGCGACGACCAGGGCGGCGTGGCCTTCCACGACGACGACTGGCGGGCGATTGGCGAGGCGATGGTGCTCCACTACGAGCGCAAGTCGACGCGCATGCTCACGCCCAAGGCGGTGCTGCGCGTGGCGGAGCTGCTGGAGCACCCGGACATCGCTCGGCTCAACCGCGAGGCGGGCTTTGGTGACCCGGCGTCCCGCAAGGCGCCGCTGGGCCGCTGGAAGCGCGTGGCGTCGAAGTGGCTGGCGGCGCGCGAGGCCAACCTGCCCATGCTCCAGGGTCTGGTGAAGGCGGGCTACAAGGAGACGCTGAAGAAGCTGGCGCGCAAGGCAGGCTACAAGCCGCGCACGCAGGGCTTCTTCGAGGTGCTCGGCTGGAAGCAGAAGCAGTCCGCGCAGGGCCACCGCGAGGTGGGTCTGAACGGGCTGACGCTGGTCAAGCGCGAGCGCTTCGACGGCCTGTCGGAGGCGGACATCTGCGAGTGGATCTCCCTGGAGCGTCTCTCCTACAAGGAGGTCGTGGGACGGCTGCCGAAGAACGTGGGTCTCACGCCGGCCATCATGGCGGCGCTGCTGCCTTCGCTGTCGGACCGTGACCTTCGCCTGATGACGCCCACGCTCGAGGAGCTGGGACTCCTGACGGACGCGGACATCCGCGCGCGGTGGGAGAAGGCCGTGCAGACCTCCACGGACCAGCGGGCGCTGAACATCGCGAAGAACGTCCGCAGCGAGGCGCTGCGGCGCAAGCTGGAGGAGGCCAGCGACAACGCGGCACGACAGGCGGTGGCGGAGGCGACTGCGGAGACCGACGTGCGGGTGATGTTCCTCATCGACAAGTCGGGCTCCATGGAGGGGGCCATCGAGAGTTCGAAGGAGGCGCTGTCGCGCATCCTCGCGGGCTTCCCGATGGACAAGCTGCACATCGCCGCGTTCGACACCCTGGGCACGGTGCTCCGTCCGAAGGCCGCCTCCCGTCTCGCCGTCCAGCACATGCTGGCGGGACTGAAGGCGTCCGGTGGAACGGCGCATACGGCCGGCGTGTATGCGCTGCACCGTGCCGGCTTTCGCGTGCCGGAGGACGCGAAGCTGGTGGTCATCGTGGTGGGAGACGAGGCCGGAGAGGCAGGCGACCAGTTCGCCCGGGCATTCCGTGACCTCCGCATCCCAGTGTCCGCCATGGCCATGCTGGTGTCAGTGGCACACGTGCGGGGCTCGACGGTGCGCACCTGCGCCGCGCAGCTCCAAGTGCCTTTCAGCGAGGTGAACGTGGAGCAGTTCGATGACCCGTACCAGGTTCCCCGGGTGCTCAAGGCGCTGATGGATGCGCCGACGCTGCCGGGAGCCCACCAGTCCGGCTGGGTGGAGCGGGTGATGCGTACGCCGCTGCTGAAGGTGGCGTGACACCCACGCAGGAGAGGAAGAGGAGGCGCCGTGGACTACCGGAAGTTTCTCGGACAGGTGGAGTCGGTGGTGCTGCCGTATCTGGGCGGCGGCACCGTGGACTCGGCCTCACGGCGCCTCCGTGTCACCACGCCGGTCTCCCCGGGGTGGTGGCGCTTCGACGTGAAGGGACGTGAGGCCACGCCCCGTGAGCCCGCCGAGCCTCCGTGCATGGACACACTGCCGCGCGTGCGGGGCCATGCCTGGGGGCGCAGGTTGGTGCGCGAAGGCGCCGTGGCGGAGCCCCTGGAGTTGATGCCGGAAGAGGAGCCGCCGCGCCTCGCGCCCGTGAGCGCGCGCCGGTGGCATGACGGTTCCCTGCTCTTCGACAGCGTGGACTTCGAGGGCGAAGCAGAGGGCTCGGCGCGCATCGCATTGGAGGAGGACCAGCCCCTCGGGCAGGTCCCAGGCGTGAGCGCCCCGCTGCGGGCCGCGTTTGGCTACGCCCTGCTGGAGCGCGTTTCGCGCGACCTGGACATCCGCTTCGTGCCAGCCGAGGTCCGAAGCCGGATACTCGCGGTGGCGGAGAACGGCCGCGCCGCCGCGGAGGACTGTCTGCGCCGGCTGAGCCATGAACGCGAAGCCCGGACGGCATGGTTGCGCCAGCAGCAAGAGGCGGCGGAGCGGCGCGCTCGGGCCGAGAACCTCGTCGAGGAAGCCCAACGGCGCGTCGCGCACCTGGAGAGGCGCGTGGGACGAGGTCCTCCGAACGAGGACGGCATGCATCGAGCCCAACGGGCCCTGCACAAGGCGGGCGCGCGTCCACTCGACATGAGGCGGCTCGCGGGCCAGCGCCTGGAGGTGACGTATGCCTTCATGGGGGAGCGCTTCGTCTCCATCGTCGCGGCGGATTCGCTCCAGGTCCTGGACGCGGGCATCTGCCTGGCCGGTGCTGACGAAACAGTCACGTTGGAGAGCCTGCCGTCCGTCATCCGAGAAGCCATTGAAACCGACGTGCTGGTCGTGACCCGGCACACCTGAGGAGAAGGTCATGTCCCCCCACGAGGTCTGCATGCTCATTGGTCATGACGGCGAGGTGCTGTGGTGCGATGAGTCCAACAGCCCGGCGCGGATGCCAGACTCGCGAAGCCGCTGGCAGGCCATCTGGCGGCTGCGCGAGGTGCTCGAGGAAGTCGCGCACAGCCACCCCGACGGTCCACTCGGCTTCTCCACCGAGGACGAGAGCACCATGTCGGCGCTCACCTCCGCGCTCGGCAAGCCGCTGCGTTTCTCCGTCGTGGCGCCGGAGGGCATGGTGTCACGACAAGGAGACCGGGACGTGCTGGTGGTGGAAGAGCCCTGGTGGGCGGAGGCGCTGCGCAGCGCCTCCGGCATCCGCCACACGCCCAGTGGCCTTGCCTGAGCCGCTTACACCGTCCGCGTCCAGAGGTCGCGAATGTCCGGAGGGAGTTGGCCCATGACGTCCTCCACCTCCCCTTCGGTAATCTGGTCGCGGACCGCGTCCATCACCGCCCGCACCACGGGCTCCACGGCGGCCGGCTGAAGGCTCAAGTCCTCGCCCACGCGGCGCAGCAGGTGCTCTCGGTGGAACTTGGGCGGCAGCTCGTCCTCGTGCTTCTCGCAACGGTGCAACAGCAGCGTCAGCTTGCGGGGAAGCTGGTCCTCCAGGTCGCTTGCCTCCTCGCTGAGAATCCGCTGTTCCAGTGCGCAGAGGACGGATACGGCGGCCTTCTCCGCCACCGCGGGGGACATGCCGCCCCGCTCGCACAGATGCTGGAGGAAGGCCGCGTACGTCTGGCTCGTGCGCGACTCGTGGCGCAACCTCCGGCGAACCTCGATGGGCGTATCCCGGCGGCTGGCTTGACGCTCGCCGCCCTGCGGAGCGCCCTTTCCTTGCTCACGGTCATTGGGCATGGGGGCTGTCCTTCCTGAAGAAAGTCGTGTGGGCCTCACGGTGCCCACGGCGTCAGAAAGGAGCACGACGCAGCGGAACGGGAGCCGTGCCGCCGCCTCCCCGCTCGCTACGCCGCCTTGCTGCGCACGTAGGTCTCGAAGAGCGCACCAAAGAAGAAGCGCCCGAAGCGGGCGAGCGCCGCCAGGCGCTGCAACGTGCCCTGGGCATGAAGCACCCGCAGCGTGGACAGTTGCACGGCGAAGTCCTTGGCGTTCAGCCGCAGGTAGCCCCGGGCGATGCAAGCGCCCGAGTCATCCTCGCCGCGGAAGACGGACACCAGCAGCCGCGTGGTGTCCACCCAAAGGTCCGGGCCGTCGTCGTCATGGACGTCCTTGTAGCCGTCGATGAAGAAGCGCTCTCCGGATTCGGAGACCAGGGGCAGTTGATAGCGCATCCGCCGGCCACCGGGACGCGCCCCGTCGTGTGTCATCAGGTGCAGCACGCCGCGCTCCACCGTCAACGGCCGCGAGGACAGCACGGGCGCCACCACGCAGCCCGACAACTGCATGGGGTGCAGGGGATGCGAGAGCGTCTCCTCCAAATCCCGGGACGCCACCGTGACGATGAAGCGGAGGGGTGAGGTGTCCCGGCGCGCGGGGTCCCCTGCCTGGAGGAAATCCTCGTCGGCCGTCTCGGCGATGTACCCATACATCGTCTCGGTGAACTGCACGGCCAGGGGCTGCACGGGCCGAGGCGCCGGCGCTTCCGGGACCGGCGCGTAGTCCACAATCCAGCCCTGCCGCTTCGCCATCAGCGCCACGGTGCGCTCCGCCACTGCGGAGATGGTGAGCAATGGGTTGATGCCCAGCGGCCTTGGAATCACCGAACCGTCACTGACGTAGAGCCCTTCGTGGACCTCCGCCCCCTCCGGTCCGGCGAAGACGCGGCCCTCGTGGTCCACCACACCCTCTTCCGCCCGATCCCCCATGGCACACCCGCCCAGCGGGTGGGTGCAGAGGAGCTCATGGCCCGTCAGCTTGTTCCAGAGCGGGTTGCGAACGAAGGTCCCTCCGAGCGCCTCCGTGGCGCGCCGCAGACGCTCGTCCACCCGCGTGAAGACGGCTTGCTGACCCGCGCCCGGCCAATAGACGCGCACCCTGTCTCCAGACAGCCGCAGCTCTCCGGCGCCGTCATCATGGGACATCACGAGGAACGTCTGTGTGTTGCGCATTGCACCGTGGTACGGCCCGCGCACGGCGCTGTCCGCCATGCGCGCCAGTTCCTCCACGCGGTCCAGGACACCCCGGTCCGTATCCTCTCCGGCGACAGCGGAGGCCGCTGCGAGCAGCGCCGTCACGGGGCGCGCGAGGGCCGCGGGGATGGCGCCGTTCTCGATGATCATCCCGTCTTCCTGACGGAGCGTGGCCCGGTCATCGATGATGCCGCTGATGGTGGGCCCCACGGGCGGCTGTCCAGCCGTGGGCGGCCCGCCCAGCCCCACGCCATGTACCGGGACGTCCGTGTTGTAGCCGAAGGCCATCACGTCCCCGTTGTTGCTGAAGCGCTGTCCCAGGCGGCTCGACAAGGACAGCCCCAGCGCCTTCGAGCGCAGCAGGATTTCCGCCGTCCCCATCGTCCCCGCCGCGAGGATGATTCGGTCCGCGGTCACCCACAGGTCCGGCGCATCGAAGCGCTCGCGGCCAGCGTTCATCGGCCGGTAGTACACGCGCCACCGGGCGCCATCGCGCGCCAGGTAGCGCACGCCCACTTCCGTGAAGAGCTTCGCCCCGTGCCGGTGCGCGTCCGGCAGGTAGTTCATCAACACGGAGTTCTTCGCGCCGAAGTTGCAGCCCGTCATGCAGTCACCGCACAACGTGCACGCGGACTGACGCACGCCCGCGGCGTTGACGCCCTCCTCGAAGGTAACTGTCAGCGGAGGCCGGCGAAGCGTGCCGCCCAGCTTCTCCGCGGAGCGTGCCAGCGCGTCCAACGTGGCCAGGGGAGGCCCGGACGCGGGATAGGGCAAGGGCCGCAGCATGTGCTCGGCCCAGGCGAAGCCATCTTCCAGCAGGCCGTCCACGTCGGCGCGGAACGCCTCGGGCCAGCGAGCGTCCAGGAACACGCGGGGGTCCGGGCGCATGGCCACGTTGGCATTGATGAGCGACGTGCCGCCCAACCCGCAGCCCGTGACGACGGAGACGTCCCCACCCCGGTGGAGCTCGAACAGCGCCGTGGGACTGCCCACGGACGCGGCGGCTTCGGGGTCGAAGTGCACCTGGAACTCGGACATGAACTCGGTGTCCGTGCGCGGATAGTCACCGGGTAGCAGCTCCCGGCCCCGCTCCAGCACGCAGACCTGCTGACCCGCGCGCGCCAGGCGGCTGGCGGAGATGGCCCCGCCATATCCCGACCCCACCACCACCACGGCGTAATGCGACGCCAGCTCACTCCAAGGGGATGACAACCTCCGCATTGGCGCTCCCAATGACTGCTCCCACCCTGGCCCCAGCCCACTCCACGGCTCGGGTGCTACCGCCAGGACGTCCTGGCGGGAAAGGACGACCAGGCAGGCAGTCGCCCGAGCCGCCGCTCCTGGAGGCTCCCCGCTGCTGAAGCCCTCTGTTGGACATAGAGGCGGTTGGGACAGCGGTCAAAATCAGGGGCAACCGGTTATTCGACCTCCGCGGCCTCGCCACCCGCGCGACGGAGCGCGTTGACGAGCCGGTGCGCGTGCCGGGTGGTCTCCGGTTCTCGGAACTTCGGGCTCACCGCGAGCACCAGCTCCACCGCCGTGGGCAGATCCATCAGGTGGCCCGGGGAAACGTACACGGGCTGCACACCCTTGCGCGTGCGCACCGCCATGCCCACGACTTCGCCCCGGTGCATGAGGGGTGTGGTGGAGCCGCGTGCCTCGCCCAGTGGCCCATGCGTTCCCACGAGCAGGGACTTCCCGCAGCCAATGGACGGAATGCCGAGCAGCAAGCCCCCATGACACGCAATCCCCATGCGCCGGGGATGCGCGGTGCCATGACCATCGAAGATGACCACGTCGGGGCGCACGGAGAGCCGCGCCCAGGCGACTTCCAGAATGGGCAGCTCGCGGAAGGACAGCAGGCCCGGAACGTAGGGGAAGCGCAGCGTCACCGCCGCGCCAGACTGCGCCACCGGCTGGAGCGAGGCCAGGTCCAGCACCACGAAGCCTCCGAAGCCCGTGTCCTTCCATTTCTCCGTGGAGATGTCGGCGCCCGCGATGCGTTCGACCTTCAAGCCGGGAGGCGGCCGCAACACCAACTGCTCACGCAACCGGCGCTGCAACTCCACCGCCTCCGAGGGCGTCACGTCCCAGCGCCCCGCCTCCGACTGTCGCTCCATCCGAGAGCACCTCCAGCGCCAATCTGGTGACGGAGCGCCTGCGGTGCATGTTCCCAGACGTGTTCAATCACGAACCGCAGTCTCATCCCTCCGGCCTTATTCAGGAAAAAACCGCTTTTGATGTACACCCGTTTTACCCATCACAACCAATTCCTCTGGGTGAAACATGAATCGACACACACTGAACCTGTTCGTCTCCGTCACCATGATGATGCTGATGGGGGCATGCGCGTCACAACAGGTTCCCTGCAGGGACCGTTCAGTCGGCAGGCCCACCGTGGGGCAGAAGTTGGCCGGCAAGTTCATCACGGTGCGCAAGAAGATCCCGGGTGAATACATTGTCGTCCTGAAATCACCCGCGCAGAGCCTGGCGCAGGTTGAAGTCAAACAAGCCACCACGGACCTCACCACGGCTTATGGCGGCACCGCTTTCGCGATGTATGAGAATGCGTTGCGCGGTTTCGCGAGCAAGATGACCGAGGCCCAGGCCCGCGCCATGGCCAGCGACCCCGCAGTGGACTACGTCCAGGAGAACGGCGTGGTCACCATCGCCGAGAGCCAGCAGAGCCCCACCTGGGGCATCGACCGGATGGACCAGCGCAAGCTGCCGCTGGACCGGCTCTACACGTTCAGCGCCACGGGCCAGGGCGTCCACATCTACATCCTGGACACGGGTGTCCGCTTCTCCCACCGCGAGTTCGGGGGCCGGGCCTCCGTCGGCTTCGACGCCGTGGGTGACAGCATGCGCGGCAACGACTGCAACGGCCACGGCACGCACGTGGCGGGCACGGCGGCGGGTTCGACCTACGGGCTGGCCCGCAACGCGATTGTCCACTCCGTCCGCGTGCTGGGCTGTGACGGCTCGGGCTCCACGTCTGGCGTCATTGCGGGCGTGGACTGGGTCACCAAGAATCACGTGTCCCCCGCTGTCGCCAACATGAGCCTGGGCAGCGACACGGACCCCGCGCTGGACGAAGCGGTCCGCCGCTCCATCGCCGCGGGCATCACCTACGTCGTCGCCGCCGGCAACGAGGACAGCGACGCGTGCAAGCACTCTCCGGCGCGCACGGCGGAGGCCATCACCGTGGCGGCCACGGACAGCAAGGACAAGCGCGCCTCGTTCTCCAACTGGGGTGACTGCGTGGACGTCTTCGCGCCCGGGAACAAGATCCAGTCGTCCTGGCACTACGGCGACAAGGAGAGCCGGGAGCTCAGCGGCACGTCCATGGCGACCCCGCACGTGACGGGCCTGGCCGCGCTGTTCCTCGAGGTGAACCCCACGGCGGCCCCCTCCGTGGTGGCCGACGCCGTGTTCACCAACGCCACGTCCGACACGGTGAAGAACCCGGGCTGGTGCTCGCCCAACCTGATGGCCTACTCGGGGTTCATCACCGCGATTCCGGGCCTGCCCGTGGTGCAGATCAAGGACTTCCTGCCCAAGCCCGCCGTGGTCAGCAGCAGCGGGCAGCGGTAGGCCACTCCGGGGCGCACCCCGGGTTTCGCTCAGGCCAGGACGCGGACTCCTTTCGTCCGCGCTCGGCCCACGCCGTCAGGAGGATGTCTCCATGGCCGTCCCGGCGTGAAGTTCCGCCCGGTACGCCTTCGTGCACCGGGGGGATGCACAGGAGGCACGGAAGACCATGGCGACGCTCAACATCACCTATGACGGAATGTCCGCGGATGTCCCCGTGGAGTTCGACGGCCACGTGGCGGACGCGGACATCCGTCGCATCGCGACGGAGTTGGTCCGCTCGGGCGGAGTGCCCGGCCTTCACCTGAGCCAGCTTCACCACGAGGCCTTCGCGCACTTCGTCGTGGACCGGTTCCGTGGTGCCCGGGGCGAGGAGCGCATCTACCTGCGACCCAAGGTCCCCTTCGGCGCCCGCTGAGGACACGCCATGCGAATCGTCTTCTGTGGCGTGGGCGCCATTGGCTCCACCGCTGCGGTGCTGTGCCGCAACCTCGAGGCCACCCTCGTCTTCGTCGACTTCGACCGGGTCGAGTCCAAGAACCTGCTCGCCCAGGCGTATGTGAAGCCCTCCGTGGGCAAGAACAAGGCGGAGGCCCTGAAGCTCCAGTTCCTCAACCTGCACGGCGTGAAGACCGAGGCCCACGGCGTGCGCATCACCCGGGACAACGTCGAGGCGCTGTGCGGTGGAGCCGACCTGCTGGTGGACTGCATGGACAACCGTGACAGCCGCTTGCTGCTCAGCGACTTCGCACGCCGCGCGGGAAAGCCCCTGGTCCACGGCGCCGTGAGCGGCGACGGGACCTTTGGCCTGGTGCGCTGGGATGAGCACTTCGTCCCGGATGCCGAGGACACGCCGGGCCAGGCCACCTGTGAAGGCGGCGCGCACCTCCCGCTTCTGGGCTTGCTCGCAGCCACCCTGGCACGCACCGTCCAGGACTTCATGAAGCACGGCACCCGCCGTGACTCCATCGTGAACCTGAGCACGGTCATGTCCTGACGCGTGACTCAAGCCACCCGGCACGCCTGCTCGAACGAGAGCCGTGGGTTTCTCGGATAAAGCCCGGCGGCATCGCCGTAACCGAGATTCAAGAGCAGGAGGCTCCGCCACTTGCCGTCAGGGAAGAACGTGGCGTCCACCGACATCTGATCGAATCCTCCGAGCGGCCCGACATCGAGCCCGAGCGCACGCGCGGCGAGAATCACGTAGCCCGCGCTGAGGAACGAGCCCTGCTCCGCGAGCTTCGTGCGGCCGTCCTCGGGCAAGCCACCGAAGAACTCGCGCATCTCCGGGCGTGCTGGGAACAACTGGGGCATCCACTCGTAGAATGCCGTGTCATAGGCCACGATGGCGGTCACAGGCGCGGCGCGCACCTTGTCGACGTTGAGCGGCATCACCGAGGGGAGAAGCTTCGCTTTCGCCTCGGCGCTCTTCACGAAGACCATCCGCATCGGGTGGGTGTTCGCGCTCGTGGGCCCCATTCGTGAGAGTTCGTAGAGCCGCGCGAGGAGCGCGTCGTCGACGGGGCGGTCGAGCCAGGTATTGTGCGTACGTGCGTCTCGGAAGAGGAGCGAGAGCTCCTCGTGACGGGCTTCGGACATGGCGTTGCCTTTCCGGCGTGCGACTTCGTCCCCAAAGGCGGGGCCGCGCGCAACGAGATTGGCCTTTAGATACGGGGCGCGTTATGGACGCTCAATGCCACGTCGTCCGAATAAAATATCTGAACGTCCGGTCGAGCTGGACTTTGAGGATCCACGCGGCGATGCCCTGGCGGACGTGCTGGGCGTCTCGCTCCTGCGCAACGTGCTCTACAAGCGCGTCGAGGCGAGGGCTCCCTGGGGGTTGAGGCTCCGAGCGCACGAACGAGCGGTCTTCTACCTCATCGCGCGTGGCTCGGGCCGGCTCGAGGTTGAAGGCGAGGAGCCCATCGAGCTCTCCGTCGGAGACGCGGCCTTCATCCCCCATGGAACGGAGCATGTCCTCCGCGACGCCGAGACCACCCTACCGCTCGACGCCCATGACGGCAGACGGTGCACGGAGCCAGGCCCCAGGCACCTGGGAGGTACGGGCGCCCCAACGTCGATGCTGACTGGCTTCTTCGATCTCGGGGGCCGCCCGCCCTCCCTCCTGGCGAGCCTGCCCCGCGTGGTGACACTCAGCCCGAACGACCGCACGACGGCGCCCTGGGTCGCGGCCACGCTCCAACTCCTCCTCGCGGAAGCGGCACAGCCCGGCCCGGCGAGCCTGCTCGTGCTCCAGCGGCTCGCGGACGTGTTGTTCATCCAAGCGCTGCGCTCTCTTGCGACGCGCAGCGGCTCCCCCGAACAGGGATGCAAGCACCGCGGCATCGCCGCGTTGGGCGACGCACCCATCCGCGAGGCGCTGGGGCTCATCCATCAACGACCGGGAGCCCCGTGGACCGTCGCGTCGCTTGGCGCGCGGGTGGGGCTCTCGCGCTCCACCTTCGCGGCACGTTTCACCGACCTCGTGGGTGAGCCGCCGCTCGAATACATCGCGCGCTGGCGCATCACCCGCGCGGCGGAGCTCTTGCGCGACACGGACCACGCCCTTGACGAAATCGCCGCGCGGGTGGGCTACGAGAGTGTCCCCTCCTTCAGCCGCGCCTTCGTGCGCTTCCGTGGAGAACGCCCCGGGTCGTATCGAAAGAGCGAGCGCGAGCGTGTGCGTCTCGACGATGAGTCCACGTCCGAATGAGCGTCCTTCCAGGCACCGTGGTGACGAACGCGTAGCCGTGGCCATCCGGCCCTCGCACATAGACGCCGGGGCCTCCGCGGGTGACTGCACAGACACTCTTTTCCGCGCCGGATTGTCAGGGGCGAATTTCCGCCGCGTCCCTTCCCTCATGAAAGGAGCGGTGGCCATGACGAAGACGTCGCAGAAGAATCCGAAGCGCGGTCAATATCCAAGCAACCCCCGGTTCAACATCGACGCGGCCCCGTTCCTTCTTGCTGGCGGCTTCCGCGCGTATTCCTTCAGTCCGCCCGACTCCTGCTGACGCATGCGCACCCGCCAAGGGCGCGCCACGCATCACAGAGGCCGGGCTCCCAGCAGGGGACCCGGCCTTCAGTCTTTCCAGGCCCCCTGCCTTCCGGGGACGTAGAGCGTTACGGAAGACGCGTCTGCCTGTAGAGCAGGAGCCCGTCAGGGCCCGCTGGGTTCGACTCCCAGCGTCCCCAATCACAGTCACACAGTTCTCTGGGTGTAGCTCAGTCTGGCAGAGCGCACGGTTCGGGTCCGTGAGGCCGCAGGTTCAAATCCTGCCACCCAGATTTCACGCCTCCGTAGCTCATTGGTAGAGCACCCGCCTCTTAAGCGGATGGTGAGGG
Organism: Myxococcus hansupus; assembly: GCF_000280925.3. Classification (NCBI taxonomy): domain Bacteria; kingdom Pseudomonadati; phylum Myxococcota; class Myxococcia; order Myxococcales; family Myxococcaceae; genus Pseudomyxococcus; species Pseudomyxococcus hansupus. The sequence goes on from NZ_CP012109.1 coordinate 6,843,158, forward strand.
TTCGAATCCCTCCGGAGGTATCGCATTCCCCGGCTGTCCAATCACTTTCTGGGTGTAGCTCAGTCTGGCCAGAGCGCACGGTTCGGATCCGTGAGGCCGCAGGTTCAAATCCTGCTACCCAGATTCTATTCCTCCGTAGCTCATCGGTCGAGCACCCGCCTCTGAAGCGGGAGGCGAGGGTTCGACTCCCTCCGGAGGTTTCGCATTCCCCGGTAGCTCAATTGGCAGAGCACGCGGCTGTTAACCGCGGGGTCGAGGGTTCGAATCCCTCCTGGGGAGCTGATTGACAGGGCCTGCAAACCGGCAGGGCCTTTTCGGTTAATCCTACAGTTGTAGTTCGGAAGACTCCGCAGTCCTCCTCCTGTTGAAGTAACAGGAGTGCGAGGAGCGAGACTTCCCATGCAGCAACCATCAGACACAGAGGCCCAGGCACCGGAAGTCCGGCTGGTTGGCCGTCTCGTGACGGAGCTGGAGTCGATAGGCGCTTGGCTGCAGCCGCATTTCCGCCGGCGCGAGGCGCATGCCGCCGCCGTCGAGTACGTGAAAGCCCTGCTAGGGCGGGCGCAGCGCAAGAATATGTGGGGCCTTTCGGAGGATGCAGGGCATCGAGCGCCCTATACCTTCCAGCACCTGCTGCTGCGAGCGAAGTGGGACGCGGATGCGGTGCGCGACGACGTGCTGGAGTACGCACGCAGGGCGTTGGGGGAAGGCGGCATTCTTGCGGTGGACGAGACGGGCTTCCTGAAGAAGGGAGAGAAGTCCGTGGGCGTCGCGCGCCAGTACACGGGCACGGCGGGCAAGGTGGAGAACGCGCAGGTAGGCGTCTTTCTCTCGTACGTGACGCCTCTGGGGCATGCGCTGGTGGACCGGGAGCTGTACCTGCCCCAGCCATGGACGGAGGACTCTGCCCGCCGTCAGGCGGGAGGGATTCCGGACGAGGTGAGCTTCGAATCCAAACCGGCTTTGGCGCAAGGCATGCTGCAGCGGGCGCTGGGCGCGGGACTGAAGCCCGCGTGGGTGGTGGGGGACGAAGTCTATGGACGCGACAGTACGCTGCGCCGACTCCTCGAAGACTTGCACCAGCCCTACGTGCTGGCAGTGGCCTCCAACACGCACGTTTGGCGCGGCTTCTACCAGGTGAAGCCGGGCGACATGGTGAAGGAGGTACCTCCGGAGGCCTGGGCGCGTCTACCCGCGGGCGCAGGCACCAAAGGCCCACGCCTCTATGCCTGGGCGCGCATCCGTCTCAACCGGCACCTGGGCCTGTCGCGGTGGCTGCTATTTCGCAGAGGTCTCGCGGACGGCAAGGTGGCCTTCTACGTCGCCCATGCCCGACGCAATGCCTCGCTGGAGTCGATGGTGCGCGCGGCGGGTAGTCGGTGGGCCGTGGAGGAGGACTTCGAATCCGCCAAGAACGAGGTGGGCCTCGCCGACTATGAGGTGCGCACCTGGACGGCTTGGCATCGACACATGACGTTGTGCCTGGTGGCCCACGTCTTTCTCGCTGCCGCGCGTGCCATGGCCAATCTGCAACTCCAGGAGGGGCTGCCCCCAAAAGCGCTCGGCCTGCCGAGACGCAGAAACCCAATGCGAGCGTTTCTCGCCCGGCGCGGCCTTCACTGACGGCATTCGTCCGCGACTCCGTCCAGGAAGTGCGAGCGCTTCTGGTGGCGCTCCTGCGGCGAGCAGAAGCTCCGATTGCGCATGTCCTGGACTGGAGTCGCTGGCGACGCCACCACCAACCCGTGGCCATGCAGCGCCACTACCGCGCCCGAAAGGCGCGGTTCAAACTGCAACTGTAGGACTCGCACTACCAATGCAACGGATGCCAATTCTGTGGACTTCCAGAGTTGCAAGTCCAAATCTGGATTTTCGTCCCCGGGGTAGGATCTCCGTTAATGGCGTCCAAGCAAAGTGAATCACCCAGGGCGCTTCTCAACTGTCTTCCATTGACAATGTTCCATTTCTGAGCCAATCCCCCATTGCACTGATAGACCTGCACCCGGGTGCCAGCCGTGGGATAGCCATTGACCACGTCCAGACAAAGGTCCGGAGCAAGGGCACTTCGCAGTTCCCTCTGGGCAGTTCGATACCAACTCTGCGCGGTCGTGCCGTTGCAGGTCCAGATTTGGACAGGAGTTTGTGAAGCGGGAATTCCCCCTGCGACCTCCAGGCAACGAGTTTCGTCCATCGCGCTCATTATTATATTCGGACGACTATAAAGGTACTCAACTCCCTGACGATCATTATTGCTCAAGCCATTGCGCTGCCCCATTTCCGATGCACTACCGCCATCCTTGCGAATAATCGTCGGCAAACCATTGGCACTGAACGCACTGGGGGAGTAGTGCATGATTGATTTATAATCATAGCCACCAACATTCAGTGACTCATCGGTGTTTCGCTTCCAGAAGTTGTGAGCTCGACCCGGAAGGATGTTCTCGTCCACCACCGTCACATAGCCATCTCTATCAGAACGAGTATGTTCATGAAACAGCCCAACAACATGGCCGATTTCGTGGATAACTGTCCCCACGCTACACTCGCCGCCCAATTCCACATCCTGCACACCCATTCTCCTGCCAACAAATGATGCACAGTTTGCGGCATCTGGACTGAGCATGAATCTCACATAGTCTGGCTCATTAGTGCGGGGCCTGAAGCGAATGGATGTGTTCGCCTCCCAATGTGCAATCGCGCTTGTTACGCGACTGGGACTGGGAAGGTTCGGGTCGATGACATACGGAATCGTGCGATCGAACCATCGAAAATCTCTGCTTTCCCTCCCGACGGATGCGGCGTTCACCGTGTTCCCTGGACGCTCATCAATGATGATGTCGCCCTCGAAAATAGCTCTGCCGCCCTTCCGCTCATAGGTGATTCGCTGCACGCCTAGTCCTGGCAGTTCTATATCCGCAGTTACCAACTCCGCTTGGCCTGACTGGGGAACAGCCGTCTCGGAGCGGGGCAACTGTGGATCTCCACAGGCCGCGAGAATGGCGCCACACATCAGAACTGGGAGCAGCGCTCTCAACAAGACAGAAGTGCTCATTCAGGTTCCTCGTTATGTCCTGCGGGATTGACAATGAATGGCTATCATCATGCGTCTGGGCGGTCAAAGCAGGGCATTGCGCGTCCAACCAGGTCGAACTCTTCCGTTCCCGAGCCTTGCATGAGCTCCCGCCTCGACGAACGGAACCTAGCGCGCTAGAGAAACTGCGGTGCTTCTCCTTGGGCCTGGGTGCCCATTTGAAATATGCCTTCCGCAGCCGGGCCTGACCGGGCGCCTCCTCGGCGCGGTGCCACTTGATGCTCATGACCGGCTCGAGGTAGGCCATGGGTACCGATGGGAGGCAGTTCCACTGCAGGGCTCGGGCGGCCCTAGGCCCTGTACGTCGGTGGGCGATGGCGCCAGACAGGGCCTAGCCGCAACCCAGACAGCACATACCCACGAAGGTATCAGAGAGGACTTGATATGCCCGCCGACCAGGGGCGTGTATGCCTTTCGCGATGGGAAACAAAGCACCGCGCCAACCAAAGGAACATCGACCATGAGTGCCACGGGCATCCCCTTCTACACTGTCCCTATCAAGGTGATTGACTTCAGCAACACCAGGTTGTCCGTGGCCCTCGGCAAGAACCAGTTCGGAGGACCCCAACCTAACTTGGACGTATTCCTGCCGCCCGACCGCACTTATCATCGGGAGTTGAGTGCCTTGCTCCTCACCTGTGCCGCCATCCTGGAGCTGAACACCCCACCCAGCGAGCGGTGGCGCATTCAGACCAACTACCTCAGAGGGCACAACCACCGCCTCGTCTTCCTGGATCTGGCCAAAGGAGACCATGCCGAGGCCTTGCGCGGGATGATGCTCCTCAACACGATGCTGGGCTGAACGGCCAGTGCGACGGGAACCCGCGCAGCGCGCGGGCTCCCCGGAAGTGGCGCACTAGGGGCTGTCCCTGGTCTCGTGTTCGAGAGTCGACCCGGCGTGCCGGCTATCTGGCACGTTGGGGCAGGGCCTCAATTGGAGTTGCGGCCTGGCGCCAGGCATGATCAACGCGGGCTGTGCGCCGACATGAACTGAGCGATGCCAAGTGGAGCCGCATCGAGCCCCTGCTGGGCTCCAGGAGCGGTCCTCGCTCGAAGCGAGGGGACCGTGACTTCATCAATGCGGTGGTGTGGCGCGTGAAGACCGGGGTGCAGTGGCGGGACTTGCCCGAGCGGTTCGGTCACTGGAAGACGGTCTACAATCGGTTCCATCGCTGGGCGAAGACAGGACGCTGGGAAGCCATCTTCAAGGCGCTGCGGCTCGATGTGGATGAGCTTGGCTCCCTTGCTGACGCATCGGTCGTCCGGGCGCATCAACACGCTGCGGGCGGAAAAGGGGGATCCGAAGCAATGCTTTGGGGCGTTCTCGAGGAGGTTTTTCAACGAAAGTTCACGCCGTCACTACGACGGGCGGTAAGCCGCTCCACGTCGCGCTGACGCCCGGCCAGCAGCACGAGTCCACAATGGCCGAAGAGCTTCTGGTGCACGCTGAAGGCGCCACTTTCATTGCGGACACCGGCTATGACGCTGACCGCATCCGCGCCAACGTTCGAAAGCTCAGGATGAAAGCAGTCATCCATTCGAACCCGAGCCGTAAACGAGCGTTGCCGTTAGACCGCTGTGCCTACCCAAAATTCGGCCGCTGCGTCATGAGTGCGTCAAGAGCGCGTTATGACGGTGAGTGATGCGCATGACGAGCCGGCGGGTCCTCTCTCCCGGTTGAGTGAAGGAGCTCGAGTCAGCGCCGGGCGGGAGGGATGCTCACCTCTGTCACGCCCCGGGCGTCGAACTGGAGGACGGTAGGCGCGCGCTCGCACTCCCACGTGGTGACGTTGGCGAAGCACGTGTCCCCTTCGCGCCACAGCCCGCCATCGTCGTGGATGTGGCCGAACAGGTGTAGCCGAGGGCGCACAGTGAGCACGCGCTCGCGCAGGTCCGCGCAGCCGCCGCGCCCCCCCCACGGAAGAGCGGTCCCCGAAGCCCGCCGGAGGCCCGTGGGTGATGAGCACATCGAGGCCCTCGGGGATAGCCGCCCACTTGCTGGCGAGGGCGGTGCCCCGAGGCAGGTTGAAGGCCCAGTCGTTGTATGCCGGCTGCGAGGGGCTTCCCCAGAAGCGCAGGCCCGCCACGGTGGCCTCGCCGTCCTGCAGGTAGACGACGTCCTCGCCCAGAAGCGCCCGGGCCTCTCCGGGCGAGTCGGCGAAGGCCCAGTCGTGGTTGCCCGCGACGATGACCTTGTGACGGTAGGACAGGCCTCGAATCCACGACGCCACCCGGGCGAGCTCTTCCAGGTCCCCCGCGCGGCACATGTCGCCGGCGTGGACGAAGATGTCGCCCGGGGGCATCACGAGCTCGTCGTGGAAGAGGTGGGTGTCCGAGACGGCGACGATGCGCATCCTCGCAGTATGCCTCGCCGCTGCCTCGGGTTCACCCGAGCATCAGACGGATAGGGCCGCGATAAGCGCGTCGAGGCGAGTAAGTGAGGCGCGCACGGGGCCAGCGAGCACCTGTAGTGGCAAAGCGGAATCGGAGTCACCGAGGCACCGCCTAAACCGTCCCGCGCATGCAAGAGACTGAGCGCTCGTAACGAAGGGGCCGCTAGACCGGGCCCAACGACCGCCAGCCCATCGAAGACGACTGCGTGCCCCGGCGACCAGGGCCGCGGTACTCTCGGCCAGCGCTTCGCCCCTCGCGCTGTGCGCGCGTCCCGAGACAATGCGCCCCTCACCCACCTCCACGCCTGTAAGGGGGAAGCTAACAGCGGCCCTTTGTCATGATATCCGGGCCCACGAGAAGTGAAGTTCGCGGAGATTCAATCGGTCCCCGATTGAAGGGCGCCAGCAGCCCCTTCCTTGAAGCCCCTGAATATTACTCGCCTTTCGACCCCTCAGAGAGTTTGAGTCCTCTCAGAGAAAAGCCGAGAACAGGTTCGCAGAAGCCTTCGTTCGGGGAGCTGATTGAAGGGCCCTATCAACCGGTAGGGCCCTTTTGTTCTACACGGGCCTCGCGATGAACATCGCGGGGCCTTCGTGCATGGGCCGCTGAATCCCCGGGGAGAGGGTTCAGCGCAGCGGCAATCCCAGCCGCATGGCCAGGAATGACTGCATCACATCGGCCGCGGCCTGGGTGTATTCGTTCGTCATGCGACCATGAAGGTAGAAGGACGTCCGGAGGCTCGCGGTGCCGAACTCCACCGCCAGCGCCGCGATGTCCGGCGATCCCTGCGGGATGTCGATGCCGCGCGTCGCGAGCAGGCCGCGCGCGAGCGTGCCGAGGCGCGCGATCGTGGATTCGAGCGCGCGAAAGCTCACATCCGAGACCGGCCCGGTCAGCAGGACGACCTGCGCCGCCGGATGCGTGCGGTAGAAGTCCGCCGCTGAATGAACCATGCGCGTAATCAGGTCCTGCCAGTCCTTGGCCCCCGCGTGCCTTTGGGCCTGGCGCGTCAGATGCGCTTCCAGCGCGCCGAGCTGGCGCTCCGCGAGTTCGTTGAGCAGGGCCTGCGGGGTCGGAAAGAATTTGTAGATCGTCGACCGAGGGTATTCGAGACGTTCCGCCAGCGTCGGGATCGAGAAGGCCGAAAGCCCTGATTCGAGCAGCAGCTCCTCCGCCGCCTGGAGCACGGTATCGACCCGGACCTTGGCGCGCTGCTGCTGCGGCTTGCGCGCCACGAAATCTGGGTTGGACGCGGAGTGACGCGCATCGTCAGGCATGGCACTTGACCCCACTGCGTTCGTCGCGGACTCGAAGTCGGAGGAACGGGTTCTTCCACGCCAGGGTTCGCGCGACAACCCGGCGGGAAGCAATCCCAGCTTCGCCAGCGACCCGCGCCCCCCCTGACGCTCGTCCGAGACCATTAGGCGACAAATGTCGCCTACGACACTTTCGCGACAAATGTCCCTTTTCGGGGCGCGCGTGAAATGAGCTCATACCCAATGTGTGACTCGGAAACTGGCGTCTTCGAGCACGCGCTCATCCGGTCAGACCGAGGCCCCATCCGACCGACCCACAGGATGCCAGGAGGAGGGACGTCATGACGGCACGTCTGACTCGAAGCGTTCTTGTCGCGATGTGTTTTGTGAGCGCGGGCGCCACACCCGCGGCAGCGCAATCCGACCTGCTCGGCAGCAAACGTGGCGGGCACCCCTGGTTCGAGTTCTGTACGGGCAAGTCCGATGCGACGCCTTTACCGCCCGACCCACGGTCACTCGTGACGCCGACGTCGAACAAGAACGTCGTCTTCAACGTGGGGTGGAACTCGTGCATGGGCCGGTCTCCGCTGACGTGTGGCGAGCTGCGGTCGACCAGCGCGGCCGGAGGGCGACTGCTCGGCGGAAATGGAAGTCCCGATGCCGGATGGGAGTTCAGCGGCCATTCCGCATGGAGTCTCTGGTCGATGTCGGCGTCCCACTACAACGCGCTGTGGCTGAAGTGGGGCCTGCCGTTTCGCCCTTCCGACTTCGACAACCTCGTCGCCGAGCGCTACGGCATCCCGCTCAGCCCACAGCGCAATCCCTATCCTCTCCCGTTCGAGGATCCGAACCGAACGAATGGTGGCTCCGGCCAGCTACCGATGGCGCTGACTCAGACACGCAAGCCCGACGGCTCGTGGAGCGGCCAGATTGGCGTCACGTGTTCGGTCTGTCACAGCGGCCAGATTGGCCGGGCGAGCGACGGCGAGGGCCTCGGGGCGTTGCACGGCACCAACGGCCTCACCGACGTGACCCTGTTCCTGGGCGAGCTCGGAGGCCTCAACCCCGCCTTCACGATCGCCTCCCTGAACCGCATCCGCGGTACGGGGAACATCACCAACTTCCAGCTCTTCGCCCTGCTCACGATCTTCGACCCCGACGGGACGATTCCCGGCGTCTTCCTCAATCCGGAGATCTGGGCGGCCGGCTCGACCGGTACGGAAGACCCGCCGAACTGGTGGAACCTCGGGCACCGGCCGGTGAAGTTCTTCGACGCCGGGATGAGCAGCGACGCCACGCGCATCGAACTCTCGTGGTACATGCCGGGCGCCGCACTGCCGAACTACCAGGAAGGCTACGACTGGATCCTCGACAACGAGTACCAGGCGAACACCTGGATGCTTGGCCTGAAGTCGCCGGCCTACCCTCTGCCGGTCAACACGGAACTCGCGGAGCAAGGGTCGGTTTTGTTCCACACGCTCGATCTATGGGCAGCGAACCGCAACAACCCGGTCGTGAAGCCGCAGCAAGTCGGCAACGGCTCGTGCGCGAGCTGCCATGGCGCCTACGCGCCGCGCTACGTGAACGATCCGAGCTTCCTCGCCACGCCCATGTTCGAAGGCATGGCGGCCAATCTCACGCCGATCGACGTCATCGACACCGATGACGCCCGAATGCTTGCCAACGACGGAGCCATCGCGACCCAAGCCAGGTACAGCTTCTTCGGATACAACGGTCAGGAAGGGTGCGCCGACAAGTACAACATGATTGGCTATCTCGCGCAGCCGCTCTACGGCATCTGGGCGTCCGCCCCCTACTTTCATAACGGCTCGGTGCCCGACCTCTGGAGCTTGCTCAAGTCGTCGGACCGCCCGCGCATCTGGCGTCGCAAGTCGAAGCCGCAGCGGTTCGGGGTCGTGATGGGATTCGAGACCGACCTCGCGAAGGCCTATGACCCGACCAAGGTCGGGTGGAAGTACGACACGATTCCGTGCAGCTACCTAACCTTCTCGCCGTTCAACCACTGCAATCCGTGGGATCCGAACGAGACGCCACTCATCGAGAGCGGGCTGTCACTGCTGTACGGAAACGGCGCGCTAGCCTGGAACCTCCTCGGCAGCATCGTGGCCCCGAGCTTCTCGAACTCGGATATCGAGGCTCGCAAAATCTACAACACCCGGATGTTCAGCCAGTCCAACTCGGGCCACACGTTCACCGACGTGCTGACGGATGCGGAGCGCACCGCGCTGATCGAGTACATGAAGACGTTGTGAGTCCTCCGCCGGAGCGTGGCGGGGATTCGCTCACCACGCTCCGGCACTGCGATGAGCTGAGTGGCGAGACAGAAGCCGCACATCTCAAAGCAGCAAGGTCCATGAGAGGCCGTCGCGCGAGAAGAACAGCTCCTTCGGCGCGCAGCCGACAACCAGACCGAAGCCGGCCGAGAGCTTGACCGCCGGCACCACCTCGGGCGTCCCCATGGTGACCTGTTCGAGCGTACCGCTCCGCAGTCGGCGCAGCGCGTGCCCATCGGCCAGCAACACGCCCCCTGGCACGGCGACCGCCCCGGTGAAGTCGAGCCGCTGGGGTCCGGTGTAGGGCTGCTCGGTCCAGTGGGCCCCGCCTGTGTTGCGCAGCACGATGCCAGCCTGGCCCGCGGCCACTTCGGCGCCGTCTTCCTCGATGCATACCGCGCTGAGTCCGACGTGGGTCGACGACGCTTCCTTCACCCAGGCATCGCGGGCAATCGGGCTGCGCCAGATCTCACCGTTCATCCCGACCGCGATGACGCTGTCGGCCGACGTGCGGGCCACGGCATTCAGCCCGCCCATGTCGTCAAGCAGCGCGTCGAAGTCGATCTCGGCGCCCGGCGCGGTGTCATCGAAGCCGTGCTCGAAACGGCGCCAGGTGGTGGAGTCGGAAATGTAGACATGACGATTCATCCCAAATGCGAGCGTCGCGTCGCCGCTCGACACGATGCCGCGCATCGGCCCCATGGCTCGGCCCTCCTCGAGCCATGATTCGCTGACATTGCCAGCGAGAATCGAGCCCACCTGGCCATCACGCCCCAACACCAACAGTTCAGCTCCGCCCCGCAGCGCCATGTCGACGCCATGCCAGCGGAATCGGCCGATGTCGCTCCAGCGGCCGTCGAAATCCACCGTCAGCACCTGACTCAGGTGCAGTCCTTCAGCGAGGGCTGGCTGGTAGTGACACAGAACCGCGATACGGTCGGCGGCGATGGGAACCGCCTTCACCAGCAGCAAGGCATCAAGGACGAACTGGCGGGCTTCGCTGTCGGACATGCGGCGCAAACTCTCGTAGGGCCAGAGGTAAATCTTCGCGACGCGCACTCAAGGGGTCGACGCAAGAGCGCTGCCCCTCTCGCAGGCGCTACCGCGCCCCGGTGGCGTCAACGGTACCATCGGGCCGCAGCACCAGGGAGCCCCGCCACCCCAGCGCGGAATTGACGTACTTCGTCGAAAACACGCCGAGTTCGGCCCCTTCATCGAAACGATACGAGACCTCGACGTTGCCATCCCCGTCCGCCCGCCCCTCACACTGGAGCTCGGATTGAGGAGCAACATTTTCGTACCGGCAGGTGCGTCCCGGGAACTTCACCTCCAGACTCCGCAGCTCCCGTTCCGACCCATTGACGAAGAGGATGCTCGTCCTGCCCATCCACCACATCGCTCCCGCGGCCATGAGGATGCCGACGGCGCAGACCGAGAGAATCAGGGTGGGCTTCGAGACTTCGCGCATGTCGAGACCTCAGGGGAATCGGACTTCAAGTCTGCCCCCTGGCGAAGGCCCACTCTTGATGCGTGCGGGGCCTTCGCCAGGAGTCACCCCAAACAGGCGGCGCTCTGCGTGAGCGTCTATCTCTCAGAGGTCCTTGAGAAGCGCGAGGCCATAGGCCGCGTTGTCGGCGGCCTCCGGCGCATCGTCCTCGCGCAGCCCCATCATACGTCCCAGACCGGCGAAGGCCTTCTCGCCAAGTGCCTTGCGCAGCGCCTCGGGCTCACCTTCATGCAACTCGTGGTTGTTTGAGAAACGCGCGTAGGTCTCGTAGGTCTCGTCGTCGCATTCCCAGTCATGGTTTCCGAACAGACCGATGCGCGCTTTCATCGTGCCCATGACGCGAGAACATCCGGCCTCGTAGAAGCCATACACGACGCCGCGCACGCTCGCGTTCCCTTGCACCTCGAGGTTGCCTTCGAGGTAGAGATGCCGACAGGCGAGGTCGCCCGTCACGACGATCGTTCCCGTCTCGTCGGTGGAGACCGACTCACTCACCGTGAGGTTGCCTTGAACAATCAAGGCGCCCTCGGTGACGGAGAGCTCGCCGTCGAGGGTCAGATCGCCCTCATGAATCCACACGCCCTCATCAAGGGAGTCACTGATGTCCTCGTCCTGGACGACTTCACTGAGGTCGAGGTCCTCGTCGGCTTTCTTGATGAGTTTCTGCTTCTTGAGCGACTTGAGCGTGTGTGGATTCATCGAGTGGACCCTTGAACGAAGATATGGCCCCCAGGATACGTCCGCCTGGATGCGTAGGGCCATTAACGAGTCCCGAGAAACGGCCGCCGTGTCAGGGACGAAAATCCATCGCCGTCTGAACCCGGCGAATGGAGCGGCGACCATGACGACGTTGACGGTGCGGACGAACCCGATGAAGCGCAGCGACCTCAACAGCCTCTGGCCCCAGCTCGCCGCCGCCTCCTGCTCCTTCGCGAGCTTCGACGCGAAGTGCCTCGTGGGATTTGGCCAGTTTGGCGGCCATCCGCCCGTCCCCTGCTGAAGCTCGCGCTCCGTCACCGGCGCGCCAAGCCACGCAGAGGCCGGGCTCCCATCCAGGGGACCCGGCCTCTCGGTTTTCAGGGCCCCGCTCCTCCGAGGTACGTCGAGTGTTCGCCGGTCTGGCGTAGGCGGTCCGCGCGCCTGTTTGAAGCACAGGAGGACCCGGTTCGACTCCGGGGGCCGGCACTCCAGCAGCATGCAGTCCTTCATAGGCCGCGCTTTGGGAGCAGCTTGGACTCCAAATCCGCGCACGCAGGGTTCGATTCCCTGGCGGCCTGCTCGCGCAGCACATGGGTACGTAGCTCAACGGGAGAGCACTCGGCTTGCACCCGAGGGATCCGGGTTCGAATCCCGGCGAATCCACTTCACCCCCGCCGGGGTAGCCCAATCGGTAGAGGCACCAGGTCGAGAACCTGGAGGGTACGGGTTCGACTCCCGTCTCCGGCACAACCCCAAGAGGCTCCGTGTCATGGAGACGCTGGTCCTGAGTCAATCGTTCGAGCCCGTCGCCCGAGTTCCCTGGCAACGGGCGGTCATGCTCATCTTCCAAGGCAAGGTCGAGGTCGTCGAGGAGTACGAGGACCGCCTCGTGCGCTCGGTGACGGTGGAGATTCGCATGCCCTCCGTCATCCGCTTCATTCGCGGTCTGCGGCGGCGGCCCAAGGGCGTGAAGTTCAGCCGGGAGAACGTCTACCTGCGCGACAAGTGCCGCTGCCAGTACTGCGGCCTCAAGGTGACGCGCCCGGAGGCCACGTACGACCACGTCCTGCCACGCGCACAAGGCGGCAAGACGAGCTGGGAGAACATCGTCATCGCGTGCGTGCCCTGCAATCAGAAGAAGGGCAACCGCACGCCGGAGCAGGCGCGCATGGCCCTGCGCACCACGCCCGGGAAGCCGCGCAAGCTCCCCGAGTCGATGCACCTGACGTTCATGTTCGAGAAGGGCATGCCCATGTCGTGGGCGAAGTTCCTCAGGGACGTCGCCTACTGGCATGTGGAGCTGGAGGAGTAAGGCCCCAGGGGAAAGGGGAGCCACCCGAGGTGGCTTCCGCCTCCTGAGTGTCCCGCCCCGGTGGCGGACGCACTCGGAGGTCCGGGAGTTCGCCAGAGGCGGCTCCCACCCCATCGGCCGTCCCCGCGCGCCAGCAGGCGGGATGTCGCTGCTGGCTGTTTTTCTGGAAGCTGAACTGGCGATGGCGCCAGGCCCCGCTGCTAACGGGCGCGAGCCGGTTCTCCGGCCCGAGGTTCGAGTCCTCCGGCTTCCGCTCCGCCTGCCCCACCGGGCACCCGCGACGCACGACTGTGCGCGACGCGACGGGACGTGACACCGACACGCAGCATGGCGGAGCCACCCCACATTCCTACGCTCCCGCGATTGGGCCATCCCGGCCTGGCAGGGAGACAGCCACATGAGGCATGCGCGGTGGGGTCGATGGGCAGTGGGTTGGGTGTGCCTGGGCATCGCGGCGGGCACCGGCTGCGGGTCGGATGACGCCGTCCCGGAGGAGCCTCCCGGGGGCGAACAGTCGCAAGTCCCCGTGGGTGCCGAGGACCAGGAACGCATCGACATCGGGATGAACATCTCCCCCGTGCCCCTCAAGATGGAGGGCCTGGACGCGAACCTCGTGGGACTGGGGAGCTACATCGTCAATGCCCAGTCCGGCTGCAGCGACTGTCACACCCAGCCGGGGTACCTCCCCGGGGGTGACCCCTTCCAGGGGCAGCCCGAACAAATCAACACCACGAACTTCCTCGCGGGAGGCAGGCCCTTCGGCCCGGGCATCGTCTCCTCCAACATCACCCCGGATGCCCAGGGCCTCCCGGGCGGCATGACCTACGCGGAGTTCCTCACCCTGATGCGGACGGGCCGTGAACACGGTGCCATCATCCCGGTGATGCCCTGGCCCATCTACGCGAAGATGCGCGACCAGGATCTGAAGGCCATCTACGAATACCTCCGGGCCGTTCCTCCGGCCCAGCCAGGGATGGCCCCGCCCCCCGCCCCTTGAGCCGGGCCGCCACGGCCGCTCCCTTGCGTGGCATGCATTTGACCGGGATTGCGCGCTCACCTCGGCCGTTGAGCGGGGTTAGAGTGCGCTCCCGGCGAGGGGGCGGCTGAGACGACATGGCGACGAGGAAGAGCGAGGACCAGGAGCGGCTCATCGACCGCGACCTCACCGCGCTGGCGCGGGAGAACAAGCTGCCAGCCGCCCACGGCGTGGACGCGGCGGTGACGGAAGTGCTCGGGCTGTTGACGCGTGGGGCAAGCATCCGCTGCTGGCGGGTGAGGCCGGCGTGGGCAAGAGCGCCCTGGTCCAGGAGGTGGCGCGGCGCATCGCCGAGGGCCGCGTGGACGCGGAGCTGGCCAACGCCCGGCTGGTGGAGGTCTCCGTCGCCAACATCCTGGCGCGCAGCACCCAGCGCCAGGCCGCCGAGAGCTTCGAGGAGCTGCTGGCCTATCTGGCCCGGCACCCCCGTCCCATCGTCTACATCCGGGACCTGCCCGCCGCTCTCGGGGGCCCCCTGGCACCGGTCGCCGTGCGGGGCCTGCGCACCGGCGGCCTGCGCTTCATCTTCGAGACGGAGCCCAAGCGCGTCCAGGAGCTGCTCCGCTCCGATGAAGCGCTGGCAGAACGGCTCCACCTGCTCCCGCTGCACGAGCCCACGATGGAGAAGGCGCGGTGGGTGCTGGGCCGCGTCGCGGAGGAGCTGGAGCGCGAGCTGCGCCTGCCCATCGACCCGACGGCGTGTGACCTGGCGCTGCGGCTGTCGTCCAAGTTCCTGCTCGCGCAGCGCATGCCGCGCAAGGCCATCGAGCTGCTCAAGGAGACGGCGGCCGAAGCGGCGAGCGCGGCCAAGGACCACGTGGGCCCGGAGGACGTGCTCAGCCGCTTCTGCGCGGCCACGAGGCTGCCTCGCTTCGTCGTGGACGACGCGATGCCCCTGGACCTGGATGAGACGGAGCGCTTCTTCGGGGAGCGCCTGCTGGGGCAGACGGACGCGGTGGGCGCGGTGCTGCGCTCCGTGGCGCTGCTCAAGGCGGGCCTCAACGACCCGCGCCGTCCGCTGGGCGTCTTCCTCTTCGCGGGCCCCACCGGCGTGGGCAAGACGCAGCTCGCCAAGCTGCTGGCGGAGTATCTCTTCGGCTCGGCGGACAGGCTGGTGCGCCTCAACATGGCGGACTACCCGAACGACGGGGATGAGAGCGTCCCGTTCGGCGCGTCATGGGCTCCGGCCTTGGAGACGCGGCGCGGGGAGCTGAGCGCGCTGCTCGACGGCAAGGTGTTCACCGTGCTGCTGCTCGACGAGTTCGAGAAGGCGGCGCGAAGCGTCCACGACCGCTTCCTCCAGCTCTTCGACGAGGGCACCTTCGTCAACGGCGCCGGCGAGACGGTGTCGTGCAACAACACGCTCATCGTCGCCACGTCCAACGTGGGCGCGGAGGTGTACCGCGAGTCCGGCATGGGCTTCACGGGCACGCGCCGCACGGAGGAGATGGTGCCCGAGGTGGACCGGCGCATCAGCGAGGCCTTCCGCCCGGAGTTCCTCAACCGCTTCGACGCCATCTGCCACTTCCGGCCGCTGTCCAAGGTGGACATCCGCAAGATTGCCCAGCGCGAGGTCGGTCGCGTGCTGCAACGCGAGGGCATCCGCGCGCGCGCCCTGGACGTGGAGGTGACGCCCGCCGTGGTGGACCTGCTGGTGGAGCGGGGCTATTCGCCGCAGTTCGGCGCGCGGTACCTGCAGCGTGAAATCGAGAAGACGCTCACCGCCGCGCTCGCGGTGGAGATTGCCCGCCGGCCGCTGCCTCCGGGCACGCCCGTCCGCGTCGAGGCCCGGACGGGAGGCCGCGTCACCGCCGTGGCGGAGCCCGCTGCCCCGCCGCCCTCACCCACCGCGCAGTTGCTGCTGCCGTCCGCGCGCGCGGCACCGGTGAAGCGGCGGCTCGACAGGAAGTCGCTCCTGTTCGAGATGGACCGGCTGGTGGGCAAGGCCCGAGCCCTGGCGGAGTCCGCGGGCCGTCCCGAGCTGGAGAAGCGGCGCGCGGCGCTGCTGGCGGAGACCCAGGCGCCCAACCTCTGGGACGACCCCACGCACGCGGCGGAGGTCATCCGCGCCTTCCGCACCGTGGAGGCCCACCTCAACGAGCAGGAGCGGCTGGAGGCGGCCTGTCTCTTCGCGCGCCGGCTGGTGCGCGAGGCGAAGAACGAGGTGCAGCTCGCGTCCGCCGCACGGCAGGTGGAGGACGTCGCGCGCGAGGTGCAGATGGCGGAGGCCCTCCATGCCTCGGGCGCCTCCACCCAGGACACCGAGGCGCTGGTGGACATCTGCGCCAGTGACTCGGCGGAGTCCCAGGTCACCTGGGTGCAGGAGCTGGCCACCATGTATCTGGGCTGGGCGCAGCGGCGAGGCTACGAGGCCGTCGCCGTGGCCGAGGCCGAGGAACCCGCGCGCGTCGTCGTGCGCATCGCAGGCCCTGGCGCCTACGGCTTCCTCGCGGGGGAGGCGGGCATGCACCGGCGGTTGGAGGACGAGAAGCGCCAGCGCGCCTACGTGCGCGTCCACCGTGGCGGCACCATGACGCAGGAGGAGCTGGAGCTGCTGGAGGTCCAGGGCCGCCCGATGAAGAGCCACGAGGGCGCCTACCTGCAACGCGTGCGCACCGAGGTGACGGTGAAGGACGAGTCGTCCGGCCGCGTGCTCACCCTCGCCGGCGCGGCCGAGGTGGAGGAGATGAAGGACATCGCCGCGCGTGTCGTCGCCGGACAGGGCAGCAACACGGACGAGGCTCGGCGGTACTATCTGGGGCGAAGCCCCCGGGTGGAGGACCCTCGCACCGGCGCGGGCACCCCGCGCGTCAAGGACGTGCTGCGCGGCGAGCTGGACGTCTTCATCGCCGCGTGGATTTCACGGCCTCCCGCGGAGCCCCCCACGACCAGCACCTGAGGACACGGCGTCAGCGGGACATGTCCACGATTCGGAACGTCGACAGGTCCTCCGAGTTGGAGGCCATGGACTCGCCGAGCCGGCGGGCGCTCTCCGGGAAGGGGCCTCGTGCTACTTCCTGACCGGAGGGGCTCAGCACCTGGGCGACCACCCGGTCAAAGCCCTTCTTCAGCCCCATGGACTGGTGCGGCTCCCCCTTGGAATCCGCCACCATGAAGAGGGACTCCTCCAACTCGGACGACGGCGGTGACTCGCCGTGCTGGCGGAAGATGTTCTTCATGTGCTCGATGGACTCGCGGTGGCTCTTCTTGATTTCGCCCCGAGCCATGCCCTTGAAGAGCCCCGGGACGTCTCGCAGGTCCACGTGAATCAGGACGATGGGCCGCTCCGCGCGCAGGTCGTAGATGAACGAGTAGGCGTGCTGACGGAGCTCCTCCCGCGAGCCCCGGTTGGCGTACAGCACCAGCGTGGGCCGGCCCTTCCCAACGGGGACCTCACGGCCGAACACGTCCTTCAGCTCGGCGGCCTGTGCGGGAATCGCTCCCAACAGACCCAACAGACATGCGAGCACGGCGACTTTCTTCATGCAGCGGGTTCCTTTTGCAGGGCCTACGGTGACTCGGACGAACACGGGGCCTTCCTATTCGAATCCCCCGCCCCGCACGGGTGTCATCACCGCCCTCCCCCCTCGGAGAGACGGCGTCCGGCGCGGGCCCGGCCGGTTGCCCGGCGTCCGGCGCGTCTGTTATCGGATTTGTCATACCGCTGGGGACTGACTCAATGCGGTGGGGGGAACGCCATGTCCGATTCGCTGAAGATTTGTAAAGGCCTGGTCACACTGCTGTTCCTGACGCTGGCGGGGCCCGCGTCCGCCGCGAAGCCCTTCACCGAGGGCATGGTCACCATCACCCTGGATGACGGCTGGACCACCCAGTACACGCTGGCGCGCCCCGAGCTCAATTCCCGAGACATCCCCGCGACCTACGGGCTCGTCACCCGCGCCATCGCCGAGGGATGGGGTGGATACATGACACTGACCCAGGCCCAAACGCTCGTCTCCGAGGGAAACGACATCGCCAGCCACACGTTGACCCACCCGGACCTGACTTCGCTCACCCCGCCCCAGCTTCTCTCCGAGCTCCGGGACTCCCGCGCCTGGTTGGAGACCGCGCTCGGGCTGCCCGCCGTCCCGAACCTCGTCGTGCCCTTCGGACTGCAGAACGGCCCGGTCCTGGACGTCATCCGCCAGCACTACGCCAGCAGCCGCACGGTGAACGCGGGCCGCAACTTCCGCGACACCGTCGTCTACGACCTGCGCGCCAATGACGTGGCCCGTAACGTTCCCGTCAGTGCGGTGCAGGGCTGGGTGGACCAGGCCATCTTGGAGAAGAGCTGGCTCATCCTCGTGTTCCACGAGTTCACGAACGGGACGCCCACGCGGGACACCCAGTACGTCACGTCCGACTTCGAGGCCATCCTCGACTACGTCCAGACGAGCGGCGTGCGCACCGTCACGCTGTCGGAGGGCGTGGCCCTGACGGAGCGGCGCACCCATCCCGACCTGACGGCCGGGTTCTTCGTCTACACCGACGGGCTGCAGAACGGCTTCGCCAACTGGAGCTGGGCGGACCACTCGCTCGACGAGACGAACGTGGTGCACTCCGGCACGTCCGCCATCCGCTTCGAGCCCGACACCTGGAACGGTCTGATGTTCCACCACTCGGGGATAGACTTGTCGCAGTACCAGTCCCTCCGCCTTTGGGTGCATGGCGGCACCGTGGGTGGACAGGCCGTGCGGCTGGTCCTCCATGACGGCGCCCAGGTGCTGGGCAGCATCCGCCTGGACACCGCGCTCGGCGGGGCCATTGCCCCGGGCACGTGGCAGCAGGTGACCATTCCCCTCGCCTCCATCGGCGCGAGCACGGGCATGCTGCAGGACATCTACTTCCAGGACGACTCCGGCACCGACCAGCCCGTGGTGTACCTGGATGATGTGGTGTTCCTGCCGAACTGAACCGGAAGGGTCGCACCCACCCGCACGCGGCCCCGTGCGGAGTTCACGGTGATGGCGACGCCTCGGTGGAGGACAAGCGGCCCAGCACGTGCGGCTGACCGTCCTCGGCCATCACCCGGTAGGCCACGTCGCCACCGGCCTGCGGCGCGGTCTGGAAGATGACCCGCGAGGGCAGCAGCAACGGGCGGCGGAACTCCGAGGTGAGCGTGAGCACGGGTGCTTCCGCGGCCTCGCCCATCTCCGCCACGCAGCGACCCACCGTCCACATCCCATGGACGATGGCCCGCGGAAAACCAAAGGGCCGCGCCGTGAGGCCATACAGGTGGATGGGGTTGTAGTCCCCCGAGGCCCGAGCGTAACGGCGCCCCGCGTTCTCCGGGACGGACCAGCTCGCGGGACGGCTGTTCGCGAAGAGCTGCGCCTCATCCGTGGCGGGCGCGCGCGCGGCCTCACGCGGACGCTCCCCCATGCCAGGGAGCCGGCGGAGCATGGTGGTGACCGCGCGCCACACGAGAGTGCCGTTCTCTTCCACCTCCGTGTGCAGATCCAGCTCACGGCCCTGCCGTGCCTCGCGCTGACCTTCGACCCACGCATGGATGGAGTAACGGCCCCCCGCGGACAGGCGCTGGCGCTGGTGGATGTGATTGCGCACGTGCACCATGCCCAACAGCCGATAGGGAAAGGCGGGGTGGTTGAGCAGGGTGAGGTGCAGCGGCATCGCGAACACCTGCGGGAACGTCAATGGCAGGTCGCCGTCCGCTGGAAACCCACACACCTCCCGGTAGCGCGCGAGCTGCTTGGGGTCGGGCGTGAAGCCTTGCACGCGGACATCCAGCCGGGGCACCTCCCCCGGGCGAGCGGGCCTGCGCGCCACGGCGGCACGCAGCAACTCCCTGGCGAGCAAGGGGGGCTTGGACAGCTCCAGCGAGGGCGCAGTGTGGGACACGTTGGGGCTCCAGAATGACGCAGTCAGACGAGCCCCCATGGCAGCACGTGCGAGCCTTGTCGAGAAGTAGAGAGTCGACGTCGGACGCGCCCCGGGGATGCAGGCCCCCCTTTTTTGGGGACACGGAGCGTGGGAGAACATTCCCTCCGTGTCCTGCTTCGACGAAATCACCGCGCGCGCGCTCGCCGCTGGACAGCTTCGTGCCTCTGAATCCAGTCCCCTGCGCCGGCACGCGGAAGGATGCCGCAAGTGCGCCCGGCTGCTGGCCCGGGTGACGCCTCCTGGAGCGGCCGCGCTGCGGTCCGCGACCAGCGACGCCATCTCGACGGACCTCGCGACTCCGGCGATGGGCAGCGATGAGGATGACGTGCTCCCCACCGAGCCCATCCGGGTGGCGAACCGGGGCGGCGGCCGTCCACCGGCGCCTCCGCCCCGGCCTCCCACGGAGACGCAAACGGACCTCGAGGTCCCGCCGCAGGAGCCTCCCGCGCGCGGCGCGCTCACCGAGTCCCCCGCACGTAGCGCGCTCACAGAGAATCCCTCGCGCGGCGCTCCCGCTGAGCCCACCGTACGCGGCGCCCCCGCCGAATCCCCTGCGCGCGGCGCTCTCGCCGCGCCCACCGCCATTCCCGCACCGCCCGCCCTCGCCGCGCCTGCCATCCCCGTGCCTCCGGCCGCGGTCTCCCTCCCGCCACCCGAGCCCCCTCGGGACCTGGGTGGACGGATGGTGGTGCCATCCACCCACGCAGCGCCAGCCCCCAGCCCTGGCGGAAAAGCCCACGCCCCGCTCCCGGCGTCCGTCCACGCGGTGCCCGCCCCCAGCCCTGGCGACAAGGCGAACGTCTCGCTCCCTGCGTCCGCACAGGCCGTGGGGAACAAGTCCTTCGCGGGCGCCCAGGTGCTCCCATCGAGCGCGGGCGCGAAGTGGGTGGCGGCTCCGAATGGCGGCGCGTCCGTCGCGGAGGCGCGAGGCTCCCGCGTCACCCTCTCCATCCCGATGGCGCCCTCGCCCTTGAAGGCACCAGCCTCCGGCGCCGGGAAGGCGGGTGGCGCCACCGTCCGCAAGGAAGCCGAGGACACCGAGCCCCGGAACTCCGCGCAGGTCCGCGTGGGCCGCTACCACATCCTCGACACGCTGGGCGCGGGGGGCATGGGTGCCGTCTACAGCGCCTATGACCCGGAGCTGCACCGGCGCGTGGCCATCAAGCTGCTGCACCCGGATGCCAACCCGGCGGCGCGCTCGGATGGCTCGTCGCGGCTGCTGCGCGAAGCCCAGGCCATGGCGCGGCTGTCCCATCCGAACGTCGTCTCCGTCTACGACGCGGGCACGTTCGCGGGGCGCGTGTTCATCGCCATGGAGCGGGTGGACGGACTGTCCCTGCGCCACTGGCTCCGCGCCGAGCACCGCACCTGGCGCGAGGTGCTCGGCATCTTCCGTCAGGCGGGCCGCGGGCTCGCCGCAGCGCACGCGGCCGGACTGGTGCACCGGGACTTCAAGCCCGCCAACGTGCTCGTCAGCAAGGAGGGCCGCGCGCAGGTGACGGACTTCGGGCTGGCGCGCACCACCGCCGACATGGAAGCGGCCGAGGCGGGACGCGGCACCACGCCCGCGCTGCCGCGCCTCGCCCAGGACGACCTGCTCCAGACGGCGCTCACCGAGGCCGGGCTCGTCATGGGCACGCCCGCGTACATGCCGCCCGAGCAGCACGAGGACGGGCGCATCGACGCGCGCGGCGACCAGTTCAGCTTCTGCGCCTCGCTCTACGAAGCCCTCTACGGACAGCTTCCCTTCAACGGCAAGCGCCCAGACGAGTACCTGGACGAGGCCCGCGCCGGCCGCGTGCGTCCGCCCCCGCGAGGCAGCCGCGTCCCCGCGTGGGTGCTGCGCGCCGTCACCCGGGGCCTGTCTCCGTCTCCCGAAGCGCGCTTCCCGTCCATGGGCGTGCTGCTGGACGCGCTGGGACTGGACCCCTCCGCGGCCTGGCGGCGCCGTGGCGCGGTGGCTGGCGCGTCCCTGCTGCTCAACAGCGTGGTCGCCGTCACCTGGTTGCTCGTGTTCTCGCACCGCGATGGCCCCTGCCCGGACGCCGAAGTCCGGCTGTCTGGCGTCTGGGACGCCGCGCGCCGGGTGGAAATCCAGAAGGCCTTCACCGCCACGGGCAAGCCCCACGCCGCCGCCGCGTTCGACCGCGTGGCGGCGACCCTGGACGGCTTCTCGCACGAGTGGACCCGCATGCACCGCGAGGCCTGCGAGGCCACCCACGTCCAGGGCCTCCAGTCCGACCACGTGCTCGCGCTGCGCATGGCGTGTCTGGACCGCCGCCACTCGGCCCTGGCGGCGCTCACGGGCGTGCTCGCGCAGACGGATGCCGAGGCGCTCGTCGCGGCGCCCGACGCGGCCCAGCGACTGCCCCCCATCGCCGCGTGCGGGGACGTGGACTCGCTCTGGAAGGGGCTGTCGGAGCCCGCCGGGCAGCGGCAACAGGTGGAGGCCCTGCGCGCCCGGGTGGACCGGGCCACCGTCCTGGTGGACGCCGGCCGCTACCCCCAGGCCCAGGAAGAGGCCAAGGCCGTGCTGACCGAGGCGCGCGCGCTCGGCTATGGGCCGGTGCTCGCGGAGGCGCTGGAGCTGGAGGGCCGGCTCGGGCTCGTCGCGGGAGACGACGCCCGTGCCTCCACCGCGCTGCGCGAGGCCCTCTTCACCGCGCAGGCCCACCGGCATGACCAGCTCGCGGCCCGTGCCGCCGCGCGGCTGGTGACGACCGTCACGGCCGAACCCACGTTGGAGGCCTGGAGCGTGGAGCAGGCGCGCTCGTCCATCCAGCGCGCGGGCGGCGCGTCGGAGCTGGAGGCCCTGCTCCAGACGAGCCTGGGCCGCAACGCCTTCCTCAGGGGCCAATACGCCCAGGCCGCGGAGTCCTTCGGTCGCTCCGCGGCGCTGCGAGAAAAGGAGCTGGGCGCCGAGCACCTGCTGACCCTGGAGTCCCTCCGCAATCAAGCCGCCGCCCTGTCGCGCACACCCGAGACGGAGCGCGCCATGGGCCTGCTGCACCGCGTGCTGGAGACCACGGAGCGCGTGCTGGGCCCGGAGCATCCGCAGACGGCCATGGCCTCCAACGCCATGGGCTACCACCTGGTCATCGTCCGCCGCTTCGAGGAGGCCCTCCCCTACCTCCGGCGCGCCATCCAGTTGGAGGAACAATCGCTGGGCCCCGACAGCGCCACGTTGAGCTATCCCCTCAACAACCTCGCGGAGGCGCTGGAGGCGCTCGACCGCCTCGCCGAGGCCCGCCCGCTGCGAGAGCGCGCCCTGGCCGTGGACCTGAAGGCCTACGGCCCCGAGCACCCGGAGACCGCCACCGACCTGGCGCTGCTGGGCGCCCTGGCCCTGCGCGAGGGTAAACCACGCGACGCGATGGACTACGCCCGCCGGAGCATCACCGCCTACGAGGCCGTCCAGAAGAACCACCCGGACGCGGCGGCCCCCCTCACCACGCTGGGCCTGGCGCTGCATGCCCTGGGCAAGACGCACGAGGCCCGCGGCACGCTGGAGCACGCGCTCACCCTGCGGACCGCGCACCCGGGCCCCGCCGAGGACCTCGCGAGCACACGCTTCGCCCTTGCCCGCACCCTGGTGAAGCAGGACGGGCCCCGCGCCCGTGGACTGGCCACCCAGGCCCTCCACTTCTACTCGTCCGCGGAGAACACCTACGCCACCGAGGCCAGCGACGTCCGGGGCTGGTTGCAGACCCTCCGGCGCCGGGGGCGCTGACACACGGTGTCTGGAAATCACGCCCCTCCACGCACATTTTCAAGCGCCCCTTCGACAATCCCGAGAGCGTTCCGCCGCGGGCCCGCCCCGCATGTTCCGGAGAGTGTCATGCACGTCCTGTCCGCCAGCCCTCGGCCCGCCAGTCCCGCACCGCCCCGCCGAGGCACCGCCGCGCAGGTCCGAACCGCCCCGCTCACGCCAGCCCTCGCGGTTCTCGAGCGCGTGGGCCAGGTCCTCGCGGACAGGTTCGTCCAGACGGAGTCCGGGCGCGGCGTCCCCATCCGCGTTTGACGCGGTCGCCCTCCGTGCAGCCACGCAGCCCCCTCACGCCATTCGTGGCGCACCCCTCACTTTCCGCCGCAGCAGGCAGGGTGAATCTTTAGACTTCCTCCAATGCTTCACGTCATTCCCCTGGGCGGCCTGGGCGAAATCGGCCTCAACTCCATGGTCATCGCCTGCCGTGGGGAGATGCTGCTCATCGACGCCGGGCTGATGTTCCCCTCCTCGGGGATGCCCGGCGTGGACATCATCATTCCGGACTTCGGCCACCTGAAGCAGAACGCCGCGCAGCTCCAGGGCGTGTTGCTGACGCACGGCCATGAAGACCACCTGGGCGCGCTGCCCTACCTGCTCAACGAAATCCCCGTCCCCGTCTACGGCACGCGCTTCACGCTGGCCATGGCGCGCCACCGGTTGGAGGAGCTGGGCATCGAGGCGGACCTGCGCGAAATCGAGCCGCGCGAGCCCTTCTCCGTGGGCACCGCCTTCCGCGTGGAGGCCAGCCGTGTCACGCACACGGTGCCGGACGCGGTGGGCTACATCCTGCGCACGCCCGAAGGCACGCTCATCCACACCGGGGACTTCAAGCTGGACCCGGACCCCATCGACGGGCTGCGCACGGACCTGGAGCGCTGGGGCGAGGCCGGCGAGGAAGGCGTGTTGTGCCTCCTCTCCGACTCCACCAACTCCGAGGTGAAGGAGGAGACGGGCAGCGAGCGCGTGGTGGAGCAGACCTTCGAGCGCCTCTTCCAGGGCGCCACCGGGCGCATCGTCGTCGCGCAGTTCTCCTCCAACCTGCACCGCGTGCGGCACCTGCTCGCCCTGGCCGAGCGGCTGGGGCGCAAGGTGGCCCTCCAGGGCCGCAGCATGATTCGCAACGTGGAGATGGCGCGGCAGTTGGGCTACCTCGACGTGCCCGACTCCCTCTTCGTCCACGTGGACACCGTGCCCGCCCTGCCCGCGCAGCGCGTGCTCGTGCTGACCACCGGAGCCCAAG
Organism: Myxococcus hansupus; assembly: GCF_000280925.3. NCBI lineage: Bacteria > Pseudomonadati > Myxococcota > Myxococcia > Myxococcales > Myxococcaceae > Pseudomyxococcus > Pseudomyxococcus hansupus. The sequence continues at coordinate 6,867,654 of NZ_CP012109.1, forward strand.
GGGAGCCCCGCGCCGGACTGTCCCAGCTCGCCTCGGGAGAGGGCCCGGTGCGGCTGAATCCCGGCGACCTGGTGGTGCTCAGCTCGCGGCCCATCCCCGGCAACGAGCGCTCCGTGGGCGCGCTCATCGACGCCCTGCTGTGGCGCGGCGCGCGCGTGGCCTACGCCCAGGTGGAGCCGGGCATCCACGTCTCCGGCCATGCCAGCCAGCCTCAGCAGCGGCGCGTGCTGGACCTGGTGAAGCCGGCCCACTTCATCCCCGTCCACGGCGAGGGCCGCCACCTGCACAGGCACCTGCTCACCGCGCGCGAGGCCGGCCTGGAGCCCGCCCAGTGCCTGCTGGCGCAGGACGGCGACGTGGTGACGTTCGAGGAGGGCCGGGGCCGCTTCACCGGCAGCGTGCCCGTGGGCCGCGTCCTCAAGGACCGGTTCGGCAGTGGGCTGCTGACGCCGGACACGCTCCAAGAACGCGTCCGGCTGTCGGAGACGGGCATGGTGGCCGCCGTGGTGGTCCTCCAGCGGGACTCCCAGAAGGTCGTCGCGGGGCCCCAGCTCTCCGGCCAGGGGCTGTCCGTGGACGAACAGGTGCTGCTGCCCCGGGTGGCGAGGGACGCGCTGGCGCACTTCGAGGAACTGTCCCCCACCCTGCGGGGCGATGACGCCCTGGTGAGAGAGGAACTCACCCGGGCCGTGCGGCGGGCCTTCAAGGCGCACACCTCCAAGCGCCCCCTGGTGGTGCCCTTGGTCGTCCGGGTGTAGGTATGGTAAGGGCCGCCACCCATGCCATCCTTCGACGTCGTCTCGAAAATCGACCTGGCTGAGCTCGACAACGCGGTCAACCAGACCAAGAAGGAGATCAGCACCCGGTACGATTTCCAGGGCACCCACGCCGATGTGGTGCTGGCCCCGGACCATACCGCCATCACCGTGAAGGCCAACAGCGAGGACCGCGTCCAGGCCGCCAAGGAAGTCCTCCTGGCGAAGCTGGCGAAGCGGAACATCAGCCTGTTCGCGCTGGAGTATGGCGACATCGAGAAGACGGGCCTTCACAACGTGAAGCAGGCCATCAAGCTCCAGCAGGGCATCCCCGTGGAGAAGTCCAAGGAGCTGGTGAAGCTGCTCAAGGACTCGAAGATGAAGGTCCAGGGCTCCATCCAGGCCGACCAGCTTCGCGTCACCGGGAAGAACCGGGATGACCTCCAGGCGGCCATCGCCCTGTTCCGCAAGGAGCAGGACCGGCTGAAGCTGGACATGCAGTTCACCAACTTCCGCGATTGAAGAGGCCCATGCGCGCTGCCGCCCTGTCCTTCTGCCTCCTGTTCTGCGTCCCCGGCGTCGCGTCCGCCCAGGCGGAGCGTTCCTCCAAGCTGGTTCCGTCCCTGGCCAAGCCGCCCCGCATCCAGGGCGGCCTGAAGGCCTTCACCTCGCCGCTGGTGCTCAAGCCCGTGGCCACGGAGGGCGCCACCGCGTCGTTCACCGCCAAGGTGGGCGCGCGCAAGGACACGCTCTACGTGGGCGTGGAGGCCACCGACGACCAGCTCCAGGCCGGGGACCTGCTCACGCTGTCGCTCTACTTCCCGAACACCGGCCCCACCTCCACCGGCTACACGTGGCGCTTCGCCTTCGACGGCAAGCGGGCCTCGGGCGCGAACAGCGGCACGCCGCAGTTCGCCCAGGACCTGGTGACGGCGGCGGTGCAGCGCCAGGGCAACACGCTGCTGCTGATGGCGTCGGTGCCGGTGCGCGCCTTCCCCCGCTTCCCCGCGGTGGATCCGCTCGTGTTCGACCTGTGCCTCACCTACGAGGACCGGGACAGCGCGGAGGCCAAGGTGACCTCCATCTCCAACTGCCAGAGCGGCACCATGGTGGGGGACGCGCTGCGGCTGTCGGACGAGCCGCGCAAGGGCCTCAAGCTGAAGCCGCCGGAGACGGTGACGGCGCTCGAGCCGCGCCAGGATGGCTGGCTGGGCTGGGACTACATGAGCTACCCGGCCTGGGCGCAGGGTGACGACGCGCTGACGCCCGCCTCGCTGCGCAGCCTGGTTGCTCCCGAGGCCGTCAACCCGTCGACCGTCGACCTGAACGTGCCGGACACGCTCAGCCTGCCGGACGACGGCCGCATCGTGACAGTGGTGTCCGGGAAGAATCCGTATGCCGTCGCCGGTCAATGTGACGCCGATGACGAGCTGCGGTTGGGCTTCTACCACGTCACCGGGAAGACGGCCCGGCGGGTGCTCGAGTGGCCGGCCGCTACGTGCGCGCTGGGGCGCACGTCGTCGGTGGAACTGGATGAAGAGGGCGTGCTGTCCATCCGTTACTCGAACGGTACGTCCATGAACTTCGCCTGGAGTGGGACCCACTTCTCGCGAACCGAACTCGGAAAGCGGTAGACGCAGTGGAAACCACCACCCCCAAGAGCCTGTACATGATGACCCTCGGCTGCCCGAAGAACCGGGTGGACTCCGAGGTGATGCTGGGCACGCTGCGCCACCGCGGCTACACCCTGGTGCAGGAGGCCTCCGACGCCCAGGTCATCGTCGTCAACACGTGCGCCTTCATCGGCCCCGCCAAGCAGGAGTCGGTCGACTCCATCCTGGAGATGGCCGAGCTGAAGAAGTCCGGGGCCTGCAAGACGCTGGTGGTGACGGGCTGCCTGTCGCAGCGCTACGGCGACGAGCTGTCGAAGGAGATGCCGGAGGTCGACCACTTCCTGGGCACCAGCGCGTACGCCCAGATTGGTGACCTGCTGGCCGCCGAGGCCTCGCCGCGTCAGGTGATTCCGGACCCCGACTACATCCACGACGCCAACACGCCGCGCATCAACTCGATGCCGAAGTACACGGCGTACCTCAAGGTGTCCGAGGGCTGCGACAACGCCTGCGCCTTCTGCATCATCCCCACCCTGCGCGGCGGGCAGCGCTCGCGGACCATCGACGACGTGGTCGCCGAGGCCAAGCAGTTGGCGGAGAGCGGCGTGCAGGAGCTGAACCTCGTCGCGCAGGACCTCACGGCCTACGGGCACGATTTGCCCGGCCGGCCGAAGCTGCACGACCTGCTCAAGGCGCTGGTGCAGGTGGACGTGAAGTGGATCCGCCTCCACTACGCCTACCCGCGCGTGTTCCCGGACGAGCTCATCGACGTGATGGCCTCGGAGCCGAAGATTGCCCGGTACCTGGACATGCCGGTGCAGCACGTCAGCGACAAGCTGCTCCTGTCCATGAAGCGCGGCCGCAACTCGGAGTTCCTCAAGGGCCTGCTGACCAAGCTGCGGGAGCGCGTCCCCGGCCTGGTGATGCGCACCTCGCTCATCGTCGGCCTGCCCGGCGAGACGGACGAGGACTTCGAGATGCTGAAGGAGTTCGTGAAGACGCAGCGCTTCGAGCGCCTGGGCGTCTTCCAGTACTCCGACGAAGAGGGCACCGCCGCCTACCACCTGCCGGACAAGGTGCCGCAGAAGACCATCGAGCGCCGCTGGCGCGAGGTCATGGCCATCCAGAAGCGCATCAACCGCGAGCAGAACAAGAAGCTCGTGGGCAAGCGCCTGGAGGTGCTGGTGGAAGGCCCCGCGCCGGAGACGGAGCACCTGCTGGTGGGTCGCCACCAGGGCCAGGCGCCGGACATCGACGGCATGGTCTACATCAACGACGGCATGGCGTACCCGGGCGAAATCGTCACCGTGGAGGTGACGGAGGCGCACGACTACGACCTGGTGGCCCGCGTGGTGGAGCGCCCGGACCCGAAGGACCGCGAGCTCACCGCCCGCGATGCCCCTCCGGCCCCCGTGCCGCTGTCGAAGCTGCAGCGCCCGGCGCCTCGCGCGGAGTAACCGCGAAGGCCCCGGACGCCGCGGGAGCCCTCCTCAGCGCGAGGGCTCCTCCAGCACCAGCGTGCGCCCCGGGCTGACGGCCCGCAGGCGCTCACGCAGCTTCTCCCGGTCGGCCTTCGCCGTCTTCGGCGTGGCCGCCAGCTTCTCGTGCAGCTCCCGCGCGGTGGCGTCGTACCAGACCTCGCGCACCGGGCCGCCTTCGGCCACGTGCTTCGCGACGCCCGCGAGCAGCCGGCAGCAGTCCTCCCAACCCTTGTCCTGCTGCGACCCACCCTGCTCCCGGGTGAAGGCGATGGCGTCGTCCAGCGTCCTCCCGTCCTGGAGGTACACGTTGATGAGCGCCCGGGCCGCGCGGTTCGACGCGTCCCGCATGCTGAGCCACAGGTACCAGGCCTTGCCCTCCGGCGCCGGCGACTCCACGGCGTAGATTTCGGTGATGGGCACGGGCGTGCCCTCCGGCCCCTGCCCCATGAGCCCGGCCTCGGGGGACACGAGCAGCACGAAGGAGTCCGTGGGCAGCTTCAGCGTCTCGGCCTGAAGGGTTCCGGGCGTCTCGCCCACCAGGCGCCGGGCCAGGTCCGCGGCCACCTCGTACCGGTGACGGCCCCGCTCCTCGTGCACCACCAGGTGCCAGTCCCGCAGCAGGGCCTGGAGGTTGGTGTGGGCCCACTGCTGACGGAACTCGAAGGTGTCCACGCCCTTGCGGCGGCAGATGTCGTCGAGCATGAAGCGGAGCGCGTCCAGCATCTCCGAGTCCTTCAGCATCTCGATGTAGCGCGTGTAGCCCACCCGCTCCGCCACGCGCTCGATGATGGCCAGCAGCCCGAAGCGGATGGCGCCACTCGCGTCCTGCACCGACAACCGGCCCCGCTCCACTTCCTTCGAGAGGGCGTCGTACATCCGCGTGACGCCCTCCTTCTCCAGGTAGCGGCGGGCCAACTCGATGGAGCGGCGCTGTTCGGTGTACTGGTGGTCGAACTCGGTGGGAGACGGTCGCATGTGCGGCAGAGGAGAACGCAGCACCCCGGCCCCTGTCCAGGTAACGCTAGCGCGGGTCTTCGGGCTCCAGCTCCCGCTCCTCAGGCGGGGGCTCACGCGAGGAAGCGCCCCGCGACGGCACCGCCACCCCCTCGCCCAGCGGCGTGGGCTGGCACTCACAGACGGTGCGGCGTGACGTGGCCTCCGTGACGAAGACGCACGCCGTGGGGCACTCGGGCTGGCGGCCTTCCTCGAACAGGGCCAGGGTGTAGTCCCGGGCGGTGGTCAGCACCGCGTGGCAGGCAGGCAGCGACTGCGCCAGCGAGCGCCAGGGCAGCCGGTGCTGCGTCGTCAGTCCTCGGCTGGTGGCGGGGAAGCTCAGGCCCACGCCACAGCTCGAGGTGAGCTTCTGCCCGTCCGGCCCCAGCGGCTCCAGGTGAAGCCGCCCACCCTCGGGCAAATCCCGGTACACGGCGCCGCTCACCGCCAGGCTGCCGTCGGGCTCGCGGCGGACGTGCAGGCCGTAGCAGGCCTCTTCCCGGAAGCTGCCGTCTGGCGCGGCACAGTGCCTCACCGTGGAGTCCTCCGCGGGGCCCAACCGGGGACGCCGGAGCACCAGCGCCCCGCCCTTCGCGTCGAGCGTCGCGGTGAAGCGGCCCCAGACATCCGGGCCCAGTCGCCCCAGGCTGCTCGGAGAGTCCCACCGCCCGGCCGCCTCCACCACCAGCGGGCGAGCACCCACGCCGTCAGCCACCTCCACCGCGTCCAACGCGAAGGTGCGCGGCGGCAGGTTCGCGGCGGTTTCGAGCGGCTGCAGCCCCTGCGCCTCCGCGAACCGCACGGACACCCGGGAGAAGGGCTCCCGCGAGCCGAGGACGAAGGGCCCCGTGAGTTCCGCGCCGTCCTGGGTCATCCGCGCGGCCAGCAGGGGCCAGTCGCCCAGGGGCTCGCGGCTGAGCGCCATGACGTGGACCTCGCGAGACGCCTCCGAGGCGGCCGCCTCGGCCACGTAGTCCGCGCGGGGACGCGAAGCCGTGAAGGTGACCTCCCGCCGCAGTGGATCCACGGTGAGCGCGTAGGGCTCCAGCACGTCCGCGCCCAACGTCACCGCGCACGCCTTCTCGCCGGACAGGCCCGCGGTCTTCATCGGCGAGCGAACAGGGCCCACGGAGAACGCGGGCAGCGGGACCACGGGCCAGGAGCGGAAGCCGCCCGCGGGCTCCGGGGCGCGGATGGTGCCTTCGGGCGTGGGCGGCTCGCCCTGGAAGCAGCCTCGCGCCACGAGCGAGAGGGGGCGCGCCACATCGAGCACCACGGGCACCGGCCGCGCGCCCAGGAGACCCGCCACGGTGAGCCGCAAGGCCGGTGACGCCAACAGGGGCAAGGTCTGCCCCTGGAAGCCTTGTGGACGCGAAGGGCTCGCGGCCGGCTCCCGGTGACATCCGGTTCCGGCCAGCCCCAACCACCCCAGCAGGAGGAACGCGCGGTGCACGTTCCCCAGGTTACTGCTTCTTGGACTTCGTGAAGTCATCCACGCGGGTGTCGTCGGGCACGTCCAGCTTGAAGCTGTCCGCGTCGATGCCCACGTTCGTCTTCAGGTTGAGGAACGAGATGGCGTTCTCGCTGCCGTCCGGGTCCACCACCGTGCTCTTCAGCACCTGCGCCGTGGCGGGGTCCACTTCGAGGCGAACCTGACGGAAGCGCGGCTCGTTCTTCAGCGGGTCCAACACCAGCAGCGTGCCCTTGCAGTCCTTGCAGGCGCCCTTCGTGATGGCGAACTCGTCCGCGAGCTTGCCCTGACCGAAGAGGAACGTCACCGAGGCGGAGAGCTGGCTGGTATCCACGGCGGCCACCGTGAGGCTCTGCGCCGCCGGGTCGTATGCGTACACCTTGTTGCCCGCGAGCACGAAGGTGCGCGGCGAGGGCTTCTGGTACTCGAAGCGCATCAGGCCGGGCTTCTTGTAGGTGACGACGCCCTCGGACGTCTGCGTGCGGCGGAAGGTCTTGTACTTGTAGTCCTGGCGGAAGCCCGCGCGGAAGTCGCTGGTCTTCTCGTAGAAGGCCTGCATCCGGTCCACCAGGGTCTTCACTTCCGGCGTCATGGCGGGCTTCGCCGCGGCGGGCGCGGGCGCGGCGGCCGTCGACGCCGGGGGAGACTTCGCGGCAGCGGGGGCCGGGGCCGTCTGGGCCACCGGAGCGGCCTTCACCGGCGCGGCGGCGGGTGTTGCGGGAGCGGACAGGAGCGTGGCGAGCAGGGCTTCGAGGAACATGGCGTGCATCTCCAGGCAGGCCCTGGGGGCCCGCAGTGTCCATCTAAACCATCTCGACGGGGCCTGCGCCCCAGCATTCACGGGGCCTTCTTGAAGAGGCGCTTCCTCTGTTTGATGGCCAGCACGTAGAAACGCTCTCTCAGGGCCTGTGCATCCTCGGGGGACAAGTCCCCCGACTGCCCCAGGTGCTCATCCCGCCAGGCGATCGCCCGGCTGATACACGCAGAGGCCGCGGCGGAGATGTTGAGGCTCTGGCTGAACCCCTTCATGGGCACCCAGAACGTCCCATCCACGCCCTTCAGCACTTCCTCGCTGACGCCGTACCGCTCGTTGCCGAACACGAGCGCCATCTTCGTGTCGAAGCGCAGCGTGTAGAGGCTCGTGGCCCCGTCCTGGATGGCGGACGCGTACAGCGAGAAGCCGCGTGACTTCAGGTGCTCGCGGCACTCGGTGAACGTCTTGTACAGCTTGACGTCCAGCCACTTGTCACAACCCTGGGCCACCCTCGAGTTGGGAACGAAGGGGGCCTCCGGGTTGATGACGATGTGGACCTCCTGCACGCCCATGGACTCGCAGGTGCGCAGCACCGCGGCCATGTTGAAGCTGTCCTCCAAACGATCGAGCACCACCGTGAAGTTGCGCGTGCGGTGACTGACCACGCGATCAATCTTCTCCTTGCGCACGTCGAGCAGGAACTGCTCCGGCTCGAATTGCTCCCGCTCGTAACGCTCGTAGCGCTCGCCGCCACCCGACATGGCCTCAGCGCCTCCCGCCGGCCGACTTGCGCGCTGGGGCCTTCTTGGCGGCGGGCTTCTTCGCGGAAGTCGTGGCCGACTTACGCGCCGGAGCCTTCTTCGCGGCGGGCTTCTTCGTGGCCGCAGCGCCGACCTTGCGTGCCGGAGCCTTCTTCGCGGCGGCCGTACCCGACTTGCGAGCAGGAGCCTTCTTCACGGCGGCCTTCTTCGAGGAAGCCGTGCCCGACGCCTTGCGCGCGGGAGCCTTCTTCGCCGCGGCCTTCTTCGCGGCCGAAGTGCCAACCTTGCGTGCCGGAGACTTCTTCGAGGAGGCCGTGCCCGACTTGCGCGCCGGAGCCTTCTTGGCCGCGGAGGCGCTGGCCTTGCGTGCCGGGGCCTTCTTCGAGGCCGAAGCACCCGCCTTGCCCTTCGCGGAGGAGGCGCCGGCCTTCTTCGCGCCCGAAGCAGCCACGGCCTCGCCAGCACGCGCCACCTTCTTCGCGCGGACGGCCTTCGCGGGGGGCTCCACGTGGAGCTTGTCCGTGCGGCCCGTGAACAGCACCTCCGCCACGGAGTCCATCAGCGACTGCATGCCCTCGCCGGTGGCGCAGGACACGGGGTAGACGCGAATGCCGCGCTTGCGCAGCGCCTCGGTGAAGGCCTCGAGCCGGGCCTGGGCATCCGGCAGGTCCAGCTTGTTGGCGGCCACCACCTGCGGCTTGGACGCCAGCTCCGGGCTGTACTTGGCCAGCTCCGCGTTGAGCACGTCGAAGTCCTGCAGGGGCGCGCGGCCCTCGCCCTCGGCGCCCATGTCGATGAGGTGGATCAGCACCTTGCACCGCTCGACATGACGCAGGAACTGGTGGCCCAGCCCCACGCCTTCACTGGCGCCCTCGATGATGCCGGGGATGTCCGCCATCACGAAGGACAGGCCGTCCTTGTACTGGACCATGCCCAGGTTGGGCACCAGCGTGGTGAAGGGGTAGTCGGCGATCTTCGGTCGCGCACGGCTCACGCGGGAGATGAAGGTGCTCTTGCCCGCGTTGGGGAAGCCCAGGAGCCCCACGTCCGCCAGCAGCTTCAGCTCCAGCCGGAGTGTGATCTCCTCGCCCTTCGTCCCGTCCTGGGCGAAGCGGGGCGTCTGCCGGGTGGACGTGGCGAAGTTCATGTTGCCCAGGCCGCCGCGCCCGCCCTTCGCCGCCACCCAGCGCTGACCGGCCTCGCTCAGGTCCACCAACAGCTCTTCCGTGTTGGCGTCCTTCACCAGCGTGCCCACGGGCACCTTGAGCACCATGTCATCCGAGGCGCGACCGTTGCAGTCGCTGCCCATGCCGTGCTCGCCATTCTTGGCGCGGTGGTGCTGTTGGTAGCGGTAGTCGAGCAGCGTCGTGAGCTGCGGATCCGCCACGAAGACGACGGAGCCACCGTTGCCGCCGTCCCCACCGTCGGGGCCACCGCGCTCGATGTACTTCTCCCGCCGGAACGAGACGGAGCCATTACCGCCGTCCCCCGCCTTCACGAAGATGCGGACCTCGTCGACGAACTTCATCTGGAACTCCTGGATAAACGAAGAGCGGGCCGCCCTCGCATCCCACTGCCGGAAGGGCGCGTGGACTGGAGAAACGACCCGCTCGTGGGTGCCGCACGGACGCCGGCCTCAAGGGCCGGCCAGCCGTCAGGCGCTCGCCTGCTCAGCGGCGGCCGGGTAGACCGAGACCTTCTTGCGGTCGCGGCCCAGGCGCTCGTACTTCACCACGCCGTCCACCACCGAATAGAGGGTGAAGTCGCGGCCGAGCTTCACGTTGGAGCCAGCGTGGATGACCGTGCCGAGCTGGCGGACGAGGATGCTGCCCGCCGACACCGTCTCACCGCCGTACACCTTCACGCCACGATACTGCGGGTTGGAATCGCGACCGTTGCGCGAAGAACCCTGACCTTTTTTATGAGCCATGACACCGTGCTCCTGAAGTTTGAGGTGAAACCGCCCGAACTAACCGGCGATGGAGGTGACCTTCACCTCGGTGTACGGCTGACGGTGACCACGGCGACGGGTCCAACCCTCCTTCTCCTTCCGGAAATGGAGGACGCGGCGGTGCTTGTCCTGAGCCAGGACCTTGCCAACCACCTTGGCGCCCGAAACGGTCGGCTGGCCCACCTTCGGGCTGTCCGAACCACCGAGCATCAGGATTTCCGTGAAGGTCACCTCGGCGCCGATGTCGCCCGCGATCTTTTCGATCCGGACCACATCGCCCTCGGCGACGCGGTACTGCTTCCCGCCCGTGCGAATCACTGCGTACATCGTCAAACCCCTGTCATCTGTCGGGTTGGGTCAACCCGTGGAATCGACCGCGCATTTCGGACGGGTGGACCATCCAATTGCGCCAAAGGCGGCGGGATTTACGGGAGATACCCTGGGGAGTCAAGGTGGTTGAAGGATCAGACCGCGACTCCCTGGCGGTTTACTCGACCCCTGGGGCGATGCTAACTCGGAAAGCGGGCTTCCGACCGCCTTCCGCGGCCCAGCCCGACTACCTCGTCCCGAGGGGGAACCACCCATGAAGAAGCTCCTGATCGGCCTCGTGGCCACCAGTTCTCTTGTTTTTGGCGCCGGCTGCGGCGGCGACGAAGAAATCTGCGAGGACTTCGCGGACGCATTTACGTCCCTCTCGAAGAAGGTGGACGGCTGTCCGGAAATCAGCCCCTTCATCTCCGATCTCCGCCTGGGGGAGGAGGAGATCAACCAGTGCAAGGAGTCGCTCAGCTCGTGCACTGACGCGGACAAGGACAAGATCCGCGGCGCGGCGGACTGCATCAGCGGCGTCTCGCAGTGCCGCAGCGCGAACCTCGAGGCCTGGGCCAACGAGCTCGAGCGCTGCCTCAACTTCACCGTCAGCGAGGGTTGCGGCGGCGTCGACGACGACGAGTAGCCACCGTGGCGTGAGCCAGCCTCACGCCGCCGTGTAGCTCCGGGCCCGGCTCCTGACTCAGGGAGACCGGGCCCTTTCATGTCCGGCCACCGCCGGACTCCGCCCGCCCAGCACCCGCCGAAGCCGCCTGTAGCGCTGGAGCATGTCCACTTCCAGCGGCGCGAGCTTCAACCCGCGCTCGTACTGGTCCAGGGCCTGGGAGAGCTGCCCGTCACGCTCCAGCGCGTTCCCGGCCTGGAAGTGGATCCGCGCCGCCCCCATGGCCTGCGGCCTTCGCGCCAGGAACTCGCGCCGCAGGGACTCCAACTGTTCGGCCGTGAGCCCCGCCTCCAGGCACTTGGCGACCCCGCGATGATTGCCCCGCCACGCGTCGTAGAGGGCCCGCTGGACCGTGGCCCCCAGCGCCTCCGCCGCCTCCCGGACACGGATGCGAAGCGCGTCGACCTGTGCGCGCTGAGGGGGTGTCAGCGACTTGCGCTCCAGGGACTCCAGCGAACGCCAGGCCTCCCGCGTGCGCAGGCGCACGGTGACCATGTCCGAATCCAGCGCCAGCGCCAGCACCGCGTACGCATCCCCCGCCGAGCGCCGGCGCCAGGCTTCCAGCGTGCGCGTCACGGTGGGGTCCTCCACCACCGCGGGGCGGACCTGCGGGGGCTCGACGGGGGTGCCTTTCTCGAGGACGGCGTCCACCGCCGCCTTGAGCAGCGCGGTGGCCTCCACGAACTGGACGCCGAAGCCCGTGGGCATCCCCCAGACGCGGGCCTGCGCGGGCGGAACGAGCCGCACCACCTCGCAGAGCACCGACAGGGGCCCCGACTCCAGTTCCAGGACCATGGGCAGGCGCGCGCACAGCGGTGGAAGGACATGCCCGCCGTGGAGGAACAATCCACCGCGGGACAGACCGCTGCCCAGGAGGCGGACCGGGTTCTCCCCCGGGCGCAGCACCACCTGCACCGGCAACTCCACGCTGGGAGCGCGCGGCGCGGTGGCCAGCTCCGGGCGACGGGGAGACAGCCCCGCCTGCGAGGCAGCGGCCACCTCCGCGTGAGAACCCACCTGGGAGCGTCCTCGAATCGCCCCCTGCGCGACGGGCAGCGTGGAGGGCAGCGCGCCCCGCGGAGCCGGGTTCGCCTGCCGCGCCGCCCCCCGCCCCTCCTCGGCGAGGGCCACTTGCAGCGCGTGTCGGAAGGCCTGGATGGAGGGATACCGGTCCTCGGGCTTCTTGGCCAACGCCCGCAGGATGACGTGCTCCAGCGCGGCGGCCACGGCCGGATTCACCGAGCGCAGCGGGGGCGGCGTCCGGAGCTGGTGGGCCACGAGCTGCGCCGTCATCCCCTCGTCGGTGAAGGGCAACCTGCCGGTGAGCAACTGGTAGGCGATGACGCCCAACGCATAGAGGTCCGCGCGGCCGTCCACGCCGCGTCCCAGGGACTGCTCCGGGGCCATGTACTCGGGCGTCCCGACGATGATGCCCGCGTGCGTCTGGGGCATCTGCGCGTCCCCCAGCTTGGCGATGCCGAAGTCCAGCACCTTGACGAATGGCACGCCCCGCTTGCGCCGCGACACGAAGATGTTGTCCGGCTTGAGGTCGCGGTGAACGATGCCCCGCGAGTGCGCGGCCTGGAGCGCGTCACACACCTGCGCCAACACCGAGACGACCGCGCCAGCGGCCAGCGGCGAGCCCACCCACGCGGACAGCGGGGCCCCGTCCAGGAGCTCCATGATGAGATAGGGACGCGGCGGGGTGGCGTCCATGTCGAAGATGCTGACGATGTTCTCGTGGCCGATGAGGTTCACCGCCCGCGCCTCCGCGTGGAAGCGCTGCACCAGCTCCGGGTACATGGTCAGGTGCGCGTGCAGCACCTTCACCGCGACCCGGCTGCCAATCGACACGTGTTCGCCCAGGTAGACGGAGCCCATGCCGCCCCGCCCCAGGCGGCGCACCAACCGGAAGCTGCCACACCGGGCGCCCACCAGCGGGTCCTCCGCCTCCCCGTCCGGCCCGCACCTGGGACGCGGCGGTTGCCCACTTCCAACATCCGCTCGCACCAGCGTCGAGCACGTCGCCCCCATCACATGCCGCCGGCCACACGCCCCACAGACTCCACCGCTGCTCACGTCGGGCATCCGCCTCCCCCACGAACTGCCCTCCCACCATGGCGTCCGGGGGCGTCGCCTTCCACTGCGGATGAGGGCGGATGTCAGCTTGTGCCGCACCCCCGGTGCCAGGGTCGCAGGCAAGGGTCCCCTGGAGGACGCTGTGCGTGCCGACAATCCATCAGGGTGGGTAGAGTGCGCCGCCATGTCGCCCGTCCAGCGCCGCATCCCCGTCGTCAACCTGTCCCACTACATCGCCGGCACACCGCAGGAGCGCGCTCGCTTCGTTCAGGTCTTCGGCGACGGACTGAAGGAGTTCGGCTTCGTCACGGTGGAGGGCCACGGCATCGACGACGGCCTCATCCGCCGCACCTACAGCGACGTGGAGCGGTTCTTCGCGATGCCGGAAGCCACCAAGTCCCAGTACGCCCAGGCCACGCACGGCGGCCAGCGCGGCTACATCGGCTACGGACAGGAGCACGCGAAGAACCGCAAGGTGGGCGACTTGAAGGAGTTCTGGCACGTGGGCCGCGAGCTGCCCCCTGGCCACAAGTACCACCAGCTCTACGGCGCCAACGTGTGGCCCGCCGAGGTGCCGTCGTTCCGCGAGCACACGCTGTCGCTCTTCAGCGCGTTGGACGGCGCCGCCGGCGTGATGCTCCAGGCCATCGCCGAGTACTTCGGCGTGGCCCGCGACACCTTCCGGGACATGGCCACGGATGGAAACTCCGTGCTGCGCGTCATCCACTACCCGCCGCTGAAGGAGCGCTTCATCCCCGGAGGCGTGCGCGCCGCCGAGCACGAGGACATCAACCTCATCACCCTGCTCTGCGAAGGCACCGCGTCCGGACTGGAGCTGCTCACCCGGGATGGCGAGTGGCTGCCGGTGGACACGCTGCGCGGACAGATTGTCGTCGACTCGGGCGACATGCTCAGCCGCGTGACGAACGAAATCATCCCCGCCACCACGCACCGCGTGGTGAATCCGCGCAGCAAGGACGACGACACGGTCCGCTACTCGATGCCCTTCTTCGTCCATCCCTACGCGGACTGCGTGCTCCAGGCCCTGCCCTGCACCCAGACGGCCGACACCCCGGCCCGCCACGCGCCCATCACCGCGGATGCCTTCCTCAAGCAGCGCCTGCGCGAAAATGGCCTGCTGAAATAGCGCCGCGTGACGACTGCCACGGACGACATCGAGCTGTTCGCCGTCCAGCCCCGCGTTTCGCTGGAGGACTACGCCTCCGCGGCCACGTTCGCCACGCGGCACCGGGAGCTGGCCGCGCGGGTGGATGCCCTGCGCGCCCGGGATGCGTCGGGACAGCCACGCCACCCCGCCCTCGCCGTGTGGCCCGAGGCGATTGGCGCGGCGCTGCTCTTCCAAGGCCACGTCCCCGCCGTGCGAGCGAAGACATCGTTTGAAGGCGCGGTGAAGCGCGTGGCGATCGCCGAGGCCTTGGACGTCTGGCGCGCGTGGAGCACGCACCATCCGCCCACGCTGCGGGAATGCGTGTACGCGGCGCGCGCGGCCCTCGTGCACCGGACGCTGTGGGAGACCTTCTCCAGCATCGCTCGGGACTTCAACCTGTGGGTCGTCGCAGGCAGCGCCCTGCTCCCCGCCAGCCGCCGGAGCCCGGACACACCTGACTTCGAGCCCCATGGTGCTCGCACGTACAACACCAGCTACACCTTCTCGCCGGACGGCCGCTGCGTGGCGGCGACGCGCAAGGTCAACCTGGTGCCCACCCAAGAGGACGTGTTGCACCTCAGCCCCGGCCGCCCGGAGGACCTGACCGTCCTCCAGACGCCCTTCGGCAGGCTCGGGACGCTCATCGGCTACGACGCCCGCGCCAGGCCGCACACCCGCGAGGAGCCCTGGTTCGTCCCCTGCGCGCAGTACCTGGACGCCCTGGGCATGGACATCCTCGCGCATCCGTCCTCGGCCTCCGCCTTCGACAGGGATGACACAGGCAAGCCACACCACGAGCCGGGGCATGGCGCGGATCATCAGGCCCAGCTCGGTGCGCTCAAGCGCGTGCGCTACGTGGTGAGTTCGCAGGCGGTAGGCAAGGTCCTGGGGACCTCCTTGGCGGCGCCCTCCAGCCTCCTGGAGCGCACGCCGTCAGGCGCGGTCCGCGTCCTCGCCCAAGCGTCGTCTCCCCAGGACGAGGACGTGCTGCACGCCACCGTGCCACACCCGTGAGTCAGCGGCCTCGGGCCCCGTCGTCGCCCAGGGGTCCTCGCGACTGGATGCGTGAGCCGTGAGCATTGCGGTGCGGCTCCAGGAGCGAGCCAGCCGAACGGGCTCGAGGCTGGCGGAACAACACCTCGTGCCCCTTGGACGGAAACGACACGCTCAGCTTACGCCGCGCTCCCGCCACCCCAACGCCCAGGCTGGAAGGCGCCTTCCGGTGTCGTGGAACCGAGGTACGGCCCCGTCGCCGCCTGCATCTCCGCCAGGGACATCATCCGGACCGGGCCATTGTTCCAGGTGGTCGTCACGAGCAACGGCGTTCCGTCCGGCGCCATGACGCCCGTGGCGATGGCGACATGCCCCGCGTGCGCGTTCTTCCCCGTCGGGCCGAAGTAGAGCATCGCCCCTTCTGGCAGCGGCGACGTGAGGTCGGGACGGCCCTCCGCGTCCATGGAAGGCCGAGCCACGCTCGGGTGGGCACCTCCCGCCGCCGCCGCATCGGCGCTGGCGTTCTCCAGGGCCAGCCAGGCCGCGTAGGCACTGTCGGTCCGGTCGCTGTAGACCTGTCCGTAGGGAAGGTCATCCCGCTTCGGCACCGTCCCATCCGGGTTGGGCGACGGCGGCGGCACGATGAGATTGCGGCCGTCCAGGAAGTTGGCCGGGTTGTACATCCAAGGCGAACGGTCCGCGGCCTGTTTGATGCCGAAGCGGTCCTGGACGAAGCTCAAGCACAGGCCCGCATAGCCATTGCCCGTGTTGTCGGAGTTGGACTCGGGGGCCTGCGCCAACAACGCCCCCAGCGCGTCGCGGTTGGGCCCTTCGGGCATCGCGTCGAACATCGACTGGAGCTTCGCTCGCTCGCGCGTGCCCACGAACTGGAGCGCGTTGTCCACCGCCGAGGCGCCGCTGCCATCACGGCCATCCTCCAGGACATAGGGATGACTGCGAGCGATGCCACTGACGTACTCGCTCCGCTCGGAGACCATCCACCCCTCGCGTCCGTCGTCCGTGCGCACGTGCATCCACTCACGGCCGCCGACGCGCTGGGTCTCCAGGACATCCACCTCCGTGCCGGCCACGAGCGTGGGCGTCCCGTCGACGAGGTCATTCTTCGTTCCAGGGCCGGTCCGGAAATTCACGGGCCCCGCGGAGTGCTCCGTCACGCGCACGCGCATGGCGCCGGATGACGCCTCGGCGGCCGGAGTGGGCGGCGCGGGTGGAACGCCGCCCTCCAGGTTCACCAACACCTTGCGCGCCGTCTCGAACGCGCTGGCGCTGGTTTGCAGCAACGGCTTGAGCGGTGCGGGCGCCACCTGCGCGGCGGCCTTCGTCACGGCGCTCCCGATTTTCACGAACGACGAAACCTTCGAATCGATTCGAACTGACATGGCTCCCCCTCTTCGTGCAGCCCGAAGAGCCTTGGAGCCGTCAGCCTCCGCGTTCCATCCGCCAAGTGGCCGAGGCCCCCCGTCAGTCGCCGAGCTTCTTCTTCAGCAGCTCGTTCACCAGCGCGGGATTCCCCTTACCCTTCATGGCCCGCATCACCTGGCCCACGAAGAAGCCGAACACCTGCTTCTTGCCGGCGCGGTACTTCTCAATCTCGCCCGCGTTCTTCGCGAGGATGTCGTCCACCACCGCCTCGATGGCGCCGGTGTCACTCACCTGGGCCAGGCCCTTCTCCGCGATGATGTCCGCGGGCGACTTGCCCGAGCGGAACATCTCCCCGAGCACGTCCTTGCCCGCGTTGGCGGACACCGTGCCCTGGTCGACCGCGACCAGCAGCTCCGCGAGCTGTGCCGGCGTGAAGCGCAGCGCGGAAAGCGGCGTGCCCTCCTCCTTCAGCAGCCGCATCAGCTCGCCGAGGAACCAGTTGGAGAGCTTCTTGTAATCCGTGTAGTGCCCCGCGCAGGCCTCGAAGTAATCGGCCAGCGGGCGCTCGGCGGTGAGGATTCGGGCGTCGTACGCGGGCAGGCCGTACTGGCTGGTGAAGCGCTGGAGCTTCGCGCGCGGCAGCTCCGGCAACGCCTTCGCCGCGGCGTCGATGGCCTCCGCGCTCACGTGCAGTGGCGGCAGGTCCGGCTCCGGGAAGTACCGGTAGTCATGCGCATCCTCCTTGCCGCGCATGGAGCGGGTGACGCCCTTGTTCACGTCCCAGAGGCGCGTCTCCTGGATGACCTTCTCACCCGACTCGATGACATCCACCTGCCGGGCAATCTCGTACTCGATGGCCTGCTTGAGGAAGCGGAACGAGTTGAGGTTCTTCAGCTCGCAGCGCTGGCCGAACGTCGTGGAGCCCTTGGGCATCACCGACACGTTGGCGTCGCAGCGGAAGCTGCCCTCTTCCAGGTTGCCGTCGTTGACGCCCAGGTAGACGAGCACGTCCCGCATCGCCTTGAGGTATTCCACCGCCTCATCCGAGTCGCGCAGGTCCGGCTGGCTGACGATTTCCAGCAGCGGCACGCCCGCGCGGTTGAGGTCCACCAGGCTCTGCCCACCGCCCGCGTCATGCACGCTCTTGCCCGCGTCCTCCTCCATGTGGATGCGGAGGATGCGGATGGTCTTCTCGCCCTGCGGCGTGTCGATGACGAGCCGCCCGTGCTCGCAGATGGGCTGGTCGAACTGCGTAATCTGGTAGCCCTTGGGCAGGTCTGGATAGAAGTAGTTCTTCCGGCTCCAGACGCTCGTCGGGCGGATGGTGCACTCCAGGGCCAGCCCCGTGCGCACGGCGAACTCCGCCACGCGCTGGTTCAGCACCGGCAGCACGCCCGGCATGCCCAGGCACACCGGGCAGGTGTTGCGGTTGGGCTCGGCGCCGAACGCGGTGGAGCAGCCACAGAAAATCTTGGACTGCGTGAGGAGCTGCGCGTGGACCTCGAGGCCAATGACGGGCTGGAAATCGCTCACGGGCATGGCGGTGTCACCAAGGCATGCGCTCGCGGGCCCTACAGGGGCGCGAAGCGGCGGAAGAAGTCGTGCTCGCGCTCGTAGGCGCGGGCGATGCGCAGCAGTCCGGCCTCGTCGAAGGGCCGTCCCAGAATCTGCAGGCCCACCGGCAGGCCCGCCTTCGTGAAGCCGCAGGGCACCGACAGGCCGGGCAGGCCCGCCAGGTTGCAAGGCAGGGTGTAGATGTCCATGAGGTACATGGCCATCGGGTCCTCCACCTTCTCGCCCAGCTTGAAGGCCGGCACCGGCGAGGTGGGCGACAGCAGCGCGTCCACCTGCTGGAAGGCCCGCGTGAAGTCCTCGCGGATGAGCGTGCGGACCTTCTGCGCGCGCAGGTAGTAGGCGTCGTAGTAGCCGGAGGACAGCGCGTAGGTGCCCAGCATGATTCGGCGCTTCACCTCCGAACCGAAGCCCTCCTCGCGCGTCAGCGTGTACACGTCCCGCAGGCTGCGCGCGTCCTGCGCCCGCTTGCCGAAGCGCACGCCGTCATAGCGGGCCAGGTTGCTGGACGCCTCCGCCGGCGCGATGAGGTAGTACGTGGCCAGCGCGTACTTCGTGTGGGGCAGCGACACGTCCACCAGCGTCGCACCCAGCCGCTCGTACTCGCGCAGGGCCTCGCGAATGGAGGCCTCCACCTCCGGGTCCATGCCCTCGGTGAAGTACTCGCGCGGCACGCCCAGCTTCAGGCCCCGTACACCCGCTTCCAGGTCCGCGGAATAGTCCGGCACCGGCGCGTCCGAGGACGTGGCGTCCTGCACATCCGGCCGGGCAATCACCTGCAGCAGCGCCGCCGCGTCCGCCACCGTGCGCGTCATGGGCCCCGGCTGGTCCAGCGACGACGCGAACGCGATGACGCCGTAGCGCGACACCCGGCCATACGTGGGCTTCAACCCCACCGTGTTCGTCAGCGCCGCGGGCTGACGGATGGAGCCGCCCGTGTCGGTGCCCAGCGCGCCGGGCACCTCGCGCGCCGCCACCGCCGCGGCCGAGCCCCCCGACGAGCCGCCCGGCGTGCGCGAGAGGTCCCACGGGTTGTGGCAGGAGAAATAGGCGCTGGACTCGTTGGAGGAGCCCATCGCGAACTCGTCCAGGTTCAGCTTGCCCACCAGCGGCAGACCCGCCTCCTTCAGCAGCCGCACCACCGTGGCGTCGTAGGGCGGGACGAAGCCCTCCAGCAGGCGCGAGCCAGCGGTGGTCTCCACGCCCTCGGTGAGGAAGAGGTCCTTGAGGCCCAGCGGCACGCCGTCCAGGACGCCCGCGGGACTGCCCGCGGCGCGGCGCGCATCACTGGCACGGGCGGCGGCCAGCGCACCGGCCTCGTCCACGCGCAGGAAGGCGCGCACCTTCGGGTCCACCTGCTGGATGCGCGCGAGGCTCGCGCGGGTGGCCTCCTCGGAGGAGACCTCCTTGGCGGCCAGCTTCTCCGCCAGCTCCAACATCGTGAGGTCCGTGAGCTGCATGGCGTGGGGCCTCCGGGGCTACTCGATGATTTTCGGCACGGCGAACGCGGTGCCTGACTTCGCCGGCGCGTTGGCCAGGGACTTCTCGGGTGGCAGCGACGGCCGCATCACGTCCTCGCGGAGCCGGGAGGACGTGAGCGTCGCGTGACACGTGGGCTCCACGGCCTCCACGTCGAGCGCCTGGAGCTGCTCCACCGCGTCCAGCACCGCGGACAGTTGGGTGGTGAATCGCTGCTCCTCCTCCGGAGTCAGCGACAGCCGCGCCAGTGTGGCCACATGGCGCACCTGCTCGAGCGTGAGGGCCATGGAAGGACCTACTTCTTCTTGAAGAGGTTGAGGATGGCGCCCATCACCTTGCCGCTGCCCTCGTGGCCATGCTGCTCGACGAGCTGGTCCAGCTCGCCCGCGTCCAGGAAGATGCCGTGGCAGTTGAAGCAGGTCTCGATTTCGACCTTGCCCTGCTTCAGCGTCTGGAGGTCCAGGCCGCACTTGGGGCACTTCATCCAGTGGAGCTTCTTGAGCTCCTCGCGCTGCTGCGCCGCGTTCGCAGCGGCCTGCTCCAGGGCCATCTTGCGCTTCTTCTCAATCTCCTCCCGGGCGAAGTACTCCTCCTCGGTGGATGACGGCTTCTCGGTTCGGGCGTCGGCCATTGTGATGTTCCTCCACGAAGTCCCGCCGCCGCGCGGCGTGCGCGTCCGGGCGGCGATGCTGGGCGGCAACATACCCCCTCTGAGGAGGGTCGCAGCCGAAATGTAGGCACCCCGTCCGGGGCTGGAAAATTGACCGGACCCCCTCCCTCCCTACACTCGCTGCGGGCATTGCTACAGCCCGCTACGCGGCTGAGACGCGCAGAGGGAAGACGGACATGACGGCGAAGAAGGGTCGGGCGGAGAAGGCGGTACTGTCCCGGCAGGAAATCGCGACGCGCCGCAGGGCGCTGGCGGACAAGCGGATGAAGGCCGGCAAGGGCGGGGATGTCACCACCCGCGCCATCACCGGCGTCTTCATCCTGGCCGCCTCGTTGATTTCACTGCTGGCGGTCGCCACCTTCGATGCGAAGGACCGGGTGGGACCGGGCTTCAACAACGCGGTGGGCCCCATGGGGCACCTCATCGCCGAGTCGCTGCGCGGACTGTTGGGCATCTGTGCCTACCTCGTCCCCGTGGGCGGCATCTACACGGCCATGGTGCTCTTCGTGGGCAGCCGGGACCGGAAGCGGGGCCCGCAAATCATCAGCCTGGCGCTGCTGACCGTCAGCGTGGCCGTGCTGGCGCAGCTCATGTTCGCCGGAGACAAGGGCTGGGCCCACCCGCCGGGTGGCGCGCTGGGCGCAGGCCTGGGCGGCGTCATGTCCAGCCTGTTCTCCACCGTGGGCACCGTCATCCTGGTGACGGCCATCAGCGCGGCCGCCCTCATCGTGGGGACCCAGTACACCTTCATCAAGCTGTGCTCGCTGGCCTGGGCCGGCCTGTGCGTCGTGGGCCGCCGCTTCCAGGACTCCTTCAACACGTTCTGGGAGGCCCAGAAGGTCGCCTACAAGGAGCGCCAGGAGCGCGCCGCCGAAGAGAAGCTGGAGGAGGCGGCGTTCCTCGCGCAGCTCGAGGCCGACGAGGAAGAGCTCGCAGAGGCGGAGCGCCTGGCCGAAGAGGCGGAGGCCGCCGAGGCCGAGGCCATGGCCGAAGAGGCCTTCCGTCTGGCCAAGCAGCAGGAGAAGGACGAGGCCCTCGCCGCCAAGCTGGCGCTCAAGGAGTCCCGCGAGCGCGAGAAGGCGGAGAAGCTGGAGAAGAAGCTGCTGCCGCCGGCTCGCGACACGGAGTCGCTGCCGCCCGCCCCCGCCCCCGTGCTGGCCCTTCCCGAGAAGGCGCCCGCGAAGCCGGAGAAGCGCCCTGCCCTGGGCTTGGGGGCCGACCCCGCGTGGGCCGCGTCCTTCATGCCTCCCTCGCCGAACCTCGTGGGCGCCGAGGGCGCGGAGACGGCCGAGCCGCCGCGCTCGCGCCGCAAGCCGAACATCGTCACCGGCCCGGCGCCCGTCGCGCACGACGCGGTGGAGCCCGAGCCCGTGGCGCCGGTCATCGCCGCCCCCGCGGCGCAGCCGCCCGTGGCCCCCGCGCCCGCGGCACCGGCCGACATCGTCCCGGCGCCGCCGTCCGCGCTGGCGGCACGCATGCCGCTCATCGTGGAGCCCAAGGCGCCGCCCAAGCCCACCGTCAAGCGGAGCCAGGACCAGTTCGAGTTCGTGGGAGACCGCAAGAGCTTCTCGCTGCCGCCGCTCGACGTGCTCGAGTGCGACAAGGCGGAGCGCACCGCGCTGGACAAGGACGTCTACCTGTCCACGGCGGAGAAGCTGCGCGCGAAGCTGGCGGACTTCGGCATCGTCGGCGAGGTGGTGGAGATTCGCCCCGGCCCCGTCGTCACCATGTACGAGTTCCTCCCCGGCCCCGGCATCAAGGTGAGCAAGATCGCCGCGCTCGCGGACGACCTCGCCATGGCGATGGAAGCCATGCGCGTGCGCATCGTCGCCCCCATCCCCGGCAAGGGCGTGGTGGGCATCGAGGTGCCGAACAGGGACCGCGAGACCGTCTACCTCAAGGAGATCGCCGAGCAGGACGCCTTCAACAAGGGCGCCAGCAAGCTGACCATGTGCGTGGGCAAGGACATCGAGGGCATGCCGTACGTCCTCGACCTGGCCAAGGCACCCCACCTGCTCATCGCAGGCACCACCGGCTCCGGTAAGTCGGTGGCGGTGAACTCCATGATCATGAGCATCCTCCTCAAGGCCACGCCCGAGGAGGTCCGCTTCATCATGGTGGACCCGAAGATGCTGGAGCTCTCCGTCTACGAGGGCATCCCCCACCTGCTGCTGCCGGTGGTGACGGACCCGAAGAAGGCGGCGCTCGCGCTGCGCTGGGCCGTGGAGGAGATGGAGCGGCGCTACCAGATGCTGTCCGAGGCGGGCGTGCGCAACATCGCCGGCTTCAACAAGCTGGTGGAGAGCACCGCGGTGGAGGTCAAGACGGTCTCCGAGCCGCCCAAGAAGAAGGCCAAGCCGAAGAACGTGCTGGTGCTCGACGGCGAAAGCCCCAAGTCCTCCATGCCCGCGGGCGGCGAGAGCCTGGGTGTCGCCGCGCCTCGCGACGACGAGGACGACCTGCTCGACGCGCAGTCGCCAGACGCGGACGCCGAGACGCCCGACCTGGAGGCCGAGGCCGACGACACCGAGGCGATGGAGGCCAGCGAGCCGGCCACGCCGGAGAAGAAGCAGCTCCAGAAGCTGCCCTACATCGTCGTCATCATCGACGAGCTCGCCGACCTGATGATGGTGGCCAGCCGCGAGGTGGAGACCTACGTGGCCCGCCTGGCGCAGATGGCCCGCGCCGCCGGCATCCACCTGATGGTCGCCACCCAGCGCCCGTCCACGGACGTCGTCACCGGCGTCATCAAGGCCAACTTCCCCACGCGCGTCAGCTTCATGCTGCGCTCGAAGCCGGACTCGATGACGATTCTGGGCACGGTGGGCGCCGAGGCCCTGCTGGGCATGGGCGACATGCTCATCATGCCGCCCACCAGCGCGCACCTACAACGCGTGCACGGCGCCTTCGTGTCGGAGAACGAAATCAAGAAGGCGGTGGACCACCTCAAGGCCCAGGGCAAGCCCGTCTACGACGAGTCCATCCTCAAGCCGCGCGACGAGGACGTCGAGGGTGGCGGCGAGGAGGACGAGCTGTCCGACGAGCTGTACGACCAGGCCCTCGCCACGGTCAGCGAGATGCGGGCCGTCTCCATCTCCATGCTCCAGCGGAAGATGCGCATCGGCTACAACCGCGCGGCGCGCATGATTGAGCGGATGGAGCGCGACGGCGTCGTTGGCGCGGCGGACGGCGCCAAGCCTCGCGAGGTGCTCATCCGAGGCCTGGGCGACATGCCGGGCGCCGGGGCGATGTAGGGCCCCGGCCACTGCCGCTGTCCCCGGTGGGGATGGGAGGCGGCGGCCCTGGCGGTTCCATTTCACGGGGGCGTCCTGGCTTGGCCCGGACGCCCTCGCTGTTTTCCAGCGAGGCCCGTCCATGCTTGTCGCCATCTCCCGCTTCCGCCCCGCCCCCGAAGAAGCCGACCGCCTGGTCGCCCGCTTCCAGGAGCGCACCCGGGCGGTGGACGGGTACCCCGGCTTCCTGAGCCTGGAGGTGCTGCGCTCCTTCGAGCGCCCGCCCGAGCTGATGCTGGTGACGCGCTGGCGGGACAAGGCGTCGATGCGGGCCTACTTCCAGTCGGAGGACTTCCAGCGGGCTCGGGAGGCCAGCGCCCAGCAGGAGGACGCCACCTTCAGCTTCTACGAGGTGGTGGGCACATGAAACGACGCGATGCAGGTTCCCAAGCGGCCTCGGCTCGTCTATGGGCGGTGTCCCATGGCTGAACGCATCGCCCTTTTCGCCACCGCCGCCCGCGGCACCGAGGACCTCCTGGCCGACGAGCTGAAGGAGCTCGGCGCCCGCCGCATCCGCCAGGACCGCGGCGGCGTGCGCTTCATGGCCACGCTCGACGAAGCGCTCATGGTGGCGCTCTGGTCCCGCATCGCCATGCGCGTGCTCTATCCGCTGGGCGCCTTCGAGGCCCATGGCGCGGAGGGCCTGTACGAAGCCGCCGCCAGCATCCCCTGGGAGGAGCACCTCACCCCCGAGCACACCTTCGCGGTGGATGCGACGCTGAAGGACAGCGAGCACAGCCACTCCGGCTTCGTGGCCCTCAAGGTGAAGGACGCCATTGTCGACCGGTTGCGCGACACCCAGAAGGCCCGGCCGGACGTGAACACCCGCGACCCGGACGTCCGCGTGGTGGCTCACCTCTCCAGGGAGACGCTGTCTTTGTCCCTGGACCTGTGCGGCGAGCCGCTGCACCGGCGCGGCTACCGCGTGCGCCCCACACCCGCGCCGCTCAAGGAGACGCTCGCGGCGGCGGTGCTGCGCGCCGCGAACTACACGGGCACGGAGGGCCTGGTGGACCCGATGTGCGGCTCCGGCACACTGCTCATCGAAGCGGGGCTCATCGCCCGGCGGCGCGCGCCCGGACTGAACCGGGACTTCGCGGTGGAGCGCTGGCCGGAGATGGGCGCTCGGGCCCGGGAGCTGCTCGCGGACATGCGCGCGGACGCCCGCCGCAATGAGCGCAAGGTGGAAGTCCCCCTGCTCGGCTTCGACAAGGACCCGGAGGCGCTGGAGGCCGCGGACCGCAACGTGCGGGCCGCGCGGCTGTCGGAGGAAATCCAGCTCGCCGAAGGGGATGCGACCCGGCTCCCGCCGCTGCCGGACTCCGGCGGACTCATCGTCACCAACCCGCCCTACGGCGACCGGCTGGGCACGGGCGGCCAGAAGGGCATGAAGAGCTTCTACTTCAAGCTCGGCGAGTCGCTGCGCGTGCCGGGCTGGCGCGTGTGGGTGATTTGCGGCAACCCCGCCTTCGAGAGCGCCTTCCACGCGCGCCCGTCCGCGAAGAAGGACCTCTGGAACGGCCCCATCGCCTGCGCGCTGCTGGGCTACCGCCCGCCCGACGGGGGCAACGCGCGGGGAGACGTTGGAGACGGCTCAGAAGCGCCGCTCGGTGCGCCGCGCGATTCGGCCAATGTTGCTCCGGTGCGTCCACAGCATGAGGGCGAAGAGGAGGGCTGAGAGGCCGGCGTACTCCACGGCCTGGGCGGTGAGCGCCGACGTGCCCACCGCCGTCGCGCCCGCCGCCAGCGAGCCCAGGGAGCTCACTCGCCACAGCGCGAACACGGTGATGAACGCCACCGCGCCCGCGAGCGCCGCCTGGGGCACCAGCACCAGCAGCACGCCCAACGCCGTGGCCACGCCCTTGCCACCCTGGAGCTTCAGCCACACCGGGTAGATGTGTCCCAGCACCGCGGCCAGTCCCACCGACACGTGCACCACGGGCGCGTCTGGCAGCCATCGCACCGCCAGGAGCACCGGCAGCGCGCCCTTCAGGGCGTCCAGCAGCAGGACCACCGCGCCCAGCTTCTTGCCCGCCACGCGCGTGACGTTGGTCGCGCCGATGTTGCCGCTGCCGCCCTTGCGCACGTCCACGCCGCGCAGCCACCGCGTCAGCAACACACCGAAGGGAATGGAGCCGGAGAGGTAGCCCAGCAGGACGAGCGCGGAGGTCACGAAGCGGAAGGCTACAGCAGCAGGTGGGGGAAGCGCGTCTTCACCACCACGTAGGCGTAATTGACCAGGAGGATGATGGGCGTCACCACACCCAGGGCGCTCCACTCACGGGGCGAGAGCTCCACCTGGGGGATGGGCATCCCGAACACCATGTGGAGCACCATGACCACCCCCGCCAGGGCGAACAGGACGGCGGCGATGGTCCCCAGGGGGTTGGCCTCCCAGGCCCCCACGAAGTTGAGGTGCGACACCCGGTCGGCCACGCGCGTCAGTCCACAGCCGAGGCAGGGCCAGCCTGTCTGCTCCCGGAGCACACAGCCCCAGAAGGGGATGATGCGGGCCACCGGGATGTAGCGGGCCACGAGCAGCCCCACGATGCCGGCGAGCCCCATCGCGTCGATGGTGCTGAAACGACGGTTGCGGGGGGGGATGACGACCTTCAAGCGCACCTCGTGGGCGTGTGCGGATGGACGGACTTTAGTACGGGCGTCGCCTTGCCGGAGCAAAGACTTTTGGCTAAGCGGGCGAGGTATGAACACGCTCCGCACGTCCCTGATGCTGCTGGTCGCCGTTCCCCTGGTCGCCCTCGCGGGTGACACGTCCTCCACCAAGGCGGGCAAGGCCGCCGAGGCAGGCAAGGCCGCCGAGGCCGCGGATTGCCACCACCCGCCCCCGCCGCAGGCGTCCGCCAAGGCCGCCGAACAGACGGACTGGAAGCTCACCCGCGGCGAGCCCATCAAGAAGGGCGCCAAGACGGTGAAGCTCGCGGACGTGCTGGCCAAGCCCCAGGCCCACGATGGCAAGACGGTCTTGATTGAGGGCCAGGTCCGCAAGGCCTGTGAGCGCAAGGGCTGCTGGATGGAGCTGGCGGCGTCGGGCGAGGACAAGGCCCCCGGCGTGCGCGTGACGTTCAAGGACTACGGCTTCTTCGTCCCGCTCGACTCCGCGGGCTCGCAGGCGCGCGTGGAGGGTGTGGTGAAGGTGGCCGAGCTGACCGAGAGCCGCGCCCAGCACTACGAGTCCGAAGGCGCCATCGTTCCCCGCGGCACCGACGGCAAGCCGCGCGAAGTGCAGTTGGTGGCCACGGGCGTCGAACTGCGCCGCTGAGACGACATGGCACGAAGCTTCAGCATGCGCGGCGTGCAGGGCGCGGCGGACCGCGCCGTGCAGCACGCCCGCGCATGGATGTTGGAGACAGAGCCGGGCTCGCGGGTGCACGACGTGCAGTTGGACCCGCGCTTCCAGCACCGTGGCGTGGACCTGCTCTGGGAGCTGCCCTCGGGTGAGGTGCGCGGCATCGAGGTGAAGGGCGACCGCAACGCCACCCGCCGCCGCTACTTCTTCGAGCTGGTGTCCAACCTGGAGAAGGACACTCCCGGCTGCTTCCTCTACAGCGGCGCGGACCTGCTGGTGTACGTCTTCCTCTCGCAGGGGGAGCTGCACGTGGTGCCCCTGAAGGCGGCGCGCGACTGGTTCCTCCCGCGGGCGAAGGAGTACCCGCTCAAGCACGCCTTCACGCAGACGGGCGCCATCCGCTACACCACCGTGGGCGCCGTGGTCTCCGTCCGAGACGTGGCGGAAGGCGTCCCGGGCGTGCTCCGAGTGCCCCTGAAGCGCCGGGGCGGCGCCAAGGAGGCCGTGGAGGAGGAAACCCCTACGCCCGAAGA
Source organism: Myxococcus hansupus (assembly GCF_000280925.3). NCBI lineage: Bacteria > Pseudomonadati > Myxococcota > Myxococcia > Myxococcales > Myxococcaceae > Pseudomyxococcus > Pseudomyxococcus hansupus. The sequence continues at coordinate 6,894,904 of NZ_CP012109.1, forward strand.
CGCCAAGGCGACGGAGACCCGCGCGCGAGATTAGGCCCGATGGGCCCCTCACGCGGGAGACATACGCGAGACGGGGGCGGCCCGACTGGGCACCGCGTGCCTTCGCGAGGAGACGCACACGGGATTGCGCCCAACTGGGCGCCGCGTGCCTTCACGGAGGAACCGCGCGCGGGACTGAGCCGCGCCACAGCCCACCGCGGCCGAGCCAGGAGCGAGGGGCCCGCGAAAGGCCCCTCCTCCCACGAGCGAATCAGCGCCCGTGACGGTGGCGACGGTGCCCGGGGTGAATCTTGTCGTGGGCCGCCTCGAGCCGCTCGGCGATGCCCATGAGCTCCATCAGCGACTCGCGGTCGTTCTGCGCCTTGTAGATGTGCTCGAGCCGGGGAACGAGGTCCAGCGCGAGGTGCAGGTCACCGCCCTGCTCCGCCGACGCCAGCAGGGTGCGGGCCGCCGCGGCCGCCTGACCATGCGCCTTGATGTGGATGAGGCCATCCACCGCGAGCAAACGGGCGATGGGCGAGCGCTCGGTGTCCTCGGTGAGCTTCACCATGTCCGCGGTGGCGGGCTCCACCTCGCCACGGGCCGCGCGAACCATGGCCTTGGAGATGCCACGGCGCTCCGGCAGGAGGAACTCCTCCAGGTCCGCGAAGGACTCGGCGTGAGCCACCTGGCCCGTAGACGCCAGCGCCTCGGCGAGGCTGTCGAAGACCTCCGCCTGCTTCTCCGTGAAGGGCGCCAACGCCTCGCGCATGAAGCGCTCCTGGGGCGCGCCCTTCTCGTCGAGCGGCATCTTCGCGCGCAGGGCGTTCATCTTCTCGAAGGCGGCGTCCACCGCCGCGTCCTGCTTGCCATCCAGCAGGAGCGCCAGTTGCTGCATCAGGTTCGCCAGGGTGTCGGCCATCTCCATGGGGGCCACCCGGTCCGGAAGCCAGCGGCTCCACAGCTCCACCGCCGCCGCCACGACGAAGTCCTTGAAGGGCCCGGTGCCCTTCCAGCCCTGCCGCCACTGCTGGGCAATCCCGAGCGGGAAGGACGTCTCCGCCAGCTTGCGGAAGTCGTCCTCGCCCACGGCAATGCCATAGTGGCCGAGCGTCCCGAGCAGGGCCTCCGTCGAGTACTCCTTCAGGCCCTTCTGCTGCCACGACTTGTCCACTCGCTGCGTGCTCACCTGGTTCTCCGCTGCCATGGACGCCGGCCATCGGCGCGCCAGCGGAGACTTCTAGCGGAACCCGGGGCGGACGTGCACTTCCACGTGCACCATCACGTCAGGCGGCGGACGCCGGAGGTGCTACGCGGGGCACGGTGGGCCACAACACGGGGTTGCGCCGCCCATCCTCCACCCGGCGCGCCAGGTATGGCTCACACTCCCGGGCCGCGAAGGCGCGCTTCCACGCGGCGAAGCTGCCACCCGCCTTCCAGGCATCCATGGCCGCCAGCCCCGCCTCCGGACCGCACTGGGCCAGCATGTACTCCACCCAGGCCCAGCGCGCGGACGTGGGCCGCACCTCGGCCCGGCCCCGGAGCCCCTTGCGCAGCCGCTCCAGCCGCCCCTCCACCTCGCGAATGCCCGTGAAGGGCGCGCCATCCAGCGGCGTGTTCCGCTTGGCCACGAAGGGCGCCACCCCCAGCGCCACCGGCAGGATGCGCGACAGCTCGGCGGTGAAGCGGATCAACTCGTCGATGTCCGCGTCCTCTTCCGTCGGCAAGCCCACGACGTTGTAGACCTTGAGCTGCTTCATCCCCGCCGTACGAGCGAAGGTCGCGGCCCGGACAATCTGCTCCTCCGAGTGCTTCCGGTCCACCATGTCCCGAAGCCGCTGCGAAGGCCCGTCGGCCGCCACCGTGAGGTTGGTGGCGCCTCCGCGCCGGAGCTGATCCACCAACTCCTGGGTCAGCCGATCCGCGCGCAGCGAGGACACGCCCACTTCCCGCCCGGATTCGACAATCGTCCGCAGCAACTCGACGATGCGCGGATGGTCCGTCACGGCCGCGCCCACCAGCCCCACCCGGCGAGCATGGTCGGGAATCAGTGACAAGATTCGCTCGGGAGGCACCGTGCGCATGCCGCCATTCGTGGTGCGGCGCATGACGCAGTAGTGGCAGCCACGAGAGCAGCCCCGCTCCGGCTCGATGAGGAACATCGAGCGCAGCTCCGTGTGGGGCGTGACGATTTGCGAGCGAGCCGGCAGCCGGGAATCCGTCGCCTTGGCCACGTGATAACGCGCCCCACCCCGCCCCGGGACTCGGAAGCCAGGGATGCGCGCCAGGTGCGCCAGCAGGGCCTCGCGCTCCATCGAAGCCGCCGCATCGATGAGGATGTGAATGAGGTCTTCCGCTTCCCCCTGGACGAGCACGTCCACGAAGGGCTCGAGCGGATCAGGATTGGAGAAGGTCAGCGGGCCACCGCCCACCACGAGCGGATAGCGGCCATCCCGGCGCTCCTCCGCCAGCAGGGGCAGCTTCGCCATCTCCAGCATGGAGAACAGGCCGCTCAGCTCCAACTCATAGGCGACCGAGAAGGCCAGCATGTCGAAGTCCGCGACATCCGCCTGGGACTCCCACGTGAAGAGCGGCGTGCGCGTGCGCTGGAAGGCCTCGACATCGTCCGGGAGGAAGACCCGCTCCGCGGTGGCGCCAGGGTGCGTATGAATCTCGCGGTAGATGGCCTGGTAGCCAAGCGAGCTCATGCCCACGTGATAGGGGCTCGGGTAGCAGAGCGCCACCCGGTAGGGCGCCGCCTTGTGCAGCGTGCCCACTTCGTCCGCCAGCAAGCTGCGAACGCGCTCGATGAGTGAGTAACGGCCCTCCATGTGCCTCCAGACAGGTCCAGCCTTTTAAACACCGCGGCCCCGGTCAGCCACTCCCGTGTGAGGGAGAGACCGCCGGGGCCGAGATGCGCCACCCGAGTCGGGTGGCGCGGTTCAGCAGACGACTTTTTCGACTACTTGAACGACGGGACCTGGTTCGTCGGCACGCAGCAGTTCGCAGCGCCGGCGAAGATCGCGCAGTTCGCGGTGGTGATGCACGTCGCCGCGAACTCCGGGTTCAGGCCGGAGCCCGGACCGCAGTTGTCCATGGGAGCAGCCGAGTCAGGATCGCAACCGACGGCCGGCCAGATGGCGTTGATCACGTACGTCGACGTGCAGCCATTGTTCGTGTAGGTCAGCTCGCCCGTCAGCTGGGTACCCGGCGACGAGGGCGCCGAGTACACGCGGACGTTGGAGTACTGGTACCGGATCTGGTTCGCGGGCGAGGCCACGTTGACGAGCGCCACCGGGAAGCTGGGCGCGCCGCAGAAGTCCTCCGCGTCACGGGACGTCGCCAGGTCGCCGATGGCGGTCTGCTCGCTCTGGTCCGTGGAGTTGTCGGCGATACCCCGGCTCGCGAGCCCCTGAGGACGGAGCGCGAGCTTCGCGGTTCCGTTCTGCAGGTCGATGTACCGGTAGACGCCCATCATTTCGGCGGGCGGCGCCACGGTCTCGCAAGCATTGCCAGAAGCATCCCGGCCTTCCTGGACGCGGTCGTACTTCACGGCCCAGTGGGGAGACTCCTGCACGAAGCAGCCCGGATCAGGCTGCTCCACGTTGCAGCCCGTCAGCAGGCTTCCCGTCCCCAGGAGAACCAACGCAGTGTTGACGATGTTCTTGGTCATTTGACTGTTGTTCCGATTCCGTGAGTGGACCTGGGATTAGAACGTGTACCGGATGCCGAAGCGGACCTGACGGGGCGCCTGGTACGAGGTCGGGTTCTTGAAGTTCGGGTTGATGTCGCCGTCCACGCTGCCGAACGGCTCCTCACGCGGCGCCTGGTCCTGGAAGACCACGCGGCCCGGCAGGTTGCCCGGCTCAAGCTCGGAAGGCGTTCCACCCGGGATGGGCTTGATGTCACGAACCGTGAACGTCTGGTCGACGGAGTTCACGCCCTGGAAGTTGAAGAGGTTGAACACGTCCAGGGTGAACGACACCACGCTGTCCTTGCTGACGCGGTAGTTCACGCCAATGTTGGAGTCGATGGTGTTGATCCACGGCGTACGGCCGCCGGCGCCACGGGGGAGGACGAAGGACTCGTCCGAGCCGTAGGCCCAGTGGTGACCCCAGTAGTTGATCGGCGTACCGGAGTTACCGCGGTAGGAGACACCCACGCTCGCCGACAGGGCGTTCGAGATGTTGAACTCCTTCGCACCGAAGATCTTGATCTGGTGCGTGCGGTCGAACGGCAGCAGACCCGTGCGGTTCTCCAGGAGCTCGACGAGGTCGAAGTCCGAGAGGATGTTCGGGTCGAGCTGGCCCGTCTCAGGACGGAACAGACCGGGGTAGTTACCGTACAGGCGCGACCAGGTGTAGTTGGCCTGAGCGAGCCAGCCGTCGGAGAACGTACGGTTCAGGTAGACGGTGACGTTGTCGTAGTTACGAACCGGCGTCGGGAACTCCTGGGCGAAGCCGCTGCCCGGGTTACCGAGGAAGTACGTGTTGCCGTCGTCGCGGCTCATGTCCTCGATGACCGAGTTCATGTTCTTGTGCGTGTAGCTCGCACCCAGGCGGGTGTTCGCCAGCACTTCGTACTCGGCGCCGACCACGATTTCATCGGACGACTGGGGCTTGATGTCCGGGTCCACCGGCGTACCGCCCGCCGTGCCGCCCGTGTAGAAGCGGTTCACGTTGCGGCTGCTCTCGGGAATCGCGAGCAGGTTCGCGTCGGTGCGGCAGGTGGCCTGCTGGCTCTCGAAGCTGGACGGGTCGCACGAGGTCGCCGTGCCCTGGCCAGGCTCCGCCATCGAGCGACGGGCCGCGATGCGGTTCTCACCCGGGAACGCGCGGTCCATCAGGTTGAGCGGAACCTGCTCGTAGTAGCGAGCGAAGTTCACGAACACCTTGGCGCGGCCGTTGGCGAACGGATCCACGATGGCGCCGAGGCGCGGCGACCACTGGTTGCCGAGCAGCAGCGAGAGATCGCCGTTGCCGCCGTAGAGCGCCTGCACGTCGTAGCGCACGCCCAGGTTCAGGGTGACGCGGTTCGCGATGGACCAGGAGTCCTGGAGGAAGCCGCCCATCGTGGTGCTGGTCGTCTTGGCCACCTGGGTGAGCTGCGTGACCGCGGTGTCAGGCCCCGTCTGGTAGCCGTAACGACGCGCGTCCGTCAGGGCAGGGCCCTGGCCGGCAGCCCAGGGGGTGCTCTCCTGGTAGTACACGCCGCCGCCGTACGCCTTCGTCTGATCGAACGACAGCAGTTCGACGTCGACGCCCGCCTTCAGCACGTGCGTGCCAAGGGCGTTCAGCAGGTACGTGGCCTTCGCGTTCGCCTGGTAGCGATCCAGCGTCTGATCGCTCATGAAGGCCGGGCCACCGACGGTGTAACCCGTCACCGGGCAGCGAGCGAGCTGCTCTTCCGGCGTGCTGCCGCAAGCACCCTCCTGCCCGGCGGGCAGGGCCTCGAACAGCGTCAGAGGACGGGGGTTGATGTACGCCATGCGGGAGTAGCCCGCCAGGCCCGTCTGATCGCCCAGCCGGCTGCCGTCGCCGGGAAGCGTGGACGCGGTCTGGTGGAACCAGCCGACGTTGGCGTCGACGAGGACCTTCTTGTCCGCGAAGGCACCGGCGTACTTCAGGGCCAGCGACGTGGTGTTGGCGCTGGTCTGGGTCAGACCGAAGTCACCCGGACGCGAGGCCAGCACGCCCGGCAGACCACCGGAGCGGGGATCCACCGCCAGCTTGCCCAGACCACCCGTCGAGGACGGGGTGCCGTTGAGGGCCAGCGAGACGTTGTGGTCCTGGTTGATGAGGTACGTCAACTTACCCATGTACTGAATGGTACGGGAGTCGGCGTAGTAGTTCCGGGCGGAACCGGGGATGGCGTCAGCCTGCGTGAAGCCGGCCTCGTCCGTGACCCGGTTGCCATCCGCGTCCAGCCGCAGCGCGTTGAGCGTGCGGGTGTGCTGGTAGCGCGTGAACGACGGCGCGAAGCCGGCGAAGAACCACAGCTTGTCCTTGAGGATCGGACCACCGAGGGTGGCGCCGAAGTCGCCCAGGTTCTGAAGCTGGTTCAGACCGGTGATGACCGTGCCCTCGGAGCGAACCTGGGTGCGGTTGCCCTCGAAGGTACCCGGAGTCCAGTTCGCGAACACGGAGCCGTGGAACTCGTTGGAGCCCGACCGGGTGACCGCGTTGATGACGCCGCCGGTGGACCGGCCGAACTCCGGCATATAACCGCCGGTGATGATGTTCACGTCCTGCACGAACTCGATGCTCAGCGGGCTCGCGTTCACGCCGAAGGCCGGGTCGTTCGTGGACAGACCGTCCACCACGTAGCCGTTCTCAGGCGAGGTCGAACCGTTGATCGAGACGCCGTAGTTGTCATTCTGGGCGCCAGGCGCCAGCTCGGCCAGGGACTCGAAGGAACGGGTCGCGCCGCCCTTACCACCCGGACGCGCAACGGCGATGCGCTTGATGAACTCCTGGTCGACGTTCACGCCCATCGTCGTGGAACCCACGTCGATGGTCGGGGGCGCGCCAACGATTTCCACGACTTCACCGAGCGACTCAGGGAGCAGCTCGACGTTGACGCGGATCGTCCGGTTCAGACGCAGCTGGATCGCGGAGCGAGCGTACGGCTTGAACTGCTCCTTCTCGAACCGCAGCGTATAATCGCCGGGGGGCAGCTGGGGGATGCGGTAGTTACCCTGTGCGTCGGTGACAACCACCTGCTCGCCCTGAAGGTTGGGCGAGGTGGCGGTGACAACGACGTCAGCGGCAGGCTGCCGGCTCTGAGCGTCGATCACGGTACCGATGATCACGCTCGACTGTGCGAAAGCCGCCGATCCGTACAGCAGACCTGCGGCGACAACAACTCCGGTTTCCCGGAGCACTCGGTTCAAGTGCATACCAGACCCCTCCAAGGTGGGCTGCAAGTGAAAATAACCGAGGTCTAGCAGTTGTCAATAGACCGTTGCTTTTTGGTAACCAGTGGGGCAATTGCCCGATCACGCCGCTACCGTCGACCATGCTTGCTTGAACCCGGAACGCGTTTCTGTATGGTAGCGCGCCCTTTCATCCGGGCGGTGTGACGTCGATGGGTGTCCACTGGTGAAGAGGAGTCTAGTGCATGTTCGATTCAGTCCTTGACCGTGGTCAGGGGCCCAGGTCGCGATTCGGCGTCGGGGCTACTGTCTCGGTTATCCTCCATGTGGCGCTGTTCGGACTGGCCGTCTGGCTGTCGACGCGTCCGCCACCGTTGGAGGAGAAGGAGATTGAGGTCACGCTGAAGGCGACCATGGCGCCGCCTCCTCCGCCTCCTCCACCTCCTCCGCCTCCCGCTTCTTCCAGCAAGCCGAAGACGGAGCCGAAGAAGCCCAAGAAGCCGGACGCGATCGTCCAGCCGAAGGAGATTCCGAAGGAGGCCCCGAAGGAAGTGGAGCCCTCCGAAGAGCCTCCCGCACAAGAAGAGGCCAGCGAAGAGGCCGTCGAAGGTGGCGTGGAAGGCGGCGTGGTGGGTGGCGTCGTCGGTGGCGTTGTCGGTGGTGTGATTGGCGGCGTGGTTGGCGGCCAGTTGGGCGGAACGGGAACCGACGTGCTCCCCTTCGGCGCGGGAATGACCCGTCCGGAGAAGCTGTCTGGCCCTCAGCCCGAGTACTCTCGTGAGGCGCTCGAGGCTCGCGTCCAGGGAACGATGATCGTGAAGTGCATCGTCACCGTGGAAGGTCGAGTGGAGAACTGCCGGATCATCAAGCCCCTGCCCCACATGGACCGGGCCGTCCTGGACGCGCTGGCGTCGTCGCGCTACAAGCCCGTCACGTTCCAGGGCCGTCCCGTGCAGGTGGACTACACCTTCACCCTGAACTTCAAGCTGCCGCGCTGACTCCGGGCGCGTCGTTTAGAGCCGTATCGCCGACAACCCCGCGCTCGTGAGGAGGAGCGCTCAACCCAACCATGCAATTCACTCTCGCAGAAATCTGGGAGCACACGGGCCTCTTCGCCCGTATGATCATCTTCACCCTGGGCATCATGTCCATCGCCTCACTGGTCGTGATGGCGGAGCGCATGATCGTCTTCCGCAAGACGCGGTCTGACAGCCGCAACTTCGCCGCGAAGATGGGTGCCATCCTGGCCAAGGGCGACCTGAACACGGCCGCCAACACCAACCTGGGCAAGGACGTGGGCCACCTGGGACGCGTGATCAACTCCGGTCTGACGGCGTACCGGATCAGCCCGAACAACAAGGACGTCGCGGTGGAGTCGGTGGCCCGTGCGCTCGAGCGCCAGGCTCAGCGCGAGGTCCAGAGCATGAAGCGCGGCCTGGGCCTGCTGGCCACGGTCGGCTCCACGGCGCCGTTCGTCGGTCTGCTCGGAACCACGATGGGTATCGTCAACGCCTTCCAGTTGATGGCGGCGGCCGGCTCCGGCGGTCTGGGCACCATCTCGGCCGGTATCGCCGAGGCGCTCATCACCACCGCCTTCGGTCTGCTCGTGGCCATCCCCGCCGTGATGGCGTACAACTTCCTGCAGGGCTGGGTGGACGCGCGCTCGGTGGACATCTCCGAGTCGTCCAACGAGTTCCTGGACGTTGTTGCCCGCCACATGGGTGGTGGTGGCGCGCACTCCTCGCACGCGGCCTGAGCCGTCACGGGCGAGGCCGGGGACGACCCGATGCCCTTCCCGTGAACCCGTCTCCAGCTCTTCTTCGGAGGGCTGGAGACGCTCCGTGAAGGCGGGCACCTCCTTACCAGGAAACAGGTAAAGACATGGGAATGTCAGCAGGCCCCAAGGGGGGCGTCAAGAGCGACATCAACGTCACGCCGCTGGTCGACGTGGTGCTGGTGCTCCTCATCATCTTCATGGTCGTCACCCCGATGCTCCAGCGCGGCAAGTCCGTGGAGCTTCCGAAGGCCACCGAGATCGAGAAGGAAGGAAAAGGCAAGGAAGCCGACCCACTCATCCTCTCCATCACCCCGGACAAGAAGGTGTTCGTGGAGAACGATCAGGTGGATGACCAGGGGCTCCAGGAGAAGCTCACCGCGGAGATGCAGCAGGACCCGGGCAAGAAGATCCTGCTCAAGGGTGACAACGCGATCAGCGTCGGTGACGTGCGCAAGGTGTTGGACATTGCTCGCAAGTCCAAGGCCAAGCAGATCTCCCTGGGCGTCGAGGAGAAGAAGTAATGGCCGGACGCAAGCAACGGCAGTGGGTCAAGCCCCAGGCGCAGCCGAACTCGGAGATCAACGTCACGCCGCTGGTGGACGTGGTGCTGGTGCTCCTCATCATCTTCATGGTCGTCACCCCGCTCCTCGAGAAGGACATCGTGGTGCGGGTGCCGGACACCGAGGTCGAGCAGGATCCCACGCCTCCGGACCCGAACGACCAGCAGCTCGTGGTGCAGCTCGACAAGGACGGCGGCTACTCCATCAACACGGAGAAGATTCCTCCCGCCGACTACGTCGCGCGACTCAAGCGAATGCTGGCGGCGAAGAAGGCCGACGACAAGGTCGTCTTCTTCATGGCGGATGACGCCACCAACTACGGCCGGCTGATCACCGCGCTGGACGGCGCGAAGGCCGCCGGAGCGAAGGTGCTCGGCATGGCGACGGAGCTCCCGCAGAACGCCATCATCCAAGGCACCTCCGTCGACACGCCGACCCCGGCACCGACGCCCTGACCGTTCCCCACCCGGACCCTACGCTCCGGGTGGGTACGCGGTTCACATCGAGAAGCTCGTCGGCTAGAGTTCACTTCTCATGGCCGACGAGCTTCTCATTTTCGAGCAGACCATCGAAGCCCTGTACCTGCGGGCACTGCACGGGCGCCTGACGCCCGAGTGCAAGGCGCGCCTGCGCCATGCGGGGCTCGACGTGGACCAGAAGCTCCGGCCCGCCTACGCGTTCGATGCGTGGATGACGTTCCTCCGCATCACCTCGGAAGAGCTCTACCCGCAGCTCCCCCTCGAGCAGGCAACCGGGAAGCTGGGCGAGGCCTACATCGAGGGCTTCCGTGAGACGATGCTGGGCCGCGCCGTGCTGTCGCTGCTGCGCGTGCTGGGCCCGCGGCGCACGCTGATGCGGGCCACCCAGAACTTCCGCGCTGGCAACAACTACACCGAGTCCAAGCTGCGCGAAATCGGCCCCACCCAGTTCGAGCTCTGGATGAACGAGGTGGGCCCCTACCCCGCCTTCACCGCGGGCATCATCCACGCGGGGCTGCGGGTGGCCGGCGCCCAGGACATCCTCATCGAGATGTCCGGGTACGACGGCCACGCTTGCGTCTACCGAATCAACTGGAACGAAGCCTCGGTCTCCTCGGGCGTCGCGGGCAGCGGAGACTCCAAGGCCGCCAGCAGGTCGGGATCCATCAGCTCCCTGTAGATGAACTCAGCCAGCAGGCCGGTCACCATCCAGATGGGCAGGATGTAGAGCGACGTCATCTGCCAGAGGATGGCGCCTTCATCCGCGTAGAACCAGATGCGGTATCCGGTGAGCCGCTCCAGCACCACGCCAGTGAAGCCCTCGAAGAGCAGGATGACCACGCCGTACACCGCCGCGCGCAAGCCGACGTGCTGGTACAGCATCCGGCGATACAGCGGCTCGATGAAGCAGAAGCACGCCACGCCGTAGATGAGGAACATCCACAGCGAACACTGCCCGTAGGCGGTGACGATGGGGGTATCCCAGATGGCGTTGAGCCCCAGCCGCTCATCCACGCGCCATTGGAAGCGGAACAGCGCCTCCAGCAGCGGCACGTGCTGGGCAATCCGCACCAGGTTGTAGAAGAAGATTTCGGAGCTGAGCCCCACCATGCCGTAGAGGCAGAAGCGGAACACTCCGAATGCCAGCTTCATCCGCTGGCCGCGCTTGATGTCCGCTCTGCGAATGCGGACCTGCCGGCGCTGATAGCCATCCCCCGATTCCACTGCGACCTTTGCCCCCATCGTGTCCCCCAAGGTGGGAGAACGCTACTGGAGTCGTCAGGGCCCTGGCTAGCCCCGGGTTCACAAATATGTCCGGGCTAGAATCCCATCTCCGCGCTCTAGGACGGGCATCCGCCGCGTGAGATTGGCGGCGAGTGGCCTACGCCTCGGGTGGACTCCGGTACAGCCATTGCTGAGCAACCTCCAGCGACACGGCGGGAGGGCGGGACATGCTGGCGAGGGTGCGGTCGGGGGCGTTGATGGGCATCGACGTGGTGCTGGTGGAGTGCGAGGTCGACATGGCGCTCGGCCTCCCCTACTTCAGTGTCGTCGGGCAAGCGGAGGGCGCGGTCCGGGAGTCGAAGGTCCGCGTCATCTCCGCGCTGAAGAACACGGGCTTCGAGCTGCCGCAGAAGCGCATCACGGTGAATCTGGCGCCCGCTGACTTGAAAAAAGAGGGCGCTGCCTTCGAGCTCCCCATCGCGCTGGGCGTCCTGGCGGCGGCAAAGCTGATGGATGAGGGACCATTGGGGCGACTCCTCTTTGGCGGCGAGCTGTCACTGGATGGTGCCGTCCGTCCCATCAAGGGCGTGCTTCCCCTCGCCGTGGCTGCGCTCCGTGACGGCTTCGAGGGCGTCATGGTGCCCGCGGTCAACGCGGAGGAAGCCTCGTTGGTGGAGGGCCTGAACGTTTTTCCGGTCCATACCCTGAGAGAGGCGGTGGACCACCTGACGGGTGCGCGCCGCATCACCCCCTATGCTCGGGACGAGGTCCCTTCCACCTCCGGCCCAGGAGCAACGGCTCCTGACATGTCCGACGTCCGGGGACAGGCCGATTTGAAGCTCGCATTGGAAATCGCGGCGGCGGGCGGCCACAACATCCTGATGTCGGGGCCTCCCGGCTCCGGCAAGACGATGCTGGCCCGGCGCCTGCCGGGAATCCTCCCGGAGATGACCTTCGCGGAGGCGATGGAGGTCACGAAGGTCTATTCGGTCCTCGGACTGCTGGGAGAAGGTCACTCGCTGATGCGGGAACGGCCCTTCCGCGCGCCCCACCACACGCTCTCCGACGCGGGGCTGGTGGGCGGTGGGCCTTCAGCGCGCCCCGGGGAGCTATCCCTCGCGCACAACGGCGTGCTGTTCCTGGACGAGCTTCCGGAGTTCCGCCGAAACGTGCTCGAGGTGCTGCGCCAGCCCATGGAGGAAGGCGTCATCCACCTGGCCCGAGCCAATCAGCACATCTCCTACCCCTGCCGGGTGATGCTGGTGGCGGCGATGAACCCGTGCCCGTGTGGCTACTACAACGTGCCGAACCGCGCCTGCACCTGCGGCGAACAGCGCGTCTTCGACTACCACACGCGCGTCAGTGGTCCGCTGCTGGACCGCATCGACATCAGCCTGCAGACCCGCCCGGTGGAGTACCACCACATGGCCCGCTCCTCCGCCGAAGAGCCGCCCAGCCAGTACTACCGCGAGCGTGCGCAGGCCGCGCGCGAGCGCCAACGCGTCCGGTACCGGGATGAGCCGGGCGTTCACTGCAACGCGCAGTTGCCCGCGCACCTGCTGCGCCGACATTGCGTGATGAGCGAGCGCGCGGGAGCGATGCTGCAACTGGCGATGCAGCGGTTCGGCCTGTCGGCGCGGGCGCATGACCGCATCATGAAGCTCGCATTGACGCGGGCGGACCTCGAAGGGCATGGCCGCATCGAGGACGACGATATGAAGCTCGCCATCAACTGCCGAATGCTGGACCGGCGAGACTGGCTCCAAAGCAAGCGCCAGGGGCCCATCCCCGCTTCGCAGCAGGATGATGCCGCCTGGCGCAACCTCGCCGCCTCGGGGCGGGCCAGTCCACTAGAGGACTTCGAGGGCTGAACGCCTCCCCCTCACGTCAGTGCCTGGCGGGCGTCACAGGTTCCGCGCCGGAAGCCTTGGCCGCGTAGTGAGACTCGGGCAGCGACGCTTTCTCGCCGCCCTCTGGGAGGGCCGGAGCCCGCCGCAGGCGGTCCAACCGTGGCGCCGGCCCCGTGATGATGCGCGCCGACTTCCCGAACGTCAGGTACGAGTAGGCCCAGTCCAGCAGCACGGCCAGCCGGCTCCGGAAGCCGATGAGGAAGGTGATGTGGATGAGCAGCCAGGCCATCCAGGCCGTGAAGCCCGACTGCTTGAAGCGACGGAACGCAATCCCGACCGCGTGCCCACGGCCAATCACGGCGTACGAGCCACGGTCCCAGTACGAGAAGGGCTCCATCGGCTTGCCCTGCAACCGGCGACGGATGTTGTGGGCGGCGTGTTTGCCTTCCTGCATCGCCGCGGGCGCGAGGCCAGGCACGGGCTTGCCGTCGGCGTCGTTGATCGACGCCAGGTCACCGACGACGAAGACGTCCTCGTGGCCCGGCACCGTCAGCTCGGGCGTCACGAGGACCCGACCGGCACGGTCGAGTTCGACGCCCAACGAGCGCGCCACCGGCGACGCCGCGACCCCCGCGGCCCAGAGCACCGTCCGCGCCGGAATGAACTCGGTTCCGATGAAGACGCCTTCCTCGTTGATGTTGGTCACCCGGGCGCCTGTCCTGACCTCGACCCCGAGCTTCTCCAACGTGCGGAGGGCCTTGCTCGACAAGTCGTCGGGGTAGGCGGGCAGCACCCGGTCGACGCCCTCGATGAGGATGATGCGCGCCTGTTTCGGGTCGATGTTGCGGAAGTCTCCTGGAAGCGAGTGGCGGCTGATTTCCGCCAACGAGCCCGCGAGTTCCACACCCGTGGGGCCCGCGCCAATGATGACGAAGTTGAGCAGCGAGCGGCGGATCTCCGGGTCCGGTTCACGCTCCGCCAATTCGAACGCCACCAGGATGCGGCGACGAATCTGCACCGCATCCTCGATGGACTTCAATCCAGGAGCGAAGGCGGCCCACTTGTCGTTGCCGAAGTACGAGTGCGTCGCGCCCGTGGCGACCACGAGGTAGTCGTATTTCAGCTCCCCATCCGAGAGCAGGACCCGCTTGCCCGCGGTGTCCACGCCCGTCACCTCCGCGAGCACCACGCCGACCTGATGACGGCCGAGCAAGGCTCGGAGCGGCGCGGCGATTTCGCTCGGGCTGAGCGTCGCGGTGGCCACCTGGTAGAGCAGTGGCTGGAACAGATGATGGTTCTGCCGGTCCACCAACGTGACGCGCACAGGCGCCTTGTAGAGGTGGCGGGCGGCGTAGAGGCCGGCAAAACCACCGCCGAGGATGACCACATGGGGCAGGTCTTCGCGCTTTGATTTCGGGCTCACGCCAGGAAGGTCATGCCTGCGCCGGCCATCTTCAACGCAAAGCGCCAAGCACTATGCGCCTTAGAACAGGCGCCCATGCGTGTAGCTCATGCGACCCGTGGAGCGACGTCCACACACTCCACCGCGTGGGACGTACAGCCACGCATCTGGACGCCTGTTCACACGCTCACGCTGGGGCGCTAGAGGGGCTGGCGTACGGCACAGCCGTTGCTCACTCGTCCGCTCACTGCGCCCGCCTCTCCTGGTGGGACGCAGCACTCAATCCAGGCAGGGCGGCGAGGGAGCGGCAGACGCAATGAGCAAGCTGGCGGAGAAGCTGAAGGCGGTGGCGGCGGCGGTGGCGAGCATCGAGAAGCAGTTCGGCCGGGGCTCGGTGATGACGCTGGGCGGAGACTCGCGCGAGCAAAAGGTGGCGGTCATCCCGTCGGGGTCCGTGGGGGTGGACCGGGCATTGGGCGTGGGCGGCTACCCGCGAGGACGCGTGGTGGAGATTTTCGGCAACGAGTCATCGGGAAAGACGACGCTGACGCTCCACGCGATTGCCCAGGTGCAGGCAGCGGGAGGCGTGGCGGCGTTCATCGACGCGGAGCATGCCCTGGACGTGACCTACGCGCGGAAGCTGGGCGTCCGCGTGGAGGAGCTGCTCGTGTCGCAACCGGATACCGGTGAGCAGGCCTTGGAGATCACCGAACACCTCGTGCGCTCGGGAGCGGTGGACCTCATCGTCGTCGACTCGGTGGCGGCCCTGGTGCCGCGAGCTGAAATCGAAGGTGAGATGGGCGATGCGCACATGGGCGTGCAGGCACGGCTGATGAGCCAGGCGCTGCGCAAACTCACGGGCGCGGTGAGCCGGTCGGGCACGTGCATCATCTTCATCAATCAGATTCGAATGAAGATTGGCGTGATGTTCGGCAATCCGGAGACCACGACGGGTGGCAATGCCCTGAAGTTCTACTCGTCCGTGCGCATGGAGATTCGCCGCACGGGCAACATCAAGGAGGGCGACGCCGTGGTGGGCTCCAAGGCCCGCGTGAAGGTGGTGAAGAACAAGGTCGCCCCGCCCTTCCAGGAAGCAGAGTTCGACCTGATGTACGGCAGCGGCATCCACCGGGTGGGGGAGGTGCTCGACCTGGGCGTGGCCGCAGGACTCATCGAGAAATCGGGCAGCCACTTCAGCCTGCGCGGGGAACGCATCGGCCAGGGGCGTGAGCGCGCCGCCGAGTGGCTGCGCGAGCATCCGGACGTGTTGGAGTCGCTCGGCAAGGAACTCACGGGAGCGCCCGCTGCAGCCGCGGCCACCGTGCCGGTGGAGGCCGCGGCCTAGGACGCCGCCAGGGCGTCCAGGGCGACGGGGACGGCGACCTTGCGCTGGCCAGCACACAGCAGGAGTGTGCCGCCCTCCCCTTCTTCCAGAAGCTGCCCCACCTGGTACTGGGCATCGCGCGAGAAGCGTGCCCGGGCCCGGCCCTGCTTCACACGGCAGGACAGGACACCCTCGGCATCCAGGTGCAACGTCGACGGGTCCAAAGCCTCCGCGGTGCGATCGCTCAGTCGCACCGACACCCGTTCGTCAGGCGTGACGTCCACGGTCCGAACCTCGTACGCCGCGCCCTCTACCTGGACGAAGCACCAGTCATTGCCGATGCGGAGCTGGTAACGGCCCGCTTCGTCCAGGACGAGCGACGCGTTGAACAGCTCGATGACCTTCGGGTGAAGGATGGGCTCGTCGTCGTGCCACCAACGCAGCGAGGCATCGAGGCGGATGCCGCTGTCTTCGCGGGTGTGCCAGCGCTTGCCGGGAGGCGGCGGTCCGGAGGGAGGTTGCATGACGTCTCTTATCTGCGCGTGGCGCCAGGAGGATTCAAGCCCGTGAGGCCCAAGCGACTACCAGTTCCGAACAAGCTCCGTGTAGCCACGGAAGGCCACGGCTCCCCAGAAGTTCACCAACACGCCAAGCGACACCGCGGCCAGCACCGCGCGGTTGCGCAAGGACCAGCCGCCCAAGGCGAAGAGCATCAACAGGTAGGGCGTGTAATCGAGGCTGAAGCGGAACCCGAACTGCATGTAACCGGTGTTCTGGTAGAAGAGTCCGGGCAACGCGCAGACGGCCACCGTGAGCCACACCGGCCAGTGCAGGCGCGGCCGCGTTTTCGGAACCAGCAGGAAGACGAGCAGCGGCAGCGTCAGCAGCAGCGTCAGTCCGTGCGGATCGTAGGCGAGCTTCAACGGCGACAACGACACCGTGGGCAGCGTGAAGAAGGCCGCCTCCAGGTTCCGTCCCAGGTACTCCCAATTGAAGAGGCCCGTCCGGTCGATGTCCGCGTTGACGCGGTTGTTGAAGAGATAGGCGTGTCCGAACTCACTCAACCGGCCGTAGCGATAGACGTTGTAGGCGGCCGCGAGCCCCGCGAACGGCAAGGCGCCCAAGGTGAACAGCCCCAGCTTCCTTGCAGCGGGCTGCCAGTTCCGCGTCAGGGCCTTGAGCTGCGCGAGGCGGGACTCTGGCCCCGGGCACAGCGCCTCCAGGACGAAGAACAACCCGGTGAAGACCAGGGGCGTCCGGGTGAGCGTCGCCATGGAGAAGAACAGGCCCGCGAGCAAAGGGTGCCGCGCACGAACGGCGTTGCGCACATAGAGACAGGTGAGCGCCACGCCCATGACCTCGGCGCTGAACCAGACCTCGCCTCGGATGGCGCAGTAGAAGAACAAGGTGCCGAAGGCGAGGATGAGCGCCAGGGCGATGTTCTCGTTGCGATTGCGCGCTGTCTCTCCGTCCTTCGCCAGGAAGCGCAGCAGCGAATAGAAGAGCGCCACCGCCAGCGCGCCGACGATGACGCCAAACGAGGTGTCGTTGAACTGATAGCCGTGCAACGCGACGAACGGCAGCATCGCCACGGCGGGGAAGGACGGGAAGCTCACGAACCAACGGTCCGTGGGGAGCGGCCGACCCGAACACCGGACCTTGTCGCCATCCACCACGCGAACGCAGGCCCAGTCCTCCATGTTGGGCAGGACCTGCGGGTCCACATCCAGCCGGCCTTCGAGCCAGGCCTGGGCCTGGTAGACGAAATGAGGCGCGGCGCTCTGCCGCAGGAACCGCTGCGAACTGAAGCTCGCCAGCACCACGAAGGCGACGAGGAACAGCACCACTTCCACGCGGTAGGCGGCCAGCCACATGCGCAAGGCGCTGAGCGGCACATTTCCCGATGGCCCCGGAGCGGGGACGGGCTCGGGTCCAGGGGAGGACGTGTGCCCCTGTCCAGCGGAGGGCTCCAGGGCGGACGTGGGTGCGGCCGGCGCGACAGGCAGGGACATAGTGGATGCCGTGCTGACCCCTTGCGTGGCGACCGGGCTGACGGCGGCAGGCTCGGTGGAAGATGAACGGGGGCGCTTGGACTTGGAACGGCTCATGGCAGGGAACTCGCGGCGAGCAGGTGCTGCCGCAGCATTTCGAGCGTGTGGGAAGCGGCGAACAGGCGCACGCGGTCGCGGTCGCCCTTCACGGAGATGCGCTCACAGCGGGGAGGCGCACCGGGCACGGACAGGCCGCAGTAGACGGTGCCCACCGGGTCCTCGGGCGTGCCGCCCCCGGGCCCCGCGTAGCCTGTCACCGACAGGCCGTAGGTCGTGCCACAGGCGGTGCGCACGCCGTCCGCCATCGCGATGGCGGTCTCACGCGACACGGCCGTGTGCCGGTCGAGGACGTCGGTGGGGACTCCCACCCAGGCGGACTTCATCTTCTCCGAGTACACCACCGCGCCGCCGATGAAGACACTGCTGGAACCTGGGACGGCCGTGAGTTGCTGGGCGATGAGTCCTCCCGTGCAGCTCTCCGCCACCGCCAGCGTCGCGCCGGCCTGACGAAGCATCTCGAGCAGCACGGCGGCATACTCTTCCGCGTCCGCGCCAAAGACGCGCCGCCCCAGCACCTGACGGCACTCCTGCTCCACGGCGGCGAGCGCGGCGTCGGCCTCCGACTGGGAGGGCGCCTCCGACATCAACTTGAGGTGATTTTCGGGGGCGTGGGTACGGAAACCGAAGACGACGCGAGGATGCCGTGGCGCCATGGGGGCCACCGTCAGGTCGAGCTCCGATTCTGGAACCCCCACCGTGCGCAGCAGCCGGAAGGCGCGGTACGTGCGGCCGGGTTGCACGTCCAGGGCGGCGCGAACGCGCGGCAGCACCTCTCCTTCCAGGAGCGCGCGGAACTCACGGGGCACACCCGGCAGGAAGAAGAGCTGCGCCCCGCCCAGCTTCATCAGGACGAGCGGCGCGGAGCCCTCGGGATTCTTCAAGGGCTCGGCCCCCTGGGGGACGCGGGCCATGCGCAAGGCGCTGGGGTTCGGGGACAGCCCGCGCGCCGCGTAGCGTTCATGCAGCCACTGAAGGACTCGCGGGTCTTCCGCCAAGGGGACACCCGCGGCCACGGCGGCGCACTCGAGTGTGAAGTCATCCGCCGTGGGGCCCAGGCCGCCCGACACCACCACGACATCCGCGCGCGAAGCGGCTTCCTTCAGCGCCTGCGTGATGTCCGCTCGCACATCCCCGACCAGCACCACGCGCTCTACCTTGATGCCAAGGTCGAAGAGGCGGGCCTCCAGGTACGTGCTGTTCGTGTCCGTAATGAGGCCGGTGACGAGTTCGTCCCCGGTGCACAGCAGCTCGACGCGCATGGGCCGCGCATCCTAGCGGTAGCTGGGCGCATCGGCACGGCTCGAAGAGGGGAGCTGGCTCGGCGCCTCCCGGTCCGGATGGGGACCGGGCAGGGAGCACCCCGCCCCGCCTCAGAGGTAGGCGGGCCCGTCGGAGCCTTGACCGGGCTCGGACTCTTCTTCTTCCTCGCCCTCGTCGTCGATGACCGCCGCCACCGCGACCGCGCCCGGAGCGGCGACCTTGCGGGCGACCAGCCTGCTCCGGACCAGCACCGCGGACTCCAGCAGCCCCAGCGCGAGGTAGGCGCCACAGCACGCCACCAGGACCCAGGCTGGGTGGAGCTGCGTCGCAATCACCGTACCGCCCACCGCGACCAGCATGAGGG
Organism: Myxococcus hansupus; assembly: GCF_000280925.3. Classification (NCBI taxonomy): domain Bacteria; kingdom Pseudomonadati; phylum Myxococcota; class Myxococcia; order Myxococcales; family Myxococcaceae; genus Pseudomyxococcus; species Pseudomyxococcus hansupus. The sequence continues at coordinate 6,914,108 of NZ_CP012109.1, forward strand.
CCAGCGCGCTCTTGCGGTTGGGCCGCGTGTCCTTGAAGGTCCGGTAGCGGACCGTGGACACCATCAGCAGCGACAGGCCCGCCACGGCCACCGCCATGGGCACCACGGCGCCCTCGGCCAGCGGCTCGCCCTGCGTCGCCGCGTGGTGCGAGATGATGACCGACACCAGCATGCCGGCCGCCACGGGGATGGGCAGACCGACGAAGAAGCTGCCACCGCCACCATGGGGATTGCGCGCCGCCAGCACGTTGAAGCGCGCCAGCCGCAACGCGCCGCAAGCGGCGAACGAGAACGCGATGAAGAGCCCCACGAACCCCAGGGGCTCGAGCGCCCACTTGTACACCAGGAGGGAAGGCGCGGCCCCGAAGGAGATGACGTCCGCCAGGCTGTCGAGCTGCACGCCGAAGTCGCTCTGCGTCTTCGTCAGCCGCGCTACCCGGCCGTCGAAACCGTCGAAGAACATGGCGAAGAAGATGGCCAACGCGGCCTGGTACATCTGCACGGGTTCCGCGTCCCCCGTGCACAAAGTCATGGCGTAGAAGCCGCAGAAAATGGACGTGACGGTAAAGAGATTCGGCAGCACGAACATCAGTTTCCGCAACTTCATCATTCCCTCGACTTCCTCTGATGGCCGTGACTTCCCGGCGGCAGGACGGCGGGTGAACCGACCTTAGCAGGGTTTTATTTTTGAAAAGGAGGTCGCATGGACGCTTCGCGGTGGGCAGTGTGGGTACTGGTCGCTGGGGTCGCACTCGTACTGTGGAACGTCGTATGGGTCGCGGCCGTGCGGCGTTGGTACCGGCCCCGCACGGAGCTGCCCCAGGTGCTCCGCGCCCGCTGCAAGGACGGCTGGGAGCTCGTGGTGCATGTCCGCCGCGCTCCCGTGCGCCGCTTCGAGGAGCCCGTGCTGCTGTGCCATGGGCTCGCGGCGAACCGGTTCACCTTCGACTTCGAGCCTCCTTATTCCGTCGCGCACTACCTGGCCGAGGCCGGCTTCGACTGCTTCAGCGTGGAGTGGCGCGGCACCGGGCACTCGCGCCAACCGCCCCGGGGGCGGAGGTACACGGACTTCACCATCGATGACCACATCCTCCAGGACGGTCCGGCGCTGCTCGAACTGGCCCTGAAGGAGACGGGCGCGAAGCAGGCGTTCTGGCTGGGTCACTCGCTGGGCGGGCTCGTGGGCTACGCCGTCGCGCAGGGGGAGTTGGGCGGAAAGCTGGCGGGGCTGCTGGCATTGGGCGCCCCCGTGCACCTCAAGTCGGAGGCCTTCCTGCGCACGCTCATCTCCATGGGCGTGCGCGCCGCCTGGCCCGCGCGCTTCCGGCAGGAGTGGATGAGCGCCAGCATGGCGCCGTTCCTGGGCTACGTCACCCTGCCCCTTTCGGACCTGCTCGTGAATCCCGAGCACATCCCCCCGCGCATCCAACGGCAGGTCTACGCGAACATGATGTCGTCGATGAGTCGCAAGGTGCTGCTCCAGTTCCAGGACTGGATTGAGCACGATGCGTTCCGCTCCTTCGACCGAACGAAAGACTGGCGCGCTGGAATCGCACGGCTCGAAATGCCGTTGCTCATCATGGGCGGAAGCTCGGACCGGCTGGCCACCGCGGCCAACGTGGAGGCCCAGTTCGCGCTCGCGACCGCGACGGACCGGACACTGCACATCTTCGGCACCGACCATGGCGACAAGATGAACTACGGGCACGGAGACCTCATCTTCGGCACTGGCGCGCCGACGGAGGTCTACCCCGTGATTCGCGAGTGGCTGGAGCGGCATGCCTCGCCGCTCCTCACGGCCATCACCGAGCCCGCGCCAGACCCGGTGGACGAGGAGCCTCGGGAGCCTGAACGCTCCGTGCCTTGAGGTCCTCGGCTACTTCGGGGGCGCTTCGCGGTGGACACAGGCGGCGGACAGGCCCCTCGTGTCTTCCGTGCGCACGTTCCGCAGGCGCACTTGCGTGGCGCCGCCGCACTCCGCATGAACGAGCCCTTCCGCCAGGTCCCGCGCGGTAAGCCCGTCGACGTGGAGTTCACCGTCGCCCAGGGCGCCCAAGGCGGTCGCCGCTCCGCGAATCTCCACCTCCGAGGCGCGCAGTCTCGACAACGTGTCCACCAACAGGCCCACGGCCCCGCATCCCCGCAGGTTCGCATCACGCAGGGACACGCGCGCATCCTGCGCGACCAGCACGCAGGCGCCTTGCGCGTCGCGCACGACGACATCTTCCACGTCCGCCTCGAGTTGGCGCAGGTGCAGTCCATCCCCCGCGATGCCGTCCGAGGTGCGCACTCGCTCAATGGTCGCGTCGCGAAGTCGCAGCTTTCCGCGAATCGCCATCAGGCCGTACTCGGACGCGCCCTCAATGCGAATGCGCTCGACATCCAGGTCTCCGCCCATGAACTGAAGCCCGCCGTACTCGCCGCTGTCGCGCACGACGATGTCCCGAAGCTGGGCCTGTGACATCGACAGCCCCATGCCCGCCCGTAAGGCGCGCACCGAGGTGAAACGCCGCACCTCGAGCCTGCGGGCCCGCATCGCGGACACCGCATATTCGTGCCCCGTCACCTTCACGTCGTCGAGCACCAGCATGCCGTTCATCACGGAGAAGGCGGCGGATTGCCCACCTTCCGCCGTGGAACGGCGCACCTCCGCCCGCGCTTCATCCACGCTCACCGCCGTCGCGGGCCCGGAGAAGCGCGTGTCCTCCACCACCACCTGACTGTCGGCGCCGCGCACTCGGACCGCCCGGCGATAGGGGCCGGTGAAGGTGCTCGTTCGGATGCTCGCCTGCGCCAGGGGAACACGGTGATGATCACCGTTGGCAGGCTCCTCCGCGCCGGAGGGTCCCCGCGTCGCATGGTCCGCTCGCGAAGGCTCCGGGTCGCCGCGTCCTTGCCCCTCATGGGTCGCGAGTGGCGGCTTCGAGCTGGCTCGTCCCTGTGTCGCGGGAGCTTCTTGCGAAGACGCCGGGGCGCCACGTCCTTGCCCCTCACGCGCCGCGAGCGGGACCTCCGGGCCAACACGCCCCTGTGTCGCGGGAGCTTCTCTCGAAGGCTCCGGGGCGCCGCTTCCTCGCCCCTCACGGGCCGCGCGCGGGGCCTCCGAGCCGGTCCGTCCTTGCGTCGTCGGATCCACCCGCGCACCGTCAACTCCGGACGCATCGAGGTCCGCCGGTTCAGCGCCGGTGGAGGCCGTGGCTCCCGCGGGTGCGCCACCCGAGACTCCTGGCTCGGACTCCTCCGATGATTGTCCCCGTTCGATCAGCACGCCCACCGAGGCCGTGGGACCCGCCTCGAACCGGCCACCCTCCACGTCGAGGAATCCTGCCGACACCTTCACGGCGCCCAGTCGCTGGCCCTGGAAGGCCACTCGCGTCAGGCGCACCCTTCCGCCATTCGCTACATCCAACCCCGCTCCACCACCCTCAACCACAACATCCGACACTGTCGCATCCCCACCGACCTGGAGCACCGTGCCTTCAGGAGTGGCCCCCTCCAGCACCACACCCGGCCCCCCACCCTCCAATCGGGTCCCTGGAGGCAGCACGAAAGGCCCCTGGTAGCGCCCCGGTGCCAGCCGCACCGTGAGCGGCCCGGGCAGCCCCAGGGCCTCCCCTAGCGATCTCAGTGGCCGGGCACGGGAACCCTCCCCGGGGCCCTCCGTCGAGGCGTCTACCCAGAGTTCGGCGCGGCCCGGCTCGGGCGGCGCGGCCTCACGCTGCGCGGGGCTCCGGCAGGTGCAGGACAGCAGCAGGATCAGCGGCAGAACGGTTCGAAAATGCACGCAAGCAAGCATCCTAGCGGCTTTCCGCATGACCGCACCCGCGCGCGATCAGACCGACCTCGCAAACGATCAATATCTCAAAGACTTTCTTCAAAACGCGATCCCACACAGCTCTTTCCTATTCACCGTGCGTGGCTTGCAACGATGTATCGGAAGAGGCGCGCCACACCCTTCCTACGCCCTGTGTTTCAGAGGGCCAACTTTTCATCCGGAGGCCGATTTTCCGGCTCCAAACCGCAGCCGGCATTGACAGGGAAAAGAGCGATTTGTTACCACCGGCCGGGTTAAAGCACTTCAAGGCCAGACAACGGATGGAGGGGCGTAATGACCAAGGCAGAACTCGTCGAGGTGGTGGCGGCGCAGACACGTCTCACCAAGAAGTCAGCGGCGCAGATTCTCGACATCGTCTTCACCAACATCGGTAAGGCGGTGAAGAAGGACGCCCGCTTCAGCTACCCCGGCTTTGGGACCTGGTCGGTTCGCTCGCGCAAGGCGCGCAAGATTCGCAACCCCCAGACGAACGAGATGATGAAGCTCAAGGCGTCGAAGACCATCGGCTTCCGGCCCGCCAAGGAGCTGAAGAACTCGCTCTGAGCCCCCATCCGGTGGGCTCGCTCAGGGGCGCTCTTCCGAAAGGAGGCGCCCCTGATGCTTTGCGGGGTACCCCACGGCTGGTCCCCGGGCCACCGGTGGGGCGGGCTCCGGCGGAGGCTCGGCGTCACCCAGCGCCTCCAGTGGATCCATGGGCTGGCCGTCGAGCCACAGCTCGAAGTGGAGGTGAACGCCCGTGGCGAGGCCCGTCTCTCCCGCCATCCCCACCGCGTTCCCCCGCTCCAGGACCTCTCCAGCATCCACCAGGATGCGGGACAGGTGGCTGTAGCGCGTCACCCAGCGCCCCTCGTGCTGGACCTCCACCTGCAAGCCATGGTCGCCGTTGCGCCCCGCTCGGAGCACGACGCCCTTGTCCGCCGAGAAGATGAGCTGCCCCTGCGTGGCCTTCAGGTCGATGCCCAGGTGACGCCGGTGGACGCCCGTCACCGGGTGCCAGCGGTAGCCAAAGAGACTGGTGACGGAGACGGGCTCCAGCGGCCAGGAGAAGCGCGGCGGCAGGTCCTCGGCCGCCACGGGGGGCTGCTCCAGACGGCGCAGCTCCGCGGTGCGCACGGCCAGCCGACCCACGCGCAACACGACGGCCTCGGCCAGCGTGGCCGGGATGTCGCCGTAGGTGAAGCCGTCCCGCTCCAGCTCGGTCTCCAGGAGGCTCTGGGCCCGCAGCAAATCGCTGGAGTCCACGCGCGCCACGGGGCGCAGCAGGAAGCCGTCCAGCGCGAGGGTCACCTGCTCCCAGTTCTCCACCTGCGCCGCCGGCATCACCCCACCGCGCGCCACCTGCTGACGCAGGGCCTGCGCCTGGGTCGAGAAGGTGGCCAGCGTGGCATGGAGCTCCGAGGACGACTCCGGCACACGATGGCGCACCCGAAGCGCGGCGCCTTCAGCACCCTGCCCGGGTGAACGCGAGGGCGCGGAGGCATAGAGCTCCTCGAAGCTCATCTTCGGCTCCGCGCCACGGTTGGCGCAGGCACAAGCAGTGAGGAGGGCGAAGAGGCTCAGGCGACGCACGGCGCCTGAAGCCTACCATGCCCCGCTCGAAGCGCTCCTCACACGCCGCGCGTCCGTGCCCGGGTGTTCTGGGACACGCCTTTCACCGGGCGTGGACATCCGCGGGTGTTCGGAAGCACAACGCCGGTGGGACTCGCGTTCAGGCCACCGCGCGGCGGATGCGGGACAGGGCCTCGTCGATGTCGCGCGCGGACACGTCCAGGTGGGTGACGAGCCGCAGCGTGCGCGGCGCTCCGGCAGGATTCGTCAGCACCCCATGGCGCTCCAGCAGCGCCACGACTTCGTGCGCGGCCTGGGGGAACTCGGCGAAGACCATGTTCGTCTCCACGCTCGCGGTATCCACCGTCACGCCCGGCAGCTCGGCCAGCCCCGCCGCCAGCCGGCGAGCGTTCGCATGGTCGTCCGCCAGCCGGCTCACGTGGTTCTCCAAGGCATACAGCGCCGCCGCGGCCAGGATGCCCGCCTGCCGCATGCCACCGCCCAGGCGCTTGCGCAGACGGCGCGCCTCGCGAATGAGGTCCACACGGCCCACGAGCGCCGAGCCCACCGGAGCGCCCAGCCCCTTCGAGAAACACACCGCCGTCGTGTCCGTCCGCGAGGCCCACGCCGACACGGGCACGCCCAGCGCGACGCTGGCGTTGAAGAGCCGGGCACCATCGAGGTGCACCCCCAGCCCCGCCTTGCGCGCCGCCTCGACGACGGCCTGGAAGCGCTCCACGGGCCACACCGCGCCGCCGCCGCGGTTGTGCGTGTTCTCCAGCGACAGCAGGCGCGTGCGCGGGTTGTGGATGTTGTCCTCGCGCACGGCCGCGCTCACGGCCTCGGGCGTCAGCAGGCCGCGCTGTCCTGGCAACGGCTGCGGCTGCACACCCCACAACGCGGGCACCGCGCCGCCTTCGTAGTGAAGGATGTGGCTGCCCGCCTCGGTGAGCACCTCGTCCCCGGGCCGGCAATGCGCGCCGATGGCGAGCTGGTTGGCCTGGGTTCCCGAGGGCACGAACACGGCGGCCTCCAGGCCGAGCAGCTCGGCGACACGGGCTTCCAGCCGAAGCACGGTGGGGTCCTCGCCGTAGACGTCGTCTCCCACCTCCGCGTCGGCGATGGCGCGCCGCATGGCGGCCGTGGGCTGGGTAACGGTGTCGGAACGGAAGTCGATGCGCTTCATGGGGTCTCCCCGAATGGCCATGTCCCAACGGGTGGTGCTTGGGCTCCTGGCGGGTGTGACATACAACGGCGCCGTGCCTGGACGTGAGACGGTCGCGGAGAAGCGAAAGCGCGCGCTGACGGTGATGGACCGGCTGGCCGCGGACATGCCGGATGCCCGCATCGAGCTGGACTACCGGACGCCCCTGGAACTCCTGGTGGCCGTCATGCTCTCCGCGCAGTGCACGGACAAACGCGTCAACATCGTGACGCCCGCGCTCTTCCAGCGGTTCCCCTCCGCCCAGACCTACGCGGAAGCAGAACCGTCGGACGTGGAGCCCTTCATCCGCACCTGTGGCCTGTACCGCGCCAAGGCGAAGAACATCGTCGCGGCCGCGCGGACGCTGGTGGCGGAGCACGCCGGGCAGGTCCCCTTGAAGCGGGACACCCTGGAGAAGCTTCCGGGCGTGGGCCGCAAGACGGCGGGGGTGGTGTGCATCCACCTGGGGGGCGACGACGCCTTCCCCGTGGACACCCACGTGAAGCGGCTCGCCTACCGGCTCGGGTTCACCACGAAGGAGGACCCGGACAAGGTGGAGGCCGACATGCAGGCCGTGCTGCCGTCGGAGCGATGGACACTGGGCCACCAGCTCCTGGTGTGGCACGGACGGCGGACCTGCTTCGCCCGCTCGCCCGACTGTGCTCGCTGCGTCGTCGCGGACCTCTGCCCCAAGAAGGGCGTGAAGGCCGCACCGGCCGAGGCGGCTACGGAGAAGCCGACGCGCCCTGCTCGCGCGAAGTCTTGAGGCGCTTCATCCGCTTGCGGATGAACTCGCGCTTCAGCGAGGAGATGTGGTCCACGAACACGGTGCCGTTGAGGTGGTCCGCCTCGTGCTGCACCGCGATGGACAGCAGGCCCTCGCAGCGCAGCGTCTGCTCGTTGCCATCCGGGTCGAGGAACTTCACCGTGACGGCGGCGGCGCGATCCACGTCGGCGGACTCGCCGGGGATGGAGAGGCAGCCCTCGTTGTAGGTGGTGTCCCCCTCCATGGCGATGATCTCCGGGTTGATCATCGCGACGGGCTTGAGCTCCGGCTGGGCGTGCGTCGTGTCCAAGACGATGACACGCTGGAGCACGCCAATCTGCGGGGCGGCCAGGCCCACGCCTTCGGCGGAGTACATCGTTTCGAACATGTCCTTCACCAGCGTGCGGATGGAGTCATCCACCTTCGCCACCGGCTTGGCCTTCTGCTTCAGGACAGGGTCGGGCCAGATAAGGATCTCGCGGACCATGTCCGCCGTCTTAACCGTCCTGGGGCGGGCGGGCAACCACCGCGGATGGGCTTTCCCACACGCCCGGGAGCCCGTCCGTCCGGAGGGCGTCAGTCGAGCAGGCTCCGGGCGTACTCCGCGCGCAGCCGGTCATCCCCCAGCGCCTGCGCGGCCTCGGAGAGCACGCTGCGAATCTGCTGCGCGCGGTGCTGGAGCGCTGGGTCCGGATGTCCCGCGAAGCGCAGGGGATGGAACTCGGCGGCCAGGAGTTCGTAGGCGCGTTTGACCTCCTCGCCCCCCGCCGAACGGGCCAGCCCGAGCACCGTGAAGTAGTCCGCGTCCTGGATCTCCTCGAACTTGGCCTCCAGGCGCCGGACGTCCAGTTCGGGAGGCAGGTCGCCCGCTTCGTCGTCATCCCCGCCAGGCTCCAGCGAGATGAGCCCCAGTGTCCGCGCCACCGCGAGCGACTTCAAAGCCGAGTCCTGGGGCAGTCCCGCGCCCAGGAGCAACGCCTCCAGCGTGTGCTCGCCGTCCACCTGGGACAGGAGGTGGAGGTCTCTCGGGGGCAGACCGAAGTCACCGGGGGCCAGGTGGATGTCGCCGCGGGTGACGCGCGCGCGCAGGCCGCCAGCCGCGTCGAGGAGGGACTCGGAGGTGAGCGTGTTGCGCAGGGCCTCGGCCAGCAGGTGGAGCGGTGGGCGCGTGGCGGCGGCGAGCGCCACTTCGTGCGGCGCCGGCTCCGCCACCAGCCGGTAGAGCGTCGAGGGCTCCGCCAAGGCGTCCAGGAACACCTGCTCGGTGTAGCGCTGGACCAGGGGCACGGCTTCGGACTCGCGCAGGTAGCCCCGGCCTCGCAGGGCCTCCAGCAGCGCGGCGGTGGTGGCGCTGCGCACCAGCCGCAGTTCGCCTTCCTGCCTCGCGTCGATGAGGCCGTCCGCGCGGGCCCGGTCGACCAGGCTCTCCCCCGGGGCCGAGGAGACAGCGCCCACCAGCGTGCCATCCCTCAACCAGAGGACGCGCAGGGCGTTCATCACCTTCAGCTCCAGGCGCATCTCCATGCGGGCTTCGCACAGACGGAGCACCAGCTTCGTCAGGCCGTCCTGGGTGACGCTGCCACTGCGCGCCACCGCCAGCTCCGGCCGGCCCGGCGGGGCCTCCAGCGGAAGAAGGGAGGCTCTCGCCTGTGCGGCGGCTTCCTCGGCGTCTCGGAGCGCGCGCTCCTCCAGCTCCAGGCGCTCACGCTCGTTCCGCTCGCGCTGGGCCTCGGACTCGGCTTCGACGCGGGCCTTCTCTTCGCGGAGGGTTTCCAAGGACTGCTCGACGGATTCGCGCGACTCGCGCTCCTTCGACAGGTTGTCGCGAAGCTGCTGGTGCTCCAGTCGGAGCTCCGCGAGCTCCTCGGAGATGCGTGCATTCTCCGCGAGCAGCCGGGACTCGGATTCGTTACGGGCCCGGGATTCATCCTCGAGCCGCGTCTCCAACGTGGCGCGCTGCTTCGCCTCCGCGTCCAGGCGCACTTCCAGGGCGGTGCGATGACGGCCCTCCGTCTTCGCGCGGGTGGCCGCTTCGGCTTCGGCCTGGGTGGCCTGCTGGATGCGGGCCTCGGCGTCGGCGCGGCGCTGGGCTTCGGCCTCGGCACGTGACTCCGCATCGGTGGCGGACTTCAGCGCGGCCTCGGCGCGGGCCTCGGCTTCTGCGCGCTTCTGGGCTTCCGACTCCAGCCGGGACTCCAGCTCCGCGCGCTTCTGGGCCTCGGCTTCTGCCTGGGCGGCGACGCTGGCGCGGTGCGCTTCTTCTGCCTCGGCACGTGCCTGCTCGGCGGCGTGCTGCTCGGCTTCCTTCCCTGCGAGGGCCTCGGCTTCGGCTCGCTGCCGGGACTCCTGTTCCGCGCGGGCCTCGGATTCGCGTTCGGCGCGGGCCTCGGCTTCGGCTCGGCGCGTGGCCTCCGTGGCGACCCGGGCCTCGAGTTCGGCGCGGGTCGCGGCTTCGGTCTTCGCGAGCGTCTCCGCCTCGGCGCGCAGGGCGGCTTCCCGTTCGGCTCGGGCTTCGGCTTCGGCGCGGGCCTCGGCTTCACGCTCGGCGCGGGCTTCCGCGTTCACACGGGCCGTGGCTTCACCTTCCGCGCGGATTTCGATGGCCGCACGGAGCTTGGACTCGCGCTCGGCGCGGGCCTCGGCTTCGGCACGGGCCTCGGCTTCGCGCTCGGCGCGGGCTTCCGCGTCCTGATGCGCCTTCGACTCGTTCGCGGCGCGGGCTTCCGCGTCGAGCCGAGCCTTCGACTCGACCTCGGCGCTCGCTTCGGCGTCGACTCGGGCGTGTGCGACGTGCTCGGCACGGCGCTCGGCGTCAGCATGAGCGGACGCTTCGCTGTCGGCGCGCGCTTCGGCTTCGGCACGAGCAGTTGATTCAGCGTTGGCGCGGGCTTCGGCTTCGACGAGGGCTGTCGTCGCGGCGTTGGCGCGGGCTTCGGCTTCGGTGCGAGCGGCGGCCTCAGCGTTGGCGCGGGCCTCCGCTTCGACGAGGGCTGTCGTCGCGGCATTGGCGCGAGCCTCGACTTCGGCACGAGCAGTCGCCTCAGCGTTGGCGCGGGCCTCGGCTTCGGCACGAGCAGTCGCCTCAGCGTTGGCGCGAGCTTCGACTTCGGCACGAGCAGTCGCCTCAGCGTTGGCGCGGGCTTCGACTTCGGCGAGGGATGTCGTCGCAGCGCTCGCGCGGGCTTCGACTTCGGCGAGGGATGTCGCCTCAGCGTTGGCTCGGGCTTCGAGGTCCGCGCGGAGGGCTGACTCGGCTTCGACTCGAGCTGCCGCTTCGGCGCGCGCGGTGGCTTCCGCGTTCTCGCGAGCCTCCGCCTCCGCATTGGCGCGCGCTTCGGCTTCGGCTCGCGCTTCGGCCTCGGCGGTCGCTCGGGCTTCCGCTTCGGCCCGTGCGGCCGCCTCCGTGTTCGCTCGGGTTTCGGCCTCTGCACGCGCAGTCACTTCAGCGTTGGCACGGGCCTCCGCTTCCATGCGCGCCGCAGCTTCAATCTCCGCGCGCGCCGCGGCTTCCGCATGGGCGGTTGCTTCAGCGTCGGCGCGCGCTTCGGCGGCCGCTCGGGCTTCCGCTTCAGCCCGGACGCGCGACTCCGCGTCACTTCCAGCCGAGAACTCCGCTGCGACACGGGCTTCGGCCTCAACTCGGGCCGCGGATTCGCTATCGGCTCGCGACTGCGCCTCGACCAAGGCCGTCGCCGCGGACTCCAGGCGCGCTTCCGCGTCGACTCGGGCCGCAGATTCGATTTCCGCGCGGGCTGCCGCTTCGGCGAGGGCGGTCGCCACGGACTCCAGGCGCGCTTCCACCTCAGCCCTCGCGGAGGACTCGATTTCAGCCAGCGCCTGCGCCTCGGCCAACGCGGTTGCAGTGACCTCCAGACGTGCTTCCACATCGGCCCGCGTCGCGGACTCAATCTCCACGAGCGCCTGCGCCTCGGCCAATGCCGTTGCCGTGGCCTCCAGACGTGCGTCCGCGTCCGCGCGCGCCGAGGACTCAATCTCGGCCCGCGCCTGCGCTTCCGCCAACGCGGTTGCCGCCGCTGCCACGCGCGTGTCCACATCGCCCTGCGCCCGAGCCTCCGCCTCGGCGAGCGCGGCCGTGAGGGCCTCCAGACGCGCTTCCGCATCCACTCGCGCGTCCGCTTCAGCCTGGGCCAAGGCGATGGCCTCGGCCTGCTCCCGAGCCGCCAAGTCCGCACGGGCCTCGGCTTCCGCGTGGGCGTGCGCCAGTTGCTGCGCGCGAATGTCGGCTTCGAGCCGCGCCGCGGCCTCGACCTCGGACCGGGCTTCCGCGGCCTCGCGGGCACGGGTCTCCGCATCGATGCGCGCTTCCGACACCGACGTCTGGCCTTCGGCGGACTCGACCCGGCGCTCCGCGACCTCGCGCGCCTTCGACTCCGACTCTGCGCGGACCTCCGAGACGACGCGCCCCGCCGCCTCCGCCTCCAGGCGCGCTTCGAGCGCCTTCAGCGCCTGGGTCGCAGCGGCGGCTTGCGTCTCCGCGGCCTCGCGAGCCTGGGCCTCGGCATTGGCTCGGTCCTCGGCATCGATGGCCCGGAGTTCCGCCTCGGCACGTGCATCCTCGGCCTGCCGCGCCAGGGCCTCGACTTCAGCCGTGAAGGCCTCCGCTTCCGTGCGGAGGGTGACTTGCGATTCCAGCTCCGCGCGCAGGGCCGAGAGCGCGTCGACGTCTCCCGCCGACTGCTCGATTCGACTCAGGACGGCCTTGGCCGCCGCGTCCATCGACACACTCGAGTCCCGCTGCGCCCGAGCCTCGGACTCACGCTGGCGGAGCGTCTCCAGCTCGGCCTCGGCTTCGGCCCGGAGCACCGCTTCGCGAGAGTGTTCTTCTTCCTCGGTCGCGAGGCGTTCCTGGAGCGCCTGGAGTTGCTGCTCCATTTCACGGCGCCGCGCGGACTCCTGCTCCAATTCCGCGGAGACGGAGTGCACACGTGCGTGGGCCTCTTCGAGCTGGCGCTCGGCCTCCTCCTGCTGAGCCTGCCACTGCGCCATCAGCGCGGGGACCGCGAAGCCGCCTGCGGCGGGCGCCACGGGCGGACTTTCAACCGGCTTGGCCACGGGCTCCGCCGAGCGCGTGTCCTCAGTTTCCGAGTCGAACCAGTCAGCGCCAACACTCGGCGCGGGCGCCGAAGACTCCGGTTCCGAGTCGAACCAGTCTTCGCCAACACCCGCTGCTGCCGAGGTCTCGGCGGCCTCTGGAGAGCCGGCCTCCGCGTCGTCACTTTCGTGACCCGACGCCGCGGCTTGAAGCTCCGCCTCCAGCAATTCCCAGTTGGACGCGGACACCGCCGCGGCATCTGGCTCCGACGCGTCAGCGGAGTCACCGGCGGTCGGATCCGACGCATCCGCGGAATCGCCAAGCGCGGATTCCGTCCCCCAGGCGTCTTCCGACTCCGTGTTCGCGGCCGCTGTTCCCCAGGAATCGTCCGACCCGGGAGTGGCCGACTCCGTCCCCGCCACACCACCTGGCACAGAAGCAGCCGGATCCGTTTCCCAGGAACCATCCGACGCAGAGGGGTCCGACCCGTCCCCCCAAGAAGCATCCGATGCCGCCGCGACCGCGTCATTCTCTGACGCATCGCCCGAATCCAAGGAGGCTGACGCCGCCCCCGCCACATCCGAAGACGCGGGGGTGTCCGATGCCTCCCAAGAGTCGTCCGACTCCGCTCCCGCAGCAGGTGCCGCCGAGGCGGCCCACGAATCGTCCGACTCCGCGCCCGCAGCAGGTGCTGCCGACGTGGCCCAGGAGTCGTCAGCATCAGGTGCCGCCGACGTGGCCCACGAATCGTCCGACTCCGTTCCCTGCTCGGGTGCCGCCGACGCAGCCCAGGAGGTATCCGACTCCGCTCCTGCCTCGGGTGCTGCCGACGTGGCCCGGGAGTCATCCGACTCCGCTCCCGCCTCAGGTGCCGCAGACGCCCCCCAGGAAGCATCCGCCTCAGGTGCGGCCGACGTGGCCCAGGAGTCATCCGACTCCGCTCCCGCCTCAGGTGCTGCCGACGTGGCCCAGGAGTCATCCGCCTCAGGTGCCGCCGACGCGCCCCAGGAGGCATCCGACTCCGCTCCCGCCTCAGGTGCTGCCGACGTGGCCCAGGAGTCATCCGCCTCAGGTGCCGCCGACGCGCTCCACGAGCCACCCTGCTTCGAAGCCTCCGTCTCCCATCCAGACGCAGCCTCTCCGGGCGCATCCCCCACTCCGGCCCACGACGCCTCCGGCGCCTGGCCAGCGAACGCCATCTCCGGGTCGGGAGGCAGCTCCGTCCAGGGGGTGCCATCCGTGGCGGGCAGAGGCTCGGCGACAGGGCCACCGCGCATGGCCGCCAGCTCCGCTTCCGCATCGGAGAGGGAATCCCGCGTGCCAGCCTCCGGCGTCTCCACGTCGAAGAAGCCTTCGTCCCCGAGTCGAGGCGCAGCAGGCCCAGGTTGGGTGACGGGCTCCTCCGTCCAAGCCAACTGCCCGACCGGAGGCACTTCTCCGTCCGCCTCCGATGCGTCGTCGAGCCCGGCCAGGCGCTCCGCCTGAGCCCGCAGCTCCGCCTCCATGCCCTCCGGCTCCGCCGCATGCCCCCGAGACAAGCCGGGGTACGCCCCTTCCCCGGGCGCAGCGCCGCTCACCGCCGAGCCCCAATCCGAATCCGAATCCGAATCCGAAGACGGCTCTCCCCACCCGTCCGCCGAGTCCTCCGACGCAGCCGGCTCGGGGGCCACCGGCGGGGCCTCCACCTCGGGCTCCGAGGCCGTGCTCGAACCGGACGCTCCGTGATGCTCGCGTTGCTGCTCCGCCACGTGGGCGGTGCGCTCCGCGTCCGTCATCGCCGCCAGCTCCCAGTCCGTCTGGTGCAACGGAGCCAGGTCCCCGAAGAGCGCGTTCGCCAGCGCGGCGTCCCCAGCGACCGCGGGAGGCGGCGTCGCATGCCACGTTTCGCCGTCAGCGCCACTCGACACCCCGGCGCCACCCGCGGACGCGGGCATCCGCCGATTCTCCACCACGTGCCAGGCATCCGCCGCATCCGCGGGGGCCCGGACCAGGGAATCCACCAGCGAGATGAAGGCCGCGCCCTCCAGCGGCAGCGGCGCCACGGGGGCGCTGAAGCCGGGGATGGATTCGCCCAGAAGCAGCACCCGGGCCGACTTGCCGTCCGGGTGTTGCAGCAGCTCTTCCAGCACCAGGTGGCCGCGGCCACTCTCCACGCCGGGCGCGAGCACGAGCAGCACGGGCAGGTGGTGCCCGTACGCGATGAGGGCATCCGCGGCGGACGTGGCGAGGATGACCTCGTAGCCGTCACGCGTGAGCAGACGCCGCACGGCGGCGATATTGGCGATGTCGTCGTGGACGAGAAGGACCGGTGCGCCCATGGGGGGGCCACGAGTCTACAGCATGGCTCCCGGATCCACGTCGATCACGACCTTCACGGTGGAAGGAACTTCGGCCAGGGCCGCTTCCACCCGGGCGAGCAGCGGGGCGAGCGCCGTATGCGTTGGCCCCTTCAAGAGGAACTGCCAGCGCGTCTTCCCTCGGATGCGGGAGATGGGCGCCAGCGCCGGGCCCAGCAAACGGACCCCGGCGGACGCGGGCGGCATGTTCCGGGAGACGAGGTTCCCCAGGGAGCGCGCCACGCTCGCCGTCTGCTCGGGGTGCTCCCCTTCCAGGCGGACGGCGGCCATGCGCGAATATGGAGGGTAGGCCAGCGCCTTGCGCCACTCCAGTTCCTGGGTCGAGAAGCCGCTGAAGTCGTGGGCCAGCACCCGCCGCACCGGCTCCGCGTCCGGGTTGTAGGTCTGGACCAGCACCCGCCCCGGGTCCTTGCCCCGGCCCGCGCGGCCAGCGACCTGGGTGAGCAGGTGGAAGGTGCGCTCGGCGGCGCGGAAGTCCGGGATGGACAGGGACGTGTCCGCCATCACGACGCACACCAGCGTGACGCCAGGGAAGTCGTGCCCCTTGGCCACCATCTGCGTGCCCACCAGGACATCCAGCTCCCGGCGCGCGAACGAGGCCAGCATCTCCGTCAGCCGCTCCGCGCTGGTGGCCGAGTCCCGGTCCAGACGCGCGACGCGCGCGGTGGGAATGCGCTCCAGGACCTCCGCCTCCACGCGCTCGGTGCCGATGCCCAGCTTGAGCATGGGCCCCGTGCACTCCAGGCACTGCTCCGGCACGGGCATGGCCAGGCCACAGTAGTGACACACCACCCGGCTCTGCGAGCGGTGGTGCGTCAGGCACACGTCGCACTCGCTGCACTTGAGTGACAGGCCGCACACCTCGCACAGGAGCACGGTGCTGTGGCCCCGGCGGTTCAGGAAGAGGATGACCTGCTGGCCCCGGCCAATCGTCTCCTCCATCGCCGCGAGCAGCGGCGGACTGAGGATGGGCGCCTCCTCCGTCACCACGCCCTCGCGGGGCCGCTCCAGGCGCAGGTCCACCATTTCAATGGAGGGCATGGGCCGGTCGTCCACGCGGCGCTTCAGCTCCAGGAGCCGGTAGCGTCCGCGGTTGACGTTCTCCAGCGTCTCCAGCGCGGGCGTGGCCGAGCCCAGCACCACCACCGCGCTGGCCTGCTTGCCTCGCACCACGGCCAGGTCGCGCGCCTGGTAGCGCAGCTTCTCCTCCTGCTTGAAGGAGGGGTCGTGCTCCTCGTCCACGACGATGAGGCCCAGGTTGTTCACCGGCGCGAACACCGCCGAGCGCACGCCCACGGCGATCTTCACGTCGCCCCGCCGCAGTGCCTGCCAGTGGAAGAGCCGCTCCCGGTCCTTCAAGGCCGAGTGCAGCACCGCGACCTCCGAGCCGAAGCGGCTGCGGAAGCGCCCCACGAGCTGCGGCGTCAGCGCGATTTCCGGTACGAGGATGAGGGTGCCCTTCCCCAGCGTCAGCGCATGCTCCGCCGCGCGCAGGTACACCTCCGTCTTGCCGCTGCCCGTGACACCGTGAAGCAGGAAGGGCTGGAAGGCGCCCGCGTCCAACGCCGCGCGCAGCTCCACGCCCGCCGCGGCCTGCTCCGGCGTGAGGTGGTCCGGACGGCCCTGAATCAGGCCCTCCTTCACCCCCGCCTCCACCGTCTTCTCCTCCAGCTTGGCGAAGCCGCGCGTGGCCAGCTTCTTCAGCGTCTCGCGCGCGCCTGGAATCGCGTGGGCCACTTCCTCCAGCGGCGCGCGGCCTCCCACGGCCAGCAAGTAGGCGAGCGCGGCGGACTGCGCGGGCGCCCGCGACAGCTCCGGCGGCACCTCGTTCACGAGCGCCACCGCGAAGTGCTGCACGTCCGGCTTGGCTTCCTTCTCCTCGACCGCCTTCGACAGGCCCGGGGGAAGCGCGCCGCGAATCACCTCGCCCAGCGGGTAGCGGTAGTGCACGGCCGCGAAGCGCAGCAACGCGATGAGGTCCTTGGGCAGGGACGGCGAATCCTCCAGCACGCGCTGGACGGCCTTCAGCCGCACCTTCTCGCCGGGCGGCGGGGACGCGGGCCCCAGGTAGAAGCCCAGCGCCGTGCCTCGACCAAACGGCACGAGCACGCGCTGCCCGGGCTCCAGGCGGCCCGCCAGCTCCTCCGGCAAGGTGTAGGTGAATTCGCCCCGGACGGGGCGGCCAACGGCAATGGAGGCCAGGACGGGAGCGCTCACTTCGGCGCGCACTGTAGCGGCGACGGCGGGCTCTGACAGTTCCCGGCGGCTTTTCACACCGGAGGTGCGCACCGTCCTGGAACCCCGCGTCGTGGGGGCCTTCGAAGGCGCCGCGTCCTCCCCGCTCCACAAGGGTCGCTGTTCCATGACTCTCCCTTCAACCGCCACCCCAACCCCAGCCGTCCTGCTACCGGGGTCCACAGTGCAGGGAGGGTCTGACATGTTTCGCGGGTTCCGCCGGAAGACGGAACCCGGGACGTCAGGGAAGCACCGGGGACTCAGGCGCCGGTGACCTTCTTCCACGAGGGCCGGGCGCTGACGCGCTCCCACCAGGAGGCCACGCCCTTGTACTGGCCCAGGAGCGTTCCGCCGCCCGCGGCGACGAAGAAGTCCATGTACGGCATCCAGCAGACCTCCGCGAGCGAGAAGCCGTCGCCCGCGAGGTACGGCTGCTTGCTTAGCACCGGGTCGACGAGGCCCAGGACGCGCTCGACGCCCTTCATACCCTCGTCGATGCGGGCCTCGTCCGCCGCGCCGCCGCCGAAGAAGGGCTTGAAGAGGCGCTCCCAGATGACCTTCATCGCCGCGGGCGTGAAGTAACTGTGCTCCACGCTGATGAACTGCTCCATGGCCGCGAACGCGCGCGCGTCGGACGGCGTCAGCGCGGCGCCCGGCAGCTTGCGGTCCAGATAGCGGATGATGGCGCGCGACTCATAGACGCGGAAGCCGTCGTCATCCTCGAACGCGGGGATGACACCGAAGGGCTGACGCTCCACGTGCGCGGGCTGCTTGTGCTCGCCCTTCGCGAGGTCGATGAGAACGAGCTCCGCCTCCTGGCCCTTCTCCGCCAGGGTGGTGAGGACCATGCGCGTGGCCGTGCTCATCGGGTGGCCGTACACCTTCATGTGAGATTCCTCTTCGCGGCGGGCCGGGGAGAGTCCCGGCCTGGCGGGGCCACACTCTTCATGGCCACCTCCAGCGCCGCAAGGAATTCAGGAAAGTGCCGTTCCCGCCGGGGCGCGTCATCCCCGGCGGCCCTGACGGTCTACAGGGTGAAGAGCGCGTCGGGCAGGCTGGCCCGGTTGTCACCCTTCAATGCGGTGAAGCGCAGGTTGCGCTGGCCCCCGCGCCAGACCTCGATGGTGCGCGGCATCAGCTCACCGGTGGCCGGCGAGTTGTAGTCGAGGAAGCGCACGTCCCAGGCCGTTCCCGAAGCGTCCGTGTAGCGGAGGCGCGCCGGGCGGAAGGAATCCTTGTAGACCCAGAACTGCGGACGCCCCTCGGCCATCTCGCCGAGGACATAGGCGACCTCGCCGCCCAGGCGCGCCAGACCGGTGCGACCCGTCTCCACGCCGAGGCTCTGGAGGTGCCGCAGCACCGACTCCTTCACCTCCTGCACGTTGCCACTGCCCGTGGCGAGCAGCGGGCACACCTGCGCGACGAGCACCGACATGGCGGGAATCTCGGTGCCCTGCGCCTTGCGCCGGCCTCCGGACTGGACCACCGCGGACGGCGTGCTGCCGTCGGCCACCGAGGCCTCGAAGCGGCAACGGCCGGGCGTGCGGATGGACAGCACGCCATCCCCCTGCACCTCCGGCCGGTCCGTGGGCGTCCCCAGCGCGGCACCAGCCTCCTTCACCGACGCTCCACCGAAGCTGAGGGAGCCTTCCACGCGCAACGTGGAGAGCCTCTGCTCGGCGCGCTCCGCCGCCATGCGACGGATGATGGAGCTTCCGGGCAGCACGTAGGCGCCCGCGGCGAAGGAGACCAGGACTGCGAGGAGTGCAACGGTGCGCTTCACGGCTTCTCCGTCTTCACGACTTCACGCATGAACTCGAGCAGGCCGGAACGCAGCTCCGGGCGCTTGAGCGCGTAGGCGATGTTGGCCTTCAGGTAACCCACCTTGTCGCCGGCGTCATACCGCTGGCCCTTGAAGCGGTAACCCAGGAGGCCCTGCTGCTGCTGGAGGGTGGCCAGACCGTCGGTGAGCTGGATTTCCCCGCCCACGCCCGGCGTCTGGTTCTCCAGGATGGGGAAGATGTCCGGCGGCAGCACGTAGCGGCCAATGACGGCGAGGTTGGAGGGCGCGGTGCCCTTCTTCGGCTTCTCCACGATGCGCTCGATGCGCATGACACCGTCGCCCAGGTCCGTGCCCGCGGCGATGCCGTACATGTGCGTCTCGTCGTCCGGCACCTCCATGAGGGCGATGACGGCCTGGTTGTACTGGCGGTACACACGGGCGAGCTGGCGGATTCCCGGCTCCTCGGCGTCAATCATGTCGTCGCCCAGCAGCACGCCGAAGGGCTCGTTGCCGATGACGCTCTTGGCGCACAGCACCGCGTGACCCAGCCCCTTGGGCTCCTTCTGACGGACGCTGACGACGCGGACCAGCTCCGCGATGGCGCGCAGCTTGTCGGCCTCGCCTTCCTTCCCGCGCGAGCGCAGGGTGGTCTCCAGCTCGAAGCCGATGTCGAAGTGGTCCTCGATGGAGCTCTTGCCCCGGCCGTTGATGAGGACGACGTCTTCGATGCCCGCGGAGACCGCCTCTTCCACGATGTACTGGAGCGTCGGAGTATCGACGATGGGCAGCATCTCCTTCGGAACCGCCTTGGTCGCCGGCAGAAAGCGCGTGCCCAGGCCGGCTGCCGGGATGACACACTTGCGGATGAGGGGCTCTACCTTCGGGGTTTTGGAGGCCATGAGGGCTGCGAATCTATTGATGGCGTCTGACCCCATCAAGCCGGATAGGATGCTCATGTCATGTCGCTGCGTTCCCTGGTGCTGATCGCCCTCTGTGTGTCCACTACCTCGCTGGCTCAGCCGGCCGAGGACCTCCGGGATGTCATGAGCGCGCGCGCCTATGGCATGGGCGGCGCCTACCGGGCCCTGGGCCTGGGCGGCGACGCGATGCTGGGCAACCCCGCCGCCATGGTCCTCTTCCCGTCCTACCGGCTCGAAGGCACGGGCGGGTGGGACGTCGAGAAGAAGGAGGGGCAGCTCGGGGTCTCCGTCATCGACGCGGCCACCAGCCGCCTGGGCATGGGGCTCGACTACCACTGGGTGAGCGTGGGCCGCGGCGGCGCCCGCGCCAGCGCGCACATGAGCTCGCTGGGCGTGGGCCTGCCCGTCAGTGAGATGCTGATGCTCGGCGCCACGGTCCGCTACCTGCGCATGAGCGGCCAGTCGCGGTTCGCCAACTCCGTCACGGGTGACGCCGGAATCATCCTGCGGCTGTCCCAGCAGTTGATGGCGGGCTTCTCCGCGCACAACCTCGTCGATACCGGCAACGAGGAGCTGACCCGCTACTACTCGGCGCACGTGGGCGTGATGACGGGGTTGCTGACGCTCGCGGGCGACGTGCGCGCGGACTTCACGACGAACGACGCGACGACGTTCACGTACCACGGCGGCATGGAGTACATCCTCGGGCAGGTGTTCCCGTTCCGCGCGGGCTACACGTACGACGGCTTCACCCGCACGTCCCAGCTCAGCACGGGGCTCGGCTTCATGTCCGAGGGCGGCGGCGGAATCGACGTCGCCTACCGGCATGACCTCGGCGGCCCCAAGGGGCGGCTGCTGGCGCTGACCATCAAGCTGAACATGAACTGAGTCAGCGCGGCGCCCGGAGCGGCAGGTAGCGCTCGGAGGCGGCGAAGCGGAGCAGCTCCACCAGCTCCGCCTCGTTGTCCCGGCGCGCGCGCAGCACGGTCAGCGCGGGCCCCATGCTGCCACAGGCCACGAGCCCTGCCCGGTTCGCGGAGTCGCGCGCGGCGTCCGCGAGCGCGGAGGCCTTGAAGTTCTGCGTGCCCGGCTCCAACAGGGCCACGGCGCGCTCCAGGGCCTTCGGGGAGAGGGACTCACGGACCACGCGGGCCTCTTCTCCGGTGGCGCGGGGGTCCTTGAGCACGGTGGACAGCAGCGCGAGGGCGCGGAAGAGCTGGCGTCCCTTGAGGGCCCGGAGCGCGAGCAGGTCCGGCGACAGGGACAGCAAGGCGCGTCCCGCGTGGAAGCGCAGCTCCGGCGCGGGCATGGACTCTCGCAGGAGGAGGCGGCCCACGAGCAGGCGCGGATGGCCCGCGTGCACGGCGGTGAAGGGCGGACCGTCATCCTCCGCGAGCACGAGCTCCGGCAGGTGGACATCCAGCATCCGCGCGGCGGTGTGCAGCGCGTCGAGCACGTCGGGTGCTGCCGGGCCCGCGGTGGCGCGCAGCAGCTCCGAGGAGCCGGCGGCGCGGCCCTCGGCGGGGAACAGGCGGCAGAGCGCGATTCCGGTGCAGGCGAGCAGCTCGCCGGAGGGCGTCCGCAGCCCCGGGTGACGCAGGCCCGCGCGCTCGTCGGACGTCAGCGGCGGGCGCTGGCCTTTGGGCGCGGGGGTTTCGAGGCCGTCGAGCGCGTCGGCGATTTCGCGCATCAGCGAGGCGCGGTCGGGGTCGCCGCGCTGGTCGAAGTACTCCGCGAGCGCGCGGTACGGCGCCGCTTCCAGCGGGCGCTCCCGGATGTGCCGAAAGCCGTCGGGCTCGGTGTCCTGGGCGGGCAGGTAGGCGGGGGCGGGAGCGGGAGCGGCGGATTCGCGGGGCTCCGCGGCGCCGGGCGCGGGTTTGGGCGGCTCGGGCGGAGCTGGCGGCTTCGCGATGAAGGTGCGACCCGGTGCCGGGGCGGCCATGGTGCCTTCGGGACGCGCGCCACGCACGACCCGGCGCACGGGGTCCATGCGGCCCGGAGGTGCTTCCCAGGAGATGACTCGCGTCTCGGGCACCGACGGCGCGTTGAGGTCCAGCACCTCGCCCGTGATGAGGTCGATGGCTCCGGCGCGCTGCGGGCTCTGCTCGTCCGTGCCCTGCCGTGCGGCGGGCTCCGCGTCGCGGCCAGGGGATGCTGCACGGGCCGAGGCTCGCTCTCTCCGCGATGGCGCGGGCGCTCGCGGCGCAGCGGCGGCGGGAGGGAAACCTGATGCGTCCGCGGTGTCGGCTGGGGCGCGAGGCGCGGGGGCTGGCTTGTTGCCCGGGGCCGAGGCGGGATTGCGCGGCGCGGGGCTTGGGGGGAAACCCGCTGCATCCGCGTTATCGCTGCTCGCGGCGGGGGCGCGAGGCGCGGGGGCTGGCTTGTTGCCCGGGGCCGAGGCGGGATTGCGCGGCGCGGGGCTCGGGGGGAAACCCGCTGCATCCGCGTTATCGCCGCTCGCGGCGGGGGCGTGAGGTGCGGGCGCCGGCTTGTTTCCCGGTACCGAGGCGGGATTGCGCGGCCGGGGCGCGGACGCGTTTCCGGGAGCGGAAGAAGGATCGCGTGGCGCCGATGCTCCTGGGCCGCCCTCTCCTCCACCGGAAGCACGCGGGGCAGAAGCTGAGGCATTCCCTGGCTCTGAGGCCGGGTTGCGCGGCGCGGGCACAGGCGCGTTTCCAGCGGCAGACGCCGGGTCACGCGGCGCGGGCGCCGGTGCGTTTCCGGGAACTGAAGCCGGGTTACGCGGTGCGGGTGCGGGTGCGGTCCCACTGACAGATGCCGGGTTACGCGGTGCCGGTGCAGTCGCGTTTCCGGGGACCGAAGCAGGGTTACGCGGTGCAGGTGCGGGAGCGTTTCCAGCGACAGATGCCGGGTTACGCGGTGCCGGTGCAGGCGCGTTTCCGGGGACCGAAGCAGGGTTACGCGGTGCGGGCGCTGCCGCACTTCCGGAGGCCGCGGCCGGGTTGCGCGGCGCGGGCGCGGGCGCATTTCCGGGGACTGAAGCAGGGTTGCGCGGCACAGGCGCTGCCGCATTTCCTGAAGCCGATGCAGGGTTACGCGGCGCGGGCGCCGGTGCGTTTCCAGGAGCAGACGGCGGATTCCTCGGCGCGGGCGCTGCCGCATTTCCTGAAGCCGATGCAGGGTTACGCGGCACAGGCGCCTGGGCGTTTCCAGGCGCAGACGCAGCATTCCTGGACGCCGAACCCGCCGACCCTCCAGAAGGCGCTGGGTTGCGCGGCGCGGGCGCCGGTGCGTTACCAGGCTCAGAGGCGGGATTGCGCGGCGCGGGCGCTTGTACGTTCCCGGGCAGCGATGCGGGGCCGCGTGACTCGGGCCCTGATGGAATCATCGCAGCAACGGCCGCCCCTGGGTCCGTCGTGGACGTGACCTCACTGGCCAGGTGCTCGACGTTCGCGGGGGCGTGCATCAACGCGGGCGGCGCGGGAACGAGCGGCGCCCGGGGACCACTTGGCTCGCGACGCGGCGTCGCGGAGCGCGGGGGCTCGGGAGGAGGAAGCTCACGCTCCTCGCGCGCCTGACGGAGCCCTTCCGCACGACGCGCGTAGATCTGCGCGCGTTCGGGATTGCCCAGCACCTCGCGCCACAGCCGCGCGAGCCGGTCCCACGTCTGCTCACGCTCCTCTTCGTCCTCCGTCGCGGTGGCCGCGTGCTCCAGCGCCCAGGCGGCCTCGCCCAGGTGCTCTCGCTGAAGCAGGCGCTCCACGAGCATCAACCAGGCGTCCTTGTGGCCCGGCTCGTAGCGCACGGCTTGCCGCAGTTCATCGAGCGCGGCGTCCGCGTCGCCCTTCGCCTCCAACGTGGCCACCAGCTCCAGCCGGGCCTGTCGCGCCGAAGGGCCACGAGACTCCTGGACAAGCTGCGCACGGAGCAACTGCGAGAGCACCGTCGTGTCGCCGAGCCGCCGCGCGAGCGCCGTGAGCTGCACACGCGCCTGCTCACTGTCGGGGCTCTCCGCCAGCACCTCGCTCCAGGCCCATTGCGCGAGTCGCGGGTTGCGCAGCGACTCCTCCGCGACATGGGCCAAAACCCGCAGCGCCTCCAGCCGGTCCGGCGTACGCCGCGCCATCGGCGCCAGCGCACTTCGGAGGCGCTCCGCGATGGTGGAACGCTCCGCATCGGACACACAGCGGAGCAGTCCCGCGAGCACGGGCAACAAGCCGGGCGAGAGCGACTCCGCCGCCTCGAAATCGGCGCGAGCCTTCTTGAACTCGCCCATGTGAAGCCAGCGTTCGCCACGCGTCAGCAAGGCGCCCGCCCGTGCACGGCCGCTGGGCGCCCGACGAATGGCCTCATCGAGCGCGCGCCGCACGAGCGATGCATCGCCCCGCGCCGCGAGCAGACGCACCTGGTCTCGAAGCGCCGCGCGGTCGCCGGTCAGGTCGACGATTTCCCGGTACATCCGCGCGGCACCCGCGGGTCGTGGAGCTCGTTCTCCATCACCTCCGCGAGGCGGGTCAGCGCCTCGGCTCGACGAGAGGCGTCCTTCGCCTGGTCCGCCCGCTTGAGATAGAGCTGGGCCAACTCGGCCCATGCCCTTCGGGCGATGAGCTGGGCCTCGACCTTCTGCGAGCGCGTGACTTCATCGTTGTCGTCCTCGTGCGTCGAGGAACGAGGCTCGGCGGGCGCGGCCACGGACGACGCTGTCGCGGGACCGCCAGACAGCGCCGCCTCCAGCTCCGCCAGGGACACCTCCATGGTTCCCGACCGCGAGTCGACAGCGGGATCCACCTTGGATGCGACAGCAGCAGGCAGCGCCTCCGAAGCGACCGGTGTCTTCCGTCGCTCGGCCTTCGCAGGCGCAGACGCTCGCGGAGGAACGGGAGGTGGCGCATCAGCGAGGTGGAACGGTTGAGCTTCGGAGGTGACTTCGTCCGACGCCGAGGCGTCGTGCCACGTCGCGGCAGGCTGCGAACTTCGTAGGGCTGTGGGCCCGTCGTCGTCCGGACTGTCTGTCCAGGGAACGGACAGCGCCTCGCTCTTGAACGCGAACTCACGGGCCGGCTCGGTGCGGGGGACCAGCACATCCGCGCCCAGTGCGGGCATCTCCACTTCCGTCTTGCGCGCCTCGAAATCCAACGCACGCGGAGGCACGGAGATCGCCGGTAGCTCCACCAGCGTCCTGGGGGCTTGCGCCACGGGGATGTTTATCGCCGGCAGCTCCAACACCGTCTTGTGAGACTCCAACGACGTGCTCGGTGACGCCACGCCCGTCGCAGGCACCTGTGCTTCGACGCCCTCCAGCTCGGGCGCGGCGCCTCCTGGTGGCACCGCCATCGACCGCGAGCCGGCAGCAACAGGCGGCTTCCTCTCAGAGGGAGTCTCCGTCGCACTCACATTCGAACCGCTTGCGTGCGCGACAGAATCACCGGAGGGAGTCGCCACAACGGATGACTCCGTTGCGCTTTGGCGAGTGGCCTCAGACGTATCGCCAGACGCCAACTCCGCCGCAGGCAGCTCCGTCACGCTCTTCCGTGCCGGATTCGTCGGAGCATCGGAAGCGCTGGACGACAGCTCTGCCGCGGGCAGCTCCGTCACGCTCTTGCGCGAGCCCCCCGGGCGAGAGACAGCAGGAGCGGGTGACGCCCCCACAGAGGGCCACTCCGTCGCGCTCTTGCGCGGACCGCTCACCTGCGGCTCAGCGACGACAGGCAGCGTTTCCACGACGGGAATCTCCGTCGCGCTCTTGCGCGGACCGCGCACCTCCGGCTCAGCGACGACAGGCGGCGTCTCCACGACGGGAAACTCCGTCGCACTCTTGCGCGGACCGCTCACCTTCGACTCAGAGCCGACAGGCGGCGTCTCCACGACGGGAAACTCCGTCGCACTCTTGCGAGGACCGCTCGCCCGCGACTCCGACGCAACAGGCGGCAGCCCCGCTGCGGAAAGCTCCGCTGCACTCGTGCGCGGACCGCTCACCTTCGGCTCAGAGCCAACAAGCGGCGTCTCCACCTCGGGAAGCTCCGTCGCACTCTTGCGTGGAGCGCCGACCGGAGCGGCCTCGACAGCAATCACCACAGAGGGCAACTCCGTCGCGCTCGTCCGTGAGCCGCCCTGCGCCCCCCCTCCTTCCACCACCACCGAGGCCTCCGCACGGGTGGCCGCTCCCGTCGGCGACGCCCCTTGCCCCCCCGCCGGAGTCGCCACGGTCAGCGGCGGCCCAATCACCGTTTCGATGAGGTAGACGCGGTCGTCGTACTCCCACGACGCCGCATCCGGAGCGCCATCCTTGCGGACGGGGAGCTTCGCCAACACGCCCTGCGTCGACGTGGCCCCCTCCTCCGGAACCACCCCACCACCGCCCGACGCTCTCGCACGGAGAACCTGGAGCACGCGTTGAGCGCGCCGGTCGTCGGGCCACTCCAACAGGAGCGCCTCCAAGGCGGCGATGGCACGAGGAACCTGCTCCACGCGCCGCAGGACCCTCGCGAGCTGACGATGCACCGCGCGCCGGCTGAACGCCGCCGTGGGCGCCGCTTCGAGCGTGATGATGGCGGCCGCCTCGGTGCCCGCCAGCAGCGCCATGCGCACAATCCCGGCGGCCAGGCGCGGCGTCATCGACAGGCCACGGCTGGCGCGCGCCAGTTCACCGAACGCCCGGGCCGCGGAGCCCTCACGCAGCAGTCGCGCGGCGGCGCGAATGTGTCCGTCCACGACCTCGCTTGTATCCACCGCGGCCTTGCCGCCGGACGCGCCGGGCTGCAGCGCCTCCTGTCGGACCGCTGCGTGCTCCGGCGTGCCGGCGTTCTTGCCGTTTCTCACGCCACCCATGGGTGCGACAGTCTACACAACGATGCCCGTTCCGGCTGTTACTGTCCTCTTGCCCGCTCGAAACGCCGAAGCCACCGTGGCGCGGGCCGTCCGCAGCCTCCTGGCAGGCACCCTGCGCGACCTCCGGGTCCTCGCGGTGGACGACGGCTCCACCGACCGCACGAGAGAGGTACTGGACGACCTCGTCGCTGAAGATGCCCGTGTGGAAGTCCTTGACGGCGGTGGCCGAGGTCTGGTGGCGGCGCTGAACCTGGCGCTCGAGCAAGCCACCTCTCCCTATGTCGCCCGGATGGACGCCGATGACGAGTCCCTCCCCGGCGCCTGGAAACCAGCCTCACCGCCCTGGAAGCGGACCCCCGGTTGGCGGGCGTGGGCACCGCCGTGGAGCTGTTCCGAGAGGACCAGCCCGTCAGCCCGTCACTCCAGGCCTATGCCACGTGGATCAACGGCCTGACCTCCGCCGAACGACTCGACCGCGAGCGCTTCATCGAAAGTCCCCTCTGCCACCCCTCGGCGTGCCTGCGCCGGGACGCCCTGGTCGCCGTGGGCGGCTGGAAGGACGGAGACTTCCCCGAGGACTACGCGCTCTGGCTCGAGCTGCTCGACCGGGGCTTCGCCTTGAAGAACCTGCCCGACGTGCTGCTGCGCTGGCGCGACAGCCACGGGCGGATGACGCGCACCGATCCACGTTACGCCCTGAAGCGCTTCATGTGGATGAAGGCGCGCTACCTGACGCGAGGCCGAGGGCCCCTCGCGGATGGGCGTCCCTGCACGGTGTGGGGCGCGGGCCCGAGCGGAAAGACGCTGACGTACTTCCTCCACGAAGCAGGCGCCCGCGTGGAGCGATACGTGGAGGTGCATCCTCGCAAGGTGGGCACCCATATCCACGGCATCCCCGTGGTGGCGCCCCAGGAGCTGGGGGCCCCGGGCAAGGGCCACCTCCTGGTCTGCGTGGGCGTCCGCTGGGCCCGCGCGGAGATTCGCGAGGACCTCCTGAGCTGGGGCTGGGTGGAGGGACGCGACTTCACCTGCGCGGCGTGACGCCTCAAGCCCCCTCGGGGCCCCAAGCCCGGATGGGCCCCGTGAGCGCCGCGAGGCCCGCCGCGGCGAAGAAGCGCATCACATCCTCCGGCACGGGCGCCTCCACCCGCAGCACCTTCCCCGTTCGCGGATGTCCCAGCTCCAGCGCCTGCGCGTGAAGCAGACACCGGGCCGCCTCCACGCCCCCGGCCCGGGGCAGCCCGCCATAACGCGCGTCACCCAGAATCGGAGCACCCAGCGCTGTCAGGTGCGCGCGAAGCTGATGCGTGCGCCCCGTGTGAGGCAGCAGCTCCACGACACAGAACGCCGGCCCCGAGAACAGCGTGTGGAAGTCCGTCAGCGCGGGCACGCCGTTCGCCGCCCGGGTCGCCCGCCAACGCCCCGGACGCGACGGGTCCTTCGACAACGGCAGGTCCACCGTCCCATTCAGGGGCAGCCCAGGCCCGGCGACCGCGACGTAGCGCTTGCGAGCGCGTCCCTCCCGGAACTCGGCCGCGAGCGCCGACGTGGCCTCCGCGCTCTTCCCGAACACCGTCACACCGGACGTCTCCCGGTCCAGGCGATGCACCAGCCCAGCCGGGCGCCCCAGCTTCTCGCCCACCAGGTCCACCAGGCTGCCGCCCACGCGGCCCTCGGTGGGCTGGGCCGTCACGCCCGCCGGCTTGTCCACGGCGATGACGTCCGCGTCCTCGTACAGCACGCGCAGTTCGGGCGCGGGGGCGGCTTCGGCCAGGGCGCTCTGCCCGCCCTCCTCCAGCACCACCGTCACCACCTGACCGGCGACGAGCCGCGCCTTCGCGTCACGGCTGCGCTTGCCCGCCACGTAGACGGCGCCCACGCCCACCAGCTCGCGCGCCCGCGCCTCCGCGAGGCCCAGCTCGGAGGCCACCGCGGCGTCCACCGCCTTCCCCACCAGCGCGCCTTCCACCCGGAACGTCCGTCGCTTCATGCCCTCACCTCGCTCGGCGCCCCACCGCCCACGTTTCCCATCCCCGCGTCAGGCCCAGATGTCATGCGGCGGCACTCTACGCGCGCATCACCCTTTCGCGCCGCCCGCTTCCTGTTACCTTCCGCGCCCCCATGGACCGCCCCCTGCACTCCGTGCGCACGCGGCTGGACGAATTCCTCGCCGAACTCGCCACGCTGCACTACCGGAACGGCGCCGGGCTCCCGCCGGAGTCGTCCGCCGCCGAGCTCCTCGCCGCCTTCCCCGAGCTGTCCTCGCCGGACACGTTCTCCGCCGCCAACGAGGCGCTCGCCAAGGCGCGCTCGCGGAACGACGCCCTCACCGTCCGCCGCATCCAGCTCGTGCGCGAGGTGGTGGCCTCGCACGTCGAGGACGCGCTCGCCACACGGCACGTGGACGCCATCGCCACACTGGAGTCCCAGGCCCGGCTGACGGCGGATGACCAGACCTACGCCTTCGGTGAGGCCCTGGCCCGCATTCCGCGCGAACCCGGCCGGGGACGCCGCGCCCTGCTGGAGCGCGCCACCGGTGAGTTCCTCTGGCAGAACCGCACCCGCTACGGCGACCGGCGCGAGGCGGCCCTGCAAGCGGCGGAACAACTGGGCGCGAAGGACTACCCCGCCCTGCGCCAGGACGTCACCGGCATCGACTACGACGCACTGGCCGAGTCCGCGCAGCGGATGCTCGTGAAGACCGAGGACGCCTACCGCGACGTGCTTGCGTACGTCCTCAAGAAGGTGGACCCGCTGCTGCGCCCGCTCCCCTCGGGAGATGCGCGCCGCCACGACCTCCAGACGGCGCTCCAGGCCCCCTGGATGGACGGCTTCTTCCGGCGCGAGGACGCCTTCCCCGCCGTGGTGCGCTGGTTGGGCGAATGGGGCCTGACGCCCAACGCGGGCGGGCGCATCCGCATCGATGACGAAGACCGGCCCGGCAAGGCCTCGCGCCCCTTCGTCGCCGTGGTGCGCGTGCCCAACGACATCCGGCTGGTGCTCCAGCCGCGGGGCGGCCTGGACGGACTCGCGGGCCTGCTCCACGAGCTGGGCCACGCACAGCACCGCGCACACGTCTCCGACACGCTGCCCATGGAGCTGCGCCGCCTGGGCGACGCCTCCGTGACGGAGGCCCACGCCGCCGTCTTCGAGCGGGTGCTCCTGTCCTCCGAATGGCACAAGCGCTACCTGGGCCTGCCCACCATGGCCGCGCGCGACACGGTGCGACTGGCGGCATTCCAGGCCCTGACGCTGCTGCGCCGTCACGCCGCGAAGCTGTCGTATGAGCTGTCGCTGACGCGCAAGGGCGCCTCGGCGGAACGCGCGGACGAATACGCGGACGGCCAGCGACACGCGCTCTTCGTCGAACCCCACCCGGGCTTCTTCCTCCACGACGTGGACCCGCAGCTCTACGTGGCGCACTACCTGCGGTCCTGGGCCTTGGAGACCCAGCTCACCGCGCGCCTCACAGAGCGGTTCGACGAGGACTATTGGAGGAACCCCGCGGCCGCCACCTGGTTGAAGGGGCTGTACGCGCGTGGGGGAACGGACGACGCGGAAGGATTGGCCACGGAGACGTCGGGCACGCCGTTGGCGTTGCCCGAGGCCGGGGAGCGCCTCGTGGCCATCCTCAACCGGTAGTAGGACTCCGCCAGACGGCTACTTCTTCTTGCGGAGCGCCCGGACAATCTTGTCCTTGGTCGGATTGGCGGCTGCGTCCCGCGCGCGCGTGGCGGCGACGGGCTTGCTGGCGCTGGCCGCGGGCTTGGCACCCGCGCGAGCGCGCATCGCCTTCATCAACTGCATCTCGATGAGGAGGAGCTCATCCGCCAGCTCCGCGTTGTCACCCGCGGCACGGGCCAGAGGCGCACGGCTGCTGGACGCGCCAGCACCATGGCGCATGCGCAGAACCTTCTCCTCCTCGGCCGACAGCGTGCGCGTCTTCTCCAACGCCGCTTTGACCTCCTTGGCCGTCACCGTGCTACTTCCGACCTTGCGCTCCATCGCCGCTCCCTTGCTGTGAAGCCCCGCTGAACATCCGAGCATGTCGGACGCGTCCGGGCCGCAACCGTCGAGGATTCTAGAGGACGCAAGAGTCAGCGCAAATTTTCTTCCAACATCTCGCTGCCGGGATGTAGCGCGCGCGTCCACCATCGCTCCCAGGGAAACCCTGGAGTCCCAGCCAGACGTTCACCTGGAAACGGGCCCGTGGGGCCGGGTCGCCCGGGCCCCTCACGCGGGCTCAGGTGCCCTCTTCGTCCTCGGGCTCGGGCGGCGCATCCGAGCCGGCCGCGTCCGTCCCCTTCTTGCGCTTGAGGCCGAAGGTGTCGAGCGCGTCGGCGATGCCCTGGGGCTTGTCCGCGTCCGGGAGGAACTCCTCGGGCGGTTGGAGCTTGGGGTCCTTGCCGACCTCGGAGAGCACGGCCTCCAGCGTCATGCGCAGCTCGGCGGCCTCGGACGTCTTCTCTCCGGGCACGCCGATGCGGCCGTCCAGCCGGGCCTTGAGGACCACGGAGGTGGCGGCATCCACCAGCACCTCGCCGTCCAGCGAGCGCGGCAGGCGGTGGGCGAAGAAGTTGGCCCGGCGGACAGTCGTCTCGTCCGCGCCCTTCTTGGCCTGGGGCGAGGGCGGCAGGGGCCGCGAGGCGTCCCCTTCCGTGGCGGGCGCGAGCGTCACGATGTAGCGCCAGGCGGTGCGGCCCTCGTGGGTGACGGTGCCCTCGGGCGTCAGCTTCAGGCGGCCCTGGAAGAGGCCGTCGAAGTCACGGATGGCGCCGGTCAGCTCCGCGCGGGTGCGCTCGGCCATGCCGCGGTCGCGGAGGCGCTGACGGTACGGGCCATAGCGGTTGCGGGCGAAGACCTGGCCGCCCACGCGCATGACCTCCAGGCCCTGGTCCCGGGAGTTCTCCAGCACGCCGTGGAAGTCCCCGCTCACCCCGCCTGGGCCCGCCCGGAAGGTGCGCGTCTCGGTGAGCTTCACCGGAATGGAGGCCTCGGAGGTCCACTCGTACCCCAGCGTCGCCTGGTAGCGGTGCGGGCCCAGCCGCTCGGTCACCTCGGCGGCGTCCATGCCCAGGATGCGGCGCGCCACCTGCGGGTTGTCCGCGACATCCTCGGGGGGCAGCTTCTGCTGGGCGGACGCGACGACCTTCGGGGGGTCCTCCGGCGAGAAGATGCGTGCCTTGGCCGCCTTGTCGACCGGGTCCGAGCAGCCCGCGGCGGCCAGCGCCACGGCAAAGGTGAAGGCGGACTTCTTCAGACGGCTCACGACTCCTCCGGGAGGGTACGACAGGGTCGGCAAGTTACGTGGGGCATACACGAGCGGCAAGCAGTGGCTTGCGTGCGGCCGTGCAAGGGATAGAACGCCCAACTCATGCAGAACCTGCGCGACAAGCTATTGAAGGCGGGCCTCGTCTCCGAGGAACAGGCCAAGAAGGTGGAGACCAAGCCCAGCCAGGCGGAAGCCCGGCGGTCCGGTCCCCAGGAGGGCGGGCGTTCAGGCGCGAACCGTCCTCCTCCCCGCCGTGATGACAACCGGACACAAGGCGGCCCGCCGCGAGGCGAAGGCGGAGGCGGAGGCCGTCCCAGCGGTGGCCGTGACGCCGGCCGCCGCGAGGGCGGAGGCCGTCCCAGCGGTGGCGGCTTCGGTCCCCCGCGCCATGGTGGCGGTCCCCAGCACGGGCGGCCGGCTCCCACGGAGCGGGCCATCCCCAAGCTGCCGCCCATGCCGGGCTCCAAGGCCTACCAGCGCGCCGAGTCCAAGCGGCAGGTGGAGCTGGACCGGGCCCTGCGCGAGCTGGTGCTGGGCTCCCAGATCCCCGTCGAGGCCGGTGAGACGGCGTTCTACTTCATGACCCGCAAGGGCAAGCTGCGGCGGCTGGAGCTCAGCCCTGCACAGGCGAAGCAGCTCGAGGAAGGCGAGCTCGGTGTGGTGGAGCGCCCCGAGCCCGCGCAAATCGAGCACTCGCTGGTGCCCTCTTCGGCGGCCGAGCAGATGTTCGCGCTGTCGAAGAAGTCGGTGCGCTTCCTCAACCGCAAGGAGAACCCCGTCGGATTCATGAACGACGAGGAGCTCAAGGCGCAGCAGGCCGCCGAGGCCTCTGGCACCGCGGTCGAGACGCCCGACGAGCCCGAAGGCGAGGCCGACGCCGCGCCCGAGGCCGCCGAGACGTCCGAGGCTCCGGCCGAAGGCGACGCCGCCGAGCCCGCTCCGGGCAGCGACGACGCCAAGAACGGCTGAACTGAATCCCGTCTGTCCCCTCCCCGTGCGTCATGACGCCGGGGAGGGGGTAGTTCCGCCGGTGCTTCCGACGAAGGCGTGCTTGGTGTGCCCTGTTCGCGGCCGCCCTGCTGGCGCCGCTCCGCGAAAGCGCGCTTCAGCGCCTC
Organism: Myxococcus hansupus; assembly: GCF_000280925.3. Lineage (NCBI taxonomy): Bacteria > Pseudomonadati > Myxococcota > Myxococcia > Myxococcales > Myxococcaceae > Pseudomyxococcus > Pseudomyxococcus hansupus. The sequence goes on from NZ_CP012109.1 coordinate 6,946,985, forward strand.
CGCCCCCAGCGAAGCAACTCAGGCAATGGGCCGAACCACCACGCGCGCCAACGCACCGCCAGTGCCTCCGCCCCCAGCGAAGCAACCCAGGCGATGGGCCACACCACCGCGTGCGCCAACACAGATGCAGTGCTCCCCCACCGGGCCAGCCCCCGAGGCCACCGCGTGGCGAGGCCTGGGCCGAGCACACCTTGATGCCAGCGTGCGGTGTGGACGCTAGTCTGGCCGCATGACGACGACCCAGAAGACGGTGGTGGTAACGGGTGCGAGCCGCGGCATCGGCCGCGCCGTGGCGCTGGCCTTCGCGAAGCAAGGTCACGACGTGTGGGCACTGGCGCGCTCGGCGGACGCACTGGCGTCGCTCCAGAAAGAAGGGGGCGAGCGCATCCGTCCACACGCGGTGGACGTGGCCGACGAGGCCGCGCTGCTCGCCGCGACCCAGCGCATCCTCGCGGAGGGCCCACCCCGGGTGCTGGTGAACAACGCGGGTATCACCGTGTCGGCCCCGCTGACCAAGACGCGCACCGAGGACCTCGCGCGGGTGATGGCCGTCAACGTGACCGCGCCCTTCCTCCTGTGCCGCGAGCTCATGCCCTCCATGGCCAAGGCGGGCGGTGGCCGCGTCATCAACATCGGCTCCATGGCCGCGGTGCGCGGCGTGAAGTACACGTCCGCGTACTGCGCCTCCAAACACGCGCTGCTGGGGCTGACGCGCGCGCTCGCCACGGAGTACGCGAAGAAGCACGTGACGGTGAACATCGTGAACCCGGGCTGGGTGGAGACGGACATGTTCGCCGGGGCCACGTCCGCCATCAGCGCCACGACGGGCCGCAGCGAGGAGCAGGCGCGCGAAGCCCTGGCGTCCATGAACGCCATGGGCCGCATCATCACCCCGGAGGAAGTCGCCGCCCTGTGCCTGTTCCTCGCGTCGGACGCGGCCGGCGGCATCACCGGGTCGGCCTACGCCATCGACGGCGGTGAAGTGGGCTGAGACTTCACTCCCAATCCGCCTGACTGCCTGCCCCTCCGCCGCCCCTGCCTGGGTGTGTTGCGCCGGGGGAATCCCATCCCCACTGTGCGCGACCACCCTGGCGACAAGCGGTGGGGTGGGCAGGTGTCAGGAGGCGGGCGTGAGTCGACTTCGAAGCGTGGTGCTGGGCGCGTGTTTGTGGGCGGGCTGCTCCTCACCGGAGGACGCAGCAAGCGCCTCCGCTGAATCGCCCCCAGGCGAGACGCAGACGCCGTCCTCCGAGGGCTCCACCTCCGAGCCGGCACCTGGGCCCACACCGGCCCCACAGACGCCAGCGCCCAGCGCGGCCACGGCGTGCTCCGGGCCCGAGGGGACGGCACGGCTCGCCTGGAGCCATGACGCCGCGTGGAATCACACGGTGGACTTCCGCGGCACCATGGACGCGGACGGCAACACCTATTGGACGGAGTGCGAGAGCAGCTATTGGGTGGACAAGGACCCGAGCCAGCTCGACTGCCAGCTCGTCTCCGTCACGAGGGACGGAGCCATGCGCTACCAGCGCGCCCTCCCCCCACCCGGCGCCTGGGCGGTGCACACGGTGGACGGCGGGCAGCTCTTCGTGACGGGCCGGCTCGCGCTGCTCACCGCGATGGACAGCGCAACGGGACAGGTGCGTTGGAGCGTCTCGCTGGGCGCGGTGAAGGACACCAACCCGGAGGCCCACCACGCGCTCCGCGTCGAATCGCTGGTGCGCAGCCCGCCCTACCTGGTCGCGGTGGTGCATGACACGTTCGGCGACGTGGGCGCGGAGGACTTGCTGGTCGCCGTGCACGCGGACACCGGCGCGGTGGCGTGGCAGGTGCGCATGCCGCCCATCTACGCGCCGCTCGTGGTGGACACGGACGGCAACATCTACGCCGGCGCCTCCGACGTCCTGGAGCAGACCACGGAGCTCTTCTCGTTCTCCTCGGACGGTCAGCTCCGCTGGCGCACGCACCGCGAGGGCGTCCTGGACCCGACCGCGGTGGATGACGGCACGCTGCTGCTGGGCCGCTCGGAGCTGGTGGACGCGGCCACGGGCGCGCCGCGCGCCACGCTGGCCACGGCCTCCGCCGAATCCTTCGACTATTCACTGGGCCGCTCCAGCTCGCCCTTCGGCCGCGCGGCGATGCAGGCGGGGCGCATGCTGGTGCTGCCAGACCTCCAGTGCACCACCGAGGGCTGCCCCACCACCACGCACCCGGGTGACACCTTCCTCTACGGCTTGGACGTCGAAAGCGGCGCGGTGAAATGGCACCGGGCCGTCGGCGCCTGGCCCATGTCGCCCCTCCTCACCCAACGCGATTCGCTGCTGCTGGTGGACCGCCCCGTGGAGGCCCAGTGCGGGGAGAACATCTGCACGGGCGAGGACGCCGGTATCGGCACGTTCCTGCGGGAGCTGGACCTGGACGGCCAGGAGCTGTCCGCGTGCGCGCTGCCGGGGAAGGCGCCCTACATCACCCCGCCCGCGCTGCACCAAGGCCGCGTGGTGCTGGGCGCGTGGACGAACTGGAACGCGGAGAACGATTGGACGCAGCGGATGAGCATCCGCGCCTTCGACCTCGCGACGCCCACCGAGCCCGCGACGGGAGGCTGGGTGAGCGCGGGCGGCGGCAACACGCGCTCAGGACAGGCGAAGCCCGAGGCCGCGCCCGCCCAGGCCCTGCGCTAGAGCCGGTAGCGCCCGACGATGGCGCTCAGCTCTGCGGACGCCGCCGACAACTGGATGGCCGACTGCTCACTGGCGGCCATCCGGTCGACAATCTGGTCCGCCAGGTCCGCCATGGAGCTGAGCGCGGCGAACAGCTCCGCGATGCCCGCGTCCTGCTGACTCACCGCCTCGGCGATGCTGCGCACCGTCTTGCCGTTGTTCTGGATGATGCCCGCCAGCGAGCGGAGGCTCTCGCCCGCGGCGCGCACCTGCTCCAGGCCGCCCTCCACCTCGCGCGCGCCGCCCTCGCTGGTACTCACCGTCTGCGAAATGGCGCGGCCGATGTCACTCAGGATGGACTGCACGCGCGTGGTCGCTCCAGCGGACTGGTCCGCCAGTGAGCGCATCTGCCGCGCCACCACCGCGAACGAACGGCCCGAGTCACCGCTGCGCGCCGCCTCGATGGAGGCATTGAGCGCCAGCACGTTGGACTGGTCCGCCAGGTCCTTCACCGTGCGGGTGATGTCCCCCACCTGCCGCGTGCGCTGATGCAGCTCCGCGATGGTGCGGCCAATGTGCTCCACGTGCGAACGGATGTGCGTGAGCCCGCCCACGCTGCCGGACACGGCGGCCTCACCCGCCTCGCCAAAGCCGCTGGCCTTGTCCGCCTCGCGCAGGATGACATCCACGCGGCGGGCCGCCGCGCGCGAGGCCTCCTGGAGCTGCTGCGCGGCGATCTGCGTCTCATGCAGCGCCACCGCCTGCTGCGACACCGCCTCGTTCTGGACGGCCGCGGACTCGGTGAGCTCCGTGGAGGCCGTCTCGAGCTGCACGGAGGAGTGCTGCAACGCCATCAGCAGCTCGCGCAATTGCGCCATCAGCTCCGTGAAGGAGCTGGCGAGCTGGCCAATCTCGTCCTTCGAGCGCACCTCCAGGCGCGCCCGGAAATCGCCTTCCGACACCATGCGCGCCGTGGCCGCGGTCAGCTCGCGCAGCGGCTCCGTCATCCGCCGCACCAACACGAAGATGGCCGTGCCCGCCGCCGCCGTGAGGGCCACGCCCAGGAGCACCACCAGCAGCAACGAGACGCGGTACTGCGCCGCTTCCTTCCAAGTGTCGCGCGTGAGCAGCAGCTCCACGCCCGGCCCCACGTCCACCCGGCGCAGGTGCAACGACACGCCGCTCACCTTCACCGAATCCGGCCGCCCCTTCCCCGACAACGCCGCGAGCAGCGACTCCGACGACACCGCGCTCAACGCGTGCGCCACCGGCGTCTCCTCCACGGTCAGCACGCCTTCCACGCCGCGCTCGTCGCGCAGCGCCAGGAGCGCCTGCTCCCCCAGCACACGGCCCAACACCACGGAGCCCACGGTGCGGCCACCCGCCTCCACCGGCCGAGACACGGCGTGATGGGGCACGCCGCCCACCAGGACCACGCGCGGCTCGCCCTGCTTCACCAGGGACGCCAACCCGGCCACGCTTCCGGAGGCGAGGCTCGCGCGCACGCCCTCCGCCGCGTCCAACACGACGAGCAGGTCCACGCCCATCAGCGCCTGCTGCGCGCGCAGCTCGGCCTGGAGTTGCGAGGAGTCCGCCGCGTCGCGAGACAACAGCGATGACAAGGTCGCGTTCGCCGCGGTGACGCGCGCGAGCGCGGTGAGTTCTCGCGCCTCGTGAGCCACGACCCGGCTCCAGGCGGATTCGTCCTGGGCCAGCCGCGAGGTGAGCACCTCGTGAGACCACGAGCGAAGCGAGATGGACGTCAGCCCGACACTCAACGCGGAGAGGCCGAGGATGACGAGAGAAAGAGCTGTGGTCAGGCGCGCGGCAAGGCTGTGCGTCATTCGCTGCAAGGCCAGGGGATGGGCGGGGGGACCCAGTGGAGAGAGTTCCAGCCTATCCCGAGAAGGCACCGCTGTTGAGCGTGGATCATCAGGTATCAGGAATGACCCGGAGAAGGCGCGGATGACACGTCACGGGACCTACACCGATGCCACGTGCCTACGTCTTCGGCCATGCCTGCACGCTCGGCCATGGACAGTCGCCCTCGCGTTGCATTGACCGAGATGGAAGCCGCGCGATTGCGTGCGGCCCATGCGCTCGCCCTCTCTTTCGCAAGCCCTGGCATTGCTCGCATTCCTGCCCACGGGCCTTCGCGCGGAGGACATCACGGGCGAAGCCCGAGACCGGGCCGAGCGCTCGTTCACTCCTCGCAACTTCATCAACCTGCGCGTGGGGGGCTCCACGGCGAACGGCAACGGCCGACCAGAGCTCTGCATGGAGCTGTCGCCCGTGGCCTTCCTCTCGCTGGAGGGCTGCGGCACCGGCAGCGGCTTCCTGCACGGCGACCCCGAACCGGAGGTGGCGCACTTTCGAGCGAAGCTGCGGCTGACGAGCTTCGACGTGGCGCGCTGGGGCACGCTGCAGCCGTTCATCGCCGGAGGCTTCGCGGAGTCACAGGTGGGCCGCGACGACCCGGGGTTCCAGTTCAAGGGGACCGACAGGCGCCGCGTGGCGACGACGGGCCCCGAGGGAGGATTCGGACTGCGCTATCTCCGTCCGCTGGCCTCGGGCTTCGAGCTGGTGGGCGACCTCAACTTCAGCCTCGCGTGGCTGCCGCACGCCCCCCAACTCATCAAGCCCGGCGACACCTGGTTGCCCTCCGCCAGCCTCTCCTTCGGCGTCGGGTTCTGAGGCGACTCAGGCCTCCGCGACGCGCAGCACCACCGCGGTGATGTTGTCCTTGCCGCCCGCTTCATAAGCGTCGGAGACCAACGCGTCGCAGACCTCGCGCGCGGAGGACAACGTGAGGCGCTTCATCAAGCCCTCGACGCCCAGCGGCTCGTAGAGCCCGTCCGAACACAGCAGGAAGACATCCCCTGGCTCCGTCTGGAGCCGCTGCACGGTGGGCTCCGCGTTGTCCGTGCCCAGCGCGCGGGTGATGAGGTGCCGCAGGTTTCCAGAGCCCCCAGGGGGCTCCATGCCGGCGTCCCGCAGTTCCTCGATGAGGGAGTGGTCGCGCGTCAGCGGCTCCAGCTTCCCCGCGCGCAACCGGTACAGGCGGCTGTCACCCACGTGCGCCACCGCCGCGCCGTTCTCACTCACCGCCAGGGCCACCACGGTGGACGCCATCTCGCGCAGGCGGCCCACGCGCTGCGCCTGGAGGTTGCGCTGCGCCAGCGCCGAGCACGCCGCCAGCAGGTTCTCCTCATGACTGAGCCGAGGGTCCGGCACCGTGGGCCACATCGAGTCCCGGTCCTGCCCCAACCGCAGGCCAAAGCCCACGAAGGTGTCCACGACACACCGGCTGGCGACTTCGCCCCCTTCTTGGCCGCCCAGCCCGTCCGCCACCACGAACAGTCCCAGCTCCGGCGCCACGCAGAACGCATCCTCGTTGTGCGGCCGACGCCCGATGTGGGTCTGTCCCGCGCTGTCCATTCTCATGACTGCCTCCTCGGGCTTCCCACCAGCAAGCGGGAGGCCAGCGCCCTTCCCCCGACGGACGCAAGCTACGGATACCCCGGATCGATGGATTCCTGGGGAGGGACTGCCACTGCACCGCGCCCTTCGGGCCGCACCCGTCCACTGGCGGACGCTGCAAGTGCCCTCCATTCGTCAACAACCCTCACAACGTGGGGTCGCGCCCCCACACCGGGGACCGCCCTCCACAGGTCGCTGGTGACGGAAGCGCCCGCTCGGCAGGTCGTTTCCACCAGGGTGTGCGAATACCAATGCAACGAAATGACGAACCCGCCGCGCCTGAAGCGGGGGGCGTGGCAACTTCCTGGGGGACGGAGCGACAATTCCGATGCGGCCGGGCGTGTGTGCCGCAGGGGAGAACTCGATGTCGTCCATCCGTCGCATCACCGCGAGCATCTCCAGCGCCATCTCCCGGGCCCGGCTCGATACGAACGTGGAGTCCGTGTCGCCGCTTGCCCCGCGCGAGCCGCTGCAGCCCGTGCCCTCCGTGCGGCGGGGTTACGCAGACGAGAGCGAGTTCCAGGCCGAGGTGGATGACCTGGACACGTCGCTCGCCGCGCACGCGCCGAAGCTGGCGGGCGTGGACGCCACGGACGCGGAGACGCCCGAGCACCTGCGCGTCTTCGCCGGTGAGAGTTCCTTCGAGGCGTCGCCCCGGCGCTACTCGCAACTGCTGGGCTCGCAGCTTCCGTCCGCGCTCGGCGCGCCGCGAGATGCCGTGAGTGGTGGCGGGCAGTACCGGCCCCCGGTCCGTGGCCCCACGGCGCAGGACATGGGCAGCGACCTGCTCTCACCGGAAGCCGCCGCCTGGGAGCTGCAGAACCTGGACAGCGCCCCCCCGCCCACGTCCATGGAAGCGGAGGACGTGCTCTTCATGCTGAATGGGCCCGGCGCCGCGGTGGAGCACGAAGCCCCGCTGGAGCTGGGGCTGGAAGACATCTTCGAGGAAGCGCCGCTCACCGCGTCCGAGGTGGAAGCGGGCTTCGCGAGCGCGGCCAGCAGCCACCGTCCCCGCGCGCAGGGCGCGTTCTTCCCCAGCCCGGATGACGGCTTCGCCGCGGACGCGGTGGATGCCTCGGTCTCCAACACGCCGGCGAACCACGTCGCCCAGGCCGCGGGCATCGATGCCGTGCCGGCCGACGTCGCGACCGCCGCCGCTGGAGACGCGCGGGTCGACGACGCGCCCGCGGGCTTCGCGCTGGGCAGCGCCTACGCGGCCACCTACGGACAGCAGTTCGCCACGCGGCAGGCGCTGGACCCGGCCGTCAGCCCCGCGGGCCCGGATGACTTCCTCGCGGATCCACTCGACCTGGGCCTGATGGTGCCGGACGAGCCGTCCGTGGAGGACGCAGCCGTCGCGGGCGTGCTGGGCTCCATCGCCGCCAACCCCGCCGCGGCGAGCGCGCCCGTGGCCGCGTCCTTCGCCGCGCAAGGTGTCGAGGCGGTCGCGGAGTCCCTGTCGGCGGAGCTGCCGCCCGAAGGCATCCCGGCGGACGCGAGCACCGTGACCAGCGAGCCGCCCCCCGAACACTGAAGCACCAAGCCGCTCACGGAGGCGGCGGGGGCGGGGTCTCGTCGTAGGTCTCAAGCCGCATCAGGACGCCCTGGACGTCCCGATTCAGCTCGTCGAGATAGCGCTGCCGCTCCTCGCTCTGCCACTCCGCGTTGGAGAAGACCGACTCGGGATAGTCGTTCGTGGTGTGCACGTAGCCACGCAGGCTGGTCATCAGCTCGCGGTCCGGGTCGCCCCGCTCCTTGAGCAGGAAGCCCTCCACGTCGCGCAGCTTCAACGGGAAGGTGGGCGCCTCATCCAGCACGAGGTTGCCGGCGATGGTGAGCTTCACCTCCTGGTCCCCCTGCCGCAGCTCCTCGTTGAAGGACACGTGCGCGAAGGGCATGCCGCTCTCGTCGTCCACGCGGCCCGCCACCACGTACCGTCCCGCCTTCTGGACACGAATCCCGAGGTAGAGCTGGAGCGAGCCCTGCTCCAACACCTCACGAACCCGGCCGGTGAACTTCGCCGGAGGCGACGGCGTGTACATGATGTCGAAGAACGCGGAGCCCTCCGTCCCCCCCGAGCGCACCTGGACGTCCACGCGCAGCGTGCCCGAGTACAAGGGGAAGCCCTGCTTCGACGGCTGGAAGCGCCCCGTGAAGGTGCCGTCGCTGGAGAGCGCATCACCGCCCGCGCCGTCGTCGCTGAAGACCAGGGGCACCGGCACCACGCTGTCAGCGCCAGGCATGTGCTCGGCTTCGTGCGCGGTCGCTGAGACCACCTGACAGGGCCGAGGCATGCGCCGCGCGTCCTCGCAGCCGACGAAGAAGTGCACCACCTCGTCACCCACCACGAACACGCGGTCCTGCTTCAACCGGAGCTGCACGTCCGAGCTGTCACGGCTCAACGGGCGCGTGCGCTCCGGCTCCGCCAGCTCCATCTGGTCCGGATGCTCGCTGGCGGGCCGCGACTCGGGCGGATACCGCGTCGCTTTCATGTACGACGCCAGCGCCTGCTTCGCGCGGGCCAGGCGCTGCTCCCACAGGTGTCGCTCCGCCGCCCGCTTCTCGTCCTCGGGGCTGCGCGCCTGCCCCTGGACCGCCACGCCCATCACCGGACCCGGAGACTTCACGCCAGGAGCGCGTCGGGACCGCTCGGGGGCGGATGCCGCCGCCCCCGGGGAGACGACTTCCGCGGCGTCACTGTCAACGGACGCCGCGCCCAGCCGGTTCAACCACCACCACCCCACACACCCCAGGACGAGCGGGATGAGGGGGATGACCCACAAGGCATGACGCGCACGCGACGGGGAAACAGGACCGGTTGGAGTCATGGTGCTTCAGGGGGCGGAAGGCCTCAGTAAGCGTACTTGACGACGTCCGCGCGGACTGGGGCGATGATGCCACCCCACCTGCCCGCGGCGGAGTGATTGTACTCCTCCCGGTCGTCGCGCATCTCCACCGTGTGGAAGCCCCACTTCGCGCGCCCGTCGCTGCACGCCGCCGTGCCCAGGTTCAACGTGCCGCCGCAGAACCAATCCCCGGGGTTGCACTGCGAGCTGCCCGCGCTGCCGGACACGCCACCCGTCGAATGGTACGCCACCGCCTCGTCGTCCTGGCCCGGGAGCACGAAGGAGTACAGCGTGCCCTTGGACGCCGCGAACATGTAGAACCACACGTTGCGCGTGGTGTTGTGGTTGTACATGGCACGCGCGGTGGTGGTGACCAGGTCGCTCACCAGCGGCTCCGACACCGCCCACTCACCAATGTCCGCCAGCTCGCTGCCACCGGCCGCGCCCGACGCCACGTTCACCCACTTGATGTTCCAACCCGGCTGCTTCCTGCCGCCGCTGACGTTCCCACACACGCCGCTGGCGTTGGGCGACGCGTTCTTCACCTGGCGCTCCGAGCCGCCGAACATCGACAGCGCGTAGCCAATCTGGAGATTGCCGGCGCTGTGCGCGGCGATGTAGCACCAGTTGTCGCCCGTGCAGAAGCAGTCCAGGGCATCACGAATCCGGTAGTTCTCCGAACCGATGCGCGCGCGGCCGTCCCAGTTGACGGCCTTCTTGTTCACGCCCGCCGCCGTGTTCGCGGGCCCCCAGTAGCTGAAGTCGTTGTAGTCACCCGCCCGCGTCGTGCCTCCATTGCGGCCATGAATCCACAGGGTGTAGTTGGCCGCAGCGGCCTCCGTACCAGCCAACATCGTGGCGGCGGCGATGACCGTACCGATGAGCTTCTTCATGTAGAGCGCCTCCAGCGCTACCGAGGGGGGAGCCCGCCAGGAGGGGGACCGAGCGGGGAGGCGTACTGTAGAGGCATGAGGTGTAAAAGGTCGAGGTCACGGAAATCTCGACGTACACGCAAGAACTGACGCGTCGCATCAATGCCTTGCATCTCCTCGGGACGCGACACTCCATCGCCCTCGCGTCAACGCATGGTGTCAGCCACGAAGCGATCCAGGCGGGCCAGCGCGTCGGGCAGGTTCGACCGTCCCAACCCCATGCGGAAGTGATTGCCGGGAAAGTCGTAGACGTCACCGGGCAGCAGCAACACGCCTTCGCGCTCGCGCAGCGCTTCCGTGAAGTGGGCCACCGGCGTCTCGCGCAGCAGCTTCGGGAAGGCCACGCTGCCAGCGCGCGGGCGCACCCAGCGGAAGGTGTCCGTGTGACGCGCGAAGAAGGCATCCAGCAGCGCCAGGTTCTCCGTGAGCAACGCGCGGCTGCGCGCGAGCACCCGCTCCTGGGCGCGCAAGGCGATGAGTGACAGCACCTCGCTGGGCGCGCTGTTGCAGATGGTGGTGTAGTCCTTGTAGGCCGCGCACCGCCGGAGCAACGCCTCGTCGCGACAGGCCAGCCAGCCCACGCGCAACCCCGCGAGCCCGAAGGCCTTCGACATCACGCCCAGGCTGATGCCCAGCGGCGAGTGGCTGGCCGCGGGCGGCAGCGTGTCGGCGGTGTCGTACTCCAGCAGCCGGTACACCTCGTCGGACAACACGTAGATGCCACGCTCGCGCGACAGCGCGTACAGCGCGTCGAACGTCGCGCGGTCCAGCAGCGCGCCCGTGGGGTTGTGGGGGAAGTTCACCACCAGGAGCCGCGTCTCGGGCCGCAGCGCGCGGCGCAGGGCGTCCAGGTCCAGGGCCCAGCCGTCCTCCTCGCGCAGCCGCAGCAGCGTCACGTCCGCGCCGGTGGCGCGCGCGACTTCGTGCAGGGACTGATAGCCCGGCCACGTGACGACGGCGTGGTCGCCCGTGCCCAGCAGCACATTCACGAGGACGAAGAGCGCCTCCTCCGCGCCCGCGAAGGTGAGGACCTGGTCGGGCGAGAGGCCGGGATACAGCGCGGCAATCTCCTCGCGCAGGGCGGGCAGGCCCGTGGATTCGGTGTAGCCCAGCGTCAGCCCCTCCCAGCGGGCGCGCTCGTCCGGGCCGGCGAGCGCCAGCAAGTCCTGCATCCGCCAGCCCTCGATGTCCGACGAGCACAGCAGGTAGGGCGCCGCGAACTCCCAGCGCGCGAAGTAACGCTCCAGCTTGAAGTCGGGGATGCGCATGGCGGGCATGTCTGCCTGCTTCACGGCCTGCCGTCCAGCGACGTCCGGCGGCGAAGGCCCGTGCCTAGCTTGAGTCGCGTCCTTTCCAACGCCAGGCCTCATGGGAGCCCCTATGCCCAAGCTCGACATCCCCATCACCTTGCTGGACCCGGACGGCGGGTGGATCAACACCCCCGTCCACGTGTCCGAGCTGGATGAGCTGCCCGTCCTCCTCCACTTCTTCTCCCTCAAGCAGCGCGGGAATGACGCGGACATCGACGCGGTGAAGCGCATCCTCGCGGAGTTCGCGCCCCGGGGCCTGCGCATCATCAGCGTGGACGTCACCGCCTCCGACAAGGAGCTGCGCGACACCAACGCGGTGGAGGCCTTCGCGCGAAAACACGGGCTCTACCACCCCATCGCCGTGGACGACGGCTCCATGGCGCGCGCCTACGACGTGGCGGAGACGCCCGCGTGGCTGCTGTTCGACGCGGACTCGGGCCGGCTGCGCCACCACTTCTCCGGGAAGAACGCCTCCCAGCACGCGCGGCAGGTCCTGGAGCGCTTCGTCCAATCCAGCGCCGCGGCTCCCGCGCACGCCCCCTGACACCCTGGAGTCCACCATGGCGACTCGCCGAAAGAATCCAGACGCTTCCCGCTTCTCGTTCGGCACGGTGGCCGCGGCAGGTATCGGCGCGGTGCTCGGCCTGCGCCGGCTGCTGCGCTCGCGCTTCCAGTTCAAGGACTGCACCGTCCTCATCACCGGCGGCTCCCGGGGGCTGGGGCTGGTGATGGCCCGTCAGCTCCTGAAGGAAGGGGCGCGCGTGGCCATCTGCGGCCGTGACGAGCAGACCCTGGAGCGCGCCCGCGAGGAGCTGGAGCGCACGGGCGGCGAGGTGTACGCCATCCCCTGCGACGTGACGGACCCGGTGCAGGTGGAGGCCCTGGTCTCCGCCGTGCATGAGCGGTGGGGCGCGGTGGACGTGCTCATCAACAACGCGGGCATCATCCAGGTGGGGCCGCTGGAGTCCATGACGTTGGAGGACTTCGAGGAGGCCATGGACACGCACCTGTGGGCGCCGCTGTACACCACGCTGGCCGTGCTGCCGGAGATGAAGCGGCGCGGCAAGGGCCGCATCGTCAACGTCGCCTCCGTGGGCGGCAAGGTGAGCGTCCCGCACCTGGTGCCGTACTCCGCCAGCAAGTTCGCGCTCGTGGGGCTGTCGGACGGCCTGCGCGCGGAGCTGCGTCAGGACGGCATCCTGGTCACCACGGTGTGCCCGGGGCTGATGCGCACGGGCAGCCCGCGCAACGCGTACTTCAAGGGCAACCACGAGGCGGAATACGCGTGGTTCGCCACGGGGGACTCGCTGCCCGTCACCTCGCTGAGCGCCGAGCAGTCCGCGCGGAAGATTCTCGAGGCATGCCGGCGCGGCGACGCCGAAGCCGTGCTGGGCCTGCCCGCGAAGCTGGCCGCCGCCGGGCGCGCGCTGGCCCCCAACCTGACGGCCACGCTCACCGCCTGGGCCAACCGCTTCATGCCCCAGGACAGCAGCCAGGACCGCTACACCGGCAGCCAGAGCGAGACGCCGCTGACGCAGTCCTGGCTCACCGAGCTGACCCGCCGCGCGGCCGAGCGAAACAACGAGACCGAGGTACCGCTGCACTGACGGGCACCCCGGCGGTCCGTCAGTCCTGGGCCATCTCCATGGCCCAGTGGCCCCGGTGCTCGTAGGCCAGGGCGAGCTGCTCGCGCAGGGCGGCCAGCATCCGCGTGTTGCCGTCCTGCTCGTAGCCCTGGAGCGCCTGGTGGCAGCGAGGCAGGCGCGCGAGGAACTCCTTCATCGCGTCCACCGTCAGCTCCTTCACGTACATGCCGTAGCCGAGCTTCTCCAGATAGAGCGCGTTGATGATCTGCTCGAACTGGCCCAGGAGCGGCACGCTGAGCACCGGCTTGCGCAGGTACACCGCCTCGCTCATCAGCGTGTAGCCACCGCTGGCCACCACGCCCCGCGCGGTGCGCAAGTCGTCGATGAAGCCCTTCTCGCTGAAGGGCCGGTACGTGAGGTTGCCGTCCACCAGGTCCTCGGTGATGTCCCGGCGCAGCCCGTACACGCGGCAGGGGATGCCCGCGGCCTTGAGGATGTCGGGCAGCGCCGTGTTGGTGGTCGACGTCTGGTACACGAGCAGGTGCTCGCCGGGCTCGGACTTCGCCTCGAGGATTTCGGGCCGCAGAATCGACGGGGCCAGCGTGGTGCGCCGCTTGCGAAGCTCCGGGTAGAAGAACGAGGTGACGAGGTAGTGGAAGGCCCCCGGCAGCTTCGCCTTCACGATGGCGCGCGAGGTCTCGAAGCTGTCCTCGTAGCCCGCCAGCAGCGCCGGCTCGTGCTTGCACCGGTTGATGACCTGCATGTTGTCCACGCTGATGACGGGCAACCGGTGCGTCTTCGCGAACATGTAGCTGAACGACTCGAAGTCGCTCACCACCACGTCCGGACGGAAGTCATCCACCAGCTCGAAGTACTGGCGGATGTTCTGCGGCCAGCCCTTCACGGCGCCCGTGAGGTTCTGCAGCACCGTCTGCCACTTCTTCACCGAGTTCCCCTCGTAGGCGAGCGTCAGCCCCCAGATGCCGTGCACGTTTTGAAAGCGCTTGGCCAGGTAGTCCTGGGCCCGGCCGGACACCACGATGTGGACCTCGTGCTCCTTCGTGAGCTCCTCGAGGAGGACGCGGGAGCGCGTCGCATGGCCCATGCCTTCGCCGACGACACCGTAGAGGATTCGCATGCCCGGCAGCATACGCGGCCGACACACGCCCCGTTGAGCCCGCCCCACGCTCACGGCTATAGCTGCCCGCATGCCCTCCTCCCCGGAGCCCTCCCCTCCCCCGCGGCCGTCCCTGGGACGCTCCGCCGCGACGGGCCTGTTCGGCGGCCTGCTTTTGGGCGGCCTGGGTCTGCTCGCCGTGGGCCTGAGCAACCTCTTCGTCGCCCCAGGCTGCGAGGGCCTCACCGGGCCGGAGTGCAAGCTGGTGGAGGACGCCACCCGGGAGGTGGGGCGGACCCAAGCCCTGGGCGGGGGAGCACTGACGGCGCTCGGCGCCTCCCTCTTCGCCCTCTTCCGGCCCCGCCCGCCACCCGCGGGCCCGGAGGACGCCTGAGCCCTGGCCGCAATCCCCCCATCGCCCGATGGATGGCCAACCGGACACCAGCCGGGTTAGGTAGTGTGCCCGCGAAGTAAAGTCGTTCTAATTAACTTCTGGCCTAATCATTGGGTTTGGGGGTAGGAGACGACCTTATGCAGCTCGAATCCCTGAAGATGTTTTGCGACGTGGTCGAGACCGGTTCGTTCTCCCGCGCCGCGCAGCTCAATCACGTCACCCAGTCCGCCGTGAGCCAGCAGATTCGCGCGCTGGAGAATCGGTACGAGCAGAAGCTCTTGTCGCGCAGCGCGCGGCAGGTGACGCCGACGCCGGCCGGGGAGCGGCTGTTCCGGGGGTGCAAGGAAATCCTCGCCCGCTTCTCCGAGGTGGAGCAGGAGATTCGCGAGCAGGCCACCGAGGTGGCGGGCACCACCACGGTCTCCACCATCTACTCGGTGGGTCTGCACGAGCTGAACACGGTGCAGAAGCAGCTCCTCAAGTCGCACCCCAAGGTGAACATGCGCCTGAACTACCGGCGCAATGACCAGGTGTACGACGACGTGATTCTGGGCGCGGCGGAGATTGGCATCGTCGCCTATCCGCAGCCCCGCGCGGGCGTGGACATCCTCTCCTTCCGCGACGACAAGCTGGCGGTCGTGTGTGCCCCGGGGCACTCCTTCGCCACGAAACAGAAGGTCAGCCTCACCGCGCTGTCGGGCGTGCCCTTCATCGCGTTCGACCGCGAGGCGCCCACGCGCAAGGCGCTGGACCGGCTCTTCCGCGAGAAGAACATCGACATCAACCCGGTGATGGAGATGGACAACGTGGAGACCATCAAGCGGGCGGTGGAGATGGGCCTGGGCGTGGCCATCCTCCCCATCTCCACGGCGCAGGGTGAAATCAAGGGCGGCACGCTGGTGGCCAAGCCCTTCGCGGAGGGGCCGGTGTCGCGCCCCATTGGCCTGCTCATCCGCAAGGGCAAGTACCTGGACCGCGCCTCCGCGGCGGTGTTGGAGGCGTTCAAGGCCGCCGCCAACCTGCCGCACGCCGACGAGGCCTGAGCCCCGTCAGTAGAGCTTCCGGAGGCGCGCGGCGAAGAACCCGTCGAAGCCCTCCGGACCCGGCAGCGTGCGCAGGTATGCCTGCGTCAGCGGCAGCTTGAGGCCCGGCAGCACGGGCGGCTCGGCCGTCCACTCCGGGTGGCTGCGCAGGAACATCTCCACCTGGTCCTGCCCCTCCAGCGGGTCCATGGTGCACACCGCGTACACGAGCAGGCCCCCGGCCGGAACCGCCTCCTGGCAATTCTCCAGGATGCGCCGCTGAAGCGTGGCCAGCCGGGCGATGTCCTCCTCCTTGCGGCGGTAGCGCAGCTCCGGGTGGCGGCGCAGCGTGCCCAGCCCCGAGCACGGCGCGTCCACCACGAAGGCGTGGAACTCGCCCCAGGCCTCCGGGAAGGGCTCCGCGGCGTCGTGCGCGAAGGCCTTCAGGCGTGACTCCAGCCCCAGCCGGCGGGCCTCCGCCTCAATCTTCCGCAGCTTGTGCGCGTGGAGGTCCACCGCGACGACGTCGTGCGACTGCGCCTGGTGACAGGCCTTGCCGCCCGGCGCCGCGCAGGCGTCCAGCACGCGCGCGGACTCCGGAATCGCGCCGTAGACGCCCACGAGCTGCGCGGCCTCGTCCTGCACCTGCCACAAGCCCTCCGCGTAGCCGTACACGTCCTCCACCCGGCCCACGGACGGCAGGGTGATGCCCACCGGCGACACGGTGGTCGCCGTCGCCTCCACGCCCACTTCCTGGAACTGGGCGAGCAGCGCGTCCCGCGTCACCTTCGCGGTGTTGGCGCGCACCACCACGGCGGGCGACTGGTTGTCGGCCACCAGCATGGCCTCGGCGCGCTCGCGGCCGAACTGGCGCAGCCAGCGCTCCACCAGCCACTGGGGATGGCTCTCCCGCACCGACAGGTGGTGCGCCAGGTTGGACACGGGCGGCAGCGGCGGCCCGGGCAGCTCCGCCAGCTTGCGCAGGATGGCGTTGGCGAAGCCCGCGGCGCGGGCCAGCCCCACCTCCTTGAGCGCCTGCACCGTCTCCGCCACCGCGGCGCGCGCGGGCACGCGGGTGTGGAAGATTTGGTAGGCGCCAATGCGGAGCGCCGCCAGCACCTTGTCCTCCAGCGCGTCCAGCTTCCGGTCGGCGAAGCGGGCAATGGCGTAGTCCAGCGCGAGCTGCCGCCGGGTGGCGCCGTAGGTCAGCTCGGTGACGAGCGCGGCGTCGCGAGGGTCCTTCGGGGGCGACTCGGACAACTGCGTGTCCAGGACGACGTTGAGGTAGGCGTCCGTCGCGCGGACCCGCGCGAGGATTTGAATGGCGAGAGCGCGGGCGTTCATCCTTCGTCGAGCCGGGTCAAGAGGTCCACGAGCTGCTCATCCGAGAGCCGCGTCGCGGGCAGGTTGGAGAGGGTGAGGCTCTGGAGGCTTTCCTCCAGCAAGTCACGGTGGCCGTTCTCCGCGGGCGCGCCGCGCTGCACCGCCTGGTACTGGGAGCGGGCCCAGGCGGCCAGCTCGGCGGCGGAGAGCCGCCCCGAAAGCCGGTCTGAAATCTTCTGGCGCACCAGGGCGCGCGTGAGCAGGTCCGCCGCGGGGGTGAGCCCCTTCACCCCACCCCGCCCCAGCGTCTTCGCCTGACGGGCCGCGCGCAGGTCCTCCACCGGCGCCAGCTTGCGGCCCAGCGTCTTCGTGGGCCCCGCCGTCTTCACCGCGCGCGCCAGCGACCGGGCCGTGTCCGTGGAGCCGTCCTTGCGCGGCGGGCGCTTCAGCACGGTGATGGGCGTCACCTTCGCGCCCTTGGTGGCGCCGCCCTTCTTGCGCGCCAGCGGCTTCTTCGGCTCGGGCATCGTCGCCGAGAAGACGCCGCTGCCAAACGTCTCCAGCGCCTGGAGGTAGGGCTCGAAGCCCGGGCCGCCATGAATCTGGAGCACGCAGGCCTCGCCCACCACGGACTCCCGCGCGGGGGGCTTGAGCAGCACCTCGATGGCGGGCACCCCCGCGGCATCCAGGCCGTCCTTGAGCGAATAGGAGCCGAACAGGCCGGCCGGGTTGATGATGATGCCGTCCAGCTCCTCCAGCTCGCTGCCGAGCGTGTCGAGCAGGTCGCCCTCGTGGTTGGACTGGACCACCGTCAGCTCCACGCCCAGCGCCTCGGCGCGCGCGTGCATCGCGGCGTCCAGGTCCTCCAGCCGCCCGCCGGACGCGCTGTCCCGCACGCCCAGCAGGTTGAGGTTGGGTCCGTGCAACACCAGCAATTTCATGCCCATCACCCGTTCTCCCGTCAGGCCCCGGCGAAGGGCTGGCTGCCCGGCGCCAGCTTGTTCCCCAGCAGGAAGTCGGCGGCGCGCATCACCCGCTTTCCTTCCGGCTGGAGCTCCAGCAGCACCAGCGAACCCTCGCCGCATGCCACCTCGATGCCGTCCGGCCCGGACGCCAGCACCGTGCCGGGAGTGCCACTACCACCACTGGCCAGCGCGCGGTGCACCTTCAGCAGCTTTCCGCCCAGCGTGGTGAAGGCCCCGGGCCACGGCGTGAAGGCCCGCAGGCGTCGCTCCAGCTCCACCGCGGGCTTCGTGAAGTCCAACCGCCCCTGGTCCTTCTCGATGATGGGGGCCAGCACCATGCCCTCGGAAGGCTGCGGCACGGGCTTCAGCTCGCCGCTCAAGTAGGCGGGCAGGAACTCGCGCAGCACCTCGCCGCCCAGGGCGGCGAGCTTCGGGTACAGCGTGGCGCTCGTGTCATCCGCGGCGATGGGCAGGCGCTTCATCGCCAGCACCGGGCCGGTGTCCAGCCCTTCGTCCATCACCATCAGCGACACGCCCGTCTCCGTGTCGCCATGGGCAATGGCCCACTGGATGGGCGCCGCGCCCCGGAAGCGCGGCAGCAGCGAGCCGTGCACGTTGACGCAGCCCTTCGTGGGCAGGTCCAGCAAGTCCTTGGGGAGGATGCGGCCATAGGCCGTCACCACGCAGATGTCGGGCGCGTACTGGCGCAGCTCCTCGGAGAACGGCGGCGTGCGCAGCTTCGTGGGCTGGAGCACGGGCACGCCGCGCGACAGGGCCAGCTCCTTCACGGGCGGCGCCGTCACCGTGTTGCCGCGGCCCTTGGGCTTGTCCGGCTGGGTGACGACGGCCACCACGTCTCCCAGCTCGAAGCACGCGGCCAGCGACGCCACGGCGAACTCGGGGGTGCCCATGAAAACGATGCGGGGTCTGCTCATGGTGGTGCGCTTCTCCTGCGCCGGGCGACTCAGGCCACGGACTTGAAGGTGCTCCCAGTGGGGTTGTCCACTGCCTGACGTTTGCGCGTGTGCAGGGCGCTCAGCGTGCCCAGGGCCTCCAGGGCCTCGGGCGTGGTGGCCACCGGCCGCAGCGCCTCCAGCACCGTCTCCAGGGCGTAGGCTTCGTCGGCCTCGCGCTCCCGGATGCGCGTCACCGCTTCACTGAAGCGGTCGAAGAACAGCTTGAGCTCATCCCCGCGCCGCAGGGGCCGCATGCGCGGATAACGGCCGGCCGCCAGCGCCGACACATAGAGACTCATGACGTGGACGGGGCCCGCGACCCGGTGGGTGAAGACGAGGCCGAAGAGCCCCATCACCACCGCCGTGCCCAGGGCGCCGAGCACCGTGAGCCACAGCAGCGTCTGCCCACCATCCATTCCCGAGGCCACGGACATCACATGGACGCGGTGCGCCAGCAGTCCGAATACGAAGATGCCGCCGGCGCCAATCCCTGCCAGCAGCAAGATGTATTTGAGCTGAAACGGCCGGTCCAGGATGTACGTCCGGCGGACGTGGCTCGGGCGCACCGTCTTTTGATTCCCATCGGACATGTCGTTGACCAGCGTACCCCAGGTGCCCGCAGTGGATTGCTTCCTTCCTCGTGCGAGGTTTACACGGAAGACAGGACAACCTCGCAGCCGCCGTGGAGATCGCATGACCCGCTCTCTGACCGCGTTGTGTGTGGCGCTCTCGTTCGCGCTTTTGGCTGGGTGCAAGGAGGACCCAGCGACCCCCGAGTACTGGGAGTCCAACCTCCAACAGTACCGGCGGGCGGAGGACCGCATCCGGATGGTGGAAGCCATGCGTTCATCGGGAAAGATGAACGAGAGCTTCCTGCCCATGCTCCACGAAAGGCTGGGCTCCGAGCGGAAGCCGGAGGTCCGCGCCGCCATTGCCCGGGCCCTGAGCGACCTGCATCACGAATCCTCGGTGGAGCCGCTGACGAAGGCACTCGACCCGGCCGCGGATGACATGTCCGCGCAGTTGGCCAACAAGGCCATCGTCACGACCCTGGGAGTCATTGGTGACCGCCGCGCCATCCCCGCGCTGATTCCGCTGTTGAAGGCGCGGGACAACTACTCGCGCATCGAGGCCATGGATGTGCTGGGCGAGATGAAGGCCAAGGAAGCGGTGGAGCCCATCATCGCGCTGGCGACGGACGACTCCGTGGAGCCCTTCCTCAACAAGAAGGCCATCGAGGCGCTGGGCAACATCGGTGACGCGCGCGCGGCGCCCGCGCTGGTGCGGATGCTGACCAAGGAGCGCAAGGGCAAGTCCTTCTATGTGGAGAGCTCCTTCGCGCTCTACCAGCTCGGCGCGCCCGCGTCGGACGCGCTGCTGGCCGCGCTGGAGGGACAGGACGAGGAGCTGCTGAAGTGGGCGAAGTCGAATGGCGTCAACCCCGCCAGCTACGCGATGAAGGCGGCGACGGTGCTGGGCGACTTGCGTGAGAAGCGCGCGGTGGCGACGCTGCTGAAGCAGCTCACCTTCACGAACTCGGATCCGCAGATTCAGGCGCTGGTGCGGATGCAGGCGGCGGACGCGCTGGCGCGCATGCGAGTCCAGGACGCGGTGAAGCCGCTGGCCGGACTGGTGTCGGAGCCGGACGCCACGGTGCGGGACGCCTACGTCCGGGCGCTGGTGCGGCTGGGCGGGCGCGACGCGCTGCCCGCGCTGGAGAAGGCGGCGGGCACCGGTGACTGGTACGCGCGCGACTCGGCGGTGAAGGGCATTGGCATGTTGGGAGATGCCCGGGAGCTTCCGCTGATTCAGAAGCTGGCCGCGGCCGAGCCGGCGCGCACGGCGGCGGACTGCAAGCAGGCGGACGACGAGGGCTGCGACGACCCGGCGGCGCTGGGCAAGCAGCGGGCGGACGCCATCGCCGGCCAGGCGAAGCTGCTGGAGGTGGCGCAGGCGTGCACGGGCAACGCGGCGTGCTGGGTGCAGCGCATGGAGAAGGCGGACCCGCGGCTGCTGGAGCGCGCGGCGCTGGAGGTGGGCCGCTCGGGCGCGGCCGAGCACGCCGGAGCGCTGGCCACGCGGCTGGGCGAACGCGACACCGAGGCGCGCATGGCGCTCATCCTCTCCGTGGGCTGGCTGCTGGAGGGCTCGAAGGACGCGACGAAGAAGGTGCGCGACGTGTCGCTGGAGCCGCTGCGCAAGCAGCTTCGGGATGAACAGGGCAACACCCAGTTGGTCAGCGTCAACGAGGACCTGCGCCGGTTGGTGACCACGCTCGACCGGCCTTGAACCTCGGAACCCGGCCCTGGGTGTCCGCACCCAGGGCCGGTTCCGAGGTGCGCGCGCGACGCCGCCGCTACCTCGGCAACAAGGGCGGAATCCGCTCCGCCGCGGAGTGCAGCACCGTGAGCTGCCGCAGCAGCCGCTCCACGTGCGTGCGCACCAGCGGGTCCTCGCCGCCCACCGGCGCCGGCGCGGGCATGGGCGCGGGCCGCCGCTGCTGCTCCACCGCCGCCGCCAGCTCCTCCAACACGCCCCCGGCGAAGCGCACCACGCCCGACAATTCGCGGGGCGCGGCCGGCTCGCTGCGGCTGGCGGCCAGCGTCGTCACCGCGGACGTGAAGCGGCGCGCATAGACGAGCAGCGCCATCACCGGCTCCAGCTCCCGGGCCGGGCCGTTCCACTCCCCCATCAGCCGCTGGAGGGACGCCTCCGCCGACAGCAGCGCGAGCCCCATCTTCCGCCGGGCCGCGCGCACCGAGGGCTCCGCGTCCGACGGCGAAGAGGCCACCGCCATCAGGTAGTCGCGGTCCGCGCGCAGGGCGAAGGCCACCTGGTCCGGCAAGCGCAGGTGCTCCGGGCTCGGCCACAACAGCCGCGTCCCCGCCAACGCAATCAACCCACCCAGCACGGTGTTGACGATGCGCACCCCCGCCAGCTCCCAGTCTCCCGTCTGAAGCTCCGCCAGCAGCACCAGCGCCGGGGTGAGCAACACCTGGAACGCCGACAGGCTGAGCGGCTGGATGCTCATCGCGACGGAGAACAGCACGACAATGGCCAGGAGGATGATGGCGGGGTCCCGCACGAGCGCCACGAGCCCCGCCGCCAGCGCCGCGCCCAGCAGCGTGCCCGCGATGCGCTGCAAGCTGCGCTGGAAGGTGAGCCCCGCGTAGGGCTGGAGCACGACGGTGACGGTGATGATGACCCAGTAGCCGTGGTTCAGCTTCAGCGCCTCGACGAGCGCCATGGCCGCCGCGGCGGCGAACCCCATTCGCAGCGCGTGGCGGAAGATGACGGAGCGGACGTTGAGGTTCTCACGCAGCGGCTCCAGGAGCGGCTGCCGCGCCGGCTCGTCCGCGGGCCGCGAGGGCAGCGCCAGCGTCTCCGGCACGGGGGAGCCGCCCTCCAGCCGCGCCGCCACGTCCACGGTGGCGTGGGCATAGTCGCGCAGCCGGTCCAACAGCGTGTGGACGTAGTGATAGCCCGCGCGCACGTGCGCTGGGACATCCCCTCCGGTGTCCAACGCCTCCAGGGCGCGCTTCACCCGCTCGGCGCTCCAGCCCGGGCGGTCGCTCACCTCGGTGCCCTTCTCCAGGGCGAGCCGGACGCGCCGCAAGTCCGCGGCCAGCTCCACCAACGCGCGCTGCACCTCCGCGCGAACGACATGGAAGCGCGGCTCGGTGGGCGCCACCTCCAACATCTCCGTGAGCGCGACGAGCGTCACCATCATCGCGTCCGCGCCTTCCAGGAGCACCAGCAGGTGCTCACCCCGGCCACTCTCCCCCGCCCGCCCCATGCGCGTGGAGGCCAGCACGGTGCGGGACTGCTCGATGAACTGACGCACCCGGGCCTGCCAGGGGGCCTCCGGCAGCACCCCCGCGGCGAACGGCGGCAGCCCTTCCAATGGCCAGCGGCTCACCTCCTCCGCGTGGTCCGCCAGCGCGTCGTAACACCGGGCGATGGCCAGCCGCGCCGGCCGGTAGGGGAACAACGGCCACAAGCTCAGCGCGAGGAACATCGCCCACGCGCCGCCCACCAGGAACAGGCCCGAGCGCAGCAGCGCGTCCGACAGGTCCTTGGCGGGAATGGCGAGCGACACCACGAAGTAGTTCGCGAGCACCACGCCCATCAGCCCCGGCGTGTCGCCATAGGAGCGCGCGAAGCCGCAGGCCGTCACCCACAGCAGCGTGATGACGACGTCGGCCCAGGGCGGCAGATGGAACGCCGCGGAGAGCCCCACGACCGCGCCCAGGAGCGTCATCGCCCCCATGGTGGACGCGCGGTAGCGATAGGGCCCGCCCCGGTCCACCAGGGCGACGAAGAGCGCGGCCAGGCCCACCCAGGTGGCCGCGGGCAGGTGCAGCAGGGCCGCGGCGGCCATGGGCCCCCCCACCGCGAGCGCGGCGCGGAGGCCGGCGCCGTAGGCGGGGCGCCCCGGTTCGACCCGGAGAAACGCGTGGAGATGGTGACGCAGCGGACCCATTGCGTGACGTGGCGCTCGGACGGGCACTCTAACAACCGCGCCACATCACGGCCCGACCTTCGCAGGGCTGCACATCCATGCTCCCGATGCGCCCGACGCCCTCAACGGGTGCCGGACAACACGGCGTCTTCCGCCCGTGTCATCGATTCGACGGACAGTGCTACCCGGCCTCGCGCTCCGGGCCCAGGTCGTCGAAGTCGTCCAGCGGGGGCTCCTGCTCCTGGAAGGAGCTGGGGAGCAGGCTGAAGGGCAGCACCTTCGCCAGCGCCGCGAGCAGCAGGATGCCACCGGGCGCCGCGAAGATGGCCAGCGCGGGGATGGCCTTCGCCACGTCGATGAGCTGGGCGCGCATGCGCTGGCGCTCGTCCCCCGTGAGCGGCTGGCGACGGGCCGCCTTGGTGAGCAGCACGGCCAGGTCCCCGGTCTCGCGGACCTCCTGCATCAACCGGTAGAAGTTGCGCTCCAGCGTCTCCTGGATGCTGGCCACCATGTCCTCGCCCATGGCCCCCGCGGCGTCGGACACGGTGAAGACATCCACGATGGCGCGGTGACGGGCGTAGAACTCCGCCATCTCCAGCTCCAGCCGGTGCAGCTCCGCTTCGGGGACATGGAGCGCCTGCGCCAGCTCCCGGATGAAGACGCGCTCGCGCCGCGTCTTGCGCCCGTCCA
Source organism: Myxococcus hansupus (assembly GCF_000280925.3). Classification (NCBI taxonomy): domain Bacteria; kingdom Pseudomonadati; phylum Myxococcota; class Myxococcia; order Myxococcales; family Myxococcaceae; genus Pseudomyxococcus; species Pseudomyxococcus hansupus. The sequence goes on from NZ_CP012109.1 coordinate 6,970,728, forward strand.
CCAACGCGGCCAGCAGCGCCTGCTCCAGCAGGAAGTGGCTCACGTCCACGCTGCGCACCTGCCGCACCACGTCCCGCACCGAGCGGCGCCGCGCGAAGGACTGCTTCACCGCCGCCTTGAGCTCGGAGGTCAGCGCCGCGGGCAAGCGCAGGTCCTCCACCTGCCGCAGGATGGCGCGGCGCGCGGCCAGGCTCGGCGCCCGGTCCACGCACGCCAGCCCCGTCAACACGTCCACGAGCAGCGCCTTCTGCCGCGCCGCGAAGTCCAGCCGCCGCTGCGCGCGCTCCCGGTGCAGCGTGCCCCGTGAGAAGTAGTCGATGGCCTGCCGGCAGAACAACTGCGCGTCCGCGTACTGCGCGCCGTTGTGCAGCACCAGCCCGTACACCGGGTCCCCCGCCAGCACCGGCGAGCGCTTCGCCAGCGACGCCTCCACCTTCAGCGCCCACCGCCGAGGCACCGGCTGACCCGAGGCCAGCCGCGCCGCCAACGCCTCCGCCAGCGGCAGCTCGCCGGTGAGCACCGCGAACAGGACCAGGAGCTGCTCGGCCCGAGGACCCGTTGGGGCCCCCACGAGCCGGCCCAGCTCCAGCGCCATCAACGCCAGCGTCCGCACGACGGCGCGGAAGAGCTGGTCCTCCAGCGCCCGGGCCTCGAACTCGGTGGGCTCCCCCACCTCCGCCGCGGACGGCGCATCCGCGGGCGTGCCGTAGAGCAGGCCGCTGGCGCGCAGCGTGCGGCGCAGGTACGCGCGCGCCCGGGCCCGGCCGGACCTCAGCGGCGGCGCGGACGGAGCCGGCGCGCCCGCTTCAAAGGCGACCGTCTCCGCCAGGAGTGGCATGAGCCACCCTGCCTTGCTGAAATCCAACACGGGAACACCCCCGGACCGCCGGAAACACCCACGCGCGGAAAGAGCGGAGCGGGATGTAACCCAGCGGCCCCCGGGTTTCCACTCGGCCCGGGGACAGGGTCAAGGCCCGGAAGTCAGCGGCCGTAGAACCGCCACTTCTACCGGGCCCAACCATCCGCGCGCGGCGCCTACAGCGCGGTGGCCGCGCCGGGCTCCGGAGTCACCACCTTGGCCGTGCTGCGCAGCTTCTTCAGCTCGCCCGTCAGCGCCTCCGGGGTGCCCTGGAGCAGCGGGAAGGTGCCGTAGTGCATGGGAATCACACTCTTGACCTTCAAGAGGCGCACCGCCTGGGCGGCCTCCGCGGGGCCCATGGTGAAGTGGCCACCAATGGGGAGCAGCGCCACGGTGGGCTTGAACTGGGTGGCGATGAGCGACATGCCCTCGAAGGGGCCGGTGTCGCCGGCGTGGTACAGGGTGGGACCGTTCGCCATCTCCAGCACGTAGCCCAGGGGCGCGCCCGCGTACTGCGGGGCCGACTTGGGGTCCGCCGCGTAGCTGCTGGAGTGCACGGCCTCCACCAGGTGGAGGGTGACGTCCTTCACCTGGAAGGTTCCGCCCGCGTTGGCGCCCACGGCCTGGGCCTCCGGCAGGCCCAGCAGGTTGATGAGCTCGAAGGAGCCGAACACCTTGGCGCCCGTCTTCTGGGCCAGGGCCTTGGCCTCGCCCACATGGTCGAAGTGGCCGTGGGTCAGCAGGATGGCGTCCAGCGCCTCCGGCTGCGCGGCCCCCTGTGGGGCCTTGGGGTTGGTGAGCCAGGGGTCGATGGCAATCACCGCGCCGCCCGGGCTGCGGATGATGAAGGCCGCGTGCCCCCACCACGTCGCCTCCGCCTTGCCCTTCGCCGCCACCGCCGGGGCCTTCGTGGCCGCGACCTTCGCCGGGGCCGCCGCGCCCTGCGCCAGGGCCGTTCCACCGAGGGTCATCGCCGCGCCAACCACCCCTGCCAGGAACTTCGTCCGCATATCCATCCACTCCTGTTGTGTGAGGAGCCCCGCCACCTGACACTCACCGGGCGGCCATTCGAGGGCTCGCCATGGATGCCCAACCTCGCGCCGCGTCTCAAGCTCGATTCGGCTGTCGATACCACAGGGGGCGTGCGCTAACGTCGGCGGCACGTGGACCACCGATTTCAAGTCAGCCTCCGCGGGGTCATCGACCTCCTGTCTCACCACCTGTACAGCTCCCCGGGCGTCTACGTACGCGAGCTGCTCCAGAACGCCACCGATGCCATCCGCGCCCGCCAGCGCCTGGAGCCCGGCCACGCGGGCACCGTCCACCTGGAACTGATGGAGAAGCAGGACGGCAGCCCGCCCACCCTGCTCTTCACGGACGACGGCGTGGGGCTGACCGAGGACGAAATCCACCGCTTCCTGGCCACCATCGGTGAGTCCTCCAAGCGGGAGGCCCTGGAAGCCCGCCGCAACGACTTCATCGGCCAGTTCGGCATCGGCCTGCTGTCGTGCTTCATGGTGTGTGACGAGCTGCTGCTGGTGACGCGCTCGGCGCGCGGCGACGGGCGAACCCTGGAGTGGCGGGGCCGGCATGACGGCACGTACGCCGTACGGGAGTCCGAGCACCCGCTCGCCCAGCCCGGCACCCAGGTCTTCCTGGTGGCGCGCCCGGACATGACGGACTGGTTCAACCCCACGCGCCTGCGCAGCCTCGCGGGCCACTACGGCGGCCTGCTGCCCTTCCCCATCCACCTCACCACGGACCAGGGCCGCGAGCGCATCGACACCAACGGCGCACCGTGGCGCCGCGAGTTCGACAGCGCGTCGGAGCGGCGCAAGGCCCTGCTCGCCTACGGGCGCGACCTGTTCGACACCGACTTCATCGACTGCATCCCGCTGCGCTCCACCGCGGGCGACGTGGACGGCGTGGCCTTCGTGCTGCCCGCCTCGCCGCACTTCAACTCGCGGCAGAAGCACCGCGTGTACCTCAAGCACATGCTGCTGTCGGAGAGCGCGGAGAACCTGCTGCCGGAGTGGGCCTTCTTCGTGAAGTGCGTGGTGAACGCCAACGCGCTGCGCCCCACCGCCAGCCGCGAGTCCTTCTACGAGGACGAGGCGCTCGCCTCCGCGCGAGAGGCCCTGGGCCAGGGGCTGCGCGCCTACCTGATGGAGCTGGCCCGCGAGGACCCGCGCGCGCTCCAGCGGCTGATTGCCCTGCACGGCTTGAGCGTGAAGGCCCTGGCGCTGGATGACGACGACTTCTACCGGCTCGTCATCCACTGGCTGCCGTTCGAGACCTCGCTGGGGATGATGACGCTGGCGGACTACCGGCGCGCGCACCCGCTGGTGCGCTACACGCCCACCATGGACGGCTTCCGGCAGATTGCCCAGGTGGCCGGCGCGCAGGGGCTGTGCATCATCAACGCGGCGTACACGCACGACACGGCGCTGCTGGAGAAGCTGCCGCAGGTGCTGCCGGACGTGCAGGTGGAGCTCTTCTCCTCCTCGGACCTGCCCCAGAGCTTCGAGGAGCTCACGCTGGACGAGCGCGACGCCACCTTCCCGCTGCTGCGCGTGGCGGAGCGCGTGCTGGCGCCGTTCCGCTGCGGCGCGGTGGTGAAGAAGTTCTTCCCGGCGGAGGTGCCCACCCTCTACAGCTCGGACGCGGAGGGCGCCTTCCGGCGCGACGCGGAGCGGGCCCGCGAGGAGTCGGATGACCTCTACGCGGGGGTGCTGGACGGGCTGATGGCGGCGGCGGGTGGCGAGCCCTCGCAGTTGTGCTTCAACCTCCACAACCCGGTGGTGCGCCGGCTGGCGGCGGTGTCGGACCGGGACTTGATGAAGCTGTCGGTGGAGATGCTCTACGTGCAGGCGCTGCTCCTGGGACACCACCCGTTGAACGCCCAGGAGATGGTGCTGCTGAACCAAGGGCTGCTCGGCCTCATCTCCGCGCAACTGGGAGGCGACCCGGGGCGCGGGGGTGGAGAAGGCAGCGGCGGCGGCGGCGGACCCCGGGGGTTGCACTGATGGCCGGTGATTGGCGCGAGCAGGTCGAGGCGCTCCTCGATGAAGCCCTCGGGCTCTCCGAGGGCGAGAGCAAGGTTCGCCTGCTGGAGGAGGCCGTCCGGCTGGCGGACACGCACAAGGACGTGGGCCTCGGCTACCGGATGCGCGATGCCCTCATCGACGCGGCCACCTTCGGAGGCTTCCCGGACAAGGCGCTGGTCGCCTTCGCGTGGTGCCGGGGCCAGCAGAAGAAGGACCCCAAGCGCTTCGACCCGGAGGAGATGCTCTGGAAGCAGAAGTGGGTGGTGGGGCGCATCAAGGAGTTCCCACACATCTCCCGCAAGCAGATCACCGACGCGTTGGAGGACGTGGAGCAGTGCTACAAGGCCTCGGACTCGGGCGTGCGCGCGGTGCTGAAGCTGCGCTACCAGGCCGCGCGGGAGATGGGTGACGCCGCCGAGGAAGTGGAGCGGCTGTGGAACCTGTGGCTGGAGGCGCGCCGCGACCACCTCACCGACTGCCGCGTGTGCGAGCTGGACGACGAGCTGGACCACCACGTCGACAAGGGCGAGTGGAAGCAGGTGCTGCAGAAGGCCCGGCCCATCCTGGATGGCCGCAAGTCCTGCGCGGAGATTCCGCACCTCACGCTGGGCACGGTGCTCTACCCGCTGTTCAAGCTGGGCGAGCTGGAGCAGGCGCGGGAGGCGCACCGCCGCGGCTACGCGATGATTTCGAAGAACCGCGAGTTCCTCTCCACCGTCGGCGAGCACATCGAGTTCCTGGTGCTGACCGACAACCTCTCGCGCGGACTGACGCTGCTGGAGAAGCACCTGGGCTGGGCGTTGGACCACCCGAGCTACCGGGACCGCTTCACCTTCTACACGGCCGCCGCGCTCCTGCTGGAGCGGCTGCTGGCCGCCGGGGACCGGGACGTCATCAGCCTGCGGCTGCCCAAGGCCTATCCCGAGTACACGGCGGACGGCGGCTACCCGGTCCGCGCCCTGCACGCGTGGATGCAGGGACAGGCGCGGGACATCGCGAACCGGTTCGACAACCGGAATGGCACGGACCGGTTCGCGAAGCTGCTGGCGCGCAACCAGGTGCTGGCGAGCGAGGTCCGGCCCTTCCCCATCGACTCGAAGAAGTGACCGGCCCCGGCGCCCTCAGCGCTTGAGCTTGCTGAACGGGTTGTTGAACGGCTCCGGGCCCTTCTTCTCACCCGAGCTGGCGGGGCCCTTCGGCGGAGGACCGGGGGGCCGCGCGCCCTGACGCGGGCCACCACCGCCCCGGTCCGTCATCCGCCCCGCGCCCGTGGCTCCTCCCACGGCGGGCCGGCCCGACGGCTGCGGCGCGCCGCCCTCCTGCACCGCGCGCACGGAGAGCGCCAGCCGCTTGCGCGCCAGGTCCACCGTGAGCACGCGCACCGTCAGCCGGTCTCCCACCTTCACCACTTCGGAGGGGTCCTTCACGAAGCGCGTGGAGATTTGCGACACGTGGACCAGGCCGTCCTGGTGCACGCCCACGTCCACGAAGGCGCCGAACGCGGTGACGTTCGTCACCACGCCCTGGAGCACCATGCCCTCCTTCACGTCCTCCAGCGAGCGCAGGTCCTCGCGGAGCTGGGGCGCGGTGAAGTCGCCACGCGGATCTCGGCTGGGCTTCTCCAGCTCCGCCAGGATGTCCTTCAACGTCAGCTCGCCCAGGTCGGCGCCCAGGTAGCGCTTCGGGTCGATTTTGCGCACCAGCTCGGCGTTGCCCACCAGCGCGCCCACCGCCACGCCCAGGTCCTTCGCCATGCGCTCCACCACGGCGTAGCGCTCCGGGTGCACGGCGCTCGCGTCCAGCGGCTCGCTGCCGCGCACGCGCAGGAAGCCCGCGGCCTGTTCGAAGGTCTTGGGCCCCAGGCCGCTGACCTTGAGCAGCTCGCGCCGGGTGGTGAAGCGGCCCTTCGCCGCGCGGTGCGCCACCAGCTTCTTCGCCAGCGACGGCCCCACGCCGGACACGTGCTCCAGGAGCTGCGGCGACGCGGTGTTCACATCCACGCCCACCGCGTTGACGCACGAGTCCACCACCTCGCCCAGCTTCTTCTTGAGCAGGCCCTGGTCCACGTCGTGCTGGTACTGCCCCACGCCAATGCTCTTGGGGTCGATCTTCACCAGCTCCGCCAGCGGGTCCTGGAGCCGCCGGCCAATGGACACCGCGCCGCGCAGGCTGACGTCCAGGTCCGGGAACTCGTCACGCGCCACCTCGGAGGCCGAGTAGATGGACGCGCCCTGCTCGCTCACCGACACCACCGGCGTCTGGGAGCCCAGGGCCTTCAGCGTGTCGCGCGCGAACACCTCCGCCTCGCGGCTGCCCGTGCCGTTGCCCACGGCGATGAGCTCCGGCTTGTGCTTCTGCACCACCGCGGCCAGCAGCTTCGCCGCGCGGGCCCGCTCGTCCGCGCCCCGCTCCGAGTAGAGCGTCACCGTCTCCACCACCTTGCCGGTGACGTCCATCATCGCCAGCTTGGTGCCCGTGCGCAGGCCCGGGTCCAGGGCCAGCACGGCGCGCGCGCCCGCGGGCGGCGCGAGCAGCAGGTGCCGCAGATTCTCACCGAAGACACCGATGGCCTGCTTGTCCGCGCGCTCCTTCAGCTCCGCGCGCAGCTCCGCCTCCAGCGAGGGGCCCATCAGCCGGTCCCAACTGTCCTCCACCGCGGCGCGCAGCTCCTGCGCGAAGAGCGACTGAGGCTTCGTCACCACCCGCCCGGAGAGGAAGCTCTTCACCTCGTCATCCGGCAGGGAGAGCTTCACCTTGAGCACGCCCTCCTCCTCGCCGCGCAGCAGGGCCAGCACGCGGTGCGAGGGGGCCTGGGTCAGCGGCTCCTCGTGGCCGTAGTAGTTCTCGAACTTGGTCGTCTCGCCCTTCTTGGCCGGCACCACGTCCGAGCGGACCGTGCCCCGGCGGGCGCTCATCTCACGGGCCTCGCGGCGCAGGCCGGCGTCCTCGGCCACGCGCTCGGCGCAGATGTCCCGCGCGCCCGCGAGCGCCACGGCCTGGTCCGGCACATCCTTCTCCGGATTGATGTAGGGCCGCACGCGCGAGGCCACGTCCTCGCCGCGCCGGCCGTCCTGCTTCCACAGCAGGTCCGCCAGCGGCTCCAGCCCCCGCTCCCGCGCGATGGCGGCGCGCGTACGGCGCTTGGGCTTGTAGGGGAGGTAGAGGTCCTCCAGCTCGGTGCGCGTCTTCGCCGCCTTCAGCGCCTTGGACAGCTCCGGCGTCAGCTTCCCCTGCTCCTCGATGGAGCGGAGGATGGTGTCGCGGCGGGCATCCAATTCAGCGCGCTCGGTGGCCCGGTCGAGGATGGTCTGAATCTGGACTTCGTCCAGACCGCCGGTGACCTCCTTGCGGTAGCGCGCGATGAAGGGAACCGTGGCTCCGTCCTCCTGCAACGCGAGGGTCCGGTCCACCTGCTCGGGCCTCAGGCCCAGCTCCTGGGAAAGCTCAGCGGCGTAGGGATGCATGGCGCCGCTTCTATAACCCGCCCCCCACGCTGCTCCCAGAGACCGGCCGTTCGAAGCGCTCAGCCACCAACGGATGCCACGCCCTCGCGTCCCTCATCCGAGCGACGCGCGCCGCAGCTCCCACTCGGGCCGGAGCAGGCCCCAGATTTGCTGGTCCCTGCGCTGCCCCTGGAACAGGCAGTGCGCGCGCAGCGTCCCCTCCAACGCAAAGCCCAGCTTGCGCGCCACGCCTTGCGAGCCGACGTTCTCCACCAGCGTCGTGAGCCACACCCGGTCGAGGTACGGCAGCGTGAAGAGCTGCTCCAGCATCAGCGCCACGGCGCGCGTGCAGAGGCCTTGGCCGTGGTACGCGTCCGCCATCATGTAGCCCAGCTCGACGCGGCCGTGGACGCGGGACAACTCCCTCGCGGAGACCGTCCCCGCGAGCTGACCCTCCACCTCCACGAACCACCGGAAGCTCCGGGCCCGGGGCTCACCCAACACGCCCGCCTCCAGGATGCGCCGCAGGAGCAGCTCCCGCGTGTCCTCGTCCGTGTCCACGAAACGCCGCGCACCGGGCGCCGCGCGCATCTCCAGCCAGAAGTCCACGTGCTCCGGCCGGGCGGGGACGATTCGGACCTGGGATTCGGGAGCAACGGGCGCCATGCCGCGCTTCTAGCGCGCCACCTGCCGTGGCGCCTCCCGGAATTCCCGAGCCCCACCTCGCGCATCACCCCTGGGGGCAAAGACAAACCGCGGGCCCCTCTCGGAGGGCCCGCGGCTTGATTGAAACAAACGCTTCGCGACGCGTTACAGCATGTCCTCAATGATTTCCTTCGTGAGGATGGTCAGCGGAACGGTGACGGTGACGGCCGGCGTCGTACCACCGACGGCGCCATCCAACTGGTTCAGCTCCGCGGTATCGAGCTGGCGCAGCGTTTCCTTCTGGAGCAACGGCTTCTTCGCGGCGTGTGCACTCATTCTAGGAACTCCTTGTCTGGGAGAAGGCGCTACCGCGTGCCGACTGAGACATCGGCACGATTCATCATCGAGAACAACCGCTGCGCGGCGCGTTACTTCTCGAGAATACGCGTGGTGAGCTCGACCACCGGACGGGTGAGGACAATGACCGTGGGCGTAATACCTCCCACGGCGCCATCCAACTGGTTCAGCTCCGCGGTATCGAGCTGGCGCAGCGTTTCCTTCCGGAGCAACGGCTTCTTCGAGGACTGTGCAGTCATTCTAGGAACTCCTTGTCTGGGAGAAGGCACTACCGCGCACCGACTGATACATCGGCACGGGCACAGCATCGCCTCGACACACTCGAAGGCACCTGGCCAGCAGCCTCGAGGCTGCGACCCAACGCGTCGAGACGTCCTTGCGAACGGCGGTTCAGCCCTCGCCAGAGTCGCGCGTCATCGCCACCGTGGCGGCAATCACAAGCGTCGCGGAGACGATGGTGGGCGTGATACCTCCCACGGCCCCCTCCAACTGCCCGAGTTGCGCGGTATCGAGCTGGCGCAGCGTTTCCTTCCGGAGCAACGGCTTCTTCGCGGCCTGAGCACTCATTCTGGCGTCTCCATGTCTCGAGGTGTGAGCGACACCGTGCCGCGAACAACCAGCACGGCTCGAGCAGGATAGCCCAGCTAAAGTTTTCCAATCAAGCGGCAGGCGGTTTTTCAGGACAATCGGTCAACAACCGACACTCTGAAAAACCACCCGCCAGGTACCGCGAGCCGGGGACTGAAACACCCGGAGACCCGAAGGCTCCGGAGCAGTCCCCGTTACCACTAGTCGTTGGCCATGATGGTGATGGTGAGCCCGATGATGACACCGACACAAAGGGGCGTGCTCCCACCGACCGCGCCGTCCAGTTGAGCCAGTTGCGACGAATCAATCTGACGCAGCGTTTCCTTCTTGAGGGACAGCTTCTTGGCAGCCTGAACGTTCATCTTGATGACTCCTGTCGTGGGGGTGAAACGCAAGACATCACCGCGAACCGCGGCATGATGGACACTGCCCGAGACCTGGATGGCCTTTCGGCCATTCCGGTCACTTGTCGCTGGCGTCGATGAGGGTCCGCCCGATGGTATAACCAATCGTGACGGGAATGATGGTGAAGGGCGTCGTACCGCCAACCGCGCCATCAAGCTGGGCCGCATCAATCTGACGCAGCGTTTCCTTCTTGAGGGATAACTTCTTCGGAGGCTGAACGTTCATCTTGATGATTCCAATCGTGAGTTGGGAACACAAGACATCACCGCATTTCGCGGTACAACGAACCCTAGCTCAAGCACTTTTGAAACCACAAGCCGAGCACCACGCATTGGGGATTGGCGTCATCAAGCAGTCTTTGATGACACCAGACATCACTCGTGACTCAATCCGTTACAACGTGCGGGTGCGCGGCGACACAGTGGGCTGAACCGTGAGCGTGGCGACACCGATGACACCACCACCCAGCGCGGGCGTGTTGCCACCCACCGCGCCATCCAGTTGCGGCAGCTCGGCGACGACGAGCGTCCGCAGGGTCTCCTTCTTCAGGGTGGGCTTCTTCGAAGATGCAGTGTTCATGATGGGGCTTCCTTCTCCTGGAGGACTGACCACACCGCGCGCCGCGGAGGCCGCGCGGAGCCCCCCAAGCCTAAGTCACGAAAAACAACAGCCTCAAGAAATAACTGCACTCCTGCTGTACACTGAAGTCCAGCGGGTTCCCCCTCCGAGCCACGGCACCAGCCCATGTCCCCACGATCTTCTTCCTCGTCCGACGCGCGCGAACTTCCGGCTGGGCGGACGCGCCCCGGGCGCGCATCTCCCTTCGTCGCCTCGGGCTTCTTCGTCCTGCGGACCCCGCTGCTGCCCTTCGACGCCCTGACGTCCTGGAGCGAGCACATGGAGGCCCCCGGCGCCGCTCCCGACGCGCTGGAAGCGGCGCTTCAACGGGACCGGCAACACCTGCGCGCCGGGCTGCGCCAGTGGGTGGAGGACCCGCTCATCCGCGAGGCCCTCTTCATCGCCTCGCCCGCGCTCGTGGAGAGCCTGCACTACTGGCAGGACAAGCCCGACTCCGAGCAGGGCCTCAAGGTGGAGCGGACGCTCGTGCGGTACTTCGCGCGCATGTCCGGCCGCAGCACGCCGTTCGGCCTGTTCGCGGGGCTCTCCGTGGGGCGCATCGGCCCGGCGACGCGCCTGCACCTGTCGCCTCGCGAGGAGCTGCGCCGCCACACCCGCCTGGACATGGACTACGTCTGCGCGCTCGTGGAGAAGGTCCAGCAGGAGCCGGCCGTCCGGAGCGCGCTCCACTACGTCCCCAACTCCAGTCTGTACCTGGCCGCGGGCCGGCTCCGTTACATGGAGATGCGGCACATCGGCCGCGAGCGCACGTACCACCTGGTGGCCGTGGAGCCCTCGTCGTACCTGGAGGCCACGCTGGCGCGTGCCCGGGGTGGCGCGTCCGTGGAGGCGCTGGCCCAGGCGCTCGTCCAGGACGACCCTGAAATCGAACTGGGGGATGCCCGCGACTTCATCCTGGAGCTCATCGACTCTCAGGTCCTGGTCTCCACGTGGGCACCCACGCTCACCGGCCCCGAGCCCATTCCCTACCTGCTGGAGCAGTCCGCGAACGTGCCCGCGCTCCAGCCCACGCGAGAGAAGCTGGCCTCCGCCCATGAGGCGCTGGGCCGCATCGACGCCGCGCGCCCTGGCGTCCCCGACGCGACCTACCGCGACATCGCCCGGATGCTCGAAGGGCTGCCCGTCCCCGCGGAGCTGCCCCGCCTCTTCCAGGTCGACATGGTCCGCCCCATGCGGGAGGCCACGCTGTCGCCAGCGGTGGTGGAGACGTGCCAGGGCGCCGTCGAGACGCTTCACCGGCTGGCCGTCACCGCGGGCGCGGACACGCCCATTGGCCGGTTCCAGCGGCGCTTCCTGGCCCGTTACGAAGACCGCGCCGTGCCCCTGCTGGAGGCGCTGGACGAGGACACGGGCATCGGCTTCGCGCTGGAGGGCGGCACCGGCAGCGGCACCGGCCCGCTCCTCCAGGGGTTCGCCTTCCCCCGCCAGGAGGGCGGGCGGCGCTTCCCCGACAGCCCGCGGTGGACGCACCTGATGACGCGGCTGGAGTCGTGCTGGCGCACGCAGGCCCAGGAGCTGATCCTCACCGAGGACGACGTGCGCGTCATGGAGTCGAAGGGCACGCTCCCGCTGCCGGAGACGTTCTCCCTCGTCGCCGCCGTGGTGGGCGCCAGCGCGGAGCACGTGGACCGGGGCGACTTCCGCGTCCTTCTGGAGAACCTGGCCGGCCCCTCCGGCGCGGTGATGCTGGGGCGCTTCTGCCATGCGGACGCGGACCTGGAGGCCGCGACGCGTGAGCACCTTCGCGCCGAGGAGGCCCTGCGCCCGGACGCCCTCTTCGCGGAGGTCGTCCACCTGCCGCAGGGCCGCATGGGCAACGTCATCTGCCGTCCCGCGCTGCGCCAACACGACCTCGTGTTCCTGGGCCAGTCTGGCGTGCCCACGGAGCAGCAAATCGCGCTGTCCGACCTGTGGCTCTCCGTGGAACAGGGCCGGCTCGTGCTGCGTTCGCGGAAGCTGGGCCGCGAGGTCATCCCCCGGCTGACGCACGCCCACAACTACTTCACGCTCGGGCTCGGGGCGTACCGCTTCCTGGGCCAGCTTCAGCAACAGGGCGTGGTGAATCTGGCCTTCAACTGGGGCCCGCTCGCCCAGGTTCCCTTCCTCCCCCGCGTGGTGCATGGCCGCGCGGTGTTGTCGCTGGCGAAGTGGAACGTGACGGCGGAGCAGCTCAAGGCCTGGGGCGCGGAGCAGGGCAGCGCGCGCTTCGCGGCCATCCAGCGGTTCCGGCGGGAGGCGCGCCTGCCGCGCTGGGTCTACCTCCACGACGGCGACAACCAGCTCCCCATCGACCTGGACAACGTATTGAGCGTGGACACCTTCATCCACCTCACGCGCAAGCGTCCCGCGGGCGTGCAGTTGGAGGAGCTGTATCCCTCGCCGGAGGGGCTCTGCGTGACGGGGCCGGATGGCCGCTACCACCACGAGCTGGTGCTCCCCTTCCACCGCCGCGAGCCCTCGCGCGCCGCCGCCGGAGCACGGGCCGCGCCTTCGGCCGCCGTGCGCCGCACCTTCCCGCCCGGCTCCGAGTGGCTCTACGCGAAGCTCTACACCGGCACCGCCACCGCGGACCGGCTGCTCACCCTCACGCTCACGCCCGTGCTGCGGCGACTCAGCGCGGCGGGCGCCATCTCACACGCGTTCTTCCTGCGCTACGGCGACCCGGACTGGCACGTGCGCGTCCGCCTGCACGGTCCACCGGAGCGGCTGCACGCGGAGGCCCTGCCCGCGCTGATGGCGGCGTGCGCCAGCGCCCTGGACTCCGGCGAGGGATGGAAGCTTCAGCTCGACACCTACGAGCGCGAAGTGGAGCGCTACGGCGGCCCCGCCGGAGTCGAGCTGGCCGAGCAGCTCTTCGCGGCGGACAGCGACGCCGTGCTGGGGCTGCTGGAGGCGTACCCCGGTGACGCGGGCGCCAGCGTCCGTTGGAAGCTGGCGCTGCTGGGCCTGGACACGCTGCTGAGCGGACTGGGCCTGTCCCTGCCCGCGAAGCTGGACATCGCCACCCGGTGCCGCCACGGCTTCGGTGCCGAGTTCCACGTCAACGCGCACTTCGAGGACCAGCTCAGCCAGCGCTTCCGCCAGGAGCGGCGCGAGCTCGAGCAACTGCTTAGCCTGACGGCAGCACACGAGGGCCCCTGGAAGGCCGCGCTCGACATCCTGGAGCGGCGCGAACAGCGGCTGCGCCCCATCGCCCAACAGCTTCACACAGCGGAGCGGGAGGGCCTCCTCACCGTGCCCGTGACGGGGCTCGCCGGCAGCTTCCTGCACATGCACGTCAACCGGATGCTCCCCAGCGACCAGCGCGCCCAGGAGCTCATCCTCTATGACTTCCTGGCCCGGCTCTATCGTTCGCGTCTCGCGAGGGCGCGCAAGGCGGAAGATGCCGGTGGCGCCCCTGCATAGACAGACACCGTCACCGGAAACCCCGCGCGCCCCCGAGGAGGGGGCACGCGGCTGGAACCCGGGGTGGCTCCACGACGGATATCAGTGCTCGGCGCTGAGGGTCTCGGCGATGGTGACCGTCAGGAGGCTGGTGGTGCCAATGGTCGTGGTCGCGCCGGTGCCGCCGACGGCGCCCTCCAGCATCGACTTGTCACTGCCCTCCAACACCCGAAGCGTCTCCTTCTTCAACGACAGCTTCTTCGAAGTCTGTGCAGCCATTGCGACCTCCATGATGGGTTTGAAAAACCTTCCCATGCGTCAAACAGCAATTCAAGGGAGCCCCTCAAGAGTCGACGATGACTCATGTATCACGCAGTGCATTGTTCATCGCCCTGCGCCGCGCGCACGCTGCGCGGTGTCGAAGACTCAGCGTGAAAACAACATGACTCCGGCTGCAGGCCCGCTTCGCTCCACAGGCCGCCAGACAGCCGGGCGCGCCATTTGGTCCAAGCCGGGACATTCGCTATCGTCCCGTATCTCCGGTCCTCGTCCGCCATGAGCCAGAATCCGCATCAGTCATCGCTCTTCCGGCAGGAGGCGCTCGACCATTACGCCAAGCCCGAGGTCCGGGGGAACCTGCTCCGGGTCGACCCGTTCTGGGCGCGCGTCACGTACTGGCTCATCCTCGCGGTGGCGCTCGTGCTGGGGGTGGGCCTCACCGTCGTCGAAATCAATGACTACGCGACGGGTCCCGTGCTCATCCAGGTCCGCGGCCTGGAGGATTTGACGGTGACGTCCGCGGGGCGCGTCAGCAAGGTGCTCGTGGAGCGAGGGCAATACGTCCAGGCGGGACAGCCGCTGGTGGAGCTGCACTCGCCGGTGGAGCAGGCGGAGCGCAGCCGGATGACGCAGGAGTTCCGCGCGCAGCTCGCCGCGGGCCTGCTCAACCCGCTCGACGCCATGTCCCGGCAGGCGCTCTCCAATTTGCGCAGCCAGGTGGACCTCAGCGAGGCGCGGCTGTCGGAGCGCGTGCTCCGGGCCACCGTCAGTGGCCGCGTCTATGACGTCCGCGTGCGAGAGAACCAGTACCTGAACGCCGGGCAGGCGGTGGCCTCCATCCTCCAGGATGGCTCCGAGGCCTTCGCGCTGGCGCTCGTGCCCGGCCAGTACCGCCCCATGCTGGAGGCCGGGCAACAGATTCGCATGGAGGTCTCCGGCTTCCCCTACGCGTACCAGTACTTCCAGGTGACGTCCGTCAGCGACGAGCTGGTGGGACCCGCCGAGGTGCGGCGCTATCTGGGGCCGGGGCTCGGCGACGCGCTGCCGCTCCAGGGGCCCCACGTGGCGGTGGAGGGCCGGCTGCCCGGCGCGACCTTCGACGTGGATGGACGCAGCTACTCCTATTACACGGGCATGCCCGGCGTCGCCTGGGTGCGCGTGCGCATCCGCAACGGCTGGCTGACCCTGTTCCCCGTGCTCGAACTCCTCGGAAAACACCGTGGCTGAAGAAGAAGACTCCGCGGGCTCACTGTTCGACCGCTTCCCCGCCCTGGCCCGCATTGGCGAGCACCTGCGGCGAAGGCGCGTCCCCTTCATCGCGCAGCTCACGGCCGCTGACTGCGGCGCCGCGTCCCTGGCCATGGTGCTGGGGTACTGGGGACGGCGCATCAGCCTGGACGAGGTCCACGCGGCCACGGGCCTGACGCTGCGAGGCGTCAGCGCGCTGGCGTTGCTCGAGGCGGGCCAGCGCTTCGGCCTGGTGGGCCGCGCCGCGCGGGTGGACATCGACGAGTTGCACCTGCTGGACCCCGCCACCATCCTGCACTGGGAGTTCCGGCATTTCGTCGTCTTCGAGCGGCTGACGTCGAAGGGCGTGGAGCTGGTGGACCCGGGCTTCGGCCGGCGCACCGTGCCCATGGAGCAGTTCCGCAAGTCCTTCACGGGCGTCGCGCTGCTCTTCGAGCCGTCTGAGACCTTCGAGACGGGCGGCACCGTCCCCGGCCCCCGCCGCTACCTGCGGCTCGTCACCGAGCGCAGCACCACGCTGCGGCGCATCGTCGTGATGTCGGTGCTGCTCCAGTTGTTCGCGCTCGCGCTGCCGTCCCTCACCGGCGCGGTGGTGGACCGGGTGGTCCCCAGCGGCAACGTCTCGCTGCTGGGGGTCCTCGCCGCGGGCATGGGCGCCCTGGTCGTCTTCCAGTTCGCCGCGTCGCTGGTGCGCTCACACCTGCTGCTGCATCTGCGCACGTACCTGGACGCGCGGATGACCGTGGGCTTCCTGGACCACCTGGTGCGGCTGCCCTTCTCGTTCCTCCAGTTGCGCTCGACCGGCGACTTGATGAGCCGGCTCAACAGCAACGCCACGGTGCGCGAGCTGCTCACCTCCGGCGCGCTGTCCGCCGTGCTGGACGGAACGCTGGTGTGCATCTACCTGGTCCTGCTGTTCTACGGGAGCTGGCAGATGGCCCTGCTCGTGCTGGGGCTGGCGCTGCTGCAGGTGCTCGTCTTCGTGTTCGCGCGCAAGCGCCAGCGGGAGCTGATGTCCCGCAGCCTCGAGGTGAACGCCAGCGCGCAGAACTACGAGGTGGAGCTCTTCAACGGCATCCAGACGCTCAAGGCCATGGGGCTGGAGGACCGGGCCGTGCAGCACTGGTCCAACCTCTACGTGGACGTGCTCAACGTGTCGCTGGACCGCGGCCGGCTGTCCGCGTTGACCGACTCCTTCACCGCCACGCTGCGCATGGCGTCTCCGCTGGCGACGCTGGCGGTGGGCACCTGGCTGGTGCTTGAGCATCAGCAGCTCTCCCTGGGCGAGATGCTGGCCATCAACGCGCTGGCGGGGAACTTCCTCACGCCCATCTCCAACCTGGTGGCCACCGCGTTCCAGTTGCAACTGGTGGGCAGCTACCTGGACCGCGTGGACGACATCCTCCAGGCGAAGCCGGAGCAGACGGACGACACGCCCCGCCGCGCGCACAAGCTGCAGGGCGGCATCCAGGTGGACGGCGTTTCGTTCCAGTACGGCAGCCGCGCCACGCCCGTGCTCCAGGACGTCAGCGTGGACGTCCAACCCGGCCAGTTCGTGGCCATCGTCGGCCGCTCCGGCGCGGGCAAGTCCACGCTGGCCAACCTGCTGCTCGGGCTGTACCTGCCGACGAAGGGGGACATCCGCTACGACGGCAACTCCCTGCGGGAGCTCGATTTGCGGGACGTGCGCCGGCAGATGGGCGTGGTGCTGCAGAACCCCGCCCTCTTCCAGGGGGACATCCGGAAGAACATCGCCTACTCCGACCCCAGCCTGCCCCTGGAGCAGGTGCTGGAGGCCGCCCGTCGCGCGCAGATTCACGACGAGGTGATGGCCATGCCCATGAAGTACGAGACGATTCTCAGCGACATGGGCAGCTCCCTGTCGGGAGGCCAGCGTCAACGGCTCGCGCTGGCGCGCTCGCTCGTGCATGGCCCGGCCATCCTGCTGCTGGACGAGGCCACCAACGCGCTCGACACGAAGACGGAGCGGGCCGTGCAGGACGCCATCGCGGAGCTGAACTGCACGCGCGTGGTGATTGCCCACCGCCTGAGCACCATTCGGGACGCGGACCTCATCCTCGTCATGGACCAGGGGCGCCTGGTGGAGCAGGGACGCCACGATGATCTGATGGCGCTCCAGGGGCACTACAGCGAGCTGGTGGCGCATCAGGACCGCGTCCTCCAGCAGAAGCTCACGGGGTGATGCCCCCAGGCACCCGGCAGGGGCGCCTGGAGCGCGGTGCCCCGCACCAGCGAGCTTGTGGCGCATCAGGACCGCGTCCTCCAGCAGAAGCTCACGGGGTGACGCCCCAGACACCCGGCAGGGGCGCCCGGCGCGCGGTGCCCCGCACCAGCGAGCTTGTGGCGCATCAGGACCGCGTCCTCCAGCAGAAGCTCACGGGGTGATGCCCCCAGGCACCCGGCAGGGGCGTCTGGCGGGCAGCGCCCCTCACGCCGGCGGCAGCCTCCAGGACGCGCCGCTCCGGGCGCGGCCCTCTCCCTTCACGTCGGCCTGAGCCGCCGTCACGGCGTCTGTCGAGACACGGGCGGCGGCCCCAGCTCCACATCCGCCAGAAGGCCCGTCGCCAACCGGTCGCGCAGTGAGCTGTCCAACCGCAGCCGGGCCTCCGCCTTCTGGTGCCGCGAGGACACGTCCACCTCGGGCGCGAGGCTGTCCACCTCGCCATCCAGCGTCAGGCCCAGCGCGGGCAGATGGACTCGCACCGGCGTCCCCAGGCGCACTTTGGGCGCGACGTGTTCCGGGACGGCGAAGCGCAGCTTCAGCTCCTCGCTCACCAAGCGCACGACGGGGGTCGCCCGGCCCACCGTGACGCCGGGCACCTGGTACAGCTCGGTGACGCGGCCCGCGAAGGGCGCGCGAATCCGCGCCAGCTCCAGGTTCCGGCTCGCGGCGTCGAGCACCGCCTTGGCCTCCGCGCGCCGGGCCTGCGCCAGCTCCACGTTCACCTTCGCCAGGGCCACCTCGGTCTCCGCCGTCTCCACGGCCTCCGCGGCGGTGAAGGCCTGGATGCGCTGCTCACGCTTGAGGCGCTGCTGCGACTGGAGCAGCAGCAGCTCCGTGCGGCTCACCTCCGCCTGCGCCGCCTGGAACTGGGCCTGGCGCGCCGCGGCCTCCAGTTGAAGCGGCTCCAGCTCGAGCTGGGCCAGCACCTGTCCAGAGGTGACGCGGTCGCCCAGGTTCACCTTGAGCACCTGCAACCGGCCATCCTGCTGCGCGGTCAGGTCCAACGTGTGACGGGCCACCACCACGCCGACGAGCGGCTCCGCTCCGGAAGGTTTGGAACGCTGCGCCTGCGCGGCGTCTGGTGCCGGCGCGGCCGCCAGCGCCCCCGCCGCGCCCAGCAAGACGGCGCCCACCACCCCACCACGGACTGGACGCAGGATGCGCCTGACACAATCCCTTCGACTCACGCGGTGGACTCTTCGCTGGAGAGGACGTGGGCGCGCATGCTGCCCGTCAGTCTACACCGCGCCTCCCCCACCCTGAAACGGCCGAGGGCCGCCACCCGGAGCCCCAGACAGGCTCCCGGCGCGGCCCTCACACCTCACCGTGACGGTGAGGCCCGCCCTACTCAGGCGGCGGTGATGACGCCGTCCCGGACGACGAAGTCGAGGCGCTTGAACTTCGAGGTCAACTCGCCGTCCTGGCGCAGCGAGTAGTCCTTGGCCACTTCCGCGCTCGGGATGAGGTGGAAGGCGGCCTTGGCCTCGGTGCCGTTGACCTCCAACACCACGAAGCCGTGCGCGTCACCGTCCACGAAGGAGATGCCGGGGTTGGCCTCCGCCAGGGACTCGTTCAGGTTCGTCACGATGTGCCGGTACACCGTGCTGCCCGACGAGAAGCCCGCGCCGATGACGGCCAGACCCGCCAGCTCCTTGATGGAGCCGGAGGAGATGCCCGGCGCCGTCAGCGCGGGGATGCCGGACTCCACGGACGCGAAGGACGCGTGGATGTCACCGGAGATGAACAGCGGGTTGCGCACCTGGCTGTCGCGCAGGAACTTCAAGAACTCCTGCTTCTTGGTGGGGAAGCCGTCCCACTGGTCCACGTTGAAGTAGAAGTCCTGGCGCAGCGTGAGGTCCGGGACGTCCAGCTTGTCGCTCAACTGGAACACCATGGACGTGAGCGAGATGGAGGAGACGACAATCTTCCACGCGTTGGTGGCCTCCGCCATCGTCTGGCGCAGCCACGCCTCCTGCTCGGTGCCGAAGATGTTCTCCGTCGCGCCCTGCGAGCCCATGTACTTGATGGCCGCGAACAGGTCGAAGATGGGCTTCACCACGACGTAGCGCGAGCCCTGCATGCCGAACAGGCCCGTCTTGCCCATGTGCGCGTAGGCAAGGCCACGCGACGCACCCGCGGCGGGGATGGCCGGAATGGCAGACTCACCCGCGGCCACGCGCTGCTGATTCACGGCGGCCACCACCTGGTTCACGTAGAGCAGCGCCAGGTTGCCCGACACCCACTGCGCGGCCCTCGCGCCCGCGTCTTCCTGCGTCAGGCCCGCGGCGAGCGCCTGCTGGACGTACACGGCCGTCAGGACCTGCTTGTACGGCGTGAGCGCCGGAACATCGATGTCCACGTAGGCGAACATGTCCGACTGGAGCTGCGCCTGGACGGGCGCGGGCAGCGTCGGCAGCACCAGGTTCAACTGCTCCTGCGGCACCGCCACCGTGCCCGGGTACCCGTCCTCGGGGATGAGGTGGTCGGGGCGGTAGGTGCGCGTGTCCGTCACCAGCAGCTTCAGGTTCCGGCCGAACTCGAAGTCACGGAAGATGCGCGTGGGCTGGCTCACCACCGCGTTGATGTCGATGGCACCCGCGCCGCTGGCGCCGTGGTCCATGGGGATGTACTCGAAGAAGGCCTGCTCGGCGTTGCGGCGGCGCTCCGTCTGCTTCTCGTCGACGCGCTCGTCCGTGTACGTCGCGACGTCGCCCCAGCAGTCGTCGGAGAACTCGTGGTCATCCCAGGTGATGATGAACGCGTAGCGCTCGTGCACGCGCTGAATCATCTTGTCCGTGCGCAGGTTCTTGTAGAGGTCGCGGTAGTTGGACAGCGAGTTGGCCGCGTAGAACCCCGTCAGGCCCGTGCCCTGACGCAGCGCCTTCTCCGGCTCGCTGAACGCCACGCCGCGGCCGTCCACGGACTGGAAGGTCGCGTCGCCCGTCGTCTCGTAGATGTAGTCGCCCAGGAACACGACGAAGTCGAGGTCCTCGTTGAGCTGCAGCAGGCGCTGCCACGCGTTGTAGTACCGGCCGATGTAATCCTGGCAGCTCGCGAAGACGAACTTCACCGGCACGTCGTCGGTGGCGTTCGGCGCGGTGCGCGTGCGGCCCGTCGCCGAGGAGAAGCGCTGCCCCGCCTTGTCGACGCTGAAGCGGTAGTAGTACGTCGTGCGCGCCGACAGGTTGGTGACCTTCACCTTCAGCGCATGGTCGAAGCTCGCCCGCGCCGTGAAGGACTGGTCCAGCACCAGGCTGCTGAACGACTCGCTGGTGGACACCTCCAACCGCACCGTCGTGTCCGCGCCCGCGTTGTCCGGGTCCACCGCGCGCACCCACAACACCACGCTGTCCGGACGCGGATCACCCGAGCACACCGACTGAGGGAAGTACTTCTCGCTCGCATCCGAGGACGTCTCGTCGTCGGAACATCCGAACGCCGTGGTCGCGGCAACGGCGACGACGGCCTGGAGGAAACTGCGGCGTTTGAATCGGTCGAACAAGGCGGCACTCCGGGTTGCGCGGGTTAGGAAACAGGGCCCTGAGTCTAGAGCGCCCTTCCGCTCAGCAGGAAACATCCCCACCGGATGAAATGACAACGCGCCGTGTCACCCACGCTCGGTACGGCAACCCCGTAGAAGACGACGGACGCCAAGCAAAAGGGCCGTCCACCTCGCGGTGGACGGCCCTCAAACTTCTGGCAACGAACCGGAAAACACCGGTTCCGCGGGCGGACTACTTCACGGCCTTCACGCGGCCGCGCTTCTCGCTGCCACCCTCAGCGGGAGCTTCTTCCGCCGCCGGGGTGGCCGGCGCGCCGCCCGGGCCCTTCGCGATGCCGTACTTCTCCAGCACGCGGGTTTCGATGTCCTTCATCACTTCCGGGTGCTCGCGCAGGTAGTCCTTCACGTTCTCCCGGCCCTGACCGATGCGCTCTCCGTTGAAGGAGAACCAGCTACCGCTCTTCTCCACGATGTTCTCGTTGGAGGCGAGGTCGATGAGGTCACCCTCACGGGAGATGCCCGTGCCGTACATGATGTCGAACTCGACTTCCTTGAACGGGGGCGCGACCTTGTTCTTCACCACCTTCACGCGGGTGCGGCTGCCCACCACGTTGTCGCCATTCTTGATGGCGCCGATGCGGCGGATGTCCAGGCGCTGCGACGCGTAGAACTTCAGCGCGTTGCCGCCCGTCGTCGTCTCCGGGTTGCCGAACATCACGCCAATCTTCATGCGGATCTGATTGATGAAGATGACGCACGTCTGGCTCTTGGCGATGGTGCCCGTCAGCTTGCGGAGCGCCTGGCTCATGAGGCGGGCCTGCACACCCATGTGCGCGTCGCCCATCTCACCCTCGAGCTCCGCCTTCGGCACGAGCGCGGCCACCGAGTCCACCACCAGCACGTCGATGGCGCCCGAGCGCACCAGCATCTCGGCGATTTCCAGGCCCTGCTCACCGGTGTCCGGCTGGCTCAGCAGCAGGTCATCGGTGCGAACGCCCAGCTTGCGCGCGTAGCCCACGTCCAGCGCGTGCTCCGCGTCCACGTAGCCGCAGATGCCGCCACGCTTCTGCGCTTCCGCGACGATGTGGAGACACAGCGTCGTCTTACCGGACGACTCCGGCCCGAAGATTTCGATGATGCGACCCTTGGGCACGCCACCCACGCCCAGGGCGATGTCCAGCGAGATGGAGCCCGTCGGGATGGCCTGAATGTCGCGCATCAGAGGCTCGTCCTTGCCGAGCCGCATGATGGACCCCTTGCCGAACTGGCGCTCCACCGCGGACATCGCCAGTTCGATCGCCTTTTCCTTCTCCTGATTCACGGCCATTGCTCGTAGCTCCTTGTATTGGCGAGCCACCCCGGCTCACCTGAACGCGCATTTAGTACGCGATGGGTAGACCCTAGTCCACCCCTCTGACATCCGTGCTGCATCCTGTGGGTCAGCCCTCGCGGAGGGCAGCCAGGAAGGCGGCCACCAGACCCGCCAACCCCGCCCACAGCCCCAGGGGGGCCCCCGCCAGGAGTGGCAGCGACACCCCCACCAGGGACACCAGGGCCAGGAGCAGCATCCCCACGCGGTACACGGGCGTTCGGGGCGGAGCAAGCCACAAGGCGGCCATGGCCAGCAGCATCAGTCCCACCTGCGAGGTGAGCAGGCCGGCATCCTTGGAGGGGCGGAGGGCCTCGTAGAGCCACTGGACCCAGAGGCCGCCCACAGCCACCGCCATGACCGTATAGGGCCTCACCTGCCCCTTCTTCCGCTGCGCCAGCACGTTGGCGCGCTGGTGCTCCAGGTCCTCGGGCCGGACTTCGAGGGCGTAGGGGAAGCCCAGCGACAACAGGGCCTCCACCGCCGCCGCGCGGCACGAGCGCCCTTTCGGGTCCACCAGGCCGTTGAGCCGTCCGCTCTCCAGCAGCCGCAAGAAGGTGTCCGCCACCAGCCGGTCCCCGCCCGTCTGGGCCATCCGGGCCAGTTGATGGTTCAGCCGCTCCGCCATCGCGGGGCGGAGCACCGCGTCGGCGCGCGTCGCCTGCTCGATGAGCACCAGCACCGGCAGCGGCAAATCCAGATGGGGCGTGGGCTTTCCCCGGCGATGCGCGAAACCACCCGTGGGCGGCAGCGTGGGCGCGTCGTCCTCGGGCAGCGGCGCCCAGGGCGCGACGTCCGTGCGCGGCGCCGCGTCCTCCCCCTCCATGGACCGCGGCGTAGGCGGATGTATGCGCGGCGCGTCGGGCATGACGGAAACTGTAGCCACGCCCCCGTGGCCGGCACAAAGCGAAGGCGCCCCGCAACTTTCACCGGACAACGGGGTTGATGTCAGAGTGGACGACGCGGACCCGGACGCACAGGTGATGTTGAAGGTGGCGGCGGGAGACCGGCAGGCCTTTGCCTGGCTGTTCGACCGCTACCACGCGAGCGTGGCGCGCTTCGCGTTCCGCTTCGTGGGCAACCGGGCGCGAGCGGAAGAGCTGACGCAGGACATCTTCGTGAAGCTCTACCGGAACGCGCGCGCCTACCAACCCACGGCGCGCTTCAAGACCTTCCTGTTCCGCGTGGCCACCCATCACTGTCTCAACGAAGTGAGGCGCGGCGAGTACCGGGCGCCCCACATGCCCGCGCACGGACTGGGCGGAGACGACCCAGACGTCGTGGAGCTGGAGGGCCCCCAGGGCGACAGGCCCGACACGGCGCTGGAGGGCCGGGAGCTGGAGCAGGTGGTGGGCGCGGCGCTGGCGGACATGAGCGCCCGCGAGCGCGCCGCCTTCACCATGTGCCGCTTCGAGGGCATGGCGTACCGGGACATCGCGGAGGCGCTCGAGGCGAGCGAGTCCGCCGTGAAGAGCCTCATCCACCGCGCCACGCTGGCGGTGGCGCGCAGGCTTGAAGGGCCGCAGGCGGGCACCATGCCCGCGAGGAGCAGGGCATGAGGTGTGGTGATTTCGAAGACGACGTGACGGCCTACGTGGACGGCGAGCTGCCCGCCGCCCGGAGCGCGCAGGTGCGAGCCCACCTGGACGCCTGCGCGGCCTGTCGGGCCACGGAGACGCTCCTGCGCGCCACCGTGGCGAGGATGGCGGAGCTGCCCGCGTTCGAACCCTCCCCCGCCACTCGGCGCGAGGTGTTCGCGAAGCTGGATGCGCTGCCCACCCCATGGTCGGAACGGGTGAGGCGCTGGCTGCGGCCGGCGGTGCTGGTGCCCGCCACAGGACTGGCGGCGGTGCTCGCGGTGTCGCTGCGCATGATGGCCCCTGGCCCGGACGCGGCGCTGGGGATGGAAGACGCCTCCGTCATCGAGCTGGCGGCGAACCTGGAGCTGGCCGAGGACTACGAGGTGCTGGGACTTACCGACATGGATGACGTGGAGGTCGTCACGAAGCTCCACGAACTGGAGGTGGTGCAATGATGGGCCGGAGTCTTGCCTCGCTGGGGTTGATGGTCGCGCTGCTCTCGGGGGCCGCCTCGCGCGCGGAGACACCCGCGCCGCGCACGGCCGCGGAGCGCTTCGAGCAGATGACGCCGGAGCAGAAGGAAGCCCTGCGCGCGAAGCTGCGCGAGTTCAAGGCGATGCCTCCCGCGGAGCAGGCGCGCATCCGCGCCAACCTGGAGCGCTGGCGCCAACTGGCCCCCGAGGAGCGCGAGCGCATCCGCGCCAACCTGCGCGAGTTCCAACGCCTCACCCCCGCCGAACGCCAGACGTTGCGCGAGCGCGCCCGGGAGCTGCGAAAGCTGGACCCGGAGCAACGCGCCGAGCTGCGCCAGCGCATCCGGCAGTACCTGCAGGAGAATCCGGAGCGCCGCGAGCAATTGAGGGACAACCTGCGCCGCTGGCGACAGATGTCTCCCGAACAGCGCCAGGAGGTCCGCGAGCGGCTGCGCGAGAGGCGGCAGCCGTGAGAGGCATTGCCTTCGCGGTGCTGGGCCTGCTGCTGGGCGGCACCGCCGCCGCACAGCCCGCGCCATCCCGCGAGCCGCCGCGGCACGCGCCCGCTGTCCCCGAGAAGCCGCATCCCACCGGCGAGCCGCCGCGCGCCCGCGACACCCTCTCCGCCGAGGACCGCGAGGTGGTGGACCACCTGGAGCTCCTCGAGGGCCTGGACGCCGCCGAGGCGTTGGACCTGCTGCTCGAACTGACCCGCGACGACTGAGTCCGGAAACGACGAAGCCCGAGCCCCCATTCAGGGAGCCCGGGCCTCGAACGTTTCACACCGTGAGACGAACCGGCGGCTACTCCACCGTCACGCTCTTGGCCAGGTTACGCGGCTGGTCCACGTCATTCCCGCGCAGGTCCGCCACGTGGTAGGCGAGAAGCTGCAGGGGAATGGTGGCCACCACCGGCGCCAGCAGCGCGCAGGCGGGCGGAATCCGGATGACCTGGTCGGCCAGGCCCGCCACGTGCTCGTCGTCCTCGTCGATGATGGCAATCACCTTGCCACCGCGCGCGCGGACCTCCTCGATGTTGCCAATGATTTTCTCGTAGGCCACGTGCGGCTGCTTCGGCGCGATGACGACCACCGGCATCTTGTCGTCGATGAGCGCGATGGGGCCGTGCTTCATCTCGCCACCCGCGTAGCCCTCCGCGTGGATGTACGAGATTTCCTTCAGCTTGAGCGCGCCCTCCAGCGCCACCGGGTGCATGGGGCCACGGCCGAGGAACAGGAAGTCCTGCGCGTTCATGTACTCACGCGAGACGCGCGTGACGGCGGGCTCGCACTTGAGCACGTCCTCAATCATCTTCGGCACCTTCGTCAGGTGCGTCAGGTGCTCCTGCGCCGCCTCCACGGAGAGGGTGCCACGCATGCGGCCCAGCTTGACGGCCAGCAGGTAGAGCGCCACCAACTGCGTGGTGAACGCCTTCGTGGACGCCACGCCAATCTCCGGGCCCGCGTTGGTGAGCACGGAGAAGTCGGCCTCGCGCGTCATCGCGCTGCCAATGACATTGCAGATGGCCATGGACGTGGCGCCGCGGGCCTTGGCCTCCTTGAAGGCCGCCAGCGTGTCCGCCGTCTCACCCGACTGGCTGATGGCGATGGCCAGGTGCGTGTTGTCGACGATGGGGTCGCGGTAGCGGAACTCGCTCGCCAGCTCGACCTCCACCGGCAGCCGCGCCAGCGACTCGATCATGTGCTTGCCCGCGACACCGGAGTGCCACGAGGTGCCGCACGCGAGGATGGTGACCTTGGTCAGCGAGCGGACCTTCTCCGCCGACAGGTTCCAGCCCTCGAAGTGCACGTCGCCTTCCGACAGGAGCATCCGGCCGCGCAGCGTGTCCGCGACGGCGCGGGGCTGCTCCCAGATTTCCTTGTGCATGAAGTGCTTGTGGCCGCCCTTCTCCGCCATCATCGGCGTCCAGTCGATGCGGCGGGTGGGCCGGTTCACCTTCTGGCCCTGGCGGTTGTAGATGTCCACGGCCGCCGCGGTGATGACGGCCAGGTCACCCTCTTCCATGTAGACGAAGTCGCGCGTGTGCTCGAGCAGCGCCGGCACGTCGCTGGCCAGGAAGTTCTGCCCTTCGCCCAGGCCCAGCACCATGGGCGAGGCGTCCTTGGTGCAGACGATGCGGCTGGGGTCATTGGCCGTCAGCACGGCCAGCGCGTAGGTCCCCTTCACCTGGGCAATGGCCGCGCGCACCGCGTCCGGCAGCTCCAGACCGCGCTCCAGCTCTTCGGAGATGAGGTGCGCGAACACCTCGGAGTCCGTCTCGGAGGAGAAGACGTGCCCCCGCGCGCGGAGCTGCTCCTTGAGCGCCAGGTGGTTCTCGATGATGCCGTTGTGCACCACCGCCACGTCCTTGTACGTGTGCGGGTGGGCGTTCTCGTCGGAGGGGCGCCCGTGCGTGGCCCAGCGGGTGTGGCCGATGCCGATGTTCCCCGGCGGCTGGTCCGCCACCACGCGGTTCTCCAGGTTGCGGAGCTTGCCCGTGGCCCGAACCACGTTGAGCTTGCGCTGGTTCAGCACCGCGACGCCCGCCGAGTCATAGCCACGGTATTCGAGCCGCTTCAGGCCCGAAACCAGGATGGGGGCTGATTCCTTGTCACCGACGTAACCAACAATCCCGCACATAGTTGCACCTCTCTCTCACGCCCACGCCCGCCGGAGCAATCCGCGGGATTCCCCTACATCCCTGCCGTGCAGCGCTCTGCCTGGTTCCCAAGCAAGAGCCGCGCCGTCTAGCCAGCCCGAGCCTTCGCTTGCCGCGCCTTCTTGGTGGCCACCCAACCTTCCTTGGTCACCTGTGGCGTGCGGGACACAGCGAGGCTCCCGGGAGGCACATTTTTCGTCACCGTGGTGCCCGCGCCGACATACGAGCCGTCGCCCACCTTCACGGGCGCCACCAATTGCGTGTCGGAACCGATGAACACGCCGTCGCCCAGCTCGGTGAGGTGCTTGTTCACCCCGTCATAGTTACAGGTGATGGTGCCCGCCCCCACGTTGCACCCTGAACCAATGACAGCATCACCCAGGTAGGTGAGGTGGTTGGCCTTCGAACCTTTTCCAATGCGAGCCTTCTTCGTCTCCACGAAGTTGCCCAGATGCACGTCCTCGGCCAGCTCCGTTCCGGGCCGCAGCCGCGAGAAGGGACCAATGACATTGCGCTCCCCCACCCGCGCCTCTTCCAGCACGGAATAGGGCTTGATGACGGTGCCATCCGCGACGGTGGAGGCATGCAGCACGCTGCCCTGGCCAATGGAGCAGCCCTTGCCCACCACGGTGCCGGCGGCCAGCGTGACGCTGGGGCCCACTTCCGTGTCGGAGCCGACGGTGACGCCTTCCTCGATGTACGTGGTGGCGGGGTCCAGCAGCGTGACGCCGGCGCGCATGTGCGCCTCGTTGATGCGCTGCTGGAGCACGCGCGCGCGCGCGGCCAGCTCCACCCGGTCATTCACGCCGGCCGTCTCCGTGGCGTCCGCGTCCACCGAGCCCACGGGGCCCAGCTTCGCGGCCATCTCCACCAGGTCCGTGAGGTAGTACTCGCCCTGCGCGTTCTGCGGCTTGATTTCCGCCAGCGCCTTCCAGAGGAAGTCCGCGTCCACGGAGTAGATGCCCGCGTTGCACTCGCGCACCGCGCGCTGCTCCGGGGTGCAGTCCTTGTGCTCCACGATGCGCGTCACCTTGCCACCCTCGCGGATGACGCGGCCGTAGCCCGTGGGGTCTTCCAGGGTGGTGGCCACCATGGCCAGCTTGCCGCCCGCCTGGTCGTGGGCGGCCAGCAGCGCCTCCAGCGTCTCCCGGCGCAACAGCGGCACGTCGCCGTAGAGGATGAGGACCCGCCCGGAGTACCCCTTCAGGGCCTCCTCGGCGGAGCGCACCGCGTCCGCCGTGCCGCGCTGCTCGCGCTGGAGCGCGAAGCGCAGGGGGGCCTCCGGAAAGAGGGCGCGAACCGACTTCTCCACCGCCTCCGCCTGGTGTCCCACCACGGGGACCACCGACGTGGCGCCCAGTTCAAGGGCCCGCTTGAGGGGATACGCGCAAATGGGCCGGCCGAGGATGGGGTGAAGGACCTTCGCCTTCTCCGACTTCATCCGCGTGCCCTTGCCCGCGCACAGCACCACCGCCGCCAAAACGCTCATGCGGCGGAGAATTAGGGACAGGGAATCGAGTCGTCAACCGCGCGCGGATCAGAAGGCGGGGTGGTGTCCACCGGCCGCGCCCTGGCACGGACCGAGACGCACAGGGTGTTGCGCTGAATCGTGATGCCAAAGCTGGGCTTCAAGAAGACCGTGACCTCGGCCGCGGTGGGCGCGGCGCAGGGTGAGGTCGTTTTCTCGGGCATGGCTGGCGTGCTCATACGCTCCCCCGAACGCGATTCATGATGGGACTAGGATGCACGCCGACCGGGAACAATCCAAGAAGAAAAATGTCGTCTAGCTGAAACTATGGTCCCGACCATACGGTTCGTGCATACCGGGACACATGTAGTCCGTCTGGCCCCCTTCAGTCGCTGGACTGGAGGGTAGGCTTTTGTCGCCCGGGTAACACATCACCCAGGACGAAAGCCAGCGAGGGACTGTTCCGACAGTGCGAGGAGGGCTGAACCCGTGAAGGAGACGAGCTTCCGCAGTGGGGTGACGTGGCGAGGGCTGGTGGTGGCGGCGTTGCTGGTGGCCGGCGCAGCGCAGGCGGCGCGGCCCTACCGGGGTGGCGCGGTGGCCACGGCGTACCCCCAGGCGAGTGCCGCGGCGCTGGAGATGCTGGAGAAGGGCGGCAACGCCACGGACGCGGCGGTGGCGGCGGCCTTCGTCGCGGCGGTGGTGGGTCCCTACCACTCCGGCATTGGCGGCGGCGGCTTCGCGCTGGTGCATGACGGGAAGAGCGGCGCCACGCAGGTGCTGGACTTCCGCGAGGTGGCCCCCGCGGCGGCCACGCGCGACATGTACCTGAAGGACGGCAAGGTGGTACCGGGCCTGTCCACGGACGGCGCGCTGAGTGTGGCGGTGCCGGGCGCAGTGGCGGGCTACCTGGAGCTGCTCAAGGCCCACGGCAAGCTCAAGCCCGCGGTGGTGCTGGCGCCGGCCATCGCGGCGGCGAAGAAGGGCCTGTGGGTGACGCCCCGCTACCGCACCATGGCGGAGGGCCGCCTGGCGTGCCTGAGCCGCGACGCGGAGGCCGCGCGGGTGTTCCTGGTGAAGAACGCGCAGGGCCAGTGGGAGGCGCCCCCGCTGGGACACGTGCTTCGCCAGCCCGACCTGGCGAAGACATTGACCGCCATCTCGAAGAGCGGCGCCAAGGCCTTCTATGCGGGGCCGGTGGCGAAGGCCATCGCCACCACGGTGAAGGACGGCGGCGGCGTGCTCACGCAGGAGGACCTGGCCCGGTACAAGACGCGCGAGGCCACCCCGCTGGAGGGCACGTACCGCGGCCACCGCATCCTCACCATGCCGCCACCGAGCGCGGGCGGAGTGGCCGTCATCCAGGTGCTGACCGCGCTGGAGCAGCTTCGCCCCAAGGGCTTCGACTTCCGGGACGCGGAGACACTGCACCTCTACGCGGAGGCCGTGCGGCGCGCGTACGTGGACCGGGCCAAGTACCTGGGCGACCCGGCCTTCGTGGACGTGCCCCTGGCGCGGCTGGTGTCCTCGGGCCACGTGGCGGACCTGGCGGGCTCCATCGACCCGAAGAAGGCCACGCCCAGCGCGTCGCTGCTGGCGCCGAAGGAAGGCGTCCGCGGCTCCACGCTGACGGACGAGCCCACCACCCTGACGCCCGAGCCGGAGAAGAAGAACACCACGCACATCTCCGTCATCGACAAGGACGGCAACGCGGTGGCGATGACGACCACGGTGAACTACGGCTTCGGCTCGTGCGTGGTGGCCAAGGGCACCGGCGTGCTCCTCAACGATGAGATGGACGACTTCGCCGCGCAGCCCGGCGTGCCCAACGCCTACGGCCTGGTGACGGGCGAGCCCAACGCGATTGCCCCGGGCAAGGTGCCGCTGTCCTCCATGTCGCCCACGCTGGTGTTCGCCAAGGACGACCCCAAGCGCGTCATGCTGGCAGTGGGCAGCCCGGGCGGCTCCACCATCCCCACCACCGTCATCCAGGTCATCAGCAACGTGGTGGACCACGGCATGGACGTGGCGCGCGCGGTGAACGAGGGCCGCCTCCATCACCAGTACCTGCCCGACGAGCTGTGGGTGGACCGGTGGGGGCTGGAGCCGGCGACGCTGTCCGTGCTGGAGGCCAAGGGCCACAAGGTCCGCCGCGTGGAGCAGTGGGGCGACGCGGAGGCCGTGTACAGCGACCCGAAGACGGGGCTGCGCTATTCCGCGAGCGATCCCCGCAACGAGGGCGCCGCCCTGGGGCAGGATTGAGCAGTGCCCACGCCACCGCCCATCTTCGACGCGCACCTCCACCCGGAGAGCCTGAGCGACCAGGATTTGGAATCCATGCGCTTCTTCGGCGTGGAGCGGGCGCTGGTGGTGGCGCACCACTTCCCGGAGCCCACGTCGAAGGCGCTGCTGCGCCACTTCGATGACCTGGTGGAGCGGCAACTCCCAAGGCTGGAGCGCCTGGGCATCCGCGCGTACGCGGCGCTGGGCGTCCACCCGCGCTGCATCCCCCGGCGCGGCCTGTCCGAGGTCCTCTCCGCCCTGCCCGACTACTTCCAGGGCGGGCGCGTGGTGGCGCTGGGCGAGACGGGCCTGCACGCGGGCGGAGAAGAGGAAGAGGAGGCCTTCCTGGAGCAGCTCGCGCTGGCCCGCGGCCTCAAGTTGCGCGTGCTGGTGCACACGCCCACCACCGAAAAGGAGCGACACACGCGGCGCATCCTCACGCTGCTGCGGCAGTCGGGGCTCCTGCCTTCGCGCGCGCTGGTGGACCACGCCAACGCGCGCACGGTGCGCACCATCCTGGAGGTGGGCCACTGGGCGGGGCTGACGCTGCATCCCGAGGCGCTCAAGGCCGAGCGCGCCGTGGCGCTGGTGCGGCGGCTGGGCAGCGAGCGGCTGGTGCTCAACTCCGATGCGGGCGACGGCGCCGGGGACATCCTGGGCCTGGCGCGCGCCGCCAACCTGCTGGCCAAGGCGAGCCTCTCCGAGCGCATCGTCCAGCGCATCACCCACGAGAACGCCGCCCGCTTCTTCCAGGTCGGCGACTGACGCGGGGCTCCACGCATTCTCAGCCCCGGAGAGTTGACCCGGGTCGACGACATTCGTGGCGGAATCTTGCAGGAATCGGCGCGCTCTTCGTCATTCCCTCCAGGAGCGCGCCGCGGAAATAGGCCTGTCCCGCGCACGTTGCCCCCTCACCCGCGCTGGGAGTGGCACTTGCACCGCTTGGTCGTTTTCATCGTCAGCCTCGCGCTCGCGAGCTGCGCCGGCATGTCCTCCGCGCAGCGCCTCGCGTCATCGGAGGGGGCGGCGCCACCGCTGGGGCCGCGCGAGCCCGATGCGGGCCGCCACCTGACCCTCCCCGCAGGGCACTTCCTGTCTGAATGCCTGCGTGACCTCCAGCGAGCGCGCGCGCACATCGAAGCCCTGTTGAGCCTGCCGACCCCCAGGGCGCCGGAGCCGGCCCTCACCGCATACGACGACGCGATGGCGCTGCTCGACGACGCCAGCGGACGCGCGGGCCTTGGCGCCAACACCCACCCGGACGCGGCCTTTCGCGACGCGGCGGCGCGCTGCGCGCAAGACGCCGACAGCCTGCGCACGGACGTGTCCCTGGACCCACGCGTGTACGCGGCCCTGGCCGAGCTGGACCTGAGCGGCGAGGACACCGCCACCCGGCGCTGGGTGGACCTGGTGCTGCGCGGCTTCCGGCGCGCGGGCGTGCACAGGGACGCGGAGACGCGCGCGCGGCTGCGCGTCCTGCATGACGCCCTCACCCGCCTGGGCCAGGCGTTCAGCCAGCACATCCGCGAGGACATCCGGCACGTGGACGTCCCCGCGGACGCGCTGGACGGGCTGCCCGAGGACTACGTCCGCCACCATCCGCCCGGCCCCGACGGCACGGTGCGCATCACCACCGACCCGCCGGATGCCCTGCCATTCCTGACGTACGCGCGTGACAACCGCGCCCGGGAAGCGCTCTGGCGCGCGGGCCAGCAACGCGGCCACCCACGCAACCTGGAGACGCTGTCGCAACTGCTCCAGGCGCGGCACGACCTGGCCACGCTTCTGGGCTACCCCAACTGGGCCGCCTACGCGTCCGAGGACAAGATGGTCCGCCAGCAGCAGGTGGCCGAGAACTTCATCGAGCAGCTCGCCACCGCCACCGCTTCGCGCGTGAAGGACGACTACGCGGCGCTCCTGGAGCGCAAGCAGCGCGACGTCCCCGGCGCGCAGCGCGTGGAGCCGTGGGAGCAGACGCACCTGAAGGAGCTGGTGCGCGCGGAGCGCTACCGCTTCGACTCGCGCGAGCTGCGGCCCTACTTCGAATACACGCGCGTGAAGCAGGGCGTGATGGACATCACCTCGCGGCTCTTCGGGCTCACCTACCGCCGGGTGACGGACGCGCCGGTGTGGCACCCGGACATCGAGGCCTGGGACGTCTACGAGGGCCCCACCCGCATGGGGCGCTTCTACCTGGACATGCATTCGCGGCCGAACAAGTACGCCCACCCCGCCCAGTGGGACCTGGCCACCGGACGCGCGGGAAGGTCGCTCCCGGAGGGCGTGATGACCAGCAACTTCCCCCGGCCCGGCGCCCACCCCGCGCTGCTCCAGCACACCCAGGTGCAGAGCTTCTTCCACGAGTTCGGCCACCTGCTGCACCACATCCTCGGCGGACAGACGCGCTGGGCGGGCCTGTCCGGCTCACGCACCGAGCGCGACTTCGTGGAGGCCCCCGCCCAGGTGCTGGAGGAGTGGGCCTGGCGGCCCGAATCGCTGCGGACCTTCGCCCGCCACATCGACACCGGCGAGCCGCTGCCCACCGACCTCATCACCCGCATGCGGCGCGCGGACGCCTTCGGAAAGGGCCTGTGGCTGCGCCAGCAGCTCTTCTACGCGGCCGTCAGCCTCCAGCTCCACGCGGGCAACCCCGCCGGGATGGACACCACCGCACGCGTGAATGCCCTGCAGGAGCGGTACATGCCCTTCCCCGCCCTGGACGACACTTACGCCCACCTCTCCTTCGTCCAACTGGACGGCTACTACTCGTCCGCGTACTACGCCTACCTGTGGTCGCTCGTGATCGCCCGGGACCTGCTCACGCCGTTCCTGCGACACGGCCTCATGGACCCCGCCACCGCCCAGCGCTACCGGGACACCGTGCTCGGGCCCGGGGGCTCACGGGATGCCGCGGACCTGGTGCGCTCATTCCTGGGCAGGGATTACGGCTTCGAGGCCTATACCCGTTGGCTGGACGACGCCTGACGCCCCTCGTCAGGCGGTGTAAAAACGAAGGGCCCCGCGATGTGAATCGCGAGGCCCCGGGTGTTGTGAATCCGTCAAATCGGCGGACAGCCGCTCACGCGGCGTCGGCGCTCAGTGCACCGCGGGTGCGGACACCGTCTGCTCGGGCTGCAGGGTGATGCCCTGCGCATCCGCGTCGAAACGGACCTGAACGGGCACGCCCTGGAGGCGGTACTGGGCCAGGGAGTCCGCCGCCGCGTCGAGCTGGCGCTGATAGCGCTCCTCCAGCTCCACCGCGATCAGAAGCATGGTCTCCCCCGCGTCCTCGACGCCCGGGCGGTACACCTGGCACCGCTGGAACCGCGCCCAGCGACCGTTCTCCATCTTCACCAGCTCGCCGTCGTAAGCCATGCGCAGCTCCTCTGCCGTAAATCCAACGGAGTCCAATGTATGGCCGGATTAACTCCGTGTCATCCCCCCACTTGAAAATTCGTCAAAAGCCTCGAAGTCCAAGGGGTTAGAGGCACACATGGCAGGCATCCAGGCGGGAGGGCGGCGGTGACTGCTCAAAAATGTAAATTCCGCCGGCCGTCAACGCGGTTAAGCGCTGCCTTCCGGGGCGGTGGCACCGGAGCAGTGCGTCACCTATGATTCAGGGGAGATGAAGCTGCCCGGACTGTTCCGCAAAGAGCGCACCACCATCCAGGCCGCCGACGCCCAGGACCACGCGGAGCGGCTCCTGGCCGAGTCGCTGCGGATGCTCGGGCAGGTGTGCGGCAAGGTCGCGGACGCCATCGAGGCGCAGCGGCTGTCCCGCCAGGGCTACACGCACAACACGTATCTGCGGCGGACGGACGGCGCCAAGGACGACAGCGACAAGAAGGCGTAGACGTCTTCGCCATGACGGACGCTGACGCCGACTCGCCCGCCCCCTGCCTGGCCTCCGCGCCCACGTGGCGGGAGGCGGGCATCGCCATGCCCATGCCCGGTCTGCGGGACGAGGAGGGCCCGCGACTGCCCGAGGGGTTGCCCCCCGTGGTGGACGCCCACGTCCACCTCTTCCCCGACCGGGTGTTCGAGGCCGTGTGGCGCTGGTTCGACCAGTACGGCTGGCCCATCCGCTACAAACTGCACACGCGCCAGGTGCTCGACTTCCTCCTGTCGCGAGGTGTCAGCCAGGTGGTGGCACTCCATTACTCCCACCGGCCGGGCATGGCGCGCGCGCTCAACGCCTACGTGGCGGAGGTGGCCCGCGAGGAGCCCCGCGTGCTGGGGCTGGCCACCGTCCTCCCAGGCGAGCCGGAGGCCACGGCCGTGCTGGAGGAGGCCTTCGCCGCCGGCCTGCGCGGCGTGAAGATTCACTGTCACGTGCAAGCCTTCTCGCCCGACGCGCCGCACCTGCACGAGGTGTATGCCGCGTGCGCGAAGGCGGGCCGGCCCCTCGTCATGCACGCGGGCCGGGAGCCCTCCAGCCCCCACTACCCTTGCGACACCTACGCGCTCTGCGCCGCCGAACGCGTGGAGCGTGTGCTGAAGGACCATCCCACGCTGAAGCTGTGCGTGCCCCACCTGGGCGCGGACGAGTTCGACGCGTATGCCCGGCTCCTGGAGCGCCACGACAACCTCTGGCTGGACACCACCATGGCCCTGGCCGGGTACTTCCCCGTGCCCCTGCCCCGGCGCGCGCTGGAAGTCCGGCCCGAGCGCATCCTCTACGGCACCGACTTCCCCAACCTGCCCTATGCGTGGGACCGGGAGCTGCGGACGCTGCTGGGGATGAAGCTGGATGACGCGGTGCTCGCCGGCATCCTGGGGCAGAACGCGCTGCGCCTTTACGGAGTGTGAGTCCCCCTGTCCCCAAGGCCCTGGATTCAAGCCTGGTCCCCCCGGGCCGTTCGCTGTTGAAAAGCGTGGGAGCCCCTTCCGGAATGGAAGAGGAGTTCCCATCATCCTGCCCATAGAATTCCGCGGCGAGAGACCCACCAGCCGCTGCTTCCCCGAGGCCCTGCCATGACCCACATCCTGGTCGTCGACGACGACGCGAGCCACCGCACGCTCATCTGCGATGCCCTCGAGGAGATGGGCTATCCCACGGTTCAGGCGGCCAACGGCCGTGAAGCGCTGGACCTGCTGGAGGGAGACATGCCCTCCGCCGTGCTGCTCGACTTGCGGATGCCTGTCATGAGTGGCTGGGGATTGCTCGACGCACTCAAGAAGATGCCCCGCGCGCGGGGACTGCCCATCATCATCATCTCCGGCTACGGCTTCGAGTGGGAGGCCGAGCTGGTGGGCGCCGCCGGCTACATCTCCAAGCCGGTGGACCTGGACAAGGTGCGGATGACGGTGCAGCAGATCGCCGGTCCGCCGGAGATGTCGTTCGTCCACTGAATCGGGCCCCACTCGGGGCGGCGGGCATCCTCCCGATGACGGGTGGGGGATTGTCCCCCGGTGCCGGGCTCGGGTGAGATGCAGGGCATTCCATGATGCCCTCTCCTTCCGATGACCTCGCCATCGACGCCCGTGGCCTGCAGAAGCGCTTTGGCAACTTCACCGCGCTCGACGGGCTGGACCTGCAGATTCCTCGGGGCGCCTTCTACGCGTACCTGGGCCCCAACGGCGCCGGGAAGTCCACCAGCATCGCGCTGCTCACGGGCGTGTATGGCCCGGACGCGGGCACCATCCGCATGCTCGGCGTGGACGCGGTGGCCCGGCCCATGGAGGTCAAGCGCCGCGTCGGCGTGGTGCCGGAGGAGCTGAGCCTCTTCGAGCGGCTCTCCGGACGGCAATACCTCACCTTCTGCGCACGCATGTACGGGCTGGACGGCGACGTGGCCGCGGCCCGCGCCACCGAGCTGCTGGAGCTGACGGAGCTCACCTACAAGGCCGGCGCGCTGGTGGCGGAGTACTCCAAGGGCATGCGCCGGCGGCTCGCCATCGCCGCGGCGCTGATCCACGCGCCGGAGCTGGTGCTGCTGGACGAGCCCTTCGAGGGCATCGACGTGCTGGCCGCGGGCGTCATCCGCGAGCTGCTGCGCGAGCTGAGCCGGCGCGGCGTGACGCTGCTGCTCACCACGCACGTCCTGGAGATCGCGGAGCGGCTGGCCACCCACGCGGGCATCATCCGCGGCGGACGCATGCTGGACCAGGGCCCGGTGGGCACACTGCTGTCGCGTTACGACTGCCCGTCGCTGGAGGCGGTGTTCGAGAAGCTCATCTCCGTGCCGGCCTCGCGCAACGCGCGCCTGTCCTTCTATGGCGACGCCCCCGCGCCCGTGGCGGCGCTGCACCGGGAGTCCGCATGAGCCGCCCCGCCGTGCCCGGCTTCTTCCGGCACCTGTGGCTCCTGTGGGGCCTGCGCTTCGACATCGGGCTCAACCAGGGGCCGGGGCGCAGCAGGCTGCTCGCGGTGGCCGCCTTCCTCGCGTCCAGCGCGCCGGGCGTGTTCCTGGGCCTCACCTTCTTCGCGCTGATGCGGGTGCGGACCATCGCGGACAGCGAGGTGTGGCCCTTCTTCATCCTCAACTTGCTGTGCTTCGTCACCTTCTCCGTGTGGGTGACGTGGCCGCTGCTGTCGGCGGGCGTGGATGACCACTCCGAGCTGAGCCGCTACGCGGCCTTCCCCATCTCGCCCTTCCGGCTGCTCATCGCCTCCACCGTGGCCAGCCTCTTCGAGCCGCGCGCGCTGGTGTTCTACGCGCCGCTCACCGGGGCCGCGCTGGGCTTCGCGTCGCGGTACGTGCTGTACATGCCGTGGATGGCGGTGGTGCTCTACGTCCTCTTCGCGCTCTTGTGCGCGGCCTGGAGCCGCGTGGCGCTGTACGCCGTCATCAACGTGCTGCGCGAGAAGCACAGCGCGGAAATCATGGGCGGCGGCCTGGCGCTGTTCCTCCTGGCCGCGTCGTTCATCCCGCCCATCGACACCTCGTGGCTGACGGCGGTGGGCGAGGCCGGCGTGGGCGCGCTGGACATGTCCATCATCGTCAACGCGACGCTGGCGCTGAGCCGCGTGCCCCCGGGCCTGTTCGGAGACGGCTTGGCAAACCTCGCGTGGCACCGGCCCCGGGTGGCCATGGTGGAGGCGGCCGCCCTGCTCTTCTTCACGGGCGTGGGCATGGCGGTGGCGTACGCGCTGCTGATGCGCTTCCACCGGCAGGCGGGACGCGCGGGCGGACAGCGCAAGGACGCCAAGGACAGCAATCCCTTCGCCACCACCCGGACGCGCTACACCACCCTGGTGACGCGCGAGGCGCTGGACCTGTGGCGCAACCCGCGCGCGCGGCTGCTGGCGTCGGTGCCCTTCATCCTCGCCATCCTGCTGAAGCTGCTGTCCGGCCGGGACTTGTTCGTGTTCGTCCTGGGCGGCTCCGCGGACGCGTGGCTGATGGGCGGCCTGTGCATCTACGGCGCGGTGGTGATTGCCTCCACGTTCTCCCAGAACACCTTCGCGTATGACGGGCAGGGCTTCGCGGCGTTCCTCGCGGCGCCCTTGGACCTGGCGGACGTGCTGCGGGCCAAGAATCAGGTTCAAGGCGCGGCGGCGCTCGGCATGGCGGTGCTGGTGGCGCTGTTCTATCGGGTGTACTTCGGCTTCGGCACCGTGGTGGACGTGCTGTGCGCCATCGCGGCCGTCCTCTCCGTGGTGCCGGTGCTGCTGGCCGCGGGCAACTTCCTGTCGCTGTACTTCCCGGTGAAGTTCCACGCGAGCCTGAAGCGGCGGGACAAGATTCCGCTGACGGCCTCCATGCTGGGCATCGTCGCGGCCAGCGTGGGCTGCATGCCCTTCGGTTGGGCGCTCAAGCTGGCCGGGAAGGAAGGGCCCACCTGGGCCACGGCGGGGATGCTCGTGCTGGCGGCCGGCCTCAACGTGGCGCTGTACCGGGCCGTGCTCCCCCTGGCGCAGCGGCTGCTGGAGCGGCGGCGCGAGGTGGTGCTCCGGGCGGTGACCCGGGAGTAGTGCGCGGGCGCACGCACGCCTGACATGAAGACGCCGCGGGCACCCAAGCAAGGGCCCGCGGCGTCCTGTCCCCCCGGCTTCGCGCTGGCGCTCAGTACGCGATGCCGTACCGCGCGGCCTGCGTCTTCACACCCTTCATCACGTTGGCGTCGAAGGCGTCCTCCTTCTCGGGGGCGTTCTTCGCGAGCCACGCCTCGCGGTCCGCCGCCAGCTTCTCCGCCTTCTTCTCCAGCGTCTTCTTCTCCTCGGAGAGCTGCTTCACCTTCGCGACCTGGGCCTCGGCCGACAGGCCCTTGAGCTCGGAGGGCATGTCGTCCGCGCTCACGCTCGCCAGCGCCGCTGGGGCCTCCACCAGGTCCACCGCGCCGCCCACCGCCTTGGGCGCGCTGCTCGCCGGCGCCCCCCCCGAACCCGCTGCGCGCGTCTTCTTCATGAAGCTGATGCGCTCGGCCGCCGCTTCCGGCGCCAGCTTCGCCATGGACTCGGCCCGGACCCGGTTCTCCGCCTGGATTTCCTTGCGGCCCGTGTAGAGCGTCTTGGACGCCAGCTCCGAGTTCACCTTCGCCAGCTCCGCGTCATACGGCGTGGCCACGGCGACCATGCCGCCGGACTGGTCAATGGAGTCGAACGTGCCGTCCGTCAGCTTCGCCACGTAGCGCCACGAGACCTCCGTCTCCGCGTCCTGGCCGCAGCGCACGGTGTTGACGACAATGTGCTTCTCTTTTGCCTTCTTCGACCAGTGCTTGAAGTCCCAGTCGTCGTTGCGCTGCGCCGGGGGCGCGTCACCCACCAGGAAGATGGCCTTCATCACCGAGCGGTCCTGGCTCCAGGACAGCTTGGACACCGCCTCTCCCAGGCCGCGGCCCACGTGCTCGGGCGCGTCACCACCGCCGCCCGCCTCGAACTTGCGCAGGTTGGCGAACACCGTGTCCAGGTCGTCGCTCAGGTCGAAGCGCTTCGTCACGTAGTCGTCGCCCACGTCGCGGTACGCCACCAGGCCGACCTTCAGGTGGGGCGTGGGCCGGCCCTGCGCGATGCGCGAGGCGATGGAGAAGATCTTCCGCTTCGCGCCCTCCAGCAGCCCGCTCATCGAGCCCGTCGTGTCGAGCACGAACACCACCTCGATGCGGGGCTTGGCGGCCAGGGCCTGGGCGTCCTGCGGCTCCTTCGCCTGCGGCGCCGCGGGAGGCGTCGCCGACGGGGGCTTGGCCACCGGGTGGCGCCTCACGTCCTTGCTGGCCGGAGCCGGCTTGGGGGCGGCGTCCACGGCGGGCGCCTCCCGGGCCAGGGACGGGGTCGCGAACAAGGTGGTGGCGAGCGCGGCCGACAACACGGCCCGCGACAGGGACTTGAGGTCCATGACGTTCTCCAAGGGAAGGGACGACAGCGGATCAGGAAGGGTTCTGCGTGCGCGTTCGACTCTGGAACGCGGGTCCCCGCCAAAAGGTCTACGCCCCTGGTCGATTTCTCACGCACCCGCCGGGTTGCGCCCGCCCCGCACGCCCGTTAGGGCTGGCCCGCGTGCGCGTCTTCCATTCGGACAGCTACGAAGTGCCGTTGCCCCCTGGCCACCGCTTCCCTATGGAGAAGTACCGCCTGCTGCGCGAGGCGCTGCTGGAGCGGGGCGTCCTCTCCCCGGCGGCCATCACCGAATCCACGCCCTGCCCCCGCGAGGACCTGGAGCGCGTCCACACGCCCCGCTACCTCGACGCCCTGTTCCACGGCACCCTCACCGAGGCGGAGCTGCGGCGGCTCGGCTTCCCGTGGTCTCCCGGGCTGGTCCAACGCTTCGCCGCCGCGGTGGCGGGCACCATCGACGCGGGACGCGCCGCGCTCCGCGATGGCATTGGCGGCAACCTCTCCGGCGGCACGCACCACGGCTTTCCCGACCACGGCGAGGGCTTCTGCGTCTTCAACGACATCGCGGTGGCCATCCGCGTCCTCCAGGCCGAAGGAGCGCTCCGCCGCGCCGTCGTGGTGGACCTCGACGTCCACCAGGGCAATGGCACCGCGGCCGTCTTCGCCGGAGACGACGCCGTCTTCACCTTCTCCATGCACGGCGAGAACAACTTCCCCTTCCGCAAGCAGCCCTCCCACCTCGACGTGGGGCTGCCGGATGGCACCGGGGACGCGGAGTACCTCGACGCCCTGGCGCTCTACCTGCCCGAGGTGCTCGACCGCGCCGGAGCCTGCGCCCTCTTCTTCCAGGCGGGCGTGGACCCGCTCACGGAGGACGCGCTCGGGCGGCTCTCGCTCACCCACGCGGGCCTGCGCGAACGGGACCGGCTGGTGCTGGAGGCGGCGCGCCAGCGGGGCATTCCCGTGGTGCTCACGCTGGGCGGGGGTTATGCGAAGCCGCTTTCCGCGACGATTGAGGCCCATGTGGGCACCTACGAGGTGGCCCGTGCGCTGTTCGGCTGAGCTCGCCTGCCCTGGCGCCGCTTGCCCGGGTGCCACGGTGGACCGATGCTGACGCGCACCAGGAGACCCAAGCCATGACCTTCCCTCTTCGCCGCCCCCTCGTCCGGAGCCTCGCGCTGCTCGGCTGCGCGCTGGCCATGGCCTGCGGCAATGACGCCCCCTTCTTCCGCATGAGCTTCGGCCTCCCGGACACCGTCACCGCCATTCCCGGGGAGAGCCTCCCGGTGGAGGTCACCGTGCGGCGGGAGGGCGATGACCAAAGCCAGTTCCGCATCGGCCTCTCGAACGCGCCCGAAGGCGTCACCCTCGCGCCGGAAATCGTCCTGCCTGAAGGCGAGCCCAGCGTCACCGCCACCTCCACGTACACGGTGGCGCCCGAAACCCAGGCCCGGGGCATGTTCCGCGCGCTGCTGCTCGCCACCAATGCCCCGGAGACGTTCGCCACGGGCGCCAACATCTTCCTGGTCATCCTCGCGCCGCCCGCGCCCCAGCCGGACTTCTCCATCACCGTGGAGCCGCGGCAGCTCAACCTCTTCGGCGGACAGAACGCGAAGGTGCGCATCACGGTGACACGCGCGGAGGGCTTCACCGGTCCCGTGACGGTCTCCCTGGATTCGCCCACCCGCCGCATCAGCATGCCCGAGGTCACCATCCCCGCGGACCAGACCTTCGTGGAGCCGTACGTCGACACCGACCGGGGCATCACGCGCGTGCCGGTCGCCGCGGGACTCATCGCCACCAGCGAGGATGGACGGCAAGCCACCACGGGCTTCTCCGTCAACGTGCGCTAGGCGCAAGCGGGCGCAACGCCGCTCACTTCCAAGCGGGTGACGCGTCCGCGCGCCACCTCGCTTCAGGGGGCCTTCAGCCCCACATGGAATCCCGCGTCAGGCCCAGGGTGGACGTGCGTCCGGCGCCGGGGGCTGCGCGCACGGCATCGGTGCGCAAAAGGGCCCGGGAGGGTTACCTTGAGAGCCACCATGAGCATTTCCCCCGCCCGCCGGCAGGCCGCGCTGGACGCCTTGACGCTGGACGACGAGTCCCTCCTCAAGACGTGCGAGGTGGACTACTTCATCGCCTCCGGCCCGGGCGGACAGCACCGCAACACCACCGCCAGCGGCGTGCGCCTCACCCACGCCCCCACGGAGCTGTCCGTCAGCGCCACCGAGCGCCGCAGCCAGGTCCAGAACAAGGGCGTGGCGCTGGAGCGTCTGCGCGAGGGCCTCAAGGTCCTCACCTTCGTCCCCAAGGTGCGGCGGGCCACCAAGCCCACCGCCGGCTCGAAGCGCCGTCGCCTGGAAGGCAAGAAGCGCACGTCTGAAAAGAAAGCCCAGAGAACCATTAAATCCGGCTGGTGACCCGGGTCTGTTCAGACTCCAGTCCTCCTGTCACCGAGCAGCCTGGGTGTGCCTAAAGTTTGCGGACTCGCAGACGTTGCGAGGTCGGCTGCTCTCGCTGGCACCCCGTCCCCATCAAAATTCCGTGAAGTGTCAAGGGCTTGGCCGAAGCGTCAGGGAGGCATGAGGTGTGCAAACACCCTGCGCGTCTCACTCGCCCCAGCCCCCAGGGGCCATTGTCTTCGCAGGACATCCCCCCATGGCCTTGCTCACGGACTTTTCGACGCTTTTCCCCCGCCGGTCGCGTTGGGCCCCGCTGGCGCTGACGCTGGCCGCCTCCGCCGCCTGGGCCCAGCCCACCCCGGCCCCTGAATCCACCACCGAGCCCGCCGCCACCGAAGTCGCCCCGGCGGACTACGCCGCCGAAGCCAAGGGCGCGGAGCCCTCTGGCGTCGTGGTGCGCGTCCCGCCCGGACAGCAGACGCAGTTCATCATCGAGAACGTCGAGCGCGTGCGCGTCCAGCAGCCCGGCCTGGTGGAGGCGTCCGTCGGCGAGCCGAACCAGGTGATGGTGCAGGGCCTGGAGCGGGGCGTCTCCGAAGTGCTCGTGTGGCGGCAGGACAGCAAGCGGCCCTTGAGCGTGCGCGTGGAGGTGAGCCCGTGAGCCGCCGCGCCGCTCGCGGGTTGACGATGCTCGAGGTCAGCATCGTCCTCGCCATCCTCGCGGTGCTGGCCGCGCTCGCGTACGCGGGCTACGCGCAACTGAGCGCGCGCACCGGTCCGCAGAACGCCGCGGCCGACCTGTCCGGCGCCTTCGCGGAGGCCCGGGCGCGCGCGGTGGACCGTCAGTCCGACGTGTGGCTCATCATCTACCCGGACATCAACCCGGACGGAGACGCCGGCGC
The DNA here is from genome assembly GCF_000280925.3 of Myxococcus hansupus. Classification (NCBI taxonomy): domain Bacteria; kingdom Pseudomonadati; phylum Myxococcota; class Myxococcia; order Myxococcales; family Myxococcaceae; genus Pseudomyxococcus; species Pseudomyxococcus hansupus. Next base: position 7,013,781 of record NZ_CP012109.1, read on the forward strand.
GGGCCATGGCGCCTGGTTCCTCCTCGAGGACCAGTCGCGGGGCTTTGGTGACGCCGCCGGTCCCGCGGGGCAGCTCCGCTTCAACACCTTCGAGCCTCCGCTGAGCATCCATCCCGCCGAGGGCCAGGGGCGGTTGATGGACTCCATGTACCTGGACCGCTACACGCAGCGCTCCGTGCGCTTCGGCGCCAGCGGCCGGCTGGAGTGGGACGGCGTCTTCACCGGCCTGCCCGTTTCGGACTGCAGCTTCTGCAGCGGCGCGCCGCGGCGGGGCGCCATCGTCTTCCGGAGTGACGGCTCGGCGCGCTTCGTCGACGGCGCGGGCCAACCCGTCATCTCCGCTGGCAACGGCGCGGTGAATCGCGCCGCGTCCCTGGCCCTTCTCTCCACCGACGAGCAGCGCGAGTACGTCTTCGCCATCTCCGCGCCCGTCGGCTTCGTCGACACGAGGACCCACCGATGAAGCGCATGACTCGCTCGACCCGTCGCGGTGCCCAGCGCGGCGCCACCCTCATCGAAGGCATGGCCGCCGCCGCCGTCCTCGCCTTTGGCGTCAGTGGCGTCTTTGGCGGGCTCATCTTCGCCAGCCAGCAGAACACCGCCGCCAACCGGCTGTCCCAGGCGACCGCCATCGCGGCGCAGGTCCGCTCGGGCCTTCAAATCCAGGGACGGGCCCGCCTCTTCACCGGCGCAGGTCCGCTGACCAACGGGCGCTGCAGCAGCGCCGCGGAGACGCTGGAGCTGGCCGGTGGCCTCTCCTCGCTCCCCAACGCGTGCGTGGTGGACCTCGACGCGTACGAAAGCGCCACCCCGGACCCGCTGCTCAAGGTGGTGCCGGGCTATTGGGAAGGGGGCCAGGACTACTACCGCCGCGTGCTCGTGTGGACGCCGGACACCGCCGTCGACTCGGTGGCGGTGGTGGTGTCCTTCCCCAACGCCGGGCAGCGCCGCTACGTGAAGCAGTTCGTCGCGCTCTACAACCCGGTGGAGAACGGCGCGGGGGTGGAGCTGTGAGGACGCACCCGCGCGGGGCTCGCGGCGGCTTCACGCTCATCGAGCTGTTGGTGGGCGTCACCGTCTCCTCGGTGGTGCTGCTGGCGGTGGCCGGCACCATCATCGCGGTCAACGACATCTTCCAGAGCAACACCATCTCCAAGACGGCCGTCGAAGGCAGCCGCGTGGGAATGGACTACCTGAACCACACGCTGCGCTACGCGGGTTATGGCCTGGACCCGGCCATCGCCTTCAACTTCGACACCACGGGGCTGCCCGACGAGCGCAAGGACAACTACACGCAGGAAGTGGCGGACTGGGGCACCTTCATCACGGACGACCTCGCCTTCCGCTACCGCGACCCCATGTACCTGCGCCGGGGCCAGCTCGACGCCACGGGCGCGCCCCCCTACCGGCTCGACCTGGAGCCGGCGGCCACCTTTGGCCAGGCGCTGCGCCAGGGCCAGGCGGTGATGGTGGCCTGCCCCGGTGGCCAGGAGTACTTCCTGGGACGGCTGGCCGGGGATGTGACGGCGGACGCCACCACGGCGTCGCTCGAGGCCGCGCTCCCCGCGGGACAGCCGGGTAACGCGCCCAGGGCCTGCATGGCGGATTCGACGCGCGCGCCCTTCGTCATGCTGGTGCAGGAGAAGCGGATGCGGGTGGAGGCCCACGGCGGCCGGCCCTACCTGGTGGTGCGGCACGGCTGGGCCGAGAACGCCGACTTCGACCCGATTGCCTCCGACGTCGAGTCCTTCCAGGTCGCTTATTTGATGAACCGGCCTCCCGCGAACTCCGCGTGCTGCGCCGGACTCCCCCCGCCGGATGGCGCCGTCGGCAGCGGCCAGGGCTGGGTGCTGGGAGACGAGGACTCCGTGGTGCTGCCCAAGTACGACGCGGACGTCCCCGCGCCCACGTACAGCACCCCTTACGACGCGCCGCTTCGCTACAACATGAACCCGGCCAACATCCGCTCGGTGAGCGTGGGCCTCACGGTTCGCTCGGCGCGCCATCGCCCGTCCGGCGACGCCGAATCCGCCCGGCGGCTCATCAACGCCGTGCCCGTGTCTGGCGAGGACATGTTCTTCCGCTCCACCGTGGAAACGTCCGTGCGCATCCCCAACATGACGTCCCGCGCCTTCTTCATCCCCGAGCTGCGCTCGCCCGGCGTCGCCGGTGACATCAAGAACGTCTGGGGAGGCTAGTCCAATGACATCCTTTTCCTCCGCCTCTCGCCGGGGCAGCGCCCTGGCCATCACCTTGATTGCCCTGACGGTGCTGCTGCTGCTGGTCGTGGGCGCCATCACCTTCACCGGCCGCAACCAGTCCGCCGCCGTGTCCAAGATGCGCGGAGACCGCGTGGAGGCCTGCGCGGAGACGGCCCGGCGCCACCTGCTGTCGCGGCTCAAGGTGTTTGGCGCCGGTGCCATCCCCGTCACCAGCATCAACCTGGAGCAGGTGCTGATGGATGACGAAGTCGTCTCCGACCGCAGCACCATGCGCACCGCCCACATCGGCGACACCGATTCCGCCCCCACGGCGGCGGTGCTGGCGTCCTCCTCCTTCAGCAGCGGCAAGGACCAGGTGAGCGACGCGGCCAACACCCTTCGAGAAGGCACCACCGGCGGCAGCTACTACCGCGTGGTCGTCATGTGTGGCGAGCCCGGCGGCCGACAGGCCGAGACCGAGTTCGTCTTCCGCTTCGGCATCTGACCCTTCCGCCCCCCGCCCTTCCCCGAGTCCCCCCATGAAGGCACTCCTCTCCACCTTGACGGCCCTGGCGGCGCTGCTCGCCGCGCCTGGCGCGTTCGCGCAGGACCCGGCCTCCTGCTCCCTCCAGTCGACGTCCCGCCTGGACGCGCTGATGAACCCCGCGCGCGGCAGCGACGAGCGCTTCTTCACCAGCCCCAGCGGTCCGCCCAACATCCTGCTCATCCTGGACACGTCGGGCTCCATGGCGTGGTGGCCCATCGCCTGGAGCAACGACACCGTCCACAGCTATTCGAACAACAGCGGCGGCCTCAATCCAGGGTGCCGACAGGAGAACATCGACGCGCTGAACTACGACCCCAACGTCGCCTACCCGCGCATGTGGCTGTCGCTGACCAACCAGAACTCCGCCTGGTTCGTCCCGGACCGGTACTACCGCTTCGACGGAAACGGCAGCGGCACGCAGGAAAGCTTCGGGATGGGCAACAACCCGGTGCGCTTCGACCAGGAGCCAGACGCGGTCATCTCCACGTCCGCGGACGCGGCGTGCACCAACGTGATTGGCGGCGGCACCGGCAACGGCCGACCCGCCGCCCGTACCGCGTGCGCGCAGTGCCTGGCGACCAAGGGCTACTTCCAGTTCGCGTCCAACCGCCGCATCGCGACGGGCAACTTCCTCAACTTCTACTCACCGCGCGGACACTCCGCCGTCAACGTCATCAGCCAGGTGCTCAAGGATTCGGAGCGCACGCGCTTCGGCGTGATGACGTTCTCCGCGGGCAGCGGCGCCAGCGGCACGGTGAAGTGGAGTGGCCAGGACGTGGTGCGCTTCGAGCGCTTCGGCCCCCGGTGTGACCAGGCGATGAATGTTCCGGAGCGCAACAACCACCGCACCAACCTGCTCAGCAAGATGAGCAACGGCCTGCAGTTCAACACCGGCACGCCGCTGACGCAGGTCATGTGGGGCGCCAGCACGTACTTCCGCTCGTCCAGCAACGACCCCTTCACGGGTTGGTTCGGCACCAACTACCTGCGCGATTCGAGCTTCAACGACGAGGCCTCGCCGGGACGGGCCTCCACCTGCTTCTCCTGCGGCTTCAACGCCATGATTCTGCTCACGGACGGCGAGCCCAACGAGCCCAGCGGCAACGGTTCCCAGATTCCCCAAGCGGTGCGCGACCTCAACGTCCCCTGCTCCAATTGCTCAGCGGCCGGACAGGGCGCCAACAGCGGAGGCAGCAACAGCCACATCCACCGCATCGCCCGGTGGATGTGGACCCATGACTTGCGTCCGGAGCTCCCCGGCACGCAGCAGGTGGCCACCTACACCGTGGGCTTCGCGCTGACGAACACGCCCGCGCTGAACCTGCTGCGCACCACCGCCGACGCGGGCGGCGGGCGCTTCTACGCGGCCACCAACTCCAGCCAGCTCAAGACGGCGCTCCAGTCCATCGTCGACGACGTGCAGAACCGGAACATCGCCTTCGCCGCCGCGGCCATCTCCTCGTTCCAGACGGGCAGCTCCACCCTCAGCGCGCTGATGCCGCGCATGTCGCCCGCCTCGGGTGACAACGCCTGGCGTGGTGACTTGTGGCGCTTCAACCAGTTCAACGAGTTCGTCGAAGGCGTGGACAAGAACGGCGACGGCGACATGGACGACATCTTCGTCGTCGACCGGGACGGAGACATCGTCGTCGAGGACACGGGCGGCAACTTCGTCAAGGACGGTGGCAACACGCCCGCCAATGAGTTCTGGGAGGCGCGCCGCGCGCTGATGTCCCGGACGCTCAACAGCCGGAAAATCTACACGGTGCTGGACACCAACCGGGACGGCCGCATCACCGCCGCGGACAACATGACGGCGCCCATCGAGTTCACGGTGGCGAACCGCGAACAGCTCAAGAGCTACCTTGGCATCCTCGGCACGCCCGTGTGCCCCACCGTCCAGTCGCTGGTTCCCCTGGAAATCGACCCGGGCAAGCTGATGACGGGCCTCAAGGTGACGCCGCAGCAGGCGGCGACCGCCATGGGAATCACCGTGCCCACCTTCGGCAACCAGACCACGGCGCAGACGTGGCTGAACGACCTCTGCGTGCGCACGCTCATCCAATACGTGCGCGGCCAGGACCTGGCGGACGAGGACGGCAACGGCAACCGCACGGAGGTGCGCCGCTCCGTGCTGGGCGACATCTTCCACTCCGCGCCGGTGCTGGTGGACCCGCCCATGGACAAGTTCCTGTGCAACCTGGGCATGAGCAACCAGTGCGCGCGCACGCTCTACAGCCAGCAGCTCGGCGTGTCGCCGACGCCGCTCGCCCAGGAGACCATCACCCGCTGCGGCAACAGCGTGGAGGTGGACGCGTATGACGCCTACCTGCACCGCTACCGCCGCCGCGACAAGCTGGTGCTGGTGGGCGCCAACGACGGCATGCTGCACGCCTTCCGGGACAGCACCGCCAGCGCGGACAACTGCGAGGGCGGCCTGCCCATGATTGAGTACACGCCCAGCAACGGCGAGGAGGAGTGGGCCTTCATCCCGCCGGACTTGCTGTCGCGCCTGCACGAGATGGCCAACGGCCACCAGTACTACGTGGACGGCGACATCATGGTGCGCGACGTGTGGGCGGATGGCTCGGACGGCTCGCAGCCGGACGGCATCAAGCAGTCCACCGAGTACCACACGATGGCCGTCATCTCCGAAGGCCGCGGCGGCGTGCACTACCTGGCGCTGGAGCTGCGCGCGAACCCGACCAGCAACCGCTTCGAAGCCCCGCGCATGCAGTGGATGTATCCGCAGCCGGACGCCCCGGAGGCCGCGCTCTTCGGCAAGACGCTCTTCTCCCTCAGCCCCAAGCCGCCGCCCATTGGCCCCGTGCTGGTGGAGGCCGGCACCGCGCCTGGTGCCGTGTCGCGCTACGGCGTGAACACCCAGGAACGGTGGGTCATCGCCTTGTCGGGCGGCTGGTCTCCCGGCCAGGAGAAGGGCCGCGGCATCTACGTGGTGGACGCGTGGTCCCCCGAGGTGAATGGCCGCAGCGACAACCTGTGGTGGAAGTTCGAGTACGACCCGAACGCCAGCGGCGAGCAGAACCAGCCCGCCCGGCACCTCACCCACAGCGTGGCGGCGCCGGTGGCCCTGGTGGACTACGGCGTGGCGGGCAGCGTGCAGCAGGACGGCTTCTTCGACACGGCCGTGTTCGGCGACATGCGCGGCCAGCTCTGGGTGGCGCGCATGTCCGTGCCCGGCGCGCTGGACCCCAGCACCCGCCTCATCCGCAACTGGAGCGCCGCGCGCGCCTTCCAGATGGACCGGGACGCCGCGGGCAGCTCGGGCGTGCAGGGCAACACCCTGTCACGCACGTGGCCCTTCTATTACGTGCCCTCCATTGGCATCCAGCCGGGCACGGGCGCCATGCGCGCGCTCGTGGGCACCGGTGACCGCTACGCGCTGCTGGACGACGAGGCCGGCATCTGCCGCTTCGACAACCCGCAGGCCTGCGCGCGCTACGGCTGCGGCAACGTGGAGGTGGACTACCGCGTGCAGCGCCTGGACCAGAACGTCACCCGGGCGCGCCACCAGTGGAGCCAGAAGGAACTGGCCCAGACGACGCTGACGCGCGCGGTGTCCACGCAGGAGGCCTGCGGCAATCCGGGCCAGACGGTGGCGACAGCGCGCTTCAACCGATACGAGGCCCGCGCGTGCCCCGGCGCGCCGCAGGACTACACCTCGCTCAGCCCCGCGCGCGTGGAGTGCGGCAAGGATGCCCTGGGCAACTTCAGTTGCCAGGACGTCAGCAACGTGGCGCCCAACTATGGGGATTTGGAGCTGACCCGGAACGTCAGCGACATCGGGAAGAATCGCTTCTACGGCGTGCGTGTGTACGGCATCAGCGGGCAGACGTTCGCCGAGGACGCCACCGCCCCCGTGGAGGGCCAGATGACGGCGCTCCAGTTCGACACCGCCCGCCTCACCGACCGCACCAGCGCCAACGGCGCCAGCGGCGACCTGGTGGACGTGACGAACATCACCTGCAACGCGGCCGGTGCGTGCTCCGCGCCGGGCGCGCAGCCGGAGGGCGCCGGGTGGATGCTGGAGTACAACGACAACCTCACCCACAAGACGGCGGGCGGCGCGGCCACGGTCGCGAGCTGCACCTTGTGGAACGTCATCTACCCGTCGCAGGACGGCCAGGTGTGCAGCAGCACCGCCGCGCGGGCCCGCTTCTACCAGGCGGACTTCCTCAGCGGCCTGCCCAACTGCGCCGCGTCCTTCGACAACGCGCGCTTCCAGGAACGGTCGGTGCTGTCGCCGCCGCCCGAGCCCGCCACCGCGGTGATGATTTCGCCCACGGGCAGCGTGAAGTACAGCGCCGTCATGCAGGAGCCCGGACAGCGCCAGGCCACCTCCGTGGACGTGGCGGAGAACAGCGAGGTGCTCCAGAACGTGTACGAGCTGCCCCTCACGCAGGACCAGCACACGTGCCGCCACGTGAGCGCGGCCAACTGCCTGCCCTGAGCTGACACCGGGCCCCGCCCTCCCCACTCGCCTGGGGAGGGCGTCCGGCGTTACAAGGGCGGCATGCCCGCTCTCGAAGACGCCATCGCGCTCGCGGTGGCCGCGCACCACGGCCAGCGAGACAAGGCCGGACAGACGTACATCCTCCACCCGCTCCGGGTGATGATGCGCCTGGACACCGACGAGGAACGCACCGTCGCCATCCTCCACGACGTGGTGGAGGACACGCCCTACACGCTCGAGCGGCTGCGGACGCTGGGCTATCCAGACGCCGTGCTGGACGCCCTGGACGCGCTCACCCGCCGGGAAGACGAGACGTACGAGGCCTTCATCGAGCGCATCCGTCCGCACGCGCTCGCCCGCCGCGTGAAGCTGGCGGACCTGGAGGACAACATGGACGTGCGGCGGCTGGCCGGGGTGACGCCGAAGGACGCCGAGCGCCTGGCCCGCTACCGCGCCGCCTGGGCCCGCCTGCGCGAGCCTTGAAGACACAACGGCCCGGAGTGCCATGAGGGCAACTCCGGGCCGCGGTGCTACCGGCGCCCGCCGAGGAAAGCAGGACGCCGGGTTCCCTTCTCCGCGCTAGCCCTTGGCGAGCTGGCGGAGCACGTACTGCAGGATGCCGCCGTGGCGGTAGTAGTCGAGCTCGTTCGGCGTGTCGATGCGGCACACCACCGTGAACTCCTTGGTGCCGTTCTCACCCGTGGCCTTCACGGTGAGCTTCTTCTGCGGCGCCAGGTCCTGCGCCACGCCGGTGATATCGAACTTCTCATGGCCCGTGAGGCCCAGAGACTGCGCGTCCTGGCCCGCCTCGAACTGGAGCGGAAGCACGCCCATGCCCACCAGGTTGGAGCGGTGGATGCGCTCGAAGCTCTTGGCGATGACGGCCTTCACGCCCAGCAGCATGGTGCCCTTGGCCGCCCAGTCGCGGCTGGAGCCCGTGCCGTACTCGGCGCCCGCCAGCACCACCAGCGGCGTGCCCTCCGCCTGGTACTTCATGGAGGCGTCGTAGATGCTCATCCGCTCGCGCGTGGGGATGTGGACGGTGACGCCGCCCTCCACGCCGGGGACCAGCAGGTTCTTCAGGCGGATGTTGGCGAAGGTGCCGCGCACCATCACCTCGTGGTTGCCGCGGCGCGCGCCGTAGGAGTTGAAGTCCTTGGGCTCCACGCCGTTGGCCATGAGGTACTTGGCCGCCGGGCTCGTCTTCGCGATGTTGCCCGCGGGCGAGATGTGGTCCGTGGTGACGGAGTCACCCAGCAGCGCCATCACCTGCGCGCCGTGGATGTCCTGCGTCGGCTTGGGCTCCTTCGGGAGGTTCTCGAAGAAGGGCGGCTTGCGCACGTAGGTGGACGCGTCGTCCCACTGGAAGGTGGAGCCCTTGCTCACCGGGAGCTGCTGCCAGAGCGCGTCGCCCTCCATGGCGTTGGCGTACTGGCTGCGGAACTGCTCCGGCTTCACGGAGGTGCGGATGACCTCCTGAATCTCCTCGTTGGTGGGCCAGATGTCGCGCAGGAACACGGGGCGGCCGTTGGGGTCCAGCCCCAGCGGCTCGTTGTCCAGGTCCATGCCCACTTCGCCGGCCAGCGCGTAGGCCACCACCAGCGGCGGGCTGGCCAGGTAGTTCATGCGCACGTGCGGGTTGATGCGGCCCTCGAAGTTCCGGTTGCCGGAGAGCACCGCGGCGACCACCAGGTCGCCCTCGGTGACGGCGTTGGCCACGGGCTCCGTCAGCGGACCGGAGTTGCCGATGCACGTGGTGCAGCCGTAGCCCACGATGTGGAAGCCCACGGCCTCCAGGTACGGCAGCAGGCCGGCGTCGGCCAGGTACTCGCTGACCACGCGGCTGCCGGGGGCCAGGGACGTCTTCACCCACGGCTTCGGGTTGAGGCCGCGCTCCACGGCCTTCTTGGCCAGGATGCCCGCGCCCACCAGCACCGCCGGGTTGGACGTGTTGGTGCAGGACGTAATCGACGCGATGACCACCGCGCCGTGGCCCAACTGGTAGCTCTGGCGGCCGTTCTTCACGGTGACGGCCTGCGCCAGGCGCTCGGGCGGCACCGCGGCGGCGGCGCCCTTGCCCTTGCCACCCTCTTCGTCCTCACCCTTGCTCTTGCCGGCGGACAGCATCTCCACCAGCGACGCCTCGTAGCCCGCCTTCATGTCCTTGAGGGGCACGCGGTCCTGCGGGCGCTTGGGGCCCGCGAGGCTGGGCACCACGGTGGACAGGTCCAGCTCCAGCGTGTCGCTGAAGAGGGGCTCCTCGGCGTCGGCCTTCAGCCACAGGCCCTGCTCCTTCGCGTAGGCCTCCGTGAGGGCGACCAGCTCGTCGGGACGGCCGGTGAAGCGCAGGTAGTTGAGGCTCTCCTCGTCCACCGGGAAGAAGCCGATGGTCGCGCCATACTCGGGCGCCATGTTGGCGATGGTGGCGCGGTCCGGCAGGGACAGGTTCTTCAGGCCGCTGCCGTAGAACTCCACGAACTTGCCGACCACGCCCTTCTTGCGAAGCATCTGCGTGACGGTGAGCACCAGGTCCGTGGCGGTGGCGCCCGCGGGGAGCTTGCCGTGGAGCTTGAAGCCCACCACCTGCGGAATCAGCATGGTGATGGGCTGGCCCAGCAGCGCGGCCTCGGCCTCGATGCCGCCCACGCCCCAGCCCACCACGCCCAGGCCGTTGATCATCGTGGTGTGGCTGTCGGTGCCCACCAGCGTGTCCGGGTACACGGTGCTGCCCTGGCGGAACGTCACGTGCGCCAGGAACTCCAGGTTGACCTGGTGGCAGATGCCGATGTCCGGGGGCACCACGCCAAAGCCCTTGAACGCGCTCTGGCCCCAGCGGAGGAACGCGTACCGCTCACGGTTGCGCTCGAACTCCAGCTCGGCGTTCTCCTTGAACGCGGCCGACGTCGCGAAGGAATCAATCTGCACCGAGTGGTCGATGACCAGGTCGGCGGGGTTGCGCGGGTTGATCTTGTCCGGGTTGCCGCCCATGGAGGCCAGCGCCTCACGCATGGCCGCCAGGTCCACCACCGCGGGCACGCCCGTGAAGTCCTGGAGCAGCACGCGGGCCGGGTGGAAGGAAATCTCCACGTCCGGGGTGGCCTTGGGGTCCCAGGCCAGCATCTTCTCCACGTGCTCGCGCTTCACCACGCGGCCGTCTTCGTGACGCAGCAGGTTCTCCAGCAGGACCTTCAGGGAGAACGGCAGGCGGTTGACCGCCGGGTGGGTCTTGGCGAGCTTGCCCAGGCTGAAGAGGTCATAGGTGGCAGAACCCACCTTGAGCTGGGACTTCGTACCGAAACTGTCGGTCATGTGTGTTGCCGTCCTTCCTTGCGCGGGATGCGGCAACTTCTAGGCCCCCCTTTGACGCGTTGCAAAGGGTTCCTGCGAGCGCATCCAAGGCCGGACGCTTCGGGCCCCGCGCGTGCAGCAGCACTCATATGAACCATGCGTCAGGCTGGTCGCCCGCCGGCCTCTGGCTCAAATGATTTTGCGAAGCGAATACAGCACCCGCTCCAGGAGCTTCTGCCACAGGGGGCGGCGGCGGAACTCCGCCAGGGTGACCTCCCGGCAGTCGCCGCAGTCGCTGCGGAACGAGTCCTCGAGTTGCTGCCCCAACCTTGGGTCCGCGAAGACCGCGTTGACCTCGTGGTTGAAGGCCAGGCTGAGCCGCTCCAGGTTGAACGAGCCGATGGTGCCCCACACCCCGTCCACCACCGCCGTCTTGGCGTGCAGCACGCCGCGCTGCCATTCGAAGATGCGGACGCCGGCGCCCAGCAGGCGCTCGTAGAAGGCCCGGGCCACGAACTCCAGGATGGGGTGGTCGCTGCGGGCGTTGAGCAGCAGGTGGACCTCCACGCCGCGGCGGGCCGCCTCGCGCAGCGCCATCACCATGCGCCGGTCCGGGATGAAGTAGGCGGCGGCCACCAGCACGCTGCGCCGGGCCCGGCGGATGGCGTGCAGATAGGAGCGGTGGATGCTCCGCCGGCTGGACAACACGGCCAGCCCCACCTGCCCGCGCCGCACGGGCCGGTGCCGCAGCCGCTCCAGCCGCTTCGTCAGCCGGTGGAAGCGGCCCTGGAACATCATCCGCCACGTCGCGGAGAAGCACCGCTCCAGCTCATGGACGGCGGGCCCTTCGATGCGCAGCACGTCGTCCCGCCACGCCGCGCCCATGCCCGCGGGCGCCCAGTGCGAGGCGATGTTCACCCCGCCGGTGAAGGCCACCTCGCCATCCACCACGAGGATTTTCCGGTGGTCCCGCCGCAGGAGGTGCCGCAGCCCGCGTGACAGGCTGAAGGGCTTGAAGGCACGGATGTCCACGCCCCGCGCGCGCAGGCCCTCGAAGAAGCTCCGGCGGCTCGTCCACGAGCCCACCGCGTCGTACAGCACCTTCACGTGCACGCCGCGCTCGGCCGCCTCCGCCAGCGCCTGGCCGAACAGCTCGCCCACGGCGTCGGAGACGAACATGTACGTCTCCAGGCGGACGTAGCGCCGCGCCCGGCGGATGGCCTCCAGCATCGCCGGATAGGCCTCCACGCCGTCGCGCAGCAGCTTGCACGCGTTGCCCTGCAACACCGCGTGACGCCGGGGCAGGTAGTAACGCGACAGGAGCAGGCCGGAGACGTTCGGGCTCCACACCGGCCCGTGCTCCGGCACCGGCCCCGGAGGTGTGGGAACGGCCTGACGCGGGCCCGAGTCCCGTTCGCCTGACTGCTCCGTCAACGCCTCCAGGTCACGCATGGCCTCCTAACGGTGAGGATGCCCGCGTCCACCGGCAACCCGGCGCATTCCGCAGCCCCCCTTCCGGTGCCAGCGGATGTCTGGCACCGGACGTGGCAACCGCGTGAAGTCCCGCCCCAAGAGGCGTCTAGAGGCCGTACTCCGCCCGCTTGTTCTCCGCGCGCGTGGCGCACGGCTGGTCGAACTCCGGGAAGTACTCCTTCACGTGGTCCAGGGTGGACGAGGCGCGCCGGTAGTTGCCCTGGTTGTAGTAGCCCTCCACCTCCAGGAGCAGCTTCGCGCAGGTCCGGTCCAGCTCCTGCTGCGCCGCCTTCATGCGCTCCTGGGCCTCGTAATAGAGGTCCGGCTTCGGCTCCGGGTGGGCCTCCAGCATCAGCCACGACACGCGGAAGGACTTCCACGCCTCGTAACGGTTGCGGGCGCCGATGTCCGGCCGGTCGAAGTTCGTGCGGCCCCGCTTGTAGTACTCGTTCGCCTCGCGAACGAGCTCCTCGGGCAGCAGGTCCGGCAGGAGCGCGCGCTCCACCCAGATGTTCCAAATCATCCAGGGGTCCTCGCCCGGAGGATTCTTCACGTTGTCGAAGATGATGCGGTTGGGCTCGCCCTTCTTCAGGTGCTGGGCCGGAATCATCAGCTCGATGGCGCGGTCCTGGCTGGCCAGCGTGTCGGGCGGCACCTTGCCCACGTCCACGCCGTTGACGCTCACCACGACCTCGTCCTTGGAGATGCCCTGCGCCTGGTAGTGGAGGATGACCACCGCGCGCGTGGCGGCGGTGTACTCCCACTCGAAGATCTTCATGTCGGCGCGCTCCCACGTCACGCCCGGCCCCAGGCCGAACACGTCGCGGATGGGCTGGCCGCTGAGCACCGCGGGCTCCTCGCCCTTCGGCCCGCTGTCGTCACCGCTGAGCACGAGCCAGTAGAGGACGCCGAAGAGCCCGAGCACCATGGCCACGCCACCGCCGATGATGCCGGTGCGCAGGCCCTGGCTGGCGTCCGCCCAGAACAGCTTCGCGCTGGACACCACACCGGGAGACTCGCGGCGGATGCGGGCGCGCTCGGCCGCGGAGAGCCCGCCGCCCCCCGACGAGGGCGCCGGACGGGCCCGGGCCGGAGCCGGAGAGCTGGAGGGCCGCTTGGCGGGCGGCGCCGCCGGAGTGGAGCGCTCGATGGCCGCCGGCCGGGAGCCGCTCTTCTCCTGGGACACCGGGCGCAGCGCGCGGAGGTTGGAGCGGGTCGCGCCCTCGCGGATTTCGTCCAGCTCCTCCTGGGCCGCGCCCTCGGGGGCCAAGGCCTGGCCCTTGTTGCGCTGACGCTTCAGGGAGTCCAGGGAGACGATGCGGGTGCTGCCCTCTCCCTCCTGCGCGCCCGCGGGGATGTCCTCTTCGCCCGTGGCGGGCTCGTCCGTCAGCATCGCGAAGACGAACGTCACCGGACCGAGGGTCAGCTTGTCGCCGTCCTCGAGCACCTGCGTCTTCACCGGACTGCCGTTGATGAGGGACCCGTTGGCGCTGCCCTGGTCCTCGACGGCGTAGGCGTCGCCATCGAGGAAGATGCGGCAGTGGCGCCGGGACACACCCGGATCGAACAGCGCGACGTCACAATCCGTCGAACGGCCGATGAGAACGGAGTCCTGGTCGAAGACGAACTCCTTGCCGGCTTCTCTACCCTCGGAGATCGTCAGCTGGAAAGGCATGGGGGGTTACAATCCTACAGAGGCCCGCGCCGCTCGGGCAACGGCCGCACGCGCGGTGGAGGGTTCCACGACTTCCGCCTCGCCTCCAAAGGACAGGACCCACTGGGTCAGCCAGCGCTCGCTGTCCCCCGCCACCAGGACCTCGACGCCGCCGTCCGCCAGCGGCCGGGCGTCCTGCCCGAAGCGCTCCTTCACGTAGGGTGCGGCCACGGGGGAGAAGCGCACCCGCACCGAGGCGTCGGTGAGCCCCCGCGCCGGGTTGGGCACGTCCGCCCGGGCGTCCGCGGGCGGCTGGAAGGCCACGTCCGTGATGGCGATGTCCTCCATCCGGTCCAGCCGGAACAGGCGGGCGTCCTGACGGGTATGGCAGTAACCCTGCAGGTACCACTGTCCGCGGTGGCTGAGCAGTTCGTACGGTCGCACCGTGCGTGGCTCCGGCGAGCGGCCCGGGCTGGCGTAGGCGAACGTCACCTCCAGCCGCTCGATGATGGCGCGCGTGAGGGGCCCCAGCGCCTGGGGGGCCTCGGTGGACGCGTCAATCTTCCGGTACATCTCCCGGTAACGCTCCCGCGTGGCGGGAGGCAGCACGCGCTCCAGCTTCTGGAGGGCGCTCTGCAACGCGTCCCCCGTGGCCGGACGGAGCAGCTCCGCTGAGGCGGCCAGGGCCGCGGCCTCACCGGGCGTCAGCCGGGGCGGCGCGAACAGGCGCTGATCCAGGTCCACGTAGACGCGGTCATTGTCCACGTAGATGTCGATGTAGTCGTCCGGATTGAAGGGCGGCCGGCCCACGCACGTGAGCAGGTCCAGCTCGTCCAGCAGGTCCTCCCGGCTCACGTTGAGGGCGCGCGCGAGCGCGTCCACCGTGACGCCGGGGTGCTTGGACACGTAGGGGACCAGGAACAGCAGGCGGCGGAGCCGCTCATGGACGTTGCTCATGCGCTCACCTTGTCCTGCGAATCCTCGTGGCGCGCGACGATGCGAGACGCCATCTCCCGCAGCCGCGCCTGCGCGCGCTCCGGGCCTTCCACACGGCAATCCGGGCCCAGCGCCAGGCAGAAGCGCAGCAGGCCGTCCAGGAACGTCACCGGCAGCCGGGCCTTCACCGCCCCTGCCTCCACGGGCTCCAGCGTGGCGCCCGGCAACAGGCCCGCCGCGCGCGAGGCCAGCGTGCCCGACAGGTGGAGCACCACCTCCACCTGCTCATGGAAGCGGTGCTGCCACGGGAAGTACGCCACGTGCGAATCCAGCGAGAAGTCCGCGGGCACCTGGAAGTCCGGCGTCCGCGGACGCGCGGTGTTCACCTTCAATTCGCGAATGCGGTGGACATGGAAGCTGCGCAGGCTGCCGCGCAGGTGGCAGTAGCCCACCAGCGTCCAGGCGCCACGGCGCAGGGCCAGGCCATACGGGTCCACGCGCCGCTGCGTCGTCCCGGCCTGCTTGGGGCTGGCGTACGTCAGGTCCACCCACTTGCGGGCCGCGCACGCATCCCAGAGCTGCTCCAGGCGCGCGGAGACTTCCTTCTCCTGTCCCTCGTGCACGGAGCCCAGCTCCATGCGCACGCGCGGCGTGGGGAGCGACTCGCCCGCGAAGAAGCCGATTTTGCGCAGCGCGTGGGCCAGGTCATCCCGTCCGGGAAACGCGCCGGAGGCCAGCGCCGCGGAGCCGGCGGCGTAGAGCACGGCCAGCTCCTCCTTCGAGAGGTCGGCCTCCGGAAGGTAGTAGGCGTCCCGGTCGACGATGTAGCCGTCGCGCCGCTCGTCGTCTCCCTGGACGTACGTGAGCGGGAAGCCGAGCTCCACGAGCTCCGCCTTGTCGCGCTCGAACTTCCGTTCGGCGGCGTCATCCGAACCGCCGTAATCACCAGGGAAGTGCTCTCGAAGCTCCGCCCACGAAATGGGTTCGCGCGCGTCAAGCAGGAGGGCTACGAGGTCGAGGATGCGTTCGGTGCGGTCCATTGGAAAGGGCGGCGACGATGCCGGGCGGACCCGGGGGGGTCAAGAAGTGGACGTACGGGTGTAAAACAGACGGGCCGTCCGTCCGCGTCCGGCCAGATATCTGGCCCTAACTGAACGGGCAAGCAGGTATTCACCTGTGCGTGCGGTTGTCGCCAGTCCGGTCGGAACGGACCCCACGGGGGGCTCGCACTCCGGGCATGATCTGGGTTATTCCTGTGACATTCGGTGGAAGTGGAAGGGACCTCACGATGAACAGCATCTCCCTCGTCCGTAACGTGGTGGCCGGGCTGGCGATGCTCGTGGGTGTCACGGCCATGGCGGCGCCCGCCCCCGTGCGCGCCGAGCCCCTCTATTTCGCCGTGGAGGTCCGCCGCGACGGCCGCCTGGTCGCTCAGCCCAAGCTGCTGGGCGAGACGGGCCGCACCCTTCGCGCCGAGCGCCGCCGTCCTGGCGCGCCGGGCCCCGACTACCGGCTCGTCCTGACGCCCCGGGCGGAGGGCCAGTCCTTCCTCCTCCAGCTCGACCTGCAACTGCCCGAGGCCAAGGGCCACTCCGAGCTGGCGCTGCTGCACGGCCAGGAGCGCAAGCTCCAGTTGGGCCGCGTCCCGGGGGAGCTGGAAGTCTCCCTGCTGCTGATGCGGGTGGACTCGCCGGAGTTCCGCGCGCTGATGCAGCTCACCGAGGGCAGCGGCAAGGCCGTGTCCACGTCCTCCATCTAGGCCGCGCCCGAGGCGGCTACAGCACCGCCAAGTCGTCGCGGTGCACCGCCTCGTCCAGGTAGCGGTAGCCCAGCACCGCTTCGATGTCCGCGGTGTGCCGCCCGGCGATGCGCCGCAGCTCGTTGGCGTCGTAGGCGGACAGCCCCCGCGCGAACACGGCGCCGTGCGCGTCCGCCAGGTCCACCGGGTCTCCCCGGCCAAAGTCCCCGTCGACGTGCCGCACCCCACTGGGCAGCAGGCTCCGCTTGCCACCGACAATGGCCTCGCGCGCCCCCGCGTCCACCGTGAGCGTGCCCGCGCGCGCAGCGCATGGGCAATCCACGCGGCCCTCGCGCTGCGCCGCGTGCCCGTGGGCTCGAAGAGCGTTCCCACCACCGCCCCTTCCAGCACCGCGCGCAGGCGGCCGGGCACGGCCCCGGACGTAATCACGCAGCGGATGCCGGACTCGGACGCGCGCGCGGCGGCCCGCACCTTGGTGCTCATGCCGCCCGTCCCCACCTCGCTGGTGGTGCCCGTGGCCAGCGCCAGCACCTCCGGCGTCACCTGCATCACCGTGGACAGCAGCTCCGCCTCCGCGTCGCGCCGCGGGTCGCCGGTGTAGAGCCCCTCCACGTCCGACAGGAGGACGAGCGCGTCGGCCTCCACCACGCCCGCGACGAGCCCGGCGAGCGTGTCGTTATCGCCGAACTTCAGCTCGTCCACGGAGACGGTGTCATTCTCGTTGATGACGGGGATGACGCCGGCCGTCAGCAGCCGCTCCAGCGTGTGCTTCACGTTGAGGTACCGACGGCGCTCCTGCACGTCCTCGTGGGTGAGCAGCACCTGGGCCACCGGCTGCCCCCGCGCGGCGAAGGCCTCTTCGTAGGCCTGCATCAGGCGGCTCTGCCCCACCGCCGCGCACGCCTGCTTGCCTGGGATGTCGCGAGGGCGCGAGGGCAGGCCCAGCCGCTCGACCCCCAAGGCGATGGCCCCGCTGGACACGACCACCAGCTCCCGGTCCTGCGCGGCCCACAACAAATCCTGGCCCAACGCATCGAAGTGGGTGCGGTTGAAGCGCCCGGTGGCGTTCGTCAGCGCGTTGGTGCCGATTTTCACCACCACGCGCCGGGCGGTGCGCAAGGCGGTGCGTCCAGTGGAAATCGAACTCACGGGACGCCAGCGTAGGTCAGAAACGGAAGACGCGCGCGTCCGGCGTGTTTTCCCCACGGTCGCGGTCGTAAAGTCGCATCACGAAGCGGTGGGGGCCCCTGCCTCCGCCAGGAGAGCACGGTTTGAAGGAAATCTACGGCAACACCCTGGGCCTCAAGTCGAGCGAGCAGCAGCGACTGCGCAACACCTTCCGGCGGCGCGTCCCCCCGCACGAAATCGTGTCGCCCGAGCTTGCCCGTCACCTCACCGAGCTGTCGCGTGAGACGAACCGGCAGATGGGCGTGCTCATCAACCGGAAGGGTGAAATCGAGCACGTCGTCGTGGGCAACGCCCACAAGCTCGAGCTGCCCGACATCGGCCGCGCCCGTGCGGGCCAGATTCGTCTCCGTGGCCTGCGCCTCATCCACACCCACTTGAAGAGCGAGCCGCTCACCAAGGACGACCTCACGGACCTCGCGCTGCTGCGCCTGGACTGCGTGGCGGCCATTGGCGTGGGCGACGACGGCCTGCCCGGCGTCCTGCACTACGGCTACCTCGTCCCGGAGAACGGCACCGGCGAGTTCTGGCACGTGGAGACGCTGCCCTCCGTCCACGTCGAGCAGCCGGACCTGCTGGACACGCTGGGCGCGCTGGAAGAGGAGTTCAACCGCAAGGCGGCGTCGCGCCGCGTGGGCGGCCGCGAGAAGGCCATCCTCGTGGCGGTGTGCCTGGACGGCAACCGCGCCCGGGCCGAGTCCAGCCTGGCGGAGCTGAAGGAGCTGGCGCGCACCGCGGGCGTGGAGGTCCTCGACACGGTGCTCCAGGTGAAGCGGGAAGCGGACCCGCGCTACCTCATTGGCCGAGGCAAGCTGGAGGACCTCAACCTGCGCTCCATGCAGGCCATGGTGGACCTGCTCATCTTCGACAAGGACCTCACCCCGTCCCAGGGCCGGCACATTGGCGAGGCCACCAGCCTCAAGGTGCTGGACCGCTCGCAGCTCATCCTGGACATCTTCGCGCAGCGCGCGCAGAGCGCCGAAGGCAAGCTGCAGGTGGAGCTGGCACAGCTCAAGTACCGGCTGCCAAGGCTGGTGCAGAGCGACGACTCGCTCAGCCGGCTCATGGGCGGCATCGGCGGCCGGGGCCCTGGCGAGACGAAGCTGGAAATCGACCGCCGCCGCGTGCGCGAGCGCATCACGCATCTGGAGAAGCGCATCGACGCGATTGGCCGCGAGCGCAGCGTGCGCCGGGCCCAGCGCAACCGGCGCGAGCTGCCCGTCATCTCCATTGTCGGCTACACCAACGCCGGCAAGTCCACGCTCCTCAACGCGATTACCAACGCCGAGGTGCTGGCGGAGAACAAGCTGTTCGCCACGCTGGACCCCACCAGCCGGCGGCTGCGCTTCCCGCAGGAGCGCGAGGTCATCATCACCGACACGGTGGGCTTCATCCGCGACCTGCCCAAGGACCTGGTGGCGGCCTTCCGCGCCACGCTGGAGGAGCTCTACGACGCCAGCCTGCTGCTGCACGTGGTGGACGCGGCGGACCCCGCACGCGACGAGCAGGTGGAGGCGGTGGAGAACATCCTCGACTCGTTGGACCTGATGGAGAAGCCGCGCCTCATGGTGTGGAACAAGGCGGACCTGCTGCCACCCGACGAGGTGGAGGCGCTGCTGCGCACCCAGGGCGGCGTGGCCATCAGCGCCGCGACGCGCGAGGGCCTGGCGACGCTGCTGGCCAAGGCGGACACCACGCTGTTCGCCGAGGGCGCCACCGAGGCCATGGGCGCCGTCTGAGCTCCAGCGGTTGCCGCGCGGGCACGGCTCCCCGTAGAGTCGGGGGGCCGTGTCGATTTCCACGCTCTCGCCCCTTCCGCTGCTGCTCGCCCAGGCTCCCGACGACTACGCGAAGCCTGTGTCCTCCTTGTCGCCGAAGTACTTCGAGCTGCTGGAGCAGAACAGCCACATCATCTACCCCGCGATCGCCATCCTGACGCTGGTCCTCATCGCCGCGGGCATCCTCCAGGCCTGGCGGACCCAGGACCTGGACGGCCTGCAGAAGAACGAGTTCAAGCGCGCCATCGTCAACGAGCTGCGCCGCAACATCAGCGGCATGCCCGGTGACTTGCTGGCCAAGTCCGTGGGGCTGGACCGGCTCAAGACGAACCGGCTGCTGGAGCAGATGCAGAACGAGGGGCTGGTGGTGAGCCACACCAACTCCCAGCGCCTCACCGTGTGGCGCGTGCGCGGCGCGGCGCCGGAAGCCGCCGCCCGCCGCTACTGACGCGCCTCAGGCGCCCGACAGCTCGGACTTCGGCTGGCGCGTCATCAGGTCCACCACCGCCGTGCGGGCGCTCTTGCCCTCGTGGGCAATCAGGTACACCTGGTGGCAGATGGGCAGCTCCACGCCCGTCTTCTGCTCCAGCTCGTGCGCGCTGCGGGCCGTCTTCACGCCTTCGGCCACTTCCTTCATGTCCGCGAGGATGTCCGGCAGCTTGCGGCCCTTGCCCAGCTCCATGCCCACGTGCCGGTTGCGGCTCAGCTCGCCGGTGCACGTGAGCACCAGGTCGCCCATGCCGGACAGGCCGGACAGCGTCAGCGGGTTGGCGCCCTTGCGCACCGCCAGGCGCGTAATCTCCGCCAGGCCGCGGGTGATGATGGCCGCGCGCGCGTTGTGGCCCATGCCCAGCCCGTCCGCCATGCCCGCGGCGATGGCGATGACATTCTTCAGCGCGCCGCCGTACTGCACGCCCACCACGTCCGTGGACGTGTAGCTGCGGAACGTCTCCGTCTGCAGCGCCTTCTGGCAGCGCACCGCCACCTTGTCCCAGTGGGACGCGATGGTCACCACCGTGGGCATGCGCCGCGCCAGCTCCTTGGCGAAGCTGGGGCCGGACAGCACCGCGAGGTACGGATGGAACTCCTCCGGCAGGCAGTCCTCCAGCAGCTCCGTCATCGTCAGCAGCGTGCCGTTTTCGATGCCCTTCGACACCGTGACGATGGGCACGTGGCGCGGCAGGAAGGCCTGCGCCTTCGCCACCACCTCGCGCGTGGCGTGGCTGGGCGTGGCCAGCACCACCAGCTCCGAGCCCTCGAGCGCCTCCTGGAGGCTGTTCGTCGCGCGCACCCGCTCCGAGATGGGGATGCCCTTCAGGTACGCGGGGTTCTCATGCTGGGTGTTGATGGCCTCCACGACGGCCGGCTCCCGTCCCCAGAGGCGCACCTCCTCGCAATTCACCGCGAGCACGTTCGCCAGGGCGGTACCGAAGGAGCCGGAGCCAATGACACTGCCACGCATGAAAGACCTCGCTAGAAACCCGTGACGACGCCAAAGGAGACGACGGGCATGAAGTTCGCTTCGCCGGGCCGGGTGCGGATGTCCCCGCCCAGCGTCACAGCGTAGGACGTTTTCTCGCTCACGGGGACCTCCGCGCCCACCCGGAGGGGAAACGCGCTGGAGAACACCACGTCCGGAGGCAGCCCGCCCAGCGGCGTGCCCTGGACGGGCTCGGTGTCCAGCGCGAGCAGGTAGCGCGCGTCGAGGAACAGTCGAGGCGCCCGGGCCCCCGCGAACTGGAAGCTGCCGACGATGCCAGGCAACACGTTCCAATTGCGGCGGCCACTGACGTGACGCGCGCCCCGCTCCTCCACGCTCGCGGGCCGCAGGAAGAAGGCGTGGCTGCCCTCCACCACCAGCCCCAGACTCCACCGGTCGCCGCCGTCCAACACCCTCCACCGCGCGCCGACGCGAAGCTCGTTCATCAGCCCGTACACACTGTCCAGGCCCACCAGCGCGTCCACGCGGCGCGCGAGCCCCAACGCGACGCGCGCCGTCACGGACGGAAAGCCCAGGGACAACCCAGCCGCCATGCCGCCCGCGCCCACCGTCTGGGCTCCCAGCAGGCTCACCCGGTTGGGCGCGCGCGGCGGCGGAGGAGCGACGGGGGGCGGCTCGGGCTCGGGCAAGGGGACCTCGCGGACGGGCACCAGCGGAGGGACCTCTGGCATCCGGGGCAGCGCGGCCGCGTCCTCCTGGGATTGAGGCACCGCGGTGGTTCCCGGAAACGCCTCCCAGGACGCGTCGTCGGGCGCCGCGTTTCGCGGAGGCGCGGAGACCTCCGTGCCGGGTGCCTTCGTGGCGCCCTCCTCCGGGCGCGCCTGGGCGTCCGCCGCCAGGGCGAGCACGAGCAGCGCGAGGGAGGGAGCGGAGGCCATGGGAGCGGGCGGCAGCTTAGTCCAGCGGGTTCGGAAGGCACGAGGCCCGCTCGCCTGCCGGGCCCCCTGCCCGCCGCTGCGTCAGGAAGCGGTCAGCGGCGTGTGGGAAACGTCCCCGCGAGGGACTTCCTCCGGTCTACCATCCGCGCCGCTTCGGCAGGCGCACAAGGGAGTCACACGGGATGAGGGCTGGAGGGCGCGCGGCATTCTTCATGGCACTGGCGCTGGTGGGGTGCCGAAGCCGTCCCGCGGACCCGCCCGCGGAGGACGCTGGCAACCTCCCGCCCCCCGTCACACGCACGGCGCTCCCCGACTGTGACGTGCTGCTCCCCGCCGACGACCGCGAGCTGATGCTGCCCGGCTTCA
Organism: Myxococcus hansupus; assembly: GCF_000280925.3. NCBI lineage: Bacteria > Pseudomonadati > Myxococcota > Myxococcia > Myxococcales > Myxococcaceae > Pseudomyxococcus > Pseudomyxococcus hansupus. The sequence continues at coordinate 7,035,821 of NZ_CP012109.1, forward strand.
CCATGACGCAGGAGCGGAGCTGCCCCACCTGCGGCCCGCTGTGCGCCTTCCGCTCGGAGTCGGAGCCGGGCGTCGCCGTCTCCATCACCTGGGACTGCAACACCCGCCATCCCCAGGCGGACCTCCACGGCTTGATGGCGCCCTCGCTCCAGGCGGGCGGCGTGGAGGTCCCCGCGCTCGGCCGCGCCGCGGTGCGCCGGACGCCCGCGCAGGGCATGTCCCAGGTTCTCGCATGGGATGACGACACGGATTGCGCGGTCGTCGTCACCTGGCTCGGCGGAGAAACGGAGCGGGCCGTGGACGTGGCGCGCTCCGCCCTCATCGCCACCACGCCCGCCGTCCTCGATGCGGGGACGGCCACCGGCGACGACGCGGACGCGGGCGAGCCGGACGCCGGTGACGCCTTGAAGGCGCCCTGACCCGGGCGCCTTCAGGGCCTTGGACTACAGCGAGAGCAGGTACTCCACGAGGTCGTCGACCTCCGCGTCGGAGAGCCGCGCCGTCATGCCGTGCTGGTTCGACTCACGCCCTTGCAGCAGCCGGTCCTTCAGCGACAGCGCGCTGCCGTCATGCAGGTAGGGCGCGGTGCGGGCCAGCCCCAGGAGCGACGGGGTGTTGAGCCCCTGCTTGCGCACCGCCGCGTTGTCCTGCAACGGCCCCGTCGTGACGAAGGTGCCCACGTCGGCCTGCGCGTTGTTGGTGAAGAGCGCGCCTTCGTGACAGGCGTTACACGCGGCCTTCTGGAACGCCACCGCGCCTCGCGCCTGCGCGTCCGTGAGCCCCTCATGCTTGTGGGGGTTGTCGGGCGCGGGCAGCACGTCCATGAACTCCGACAACTGCGCCACCATGACGCCATCCAGAATCGTCCCGCCCATGCGGTGACGGACGGTGGCGTCCAGGAAGTCGCGCATCGTGGAGAACTCGCCGCTCCAGTGGAACGGGCCCGTCTGCGTCATGGCGCGGCCGGCGAGGCTCGGCGTCTGCCGCGGCCCGTCCGGGAAGCCCCACACGTGCCCATCCTCACGGCCGTCCGGATGACAGCTCGCGCAGGACGCGCCCACCGAGGTGCTGGCCATGCGCGAGTCCAACGCGCTGAAGAACAGCTTGCGCCCCGCCACTTCCTGGGGCGCCAGGGTGTCTCCCGCGATGGACACCGCCGGCCCGTCCGCGCGGATGTTGGCGTTGTTGCCCGAGCCGTCATTCACCAGCGTCGTCACGCTGTGGTCGAACGCGTTGTGGACGAAGGCCCTGCGCCCATCCCGCGTCATCGCGATGCCGGTAGGCCCCGAGCCCACGCGCACCAACTGCCGCACCGTGCTGCCCATGCTCGGCGCCAGGTCCGAACCGGAACGGCGCCCCGTGGGGATGATGGCGACGTTGTCCGTCTCCCGATTCACCACGAAGACCCAGAGGCCCGTCGGGTCCACCACCGCCGCCGCCGGCCCCTGGATGGGGTGCGTCAGCTCGGGGCTGATGATGGTGGAGGGCGCGAAGTCCGGCGGGAGGTCCGGCGGCGGACGGCACTGGTCCAGGTCATCCACGCGGGGCGAGCCCGTGTCCGTATCGAAAGTCACGAGCCCTGGCGCCACCACGCCGCCCGTGTTGCAGGGCCCTCCCCCACCGTAGAGCGAGCCGCCCGTGGGCGGGTTCGGCGTCCCCTCGGGAGACAGGGGGTCCTCGCGAGCCCACATCACCGTCGCCAGCGCGCGCTCACCATCCGGCGTCACCGACACCGTCGTCATGCTCCGGGGGTGGAAGCGGGGATTCACGAGCGACGACGGGGGCACCGGCTCCAGCCCGGATGGCGACGCCGTCACCCCCGTCTGGAGGTTGGCGCGCGCGTACAGGTCCGTGCCTTCACGCGCCACCCGGGGCCGGTCGGCGCTGGAGACGTCCACCGCGACGATGTCGCCCTGACGAAAGCGCGTCACGAGCGCGCGGCGGCCACCGTCCACCAGCGCGATGCCGCGGGGCTCATCCCCCACCGGCAGCTCCCAGCGCACCGCCAGCGAGCGCGTGTCCACGGCCATCAGCGAGCCGTGCCGCGAGGTCTCCAACGCGGTGCTGTTGACCACGTACAGCGTGTCCCCCGTGGGCGCCACCGCCAGCCCCACGGGCTCCACGCCCACCGCGATGCGCGCCGCCTCGTTCCAGTCACCCCGGCGGATGACAGACACGCTGCGCGAGCCCCGGTTGGAGACATAGATGGTGTCGTCCGGCCCCACCGCCACGCGCTCAGGCAGCAGGCCCACCTTCACCTCGCCCACCTTCTCGCGACGCGCTGTGTCCAACACGGCGAGGATGCCGTTGTCGGCGTCCACCACGTAGAGGAAGGCATCATCCCGGCTGAGCGCCACCGAGCCCGAGGCCTGCGTCCAGGTCGCCTGGGCTTCGCGGTCTTCACACGCCGACACCCCGAGCGCCGACGCCAGCACCGCCGCCAGTATCCGCCGTCTCATGGAGGGGATTCCTTCCTCGCAGCCGCCGGTCCCGGAGGGCTTCAGGCGTCTGCGTCCTGAGCGGAGAAAAAGGCGGCCGGCCCACGTCGCACGCCTACCCCGCGACCGCACATGCTTGCACCAGAACGCTTCCGAAGTCGATGCCGTCCGCCCACCGGGGTGGGTGGCGAACACGGCGCCCGGCCACCGGGGGCGAAACGCCACGAGCGTGTAGCGCCGGGTGGGAGTAAAGGAGAGGGGCCGTGTCCCGCACACCCCCACGCTTCCTCAATTTCCGGCGCACGTTCGCCCTCCTCATCCTCCTGGTGGTCCTGCCATCGGCGGGACTGTCTGGCTTCGGCGTGGTGGCCATCATCAACGAGCGCGCGGCCGTGGAGAAACGGCTGGAGGCGGCCTGGCGCGGCACGCTCGAATCGCTGTCGGAGGAGCTGCCCCGCGTCCTGGCCTCCGCGAGCCTGGAAGAGCTGGATGGACAGCTCCAGTTCGTGCTGCCCGACGGCGCGCGTGTCTCCGAACCCGGAGGCGCCTTCCAGATGGCGGACGGGCAGATTCGCACGCAGGACACCCAGTTGAACGAGGCGCTCACCACCGTGCTGCCGGAAGCCGGTGGCCTGCCCACCGAGCCCACCGTCTTCTCCCTCACGGCGGGCGGGCGCGCGGTGCTGGTGGCCGCCGAGCGGCGGGGCGGCGTGGTGTACGGCGTCCGGTTGTCCGTGCAGGCCCTGGAGGCACAGCTCGCCGAGCGCGTGGACTCTCGCGCCGTCAGCAGCGAACCGGTGCGCTTCGCGCTGCTGCCCGTGCCCCGGGACGTCTCCGAAGGGGGGCTGATGGGACGGCTGGTGTCCGAGGTCGCGCAGGCCCGCGCGAGCGCCCTGGGTCCCACGGGCCTGGCGGAGCGGGTGCTGTCCTCGCCGCTCCAGGACTTCCGGCTGGTGGTGCTCCCCACGGGCGAGGACCCGGTGGTCCGGGCCTCCACGCGCAACCGCGTGCTGTACGGCGTGCTGCTGGGCCTGTTCTACCTGACGCTGACGTTCGGCGTCGTCTACACCGGCCGCGCGCTCTACCGCGAGGCGCAGTTGTCGCGGATGAAGACCGACTTCGTGTCGCTGGTGAGCCACGAATTGCGCACGCCGCTCACGTCCATCCGGATGTTCATCGAGACGCTCGCCCTGGGCCGGCTGAAGGACCCGGCGCAGATGCAGGAGGTGCTCAACCTCTTGATGCGCGAGACGGAGCGGCTGTCCATCTTCGTCGAGCGCGTGCTGGACTGGGCCCGCATCGAAGGGGGCCGCAAGGTGTACCAGCGCGAGGTGGTGCAGGTGCCGGAGCTGGTGGGCGCGGCGGTGGAGGCCTTCCGCACGCAGCGGATGGAGGACGGCGTGGACCTGTCCGTGGACGTGTCGGAGGGGCTCCCCGCCGTCGACGTGGACCGGGCCGCGGTGGCCGGCGCGCTGCTCAACCTGCTGCAGAATGCCTACAAATACAGCGGGCCGGAGAACCGCCGCATCACCCTGCTGGCGCGCGGCGGCGGCAAGTGGGTGGACCTGTCCGTGGAGGACAACGGCGTGGGCATCGCGGCCAAGGAGCGCAAGCGCATCTTCGAGCGCTTCTACCGCGTGGACAACCTGCTCACGCGCAAGACGGAAGGCAGCGGGCTGGGACTGGCCATCGCCCGGCGCATCATTGAAACCCACGGAGGCCGCATCTCCGTGCAGAGCGAGCCCGGCAGGGGCAGCCGCTTCACCATCCACCTCCCGGCGGGGAAGGCATGAGCGACAAGACGCGGAGCATCCTGGTCGTGGAGGACGACCTGTCCATCCTCACCGGCCTGTCCATGAACCTGCGCTTCGAGGGCTACGAGGTGCTCCAGGCCCAGGATGGCCGCACCGGCCTGGCCCGCGCGCTCGACGAGGCGCCGGACCTCATCGTGCTGGACGTCATGCTGCCGGAGCTCAACGGCTTCGAGGTCCTCAAGGAGCTGCGCCAGCGGGGCCGGGACACCCCCGTCGTCGTGCTCTCCGCCAAGGGCATGGAGACGGACAAGATTCTGGGCCTCAACCTGGGCGCGGATGACTACGTGGTGAAGCCCTTCGGGCTCCAGGAGCTGCTGGCCCGCATCAAGGCCGTGCTGCGCCGCCGCTACCCGTCCGCGGGCGCGGGCGCGCCGCCGCCAGTGACGTTCGGTGACGTGAGCGTGGACATGGCCGCCCGCACCGTGGCCCGCGCGGGGACGCCGGTGGAGCTCACCGCGCAGGAGTTCAAGCTGCTCGCGCACTTCCTCGCGCACCCGGGCCGCACCTTCACCCGCGAGGAGCTGCTGTCCGGCGCGTGGGGCTACCACTACGAGGGCAGCGCCCGCACCGTGGACAACTTCATGCGCCAGCTCCGCCTCAAGTTCGAACCCGACCCGGAGGCGCCCCGCCACTTCCTCACCGTGCGCGGACTGGGCTACCGCTTCGAGCGCTGACGCTCACGGCCCGGCGATGCCGATGTGACGCGAGTCCTCCAGGTCGAAGGGCTTGCCGTCGAAGCGGCCGTAGCGCTCGCGCGGCACGAGCCCCGCGGACGTGAGCGCCGCGTCCAACTCCTCTGGCGAGAAGTGCCGCAGCTTCAAGCGGCGGATGGCGCTGGGGCCTCCGGGCTGCTGCCGCTCGCGCAGGTGGCGAGAGAAGAGCGGGCGGCGGGGCTCCAGGCCGGCGCTGGGGGCCTCGTCGTCCCGTGGGAGCACCGGCTCACGGGGCGTGTTGAGCACGTCGTAGACGAAGGAGCCGTTCGGCGTGAGGTGATGCCGCACGGTGGCGAGCAGGGCCTCCAGGTCCTCCCGGCCCGGCATCAACCCCAACGCGTGCTGGGGCGCGAGCACCAGGGGGAAGCGCTCGGACAGGCGCAGCGAACGGAGGTCCGCCACCTCGAAGCGAACGCGGTGGGCGACTTCCGCGGGCACCGAGGCGCGCTGCTCCTCGGCGGAGCGAATCATCACCTCCGACGGGTCCACACCCACCGCCGCGTAACCATGCTCGGCCAGGGCCCACACCACCCGGCCATTGGCGGCGCCCAGCACCAACACGGGTCCACCGTGTTCGGCCGCCTGGCGTGTGTAGAAAACGAGGTCCGGTTCCTGCTCGACAAGAGAAAGTGGCATCCGGCCCCGCGCGTCGTGACCACCCATTCCAGGAAGGAAGTAGCACGAATCCCGCCCCGCCCGGGACAGGCACGTACACACGGTGGGAAGCCGATTGCCCACACCCTGTCCGGCGCACGACGCACACACCCCGCGTCCAGGCGGGGACGTGCTGGCACCGTCCTTGCGAACGAGTGGGGCTGAACATGACGGCCCACTTCGGGCCAGTCTGCTTTTCAGCAGGGGACGGTGACCAGATGAAGCGCGGATGGGGATGGGCGGGCGCGCTCTGCGTGGCGGGCGCGGTGTGGACGACGGGCTGTGGCTCCGGAAACGGCGCGGGTGGCGCCGAGGACATGGACACCCCACCCCTGGAATCCCCCAATGGTCCGGAAGGCGATGCAGGCACGCCAGACTCGGGTACGCCGGATGCGGGGCCAGGCGCTCCAGACGGCGGCGGTGAGCCCGACTCGGGGATGCCCGACGACGGTGGCACCCCGGACGATGGCGGCACGCCCGACGACGGCGGCACGCCGGATGACGGCGGCACGCCGGACGGTGGGCCCGTCGAGGTGCCCCTGCCCACGCCTTCCTCGGCGGGCTGGGAGTTCTTCGGTCGCGACGCCGGCGGCCCTCGCTTCCTCTACGGCGCGAGCGCGGATGCCTCCGGCAACATCTGGGTGGCGGGCGGCGAAGAAGGGCTCTTCCTGATGAAGAAGGGTGAGCGGACCTTCCAGCGCTTCACCATGGCGGACGGCCTGCGGCCCTATGGCTACATGCCGGACGGCAGCGCGCCGCCGGGGCCCAAGTACCTCAAGGTCATCTCCGTGGCGGGCGCGTGGAACGACACCGTCTTCGTCGGCTACGAGGGCATGCCGGGCGACGGCGCGCTCCACTGCGAAAACAACTGGGACAGCAACGTCAAGGACCCCGCCCGCTACAAGAGCGGCGACGCGGACCGCGTGTCGCTGCGCGCGGACGGCACGCTGGACGTCGTGCACTACGACATCTCCTCGGGACCGAACGTCGTCAAGGATGAGCCGCCTGGACGGGAGAAGCTCTGCAGCATCTGGCGCCTGGCCTACGACCAGCGCACCAACAGCATCTGGTTTGGCGCCAACCACGGCTTCGCGCGCGGTGACGCGGACTACCGAGGCAACCCGACGTGCAATGGACAGCTCCTGTGCTCGGGCGTGGAGGAGCATTCGCACCCGGGCGTCAACGGGTACGTCTACGCCGACCCGGCGGGCGATCGTCAGCGGCACGGAGAGAACCGCAGCCAGTGGAGCGTGCGAGGCGCGCTGCTCACGGATGCGTACTACGGCCTGGGCGTCCGCCCGGATGGAGACGTCTGGATTGGCGGCGCCAACCGGACCACGCGCTACTTCTACGGTTCCGTCGGCAAGGACTTCTGGGAGGGGCAGAAGCGCACGGAGCAGGCCCCCTATGCGTGGAACCGCATCGACATCTGGCGTGACGCCGTGGGCGAGGAAAGCTACTCCCGGCCCGAGCAGCGCACGGATGACCTGGTCTCCGGCATCGCGGTCGTGGGCTCCTCCGCCTGGGTGGGATCCTTCGCCAATGGCATCGCCGAACTCAACGACAGCGGCCAGGTGGTGCGCACGCTGAAGAACGAGCTGGCCGCGCCGCACGTGGCCAGCGTGGCCGCGGACCCGGTCAACGGCAGCATCTGGGCTGGTCACAGTTGGGGCGGCGGACTCTCTCGCGTCCAGGGTGGCTCGGTCGCCCACTACGGGCTCTCCGTCCTCGGCCGCGAGCTGTCCTCCATGCGCGTGCCGGACATCCAGGTGGACAGCACCGGCCCGCGCCGCCGCATGCTGGTCACCTTCCAGGGCGCCACGCTGGGTGACGGCACGGTGATGCCGGGCACCCTCGGCATCTACTCCGGGGACTGAGCAGGACAGCGAACGGGTACACCACGGGCGGCGGCCGGGCTCCTTCTGGGAGGCCCGGCCGTCGTCATTTCGATTTCGCGGGGGGCCTTGGAGTCATCCCAGACCGGGCCACGGCCCCTGCCCGCGCACGGCCGGCCGCTGGGCGACCATCGTCCCACGGGACAGGAAGTCACCACGAAGCGCGAAGCCGTCCTAGAATCCCCGCCGGCCATGCCCGCTCTTCCCCCCGCCCCCATCCCTTCGCACACCGTCATTGGCGCACGGACGCAAGGGGAGCGGCTCTCCGCGCAGCTCTTCCATCTGGTCCTGCTGGACACCGAGCGTGCCGGCACCGTCTTCCCCCTGGCCAACGAAGCCCTCCGCGTGGGCAAGGCCGCGGACAACGACGTCGTCATCGACCACCCCACCGTGAGCCGCAACCACCTGGTGGTGCGCCGCCAAGGGGACCGCTTCCTCGTCCAGGACCTGGGCTCCACCAACGGCACCTTCCTTGACGGCGCCCAGGTGAGAGAGGCCTTCCTCCGCCCCGGCGCCCTGCTGGAGGTCGGCGACGTCCGGCTGCGCTTCAGCCCCCAGGTCTCCCCCGTGCAGGTGGAGCCCATCCTCGAGGACCGGCTGGGCGACCTCGTGGGCCGCAGCCTGCCCATGCGGCAGATTTTCGCGCTGCTCCAGCGCATCGCCCCCACCGACTCCACCCTGCTGCTGGTGGGCGAGACAGGCTCCGGCAAGGGCGCCGCCGCCAAGGCCATCCACAAGCTCAGCCCTCGCGCGAGCGGGCCGCTCGTCGTGTTCGACTGCGCCAGCGTCTCCGACTCGCTCATCGAGAGTGAGCTGTTCGGCCACGAGAAGGGCGCCTTCACCGGCGCGGTGAGCCAGCGCATCGGCTGCCTGGAGCGCGCCAACGGCGGCACCCTCTTCCTGGACGAAATCGACGACCTCGCGCTGGACCTCCAGCCCAAGCTGCTGCGCGCCATCGAGGACCGGGAGTTCCGCCGGCTCGGCGCGTCCTCGCCCATCTCCTTCGACGCGCGCATCATCGTCGCCAGCAAGAAGGACCTGTGGGCGGAGACGCAGGCGGCCCGCTTTCGCGAGGACCTCTACTTCCGCCTCTCCGTCTTCACCGTCAGCCTGCCGTCGCTGAGAGACCGCAAGGAGGACATCCCCCTGCTCGTGGATGCCTTCGCGGGCGAGGGACTGTGGCCCCGGCTACCGGAGAAGATTCGCGAGCAGTTCACCGGGCACACGTGGCCGGGCAACGTGCGCGAGCTGCGCAACGCCCTGGAGCGCGCCCGGCACATGGTGGACATCCCCGAGCTGGCCGGGGACACCCTGCTGCGCGAGTTCACCCGCGAGGCCCCCGCCGCCGCGGGCGACTCGCTCCCGGTGGAGTTCACCGGCCCCTTCAAGGTCTGCAAGGACGAGCTCATCCGCGCCTTCGAGCGCGAGTACCTCACCCGGCTCCTGGGCCGCGCCAAGGGCAACATCGCCCGCGCCGCGCGCGAGGCTGAGCTGGACCGGAAGCACCTGTACTCGCTGCTCCACAAGTACGGACTCGTTCAAAGCGAGACGGACTGAGCCGCCCGCAACACTCGGGCGGGCCCGACTGGCCAACAGCGGACGGAGTGAGGAAGCGGCTCGTGACAGCCCTGAGGGCCGTGGCATGTTCGCGGCGCACTCGGAGTCAAGCCTCCCCCCTCTAGGAGTCGCCAAGAATGAAGCGTCCGTCTCCCTGGCTCGCCATGCTGTTCGCCGGTTTCATGTCCATGCACGCCACTGGCTGCTTTGGAAAGTTCTCGCTCACGCAGAAGATCTGGAACTTCAACAAGAACATCTCCGGCAACAAGTTCGTCCAGTGGCTGATGTTCCTCGTGCTGAGCATCATCCCCGTCTACGGCCTGGGCGTGTTCATCGACGCCATCGTCATCAACAGCATCGAGTTCTGGACGGGCAACAACCCGGTCGCCAGCGTGGACGGCGGCGACAACAACACCCGCATCGTGAAGCTGAGCCCCACGGACACGCTGCGCCTGTCGCGCGACGTGGAGACCGGCGTCATGCGCATGGAGCTGGAGCGCGAGGGCCACGAGACGATGGTCCGCTACTTCGAGCCGCTCGAGGACGGCATGGTCGTCCGTGACGACGCGGGCGCGCTGCTCATCCAGGCCCAGGAGGCCGCGGACGGCGACGTGGCCATCACCGACGCCACCGGCACCACCCTGACGGTTCACGCCCGCGACGCGCTGGCCGTGGCCCGCCGCGTGTACGAAGAGGGCGGCGCGCAGGCCCTCGCCCAGCACACCGTGGCCCAGGCCTCCGTGGCCCAGGGGCTCGCGAGCAACACCTGCGTGGCCCGGTAGTCACCGAGGCAGCCACCTGTTCGGAAATGTCGGGACATTGAGCGGCACAAAACCCCCGACATTTCCGAACAGCGACCCGCCCGACGCGCCCGGCGCCCTCCGCTAGTCCGGAGGCGTGCCCGCGTCGGGGGGAGGAACGCCCCCGTCGAGCAGTTGGCCCGGTTCGGGACCGAAGCTCGCGTCCTGGGTGACGACGGAGAAGGCGCCCTCCAGGTTGCGGCCCGCGCCGTAGCCGTCTCCCCGGACGAAGGACATGGAGAAGTTCCCGCGCGTGGGCTCGCCCGGGTTGCCTCCGGACTCCAACTGCAAGTCACCCTTCTGCACCGGCGCGAGGACGCGCGCGGGCTCACCCGCTCCCAGGTGCACCACGGTGGCCCGGGCCTGCCCCGAGGGCGTGGTGCCCGCGAGGTCCACCTTCGAGCCAGGGCGCAAATCCAGGCCCTCGGTGGACACGGTGAGGCGGACGACCAGGTCCACGTCCAAGTCATTGTTCCGGTAGTAGCTGACCTGGAACGCCTCCGTGTTGCGCAGCGCCTCCACGCGGGACACGTCCAACGGGAAGAGCTCGGACACACTTCCGGCCAGCGTGTTGTCCGCGAGGCCGCAGGCGGCCAGCCCCGCACCGGAAACGCAGGCCGCCAGTCCCACGGCGGCGAGCGTCCGGAACGCGCGGTTCATCGCTCCACCGCGAGCTTCAACACGCCCTTGTCCGGCGCCACCACCGGAGCCCGGTACAGGACGATGCGCTTGCCATTGGACAGGTACGCGAGCTTCGGAGACCAGCCGCCGCCCGTGTCCACCACCGTCTCGCGCCAGTTGCCCGCGATGCGCGTGGAGATGACCAGTGCGTCGTCAACGGTGTTGCAGTTCGTATCATTGCGGCCGGACTCCAGCGCGCAGATGTAGAAGGCGATGGACGGCTCGTGGTGGACAGGGTCGAAGGCCAGCGACGGATACCAGCCGCCCGTGCCGTTGCTGAAGACAGGGTCCGGCATGGACCAATCCCGCTCGGACGTGCAGGACGTCACGGAGGCGTCAGCGCATTCCGTGTAGGTCAGCGTGTTCGAGTTCCGGTTCAGCACGGCGATGCCGAATCCCTCGACCGGGTCATACGCGAGCGAGGCCCCGAGTTGCGTATTCGGAACGGCCTGCACGCGCATCACCGGCGACCACGTGAGCCCGTCCGCATTGCGCCGCTGGAAGTGCACGTCCGTGCCGGTGTCGTGCGCTGCCTCTGGCGCCTTGTCGTGAACCAGGGCCGGCTGAGAACCCGCCATCACCATGGCGATGTGCCCACCATAACCGAGCTTGGTATCGCCGGAGGACACCGCCACCCGGCGCTGCCAATTCGTGGGACCACCGCTGGCAATCTCCAGGTCACTGGACTGGAAGTCTTGTCGCGCGAATTGCCCGTTCTGCCCATCCCGGTACGCGACGATGGCCTCACTCCCGTTGAACACGATGGCGGGATTGAGCCCGACAAGGAACCCCACGTCCGTGACGGGGTTGACGGGCTGTGCCTCATTGGAGCGCCGCACGACGATGCGCTCCGTCCATGCGCCAGAGGCGCTGCGATAGGCCACCGCCAGGTCGCTCTGGAACCAGAACGAGGAAGGCTCCTCCCGGTCACCGCCCAGGTACGTCACCACGGGCTGGCCGTCCGGCCCGAAAGCCACGGACACGCCATACACACGCTGCACGGTCTGGATGCGCTCGGCCGCGCCGAGCTGCCCGCCGTTGAACTCGCGGTACATCAAGTCCATGTTCTCCACGTCCTCCGTCCGCGTGCCGTTGCGGACGAAGTACGCCATGCCGATGCGGTCCTGCGGCCCCACGGCCATGGCGATGGAGGAGATGGGGTCGAACTGGCCTTCGCTCGGGTCCACCACGAACTTGGCGAAGGGCGAGTCGTCGGGCGAGCCGCCGTCTGGATTGCCACCCGCATCAGGGGGCGTCGGGTTGCTGTCCTTGCCACATCCCAGCGCGAGCACCAGGCCCAGAGCCCAGGCATGCCGTTTCATGTGCCACTCCTCGTGTGTTGTCGGCCCTGCACGTCGTGGCGGCATCCTACGCCAGCGACGCGTGGCGGGGAGCAGCCGAGCATGTTTCATGATGCCAGCGCGAAGCGGCTTCGTGCGCTAGGCTCGCGCGCCGTATGACACGTGCGCGTTCCAATCGGGGGCGCCTGTCCCGGCGCTCCCTCATCCAGCGGTTGACCTTCCTGGGCGGAGGCGTGGTGTTGCTCGGCCCCGCCTGCAAGCGTTCCTCGGAATCAAAAGACACGGCACCCGCCGGCGACTCCGGTCCCCTGGCCGCGAAGCAGGATGGCCAGGCGCCTCGCACCTTCTCCTCCTTCGAATTCGCGGTGGTGGCCGCCGCCACCGAGCGCATCCTCCCGCGTGACGAAGACCCGGGCGCGCTCGACGCGGACGTTCCCGTCTACATCGACCGCATTCTCCAGACACCCGAGCTGGAGCCCGTGCGCGAGGACTTCCTCAGCGGCGTGGCGGCACTCGAGCGCCGCGCCCAACGCATGCACCAGAAAGGCTTCGCCGCCCTGACGGCCGAGCAGCAGGACGAACTGCTGACGCTCTTCAAGGACAGCCCGCCCCGCAGCGGCGAAGCGCACTTCTTCGAGCTGCTCACGGTGATGTCGCTGGAGGGCTTCCTCGGAGACCCTTCCTATGGTGGCAACAAGGGCAAGGTGGGCTGGCGGCTGATGGGCTTCGACACCGTCGGCACCGTCGCCTCCGCGCCTCCCGAAGGATACGACGGGCCCAAGTGCCTGCGAGAATGCGGAGTGCACCGGTGAGCCAGCCCGAGGTGGACGTCTGCATCATTGGCAGCGGTGCGGGCGGCGCGCCCATGGCGCTGGAGCTGGGCCGCGCGGGCTTCAAGGTGGTCGTGCTGGAGAAGGGCCCGCACTACCAACCCAAGGACTTCATCCACGACGAAATCCTGAACAGCCGCCGGAACTTCTTCATGCCGGTGCCGTGGGAGGAGCCACACCTGGTGCGCCAGGGCGCGACGGGCCGTTACGAAAAGACGAGCGCGGCGTGGACGGCCAACTGCGTGGGCGGCGGCACCGTCCACATGAGCGGCTTCTTCTACCGGCTCAAGCCCGTGGACTTCCGGCTGCGCTCCACGCTGGGCGCGGTGCCCGGCAGCACCGTGGCGGACTGGCCCATCTCCTACGAGGAGCTGGCGCCCTACTACGACAAGGCCGAGGCGGAGCTCGGTGTCTCCGGCGAGTCCGTCCCCCACCCCTTCGCCGAACCTCGCAGCCGTCCCTACCCGCTGCCACCATTGGACGTTCACCCGGTGGCGAAGGAAATCGACAAGGCGTGCGGCGCCATGGGCTGGCATTCCTTGCCCACCGCGCGCGGCATCCTCAGCAAACCCTACCGGGGCCGGGCGCCGTGCTCGTACTGCGCGCTGTGTGGGAGTTACGGCTGTGAGACGGGCGCGAAGAGCGGCACCAACGCCAGCCTCATCCCCGCCGCGCTGGCCACGGGCAACGTGGACCTGCGCCCCGGCTGCATGGCGCGCACGGTGGAGGTGGACAAGCAGGGCCGCGCGAGGAGCGTCGTCTACCTGGACGCGGACGGCGTGACGCGCGAGCAGCCCGCGAAGGTCATCATCGTCTCCTGCACCGCGGTGGAGAGCGCGCGCCTGCTGCTCAACTCCACCTCCAGCCGCTTTCCTCGCGGGTTGGCCAACGGCAACGGGTTGGTGGGGCGCAACCTCACCTTCAGCTCGTTCGGTGAATCCCACGCCACCTTCCGGCTGTCGAAGCAGTCCGCCGCGCGGCCGTGGCTCAAGGACCCTTCGCCCTTCGTCAACCGCAGCCTCCAGGACTTCTACCTGTTGCCGGACGCCCGGTACGGCTTCCGCAAGGGAGGCACGCTGGGCTTCATGTGGGCCCATCCCAATCCCATCCATGCGGCGGTGGGGCTCGCGGGCAAGGGCCCGAAGGCGCTCTTCGGCAAGGCGCTGAAGGACCAGATGCGCGCGTACCGCGACTCACGCATCCTCCAGTTCGAGGTGTACGCCGAGTTCCTCCCCACCGCGGGCACCTACGTCAGCGTGGAGGACGGCGTGAAGGACCGGTACGGCATTCCCGTGGCGGCCATCACCGTGGACCGGCACCCCATGGACCTGGCGGCCACCCGCTTCCTGGTGGAGCGCGGTGAGGAAGTCCTCCTGCGCCTGGACCCGGATGACGTCCAGCGCGGCACCACCACCGGAGAGACGTCCATCCTCCAGCACGGCACCTGCCGCTTCGGCGACGACGCGTCGGCATCCGTATTGGACAAGAACTGCCGGGCACACGAAGTGCCCAACCTCTACGTGGTGGACGGCAGCTTCATGCCCACCGGTGGCAGCGTGCCGTCCACGCTCACCATCAGCGCCAACAGCTTCCGCGTGGCGGACCACCTGGTGCGCAAGCTCAAGGGCTGACGCTAGCGATTGCGCAGCGGCACGACGTCCACCTTGACGATGTAACGCGCCTGCAAGTCGGACTCGACTTCGATGAGGTGGTCCCCCACGCCGGTGAGTTCCGCCTCCTGCGTGAAGGCGCCTTGCCGCTCCATCAAGTCGAGCACGGCGCGGCCTTCCGTCGCGCGGCGGATGCGTGCTCGGCAGCCCTCCTCATGAAACTGCACCACCGTCTCCCGGCCCGCGGCCGTGGCGTCTTCCAGGAAGAGACTCACCCGGACGGTCGACGCCTCCTTGAGCTGGACGATGAATTGCTGCCGACCTGGAAAGCGGCCCTCTGAATAACTTTCCGAGCCGAGGATACAGCCTGCCACCCGGTTGCAGACAGGCCAGGCCGCACCACACGTATCCCTGACACGTGCGCCGATGAAGTCCTCGCGCGTGCCGTCGCAGCCACCCATGAGCAACGCAAACAACAACACCGCGGCTGCCTGGGCGTTGCGACCAAACACTGTTACAACCGGCGTCATCTTCAGACCCTCATGCGAGGAGTGGATGTCCATGCGACCGCGTACCCGTTGGCTCCCCATCATCATCTTCGCCCTGGCTGGCTGTGGGAACGAGACGGAGCTTCCCCAAGCGCCCACACTCTTCATCGACCGCGAAGCCCTGACCTTCAACCGCGAGTTCAACCACGGCACCTACGTGGGCCAGACGACCTACAACTCGCTGTCCATCCAGAACCGGGGCCTGGACCCGCTGGACATCACCGCCATCACCCTGGCGGGGCCGCGCGTCTTCACCCTCCAGCTCCCCGAGGGCTTCACCCCGGGCACGCCGCTGCGCCTGGAGACGTATGACCGCGCCTTCCTGACGGTGGCCTTCCTGCCCACCGATGACACCGAATACGACGGCACCATCACCATCGTCTCGAATGCCGCCAACGCCGGGGAGAAGGTCGTCACCCTCAACGGCCTGGGCGTCGCGCCCTGAGTCCCCCGCGGTCCGGCGGGAGCCCTCGCTCCCGCCGAGCCACCCGCCTCACGGCTGGTAGGTGAAGTTGCAGCCCCCCGCGTAGTTCTGGATGACGCCGCCATCCTCGGCGGGCGTCGTCCCACCGTCCGTAACGACAGGGCACGACACCGTCGTTCCGCCATCCACCGGGTAGCTCTGCGGATAGTCGCCGTGGCCGGTGCGCAGCGTGTAGTTGACCCGCTCGTAGTCCAGCCGCTCCGACGCCGTCACATCCACGCGCAGGGTGCCGCCGCGGATGAAGCGCCGCTCCAGGCAGCCGCAGGCATAGGGCGCCAGCGTCACCACGGTGGAGTTGGGACGGTCCTCCAAACGGTAGAGCGGCTGCAGGCTGCTCGTGCCCGCGTTGGACGGCGTGTGCCAGGCGCGCAGCGCGTCCGAGCGGTAGCCCAGCGTCAGCGGCCCCCGGTTGCCACCGCGAACCGGAGTGCAGCTTCCGCCATCCAACCGGTCTCCGTCGCAGAAGGTCAGGTCCAGCGCCAGCCCGTGCGGGGTGCCACCGTCGGAGAGCTTCGCCACCTCCCACTGGAGCAGCCACGTCCGGTCCTCCGGCGGCGGCACCGAGGGCAAATCAAACACGTACGAGTCCACGTCCGAGGGCACCGCGTCGTAGTCCACCGGACCGCGCACGCCGAGCCCGTTGACCCGGTCCGTGCCGCTGCGCAGACGGCCGTGGCCGTGGGACAACTGCCCCGTCACGGAGAACTCCGCCGTGTCGGGCGGCGCGGGGAAGGCCGTGGTGGAGGCCATCGTCCGTGACACCGGAGCCTCCACGCCGTTGACGTAGCGGGACAGCTCGTCCGCGTCCTCGGCCTCCCAGCTCACCTCCAGGCGGTAATCCCTGTCGTCCGTCCACGAACCGTTGTCCTGGACCAGGAACAAGTACCTCAGCACGCCGCTGTGGGCGGGGACGGGGATGACGCCGCGGAAGTTGCTCAGCGCGGTGAAGCGAGGGTTGGCCACCACCTCCTCACGCGAGGAATGCACACACATGGGCGCGGGCAGGTCCGTGCGCCGGCAGAAGCGATCCACCAGCCCTCGCGCGTCGGGGTTCTCGCTGAAGTCCCGGGGGCAGACGGCGGCGTTGGTGGCGCAGTTCTCCCGCCACTCGTCGAGACCGGCGCCCGTGGACACCAGCGTGAACACGTGAACGACCCGCGAGGGCGTCGCGGGCAGCGGCGGGAAGCGGCCCCCCGTCTCCAGGGGCACCAGCCGGTAGCGCAGCAACGTGGGGACGTTGAAGGCCGGCAAGCGGATGTCATACCAGTCCCGGTCGGGGACGTAGCCCAGGCGGCCGGTGATGGCCAGGGACGAGCCGGGCCCACCGGGCGTGGCTGACTCCAGGCTGCGCACCGTGGCCTCCTGCGCGCGGTCATTTCCCGGCGCGACGCGGTCCTGGGCGTCCTCCTCCTCCAGCACGCGGACGTCGACCTCGTAGGCGTGCGTGAGGTCGCCCTGCGCCGTGTCCCGGTCGTTGATGCCGCGGTAGCCCTTCACCACCAGCGTCCAGCGCCCCGCGTGCTCCGCCTTGATTTTGCGAGCGGTGGCCAGCTCACCGCCGCGCACCTGCGGCAGCACCACGCCTTCGTCTTCCTTCTCCGTGAAGCCGGGGCGCCACAGCTCGTAGGACAGGCGCCAGTTGGGCACCGACTCCAGGTTGGGCGCGATGACGTGCACGTAGGCCACCTTCCCCGCCGCCAGGTCGAAGGAATAGTGGTCCACGTCATTGTCCGTGGCCAGGTAGCCGGTGGTCGCGCCCATCAGCATCTCCCCCGACTGCGTCAGCACCAGCGGCGTGGCCGTCTCCGGCGTGTCGTTGGGCTCCTGCTCGTCCGGGTTCTGGTCGATGCGCACCGACAGCCGGTACTTGTTGCGCGCGTCGAAGTTGGGCCGCGACGCCACATCCGGCGCGTCCTGCACCAGCACCAGCAGCGTCTGGCCGCCCATGCCGTCGCGCAGCGGCAGCACGATGTCCACCGGCCGCGGGGCGCCCTGCCCGTGCTTGTCCTCCTTCTTCGCCAGCGCGCCCTCCTGCCCGTTGGGCAGCGTCCCCAGCACGGTGATGGACAGGTTCACCGCGGTGCTGGACGCCAGGTACGCGCCGTTGACGTTCAGCAGCGTGCGCGCGTTGGTGCCCGGCGGCAGGACGATGCGGTACCAGTCCTGGTCTCCACCTCGCGGCTCCGTCTCCAGCGCCAGGAGCCGCTCGAGCGGCTCCCCCGGCTTGAGCTCGCACTCGGGCTGGGACAGCGCCTCCTCGCGCGAGTTGCACAGGTCCTCCACCACGGTGGTGCCCGCGTCCGGTGTGTCGTCGCCTCCCGACTTGCAGGCGGCGAGGACGACCAGCGTGAGCGGCAACAGACGGACGAAGGTGGGCATGGCGTCGATTCTCAAGGCGTCTGGGACAGGTCGTCGGGGCGTCCGGGGCAGCCATCCACGAACTGCTCGGGCTCCACGCGGATGATGCCGTCGGCGGGCGACTTGATGCCGCCCACCGGGTAGCGCACGTCCGTCACGCGGAACGTGCGGACAATCGTCCGGGCGGTGGGGTCGTCCCCGGGCACCATGGCAATGGACATGGCGATGTCGTTGTAGCCCGCTCCGCGCTGCACCACCCCCGCGTCGTCCGTGGACGCCAGGGTGGGCGCGAGCAGGACGTTCTCCACGCGGAAGCGGTAGCACTGGCGGCCGAGCGAGTCCGGCGAGCCATCCGCCTCGAACGCGTAGCGATAGGCGCTCGTGGACAGCTCCGCGGAGTCCACCACCAATGGCCGCATGTGCATGCGCAGCTCCATGCGGTTCGTCAGCCCGTCGTTGTCCGGGTCTTCGTCCAAGTCGTTGCTGGAGCCCTGGGTGCCGCCCAGCCACTCCATGCCGTCCGGAATGCCGTCCCGGTCGCTGTCCGCGAGCGTCGCGTTGGTGCCCACGAACTGCTCGTCACAATCCAGCAGGCCATCACAGTCCGAGTCCACGCCGCGCAGCGCGGGCGGGCAGCCCCGGTCCAGTCCGCCGCCGTCCGGCAGCGCCACCTGCGTGGGGTTGAAGTCCACGCCACGGTCGCGGAAGTACACCTCCACGCCGTCGCTGAAGCCGTCACCGTCGGTGTCCACCTTGTGAGGGTCCGTGCCCAGCTCCAGCTCGCGCGCGTCCGTCAGGCCGTCTCCATCCGAGTCCGCCTCGCCCACCGGACTGCCGGGCGGCGCGGAGAAGTTGAAGGCCACCATCTCCTTCAGGATGAAGGAGCGGCGAACCTGGCCGAAGGTGAAGTCCAGGAAGTTGATGGGCTCGTTGTTGCGGAAGTCGCGGAAGTTGCCGCCGCCCAGCGTGGCCATCTGCTCCAGCCGGTCCGCGTTCTGGTTGATGATGAGCAGCGGGCAACCCGCGTCGCCCGTCAAATCACACACCGACGACACCGGCTGCGTGGGGTTGAAGACGTGAATGGTGTTGACGCGCACGTCCTCCACCAGGTCGCGGAGCTGGCGGAGGCGCACCACCGCGTCGCCGCGGAGCAGCTCGTCGTCCTGGTCGTTGGTGGGCTTGCCGTCCGACAGGAAGATGACCGAGTAGCGAGCCTGCGCCAGCGCCTGCGGCCCGCCGGGGTCCAGGCGGCTGCGCGCGATGTCCGTGTTGATGAGCGAGTAGATGTCCGACAGCGGCTTGACGAAGTCCGTCGAGTCCCGGTTCGGAGAGGTGTCCGGGTTGCGGAAGGTGAGGAGCTGCTCGGAGAGGCGGCGCAGCGTGGCGTCATCCATGGACGACACCTGCACGAAGCCGTCCTGCGGCGGGTTGCCCGGCTGCTGCGTGAGGAAGGCCGTGGTGCTGCCCGCGAAGAGCACCACCGCCAGGTAGACCTCCGGGTCCCTGGGCAGGTTCTGGATGAGCTCCACCAGCGCGGTGGCGCGCGCGCCGTCCGGGTCGCTCACCCGCATGGACTGCGAGGCGTCCATGGCGACCACCAGCTTGATGGGCCGCACCACCTCGTTGCTGCCCACGGTGCAGAAGCGGCCTTCCAACGTCACCGCCCGGTCCACGGGCACTTCGGTGTCACGGCGAGGGTCGTACAGGTACGAATCCGTACAGGCCATCACCAACACCACGGCGACCAACACCCCTGCCAATACGCGTACGGCGCGGCTCACGGATTGGCGCTCCCCGAGGGCGGGATTCCGACGCAGTCGTTCTGGTTGTTCCACGGATTGCTCAAGGTGTCGGGCCGGCGGAAGTCACCATCCTCGAACGTCAACTCCGGCCCCACGGGGACGCGCACGCTGGGCGGCGCGTACTGCGCCCAGGCGCAGGCGGTGCGCCAGACGCCGTAGTCGGTGCTCACGCCACTCTCCGGTGCCTCCGCGAACCACACCTTGAAGAGGTTGTAGCCCTGCTTCACGCCCGCGCGGTCCGGCGGCGTGACGAGCTGGAGGTTGGAGATGGTGAAGTCGTAGCAGAGGCTGCCGTCCGGCCGGACTTCCGCGATGCGCGTCTCGTACTGGTAGCCGAAGCGCTCGAAGAAGGCCTTGTCGCGGCGCGTGGGGTCGCTGCCCGCGCGCAGCTCCTGCGCGTCCGGGATGCCGTCTCCGTCCGTGTCCAGACCCGCCACGCTGTTCTCCAGCGGGTTGAGGCCCCAGCGCGCCTCGATGCCGTCCGGCACGCCGTCACCGTCGCTGTCCACGATGCCGGGGCGCGTGCGCAGGAAGTCCTCGGCGAACTGCGACAGGCCGTCTCCGTCCGTGTCGCGGCAGACGCAGTTGGGCGTCAGCGGCGAGGCCGGATTGCAGCCGCGCGCGTCCATGTGGTTGGCCGGCCGGAAGCCCTGGTCCTCGCGGCGGTGCTCGAAACCGTCGTCCAGGCAGTCACCGTCGCTGTCGGCGACAAAGGTGTTCGTCTTCAGCGTGAAGCTGTTGTCGATGGAGTCCGGCACCCCGTCCCCATCGCTGTCCAGCACGCGGCCCGTCTCCCCGGGCAGCGAGCTGAGCGACTCCACCATCAACGTCTTCATCACGTTGCGCGATGCGAAGGACGAGTAGTCCAGCGCGCCCAGGCCCAGGTTGGAGATTTCGCCGGTGTCGTTGAACTCCTGGTACACGCCGTTGCCCATGTCCGCGAAGCGCCGCAGCAGCCACGCGGCGATCTTCTTCGCCGCCTCCGGGTACTGCGCGGGCGCGACGCCCGGGTACACGCCGTAGATGTCCTGGCAGATGGGGCCGCACGCCCGCACCGCCTCCTGGTTGAAGAGCAGCACGGTGTGCATGCGCAAGTCGCCCACGTTGTGCTGGTCCTTCAGCTCCATCAGCCGGCGCACGTAGCTGAAGAGCTGGTAGTTCTGGTTGCGGTCCGTCCCCACCTCGAAGCCCTCAATCTGGTCCGTGGTGTTGGTGAGGTTGCAGAAGTCCGTCAGCGAGTCCGCCCACGTCAGGTCCGGGTTGTCCGGGTCCGCGTAGACGCTGAGGTTGTCGGTGGCGGAGCAGCGCGGATACGGCGTGCCGTCGGTGAGGAACACGACGACGTAGCGGGTGCGCGGCAGCAGCTCCGGGTTCGCCTGCGACACGGCGTTGATGTCGCTGGAGATGAGGCTGTACGCGTAGGACAGCGCGCCCTGGTAGTCGGTGCCCTTGCCCAACTGGCTCTGCAGCCCCTCGATGTAGCTGTCGATGTTGTTGTCCGGCCGGGCGAAGCGGTCGCCCGTCGTCGTGGGCGGCCAGACGTTGCGCACGTTCGTCTCGAACGGGGCGACGGAGATCTGCACGTTGCCGCCCTGCGCGTTGACCTCGCGGAACTGCTGCACCAGCCGCTTGAGGGCTCGCACGCGCGCGGGCTCGGTGACGCCCTCCGGGATGATGTCCAGAATCTCCCGGCGCTGACAGAAGCCGTTGTCCATCTGCGCGCCCGGCGGGTCGGACACGCACATGCTGCCCGACTCGTCGATGACGACCACGACCTTCACCGGGAAGCCGGACGGGCTGGGCGGGCGCGTACACACCCGCCCCTGCAACGTCAGCCGGTCATCCAGGTTGGAGAGCGCATCCACGCGGGACTCGAGCATGGCATCCGAACAGGACCACAGGCCCGAGGCCAGGAGGCCCACCGCGAGCAGCGAGGTACGAATGAGGCGGCGCATGCGGAAGGGACCTCCTGGTGGGGGGACGGCGAAGTTACTGCTGGTTGCGGCGGCGGCGCATCAGCACGCTGAGCAGCGCGGCGCCCAGGGCGGTGGCGCTGAAGCCCGCGGGAACGGAGCTGCAGTTCGAGCCCTCTCCGTCATCGTCGCCCACGAGCACCGTGAGGGTGGACGTGGACACGCGCTGGTCGGGGAAGACGCGGTCGGAGAAGGCCAGGCGCGCCGTCAACTGGAGCTGGTACTCGCCCTTCTTGTCCGGCACGAAGGTGGGCACGGCGCCGTCGACGTACATGTACTGCCAGTCGCGGCTGAGCGTCACCGCGCCCTGCGGGCGCTCCACGACGGCCGTCGAGCCCGAGGGACGCTTCACCACCGCCCACTCGTACTCCATGGCCGCGCCGTTGCGGTTGGCGAAGAGCGGCGGGCGGATGGAGATGCCAGACTTCTCCGTGCGGAAGAGGCCACCGGCGCTGACGGTGAACGGCGCCTTCGGGTCCAGGCAGTCGTCCGGACGCTCGGGGTTCGTCACCAGGCAGTAGCGCGTGTCGCACGCATCGCCGATGCCGTCGCGGTCGTCGTCGCGCTGGTCGCGGTTGGGCACCAGCGGGCAGTTGTCCTGCGCGTTGAGGACGCTGTCGCCGTCCATGTCGGAGTCGCAGGCGTCGCCCACGCCGTCACCGTCCGTGTCGCGCTGGTCGGGGTTGGGCACGGTGGGGCAGTTGTCGCTGCTGTCGGCGATGTTGTCGCCGTCCGCGTCCACGCGGCACTGCGACACGTCCGCCGGCATCACCTGGTCCGGGTTGTAGACGCGGGGGCAGTTGTCCTCGCCGTCCGGCACGCCGTCGCCGTCGTCGTCGAGGTCGCAGACGTCGCCCTGGCCGTCACCGTCCAGGTCCGACTGGTCCGGGTTGGGCACCAGCGGGCAGTTGTCCTGCTCGTTCGGGATGCCGTCGTTGTCCTGGTCCGGGTCGCAATCGTCGCCGATGCCGTCGCCGTCCGCGTCACGCTGCTGGAAGTTGGAGAGCGTGGGGCAGTTGTCGCACGCGTTGCCCACGCCGTCGCCGTCGTCGTCCGCCTGGTCGCGGTTGGAGACGAAGGGACAGTTGTCGCGGTCATCCGCGCGGCCGTCGCCGTCCGCGTCGTCCGTGTACGACAGCGTGTCGCCGTCGTCCGTGTAGTTCACCCACACGCTGCCGCCCGCGCCGCAGCCACAGCCGCCACCCACTTCCAGCGGCATGCCGCAACGGTCCCCGAGGCACTCCGGGTTGTCCGGGTTGTTGTTGGACTGAGCCAGCGCCCCCGTGGGGCCGAAGACGAGGAAGGCCCCCAGCGTGAGGACCGAAGTGAAACGAGCGCGTGTCATGGTGACTCCTTTCAATACGGAGCGCTTAGCAAGGAACGATCCGTACCTGACACTTGGGGGAAGCCTTGGAATGTCAGCAGGTTGAGCACGTCGGGGGCACGTCGAACAAAAGATGTGGGGGGCAGTCACCAGATGGCTCGTGGGGTAGACCCCACACTTCAAGCCTGCATCAAGTGCCGGGGATGAAGGTCTCCGGGTCCAGGGGGATGATGCCCGCGGGCAGGCGCCCCCCCTGTTCGCTGTATTGGATTTCCTGGATGAGCAGCGAGCCGATGCCCGCGCCCCGTGGATCATTGTCCCGGCCAGCCTGGAGGTAGAGGTACACCTCGTTGGTGCCCGCCGGGATGACCTCGCCCGGGATGAAGGGATGCGGCCGCTCGCGCGTGGGCACGACGGTGACGTTCTCCACGCGCACCTGGTAGCAGGTGCGGCCATCCGCGGTGGGCGTGGTCTCCACCAGCTCGTAGCCGTAGCCGCGCTCGCGGTGGAAGTCGAGGTCGGCGCTCAGCGGGTCGCCGTGCGCCTCCACCTCCGCCACGTTGGTGATGCCGTCGCGGTCCGAGTCCAGCAGGTCCTCGGGGATGAGCGGGTTCGTCATGGCGAGCGCCTCCACCAGGTCGGGCAGCGCGTCGCCGTCCGTGTCGCCAATACAGGCGTTGGTGCCGAGCACCCGCTCCTCGCAGGTGTTGAGCCGGTCGCCGTCCTCGTCGAGGGACACGTTGCAGCCGTTGATGATGTCCGGCACGAGCGGATTCAGCCCCATGCGGACTTCGATGCCGTCCATCAATCCGTCCTGGTCCGTGTCCGGGCGCAGGGGGTCGGTGCCCAGCAGCTCCTCGTCGATATCGGGGAGTCCGTCACCGTCACTGTCGATGAGCACCTGCCCGGCGCGCGACACCACGTTGCGGTTGTAGGCGAAGAAGCGCTTGAGCTTGAGGGTGTTGGTCCGCGCGGCGTACGAGATGTTGGTGAGCGCGCCCGACAGGCCGCCCAGGTCCGCCTCCAGCGGCTCGGTGCCACCGGCGGCCGCGATGGCGGCCACGTGCTGGCGGGTGACGGGGTCGGACGCCTCACCGTGCACGTAGATGGGCTGGACCACCACCTCGCCCGCGTTGAACTGCGTGGCCAGGGCCTTGATTTCGCCCGTGATGGCGGTGAGCTCGCACTGGCTGCACGCCGTCGTGTTGCCCAGGGCGCTGCAGCGCGAATCCAGGCCCACGTTGAAGGCGGGATTGGCGCAGCTCGTGTCCTGGCTGCGCACGACGACGACGACGACGTAACGCGTGCGCGCCACCTCACCGCGGCAGGACGTCTGCATGTCGCCCGACAGCAGCGTCTTGGCCAGCCGCAGGGCGGCGCGGACGCTCACCGGGCCGGACTCCTGATAGGTGGCGTAGCGCGGCAGCGCGGCCTGGAAGGCGGTGGCGTCGGAGAAGCTGCCCAGCAGCCCGGTGGCCACGGTGTGGTACGCGACGAGGCTGAACTTGACGAAGGGGCCGGAGAAACGGCTGGAGAGCGTGGACAGCGCCTCGGTGGCGTAGCCCACCATCTCGCGCTCGACGCCCTCACCGCCCTGCAGCGCGAAAAGCACCTTGGTGGGGAACGCCTCGCCGCCCGCGAGCGGCATGCAGACGGTTCCCGCGAAGCTCGCGCGGTCCTTCCCGCCCGGGCCCCGGCCGTTGAGCGCATAGAGGCCCGCGTCGGAACACGACAGCAACAGCACGGGGATGAGAAGCCAGACAGACCGCGTGAGGGCGCGCATCAGTCCGATTGTACACCTTAGGCACCGGTAACAACGCAAGCGCCCGTGACACAAAGCCCGCAAGGGCCGCGCAAGTGGCACAGCGACGGCCGAGAATTCGGCCCCTCGTGGAACGGGCGCAAGCACACCCAGCGGGGCCGTGAACCCCCGTGCCCTCCGGGTGTGAGCAGCCGGGTGACGGATGCGTGTCGCTGCGCCGCCCCCTCGGAGGGCTCACAACGTGAGGAGGTAGGCCAGCAGGTCGTCGCGCTCCTCGGAGGTGAGCGCGCCCGCGTTGCCATGTTTCACGCCCGAGGATTCCAGCACCGCGCGCAGCGGGAAACGGGTCTCCACCACCAGGCGCTCATCCTTCACGCCATAGCCCGCCGTGGCGCTCGTCAGCAGCGGCCACACGTCCCACGCCCCCACGAGCGAAGGCGTCGCCGCACCGGGCACCAGGTCCTGCTGCTCCAGCCGCAGCGGCAACGCCACCGGCGTCCCGACGTCGAGGTACTGCCCCCGCGTCGCCATCTCCTGATCCAACGTGTAGAGCGGCGCGGGGTGGCAAGACACGCAGGCCCCCTTCCCCTCGAACAGCACCCGGCCTCGGGCCGGCCGCCCCGCCCCACCGTCCGGAAACACCACCGTCTCCAGCGGTGCCCCCTCCGCGCCTCGATATGGGTTGGGCGGCGTCGCCACCAGCGCATTGAACAGGGCGAGCGCCTCCACCTCCGAGGGCGAGGGCGCGGGGTTGTGGAACCGGTTGCGGCCCCCCACGAAGCTCACGGTGTCCATGAGGCTGACGTGGCTCGCCGGCGTGAAGTACGGCGGCGTGTCGCGGCTGCCGCGCAGCGTGGTCGAGCGGTAGATGCGGTTGGGCTGCGTCTTCTCGTAGAAGACGCCTCCCGTGTGGCCCTCGATGTGACAGCCGTCACAGGTGATGCCCGTGCGCCCCAGGTCCACGTAATAG
This sequence comes from Myxococcus hansupus, assembly GCF_000280925.3. Classification (NCBI taxonomy): domain Bacteria; kingdom Pseudomonadati; phylum Myxococcota; class Myxococcia; order Myxococcales; family Myxococcaceae; genus Pseudomyxococcus; species Pseudomyxococcus hansupus. The sequence goes on from NZ_CP012109.1 coordinate 7,061,335, forward strand.
AGGACCTGTCCCAACCTGCGCTTGGCCTGGGCGCGCGACGTCTCCACCGGAAGCTGACGCACCACATGCGCCCGGCCCTTCCTCGCCTCACGCACGTCCACCACCGCCACCGTCCGGGTGAAGCGGTTGAGCACATAGAGGGTGCGCGCGTCGGGAGACAGGGCCAGGGCGCTCGGGCCTGAATGGAGCTCCTCCCCGGCCCGGCCCTTCGTCGAGAAGTCCTCTGGTGGCCGGATGCGCGGCGTGCCCTCGGGCGGCATCACCGCCACCTCCTGGAGCACCGCGCCTCGCGCCGCCACGTCGCTCGAGACGAGCGCCCGCGCGTCGAGCACCCGCACCCGACCCAGCCCCACGTCCGCCGCGAAGAGCAGCCCCGCGGTGTCATCCAGGACCAGCCCCTCCGTCCCTCCCGCGCCAAAGCCCCGGTGACGCACGTAGACGCCCCGCGAGGGCTCCACCACCGACACACCGCTGTTGGCGCTCACCTCCATGCGCTGGGGGTTGGGTCCCACGTTGGGCCCCAGGCTCGACATGAAGACGTGCCCCAGCCGCTCGCTGGCGACCAGGAACCGTGGCGCCTTGCCCCCCATCACCTGCGCCCGGAAGCGCTCGGTGTTGCCACCGACAATGGACACGCCCGGCCCTGGCACCACCGTGGACACCCGGGCGCCGTCCTCCCTCCACAGCAACTCCAACTGCCCCGTCTGGAGGCTGCCCACCGCCAGCAGTTCCTTCCACAGGGCGAGCGCTCGCGGGTTGGGGTCCACGGGCGTCGTCCACCGCACCCGCCCATCCTCCAGTGACACGGCCTGGACGCTGTCGCCCACGCGCTCCGCCACGAAAGCCACACCGCCCGGGCCATCCACCACCAGGCCCTCGGCCCCCAGCGGGGCGGGCAGCACCCGGTGCTCCCGCGTGGCCGCGTCGAGCGGATACAGCCACAGCTCCGCCGCGTAGCGATGCACCACGCCCAGCCAGGGCCGCCCCGAGCCGTCCGTCCACGCCGCCAGCGCCGACGGCCCGTCTCCCGCCGCCAGCCGCTCCACGCGGCCCGTGTCGACATCCAGTGCGAACACCGTGTCGGTGGGCGCGGAGGCGATGAAGAGCGTGCGTCCATCCGGTGACGGCACCATCGCGGTCAAGTCAGTGAAGGCCGCGTCATTCACCACGGTGAGACGCGCGGAGCCCTCGGGCCCCATCGCCGCATCGGGCGAGGACAGCCGCACCTCCACCACCGCCTGCGGCACGTCGTCCGGCAACACGACGTCCGACGGCAGCCGTGCATAGGCCTGGGTTGCGTCCACCACCGTGAGCGGGAGCTGTCTCGACAGCGGCGACCCCAGTGCCAATGTCAGGCCCGGCACCAGGTGCTCCCCCTGTATGGAGAGCGGCTGGGATGTTTCATTGCTCGTGAGCCGGGGCCCCACCGACAACAGTCTGGGAGGCGGAGCGGAGACCGTCGGAGACGGCCGAGACAACGCCCCCAGCCGATACATCACCCCCACGCCCCCCGCGACGACCAACGCCACCGTCAGCGCCACGAGCACGGCGCGCCTGCGAGAGCTGCCCATCCGGTTTCGCCACCTCCGCGCCAAAGCATCCACCATCGACATCGGCGCGGGGGCGAAATCGAGCCACGCCTCCCTGTCGAGCCAGCAAGCTCGGAACGAAGCACCGCACGCCATCTTTCCAGCGTCCCAGGAACACTGGGCCTCACCGTGGAGGATGCGCCCCACATGGGGTGGAGTGCCCTCCACACCTGTGCGCTCAGAGCGTTATTCAGGTGTCGGCGTGTGCGTTGACAGCTCGGTACACGCATCGCTTAACCTGTTGATGATGCGACGCTTCCTCCTTTGCATGGCTGTCGCCCAGCTCCTCGGAATCGGTACGCTGATGGCTCCGACCGACGCCTGGGCGCAGAGCCGTAACCGCCCGGCGCGGACGACGAAGTCCAAGGCGCCCAAGAAGGCCTCCCCCAAGGCCCCGCCGAAAATCGAGACCAAGGGGTCGTCGGTGGTGGACCCCGTCACGGGTGACGCGTCCTCCGCCTCCGCCGCGCTGCCGCAACGCGGCCCTGCGCGCATCGACTTCGATGACCGGCTCATCCAGGGACAGACGAACAAGTCCGGAGCCGTGTACCTCTACGACCGCAAGGAATTGAAGACGCGGTCGATGATCCGCGAGCGCGAGAGCTTCCGCTCCGAAACGCTCTCCACGGTGTACGACCCCTAAGGCCGCACCGCCACCCGCCCTTGAATGGAGCGTCACCGTTGAGCGGTCAGCCCAGCGTCCTGCAAGTTGTCATCCTCCGCGACGGTCTCCTCGTGGGTACCGAGGTGTTCGTTCCGGGCACGTATGCGCTCGGCTCGGATCCCGCATCGGACCTGCGCCTGGATGACGCCTCCGTGGAACCGCGGCACGCGTTGCTCTACTTCCAGAACGGCCGCGCGGCCGTTCAGGACGCGAGCTCCGGCACGGGCCTCTTCGTCAATGGACACCGCGTCTCCGCCTGCGAAATCCGGCCGGTGGATGAGGTCCTCTGCGGCCCCTTCATCCTGAAGACACGCGTGCTGTCGCAGAAGCCGCAAGAGGCCAAGCCGCAGCCGCCGCCCGAGGTCGCCGCGCTGCTCGGGTCGACGCCGCCCGCCGCGCCCCCGCCGTACGCGGTCGCGCAGCCAGACCCCTTCGCGCCGCCGCCGCAACATCCCGCGGTGCAGCAGCAGACCGCACCCGCGCGGCAGCTCCGTCCGGCCACCGCCGTGCCGGCGCCCACGTCCGCCACCGTCCCGGCGGCGCGAGCCCCGCAGCCGCCCGCGCATGTGGCGACGCAAGTGGCCTACCCCACGCCCGCGGCGCATGGCGCGAGCGGCCACGCGCAGGCTGGCGTGGCGGCGCATTCGCACCCGGCTCACGCTGCCGGTGGCCACGCGCAGGCCGGCGTGGCGGCGCATGCGCACCCGGCTCATGCTGCCGGTGGCCACGCGCAGGCCGGCGTGGCGGCGCATGCACACCCGGCTCACGCTGCCGGTGGTCATGCACAGGCCGGTGTGGCGGCGCATGCGCACCCGGCTCATGCTGCCGGTGGTCATGCACAGGCTGGCGTGGCGGCGCATGCGCACCAAGCCCACGGCGCGAGTGGTCACGCGCAGCCTTCAGTGCCGGCCGTCGCCCACGCGCAGCCCGCGGTCGCGGTGATTCCGCCCGTGGCCCACGCGCAGCAGGTCCACGCCGCGGGTGGCCACGCCGCGCATGCCCACGCGCAGCCAGCCGTCATCCCGACGCAGCCGCCCGCGACCGTTCCCGCCGGGACCATGCCCTCGGTCCGCCGTCGCACGGGGCCCGAGTCCACGCCGGTGGCCCCCGCCAGCTCGGGCATGCGGCTGGCCGACGAGCTGATGGCGGATCTCGCCCTCGACCCGCTCCCCGAGCCCACGGGGCCGCTGCTCCAGGAGGAGCGCGCCACCGCCGCGGCGCGGCCCACGCATGCGCCGCGCGTCGCCCCGGGAAAGGGCGCCGCGCAGCTCTACCTGGAGCTGTACTGGGGCGCCGTCCGCCGCGATGCGCGCCGCTTCGCGCCCGACAAGAAGAAGCCGGTGCAGGCGTCGCTGGAGCTCAAGGACGCCATGCCCCTGTGGGGCTTCACGCTGCCCGACGGCGCGCCCTTCACGCTGGCCGAGTCCCTCAACAACGCCTACCGCGTCTTCGTGCCCCCGGGCACCGAGGTGGAGCGCAGCAACAGTGACGGCCGCTTCACCCCGGTCACCGGCGCCGCGCTGGAGTCCGATGGGAGCCGCCGCTTCATCACGCTGCGCGAGGGCACCGCCGCGCGCCTAACGCAGGGCCACATGTCGCTGGTGGCCTACGCCGCGCCCAAGCCCGCGCGCGTCTTCGTCAATCCGCTCAAGGGCCTGCCCTGGCTGACGCTGACGCTCCTGGGCCTCTTCGCCTCCGGCATGGCCGCGTTCCTCGTCCTGAAGCCGCACCGGCCCGAGCTGGCGGACTTCCAGCAGAAGAGCCTGCCGCCGGTGGCGCTGCGCCTCATCGCGCCCGAGCCGAAGAAGAAGGAAGAGGCGAAGAAGAAGCTCGAGGCCATCAAGGAGCAGGCGAAGAAGCCCACCAAGGAGAAGGTGGCGGAGAAGGCCCCGCCCAAGCCGGTGGAGAAGACGCCGCCGCCGCCGAAGCAGCCCGAGCAGGCGGTGGCCGCCGCCGCGCCGCAGAACAAGGCACTCAAGGCGCTGGCCAAGCTGTCCGCCGCGGGGCCCGCGACGAATGACCTGCTCGCCGCCGTGGACAAGCTGGGCAGCGGTCCTGGCAGCAAGAACGTGAAGAACTCCAACTACAAGCTGTCCGGCCTCATCGGGAAGGCGCCCATCGCCAACGCGGGCCTGGGCACCTTCGGGTTGGGCGGCGGCGGCAAGGGCGGCGGCGCCACGCTGGGCTCCGAGCTGCTGCGCGGCAAGGGCGGCGGCGGCATTGGCGCGCTGGGCGCGGGCGGCGTGGGCAAGGGCAAGGTGGGCGGCACCGTCACCCGCGCTACGGCCCGCAGCATCGCCTCCACCCAGGGCACCGTGGACCGTGAGGCGGTGGCGCGCGTCATCAACAGCCACCTCAACGAGGTGCACGGCTGCTACGAGCGCGCGCTGCTCAAGGACCCCGGGCTGGCGGGCAAGGTGGTGCTGGAGTGGACCATCGGCACGAACGGCCGCGTGGTGGCCGCCAAGACGAAGTCCTCCACGCTGCGCAATGCCTCCGTCGAGTCCTGCATCCTGTCGAACCTGAAGTCGTGGACGTTCCCCTCCCCCAAGGGTGGCGTCGTCATCATCACCTACCCGTTCCTCTTCAACTCGGTCGGCTACTGACGCGGCCCCACGCCAGCGCCTGTTCCCGTCCTCCCCCAGGAAGCCCCCACCGTGCGATACGCCCTGCTCATCCTCTTGCTCCTGACGCCCGGACTCGTCCGCGCGCAGGCCGAGGCGCTGGAGAATCCCGGCGCAGTCTCCGCCATCCAGGAGCGGCGGTTCCGGATGCACCACGAGCTGATGCTCGGCGTGGGCGTGCTCCCGGCCAACGCCTACTACAAGGGGCTGGTGGGCACCGTCGGGTACACGTACCACTTCAATGACACGTTCGCGTGGCAGGTGGGGCGCGGCACCTACAGCTACAACCTGCAGACGAGCCTGCGCCGTCAGTTGGAGCGCGACTTCAACACGTCGCCCAACGCCGCCGCCTTCCAGGACCAGGTCCAGTGGATGGTGGGCTCGGACCTCATCTGGAGCCCGCTCTACGGGAAGATGGCCTTCCTCAACGCCTCCGTCCTCCACGTCGAGGCCTTCCTGCTCGGCGGTGGCACGGTGGTGAAGCTCGACCGCGACGGCGGCTTCCGGCCCGGCATCAACGTGGGCCTCGGCGTACGCCTCTTCACCGGCAAGACGCTCTCCCTGCGGCTCGACGTGACGAACAACGCCGTCTTCACGGGCCCCTCGCGCGTCATCCAGGTGCCGCAAATCCAGTTCGGAACCGCGTTCAACTTCGGCGCCACGGAATGACTTCCCGCTCGCTCATCGCCGCGCTCACCAGCGCCGCGCTCCTCGTGTCTCCAGCGCCCGCCGCCGCGCAGTCCGCGGGTGGCGCGCCGTCCACCACGCCCGCGCCCGCCGGCACCGCCGCGCCCGCGCAGGGCACGCCGCCCGCCGCGGACGCCAAGGCCCCCGCCGCCAAGGACGCCCAGGCTCCGGCGGCCGCCACGGCCCAGGCCAGCAAGCCCGCGACGCCGGCGGAAGCCCCGCCCCCCGTACCGGAGAAGGTGGACCCGGCCGTGTTCGACAAGGCCCTCAAGGCCTACTTCGACGGCAAGCCTCGCGACGCCGCCGGGCCGCTCTACGCTTGGCTGCAAGCGGCGCCCAAGACGGACGAGAACTACGCCTGGGGCCAGTTCTTCCTCGCCAAGAGCCTCATCGACCTGGGGCTGACGCACGCGGGCGCCTCGTACCTGGCCCGCATCGCGCGCGAGCGCTCCAACCCCAACGCGCTGCCGCGCGCGCTGGACGCGCTCAAGTCGCTGACGGACCGGCCGCACGATGAAGTGATGATCGACGAGCAGGTCTTCGGCGCGTTGGACCTGGGCTTCCTGCCGGAGGAGACGGGCGCGTACGCGCACTACCAGCAGGGCCTGGTGGACCTGCGCGTGGGCAACGAGCGCTGGGCCAACACGCACTTCTCCAAGCTGTCGGAGACGAGCGCCGAGGCCAGCCGCGCGAAGTTCGCGCTGCTCGTCACCCGCCTGAAGCAAATCAAGGAGCCGTCGGACGAAATCATCACCGACTTCCTCGCGCTGTCCGAGGACGAGAAGCTCACCCGCGAGGCGCGCAACGAGGCGGCGCTCGCGGTGGCGCGCCTGCGCTACGAGCGCAAGGAGTACCAGGGCGCGCTGGAGGCCTATGACCGCGTGAAGCTGCCGGAGCTGGACCCCGGCCGCGCCAGCCTCTACCTGGAAGAGGCGTGGACGCGCTACAAGCTGGGCGAGCTGCGCGCGTCGCTGGGCATCCTCACCACGCTGGACGCGCCCTCCTTCCGCGACGAGTTCCTGCCGGACAAGTACCTGCTGCGCGCGCTCATCTACCGGGACTTGTGCCACTACCTGCCGGCCAAGCGCGCCGCCAAGGAGCTGACGCGGCGCTTCGCCGACTCGCTGGAGGCGGTGCGCAGCCGCGAGGACCTCACCCAGGATGCGCGCCTGCGCCGCGCGGCCAACGCGCACGGCACCACCCAGCGCGCCGCGCGCTTCCTGGGGACGCTGGAGCTGGAGGGCGAGCGGCTGGGCCGCTACGCCGGCAGCTTCGGCGACCGGCTCTTCTCCCATCTGACGAAGCTGTATGACTTGTCCCGCGCCGAGGCGGTCCGCGTGCACGACGCGCGGCTGGCCGAGGCCGTCCGCGAGGAAGCGGACACGCTGCTGCGCGCCGCCGAGCAGGTGCGCCTCATGGAGTACGAAGTGGGCCTGAAGCTGTATGAGCGCGTGAAGAAGGGCGCGCGGATTGTCGCGCCGGAGGACGAACAGATTCTGTCGCCCACGCAAGCGGCCTACCGCTTCGACGGCGAGTACTGGAACGACGAGCTGCGCTCCTACCGGGTCCGCATCGACAGCCGCTGCATCGAGGAGACGCCATGACCGCCCACCTGACGGGCCTGATTGCCGCCGCCCTGCTCGCGGCCGCCCCCGGTGGGCCTGGGCGCGCGGGCCCTGGCGCCAACCCCATTGTCTCCAAGGCCAAGGAGCGCGAGGAGTTCATCGCCAAGCTCAAGCGCGACATCTTCAAGGTGGACCGCGCCATCGGCGAGACGGAGCGCCTCATCTCCAAGAGCCGCAACGCGCCCTACCTGCCGGACCTCCAGTTCCGGCTGGCCGAGCTCTACGTGGAGAAGAGCCGCTACGTGTACTACCTCCAGGCGGAGTCGCGCCCGGAGGGTGCCAGCGGCGCCATCGTCTCGCCGGAGACGCGGCTGCTGAAGCAGAAGGCCGTGCAGATGTACTACCGGCTGCTGCGCGAGTACCCGGACTTCAAGGACGGTGACCAGGTGACGTTCTACCTGGCGCACGAGCAGCGCGAGCTGGGCCAGTTCGATGAGATGCTCAAGACGTTGGGGGACCTGACGCGCAAGTTCCCCAGCAGCCCGCTGCGGCTGGAGGCCCAGCAGATTCTGGGCGACCACTTCTTCGACAAGGCCGACCTGGGCGAGGCGGAGAAGCACTACCAGGCCATCCTCGAGGCCCCGCCCTCGCCGGTGCACGACCTGGCCCGCTACAAGATGGGCTGGATTCGTGTGAATCAGGCCAAGCACGCGGAGGCCGTCACCTTCTTCGAGGCCGCGGCCGCCAGCGCGCCGCTGCCCGGCGTGGACGTGAAGAAGGCGCTCAACGTCAAGCGCGAGGCGCTGCTAGACCTCGTCTACAGCTACACCGAGGCGAAGCCGCCCAAGGGCGCGCTCAACTACTTCGAGAAGCTCAGCGACAGCCGCGCCACCTACGCGCTCGCGCTGGACAAGCTGGGCAACCGCTACTTCATCAAGCAGCAGTACGAGTGGGCCATCCCCGCGCTGCGCAAGCTGATGGAAATCCAGCACGACCCCGAGCTGGATTTGGAGCGCGGCCAGAAGCTCTACGACGCCATCAAGGCCTCCAAGGGCAAGGTGCTGCCGGACCCCGAGGACCTCCGCATCCTCGTGCGCGCCGCGGTGCAGAGCAAGACGGACCCCGAGCTGCAGGAGAGCGAGCGCAAGAAGCACCTGGTGGAGCTGGAGGAGATGGCGCGCGACCTGTCCACCCTGCTCCACGTGGAGGCGCAGAAGAAGAACGACAGGGCCATCTACGTGAACGCGGCGGAGGCCTATCAGGCGTACCTGGGCCTCTTCCGCCCCGAGCAGCACGTGCGCACGATGATGAAGAACCGCGCGGACGCGCTGTTCTCCGCCAACGAGTACCCCGAGGCCGCGCGCCAGTTCGAGGAGCTGGCCCGCTACCACGTGAAGGCCAAGGACGCGAAGGGCGAGGAGGAAGCGCTCAACGCCGCGCTGCTGGCGCACTTCTCCACGCTCAAGCCCGAGGAGGCGCAGAAGCGCAACGCCTTCGAGGTGGCGGACGCGCGTCAGGCCATGAAGCTCCTGGGCGCCGACTTCGTGTCGCGCTACCCCCGAAGCGAGAACGCCCTGGTGGTGAAGTTCAACATCGCCCGCGCCTACTACGAGGACGGCGAGTACCCGAAGGCGTCCGAGCTCTTCACCGCGTTCGCGCTGAGCCACCCGCAGCACAAGGACGCCCCCGTCGCGGGCAACCTCGCGCTGGACAGCCTGCGGCAGCTCAACGACTTCAAGGGCCTGGATGAAACGGGCAAGAAGCTGCTCGGCGCGCCGCTGCCCGCCAGCTTCCGCGCGGACGTGCAGAAGATTCTCACGCAGAGCCGCGCCGAGGCGCTGGACGAGCTGGCGCTCCAGAGCGCGCAGGAGACGGGCGACGTCATCCAGGGCCTGGTGAAGGTCGCGGACGAGAACAAGAACTCCGACATCGGCGAGAAGGCGCTCTACGGCGCGTTCACCGCGGCGCGCGAGAAGCGCGACATGCAGGCCGAGCGAGAGCTGGGCACCAAGCTGGTGCAGGACTACCCGAAGAGCCAGTACCTGTCCGACGTGCTGCTCACGCTGGGCCGTCACGCGGCGGAGGCCGCGGCGTTCGGCGAGGCGGCCGGCTGGTTCGAACAGGTGGGCCAGAAGCTGGGCGGCGACTTCGCCGCGGTGGACGGCTGGCTCGCGGGCGCGCGGCTGCGCCTGGCGCTGGGTGAGTACAAGGAGGCCTCGCGGGACCTGGAGGCCGCGGCCGACATGGCCGGCGCACGCAAGCCCGAGGTCCTGGTGATGCTCGCGGAGACGCGGCTGAAGCAGAAGGACTACGCCCGCGCGAAGACGGCGGCCGAGTCCGCGCTGAAGGTGGACCGCCACAGCGCCGCCGCCGCGGCCGTGCTGGCCGAGGTGCAGGCCACCACCGCGCCCACCGCGTCCGCCGACGCGCTCGTCGCCACCCTCACCACCGCGGTGCAGGGCCCCAACGGCGGCACGGAGGAGGCGGCCAAGGGCCTCTGGTACCTGGGCGAAATCCTCTACCGCGGCTACAAGGACCTGTCCGCCGACCAGGTGGAGGAGAAGGTCGCCGCGCTCCAGAGCCTGGAGGGCATCTACACGCAGGCCGCGTCGCTGGGCTATGCGGAGTGGGCGGTGGCCTCGCTGTGGAAGCTGGCGCTCGCCTACGGCCACATCGCGGACGTGGTGGAAGGCACGGCCGTTCCCGCCGGCCTCTCCGCCGCGGAGGCCCAGCAGTTCCGGGCCGCGGTGAAGGAGCAGGTGGCCCCGCTCAAGGCCCGCTCCGAGGAGGCCTTCAAGGCCTGTCTGTCCCGCGCCGAGTCGCTGGAGGTCTTCAGCGCCGCGGTGGTGGGCTGCCGGGGCCGCACGGAGACGGCGGCGCTGCCCGTGCCGCAGCCGGGCACGCCGACGCAGCCCGCGTCACTGGAGGAGCTGCGCAAGAAGGCCGAGCGCACGCTCAACGCGGAGGCGCTGGAGGCCCTGGGTCTGGCCTATCTGGACGCGCGGCAGTACGGCATGGCGCAGCTCACGCTGGGCCGCGTCACCGAGCTCCAGGACACGCGGGCCTCGGCGCACTCCGCGCTGGGCCTGGCGCTGCTCAACATGGGTGACGCCATGGGCGCGCGCGAAGCCTACGGCCGCGCCATGGACTCCGACCCGACCTTCGGCAAGGCCCGCCTCAACCTCGCCGCGCTGCGCTGCCGCTTCGGTGACGTGGACGGCGCCCGCCGCGAGCTGGCCGTGTTGAAGGACGTGGCCTCGCTCAACGGCAACGACGTGGATGGCGGGTGGAAGGCATGCAAGTGAGGCCCGCGCGAGCAGCCTGGCTCGGCGCCGTGCTGGCCGCCGCCCTCTGCGCCTGCAGCGACGAGGGCGGCCGGCTGGAGGGCAGCGTCACGTCGCTGCTCGACCTGAACTACGACCGCGCGGAGGCACAACTGGCCGAGGGCGAGCTCGCCGTCAGCTTCGTCACCCAGCAGGGCACGGGCACCAACATCGTGCTGAAGGTCAGCGCCCGGGTGGCGGACATGCTCCCGGAGGGCTACACCGGCTCGCTCGACGTCAATCTCGCGGAAGTCCTGGCCAGCGGCGCCCAGCGCGGCGCCGTGGGCCGCAACGTGCTGGACGAGCCGGCGCGAACCTTTCCGGAGCTCCGGCTGGGCGGGCTGAAGGTGAAGGCCCTGCCCAGCCAGCAGGGGCAACGCATCTCCGGCGAGTTCCACGTCACGTTCGTCAACGGCACCCACACCTATTCCGGGCGCACCATCTTCGGAAGCTTCGAGGCGACGGTTCCATGAAGCGCTTTGTCCTGCTCACCCTCCCCCTCCTCTCCGCCTGCGGCCCCAGCTACAGCCTGCGCGTGCCCGACGCCATGGAGAGGAAGCTCCCGTACGAGGCGCGCATCGAGTTGCTGGAGGCGGAGAACAACCTCGCGCTCGCCATCGACAAGGTGGACGAGGCCGACAACGAGATTGGCCGCGCCCGCGACAACATCCGCCGCGCCCGCTCCCGGCAGGAGGCCGCCGAGGACGAGGTGGACCGCGCCAACGACGAGGTGTCTCGCGAGGTGGCGAAGCTGGCCATCGCCGAGGCCGAGTCCCGCGTGGACTACCTGCGCGCCCGGCAGCGGCTCACCGTGGGCCTGCGCGATGTGGAGCGCCTGGCGCTGCGCTGCGCCTTCGCGGAGTTCGAGCTGGCCCGGCTCCATGCCGCGCGGAAGGCCAAGGTCGAGGGCAGTGAGCGCCTGGACCCGAAGAAGTTCGAGTCGCAGGTCTCCGAGTGCAAGGCGGAGGTGAAGGAAGAGCGCGCCGGGCTCGCCGGAGACGAGAAGGAAGAGAAGACGGCGCGGGAGGCGTGGGAAGCGAAGAAGGCGGCGCTGGCGAAGAAGACCTTCGACGCGCGCGCCAGTCCCTACGTGGAGAACCTATAAATGACGACTGCCAGCTTCCTGGTCCTCCAGTTGCTCACCGCGCAGGCCGCCGGCCCGGACACGGCCGCCCTCGAGCGCACCGCCGCCGTGGAGAGCGCCCGGCTGGAGTCCTCCCCGGACGACGCGGACGCGCTCTACCGCCTGGGCACCGCGTTCCTCGCGCTCAACACGCCGAAGAAGGCCGTGGCGCCGCTGAAGAAGCTGGTGGCGCAGGAGCCGGACCTCATTCCGCCCAAGCTGGCCCTGGCCCGCGCGCTGCGCCTGTCGGGTGAGCCGGAGCAGGCGCGCACGGTGCTCGACACCGCCATCGCCGCCTACCCCGACGAGGCCACCCTGCGCGCCGAGCGCGGCCTGCTGGCGCGCGTGCTGGACGAGCGCGACGTGGCCATCAGCCAGTACGCGGTGGCCGCGGAGCTGTCCCCGCAGGACGCCGAGCTGCGCTTCAACCTGGGCGAGGCGCTTCAGCGCGCCAACCGCACGGATGACGCCATCGAGGCGTACCGCGAGGCGCTCAAGCTGGACGCGAAGCTCAACGTGGCCCGCGTGAATCTGGGCAAGGCCCTGGCGGAGAAGGGCCTCAACGGCGAGGCCAAGGAGACGCTGCGCGAGGCCACCCGCCAGAAGCTGGGCGACACCGAGGCCCACTACAACCTCGGCGTGCTCCTCATGCGGGAGAACGACCTGGACGGCGCCATCGCGGAGTACCAGCGCACGCTCGCCGCCGACCCGAAGCACGCCTGGGCGCACAACAACCTGGGCGTGGCTCTCAACGAGAAGGGCGACCCGCGCAAGGCCACCGAGGCGTTCCTCAAGGCCATCGCCGCGGACCCGAAGTTCGCCGAGGCCCAGTTCAACCTGGGGCTTGCGTACTACCAGTTGGGCGACAACGTCCGGGCGCTGAAGGCCTTCGAGAAGGCGGTGGTGCTGGAGCCTCGCCGCTCCAGCGGGCCGTACACGCAGTTGGGGCACCTGTACCTGACGCAGGGCAAGAAGAAGCAGGCGGTGGAGGCCTTCAAGAAGGCCATCGAGAAGATGGCCGAGGATGGGAAGGCGACCACGGAGCCGTATCAAGGGCTCGCGCGCGCCTGGCTCAGCCTGGGCAAGGCGGACGAGGCGGTGGCCACGCTCAAGACGGCCGTGGCGGCCTTCCCGAAGGACGCGAGCGCGCGGGCCGCGTACGGCGAGGCGTTGCGCGCCAAGGGCGATCTGGACGGCGCCATCGCCGAGTACGAGGAGGGCGTGAAGCTGGCCCCCACGGTGGAGAACCGGCTGGCGCTCGCGAACGTGTACGCGCAGAAGCGCGTGGGCGCGAAGGCGCGGCCGCTCTACGAGGCGCTATTGAAGGAGGAGCCGGGCCATCGCGGCACCACGCTGGCGCTCGCCGACCTGCTGCTCGCCATGGGCGATTATGTGACGGCCGAAGGGCTGCTGAAGCCCAAGGACGGCGAAGAGGCCGACACCGCGGCGCTGGCGCGGCTGGGCATCGTCCACTCCCGGCGCGGCCGGCCGGACCAGGCCGTGACGGAGCTCGAGGCCGTGGTGGCCAAGGACCCGGCCCAGTTGGAGGCTCGCGCGGAGCTGGGCTTCATCTACCTGCGTGGCGGTGACGGCGCGAAGGCGAAGAAGGTGCTGACGTCCGTGCTCACGGTGGACCCGGGCCATCCGCTGGGCCTGCTGTACATGGGCCACACGATGTACCAGCAGGGCAACACCAAGGCCGCCGAGAAGTCGTTCCGTGGCGCCGCCCAGGCCGACCCGAACTTCGCCGAGCCCCACAACGCGCTGGGGCAATTGCTGGAGGCGACGAAGCGGCCCGACGAGGCGCGCGATGCCTACAAGATGGCCGTGCAGTTGCAGCCGGACCACGAGGACGCGAAGGCCGCGCTGGGCCGTCTGACGGCGTCCGCGCCCACGCCGTAGGCTACGCCACAGCGAACGCACGGGCTCAAAGCACGCAAGGCCCGTGCGCCCACGCCGTAGGGCACCCACGCACGGGCCACTGCGCACGCACGGCCCACGCACTCACGCCGTAGGCCACTCACGCACGAGCCACGGCGCACGCCGTAAGCCACCCACGCCCGGGTCTACGCGCTCACGCAGTAAGCCACCACCCACGCACAGGCCACGGCGCACGCCAGGCCACCCATGCACTGGCCACGGCACACGCCAGGCCACCCATGCACTGGCCAGGGCACACGCCAGGCCACCCATGCACGAGCCACGGCGCACGCCAGGCCAACCATGCACGGGCCACGGCGCACGCCAGGCCCGCCTGACCTCGACGTAGGCCACCCACGCACGAGCCACGGCGCCCGCACGGACCACGGCGCATGCGCGGGCGGTCTCCGGCCCCAAGGCTCCGCCCGGCATGGGCGCGACGCTGCCTGGAATCCGCCTACGCCGGGACGCCCAGCAACACCGCGCCCACGGCGACCAGCCCCGCGCCCGCGAGCTGCCGCCGTCCCAGGCGTTCGCCCTGAAGCGCGGCGAGCATCAGCGCGAAGGCGATGGAGGTATTGCGAAGCGTCAGCACCGCGCCTGCCCCACCACTCGACAGCGCCGTCAGGAGCAGACCGAATGACACAGCGGAGATGAGCCCGGTGAGCAAGACCAGCCCTGGAGCCTGCACCACCTCATGCCGGAAGACGGCCCATCCCTGCTGACGCCCTCGCTCCAGGATGAGGACTGGCAGGGCGACGAGCAGCCCCGTGGCGAACAACGCCGGAGGCTGCGCCCCCTCGCCGAGCGCCATCTTATAGCTCAGGTGGTAACCCGCGATCCCCACCGCGGACACGGCCGCCCACGACAGGCCCGTCCCCGTGGGCCCCGTGGGACGCGACAGGTTCATCACCGCGAGTCCGCCCGCGAGCAGCACCACGCCCGTCACAGTCCATGACGACACGGACTCCCCCAGCCACAGCACCGACACCGGCCAGACGAGCACCATCGCGCCACCTCGCGACACCGTGTAGGCGAGCCCCAAAGGAGCCTGCTTCAGTGCGCGCGCGAGCCCCAAGAGGTACAGGCTCTCGCACACGCCCGCCCACAGCGCCCAGCCCAGGCCGCGCACGTTGGAGAACGCCGGTCCGCTCATTCCCAGTGCCCAGAGGCCGCTGGCCACGATGACCACCGAGATGACGCTCACCACGCCCACTTCCGGGTTGGGGTGACGCTTGAGCAGCGCGTTCCAGGCAGCGTGCAGGAACGCGGACGACAACACCCAGATCAACGCGGCAGTCTCCAACGTGGCTCCTCGAGGCCTCGTCACTACCGCAACGGCGTCCTGCGCGCAGCGCCGTCCGCCCGGGCGGCCTCCATGAGCTCGCTGTTCGGAAATGTCGGGACTTTTGCGGCGTCAAAACCCCCGACATTTCCGAACAGCGAGCCATCCAGCGTGGGCCGCCCCTCCCTCCCGAGCCGCCGCACGCACGAGCAAGGCTTCCACCTGCGTGCGCACCGGCGCCAACCCCACCGCCTCGCCAACGCGCGCCTCGACAGCACTCACCGCCGAGCACCGGCGCAGGGAAGAGTCGTCTGACCGCGGGCAAGCACCGGCCAACAACCGAGCCACGAAGAAAGACGCCGGAATCGGTGCGAAGCTCGCCCACCTCCAAACGCGGCAATTCCTTTCACTGTATCCCCACATGCAACAGAGTCCTGTTTCTCGTAGCAAGATGTGTCACAGCCGCCAACTCACCAAGAGCGAGCCAACTCCAAGCAAACAGATGGCATGTGGCGTGCTCCGGGGACGCGTGGTCCGGCGCCTCCATTCCGCGAGGCACAAGGGCCGTTCACCCCGAGAGGAACCCCACCCATGTCATCCCAATCTCCCGCTGCTGCTGGGCGTAACTTTTTCCAATCTGCCCTGACGCTGATGATGTTGAGCATCTTCACCCTCCAGGCGGGCTGTAGCCGCAGCCCACAAACCAGCCCCTGGACGATGGAGAAGACCCAGCTCCTGGCGAGCCGCATCGTCCACCGCGACGTGGAGCCGGCGCGCGTGGTGGACGACAGCCTCGAGCGCTTCGGACGTGTCCAGGTCAGGCTGAGTGAGGAGGACGCGCCCCGGGCCCTCTCGTTCATGCTGCGCCAGGAGATCACGCGCGGCGACGGCATCACGGTCATCGACATCGTCGACGAGCAGACCGGCAGCCGGAGCGTCTACCAGATGCATGACGAGACGGGCGAGGCCATCATCACCACCGAGGCGGGCACGCAGCGGATGACCTTCAACGCGGACGGCACCGTGCGGGTCGGTGATGCACTGGCCCACAACGAGCGGCAGGCCGCCGAGCTCCTCCACAAGACGGGCGTGATGGCGCCGGTGTCCGAGTACTCGCTCACCGTCCTGCTCGACACCCTCTACCAGTACCTGCCCGAGGGCGAGACGGGTAAGGGCGGCGCGGCGGCGGCCGTCGTCGTCGTCGTGTGGCTGGCGGGCTCCTTCTTCATCTGCAGCAGCGAGTACACCCGCAAGGGCTGCAACACCAACAACGGCATGTCCACCTACTGCCGCGACTACTGCCGTCAGGTTGGCTGCGCCTGCTGGAAGTAGCCCCTCCTCGCCCACGGGAAACAGCATCCCATGCCTGCCCTGCCCCACTCCCATCTCGGCTGGAAGGGAATCCTCGGAGGGATGCTGCTCCCGTGGGTGGCCTGTTCATCAGAGCAACCCCCTCGACGCGCGGCGACGGAAGTCCCGCGCGTCGTCTCCGTCTTCTCCCACCTGGACTCGGAGCTCCTCCAGAAGTCGCCATGCGCCCAATCCGCTGGCGCGTGCGAAGAGGTCGCGTTGGAGGACTTCTCGTGTCCCCGAAAAGCCGCGGCGGAGGTGCTCATCGTCTCCGGCCACAGCCTGCCGCCGCAGTACCTCCACGCGGGGCCAGAGGCGCTGGCGCGCGTCGCGGCCTGCTACCGCCCGGAGCTCATCGTACTGGACACCTGCTACGGCTTCTCCCTGCCGCTGTTGGATGCGCTCGCCGACGTGCTCCCCGGCGCGCTCGTGGTGGCCGCCACCTACAAGCTGCCGCCGCAGGGGCTGCGCTACGACGAGGGCTTCTTCCTCGCGGGCACCGCCGACGCGCGCTCGGAGCGGGTCCACACCCGCTCCGGCAAGCCGCTGACACGCTGGCGGCTGGAGCCAGACGCCCTCAGCCAGGCCCATGACATGTTGCGGGACTGGACCGTGGACGCGCTGGAGGCGCGCCTCGTGCGCAAGCTGCCCAACCTGGTGAGCGTGGAGCTCCCCGGCACGCAGGCGTCGGCGCTAGCGCCGGTGGCCCCGGAGCGCTTCCGCCGCCCATGAACCTGCTCCTCGCGCTGCTCGCGGGCCTGCTGCAGGGCGCCGCCTTCCTGTTCCCCACGGCCCAGCCGCTGGTGTGGGTGGGCGTCGCGTGCGTGGCGGTGGCCGTGCACCGGTCCTCCAGCGTCCTTCGCGCCGTGGCGCTGCTCGCGCTCGCGGCCACGGTGCGGCAGGCGGTGGCGCTGCACTGGTGGGTGGACACGGCCCACCATTTCGCGCCGGGAGTGGCCGGGGCCGACTTCACGCTCGCGGCACTCGGGTGGGTCGTCTCGGGAATGGCGTCGCAGCTCCCGGCGATGGTGCTCCTCCTGACACCCGCGCGCAGGTGGCCGCTCCGCCTCTGGTTTCCCTTCACCTGGGCCCTGGGCGAGGCCGTGGCGGAGACCCTCTGCGGCTTCTCCATGACGCAGGTGCTGCACTCCCAGTGGGCACAGCCCGCGATGCTGCGGGCGCTGGCCCATGTCGGCTGGTGGCCCCTGTTGCTGCTGTGCCTCCATGCCGCCACCAGCGTGGGCGAGGCCGCCGTGCGGCGCACGCCCCGGCTGCTCGTGCCGGCGGGGCTCGTCCTGGGCGCGCTCGCGCTGGTGCCACCGCTGCCGCCTGTCGACGACGCACTGTCCGGCGTGGGCGTGGTGCATCTGGCCTCGTTGGCGCAGGTGCCAAGGACGACGCCCGAGGGGACGTCGCTGCTCGTGTGGCCGGAGAGCACCGTGCGCGGCAACCAGCGCCTTCCAGAGGGCATCCTGCCCCAGCCGACGCCGCTGGCCGCGCTCGCGGACACGCCCCTGTCCGTGGCGAGCCTCGCGGGCCTCACGCTGCGCACGGAAGGCCAGTACCTCACCGCGGCGGGCGCCTTCGACGCGCAGGGGCGCCTACTCGCGAGCCGGGGCAAGGCGGTGCTCGTCCCGGTGGGTGAGCGCGTCTTCCTGGGGCTGCGCGGTCGCGGCGAGCCGCTCACGCCCGGAAAGGCGCCGCCGCTGCTGTCCGTAGCGGGGCGGCGGCTCATCCCACTCATCTGCTACGAGGCCTTCAGCCGCCCCACGTCCTTGAAAGGACAGGCCGACGGAGGCGACCTCATCGCCGTACTCGCCAGCGATCTGCCCCTGGTGGGCAGTCGCTTCGCGTGGGAGCAGGCCGTGGGCGCGGTCATCCTGCGCGCCGTGGAGCAGCGCGTGCCCGCGGTCCGAGCATCACTCGCGGGGCCCGCCGTCATCGTGTCGTCGGACGGGCGGGTGCTTGCCCGGAGCGAGCCGGGAACGAGCGGAGTCCTCACCTGGGCGCCTGTTGAGCGGACGCAACAGGGGGCGGAAGGGATGACACACCGTGAGCGAGGCGGAGCGCCGACACGGCGGCTTGCCCGACAAGCCTCAGGAGCCCCCTGAGCGCGCCCGGGTCCCGTAGACAGTGGTTGATGCGGCCCACGGCCCCCGAGAGACGGCCTGCTCGAACTCGGCCGGGCTGACGTCGTCGAGCAAGAAGTACCGCTGCACCGCCGCCCGTCAGACGGCGCCCCCCGCGGGAAAGGTCCTCGGCCATCGGGCGTGGTGTGGAGGGGCACCACGCATCCAGGACCTTTCCCGCGGAGAGCTGAAGCCAGTCGGAGGGCGTTCAGCGCTCACTGCGACAGCGGCGCTCGGCCCTCCGGGATGACGAGCGGACCGGGCGAGCCCGGCCACTCCACGACCTGCACCCGCAATCCGAAGACACGGGCCACCAGCTCGGGCGACAGCACCTGCGCCGGCGAGCCCAACTGCACCACCCGGCCCTCCGCGAGCACCGCCATCCGGTGCGCGTAACGCGCCGCGAGGTTGAGGTCGTGCAACACGGCCAGCACCGCCCCGCCCTCCTGCGCGAAGCGCGTCGCCGCCTCCAACACGAGGTGCTGGTGCGACAAATCCAGGCTCGCCGTCGGCTCGTCCAGCAGCAGATAGCGGTGCCCGGACTCCACCGGCTCGGAGAGCTGGGCCAGCACCCGCGAGAGCTGCACGCGCTGCCGCTCACCACCCGACAACGTGAGATACGAGCGCGACGCGAGATGCCGCGTGTCCGTGGCATCGAGCGCCGCCACCGCCGCCGCCAGGTCCGCGCTGCCCTCCTGACGACTCGCGTGGGGACTGCGGCCCAGCAGCGCCACCTCCAGCGCCGTGAAGCCAAAGCCCAGGGACGACTCCTGGGGGAGCACCCCCAGCCGCCGCGCCCGGTCACGAGGCCGCCACCGCTCCAGGGGAATGCCCTCCATGAGCACCTCCCCCGTCGAACAGCGCAGCTCGCCCGTCATCGCCGACAGCAGCGTGGACTTGCCGGCGCCGTTGGGGCCCACCACGGCCAGCACCTCGCCGGGTTGGACGGACAGGTCCATGGGCCCCAGCGTGCGGCCCCGGCCGCGCCACACCTCGATTCCGCGAACCTCCAGACTCATGAGGCCCCCTTGCGCGACAAGAGCGCGATGAAGACAGGCACGCCCAACACGGACGTGAGCGCGCCCACGGGCAGCTCCGCGGGGATGGCCGCCGTGCGCGCCAGCAGGTCCGCGCCCACCAGCAGCGAGGCCCCCAGGAGCGCCGAAGCGCCCAGCAGGCGCCGGTGGTCCGGCCCCAGCGCCAGCCGTAGCAACGCGGGCACCAGCAGGCCCACGAAGCCAATGACGCCGGACACGGACACCGCGGCGCCCACGCCCAGCGCGGCGGAGAGGATGAGGCGGCGCTTGAGCCGCTCCACGTCCACGCCCAGGTGCCACGCCTCCCGCTCTCCGAGCAGCAGCAGGTTCAACGTGCGCGCCTCCCGCAGCAACAAGGCCAGCGCCACGAGCAACGGCACGGTGGCCGCGCCCACCACCTGCCACGACGCACCGCCCAGGCTGCCCCAGCTCCAGAAGGTGATGGAGCGCAACTGCGCGTCCGACGCCAACTGCGTGAGGAGCCCGATGCCCGCGCCCGCGCCCGCGCTGACGGCGACACCCGCCAGGAGGATGCGGGCCGTCTCGGTGCGCCCCCCGCCCGCGCCCAACCGATGCGCGAGCAGGGTCGCCCCCAGGGCGCCCAGGAAGGCCGCCAAGGGCACCGCCAAGAGCCGCAGCGGGCCCAGGTGGGCGCTGAGGGCGACATCCATGACGATGGCCGTCACCGCCCCCAGCGCCGCGCCGCTGGAGGTGCCGAGCAGGCCCGGCTCCACCAGCGGATTGCGGAACAACGCCTGGAGCGCGGCACCACAGGTGGCCAGAACCGCGCCCACCATGATGCCGAGCGCCACGCGCGGCAGGCGGATGGACCACAACACCGCCTGCTGCACGGACTCGAGCTTGTGCCCGATATCCAGGCCCACCAGGTCCAACACACTGCCCGCCAATGCCAGCGGTGGCACTGACACCGCGCCCACGGCGAGCGACAGGAGCACGACCCCCAAAAGCAGCAGCGTCAACGGCAGCCACGGACGCGGGGCCACCGATTGGACGTGCTCCTTCGAAGGGTACGTGGCGGAGACGGGCGCAATCCCCGATGCACTCATTTGCCGCCCCGAGCCGGGGCGACGAACCCATCCTGCAAGCGGCTCACGGCCTGCCCCAGGTGGGGTCCCAGGCCCATGAAGTGGACGTCATCCACGGTGATGAGGCGCCAGCCCTTCACCTGCGACAGGCCCGGCGTGCGCGCCAGACCGGCCTCCCCGCCCATCGGCTCCAGGGAGCTTGCAGGCATGAGGATGAAGTCCGGCGCGGCCTCGATGACCGCCTCGGCCGTCAGCGGCTTGTGGCCACCGTAGCCGGCGATGGCATTCACGCCACCCGCCAGCGTGACGAGCTCACCCGCCGCCGTGCCCGCGCCCGCCACCATGAGGACGTTGGCGCCGCGCGCATACAGGCCCAGCACGCGCGGCGGCTTCGCGTCCTTGCGCGCCGCGGTGCGCTCGGTGGCCTTGCGCAGGTCCACGTCGAGCTGCTTCACCAGCGCCTCACCCTGCTCCGCCTTGCCCAGGTGCTTGGCGAGCGTCCGGATGCGCTCGCGGGTGGCCTCGACGGTGGGCTTGTTCGACAGCACCACCACGTCCACGCCCGCGGCCTTGAGCTGCTCGAGCACGCCCGGCGGACCGGCCTCTTCCGAGGCCAAGAGCCGCGTCGTGCCCAGCGCGATGATGGCCTCCGCCGAGAGCGCCCGCTGGTAGCCCACCTTGGGCATCTTCCGGGCGGCCTCCAGCGCGAGGCTGGTGTCGTCCACGCCCACCACCTGCCCGCCAACGCCCAGGGCGAAGACGGTTTCAGTGACAGCGGGGCCAATGGTCACCAGCTTGCCCACGCTGACCGGCGCCGTGGCGGCGGCCTGGGGCTTCGCGGGCGCGGGCGCCGCCGCGTGCGACAGCGAGGCCACCGCCAGGAAGACCGCCGACACTCCGCGCGCGCGGACCATCACGCCACCTCCTGCGCGGGAATGGCCTTGGCCAGCTCCTCCGCCAGGGCGCGCCACTCGGGCGACTCGGCCTGACCGGGCTTCCGCTTGCCGAAGATGAGCGCGATGTTCTCACCGGCCTCGTCGAACAGCTCCACCGACGTGACGACGCCGTCCCGCGTGGGCTTGCGCACCACCCACGCCGAGTGGACGTTGTCCGCGCGGACGTGGAGGTTGAAGGCCGGGTCCAGCACGTTCATCCACGGGCCCATCGCCTTCACATTCTTCACCGGGCCGGTGTGAATCTGGATGCAGCCCGGGTTGCCCACGAAAATCATGATGGGCAGCTCCGCCGCGGACGCCTTCTCCAGCACCCACGTCAGCGCGGACGGCGCCACCGCGGTGGTCAGCTCCGGCTGCGCCAGCCGGAGCGCCTGGGTGCGCGCCACGCCGAAGCGGTTCAGCAGCATGAAGAACTCGTGCGTGTCCTGCAGCGCACGCCAGCCCTCGCGCAGACCGTTGGCGTCAATCTCACTGTCCGGCTTCGGGGCCGCGGGGGCCTTGGCCGGAACGATGTCCAACACGGGCGACTGCTCCGTGTGCGTGAACTCCTTCACCAGCGCGTCGAAGGTCTCCTCGCGACCGGCCTCCTCCACGTAAATCTTGTGGATGGCCATGCCCGACGCGTCGAAGAACTGGAGGCTGCGACGGATGCCGTCACCGTGCGGCTCGCGGAGGGCGAAGCCGAACGTCCACCGCGAGAAGAACAGGCGCAGGTCGATTTCCTCGTCCAGCACCAGTCCCTGCTTGCCGTGGAGTTCGATGTTGCGCCACGTGCCGCGCTTCTCGTGCACGGCGTGGGCGTTGCGGGTGAGGGACATCACCCGGCCCAGCGATTCGAAGCGGGGCAGGAGTGCGTCGAGCCGGAGGTCCAGCCGGACGACAGTCTCGCCCAGGCCGGTTGCGAGCAATTGCGCCTCACTGACCCCCAGTTGCTCCGCGGCGTCGCGGATGCGGGTACGGGGCTGCTCCTCACGCAGGGTCTGCCAGCGCTGGCGCAGGCGGGAGGGCTCGGAGACGGATTCGGAGTTCGCGGTCTGAATCATGTTGGACACCAGGAGAAGGGAAACTGCTCAGTGCGCGGACGGCTGCGCGACAGCGCTACCGCCCGAGGTGGGACCGGGCACCTTCGCCCAGCGGAACGACAACATCCCGGGAGTGCCGGCGTCGTCGTAGTAGGACTGCATCGCAATCTTGAAGTAGGCGCCCTCGTCCGAACGAACGACGTAAACGTTGCGGCGCGCGGAGAGCGCATGCGTCGACAAGTCGTACACGTACCAGCCGTCGCCCACGTTGAAGGCGCTGTCCGGGTCCTCGCCGCGGTCCGGGCCGTCCTCGGCGTCCGCGACGTAGCCATCCGCGGGCGCCTGCGTCACCTGCGCGAAGTCCGTCTCGGTGAGCACCGCCACGGCCACGTTGCCGCTGCCGCTCACGCCGCCCCGAGACAGGATGTTGAAGCGCTGGAAGGCCACGTCCCAGGCGGCGTCCGTCGTCTTGCTGACCTGCGTGCCATTGTCCAGGTCCAGGCCAATCCACTCCGCGCTGCTCGTGGCGTTCACCGTGGTGGTGTACGAGCCGTCGCCGTTGGACACGTGCGTGATGTGCGTGCCGTTCACCGGCGCGTTCTCGTCCGGGTTCTGGGGGTCGTTCGGGTCCGGGTTCTGCGTGTCATCGGGCGGCAGCGAGAGGTCGTCGCCACAAGCGGACAGCGAGCCGGCCAGCAGCAGGGCGGCGGCGGCGCGGCCCAGGAACGAGGAACGGGAAGCGAAGCGGGACATGGTGACTCCTTGGAGAGGGGTTGAGGAAAGAAGGCGGCGTCAGAGCCGCGCGGAGATGCCGGCCTGGATGGCGCGCGGCGGAATGGGGAGGTCGGAGGGGTTGCCCGCGTTCGCGAGGTTGGTGCCCAGCACGAAGAACTGGAGCTCCTCGCGCATGCGCCAGCCCACGCGGGCATCCACGGTGAGGTAGCTGCTGGACTGGTACGGGTTGGCGATGCCGTCACCGTCCGTGTCCGGATAGAAGGGCCGCGGCCCCACGAGCGCGCCGCGCACCCAGGCCTCCAGGCCCGATACGCGGTGACGCCACGAGGCCTGCGCCGTGAGGCGGTGACGCGCCTGGCCCTCCAGCGCCAGCCCCGTGTCCTCCGAACGACCGTCGGTGAGCGAGTAGCCCAGCTCCGCGGAGATGCGCCCGGGGAGCTGCTGACGCACGCCCACCTCACCGCCGCGCACGCGCGCCCGGTCGATGTTCACGTAGGTGAAGATCTGCTGCGGACCGACCATCTCCGTGGAGACGCCAATCATGTCGGTCAGGTTGTGCTGGAAGGCGCTCACCCAGAAGAGCGAGGACTCACCGGGCTTCACCTCCACCGACATGTTGAAGCTGCGCGAGCGCTCCGGACGCAGGTCGCGGTTGCCGCGCACCATGTAACCGACGGTGGGGTTCTCGAAGTCGAGCAGCATCTCCTGGAAGCCCGGCGCCCGGAACGCCCAGCCGTAGCTGCCGCGCAGCGTGAGCCAGGAGACGGGGTCCATGCGCGCCGCGAGGCGGGGCGTCAGCGCCGTGCCGAACTGCGTGTCCGTGTCCACGCGCGCGCCCGGCACCAGCGTCAGCTTCAGGCGCGGCACCAGCGTCCAGGTGTCCTGCACGTAGAGCGACGCGCGGGCGCGCTGGCCAATGCCGTCCTCGCCCAGGCGGTCCGCCCGGAGCCACTCGCCCAGGAACTCCACGCCCGCGACGAAGGCGTGGGTTCCGCCCAGCTTCGCGTCGAGCTGCGCGCCCAGGCGGCCCTGCTGCTCGCGCGTGTCCTCGATGGTGTCCAGCGCGTTGGAGCGGCGCTGATCTCTCAGGTAGCGGCGGTTGAACCACGCATACGCCCCGTCCACGCGCAGCTTCGCGTTGTCGGACAGCGTCCACGTGGGCGACAAGCGCGTGGAAATCGAATCGTCGCGGCTCGCCCGGTCAAAGATGGCGCCCGTCACGCCCACGTCCACGCCGCGCTGCACGCGCCGCGCATAGGTGGCATTGGCCTGCAGCGCCGCGCCGTCGCTCATGCGCAAATCGCCGCCCGCGGAGGCGTCGATGCCGTCCAGACTGCTGCCTGTGGTGCCGATGCTCGCCGGGTCCAGGTGGTACGCGTCGCGCCGGGCGAGGCCGCCGCTCAGCCGCAGGCCCCAGTCCTCCCCCTTCGCCTCACCGGTGGCGTCCAGCTCCAGCCGCTGCATGGAGCCGTAGGAGGCGCGCAGCTCGGCGCCCAGCGGACGGCGCGCGCGCCGGGTGATGAGGTTCACCACGCCGGCCACCGCGTCACTGCCGTAGAGGACCGACGAGGGGCCCTTCACGATTTCGACCTGCTCGATGTCCTCGGTGGACAGGCGCGACAGGTCCACGCTGCCGGCCACGCGGCCCGCGACGCGCTCACCGTCCACCAGCACCAGCACGTACTCCGGAGCCAGGCCCTGGAGCTGCACCGTGGCGCCCGCGAAGGTCTGCGTCACCTGGAGCCCGGGATGCGCGGCCAGCAGCTCCGACGCGTCACGCGCTCCGCTCGCCAGGATGTCCGAACGGGTGATGACCTCCGTGGCCACCGCCGAGTCCTCGAGCCGCTCAGGCGAACGCGACGCCGTCACCACCGTGCGCGCTTCGGGGACATCCAGCGCGTCGGACTCCGCGCCTCCCGCGCCGGGAGGCACCTCCCGCACCTCGGCGCCCACCGCCTGTTCGCCGGGAGGAACGTCTTGAGCGGCCGCCGCCGGCACCTGCTCGCCGGCCGGGGCGTCCTGCACGCCAGGCGAGGCCTCCTCGGCGGAAACCTCGCGAACCGTCACCTCACTGGCCGGCGCTTCACTGCCACTGCCCCACGCCGACCAAGGCATGGCACAGGCCACGAAGAGCAAACACCCACGCCACGACATGCTGCGTCCTCCGGCGCAAGGCCGGGGGCCTTTCGCGGAAGGCCCTGTAGGGCGCTGGGCTCAAAGGCCTCGGGCCGCAGGTAACAGACCTCACTGCACCCGGGACACACGACCGGGGAACGACTCACACGTCAGCGGCCGTGGCCACTCACCTGCGCACCCCCACCGCCCTCCGGCGGCGTCAGGGGCACCACCCGCGTCCGGTGACAACGGCGGCACTTCAACTCCACGCCCTCCGGCACGAGCCGCGCCAACAAGCTGCCGCACAGACAGCGCAGTTCCTCCGCCCCGCCTTCACTGTGGCAACCGTCGCGCATCACCGCTCCTGGCTCGAAACGGGAAGGACGATATTGATAGTGATTCTCAAAGTCAAACCTTTGGCGAAAAAACCGTCCCCATGCGAACGTCGGTGCGGTGGCAGGCGCCGCTCAGTGAACCCTGAGCGCGCGACAACCACCCGGGTGGGACGGGTGGCGCCGCTCAGTGAACCTTGGGGCGCACGGAGGCCTCACGCGCGAGGCGGACCTTGGGCGTCACCATGCGGGCAACGCCCGAGTAGAGCTGGTCCTCGGTGTAGACCTTGCGCACGCGGCGGTGGGTGCCGGGGACGTAGGCGGGACCGGGCCGCTCCAGCCACTGGAGGATGCGGACCTCGCCGGAGTGGGCCATGGCGGTCAGCAGCTCCGGGGGGCACAGCTTGAGGTAGCGGCGCACCAGCGGCTTGAGCTTGCGGGAGAAGTTGCGCCCGAGCACGGCGTGGCGCCGGCCGGAGTGCAGCGTCCCGTCAAAGCGGCGCGACAGGTGGAACAGCTCGTGAATCACCGTCTCCACGCGGGCCTGGGCGGTGGAGCCCCGGAAGAAGAGGGGCCGCAGGGTGATGCAGTAGAGCATCCGCTTGCCCCGGATGCGGATGATGGGCTTGCGGCGTCCGGTGCGGTCGGTGCTCTTGCCGCCCCGGAAGCACAGGGGCTTCACGGTGCCCCGCGAGGCCCGGCGCGCCTCTCCGGCCACCACGAGGATGCGGCCCGCCTTCACATGCCCGAACTCCGGCATCTTCGCCGCGATGTCCCGGATGAGGGAGCGGAGCGTCTTGTTGAAGTTGGGGCGGCGTCGGGCCACGGCTGGTGGACAGTCTAGCGGAAAAGACCTTGAGACGACGTGCTGGGGTGGCCACATTGTCTAGCGTCATGCGCTTGCCCTCGCCCATGTTCCGACTGGCCGTGGTGCTGTCCCTGTGTGCCGGGTGTGCTTCCGCCCCCGTCCGGCCCGCGGGTCCAGCCGTGCTCACCGCCCAGCAGACCCTCGTGTCCGCCCAGGGCCTCACGGACGCCACCCTGCGTTATCAGGCCCAGGTGGCCAGCCCCGCCAAGGGAGTGGTGGAGCGGGCGGACTACGAGCTCGTCGCCGACGGGCAGGTGGTGAAGACGGGCACGGCGAAGCTGGACGTGCCGCTCGAACCCGGGGTCCCCGCGGACATCGCCTTCGAGGAGCGCGCGCCCTATGTGAAGAGCGCCCAGGATTTGACGCGGCTCAGTGAGCAGGGCGGCACCCTGCTCCTGGCGCTCCGGGGCACGCTGGTGGTGCGCACGGGCGGCGGCCACGAGGAGACGATTCCCTTCGCCGCCAGCCGCGCGGCGCGGGTGCCCAGGCTGCCCATCGTCGTGGTGGAGGAGCTGGACGGGGCGCGCTACTCGGCCGAGGAGGTGCAGCTCAACCTCCGCCTGGGCGTGCGCAACCCCAACCCCTTCCCGCTCAAGCTGGAGGGCCTGACGTGGACGGCCACCGTGGCCGGCAAGACGCTGGACAGCGGCACGCTGGCGCAGGCGGACACCGTGGATGCGTCCGCCACGGGCGTCTATCCGGTGGAGCTGACGGTGACGCCGGACACGTGGGGCCCGGAGGTGAAGGCGCTCATCGCCAAGGGGCTCTTGCCCTACGGCGTGACGGGGGAAGTCACCGGGCCGCTGCTGCGGGTCCCCTACTCGCTGACGGGAGAGGTGAAGCTGAACGTCTCCCGGTAGAGTGGCGCGCCTGTGCCCATCTATCTGTTGAGTGACGAGCACCCGGAGCTCTTTCCCCCTCCAGAGCGCGCCGACAAGAGCGGCGTGGTCGCCGTGGGAGGAGACCTGCGACCGGAGCGCCTGCTGTCGGCGTACGCCCAGGGCATCTTCCCCTGGTACAGCGAGGGCGAGCCCATCCTCTGGCACTCGCCGGACCCGCGCTTCGTGCTGACGCCCGACACGCTCCACACGGGCCGCTCGCTGCGCAAGACGATGGCCCGCGGCGTCTACGAGGTGCGTTACGACACGGCCTTCCGGCGCGTCATCACCGAGTGCGGCCGCATGCCCCGGCCCGGCCAGGCGGGCACCTGGATTACGGAGGAGATGCTGGAGGCCTACGTCGCGCTGCACGACGCCGGTTTCGCGCACTCCGTGGAGGCGTGGGCGGACGGCGAGCTCAAGGGCGGCCTGTATGGCGTGTCCCTAGGCGCGGCCTTCTTCGGTGAGAGCATGTTCGCGCACGCGCCGGACGCCTCGAAGGTCGCCTTCGCCACGGCGGCGGAGCGCTTCCAGGGTTGGGGCTTCCACTTCATCGACTGTCAGGTGGAGACGGAGCACCTGGCCCGCTTCGGCGCGGTGAACTGGCCCCGCAGGCGCTTCCTGGCCGCGCTCGACAAGGCGCTGAAGGAGCCCACGCGGCGCGGAAAGTGGACGGAAGTCGCCCCCGCGCCGATTTGAGCATCCAGCGCTTTCGGGAATCCACGCGCCCCTTTGAATATCGGGAGCGGCGAGCCGTCGTCTGCCACGCCGCATTCCCAAGGAGTCGCCCCATGCGTTGGAGCCCTACCTTTCTGCTGCCCCTCTGCCTTGTCACCACCGCTTGCGGGACGTCCGCGAAGCACCAGGCGCTCGTCGAGCGCCGGGACACCATCCGACTGGTGGATGAAGAGCGCGAGCTGGGCGCCCGCCGGGACTACCGCAGCCAGACGGGGTACCAGGACACGCGCTGGGGCATGACGAAGGAGGAGGTCCTGGCCGTGGTGCCAGACGCCGTCCAGCACAACACGTGGGGAGACATGGGCGTCTTCGGCGTCATCGCGGACCGTCCCGCGTTCATTCAGTACCTCTTCGTCGAGGGGCAGCTCGCCAAGGTCGAGCTCCACTTCCATTCGCCCGGCGCCGTTCGCGACCAGTTCCATCAGATGGAGGAGCTGCTGACCCTGAAGTACGGCAAGCCGGCCTCCCGGAGCGATACCGCCATCGACGCCGCGAACCGCCTCGCGATGGCCGAGATGGTCAACAACCTCGCGGTCGCCTCGGACAACTACCACGCGGCGCGCAGCGGCCAGCGGCCCAGCACCCCGGCGGTGGACAGCTTCGGCCGGCAGCGGGAGGCCAACGCGCGCGTGGACGCCGCCACCGCGGCCTATGACTACGCCCTGGCGTCCACGTGGGAGGACACCGAGACCGGCGTCATGCTCAAGGGAGCGCAGGAGCCAGGGCAGAACCGTCTCTCCATCCATTACTGGAGCGAGCGGCTGGAGCCCTACCTCACGAAGGCGCTCGTGGTCCGCGCGGAGCAGCGGAAGGTGGAGCAGGCCCAGGAGCTCTGATTCGCCCCGACACCGCCGGAGCACGGCGCCCAGGAGGGCCGTGCTCCGCGCGGACGGCACCCTACTTCTTGCACGGCGACAGCGTGCGCTTCGCGTTCACCCGCTCCTCTTCCGTGGGGCTGCTGTAGCGCACCGTCTTCGGCGCCAGCTTGGGCTTCGCGGCGTCATGGACGTTGAGCGTGCCCAGGGTGCGGCTGAGCACGGTGCGCGGCCCGGAGCTGTCGTAGAGCGCGCCGAAGTACGCGCCGCCGCCTTTCACGGGCACCGGCGCCAGCGCGCCCACGGACCGCAGCAGCAACGTGGAGGCGTCCTCCGTCTCCCACTCGCAGGGGTCCTTCTTCCCGCCCCGCTTCATCCACGACACGGCGATGTCGAACACGGCGCTGCCGTCATCCCAGCGGCTGCTGAAAATCTCCCACTTGCGCGTGCACTCCGGCGCCTCGCACGCGCGCTCGGGCAGCACGTCCGACAGCTCCAGCGGAAGCCCGCGGCCGTCGTCGCTGGTGGAGCTGTCATCCGTGCGGCGCAGCTTGCAACCGGTGGGCGCATCCTTCTGGCGCAGCGCCACCGGCGTGCCCGACAGCCGGCCCGGCGGCAGCACGTCACACTCCACCTGCAGCTCCGCCATGAGGTACGTCTTGCGGTCGGCGTCCGTGCCCATGCGCACCGCCCACCACGTCACGGGCACCGCGCGGCACGGCGCCGCGTCCGCTTTGCCAAACACCCACAGCGGCACGTTCCGGTCGGGCGCGCCCAGCTTGCGGAGGTCCTCCTCCGGCACGAGCTTCACGCCGGAGCGGTCGCGTTCGGCCTCCGGGAAGAAGCGGTCCTTCGACTCTGGAATGACGGCCTGATGCGCCAGCCAGCCGGAGCCCGGCAGGCCCACCAGGTTTCGCGCCGTGAAGGGCACCACGTCCGGGCGCTTCGGGCAGCCTCGCTCGGGCTCGGCGGACGGAAAGCTGTCCAGGTCATCGAACTGCGCGGACGCCGTCAGCGGCATCCACAGCGCCAGGGCCCATCCCCACATCCGCGGGGTCCACCGGACGGCCAACTGCATCAGGCTCCTCCTCGAAAAGCCGCCGCGGCCGGCACACGCGCCGCGACGAAGTCAGGGAGCCTCCTGTCATACCGCAAGGCCGCGACACGCCAAGGCGCATCGGCTCAGCGCTTGCGTGACTTCTTCGGCGGAGGCAGCACCTCCACCGGAATCTCGCGCTCGGCCGCCACCGCGGGCGTGGCCGCGTCCGGCGCGCCCGCATCGGGAGGCTCGGGCGGCTTCACCTCCTGAATCTGGTCATCCAACGGCACGCGGCCCACGGAGCGGTGGAACAACTCCCACAGCGCCTTGCGGTGCCCCTCCGTGCTCGCCGAGCCCGACACCACCACGCCCGCGCCGCTGTACCGCGCCTCCAGCCCCAGCGGTTGGAGCCCCTCGCCAATCGACACGAGCTGCTCCTGGAGGACGTTCAGCTCGAAGGTCAGCTCCAGCTCCCGCGCCACGAAGGCGTCCGTCTTCAGCAGCTCCAGCAGCGCGAGCCTGCACGCGGAGTCCTTCACGGAAGCACTCAGGGAGCGCTCCGCGCCGCTCGTCGCCTTCAAGTCCGGACACGCCGCGCGGGCCGCGGCCAGCTTCGGTGCGGGGTCCTCTGGCGGCGGCGAGCCCACGGTGAGGCGCCACACGGCGAAGCGCCCCCTCGCGTACAAGAGGAGCAGCGTCCGCCCTTCCTTCTGTCCCGTGAGCAACAGCTCATTGCTCCCAGCCAGCAGCTCCGCCTCGGCGATGGAGGCGTCCGCCACCTGGACCCAATCCACGGTGTCGAGCTTGTGGAAGCGCTCCTTCCCGGGCTCCAACGGGACGACCAGGTCCACCGGCCACGCGCGCGCGAGCGCCGGGACGAGGCAGGCCAGGAGTGCTCCAACGGCGTACATGCGAGCGGACATCAGGGCTCCAGCGCAGTGGTGTGGACCCTTAGCACGGGATAAGAACAGGGCTCTATGCCTACCTGGACCCTCTGGGTCGCCTGCCTGGCGCTGTGTTTCGTCAGGGCACTCGTCGCCGCGGCGGAGTCCGCGCTCTACGGCGTGTCCGACCTGCGCGCACAGGAACTGGCGAACGCGCAGCCCAGCCGCGCGAGTCGCCGGGTGTTTCGCCACAAGACAGACCGTGAAGCCGTGGCCACGGCCCTCCGCCTGGGCATGGTGCTCAGCGGCTTCTGCGCCGCGGCCATTGGCGCGTTCGTTCCGCCGCGCATGCTGGACTTCAGCCGCTACGGCGAGGCGGTCTGGCTGCAGCTCGCCACCGTCACCGCGGGCGCGCTGCTGGTGGGCGTGGTGGCCACGCTGATGGACGTCACCATGCGCGGGCTGGCCAACGGCAGTCCGGAGCGCTGGGCACTGCGGCTGTCGGGCCTGGTGTCGCTGCTGGTGGCGGTGATGTACCCGCCCATGCGCGTGGCCATGGTGGTGCTCAACCTGGTGGCGCGCACCTTCGGCCGCACGCTGCGCTTCGAGCCGCCGCCTCCGCCGCTGGAGGAGCTGGAGAAGCTGCTGGCGGCGCAGGCCGCGAAGAACGAGGTCGACAAGAGCGCCCCGCAGCTCATCCGCTCCATCTTCGAGCTGTCCGACAAGCGCTGCCGCGACGTCATGGTGCCGCGCACGGAAGTCGTCACGGTGGACATCACCGTCACGCCGGAAGAGCTGCTGCGCCTGCTGGCCGAGGAGAACCACTCCCGCATCCCCGTGTACCGGGATGACGTGGACCACATCATCGGCGTGTTGCACGCGCGCGACATCATCCCCCTGCTCCAGCACCCGGAGCTCATCGTCCTGCACGACATCATCCGCCCGGCGCACTTCGTGCCGTGGATGAAGCCCATTGGCGACCTGCTCCGGGACATGCAGAAGCAGAAGATTCACATGGCCATCGTCGTCGACGAGTACGGCGGCTTCATGGGCGTGGTGACGCTGGAGGACATCCTCCGCGAAATCGTCGGCGACATCGGCGACGAGTTCGAGGTGGAGGAGAAGCAGGTGGAGAAGCTCGCCGACGGCAGCTTCCTGGTGGACGCCTCGCTGGAGGTGGACGGCTTCACCCAGACGTTCGGCTTCCCCCTGCCCGAAGGCGACTTCGACACGCTGGGCGGCTTCCTCTCCTCCATGGCCGGCCACCTGCCGGACGTGGGCGAGCGCTTCGCCTACAACGGCTGGCAGTTCGTGGTGGCCTCCAAGGAAGGCCCCCGCATCGACCGCGTGCGGATGACGCGCGTGAAGTCGGGCATCACCACCAAGGACGGCAAGCCCACCGAGGCGCGCGACGGCCTGGCCCGCGAGCATGGCCGCGAGGAGCAGCCCTCCGCGAAGGGCTGAGGGCTCAGTCCCCTTCCAGCGGCGGCGCCCAGGCCAGCGGCAGCACGCGCTCGGCCTGGAAGGGCGCCCGCCGCTCGGTGCCGCCAAAGCGCAGCACCACGCCGCCCTCCACCTGCACGCGCCGGCGCACCGGCTCCAGCCCGCCCGTGGCGCGTCCGCTGGCCAGCGGGAAGAGGACGCGAAGGGGCGCGCTGCCGTCCTCGGCCAGGGGCGCGGCCACCTGCTGCGTGCCCACGGCCACGCGGCGCCCGTCCACCCGCAGCGTGAAGTCCACGGCGGCGAGCGTCGCCGCGTCCGACGCGGGGTTCCTCACCTCCAGGTCCAAGTCCAGCACGCCGGTGCCGTCCGGCTGGAAGTCCACCTGGAAGCCCACCACGCGCACCGCTTCGTCATACGCGCGCGGCCGGAAGGGCACCGAGCCCAGGCACCCGGACACCCACGCGCTGGCCAGCAGTCCACCGACGACGACGGCCCGGCGCGAATGCATCTTCAGCCGCCCAGCAGCGGCTGGAGCGCCTCCACCGTCAGGGGCCAACCCGCGCGCCGCGCCAGGGACTCCAGCGCCTTGATGAACTCCCCCGCCGTCTGGAAGCGCCGCGCCCGGTCCGCGAAGAGCGCCTTGCGCGCCACCTGCACCGCGTAGTCCGGCAGCTCCGGCGACACCGAGGACAACAGCGGCACCCGCGCGTCGCGCACCTTGTGCATCAACTCCGCTTCGTGTTCGCCCGCGAAGAGGCGGCGGCCGGCCCACAGCTCCCAGAGGACGATGCCCACCGCGTACAGGTCCGTGCGCGCGTCCACCGCCAGGCCCAGCACCTGCTCCGGGCTCATGTACGGCAGCGTGCCGCGCAGCGCGCCGGAGTCGCCGCGCATCAGCCCCTCCACCTCCGCCACGCCGAAGTCGGTGAGCTTCACGTCGCCGTTGATGCCCAGCAGCAGGTTGGCCGGGTTCACGTCCCGGTGGACGATGGTG
Source organism: Myxococcus hansupus (assembly GCF_000280925.3). Lineage (NCBI taxonomy): Bacteria > Pseudomonadati > Myxococcota > Myxococcia > Myxococcales > Myxococcaceae > Pseudomyxococcus > Pseudomyxococcus hansupus. The sequence continues at coordinate 7,094,496 of NZ_CP012109.1, forward strand.
GCGCCGTTGTCCCCCACCTTCGCCCGGTGGATGTAGTCCAGCGCCTTGAGCAGGCACCACGCGATGTAGCAGGCGGACTCGGGCGGCATCGCCGCGCCGGCCTTCATCAGCAGCTCCTGCATGTAGCCGAGCGTCCGGCCACTCACGAGCTCCTGCACCATCAGATAGTCCGGCCCCGCCTTGAACAGCCGGTAGGTGCGGACGATGTTCGGATGGCGCAGGCGGACCGTCAGCTTCGCCTCGTCGACGAAGGATTTGACGTAAGCGGTATCGCTCCGAAACGACGGGTGCAGCCGCTTGATGACAATTTCGTCCGGTTCACCGGGTGAGCGCTGCGTGGTGACCCGGGCTCTCGCCTGGTACACCTCCGCCATGCCGCCCACCGCCAACCGGCCGACCACCTCGTAACCACCCAGGTCCGGAGCATCCGCCACGGCACAACTCTACTGCGAATTTCCGTCCGCACCCACTATTCAGCGACGACGTCGTTGAAGAGGGCCTGGTACCGGCGGCCGGACGCGTTCCAGGAGAAGTCCTTGGCCATGCCCCGGCGCCGGAACTCGGCCAGCCGCGGCGGGTCCGCGTAGAGGGCCAGGGCCCGGCGGAAGGCGGCCAGCAGCGCGGCCTTGTGGAAGGCCTCGAAGAGGATGCCGTTGCCGTCCAGCCCGCCCTCCACCGTGTCCACCAGGCCGCCGGTGGCGCGGACGATGGGCACCGTCCCGTAACGCAGCGAATACATCTGGTTCAGGCCGCACGGCTCGTAGCGGCTGGGCATGAGGAAGAAGTCCGCGCCCGCCTCCACCAGATGGGACAGCGCGGGGTCGAAGCCCAGGTGCACGGAGACCTGCTTCGGGTAACGGGCCTGCAACGCCCGCAGCCCGTCCTCCAAGGGGCCCTCGCCGCTGCCCACGCCCACCACGCGAAGGTCCGCGTGCAGCGCGGCCGGCAGCGCCTCCAGGAGCAGGTCCACGCCCTTCTGCCACGCCAGCCGGGTGACGAAGCCGAACACGGGCGCCCGCGTGTCCTCCAGCCCGAAGCGGCCCAGCAGCTCCCGCTTGCACACGGCCTTGCCGGCCATGTCCGACGCGCTGTAGCGGACCGGGAGGAAGGGGTCCGCCTCCGGGTTCCACTCCTGCGTGTCGATGCCGTTGAGGATGCCGTGGAGCCGGTGCGCGCGGTGACGCAACAGGCCATCCAGCCCGTACCCCTGCTCCGGCGTCTGGATTTCCCGGGCGTAGGTGGGGGACACGGTGGTGAGCGCGTCGGAGAAGACGAGCCCCGCCTTCAGGAAGTTCACGGTGTCGTGGAACTCGAGCCCGCCGTGGGCGGTGAACAAGTCCCAGGGCAGCCCCAAGTCCCCCATCACGTCCTTGGAGAACTGCCCCTGGTAGGCGAGGTTGTGGATGGTGAAGACGCTCTTCGCGTTCGCCAGCGGCCCCGCCTGGAAGCCGCGCCGCAGCGCCACGGGCACCAGCCCCGCCTGCCAGTCGTTGGCGTGGACGATGTCCGGGATGAAGCCCAGCCGCTGCGCCGCCTGGAGCGCGCCCACGCACAGATAGGCGAAGCGCCGGTGGTTGTCGGCGAAGGGCCCCGACGCATCGCCATAGAGGCCGTGGCGGTTGCCGAAGAGGGACTCGTTCTCCAGGAAGAGCACCTCCAGCCGCTCGGCCAGGCGGGCGGAGAGGATGGGACCCGACAGCTCACCGAAGGGGAAGCGCAGCAGCAGGGACTGCCCGGTGGGCACCAGCCGCTCGGCGCCCCTCACGTCACGGTAACGCGGGGTGACGACCTTGACGTCATGGCCCAGCGAGGCGAGCGCGGCGGGCAGTGCGCCGGCCACGTCCCCCAGGCCCCCCGTCTTCGAGAACGGGGCCACCTCCGAGGAGATGAAGAGGACTTTCATGTGCGCACATTGACGTGTGCGCCAGACGAGTCAACCGCGAAGGTGCACCGCTGCCTCCGCCCCCTTATGTTGCACCGCGTGATGATTCCTCCAGACCCCATCCAGCGCTTCGCGGAGCTCTTCGAGCGGGCGAAGCAGGCCATTGCCGTGGACCCCAACGCCATGGTGGTGGCCACCGTGGGGGACGACGGGCGCCCCAGCGCGCGCGTCGTCCTGCTCAAGGACTTCGATGCTCGCGGCTTCGTGTTCTACACGAACCACGAGAGCCGAAAGGGCCGCGAGGCCCGGGCGCATCCGCACGCGGCGCTGTGCTTCTACTGGCAGCCCCTGAACGAACAGGTGCGCGTGGAGGGCCGCGTGGAGCGCGTGACGGACGCGGAGGCGGACGCGTACTTCCACAGTCGCGCGCGGGGCAGCCAGGTGGGCGCGTGGGCCAGCCTGCAGAGCCAGCCGCTGGCGACTCGCGAGCAGTTGGAGGCCCGCGTGGCGGAGGTGGAGCAGAAGTACGCGGGGCAGCCCGTGCCTCGCCCGCCGCACTGGTCCGGCTTCCGCGTGGTGCCGGACCGCATCGAGTTCTGGCACGCCCAGGAGAGCCGGCTCCACGACAGGCACGTGTACCTGCGTGAAGGCGGCGGCTGGCGCACGGAGATGCTCTACCCGTGACGTGTCACACGGCTACCAGGGCACCTCGGCGCCCTGGTAGTCGAAGAAGCGGCCACTGTGCTCCGGGTTGAGCCCGTCGATGACGCGCAACATGCCGCGCACGGAGTCGGTCGCGGGCAGCGTCGCGTCCGGCCCGCCCATGTCCGTCCGCACCCAACCCGGGTGAAGCAGCACGGTGACGACCCCTTCGGCGCGCAGGTCCATGGACATGGTGCGCACCGCCATGTTCAGCGCGGCCTTCGACACGCGGTACGCGTAGGCGCCGCCATCCGTGTTCGCGGCGAGCGAGCCCATCCGCGACGTGACGTGCGCCACCCGACGCAAGGCACCTTGCCGCAAGGCCGGCAGGATGGCGTTGGTGACCCGCAGCGGGCCCAGCGCGTTGACGGAGAAGGTACGGGCCATGTCCGCGAAGTCCACGTCGTTCAGCGCGCACCACAAGCCAGAGACGCCGGCGTTGTTGATGAGCACGTCCACGGGACTGAGACACACGTTGGTGGCGAACGCGCGCACGCTGGCGTCGTCGCCCACGTCCAGTTCATGGATGCGCAAGCGGTTGCCCGCGGTGTGTTTCAAGGACTCCAGCCGCCGGGCACCCTCCGACGACCTGACTCCGGCTTCGACGGTATCGCCCCGCAGCAGGAGCTGCTGGACGAATTCGAAACCAATCCCCCTGCTCGCTCCGGTGATGACGTAGCGCATGCATGGCATTAACGCGCTGAATGCCTCGCGCTGGCAAAACACGCCTGTTGACGACTGGGGAGTGCACGCTGGTAACCGGATGCACCACATGCCGAGGACACACGGAATGAATGTCGCCGTCGTGGGAGGTGGGATTTCGGGGTTGGCCGTCGCGCATCGTTTGCGTTCGCGCGGTACGGATGCCGTGCTTCTGGAGACCTCCGGCCGTCTTGGAGGCGCGGTGGGCACGCATGCGCGTGACGGCTACCTGGTGGAGCAGGGCCCCAACAGCTTCCTGGACCGCGAGCCGGCCACGCGGGAACTCGCGGCGGCATTGAACCTGGAAGGTCGAATCCGGGTGGCGGACCCGTTGGCGAAGCGTCGCTATGTCTACACGCGTGGGCGACTCCGGTCGGTGCCGTCCTCGCCGCCCGCGTTTCTCGCATCGGACATTCTTCCGCTGGGCGCGCGGCTGCGTGTCGCGGGTGAACTGTTCTCCGGCCGCGCCCCCACGGGCATCGATGAATCACTGGCCGAGTTCGGCCGCCGTCACCTTGGACGCACCGCCACGCAGGTGCTGCTCGACGCGGTGCAGACGGGCATCTACGCGGGCGACGTGGAGCAGCTCAGCGTCGCCGCCACGTTCCCCATGCTGGTGGACCTGGAGCGCAAGCACCGCAGCCTCATCCTGGGCGCCATCCGCGCGCAGCAGGTCCAACGCCGGGCCCTCTCCGCGGGCGGCACGCCGAAGCTGAGCGGCGCGTTGAGCACGTTCGACGGTGGACTCCAGGTGCTCATCGACGCGCTGGCCACGTCGCTGGGGGACGCGGCGCACGTGGGCGCTCAGGTGGAATGCCTGACGCGCGTGGACGGCGGGTGGAAGTTGATGGTCGAGGAGCGCGGCCAGCGCGCGGAGCTGAGCGCATCCCAGGTGGTGCTGGCGGTGCCCGCGCATGTCGCGGCGGAGCTGCTCCGGCCCTTGGATGACGCGCTCGCGGCGCAGGTGGCGCGCATCGACTATGCGCCCATCGCCGTGGTGCACCTGGGCTTCGACGCGGGGACGCTGCCCGCGCCAGACGGCTTCGGCTTCCTGGTGCCCTCGGGCGAAAAGCGGCGGCTGCTGGGCGCCATCCATGCGTCCACCACCTTCCCCTTCCGCGTCGAGGGCGGGCGCGTGCTCTACACGTGCATGGTGGGCGGCGCGCGGCAGCCGGAGCTGGTGCGGCAGGACGAAGCGGCGCTCGCGGCCCTGGCGCTCGAGGAGCTGCGCGCCCTGGCGGGCGTGACGGCGCAGCCCACCTTCACGCAGGTCTACCGCTGGCAGCGCGGCATCCCCCAGTACAACGTGGGGCACCTGGAACGGATGGCCGGCATCGACGCGGCGCTTCAACGCTGGCCCGGGCTGCACCTCGCGGGAAACGCGTACAAGGGCATTGGCCTCAACGACTGCATTCGCAACGCAGCGCGGCTCGCGGATGCCCTCACGGACGAGGAAAGCGTTCGGAAATAGCCGCGGCGACCACTCGTTGTCGGGGAGCGACCGCTCGGGCCGGAGGCGTCAGCGAAAACCGGAAAGCCACGTCAGACTGGCAGTGCATGCTGCTTGGAGTCAGGAGCCCCCCGCCATGTTCGCCCTCCCCTCCCCCGTCCTCGTCGTCGCCGCCATCCTCCTCTTCCCCGTCGTCCTCGCCGGCAGCATGCTGCTCGACGCCTTCGAGACGGAGCTGGAGGAGCGCCCCGCGCGGTGATGCCCCCGGCGGTGTAGGCTTCCTCGAGCGCATGCTCGAAATCTCCGAGGGCTCCATCGTCCGCGCCACCCTGCGGGCCCTCGTGGAGCCCCGGCGGCTCTTGCCCATCCTCGTCGTCTCCGTCGCGTTGATCGCCGCGCAGGTGCGCTTCAGTGAGCCGCCCTCCGCGTTCGCGCTGGGCATCCTGATGTGCCTGCTCTTCGTCGCGGTGGCGCCGGTCTCCTACCGCGTCCTCTTTCCCGAAGGACTGGACTTCAGCCACGGCGGCATTCGCTTCCTCCTCTACGCCACCGTGGGCAGCGGCGTGGTGCTCACCTCCGGCTTCGTGGTGCCCAAGCTCCTGCAACTGGGCCCCACCTTCCTCACCCAGCCCACCAACCTCGCCGTCTGCGGCGCGCTCTTCCTGGTGGGCGGCTGGGGCCTGGGCCGAGACATCGGCTTCGAGGAGAGCCTCACCCGGGAGCGCGCCCGCGCCGCGCGCTTCGCGCTGGAGGCGGAGCAAGCGCAGCTCCTGGCGCTGCGCAGCCACCTGGACCCGCACTTCCTCTTCAACACGCTCAACGCCATCGCGGAGTGGTGCCGCGAGGACGGCGCCGTGGCGGAGGCCGCGGTGCTGCGCCTGTCGACGATGCTCCGCTCGGTGCTCGCGGGCGTGCGCAGCGCCACGTGGCCCCTGGAGCAGGAGCTGGAGCTTGTCCGCACCCTCTTCGACCTGCACCTGCTGCGAGACCCCGAGCTCTTCCAGCTTTCGATGAACGTCGCGCCGGGCGTGGGACAGGTCCCCGTTCCGCCGCTGGTGTTGCTGCCACTGGCGGAGAACGCCGTGAAACACGGCCCCGCCGCCGGGCATCGCGGCCCCCTCACCTTGGACGTCGTGTCCCACGGTGATGGCCTGGAGGTCGCCATCGAGAATCCGGGCCGCTCCCAAGGTCCCCGGGAGGGAAGCGCGGGCCTGCCCACCGTGGAGCGCCGGCTCGCCCTGGCCTACGGCGGCGCGGCGCGGCTCGTGATTGAAAGTGATGACGCTCGCACCCGTGTCGCGGTCACCCTGCCCCGGGCCGGCCCTCAACCTGGAGTCCTCACATGAGTTCCTCTTTGCGCGTGCTCATCGCCGACGATGAACTGCTCGCGCGCAAACGCCTGTCGCGGCTGTTGACCGCGATTCCGGACACGGAGGTGTGTGGTGAAGCCGCGGACGCCGACGCCGTGCTCGCCGCGGTGCGCGCGGGCGGCGTGGACGTGGTGCTGCTGGACATCCACATGCCCGGACTCAGCGGACTGGATGCGCTGGCCCTGATGCCGGAGGACGGGCCTCGCGTCATCCTCTGCACCGCGCACGCCGAGCATGCCGTGCAGGCCTTCGAGCATGGCGCGGTGGATTATGTGCTCAAGCCCGTGGAGCCCGCGCGACTGCAGAAAGCGCTGGAGCGTGTGCGCTCACGCGGCACCGCCATGCAGCAGGTGAACAGCGCGACGAAGGCGCCCGCCGCCGCCGTGCCCCGGAGCCTGGGGCGCCTGCCCATTCCCACGCGACAGGGCATCGTCCTGGTGGACACGGAGAGCATCTCCCACGCGGCGTTGGAGGACGAGCTGGTGACGGTGTTCACCACGCAGGGCGACTTCCTCACCGACTTCACGCTCAACGAGTTGGTGGAGAAGCTGCCCTCGGAGCACTTCCACCGCGTCCATCGCCGCGCGCTGCTCAACCTCACGCACGTCGCGCGGCTGGAGCCGCTGGACACGGGGGGCTATCTGGCGCGCACCCTTCGAGGCCATGGCGTGGAGGTGAGCCGCCAGTCCGCGCGCGAGCTGCGGCGCATGCTGGGACTGCGGCGAGGGACTGAAGACGAGGGGTGAGGCGCCCAGGCGCTGACGAATGGTGAGCGCGCGCCGGACTCACGCTCCGGCACATTCGCACGAGGGGCGTCGTCCTCACGAGCGCGCGGATCTCGCCCACTACGCACGCGCTATCTGTGTGACCTGCGCGCGGTCCACCAGCGCTGTGCGCTTCCGCTCACGCGCCCGTGCGCCATTTCCACGGCACGGGCGCGCTCGCGGCCTGCTCAGTTCACGCGCGCTTCGATGGTGACGACCCGGCCACCTTCGTTGCGCGAGTAGACAACGGTGCCACGCTCGGTCCACTCCGGCGCGAAGCCCTTGCCCAGGCTGGAGGCGGACGCCACGTCGTAGTTCCGGTCGAAGGCGATGACGCGCACCTCGCCGTCCTCACCCGCCCGCAGACTGGTCGTCGTGTAGACGATGATGCGGCGGTCAGCGTCCCACTCCAGCGTGCCGCCCTGTGCCGGGTTGGGGATGTACGCCGAGCTCAACTGCGACGCCGCGCCCTTGTTCGTCACCTGCACCAGGTCCTTGCCGTTCTCCTTCACGCGCCACAGCGCGGGCACACCCGAACGCCGCGAGGACTGGAACAGCACGACGCGCCCATCCGGAGACCAGATGGGCGAGCTGTCATCGAAGCCCTGCGTCACCCGGTCCGACTTGCCCGAGTTCACGTTGAGCACATAGAGGTCCGAGCTCCGCACCGCGTCGCCCGCGAGGTGCGAGTCCGGCAGCTTCGCGTACACGACGCGCTTTTCGTCCGGGGACACCTCGGGCTCGCCGGTGCGCTGCGCAACCAGGTGCGAGGTGCCCTTGTTGTCCACGCGCATGAGCTGAAGCGAGGTCGTTTGATAGACGATGATGCGCCGGTCCGCGTCCTCGGTGGACGGAGACACCACGGCCTGGGACGTCACGGACGGGGACTCGGTGTCCTCGAGCGTCTCCGCATCCAGGCCTCCGCACGCGGCGAGCGCGAGCGAAGAAGCCATCCACATCGCAAGGTTTCTACGGGGACTACGGCAGCGGACGTCGGTCGGATGCATACGGTCCTCTGGGTGGAAGCCACCTACCAGCGCGGGGTTGACTGGTTTTACAGTCCGCGCTCACGGGTATTCCAGGTCAGAGCACCATAACAATCTGGACCGTCATAAATGCTACCCGACGAGTGGCCGGCCCCGAGCCACACACCGCGTCATGGCCAGGCGAAGAGCGCGGGAACGTGGGTCGCATCCGCGCCAAAGATGTCCGCGAGGACCCGGACGGCTTGCACGGGGGTCGCGTCGCCCGCGCGCACGCACCTCGCGGCCTCATCCAAGGTGAGTGAAGGCGAGGAACAGTAGGACTCGAGCCAGTACGCGACGAGCCGCTCGGAGAAGGTCGTCTCCAGCGCCGCGACCTTCGTGTCCAGCCAGGCCTCGGCGGAGGTGAAGCTCGGGCGCTCCGGCGACACGTTCGCTTCATGGAACGTGACGTCATGCTCGTAGCCGGACTCGAAGAGATGGTCCTGCATCGTCACGAGGAAGGGCGCGCGACGCGAATCCAACACCGATGACGACAACACCGCGACGCGGTGCGCCTGCGACAACCGCAGCGCCTGGTACTCGAAGGTGCGGGGGACCTGGCGATGATGGGTGACGGAGACCGTGTAGGTTCGCGTCGTCGGGACGTTCTTCGTCACCAGCTCCGACCGGGTGACGCCATTCACGTCGGTGGAGTCCTCCCAACCGACCTGGACCTCATTGACGACCTCCGTGCGCGTCTCCTCCTCCGTATAGGGGACCGTCTCCGTCCAGGATGCGGTCCGCTCGACGTCGCGGCACTCCTGCTCGGTGACGAAGCGACCTCCCAGGGTGAACACGGGTCGCGACATGGCCCCCGACGCGTACCAGGGCGAGGACTCGAAGACCTGGATGAGCCGGCTTTCGAGCTGCGCCTGCTGCACGACATTGAGCCCGTCCACGGAGCCTTCCCACGCGATGGCCCCGAAGACTCCGGGCACGTCGGCGGGCCGGGGGGCGGACTCTCCCCAGTGGTCGCAGTAGCGGAAGACCAGCTCGCGCCAGTGAGGACTGTCGTCGGAGCGCATGTCCTTGAGCCGCTGGCAGGACGCCCTTCCGCTTGCCTGCACCCGCGCCTCCATGTCGATGGCGAGATTCGCCAACTCCGGATGCGCCAGCAGCCCCTGTCTGCGCCGTAGCGCCTGCTCCGCGGTGAGCGCATGTCCCTCCCGGGCGGGAACACCGACCCGCAGCTCCAGATGGCGGCGAGTGCTCTCCAGCGCATCGCGCAACAAGTGCTCCATGCCACCACTGAGCTTCGTCCCCCACGCGGCCCGGTGGTCGAGGACGTTCAGCAATCCCACCTCCGCGTCGTCATCCCGCCCCTCGTGACGCGCCGCCCGCGCAGCCTCCAGCCCTTGCAGCAACGCCTGTGAACGCAAGCGCTCGCGCATCTGGAGCAACTCCGGCTCATGCGGACTCTGACGGACGAGGTCCTCGTAGAGGGTCGCGGCCTCCACGTAGCGCCCCTCCTGCGCCAGGGAATCCGCCCTGCCACGGATGGTGGAACACGCACACAGGGCCAACACGGAGACAAGGAGGAGGCGTCGCATGGTCACCTGGAGGCAGGCCGTTTCCCCCGCGACGCACCGGACGTCCGGATATTCATGCGCCCCGCGCTTTTCTGGCCGGCCCGCGCTGGAGCCCCTCAGTCCACCGGCCACGTGTGCACCGGCGCGCCCGACTCCGCGTGCTGGAGATAGCGCTCCAGCATTCCGGCGAGGGCATCCTGCCGGGGCATCTGCGCCTCCAACCGGGCCAGCACCTGCCGCTGCCACAGCGCGCCCGTCCGCCGCAGCGCGACACGCTGCTCGATGATGCCCAGCAAGGTGTCCGCCTCCTCCGCGTCCACGCCCGCGCCCAGCAGGCCGCGGCGGGCCTCGGACAGCAGCCGTGGCACCAGCATCGTCACCGGAACGGGCCGAGGGCTCGGCGCGGAGTCGGCCGGCCACAGCATCTCCGCGTCCAACCCCTGGCGCGCCGCGCGGATGAAGTTGCCGTAGACGTGGAGGAAGGGCAGCGCGGGGAGCAAGGCGTCCACGCGCTCCGCGAGGGCCAACGTCAGGCCCAGCAGGAACGCGCCGTTGGCCGCCATGTCCATCGCCGTGGGCCCCGCGGGCAGCGCGCGGAATTCGATGCGGAGGTGCCCACCGTCCTTCGGATCGTAGATGGCGCGGTTCCACGTCCACACCGTGCCCTGGTGCAGACGCAGCTCATCCAACCCCGGCACCTCGCCCGCGGCCACGCGCTCTCGCGGTGACTCGTCCCCCGTCACCGGCAGCAGCGGCGGATGCAGCGCCACGGACTCCGCGAAGAGTTCGTAGGCGCCCTCGCGCACCCAACCATGGCCGAACGACACCCGCGCATGCGGCTGGAAGCCGCCCTCTCCGGGCTCGCCCCGGTCATCCACCGCTTGCCGGAACAGGGCCACCCGCGTCTCGTCCCACAGCTTCCGGCCCAGGAAGAACGGCGAGTTGCCCGCCACCGCCAACGCCGGCGCCGTGGCGAGCTGCGCGGCGTTGTACAGCCGCGCGAAGTCTTCGGGTGCCACGCGCAGGTGGTACTGGAGCGACGTGTTCGCGCCTTCCAGCGTGACGTCGTTCCAGGTGAGGTTCAGCGCCTCCTCATCACCGCGAATGGCCACCTGGAACGGAGCGGCCCGCCGCTGTCGAATCGCGTTCGACATGGCCCGGTAGCGAGGCTCCGCCGTGAGCGCGCCGCTGCCCAGGTCCGCCTCGCGCAACGTGGGGAGGATACCGATGACGGCCACGCGCGCCCCTTGCGTCGCGGCCCCCTTTCGCACCGCCGCCAACGCGCTCTCGATTTCCTTCCGCAGCGCGGTGAAGGGCCTGCCCGCCAGGGGCCCCGGCCGCAGGTTCACCTCCATGTTGAAGGCGTCCAGCTCCAGCGTCACGCGAGGGTCCTCGGTCCGCGCGAGCACCTGGCGGTTCACCGGCAGCGGGAAACCCAGCGCGTCCACCAGGTACAGCTCCAGCTCGGCGCCCACGGTGGGGCGACCCGCTCCGAAGCCTGGCCGCGCCAGCAACGCGCGCAGCGCCTCCAGGCTCTCCACGAGCCGTTGGGAGAAGCGCGCGTGGTCCTCTGGAAGAAATTCCTCCTGATGGATGGCCATCCCCATGAGGGGCCAAGGTAGGCATGGCCGCCTGCTTCCGCCCCGGCGCCAGGGAGCCCGCCTGCCCGGCCGCCAGGCGCACCCCGGGGACTACCCTCCAGGGCAGGGTCAATGTCCACGGGGGTCTGGGGCCCAGGTGCGTTCGGGCCGGGTGTGTTATCTCGCATCCTGGTCATGCCGTCCGACACGCTCGCCAACCTGTACGACCTGACGCGGCCCGCACTGGGAGCCCTGCTCGCCGGCTGGGGCTTCAGCGCCTACCACCGGGACCAGCTCTGGACCGCCCTGTACCGCCGGCACGCGACCTCCTTCGACGAACTGGAGGGCTTGAAGCCGGAGCTGGTGCGAGCGCTGCGTGAACGCGCGCGCCTGAGCCACCTGGGCGTGCACCACGAGTCCTTCAGCAGCGACGGCTTTACCCACAAGTTGCTGCTGCGGCTCGACGACGGCCAGACGATTGAGACCGTCCTGATGCGGTTCAAGGGCCGCGCCACCGTGTGCATCAGCACGCAGGCCGGCTGCGCCATGGGCTGCGTCTTCTGCGCCACCGGGCAGATGGGCCTGTCGCGCCACCTGACGCCCGGCGAAATCGTGGGGCAGGTGCTGCACGTCAACCGCGTCCTCCGGGACGCGAACGAGTCGCTGCGCAACGTGGTGCTCATGGGCATGGGCGAGCCGCTGCACAACTACGAGCACACGATGGCCGCCATCGACGTGCTCGTGGACGCGATGGGGCTCGCCATGGGTCCGCGCTTCATCACGCTCAGCACCGTGGGCGTGGTGCCCGGCATCCGGCGGCTCGCGGACGAGGAGCGCCCCATCCACCTGGCCGTCAGCCTCCACGGCGCCACGGACGCGGAGCGCGCGGCCCTGGTGCCCGTCGGGCGCCGCTGGCCCCTGGACGAGCTGATGGACGCGTGCCGCTACTACAGCGAGAAGCGCGGGCGTCGCATCTTCTTCGAGTGGACGCTCATCGCGGGCCGCAACGACACGGCCGAGCACGCGCACACGCTGGGCCAGTTGCTGCGCGGCATGGACGCGCACGTCAACGTCATCCCGCTCAACCCCACGGTGGGTTACGACGGCGGCCCCAGCCGGCCCGAATCCGTGCGCGCGTTCCAGGACGTGCTCACGTCGTACGCGGTGCCCAGCACGGTGCGTCAGCGCCGAGGCATCGACATCGACGCGGGCTGCGGTCAGCTCAAGGCCGACGTGGAGCGTCGGGCCCGCCGTTCACTTCCCACCAGCGCCTGATTTCGCATTCCGCCCCGCGCACGCGCGTCCGCTAACGTGAGCCAGCGGGGCGGGCACCCACACGAGGGCCCGAACCTTCCGTTCGACCGAGCCAGAGGTACGAGTCCACTGTCGCGAGTGGAGAGGGTCCCCGCTCGCACGGTCGCCACACCACGGACCCTCCGTGCGCTCCCGCGCGGTCTCGCTTTTCTCGTGCGTGACGCACAAGCTCTCGGCATGACGCGAAGGTTCACCGCTGTCAGGGTCCAGCGGTACACCCCAAGCAGTGCGTCGTGTCGGTAGCGGACGGCCCTGACGATTACGAGTGGTGCCCCTTGCACGCGACATGGCCATGGGCACATTCTTTCCATCGGCTTCCCCGGGGAGGTGGGCGATGCTTTCCATCCAGGAGCACGCAACGGTGGATGAGGCGAGCAACGATCTGCTCGACTTCGTTCTCAAGCCGTACAACTGGCTGTCACTGACAAGGACCAGCACGGACCCGGCCGCATGGCCCGGGCAGAACACGCTCTATCAGCGCCGCGTGGGGTCGCTGCGTATCTGCGCCTCCGTGGATGTGGCGGCCACGCTGGACGTGTTCCTCCACATCGCGTTCCGCGCACCGGGCCTCACGCCGGTGAAGGCCGCGGACCATCTGGAGAGCTTCCTCAAGCGGAGGCTGCCGCTGACGCCCAACTCCGAATGGCAGGTGGAGGTGGACGAGCGCCGCTGGATTCACTTCTCGCGGCGCTACGCGGGGCCACCGCTCAAGGCGTGAGCGGCTCCAGCCGGTAGTGGCGCAGCGGCTGCGCCACGTTCTTCACGTGCGTCTCCGACAGGGGCCCGAAGCGCAGGCTCCGGAAGAAGGGCTCGTCCGAGCCCTTCAACGTGTCGTGAACGCTGTCCATCACCAGCGTCTCCCGGAAGCCCGCCAGTGACTGGAGGCGTGCCGTCTGGTTCATGCCGCTGGAGAAGGCCGTGTACTGACGGTTGGGCCCGAAGAGGCCGCAGTTCGCATGGGCCAGGTTGACGCCCACGGACACGCCCAGGCCGGGCAGCTTCACGCGCTCGCACAGCGCGGCCACTTCCTCGCGCGCGCCCAGTGACGCGGTGAAGGCCTGGATGTCCCGCGCGGCGCGCACCGCGTCCCGCGCGCGCGCATGAAGCGAGTTCTTGAAGAACGGCGGCCCGAAGAGGCCGATGACGCAGTCACCGACCATCTTGTCGAACACGCCGCCGTGCTCCCAGATGCAGCCCACGGCGCGCTGGCTCCACTCGTCCACGAAGCGGCCGATGCTCCGAGGGCTGTCGAAGCCCTGCTCGCAGATGCGGGTGAAGCCGTTGATGTCCGCGAAGAGGATGCCCACCTCCTGGTCCTGCGCCCGCAGGTGCTGGGCATAGGCCGGGTCCTGCAACAACGCGTCGATGACCGCGTTGGGGAAGAACTGCGACAGGTGGATGCGCTCGCGGTGGTAGTCCTGGAGGCGCTGGCTCAGCGTGGACGCCAGGACCCGGATGAGGTCCATGGCGTAGGTGGAGAAGCCCTCGTCGTTCCAGACGACAATCTTCCCCAGCGGCCCCTGCGACGCGGCGCCGGAGATGAGCACGGCCTCGGTGGTGCGGCCGGTGAAGAGGGGGCGCAGCGCGGCCTCCTCGCCCCGGAGCAGCCGGGGGCCGTGCTGACGGATGGCCGCCTCCAGTCCCGTGTGGGGCTGCTCGCCGCTTTCGAACTCCAGGTGCCCGCCGCGGTAGGTGCGGTAGTGCAGCACGTGCGGCTGCACCGCGTCCCGGTACAGCAGCAGGAAGCCCGGCAGGCGCACGTGCTGGGACAGCGTCAGCACGGCCAGGTCCATGCCCGCCTCGAACACGGGGTTGGCCAGGTGGCGGTTGCACTGGAGGATGAGCTGGTGCTTCTCCGACGCGGTGTGCACCAGGCACAGCACGGTGTCGAGCTGCTCGGCCACCGTGTCCAGGATGCGCAGCAGGCGCGCGGACGTTTCGGGCGCGGTGGCGTCGCCGGGGAAGAGCAAGCCGAAGGTGCCCACGCGGCTGCCGGCCACGTCCAGCGGCTGGCTGACCAGCGTGTCCTCGCCCAGGCGGCTGACGCCCGTGGACTCCGCCAGGAGCGCGCCGGGATGGCAGTCACTCCAGTCGCCCTCGGTCCACGTCTGCTCCACCAGCTCCTCGTCACGCGTGGTGATGGCCGCGGCCTTGGCGCCGGTGAGCGCGAGCACGCGCGGGAAGCAGCGCCGAAAGGTCCGCGTCAGCGTCTCGCGTTCTCGCAGGCCCTCCTCCAGGAGGTCATCCACGGCGCGGTGCAGCGCGCGCAGGGCCTTGTACTCCTCCAGCGTGATGTCGGTGGGCGACGGGTACGGCGGGTTCGTCATGGACTGACGTTCTAGCGCCGCCCGGGTGGTGCTGTCACAGAACGGGCGTGTATTGCTGGCCGCCCGTTATCTGCCCGCCCGCCACGTCGATGAGCCAGTAGCCCTCGTTCCCGGCCTCCGTGGAGGACCCCGCTCCGAAGACATGGGGGCGCTCGGCGGTGGCGGGGTGGTGGTAGCGGTGGTGGATGTGGCCATGCAGCACCGCGTAACGAGGCCCTGGCAACAGCCGCAGCAGCGCGTCCGCGTCCCGCAGGCCGTGGTGCCAGCGGTCCGGGCGGCCCTTCGGGTTGAGCGGCGCGTGGTGCACCGTCACCAGGACGGCGCGGCCCGCCAGCCGGGCGTCCTTCACCAGCGCGGCCAGGCCCTCGAGCTGGGCCGGCCCGATGACGCCGTAGGACAGCCCCGGCGCGTGGGGAACGCGGGCGGACAGCAGGCCCACCACCGCGGCCTCGGTGCCCACCAGGCGGACGAAGGGGAAGGCGCCCTCGCGGCGGTACTCGGGCAGGTCGCTTTCCAGCAGGTGACCGAAGTGCCGCGCGAAGCGGCCGGTGCGGTGGCTCCCCGGGGTGAAGACGTCGTGGTTGCCGGGGATGACCGTGCACCGCCGTGGGTCATCCGCCAGGGTGCCCAGGGCCCGCCGGGCGCCGAGGAACTCGCCCTCCAGCGCGTAGGCCGTCAGGTCGCCCGACAGGATGAAGTGGTCCACCTGCCGCGCCTGCGCCTCGGTCGCGATGGCGGCCAGCGTTCTCGGCGCTTGCGCGTATCGCCTGGCACGGCCGCCCACGGTGAGCTCGGCCAGGGCCACCCAGCGGCGCCAGCCCAGGCGGTGCAACGGCAGGGAGAAGTAGTTCTCGGTGATGTGGACGTCGGAGCAGTGGGCGATGCGCATCAACGGATTCCGCCAATCTCGACCAACGTAGCATCCGCCCCCGGGAGCGTCGACGAAGCAGGCCACGGGCACTGCACCGCTCCTCCGCGTCGGTTATCGTCCCCCGCGACGATGACCCGCACCGCGAGCACGCCTGCCTCCCCCCTCTGCGGACGCTTCGCGCCCAGCCCCACCGGGCGCATGCATCTGGGCAACATCCGCAGCGCGCTGCTCGGCTGGCTTCAGGCGCGCGCGGTGGGAGGCCGCTTCCTGCTGCGCATCGAGGACCTGGACCGTGCGCGCTGCAAGCCCCAGTACGTGGAGGACCTGCTGCGCGACCTCGCGTGGCTGGGGCTCGACTGGGACGAGACGGCGCTGTTCCAGAGCCAGCGCGATGACGTCTACCGCGACGCGCAGGCCCGGCTGGAGCGCGAGGACCTCGTGTATCCGTGCTTCTGCACCCGCGCGGAGATTGCACGGGCCGCCAGCGCGCCGCATGGGCTCTCCGACGAAGGACCTCGTTACCCCGGCACCTGCGCGCGCCTCACCCGGGAGCAGATCTCCGAGCGCGCTCGCACCCGCGCCCCGGCGTACCGCTTTCGCGCGCGCCCCGGTGAGGTGCGATTCGAGGATGGACTGCAAGGTCCCTACGCGCAGGACGTGGACGTGGTGGTGGGTGACTTCGTGGTGCGCCGCAACGACGGCGTGGCCAGCTATCAGCTCGCGGTGGTGGTGGATGACGCGGCGACGGACATCACCCACGTCCTTCGCGGCGATGACCTGCTGTCCTCCACGCCCCGGCAGCTCCAGCTCTACGCGGCGCTGGGGCTGCGCGCGCCGGACTTCCTGCACGTGCCGCTGGTGCTGGGTGAAGACGGCAAGCGGCTCGCCAAGCGCGAAGGGGCCTTCGCGCTCGCGGAGCTTCGCGAGCGTGGTGTGCCTCCCGAGCGCGTGCTGGGCCTGCTCGCGTCCTGGAGCGGGCTCGGCGACGGAGCGCCCGTGACGCTGGCCGAACTGGTGCGTGACTTTCGCCCCGAAGCGCTGCCCCGTGAACCCGTCACCACCAGCGAGACCGCGCTCCAGACGGCACTCGGCCTGTGCTGAGCTTCCTCCCCGCGGCCCTGCCCCGCTCGCCTGGCGCGACCACCCAGGGCGTACTCTCAAAGGCACTCGGCCAGGAGTGAGCCACCGCGCCGCGCTCCCCCGCGTGGGGGCATTCAGGCGTGGTGGAATCGTGCGTCCTTCGCCCCATGGCCATGTTTGCCGCGAACATGAGCGTCTTCTGCTCGCAGGGGCGCTCCCTCGCATCAGGAGGGGCAGCACCATGGCAGCCATCGTCGAGAACCAAGCGCCCGGCGTCATCCCGGCCGTCGCGGGCAATCCCTACAAGCTGAGCTGGGGCGCCATCTTTGGCGGCGCATTCGTCGCCATGGGCCTGTGGATTCTCCTCTACTCGCTCGGGTTGGCATTGGGCCTCTCCTCGGTGAACCCCAATGACCCGTCCAGCGCCCGGGCGGCGGGTATCGGCACCGGTATCTGGAGCGTCATCGCGCCCCTCATCGCGCTGTTCTGCGGCGGCTTCGTCGCCGCGCGCTCGGCGGGCCGGTTGGACAAGGGCGGCGGCGCGCTGCACGGCGCGGTGATGTGGGGCCTGACGACGCTGGTGAGCGTCGCCCTGCTGGGCATGCTGCTCTCCACGGTGCTGAGCACCGTGCTGCGCGCGGGCGGTGCGGTGGTGGGCGCCACGGGCGCGGCGGTGGCGGGCGCGGCCTCCGGTGGTGGACAGGCCGCGCAGGCCTTCGGATTGGACGCCAATGACGCGCTGGCCCCCATCAACCGGCGACTCCAGGCGGAGGGCAAGCCGACCATCACCGCCAATCAGCTCCAGGCCGCCACCTCCGACATCATCACCACGGCCGTGCGCACGGGCGAGCTCGACCGGGAGGTGCTCGTCTCCTCCATCGCGGACAACACGCGCCTGACGCGACAGGACTCGGAGGAGGTCGCGGACCGGGTGAACCAGCAGTTCACCGCGTTCAAGGGCAAGGTCGGTCAGGTGGGCCAACAGGTGCAGCAGGGCGCGCTCCAGGCCGCGGAGCCCACCAGCCGCGTCTTCTGGGGCATCTTCGGCTCGCTGCTGCTGGGACTCATCTCCGCGGTGATCGGCGCCACGCTGGGCGTGAGCCGCCGCCAGCGCATCGCCGCCGAGGGCGCCGTCATCACCACCTCGCCCCCGCGCCCCACCGAGCCCATCGGCCCTCGACGCGAGGTGTACCCGTAGGCGTCTCACGCACGACGGCGCGCGGGCCCCACGCCGGCGCCCGCGCGCCGTCCGCTTCCACACACTCCCCGGCGCCCCCGCATGCGGGCCTGGGCTAACATCCACTCCGACGCGGCGTCGGGCACGAGCCCCCGGCGCCCTCCCGCGCTGGCGCCTCGCCCGGCGCGCCTTTCGGGGGGATGCACATGAACCGGAGCACCACGTACCTGCTGTGCTTGAGCGCGCTCGCGGCCGTCTCCAGCGGCTGCTTCCTGCGGACGGGCTACCTCCTCGACGCGTTGAACACGCCCGGGGACCCAAAGGCCGCGCCGCTGCCCGTCCCCATCCAGGAGCGCGCCGCGCGCCTCACGCGCAGCCACCTGGTGGATGCCTATGCCGACCCCGCCGAGGCCGCGCGTTGGATGTCCGCGCTGGGCAACGCCCCCCAGCCCATCCTCGAGCAACTGGGCTGCCTGAAGCAGACGGCCGGAGGCAGCAACAGCGCCTGCTACGAGCAGTTCCTCCACACGGCCCTGGAGACGCCCTTGTGGGGTGTGCCGCCGAGGCCCACGTCGGTGGACCCCGCCCGCCCCGCGCCAGGCGAAGTGGACGCCGCGCGCTTCCTGGCCAACACGCTGGGCATCGCCGCGTCGCTGTCCGCCCTGCGGGACGCGCAGGGAGACACGGTGCCCCTCCAGGTGCTCTCCCGAGGCATCCGCGAGGGCGCCGAGTCCGCCGCGCAGTACATCAGCGCCCGCCAGTGGAACCGCACGCTGGGCCGCCCGTCCAACGCCCTGGTCCTCAGCGGCGGCGGCGCCAACGGAGCCTTCAGCGCGGGTGCCGTCTGGCGGCTGCTCGGCGTGCTGGAGCAGTGCCGTGGCAAGCCCGCGCCGGAGGGCTGCGGGGACGCGCGCATCGACCTGGCCGCGGGCTCCAGCACCGGCGCGCTCATCAGCACCCTCGTCGACCTGTTCCACACGCCGGGCCACGAGCAGGCCGCGCGCCAACTGCTCATCAGCAACTACACGTGCTCGGTGGAGTCGGACCTGTACTGCGTCAACAGCACCTGGATTTGGAAGATTGCCTCGGACCTGCGCGGGCTGGTCCAGTTCGACGGCGTCTACGGCAAGCTGCGCGCCGCGGTGGTCCCCGAGCAGCTCACCAACGGCACGGAGCTGGTGGCCGTGTCCGTGGACTTCGACACCGGCGATGTCTTCGGCATCAGCGACCAGGACCCGGCGAACTTCGACCCGAACGCCACGCCCCAGCAGCGAGTGGAGGGCCTCATCAACGGCGTGGTGGCCTCCATCGTCGAGCCCGTGCTCGCGGACCCGGTGCCGTGGCTGCCGTCGCACACCGGCCGGCTCCAGGGCAGCTTCTACGACGGCGGCGTGCGCTCCGGCTTGCCGCTGCTCCAGGCCGTGCAGCGCGGCGCCGAGCGCGTGCTGGTCATCTCCACCGGCGGCGTGGAGCCCTCCCCCGAGAGTCCACCCGACAACGCCGTCAGCGTGCTGATGCGCACCATCGACCTGTTCGTCGCCCAGCCGCGCGTGGGCGAGGTGCAGCAGGGCGAGCTGGCCGCGGTGGGCCGCCGCTTCGCGGAGTACAACGTCTGCGTGGAGCGTCTGGTGAACGTGACGGACGCCGCCAGCGCCAACGCCTTCTGCCGCCGCACCGGCACCGGCTTCGTGTCACGCGAGCCCGGCGCGCTCCAGGCGGCCACCAGCATGTGGCTGGGCTCGGCCCGCTTCGACCAGGTGGCCTCCAGTTGGCGCTCCGCGTGGATGTTCCGGCCGGACTCACAGCTCCAGACGGCCAGCGGCTACGGCTTCAACCCCGAGGTCATGCGCCCGCTGTTCAAGGAAGGCGTGAAGCACTTCCAACTGCGCTGCCAGGAGGTGCTGCGGCTCTTCGAGATTCAGGGCAGCCTCGCCGCCGCCGAGTGCGACAAGCCGGTGGACACCGTCGTGTCGGAGGCCGAGGCGCGGTTCGCGCCGCTGGCCCAGTGCACGCAGGGCAAGCCAGAGCAACGTTCGTGCGAATGAGTCCTGGAGGCATATCCTCCAGGAGCCCATGTCCGACCGGTCGTCACTCATCCGTTGGCTCGTCATTCCCGGCGTGAGCCTGGGCGTGCTCATCCTGAGCGCGGCCCTCTCCTACTGGCTCACGCGCCCCGTCCACGTCGAGCCACCGCCACCGGAACCTCCGCCTCCTGTCGAAGCGCCCCCCGCCGCGCCCCAGCCCGACGTGCGCGCCATTCCCACGCCGGGCCTGACACCGCCGGACACGACGCCCCCGCCGGTGCTGCCCCCGCCCTCCTTCCCTTCGTCCCAGCGCGTGGTGCCCACGCCGCCTCCACCGTCGGGGGACCCCCGGCGCGTGGTGGAGGTGGAGCCCGTCATCGAGTCCACCTCCGGCCGCATCCACGCGGACGACATCCGCGCCGCCATCCAGGCCGTGACTCCGCTCGTGCAGCAATGTTTCGAGGACGCGGCACAACGCAACCGCGGTCCGCAGACAGTGAAACTGCGCTTCACCGTGGAGGCGGGCCGGGAGGGCGGCGTGATGAGCGCCGGAGAGCTGGTGTCGAGCACCATTCCGGACCCCTTCGTGCAGGCGTGCGCCCTGGACTCGCTGCTGGACGTCCGGTTCCCCGCCCCCTTTGGCGGCGGCAAGGCCCAGGTCGTCTACCCCTTCGAGTTCCGAGTGCCCGGGGACACTGGCCGGTAGGGCCGGGTTTTGCGTAAGGTGGCAAAGCCCCCGACCCTTCATGCCCGTTACCGTCGAACAGCTCGGTCCTCATGACGCGGAAGCCCTCCGGGGGCTGCTGTCCAAGGACCCGGTCCACAACCTCTACCTGCTGGGGTTGTTGGAGGAGTTCGGCATCGCCCCCCAGGGCCGGGTGCCCTTCGCCTTCTACGGCCGCTTCGACGGCAAGGCCCTCACCGCCGCCGTGTTCGTGGGCGGCGAGGGCGGACTCGTGGTGCCCAGCGCGAGCGACGCCACCGCCACCAGCGTCATCGCGGATGCGCTGTCCTCGAACCTGAAGCTGCGCTCCACCGTGGGCGACAAGTCCGCCGTGGACGCGCTCTTGCGCAGCCTGGCCCCGGGCAAGCCCCGCCTGTCGCGCACGCAGCGGCTGTTCAGCGTGTCCGCGGACGACCTGGGCCCCTTCACCAACCCGCTCTTGCGGCTGGCGAAGGAAGAGGACTTGCCCCGGCTGCTGCCGCTGGCCCAGGGCTACGTGCGGGAGGTCCACGAGCGCGACCCGCTGGCCGAGGACCCTCGCTTCTACGAGGCCCGCGTCATCCAGCGCGTGCGCCAGCGCCGCACCTACGTGCTGGAGGAGAACGGCGCGCTGGTGTTCAAGGTGGACATCGGCAGCCGCTCCCAATACGGCGCGGAGCTGGAGGGCCTCTACACGCTGCCCGCCGAGCGCAAGAAGGGCCACGCCCTGCTGTGCCTGGGCCAGATTTCCCGCCACCTGCTGTCCTCGCTGCCGCGCCTCACCCTGCGCATCGACGAGCGGGACGAGAGCACCGCCCGCATCGCCCGCAAGGTCGGCTACCTGGCCGGACGGACGTGGCGGCTCGTCCTGGTGGACTAGACGACGGCCGCGTACAGTCCGCGCGCGCATGAGCCGTCCCACGCCTTCCCGCCGTCCCCTCTCTGGAGAGGGCCCCGTCATCCTCCACGCCGCCACCGACCCGCGCTGGCTGCCGCTGGCACTCGAGCGGTTCGACGAAGTGCTGGTCGACCATGCCCACTGCGAGAAGAAGGCCGCCGCCAACGCGCTGTCCATGCTCCAGGCGTATCCGGACCTGCCCGGGCTGCCCTCGCAGATGGCCCGGCTGGCCCGCGAGGAGAGCGCCCACCTGGCCCGCGTCCTGGACTTGATGGCGGCGCGGGGCCTCACGCTGACGAAGGACGCCGGAGACCCGTATGCCCAGGGCCTCCAGAAGCTGATTCGCACGCCCGCCACCGAGCGCCGCATGGACCGGCTGCTGGTGGCCGCCGTCATCGAAGCCCGCTCCTGCGAGCGTCTGTCCCTGCTGGCGGAGGGACTCACCGACCCGGCCCTGGCGCGCTTCTACGGCGAGCTGGCGCAGTCCGAGGACGGCCATCAGTCGCTCTTCTACCGGCTGGCCGTCACCGCGGCCGGCGGCGAGGAGGCCGGCGTGAAGGAGCGGCTGGAGTGGATGCTGGAGCGCGAGGCCCAGGTCGTCACGGACGTGGGCCTGCGCGCCGCCATCCACTGACGCGTCACGGCGCGGGCATCAACTGCTGCACCACGGGGCGCCGCTCCACCGGGACCGGGGACGCGCCCTTCTCCAGCGGCCACACCCAGGGCACGGCCACCGTGAGGAGGACCACCAGCAGCGCGGTGAGCGGCGTGCCCAGGCGGAAGAAGTCCGTGAAGCGGTAGTGCCCGGGCCCGTAGACGAGCACGCAGCTAGGCTCCAGTGGGGTGATGAACGAGCAGCTCGCCGCCAGCGTCACCGCGATGGCGAAGGGCCGCGCGTCCACGCCGAGTTGCTGCGCGGCGTTGAGTGCCACCGGCAGCACCACCAGCGCCGCGGCCTGGTTGCTCATGGGCGCCGACAGGACGATGGTCAGCACCATCAGCAGCACCATCACCATCCGCGGGCCGCCGTACGTGCCCAGCCGGGCCACGTGGTCGCCGAGGAACGCGCCCGCGCCGCTCACCTCCATGGCCAGGCCCAGCGCCATCATGGAGCCGATGAGCAGCACCACGCGCCAGTCCACCCGGAACGCGCTGCGCGGGTCCACGCAGCCGGTGGCGATCATCAGCAGCATGCCCGTGAGGCCCGCCACCGACAGCGGCACCACGCCCAGCGAGCCCACCAACAGCGCGCCCAGGAAGAGCACCACCGCCAGCAGCGCCTTGCCGTAGCGCGGCGGCTGGTAGTCGTGGCCTCCGAGCACCGTCAGGGTGCCGCCCCGCGCCAGCTCATCCACCTTGCTCCGCGCCCCGCGCAGGAGCAGCACGTCGCCCACCGACAGCGGCAACATGGACATGGAGCGCTCCCCGAAGGTGCGCCCCAACAGTTGAAGCTTGGTGACGCGCTGGATGGCGGGCTTGCGGTGCAGGGCCAGCGCCACCATGCCGTAGCGCTCCACGAAGAGCGTCTCCTTCAGGCTGCGTCCCACCAACGGACTGCCAGGCGGCACGCTGGCCTCGATGAGGATGGAGTCCTTTTCGCGCAGCTCCTCGTCGGACAGGCGCACGTCCGGGCGGATTTCGATGCCGCGCAGGTCCTTCACCCGCAGAATCGCCTCGCGGTTGCCCTCGATGAGCAGCCGCTCGTCGCCGCGCAGCCGGTGGCTCGGCACCGCGGGCAGGGCCCCACCGTCGCGGATGATGCCGATGACGCGCAGCCCCAGCCCCTCCGAGATGTCCCCCAACTCCTTGCCCACGTAGCGCGAGTCCGGCGGCAGCACCGCCTCCGTGAGGTAGTCGCGCAGCGTCCAGTCCTCCATCGCGCCCCTCCCCTCCCGCGACGGCAGGAGGAGCGGCCCCAGCAGCACCACCACCAGGATGCCGACGATGGCCAGCGGCAGCCCCACCGGCGCCAGCTCCGCCACGCCGATGCCCGGCATGCCCAAGCGCTGCAAGGCGGCGGACATCACCAGGTTGGTGGACGTGCCGTAGAGGAAAACCATCCCGCCCAGCATCGACGCGTACGCCAGCGGCAACAGCACCTTGCTCTTGGGCACCTTGGCCCGCTGCGCCGCGCCAATGGCCACCGGCAGGAAGGCCGCCGTCGTCACCGTGTTGGAGATGACAGAGGAGAACGCCGCCACCGCCACCATCATCGCCATCACGAACGTCTGGTGGCCGAAGCGCGCGAAGAAGGACAGCCGTTGACCCACCAACTGAACCACGCCCGTCGACGCGAGCCCCTGGGTCATCGCCAACAGCGTGAAGATGAAGATGACGGTGTCGTTGCTGAACCCCTCGAAGGCCTGCGCCGGCGTGAGCACGCCGGTCAGCGCCAGCAGGCACACCACCACGAGCGAGCTCACCTCGATGGGGAGCGAATCGAACGAAAACAGCACCAGCGCGACAACAACGACACCCAGGACGATGGCGATGGTCATAAGGCCCGCCCCAAGCTGTATTCGCTGGGCTGATAAGGCGAGTCCCGTGGCGCAGTGCGCCGTCCACTACTGAATGCCCGGCCTCTGATAAGTGGAATTAGGACCGGCCTGTTCGGTACCAAGGTGAGTGACCGGTCGCGGGTTGCATTTGCGCCCCCCTTCCAGAACGTTTGGGGCCTGTCTCCAGACATGAACCACAAGGACGAATCCATGGCTTCGACGCAAGTTGCGGCGGAGGGCCAGCAGGCCCCCACGAAAAACCCCACGCTCCTCGCCTGGGTGGCCAAGATGGCCGAGATGACCCAGCCGGACCGCATCGTCTGGTGCGATGGTTCCGAGGCCGAGAAGAAGCGGCTGACGGACCAGGCGGTGCAGGAGGGCATCCTCATCCCGCTGAACCCGGAGAAGCGCCCCAACAGCTACCTCCACCGCTCCAACCCGAACGACGTGGCGCGCGTGGAGCACCTCACGTTCATCTGTACGCCGAACAAGACGGACGCGGGCCCGACGAACAACTGGATGGAGCCCGAGGCCGCGTACACCAAGCTGGGCAACCTGTTCAGCGGGTGCATGAAGGGCCGCACCATGTACGTGGTGCCGTACGCGATGGGTCCCATCGGCAGCCCCTTCACCAAGCTGGGCGTGGAGCTCACCGACAGCGTCTACGTCGTGCTGAACATGCGCATCATGGCGCGCATGGGGAAGCAGGCGCTGGACATGCTGGGTGACAGCGACGACTTCAACCGCGGCCTGCACAGCACCGGCGACGTGGACCCCGACCGCCGCTACATCTGCCACTTCCCCCAGGACAACACCATCTGGAGCTTCGGCTCCGGCTACGGCGGCAACGTGCTGCTGGGCAAGAAGTGCCTCGCCCTGCGCATTGGCAGCTACCTGGGCCGCGAGGAAGGCTGGATGGCCGAGCACATGCTCATCCTCGGCGTCACCAGCCCCAAGGGCGAGACGACGTACGTCGCCGCCGCCTTCCCGTCCGCGTGTGGCAAGACGAACTTCGCGATGATGATTCCGCCCCCCGAGTACAAGGGCTGGAAGATTGAAACCGTCGGTGACGACATCGCGTGGATGCACCCCGGTCCGGATGGCCGCCTGTACGCCATCAACCCGGAGGCCGGTTACTTCGGCGTGGTGCCCGGCACCAACTACAAGACGAACCCCAACGCCATGGAGTCCATCTCCAAGGACACCATCTTCACCAACGTGGCCATGACGGCCGACGGCGACGTGTGGTGGGAGGGCAAGGACGGCGAGGTCCCCGACGAGCTCACCGACTGGCAGGGCCGCCCCTGGAAGAAGGGCAGCACGGAGAAGGCGGCGCACCCGAACAGCCGCTTCACCGCGCCCATGTCCAACAACCCGGCGCTGAGCCCCAAGGCCAATGATCCGACGGGCGTGCCCATCTCCGCGCTCATCTTCGGCGGCCGCCGCTCCAACACCGTCCCGCTGGTGCTCCAGGCCTTCAACTGGACCCACGGCGTGTTCCTGGGCGCCACCATGGGCAGCGAGACGACGGCCGCCGCCACCGGCAAGGTCGGCGTCGTGCGCCGCGACCCCATGGCCATGCTGCCCTTCTGCGGCTACCACATGGGCGACTACCTCCAGCACTGGCTGGACATGCAGAAGCACATCGCGCAGCTCCCCAAGATCTTCCAGGTCAACTGGTTCCGCCAGGACAAGAACGGCAAGTTCATGTGGCCGGGCTTCGGCGAGAACATGCGCGTGCTCGAGTGGATCGTGAACCGCGTCCACGGCCGCGTCCCCACCCAGGAGACGCTGCTGGGCTGGGTGCCGCGCGCCGACGAGGGCCTCAACCTCAAGGGCCTGGACCTCGGCTCCGAGGTGGTGACGGAAGTCACGTCCATCAAGGAGGACGAGTGGAAGTCGGAGCTCAAGAGCCAGGAGGTGTTCTTCGAGCAGCTCGGCACCAAGGCGCCCGACGCCCTCATGCTCCAGCGCAAGCTGCTGATGGCGCGCCTGGACCACTGAGTCCCAGGACGCCTGTAGCACCCTGAATCACCGAAAGGCCGCTTCCCGCTCATACGCAGAGCGGGGGCGGCCTTCCGCGTTTTCACAGGAAGTAAAAGTCAGCTCTTCGACCTTCCGGCTTCTCCGCGCTAGGCTCTCAGGTCATGAGACTGGCTTTCGTGTTGTCGGTGATTCTCGCGCTGGCGCCGCCTGTGGCGTTTGCGCAACGCGGGAAAAATGCAGCGGCCCTCATCAAGGAGGGCGAGCGCTTGTATCAGGCAGGCAAGTACCAGGAGGCCGCGGAAGCGCTGAAGAAGGCGCACGAGGCCCAGCCCCACTCGCGGCTCATCTACAACATCGCCATCTCCCTGGAGAACGCGGGTGAGCTGCGCGAGGCCGTGAGCTGGTACCAGCAATACGTCGGCGCCACCGACGGCACGGACCCCACGCTGCTCAAGCGCAGCTCGCGCAGCATCGACCGGCTGCGGGTGCTCATCGACAAGGAAGACCAGGCCTCGGCCTCGGCCAACGCCGAGCGTCAGCGGCTGCAGGATGAAGCGGACGCCGCGCGCAAGCAGGCGGAGGAAGAGCAGCTCGCGGCCCGCCGCGCCGAGGACGAGAGCCGGCGTCAGCAGGAGGCGGAGCTGCAGCGCGCGCTGACGTCCTACAAGCGCCAGCGCATTGGCGCCTTCGCCGCGGGCGGCGTGGGCGTGGCGGGCGTGGTGGCGGGTGTGCTGTTCGGCATGCAGGCGCGCGACGCGCGCGAGCAGTTCGACGGCGCCACCCGGGTGGAGACCAAGGAGGAGTTCGCCGACAAGACGCGCAGCCGCGCGCTGCTGGCGGACATCGGCTTCGGCGTGGGTCTGGCCGGTGCCATCACCGCCATCATCCTCTATCCGAAGGAAGGCCCCCCGGTCGCGGGCGAGGTTCGAGTCACGATGGCGCCCAAGGGCGCGGGTGCGGGAATGGCGGTGAGCTTCTGATGCGCGCGCTAGGACTGTTGATGACGGGGAGCACCCTGCTGATGGCCGGGTGCAGCTTCACCACCGCGAGCGGACTGACCGAGTGCGAGACGTCCTCGGACTGCGCCACCGCGCAGGTGTGCAACGCGGGCTACTGCCTGCCTCAGCCGGAGGGGTGTGGCGAAATCTATGGCCCCGCCTCCTCGAGCAACGCCATCGCCCTGGGCGCCGCGGTGCCGCTCAGCACCGCCGACGGCCCGGACGAGTCCGAGGTGCAGGCCATCAACGCCATCAAGCTGGCCCTCGACGAGGTGAACCAGCGCGAGGGCGTCAACGGCCGGCCCTTCGTGCTCCACATCTGCGACACGCGCTCCGAGCCGAACCGGGCCGCCGGGCAGGCGCAGTGGCTGATTGACGAGCGCAAGGTGCAGATGATCTTCACCTCCAGCAGCGCCCAGGCGCTCGCGGTGTCGTCGCTCACCGTGCCCGCTGGCGTGCTGATGATTACCTACAGCGGCACCAGCCCGGACATCGCCAACATCAACGACCAGAACGGCACGGACGCCGGCCTGGTGTGGCGGACGGCGCCCTCCGACGTGCTCCAGGGCCGCATCATCGCCGACCTGCTCCAGAACCGCATCGCGGTGACGGGCGCCACGCCCTTCGCGGACATCTCCCGCCTGGGCATCAGCTACGTGAACGATGCCTACGGCCAGGGCCTGTTCGCGGTCACGCTCGGCCGCATCGACTCCACCCTGCGCAGCGTGACGTCCGCGCAGTACGCGCGCAACAGCACCGACTTCGCCAACGTGGTGCGGCACATCACCCAGGATCAGCCGGACGTCGAGGTCCTCATCGGCTTCTCCGAGGACAACGCGCGCATCATCAACCAGACCATCTCCGGAGGCCGGACCAGCCAGCGCTGGTTCTTCACCGACGCGGGCAAGGACCGGGGCCTCTTCACCGCCCTGGGCGCCAACGCGCAGTACGTGGAAGGCTCCTACGGCACCGCGCCCGCCCAGGCCCGTCCGGACCTCGTCTACCGGCTGTTCGCCCAGCGCTTCCAGTCCGCCTACCAGACGGACCCGGGGCAGTACTCGTTCACCGCGCACGCGTATGACGCCATGTACCTGGTGGCGCTCGGCGCCGCGTACGCCGCCGGTCCCGACGTCAACAACCCGCAGCCCATCACCGGCGCGCGCATGGCGGACGGCCTGGCACGCGTGACGCCGGCTCCGGGAGAAACCGCGCCCGCGTTCAACCTGGGCACGGAGGGCTTCGGCGGTGCCCGCGAGGCCATCCGCAACGGGACCATCATCGACGTGACGGGCGCCAGCGGAAACCTGAACTTCAACGCCTCCGGCGAGGCGCCGTCCGAGTACGAACTCTTCCGCGTGACGAGCAACGGCTTCGAGACGATTCAGCTCATCACCCCGCCCACGCAGTGACGTGAGGGGCCCTCAGGGCCCCAGCGTCCGCGCGAGCACCTCGACGGCGGCGGCGAACACCTCGGGCTGTGGCAGCAGCGACAGCACGAGGAAGGCGCCGCCGCCGAAGTCGTAGAAGTAGCCCGGCTGCACCGCCACGCCCGCGTCCAGCAGGGCCAGGCAGGTGGCCTCCTCGCCGGGCTGCCTCGGAATCCGCAGCACCGCGCTCCACCCGCCCTCCGCCGGCACCACGTCCCACGGTGCGCCCACGGGCCGGGCCGCGAGCAGGCGCTGGCGGTTGCCCCTCACCCGCTCCAGCACCGCCGCCTGGAAGCGCGGCGCATGCGCCAACAGCCCTGGCAGGGCGCGCTGCACGGGCGTGCCCACGGGGAGGACGGCGTCCGCCAGCCACTCCAGCCGGGCCAGCGCCTCGTCACGGAGGTGCGCGGGCCCGCCCACGTGCGTCCACGCCAGCTTGAGGCCGGGCAGCCCCGCGGACTTGGACAGGCCCCCGAGCGCGAAGGTGAGCATGGGCAAATCGCGCCCCGCCACCGTCTCCACGCGCCCCTGCCCCGCGTCCCACGCGAAGGGCGAGAAGACCTCGTCGCAGACGAGCGGCAACCTCCGACGCGCGCAGACGTCCGCCAGCGCGGCCAGCTCGCCTTCGTGCAGGAAGTGGCCGGTGGGGTTGCCGGGGTTCACCACCAGCACCGCGCGGGTGCGGTCGTCCACCGCGTCGCCCACGGCGTCCGCGTCCAGGCCGAAGCCGTGGGCCCGCGGCAAGGGGTAGGAGCGCGTCTGGACGCCTTCCAGGCGCGCGAGGTGCTCGAAGAGGGGGTAACAGGGGGCCGGGACGAGCACGTTGTCCCCGGGCTCGCACAGGAGCTTGAAGAGCCAGCCGTAGGCCTCGCTGGTGCTGGAGGTCAGCAGCAGGTGCTCGGCGGCCACCCGGGCGCCCCGCGCGGCGAAGTCCGCCACCAGCGCCTGGCGCGCGGTGACGAGACCTTGAGGCTCGGGTTCGTAGGTGAAGGCGCCGTCGGAGGCCAGCAGGGCCGCGTCCGGCGTGGGCAACCCCACACGCGTGGGGTTGGATTCCGTGAGGTCCCGGAGGGGACGGCCGCTGGCGCGGTGCCGTTCGAGCGCCAGCGCCAGCGGGTTGGGTGTCCGAGCGAAGTCCGTCCGCGCGGAGAAACGACTCACAGGCCCGTTTGCAGCATGGCGTTCGCGACACGACGAATCAGGTCGCGGCGAACCTCCTTGCGGCAGTGCTCGATGGCCTTGTCGTGGGGTCGGGGAAGTTGAGGGTCGCGCGCGCGCAGAGCGGTCCGGAGCACGAGCTCCACCTTGGTGGGCTCGATGTGAAAGAGCCGAGGCCCCTCCTTTTGCAGGAAGTAGGAAAGCCCCCTCTGGTCCATGAGCTTCTTGTACAGCCGCCGGACGTCCGCGAGGAACGTGAGATCGATGATGTCCGCCATTCGTGAGGCGTTCTCGCGCGGAAAAAACGGCACGTCCATTTCACGGCCGCATGTCCCGAAAACTTGCGCGACCTGTAGCACTGGCCCTCGGAAGGAAACGCGCCGGAGGCCGATTTTCCGGCCTCCGCGCGTTCAGGGCAGCAGCGGCCGCAGCGCGCGGCGGAACGCGGCGTGGCGCCGCCGCGCATCGGGCAGGAAGGGCACCGGTCCCAACACCGGGACGCCGTGACGCGCCTCCAGGATGCGCCGGTTGTCTCGCTCCGAAACATCCTTCGCGGACGTCCCGCGCGACAGCAGCACGGCGCGCACGGCAATGCGGCGCGCGGCCAACGCCTGGAGCGACAGCGCGGTGTGGTTGAGCGTGCCCAGCCCCGCGCGCGCCACCAGCAGCACGGGCAGGCGCAAGGTGGCGATGAGGTCGATGATGTCGTGCTTCGAATCCAGCGGCACGAACAAGCCCCCTGCCCCCTCCACCACCGCGGTGCCGCCGCGCAGCCGCCGCCACGCGGCCAGCGTGACGTCCCAGTCGGGCTCGCGGCCCAGGCGGCTGGCGGCCACGCCCGGCGCCACGGGCAGGCGGAACCGGTGGGGACATACGGCGTCCACGCTCAGCGAGCTGCCCGCCGCCTCCCGCAGGGCCAGCGCGTCCGCGGGCGCGCGCAGGGAGGCGCAGCCGCTCTCGTAGGGCTTGAAGCCCTCCGGCCGCAGCCCCGCGTCCGCCAGCAGCGACAAGAGCGCGCACGACGCCTGCGTCTTCCCCACGCCCGTGTCCGTGCCGGTGACGAAAATCTGGAACGGCTTGCGCGTGTCAGCCACGGTGGACTCCCACGCCGCGCAGCGCCTCCAGCGCCAGGTCCACGTGGCCCACGGTGTGGGACGCGGACAGGCAGAAGCGCAGGCGGCTGGTGCCCTCCGGAACGGTGGGCGGACGGATGGCCTTCACCAACACCCCCGCCTCGCGCAGGCGCCTCGCGGCGTCCAGGGCACGCTCGGGCTCGCCGAGGATGACGGGGAACACGGCGCTGCGCGGCTCGGCCTGCAAGCCCAGGCTCCGCAGGCCCTCCGCGAAGCGGCGGATGTTGCGCCACAGCCGCTCCCGCAGCGGCGGGTCCCCTTCCACCGCGTCCACGGCGGCCTCGGCGGCGGCGCACAGGTGCGCGGGCAACGCCGTGGAGAACACGAAGGGCCGCGCCCGCGACACCAACAGGTCCGCCACCGCGCGCGAGGTGGCCACGTACGCCCCCATGACGCCCAGGGCCTTGCTCAAGGTCCCCATGCGCAGGTCCACCGCGTCCTCCAGGCCCAGCTCGTCGCAGAGGCCCGCGCCCCGCGCGCCCAGCACGCCGGTGGCATGCGCCTCGTCCACCATCAGCGCGGCGCCGTGGGCACGGCACGCGGCGACGATGTCGCGCAGCGGCGCGGTGTCTCCATCCATGGAGAAGACGGTGTCCGTCACCACCAGCTTGCGCCGGGCGGGGGTCTCCGCGAGCGCGCGCTCCAGCGCCTCCACGTCCGCGTGGGGATAGACGCAGACGCGGGCGCGGGACAGGCGGCAGCCATCCACGAGCGAGGCGTGGTTGAGCGCGTCGGAGAAGACAGAGTCTCCGGGCCCCACCAGCGCGGGGATGATGCCGGTGTTCGCGGCATAGCCGCTGTTGAACAGGCGCACGGCCTCGGCGCGCTCGAAGGCGGCCAGGCGGGCCTCCAGCCGATGGTGCGCGGCGGTGTCTCCCACCACCAAACGACTGGCGCCGGTGCCCACACCGTAGCGCTCCACCGCCGCCAGGGCCGCGGCGCGCACGGTGGGCGACGAGGCCAGTCCCAGGTAGTCGTTGGACGAGAAGTTGACGAGCGTCTCGCCCCCCACGCGGACCACGGGCCCCTGGGGTGAATCCAGGGGCTCCAGGTACCGGCGCAGACCGCGCTCGGACAGGGCCTCCAAATCCTCCCGGGCCCACGCCGCCGCGACGGTGTCATCAGTCACGATGAATCAACCTTCCTGACGCGGCTCCAGGGGGCGGATGCCCGCCTTCTCCAACAGGGCCATGTCCTGGGTGTACTCCGGGTTGCCGGTGGTGAGCAGCTTCTCGCCGAAGAAGAGCGAGTTGGCGCCCGCCATCATGCACAGAAGCTGCGCCTCTTCGTTCATCTGCTGCCGGCCCGCGGACAGGCGCACCATGGACTGCGGCATCAGGATGCGCGCCGTGGCGATGGTCCGCACCATGTCCACCGTCTCCACGCGCTGCTGCTCCTGGAGCGGCGTGCCCTCCACCGCCACCAGCGCGTTGATGGGCACCGACTCCGGGTGGTGCTCCTGGTTGGACAGCGTGCGCAGCAGGTTGCAGCGGTCCTCCACCGACTCGCCCATGCCGATGATGCCGCCGCAGCACACGGAGATGCCGGCGTCACGCACGCGGTTGAGGGTGCGCAGGCGGTCCTCGAACGTCCGGGTGGAGATGATGTCGCCGTAGTGCTCGGGCGAGGTGTCCAGGTTGTGGTTGTAGGCGGACAGGCCGGCCTCGCGCAGGCGCTTCGCCTGGCTGTCGGAGAGCATGCCCAACGTGGCGCACGCCTCCATGCCCAGCGCGCGCACGCCGCGCACCATCTCCAGCACACTGTCGAATTGCGGACCGTCCTTCACCTCACGCCATGCGGCGCCCATGCAGAAACGGGTGGCTCCGGCGGCGCGGGCCTTGGACGCGGCGTCCAGCACCTCCGGCACCGCCATCAGCTTCTCCGCCTTGACGCCCGTCTTGTAGCGCGCGGCCTGCGGGCAGTAGGAGCAGTCCTCCGGGCAGCCACCCGTCTTGATGGACAGCAGCGAACAGAGCTGCACCTTGTTGTCCACGAACACCGCCCGGTGGACCGTCTGCGCCCGGTGCACCAGGTCCAGCAGCGGCAGCTCGTAGAGCGCCTTCACCTCGGCCAGGGACCAGTCGTGACGCACGTCCACGCCCGAGGGCGGCGGCGCGGCGACATGGGCATGGCCGGAGAAGGACTCGCTGGAGGCGGTGACGGTGTCGGGCATGGGCTCCTCTACGGACGAATGAGGGCCCGAACGTGCGCGGACCCCGGAAAGTTGTCAACGCCTGCGAGCAGACAGGTTGACGACTTTCCAGGGCCCATCTCCCCTTGGGAGGGGTCAGCGCGTCAGACGACGCGCGGCACTAGACGTGGACGCGGCGTCCCCTGCCCGCCAGGCCGACGAGGAACAGCACCAGGAGTGCGCCCAGGACGGAGAAGAGAAGACCCGTCGGGTGCAGATCGAACACACGGCCGTCACTGCGGAACAGCGACGAGATAAAGCCGCCCACGAAGGAGCCGGCGATACCCAGCAGCGTCGTGGCAAGCAGTCCCATGGACTGGTTGCCCGGCATGAGCGCGCGGGCAATGAGACCCGCCAGAAGGCCGATGACCAGGAACGCGATAATCCCCATGACTACCTCCCTTGATTGGTTAGCGGCGCAGGGTGCGTCGCCCACTGGGAGCAAACCTGGGCTGCCCCACCCCTTCGTACAACTTGGCGTGATGGGCTTGACATGACGCCTGCCTGCTCTGCGGTCATGCCTGCCTGTAAGGCCGCAAAAACGTCAGGGTTCCGCGCTATTCACCCAACCCATGGCGAAGGCGAAGACGCACTACACCTGTCAGGCGTGTGGGTACAAAACGGCGAAGTGGCTCGGGAAGTGCCCGGACTGTGGCGCGTGGAGCTCCCTGCTGGAGGAGAGCGACCCGAAGTCGGATGACCGGCGTCCGGCGTGGGGGGCCTCGGGTGGCGCGGCGCGGCCCACGCTGCTGAAGGACGTGAGCGGCGAGACGGAGACGCGGCGCCGCACGGGCATCGCCGAGTTCGACCGGGTGCTGGGCGGCGGCGTGGTGGGCGGCTCCCTCGTGTTGCTGGGGGGTGACCCCGGTATCGGCAAGTCCACGCTGCTGCTGGCCGCGCTGGACAAGCTGGCGCGTCACGGACCGGTGCTCTACGTCTCCGGTGAAGAGAGCCTGCGGCAGACGAAGATGCGCGCCGAGCGGCTCCGCGTGACGGGCGACTCCATCCACCTGTTCGCGGAGACGGACGCGGAGCGGGTGCTGACCGCGGCGGAGGCGCTGAAGCCGCAGGCGCTGGTGGTGGACTCCATCCAGACCATGTACCTGCCGGAGCTGGGCAACGCGCCGGGCAGCATCACCCAGGTGCGCGAGGTGGCGGGCCGGCTGATGGCCTACGCGAAGCGCTCGGGCGTGCCGACGTTCCTCGTGGGCCACGTGACGAAGGAAGGCTCCATCGCGGGCCCGCGCGTGCTGGAGCACATGGTGGACACGGT
Organism: Myxococcus hansupus; assembly: GCF_000280925.3. Taxonomy (NCBI): domain Bacteria; kingdom Pseudomonadati; phylum Myxococcota; class Myxococcia; order Myxococcales; family Myxococcaceae; genus Pseudomyxococcus; species Pseudomyxococcus hansupus. The sequence continues at coordinate 7,128,558 of NZ_CP012109.1, forward strand.
CCTCTACTTCGAGGGCGAGCGTGGCCACCCGTTCCGCATCCTGCGCGCGCACAAGAACCGCTTCGGCTCCACGAACGAGATTGGCGTCTTCGAGATGAAGGGCGCGGGGCTCGCGGAGGTGCCGGACCCGTCCGCGCTGTTCCTGTCGGAGCGGCCGGTGGGCAAGTCGGGCAGCGTCGTGACCAGCACGCTCAACGGCACGCGCCCGCTGCTGGTGGAGGTGCAGGCGCTGGTGGCGCCCACGGGTTACGGCACCGCACGGCGCACGGCCATTGGCGTGGACGGCAACCGCGTGGCGCTGCTGGCCGCGGTGCTGGAGAAGAAGGAGGAGATTCCGCTGGTGGGCTGCGACCTGTTCGTCAACGTGGCGGGCGGCATGCAGCTCACGGAGCCGGCATGTGACCTCGCGGTGTGCGCGGCGTTGGTGAGCAGCCTGCAGAACCGGCCGTTGGACCCGAAGACGCTGGTGATTGGCGAAGTGGGCCTCGCGGGAGAGGTGCGCGCGGTGGGGCAAGTGGAGCCCCGGCTGGCGGAAGCCGCGAAGATGGGCTTCCAGCGCGTGGTGATGCCCGCGGGCAGCGCGCGGCGGCTGGAGGACGCGGGCCCGAAGATGAAGGTCGTCGGCGTGGAGACGCTCGGCGACGCGCTGGTCGCGATGTTCGACTGAGTCGGCCACACTGCGGTCCATGAAGCAGCTCCCTGTGTCACAACACAGGGAGCGAGCCCCGGCAGCGATTCCACCGCGGGCCTGGACCACCATGTCTCTGAATGATTCCACGAAGAGAGATGGCATCCAGGGTACCAAGGCCTCGCTCATGACAAAGGCTTCGCGCGGCGCTGCCTGCAACCGGCATCTCGTCGAGTGAACAGGCTTGGTTCACTCGGCCATCGGACGCACGCACCGCTGGCTGCTCCACGTCCCGACATACTGGCGAAGTACTGAAACACCGCACCCCATGGCTTGAAAGCCGATGCCTGCACGCGGTGTCTCTGCGCACAGACAGCCAGGGTTCTGAGCGCCCGCCACTCCAGGTGGGCCCAGACGAGATGGCGCCGGGCCCACGAGGCCGCGCCTGTTCTCACCCCTGGCCACGGGAGCGCCATGAAAAGACACTTCACGTGGTTCATGTTGGCAGTCGGTGTTCATCTCAGTGCATGTGGCAATGAATCCATCGCGGAGGGCCTGTCCCCACGGGACTTCGCGCCCGAAGACGCCGCGCCCGTCCATGCGGAAGCCGTGGCGGATGACGCGGCGACGCTCTACGAGGACGCGCTCGGGCCCGGCTGGGTGGACTGGTCCTGGGCCACCCGCAACCTCGCGGCGACTTCCCCCGTGGCCTCGGGCACGCGCGCCATCTCGGTGACGTTCGGCCCGTGGACCGGCCTCTATCTCCACCACACCGGTGTCTCCACCACCGGGCTCGAGTTCATCGAGTTCCAAGTCCACGGCGGCGCCACCACCAACCCCGCCCTCACCGCGTACGCCACCGTGGGCAACCAGGCCCGGCCCACCGTCTCCATCAACCGCTACTGCGACGGCGGCGCCATCAAGGCCGGCGCCTGGACACGCTGCCGCGTCCCCCTCACCGCGCTCAACGTCGCCAACGTCACGATGGACGGCCTCGCCATCCAGGAAGGCGCGGGCCGCAACCTGCCAGTGATGGCGTTCGACAGCCTGCGCCTGGGCTCGTCCACCCTTCCCGCGCCGGGCAACGTGAAGGCCGTGGCCTCCGCGTCGGACGTCTCCCTGACGTGGAACACCGTGAGCGGCGCCACCGGGTACCACGTCTACCGCGCCACCTCGCAGACGGGCACGTACACGAAGCGCACGACGTCACCGCTCACCAACACCACGTACCGTGACGCCGGCCTCACCGCGGGCGCGACGTACTGGTACGCCGTGACGGCGGTGAGCGGCGGCGGCGAGGGCCTCCGCTCCGCGCCCATCTCCGCCACCGTCTCGAATCCGCAGCAACAGGTCGCCATCACGGTGAGCCCCACCAGCGCGTCGCTCGCGCTCGGTGCCTCGCGAGCCTTCGCCGCCACGGTGACGGGCAGCAGCAACACCGGCGTGACGTGGTCCGTGCAGCAGGGCCCCACGGGCGGCACCATCACCAGCAGCGGCCAGTACACGGCGCCTCGGACGGCGGGCACCTACCACGTCATCGCCACCAGCCAGGCCGACACCACGAAGAAGGCGACCGCCACCGTCACCGTGACGGCGACGCAGCCGTCCACGGGCAAGTGGGTGTCCGGCTATTACACCGGCTGGAACGCCGACCTCTATCCCCCGGAGAAGGTGGACTTCACCGCGCTGACGCACATCATCGTCGGCCGCGTCACGCCCAGGCCGGACGGCACGCTGAACACGGCCTTCGACAACAACAACGGTCCGCAAATCGCGCGGACGCTCGCGCAGCGGGCACACGCCGCCGGGCGCAAGGCCATCATCATGGTGGGCGGCGCGGGTGAGCACGCGGGCTGGGTGGCCGCGGCCTCCAACGCGAACCGAGCGAAGTTCGTGCAGAACCTCCTCAACGCCATGGACACCTTCGGCTACGACGGGCTCGACATCGACTGGGAGCCCGTGGAGGCGGCGGACAAGCCGAACCTGCTCGCGCTGGTGAAGGAGCTCCGCGCGGCGCGGCCGAACATGCTGCTCACCTTCCCCATCGGGTGGATCAACAGCAACTTCGCCAGCGACGCGGACCCGTGGTTCGCCAACCTGGCGCCCTACCTGGACCAGATCAACATCATGTCCTACGAGATGATTGGCCCGTGGGACGGCTGGCAGTCCTGGTACACGTCCGCGCTCTACGGTGAGTCCGGCAACCGGCCCACGTCCGTGTCCTCCAGCCTCCAGGGCTGGGCCCGCGCGGGCATCCCCAAGGCGAAGCTGGGCATGGGCATCCCGTTCTACGGCATGGCCTGGCGCAACATCACCGGCCCCTACCAGAACTTCACGAACTGGTCCGACTACGTGGGCAGCGACAACTCGTTCACCTACAGGAAGATTCAGCAGCTCTCCGCGTCCGGAACGTACCGCTGGGACGCGGTGGCCGCGGCCACCTACCTCACCTTCAACACGCCCGTGGAGGACGGCACCGTGCGGTGGATTTCCTACGACGGTCCGCAGGCCATCGCCGCCAAGGGCGCCTACGCGAAGGACCAGGGTTTTGGTGGCACCATCATCTGGACCATCAACCAGGGCTGCACCAACCCCAGCACGGGCGCCAACCCGCTGCTGGACGCCGTGAGGGACTCCTTCCTCCGGTAGCCACGCGAGGGCGCGTGTCCAACGTCACTCGGACACGCGCCCCAGCGGCTCCGCGCCTACGCCGGCTTCGGTATGACGGCGTAGCGCAGCAGCAGCACGCCGTTGCCGTAGACCTTGGTGGACTTCAGCTCCAGGTCCACCACGGTCCGCAGCGACGACACCAGCGGGATGCCCGCGCCGAGAATCAGCGGGTTCACCTTGAGCAGGACCTCGTCAATCAAGCCCTCGGCGAACAGCACCCCCGCGAACGCGCCGCCACCGGACAGGTAGATGTCGCCGCCCTCCTGGGCCTTCAGGCGCCGGACCTCGCCGACCGCGTCGTCCGCCACCAACGTCACCCGAGGATTCGGGCTCTCCTTCATCGTGCGGCTGAAGACGTAGGTGTCCATCTTCGCGTACGGGTCCGTCACGCCTTCCTTGAGGCCGACCTCGTAGGTGCGGCGCCCCATGAGCGCCGTCGTATAGGTCGCCAGCGACGCGATGAAATCCATCACGTGTTCGCTGTCTTCAATGAGCCGCTTCTGCATGAACGCGCCGTACGTGTCGTCCTCGTGGGCGATGAAACCGTCGACGCTGGTGGCAACGTGGTACTTGAGCTTTCGCATACGTGTTCTCCATGCCGCGTGCGCCAAGGGCGCAGGGCATTCGGTTCAGGGAATACGGCTGGGGACACCACGGAGACCCACGCACCTGGGACACACCCGCATCGACGCCACGGCACAGCGGCCGGAGCGACAGGGGCGGTCCTACACAGGTGCTGGGTTAGCGAGCGGAGGTCATGGGACAGCGCCGTGAGGCGCCGAGAGCAAGCTACGCACACCCCGATGCCGCCGGCAAGCCCTGGCCTGACAAGCGGCGCGTCACGAGCGTGGTGCTCGGATAGAGTCCATGCCCGCACATGCCCTCCGGTGACCGGCAAAACTCGCGATGGCGTGACGCGTTGGGCTCGCTCTCCGCGCGGCTGCTGGTGGCATTCCTGGTGCCCACCCTGCTCTTCGTCGCGGTGGCGGGCACGGCCGTGTACCAGCTCGCGCGGTCCATCCTGGAGGAGGAGCTAGGGACCAGCCTCAGCGCCATCGCCGCCGCCACCGCCACCCAGGTCCACGGAGAACGGCTGCTCACCATCGAGCCGGGCGACGACGTCACCGGCACCCGCACGTGGCGGAATTTCGTCCGCATGTTCGAAAGCGTCGCGGAGGCCAGCGGCGTGCGCCGCGTCTACGCCGTGGACACGCAGGGCCGCGTGCGCGTGGACGTGGGAGGCACGCTGCCCGTGGGCACGGAGATGCCGGAGCTAGCGCGCGACCGGCTGGAGCTCACCCGCGTCTTCTCCGGCGAACGCGCCGCCAGTCAGGTGCTCTTCACCGGCTCGGATGGGCGCCTCTACAAGACGGGCTACGCCCCCATTGAATACGAAGGAAGCGTGGTGGGCGCCGTGGGCGTGGAAGGCAGCGCGGCCTTCTTCGGTTCGCTCCAGCAACTGTCCCGCACCTTCGTCACCATGGGCGCGGTGGCGCTGGGTGCGCTCGCCTTCATCGCAGTGGTGACGGCCAGAGGCCTCGCCCGGCCGCTGCGGCGCTTGATGGTGTCCGCGCTGCGAATCGGCCGGGGCGACCTGACGACGCCCGTTCCCCCGGAGCCCACATTGGAAATCGGTGTCCTCGCGCGCGAGTTGGAGGACATGCGCGGCGCATTGGAGAGCCGGGACCGGCAACTCAAGATGATGCTCGCGGGCGTCGCGCACGAGGTGCGCAACCCCATTGGAGGCATCGCCCTCTTCTCCGGCATCCTGAAGGAAGACCTGCAAGCCGGCGCACACGACGAGGCCGGCGCGCACGTGGAGCGCATCCAGCGCGAGGTGGCCTACCTCCAGCGCATCGTCGAGGACTTCCTCGCCTTCGCCCGAGAGCAGCCCCTGGCCCGAGCGCCGGTAGAGGCCCCCTCCCTGCTCTCCATCGCCTGCGAGCTGATGGCCGCCGAAGCCAGCGCCCGCGACGTCGCCGTGGACATCGACGCCGCGCCCGCGGTGCTGGAAGCGGACGGCAGCCTGTTGACCGCCGCGCTGGTGAACCTGGTGAAGAACGCGGTGCAAGCCTCGCCCCAGGGAGGCCGCGTGCGGGTGTCTGGCACGGCGCACGGCGGCCAGTACACCATCCAGGTCCGCGACGCCGGACCCGGGGTGCCCGCCCCGGAGCACGAACGCATCTTCGAGCCCTTCTTCACCACGCGCGAGAAGGGCACCGGCCTGGGCCTCCCGCTGGCGCGCAAGATTGCCCTCGCGCATGGTGGCATGTTGAGCCTGACCTCCGCGCCCGGCGACACGCGTTTCACACTCACGCTGCCCCTGGGCGCGGCGCCCTCGGGCGTCACCCCGCCGCGTTGAACTGCCGCGCCATGCGCGTCACCTCGTCGGAGACCACCGCCAGCGTGTTGGTGGCCTCCTGCGTGGACTCCAGCCGCTTCAGCGTGGCGTCCATGAGCTGAGACAGGTCCGCGATGGCGTCGAAGATTTGCGCGAAGCCGGCATCCTGCTGCGTCACCGCGGCGGCAATCTGCCGGGCGGCGGCGGAGTTCTCCTGCGCGATGCGGGACAACTCCCGCAGCGAGTCACCCGACGCCCGCATCTGGTCCAGGCCGGTGCCGATGGTCTGCACGCCGGCCTCGCCCATCTTCGCCGCGTCGCGGATGCCGGTGCTGATGTCCTGGAGGATGGTGCGGATGCGGCGGGTCGCCTGGATGGACTGGTCCGACAAGGCGCGAATCTCGCGGGCCACCACCGCGAAGCCCCGGCCCTGCTCCCCGAGCGCGCCGCTTCAATCGCCGCGTTCACCGCCAACAGGTGGGACTGGTCGGCCAGGTCCTTCACCGACTCGGTGATTTCTCCAATCTGCGAGGTGCTCTGCGCCAGCCGCTCCAGCCGGTCCTGGATGCCGTCCACCACGCGACGGATGTCCGTCAGGCCGGTGAGGCTCCGCTCCACCGCGGCCTCGCCCTGCTGCCCCAGCACCTCCGAGCGGCGGGCCACCTGGAGCACCGCCTCCGCCCGCTCCACCGCCATCAGCGAGGTGCGGCGAATCTCCTCGGACGTCATCTGCGCCTCGTGCAGCGCCGACGCCTGACGGACGAGGCTCTGCTGGTGCTCGCCATGCGACTCCCGCAGGTGCCGCCCCGCGCCGCTCAGCCGCGTCGCGGAGTCATTCAGCGACAGCGGCAGTTGCCGCAGCCGGACCAGCACCGCGTTCATGCCGGACGACAAGTCCCCCATCTCATCCGTGGAGACCCATGCGGGCGACATGACCCGCCCGGCCGCCAGTGACTCGATGGCCGCCCCCACCGCGCCCGCCGCGTTGGACTGACGGCGCGCCAGCATCCAGGTGGTGACGGCGGGAATCGCCAACAGCCCGCCCACCCACGCCAGCCCGAAGGCCAGCTCACCGACGAGCATTCCCCCCATGTCCATCAACGCCGCCGCGGAGCCATGCGCGCCCTCCGCCACCAGCGACGTGTGCAGCGCGTCGCGCACGCCCTGCAGCTTCACGAGCACCACGCACCCGCTGAGCACCAGCGCGCAGAGGCTGGAGCCAATGAAGGTCGTGGGCATGAACCACGCCTGACGGGGCCAGAAGAAGCCGCCCCCCTTCAGCACCAGCGTCGGGTCCTTGCGCTGCTCCTCCAGCGCCAGCGGCAGCAGCAGCTTCTCCAGCGAGACGCTGATGGGGAAACCCAGCACCACGCCGAAGCAGACGCCAATCAGCGTGCCCACCACGACCTGGGACAGGTCCTTCTTCCACAGCAGGCACACGTGGAGGCTGAACCAGACGCCGCCCATCGTCCACGCGCCCCACGACGTGGCCACGGCCGCGCGCCAGGGCAGCCGCAGGATGCGCGTCAGCCGCTCCCCCGGCGCATCCCGGGGCCGCTCCCGCAGCGCGCCGTCCACCAGCAGGTGCAGCATCATCGCGGGATAGGCGATGCCCAATCCCACGATGATGGGCGGCAGCACCCAGACCACCGCGACCATCCCCGACCAGCCGGCCACGCCCATGGCCATGCCATTGAGATACGCGGCGATGGGCGCCACGGGCAGCACCCACAACATGAACAGCTTGAGCGCACGTCCCCGGTACTCCTGGATGACCTTGTCTTCGGCACTCATGCGTCACATCCCCCCGAGGCCGCGTGCTCGCACCGCTCGGGTGGAGCCGGGTGTCCTCTGTCGCGAGTACCTCACTCTCCGCGCGATGCGGACAGGGTGCTCGCGCGGAAGCTGCCGCCTTCCGGACAGAGCGGACGACCCCGAGAAACGCGCGCGAAATCAACGCCCTGAAGGGATGTGCGCAGGTGTCGCGCGATTCAGCCGTTGCAGCAGGCGTGGAGCGCCGCGGCGTACATCCGCAACGACTTGCGCGCGGCGGCCTGGACGCGGAAGGGCTCCCCGGTGCCCACGTCGGTGGACAGCTTGATGATTTCCAGCGCCTCCTCCGGGTGCAGGTCGTCATAACGCGCGTGGACCTTGAGCCACATCATCGAGTGCGCATCGATGCGCGCGCCGTCCGCGGCGTAGGCGCGGAAGGGCTCCGCCACCTCCCGGGTCCACACGCCGGTGATGCCCTCCACGGCCCAGTTGGACGCGGCCACCCCTTCGGCCAGCGTGCCGTGCGCGCACGTGTCGAGCAGGTACTCGTGCAGCGCCCGGACCTCCGGCAGCGGCGGCTGGGCGAAGACGGTGGCCGGGTCAACGCCCACGCCACGCAGCCAGTCGATGTACCACTCGGCGTGTTTCGCCTCGACGCCCAGGTTCTGCAACAACCAGCGGCGGGCGCTCGCGTCGCCCGGGCGCTGGCCGTAGGTCGTCTTCGCCAAGGACAGGCCCATGTACTTGGGGAAGGACTCCACGATGACGAAGAAGTTCGACAACACCCGCTGCCACTGACACAGCGGCGGGTGCTTGCCGTCGGCGGTGTCGCGAAACAGCGGCGGCCAGCAGGCGGTGTTCCAGTCGTCGCGCAGGGACTCCAGCATTGCCTCCAACCAGAGGGGATGCGCGGTGGGCGTGAGGGCGGGGGGGCTGTAACGGCGGGTCGTGGCTTCCGGGTGCGCCAGTTCCTGCAAGACGGACGGCATGGAGATGCTCCTTGCTTCCCGGCGGGTGACAGGCCGGCATGGCCTCCCTCACCCGCCCAAGCAAGACGGCATGGTTGCAATCGCTTTCCGCCCGCACCACCGGCCCAAAGGCAATCAGGCGGTGTTTTTCAAATTCTGTTTCAAATCAGGGCGCGGACGCGCGGGCTCGGTCCGCCGCCCCACAGTGCCCTGGACCCCGGGGACATGCGCGCGTCCAACACCCACCGCTTCAGCGGGAAGAGGCCACGTGCCGCCGGGCCTTCTCCAACATCCGGCGCAGCGGCGCTTCGTCCGCGCGCGTCATGGCTTCGTCCCACGTGAGCCACTGCACGCCAAAGGATTCGGCCGGGTCGTGCACCAGGGCCTCCGGGTTCTCCGCCACCACGAGGAAGCGCACATCCAGGTGGTGATGCTCCGGTTCGTCCCGGCGCGCGGGGATGGTGTGGATGTCCACGTCCAGCGGCTGGGGCGCGGTGGGGTGGAGCGACACGCGGCAGCCCGTCTCCTCGCGCGCTTCCCGCAGCGCGGTGGCCGCCATGCTGCCTCCGTCCGCAACATCCGCGTGGCCTCCGGGCTGCAACCAGCGCAGCAGTTTGCGGTGGTGCAACAGGACCATCCGGGTGCCGGAGGGGTCCACCACCACCGCGCTGCCCGTGAAGTGGGCCTCCGACTGCGTCCGGGAGAAGGGCTGCGCCAGGGCCTGGGCGAAATGGCGCATCCGCTCCAGGTCCTCGCGCTCCTTCGCATCCTCGGGGACGTGGGTCGCGAGCAGGTCCAGGAGGGCGGTGGCCGTGATTTCCATGCCTCCCCGTACTGCTCCGGACCGGGAGGCGCCAGCACCTTCGCACGCCGGGCGACAAGGACGCGCGGCGCGTACGAGTGGAGCGGCCCCAGCCGGATGTGCTCTCATACGGCCGCCCCGGAACGGCCGGCCCGGTGCAACTGGGAGACACGAGTCACACCATGGCGCGCATCCTCGTCATCGACGACCACGACACGCTGAGGGAGGGCATGACGGTCACCCTGACCCGCGCGGGCCACACCGTGTCCGCGGTGCGCAGCGGCCAGGACGGGCTGGCCGCGTACCGCAAGACGCCCTTCGACCTCGTCGTCACCGACCTGAAGATGGACGGCATGGACGGCATCGCGGTGACGAAGGCCCTCAAGGCGCAGGACGCCGGCGCCGTCGTCATGGTGGTGACGGCCTTTGGCACCATCGAGACCGCGGTGCAGGCGATGCAGGAGGGCGCCTACGACTTCATCACCAAGCCCTTCCCGCCCGAGGTGCTGCGCGCCAAGGTGGACAAGGGGCTGGAGCTGGCCTCCACGCGCAAGCAGGTGGAGCGGCTGACGGCGCGCACCGCCGCGCATGACTCGGACGCGGCCCTCACCCACGGCAACCTGGTGGGCGACAGCGAGCCCATGCAGAAGTTGGTGTCCCAGGTCATCAAGGTGGCCCAGAGCGACGCCACCGTGCTGGTGCGCGGCGAGAGCGGCACCGGCAAGGAGCTGGTGGCGCGCATGCTCCACCAGCGCTCCCCACGCCGAGACGGCCCCTTCATCGTGGTGCACTGCGCGGCGCTGGCGGAGACGCTGCTGGAGAGCGAGCTGTTCGGCCATGAGCGCGGCGCCTTCACCGGCGCGGTGAAGCGCAAGCTGGGCCGCTTCGAGCTGGCCGACGGCGGCACGCTCTTCCTGGACGAGGTTGGGGAGATTCCCGCCTCCGTGCAGACGAAGCTGCTCCGCGTGCTGCAGGAGAAGGAAATCCAGCGCGTGGGCGGCGAGGACACGTTCAAGGTGGACGTGCGCGTGGTGAGCGCCACGCACCGCGACCTCCAGGCCGAGGTGAAGGCCGGCCGCTTCCGCGAGGACCTCTACTACCGGCTGCACATCGTCCCGGTGGTGCTGCCGCCCCTGCGCGAGCGGCCCGAGGACATCTCCCTGCTGGCCCGGCACTTCGTGGCCAAACACGCGGTGCGCGTGAACCGGCGCGTCACGGGGTTGGACGACAGCGCGTTGCGCGCCCTGGCCCGGCATGCCTGGCCCGGCAACGTGCGCGAGTTGGAGAACGTCATCGAGCAGGCCCTCGTGTTCGCGGAAGGGGACCTGCTCACCGACCTGGACCTGCCCTCGCACCTCACCGCCAGCGGCACGCCGCGCGTGGAAGCGGGGCTTCCCGTGCTCCAGGGCGACCGCCCGCTCCCGGACATCCTGGAGGACCTGGAGCGGCAGCTCATCGCCCGCGCCTACGAGAAGGCCGGCGGCGTGAAGACCGAGACGGCGCGCCTGCTGGGCATCAAGACGTCCGCGCTGTACTACAAGCTGGAGAAGTACGGCTTCCTGCCCAAGGGGACGCCCCCCGAGGAGCCCTGAGCCTCGAAAATCCGTCACCCCCACCACCCCCCCATGACTTTTCACCGGTGTCCCACCTTGGCCCCTTCCCTTCTGGACGTTCCAGGTGTCCGGAATTGTTGGGGTCCAAGTCGCCACCTCGCCTGGAATCGGGCAAGCAGGCTGGCACCTGCCTTGCTTCGAGAGCGCCCCTGATGAATCTCCGCCCCCTCGCCCTCCTGCTGAGCCTCTTCCTGGCCGGTCCCGGCCAGGCGGCGTCCGGGCTGGAGTCGATGCGGGGTCGGGCCCAGACGGCGCGCACGGAGACGCGCTCCCTGCGGGGGCAGCAGCAGACGCTGCGCGACGAACTCAACGGGCTGGCGACGCGCATCGAGGCGCTGAAGGCGCAGCACCGCAGCCGGCTGACGGTGGGCACGGAGCTGGAAGCCGCGCTGCGTCGTTCGCAGGACCTGAGCGGTCAGCTCACGGGCCTGGCGCAAGCGGTGGTCGCGGCGGAGGGTGAGTCGGAGCGCGCGCACCTGGCGCTGCACACCGCGCTGTCGGATGAGCTGGCCCGGCTGCGGCTCGCCTGGGACGGGACGACGGAGCGGAGCCAGCGCGCGGAGCTGCTGGACGCGATGCGCACGCTGCGCGCCGAGCGCGAGGCGGTCCGCGCGGCCCTGCCCGCCTCGCGCGTCCCCGCCCTGGACCGGGCTTCCGCCCGGGGCGATGACCCGGAGGACCTGCTGGCCCAGGCGGACACGCTGCGCGACACCGAGGACAAGGTGCGGGAGCGGCTGAAGGCGCTTCGGGGCCGCATCACCGAGGTGCGCGAGGAGCGCGACCTGGACCGGCGCATGAACGACTTCCTGGGCGAGGAGTCGATGTTCGACGACCAGGACCGGCGGCTGCGCATGCGCCTGGGCAGCGACCAGACGATTCAGGTGGAGCGCTCCGAGCCCAATCCTCCGGCCTTCCAGGACAGCTCGGACCCTCCGCCTTCCCCCAACGTGGGCGGACGGCCCAACGAGGGCGGCAACCCGGGGCCGGATCGCCCGCCGTTTCCCATGCAATCCAATCGGGCCACCGACCGCCGGCCCCATGTGGAGACGCAGCGCGCGCAGGACCTGGCCGCGGGCAGCGCGCAGGACCTGCCGGCGATGGAGGCAGAAGCCGCGCGGCTGGAGTCCCTGGCCCGCGAGCTGGAAGGCCGCGCCTCCAAGCTGGAGCGGCGCGCCCAGGAGATGGGCGACCCCTGAGGCGTGACGGGAGGACGCCCGGCTACAGCAGCCCGGTCTCCACCTGGAGCTTCACCACCGCCTGGAGCCGCACCTCGCGCTCCGGCAGGCGCCCGCGTCCGCGGACGATGATGCTCATGGTGGGCGCGGCCACGAAGGGCTGGAGCTCCACGTTCTCCACGTTCAGCGACAGCACGGGGTTGGGCAGCCGCAAATCCACGGTCGCCACGTTCTGGCGTGAAGCGATGCGCGCCTCGCGGTCCCCGGCCCGGGCGAAGAACTCCACCGAATCCAGGAAGGTGAGGTCCTGGTCATCGGGACTGAGGACCTTCAGGGTGAGGGACTCGACCTTGACGGACGTCACCTCGCTCTTGCGAAGCCCCTGATTCTTGAAGTCCTGGTTCTTGTCGAAATCCATCCCCGCGAAACTGCTGATGGCGGGAAAGCCATTGAGCGGCGTTTCGACGCCACGGGGGCCCGCGGGCACGGTCGACTCCCCTCTCACCTCGGTGGTGAAGGAGGAGGAGGCACAGGCAGCCAGGCCGAGGCTTGCCGCCGCCAGGAGGGACACAAGGCGCATGCGCTCAATGTAACGGGCCGCCCGGGGCGCCGTCACGGGCGGGAGCAACCGGACGGCGCCCTGGCCCTCCGGGGACGGGGTATGGTGCGCGCGCCGTGGCCCGCTCCTTCGCACCGCTGCTCGTCTCCCTCGTCCTGCTCACCGCCGGCAGCGCCCCTGCCGCCGAGTGGGATGGAGCGTTGAGGGGCACCGGGCGGCTGATGATGGACACCAACGCGCCTCGGGATTTCACGGACCGCCTGACGGCCGCGCCCACGCGGGACCTCGCCTTGAGCCTGCTGGGCTCGGCGGAGGGGCGAGGCACCTTCGACCGCGCGCAGCTCGTGGGCCGCTACGAGCTGGGCGCGCGCAAGTACCTTCGCTACATCGACGAAGACACGCTGGTTCAGTCCGGCGCGGTGGAGTCCTCCCTCGCCCTGGGCACGTCGGTGGGCATCGGCCTGGAGGGCCATGCGAAGGACCGGCGCGGCGGGTCTCGCTCGTACTCGGACCTGGGCACCACCGCCTTCCTGGAGTACGCGCCGGACGCCCAGTTGGCCCTGCGGGTGCGCGCGGGCGCCCGGCGCTTCGTGTACCGGCCGGACCCCACGGCCAACTTCGGCGGCCCCGAGCTGGGCGTGCTCGGCCGCTACCGGTTCAACCGCCGACACAGCCTGTCCGTGTTCGGTGACTGGAACTCACGCGGCTTCGGCACCGCGCCCCGGGCACGGCCTCCGGGCACGGGGGGCCCGTCGGGGCTCCTCTCCGGGCGGCGCCAGGACGGCGCCCTGACGGCGGGGGCCTCGTACACGTACCGGGGGCCCTTGGCCCTGGGCGTCACGTACGTGTTCCAGGAAATCTCCTCCAACAGCTACGGCGAGACGCTCCAGCGCCACCGGGTGTCCGCCAACGCCGGCATCCGCCTGCCCTGGAAGGTGACGCTGCTGGCCCAGGGCTCGCTGGGCCTCACCGCGTACCCGGACGGCATCTACCTCTCCCCGGAAATCATCCTGGTGGAGGAGGACGAGGGGCAGAACTCGCTCTCACTGAAGCTGGCCCGCCCCCTGACGGACACGTTGGATTTCGAGATGTCGTGGGGGGTGTGGAGCACCCGTTTGCCCCGCAACGACCTCACCTACACGCGCCAGGTCTTCAGCACCGGCTTCACCTGGCGCTACTGAGGCGCGGGGGCTACTCCAGGTCCGCGATGCGCTCGTCGATTTCCTCGGCGAGCCCCGGGTGCCCCTGGGACAGTGCGTGCTCCCGGGCACGGACCAGCACCTCGCGGGCCTTGGCGGCCTCCCCGGCCCCCGCCCAGGCGTCCCCCAGGGCCACCATGGCGGCCGCATAGGTGGAATCCAGCCGGACGGCGGACTCCAGGGCCGCCGCCGCTTCGGCGTACTGCCGCCGCTCCAGGTACAGCTTCCCGAGGGAGAAATGGCTCATGGGGGAGTCGGGAAAGTCCGCCACCATCTTCTTGAACTGTTCCAGCCGGGCGTCGCTCATGGACACCAGGAGATAGAGGACCGCTTCCGTGTTGCCAAGGGTGCGGTAGGGTGCGCCGCACATGGCCACGAAGAAGAAGACGACCGCGAAAAAGACCACCACCCGGGCCCCGGCGGCCCGGAAGAAGACTGTGTCGGGCAGGACGCCCGCGAAGAAGAAGGCCCCCGTCGCCAAGAAGGCCTCGGGGAAGAAGGCGCCTTCGAAGGCACCCGCGAAGAAGAAGAAGGCGAAACTCCCAGTCGCCCCTGCCCAGAAGGCGGGCCCCGCGGAGAACCCGGCCGCCAAGGCGCTGGCCCAGCGCATCGGCAACCTGCTGGTGGACAAGAAGGCGCTGGACGTCGTCATCCTCGACGTGCGCGGGATGACGTCCTACGCGGACTACTTCGTCATCGCCTCCGGCGAGAGCGACCGCCAGGTGAGCGCCATGGCGGAGAACGTCCAGGTGCAGCTCAAGACGGGCGACGAGCCCCAGCGTCCCATCGGCACCGAGGGCTTCGAGACGGGCCAGTGGGTGCTGCTCGACTACGGCGAAGTGGTGGCGCACCTGTTCCTCGCGGACCTGCGCGCGCACTACGACCTCGAGGGCCTCTGGGCCGACGCGTCGCGGGAGAAGCTGGCCTGAAGTGAAGGTCCGGCTCCTCTCCATCGGCAAGGACCGCTCGGGCTTGTACGAGCCCGCGGTCCAGGAGTACGCCCGGCGCCTGGGCCACTACACCCGCTTCGAGCTGGTGGAGATGGCCGAGGCCAGCGGCAAGCGCCTCAAGCCCGGGGACGCGAAGGCCGCCGAAGCCGACGCGATTCTCGCGAAGCGCAAGCCGCAGGACTGGCTGGTGGCCCTGGACGAGCGCGGCTCGCTGCTCGACTCCCCCGAGCTGAGCCGCTACGTGGGCAAGGCGCAGACGGGCGCCAAGGACTTGCTGTTCGTCATTGGCGGTGACGAGGGCCTGGACGCGCGCGTGCGGGATGCTGCGAACCTCACGCTGTCCCTGTCGAAGATGACGCTGCCCCACCGGCTGGCGCGCGTGGTGCTCATCGAACAGCTCTACCGCGCGTTCACCATCCTCAAGGGCGAGCCGTACCACAAGTAGGCGACCGGGCCAGGGTGCCCGGCGCCACCGTCAGGCGTGGCGCGCGGGTGCCGTCCACCGGCGCATGCGGACCGAAGCCTCGACTGAACCCCTCTCTCCCTCCGCGCCGCCCGCGAGCGTGCGTGTCATTGCCTCGGCCCAATCCTGGGTGGAAGGCGAGGCCGTCCGTCAGTTGGAGGCCATGGCGCGCCTCCCCGGCATGACGCTGGCGGTGGGACTCCCCGACCTCCACCCTGGCAAGGGCGCTCCGGTGGGCGCGGCATTCCTGTCGGAGGGCTTCTTCTATCCCTACCTGGTGGGCAGTGACATCGGCTGTGGCATGGGCCTGTGGAACGTGGACCTGCTGGCGCGCAAGGCCAAGCCGGAGCGCTGGGCAGGCAAGTTGGACCTGGAAGGCCCGTGGGCGGGCGACACGGAAGGCTTTCTCCAGGAGCACGGCGTGAAGTCCTCGGGTTTCGAGGCCGCGCTGGGCACGGTGGGCGGCGGCAACCACTTCGCGGAGTTGCAGCGGGTGGACGCGGTTCACGACGCACCGGCCTTCGCCGCGCTGGGCTTGTCGGCGGAGCGGTTGCTCCTCCTGGCCCACTCCGGCTCGAGAGGCCTGGGCGAGGCGATTCTCCGGGCCCACGTCGACCGCCACGCGGCGGGCGGACTCGCGGACGACTCCCCGGAAGCGGAGGCCTACCTCGCGCGGCATGACCACGCGGTGGCCTGGGGACGCGCCAACCGCGCGCTGGTGGCGCGGAGGATGCTGGACGGCATCGGCGCCACGGGACAGCGTGTCCTGGACGTGTGCCACAACAGCGTCACCCCTCGGCGTGACGCGGCGCGGACGCAGTGGCTGCACCGCAAGGGCGCGGCGCCGTCCGACGAAGGGCCGGTGGTGATTCCCGGCAGCCGGGGCGCGCTCAGCTACCTGGTGGTTCCCACGGGCGAGGGACTCGTCAGCGCGCACAGCCTGGCGCATGGCGCGGGCCGCAAGTGGACGCGCAGCGCCGCCCGGGACCGGATGCGCGAGCGATTCACGGCGGAGGCGCTCACCCGGACCTCATTCAAGAGCCACGTGGTGTGCGAGGACCGGGACCTGCTCTTCGAGGAGGCGCCGCCCGCGTACAAGCCCATCGACCGCGTGGTGACGGACCTGGTGGAGGCTGGACTGGTGCGCGTGGTGGCGACCCTGGCGCCCGTGCTCACGTACAAGACGCGCGCGCGGCAGGAGTAGGGTTCACGCATGCGGATGCCTCTCGACCCCGACTCGCCGCTCGTGCGGTCCGCCATGGAAGCCAACCAGGTGGAGCACATGACGTACCTGGCGCGGCGGCTCCCGGGCGCCATCGTCCAGGATACTCCCGGGCTGCTGCTCGTCGACTCGGGCCTGCCCTGCAACACCTTCAACGTCGTCTGTCGCGCCCGGCTCGCCCGTGAGGAAGCGGATGCGCGCATCGCCGCCGCCGTCTCGCACTTCCGGGACAAGTCCTTCCCCTTCGCGTGGTGGGCAGGGCCGGACGCCCTGCCCGAGGACCTGGACGCGCGCCTATCCGCTCACGGACTGGTGAACGCCGAACAGGAGCTGGGCATGTCCATGGACCTGTCGCGGTTGCCGGCGCTCACGCTGCCGCCCGGACTGAGCATTCGGCGCGCGGAGGATGAACGCACCCTGGCGGACTTCGCCCACGTCGTCGCCGCGAACTGGGAACCCTCCGACGCGGACGTGGTGGAGTTCTACGCACGGACGGCGCACGCCGCGCTCGCGCCGGACAGCCCCATCCGCTTCTTCGTGGGCTACCTGGATGGCGAGCCGGTCTCCGCCAGTGAGTGCCATATGGCGCAGGGCGTCGCGGGACTCTACTCGGTGGCCACCCTGCGTCACGCGCGGCGGAGGGGCATCGGCTCGGCGCTCACGTTGGCGCCTCTGCTGGACGCCCGGGAGGCAGGCTACCGGACAGCCACGCTCCAGGCCTCGGCGCAGGGACAGGGCGTCTACTCCCGGCTGGGTTTCGTCCCCCGCGACACCTTCCGCGAGTACCAATAAGCGCTCCCGCTTTTTGTCCTCTCCCGTCTGGCGCCTGCATGGTTAGGGTTCGGAGCATGACGCCCGCGCACAAGGTCCTGCTCTGCATCCTGGATGGTTGGGGTATCCGCCAGGAGCGTGACAACAACGCCATTCTCCAGGCCGGCACGCCGCACCTGGACAAGCTGGCCGCCCCCTACCCCTTCACCGAGTTGCAGACGGCGGGCCTGGCCGTGGGCCTGCCCGAGGGGCAGATGGGCAACTCCGAGGTGGGCCACACCAACATCGGCGCGGGGCGAATCGTCTACCAGGACCTGGTGCGCATCAATCGCGCCGCGGAGTCAGGTGAGCTGGCGCAGAACCCCGTGCTCCGCGCCGCACTGGACGGTGTGAAGGCGGACGGCAAGGCGCTGCACCTGCTGGGGCTGGTGTCGCCCGGCGGGGTCCACTCGTCCATGGACCACCTGTTCGCGCTGCTCAAGGCGGCGCGCGAGCGCAACGTGGCCCACGTCTATGTGCATGCGTTCCTGGACGGACGTGACACGCCGCCGCAGAGCGCGCTGGGCTACGTGGAGGAATTGGAGCGCTTCCTTCACGAGACGCAGACGGGCCGCATCGCCACCGTGAGCGGGCGCTTCTACGCCATGGACCGAGACAAGCGCTGGGACCGCGTGAAGCAGGCCTACGACGCGATGGTGTTCGGCCAGGGCCCCAAGGCACCGGACGCGCTGAGCGCCATCCGCGCATCCTACGCGGAGAAGGTCACCGACGAGTTCGTGAAGCCCACGGTGCTGGCCGGCCGTGACGGCACGCCGGTGGGCCGCATCCAGGACGGCGACGCGGTGCTCTTCTTCAACTTCCGCGCGGACCGGGCGCGGGAGCTGACGCAGGCGCTCGCGTTCCCGGAGTTCAAGGAGTTCGACCGGGGCGGGCTGCGGCTGGGCCGCTACGTGTGCATGACCCAGTTCGACGAGACGTTCAAGCTGCCCTCCCTCTTCGAGCCGGACCAGCCGCAGGACATCTTCCCGGAGCTGCTGTCGCGCCAGGGGCTGCGCCAGTTCCGCACGGCGGAGACGGAGAAGTACGCGCACGTCACGTTCTTCTTCAACGGCGGCCGCGAGGTCGTCTACGCGGGCGAGGACCGACACCTGGTGCCCAGCCCGCGCGACGTGAAGACGTACGACTTGAAGCCGGAGATGTCCGCGTACGAGGTGACGGCGGAGCTGGTGCGGCGGCTCGACTCCGGGAAGTACGACTTCGCGCTGGTGAACTTCGCCAACCCGGACATGGTGGGCCACAGCGGCCGGCTGGACGCGGCGATGAAGGCCGTGAGGGCCGTGGACGAATGCCTGGGCATCCTCGGCAAGGCGTGTGAGCGCAACGGATGGGTGCTGGCCATCTCCGCGGACCATGGCAACTGCGAGCAGATGGTGGACTTCGAGACGGGCGAGCCGCACACCGCGCACACGCTCAACCCGGTGCCCTTCCACCTCATCCACCCGGACTTCCGCGGCCAGAAGCTGCGCCCGGGCATCCTCGCGGACATCGCGCCCACGCTGTGCAAGGTGATGGGGCTGCCGCAGTCGAAGGAGATGAACCGGCAGGGTCTGCTGCCGTGAACGTCGGGGGACGCGGCCGGTGCTGAAGGCGCTGTTGGACCTGCTGTATCCCCCTTCCTGTCTCGCCTGCACGAAGGTGCTGCCGGGCTCGGAGGGCTTCTTCTGCGAGGCCTGTGACACCGCGCTGGAGCGGCTGCCTCCCGTGTGCTGCCGCACCTGCGCGGAGCCCGGCGCGTTTCCTGGGGATGCCTGTCCCCGGTGCCGGGCCTCGCCGCCACCGTTCAGCCGCGCCTGGGCGCCCTTCGCGCACGAGGGGCCCGTGGCGCGCGCCATCCACCGATTCAAATACGAGGACCACCCGAACCTCGCGGGCCCGCTGGCGGAGCTGCTCGCGGACGAGGCGCGCGGATTCCTGGCGCAGGCCCCCGCGCTGGTGGTCGCCCTGCCCTTGCACAAGCGGCGCTATCACACGCGCAAGTACGACCAGGCCCAGTTGCTGGCGGGCGCGCTGGCGCGGGCGACGGGACGGAAAGCGCCCGTGGGGCTGCTCACGCGTCAGCGCGAGACACAGCGGCAGGTGGGGCTGAGCGAGGCGGAGCGGGCCAACAATGTCGCGGGCGCATTCACCGCGTCCTCGCGTGTCGCGGGGCAACACGTGTTGCTCGTGGATGACGTGTTCACCACGGGCGCCACCGCTCGCGCGGCGGCCTCCGCGCTGCGCGAAGCGGGGGCCACGCAGGTGGAGATGCTGAGCCTGGCGCGGGCGTTCACCCTTGAGTGAGCAGCCGACACCCAGCGCACGATGTCCGGCAGGCGCGAACCAGCTCCAACTCAGCCTGGAGCCTACGGTTGGGCTTGGAGCGGCTCCAAGAGCCCGGCTTGGCCCAGCAACACCCGCACCCGCTCAGCGAGCGACACATGCTCCGGGTTGCCAGCGGTGAATCGCTCGGGCGTGAGGATGATGAGGGTGCCCTTGTCCTCCACAGGCTCGACTCGAACCGGAGCGGGCAGCGGCGGTACCGTGCCTCGATGCCGTGCGAGGTACGTCACCCAGCCTACGTAGGGTGATTTCGGGGTGCGCTGGGCCTCGGCCATGTCCCGGTGTTCGTGCGACATGGCCACGCCCCAATCAGGCTCCCACGCGACGGCCGTTACTCGCAGCGTGTTCGACAACACGGATGCATTCAAAACACGGTCTGCGTTCGCCCCCCGACCCGGCAAGCTGAACACGCACCGGTTGTTTGTCCGCGAGTCGTAGCTCCCACACCGGATTAGAAAGCCACAGTCATCCTGTGCGGTGGGCGCGCCGTTCCATCCGCCAATGCTGAACCCAAGCTCGTCGAACACAGGGTCTTTGTTCTTCTGGACCCACCGAGTCAGCGCGTCCTGATCGGGCCGAAGTGGGCGGCTCAAGGACGCTTTGGGCGACTTCGCCGTTTCGTACCACTGCGCGAAGGATGAATCGGTGACAGCGAGCCCCTTCAGGAAGCTCGCCAATCGTTGAGCACATGCTTCCGGCGGCTCCTCGCGAGGTCCCCAATACCCACCGGCGTAATACGTTTCACCCACGAGCTCTCACCTTCAAGGAAGTGCCAGAGGAACCGACGCGCTGGCATACACCGAGCACCTTCAGCGCGGATCCTGGAGAACCACGAACGGGGCGCCACTGACCGTCCACAACCGTTGCCCCCGCCGGTCCCCCAGGGAAGACTTCAAGCGCGACGCGGGTCTTCCCCCTGAGCTGAGCCAAGCCGGAAAGAGCCGGGAGATGGCGCACCCGGCCATACGTCCAGACTCTGGCTCTTGGGCTGACTGGGGTTAGCGTCGCCCCCCATGCGCTCGCTCATCCCCATATTCGTCGCGGTCGCCGTCCTCCGCTGTGCCCATGCGCCCGAAGCGCCACCCGCCGCGCCTGTGAGCGCGGCCCCGGAGTGGCCCGAGGCCCAGCCTCCCGAGCTGCGACTGCCGAAGTCGGTCCAGCCCACACGCTATGCGCTGGACCTGAAGCTCCTGCCCGCCGAGCCGACCTTCTCGGGCAGCGTCGCCATCGACGTGGACGTGCATGAGTCCGTGCGGCAAATCTGGCTGCACGGCCAGGACATGGAAATCACCCAGGCCCGCGTCGAGACGAACGGCCGCACCCTGGACGCGCGCCCCGTCACCGCCAGCGAGGGCCGCCTGGGCCTGCTGCTCCCCGAGGCCATCGCGCCCGGCAAGGCCCGCATCCACCTCAGCTTCAACGGACAGGTCGACCGCGAGCGCAGCCAGGGCCTCTACGCCGTGGAGGAAGGCGGCGAGCCGTACCTCTACACCTTCTTCGAGCCCGTCGACGCGCGCCGCGCCTTCCCCTGCTTCGACGAGCCGGGCTTCAAGGTGCCGTGGACCCTGCGCATCACCGCGAAGGAGGAGCACGTCGCGCTCGCCAACCACCCCATCGTCTCGCGAGAGAAGCTGGAGGGTGGCCTCGCGCGCGTCACGTTCGCCGAGAGCAAGCCGATGCCCAGCTACCTCGTCGCGTTCGTGGTGGGCCCCTTCGACATCGTGGACGCGGGCACCGCGGGCCGCAACGCCGCGCCGCTGCGCTTCATCGTGCCCCGTGGCCGGGGCGCGGAGACGGCCTACGCGGCCAGTGTCACGCCGCGCATCGTCTCGCTCATCGAGGACTACTTCGACATGACGTACCCTTACGAGAAGCTCGACGTGGCCGTGGTGCCTCGCTACTGGGGCACCATGGAGCACCCGGGCCTCGTGGCGCTCGGGCAGCCGCTGACGCTCATCCGCCCCGGCGAGGAGACGCTCGCGCGCCGCCGCTGGTACGTGAACATCGCCAACCACGAACTGGGGCACTACTGGTTCGGCAACATCGTCACCTGCAACTGGTGGGACGACATCTGGCTCAACGAGTCGCTCACCTCGTGGCTGGACCGCAAGACGGTGGAGCTTTTCGACCCGAGCTGGGAGTTCGCGCTGGAGCAGCACACCCAGTCCGCGATGTTCGCCCTGAACACGGACTCGCTCGCCGCATCCCTGCCGGTGCGCAAGCCGGCCAACACGCATGACGAGGTCCTGGGCGCGTTCGACAATGGCACCACGTACGCCAAGGGCTCGGCCATCATCGACATGTTCGAGTCCTGGCTCGGTGAGGAGCGCATGCGCGACCTGCTGCGCGGCCACATCCGCAAGAACGAATGGGGCACGACGACGGCGGACGACTTCGCGGGCACGCTGAGCGCCGCGGCGGGGCCGGAGGTCGCCCGCGCGTTCCGCAGCTTCATCGACCAGCCGGGCGCCCCGCGCATCACCGCCGAGCTGCAGTGCCAGCCGGGCTCGCCCGCGAAGCTGAAGCTCCAGCAGGAGCGCTACGTCCCCGCGGGCTCCACCGTGAGCGCGGCGCAGACGTGGTCCGTTCCCGTCTGCGTGCGCGCCGGCACGGGCAAGACGTCCGAGCGCGCGTGCACGATGCTCACCGAGGCCACCGGCGAACTGGCGCTCCCCAACAAGAGCTGCCCCGCGTGGGTGCTGCTCAACGCGGGCGGCACGGGCTACTACCGCGCGGGCTACACGCGGGAGCAGCTCGACCGCGTGGCCGCCGCGCCGAAGGGCGCCCTGACGGTGCGTGAGCGCATGATGTTGCTCTCCGACATGGAGGCCTCCGCGAACCGGGGTGACCTGCCGCTCGGCGATGCCCTGCGCCACGTCGCCGCGACCGCGAAGGACGACCACCGCCTCATCGTGCAGAGCGGCGCCCGGCTGCTGTACGCCGTCGACGAGGAGCGGCTGTCCACCGACGAGCGGGCGCGCTTCCGCGCCTGGGTGGCCACGATGTACGGCCCGCGCGCCAAGGCCCTGGGCTGGGAGCCTCGGCCGGGCGACGACGACACGGTGAAGTCGTCGCGTCCGCGGCTGCTGGCGCTGGCCGCCCTGCAGGGCCAGGACCCGGCGTTGGTTCGTGACGCGAACCGGCTCGTGAAGGCGTGGCTGGCGGACCGCAAGGCCGTCCACCCCGAAGCCGTGTCCCTCGCGCTCACGGTGGCGGCGCGCAACGGCGACAAGGCCTTCTTCGACACGCTGCTCGCGCGGGCGCGCGCGACGGAGGACCGGACCGAGCGCTCGCGCGTCTTCGGCACACTGGGTGCCTTCCGCGACCCGGCGCTGATGCGCGAGGCGCTGGCCCTGGTGGTGGGCTCGGAGTTCGACGTGCGCGACACCCGCCCCATCCTCATGGGGGCCTTCACCAAGGCGGAGACCCGGGCGCTCGCCTGGGCGTTCTACCAGGAGCACTTCGACGCGCTGGCGAGCCGGATGCGCTCGGACGAGGTCGCCTCCCTCATCGGACTGACGGGCACGCTGTGCAGCGAGCAGAGCGCCAACGAGGTGGAGGCCTTCCTCACGCCGCGCATCGCGAAGCTGGACAACGCCTCGCACGCCCTCGCCACCACGCTGGAGTCCATTCGCCTGTGCGGCGCGTCCGCCCGGCTGAACGAGCAGAGCGTCCGGGACTTCCTCAAGAAGGCCCGCTGAAACACCGACGCGTCACGGCGCGACGCACCTGCGTTCCGCCGTGACGCGTTCGCAGCGGCATTCGCCGGACGCGGCCCGGGCATCCCGCCGGCCGCGCACGGCACATGCGCTGCATGGGTCCGTGCCTTGGCACACCATGGCCCGCACCCACACCGTTGAAGAAGGCGACTGCGTCTCCAGCATCGCCCACGCCCACGGGCTGAGCCCCCAACACGTCTGGGAGGCGCCCGGAAACGAAGCGCTTCGCCAGGAGCGGACCAGTCCGCACGTCCTCAAGCCGGGTGACGTGGTGGCGCTCCCGGACAGGCAGGTCCGGCACGTCCCCTGCGCGACGGGACGCACCCACACCTTCAAGCTCAAGGGCATTCCCGAGCGATTCCGCCTGCGGCTGCACGAGGACGGCGCCCCCCGAACCCGTGTGCCCTACCGGCTCACCCTCGGACAGGTCGTCCACGAAGGGGAGACGAACGACCAGGGCCTCATCGACTGCGGGATTCCTCCCGGGGCCCGTGAGGCGAAGCTGGAAGTTGGCGGTGAGGAGTACACGCTGTCGCTGGGAACGCTCCAGCCCGTCAGCACCGATGAAGGGTTGCGAGCGCGGCTGGTGAACCTGGGCTTCCTGGAGGAGGACGCCACGGAGGAAGCCCTCGCCGCCGCCGTCGCGGGCTTCCAAGCCGAAGCGGGACTGATGCCCACCGGCACGGTGGATGACGCCACGCGGAGCAAGCTGAGGGAGGCCCACGGTGCCTGAGACCGTGTCTCCCGAAACGGCGCCCCGGCGCCCCCGCGTGGGGCACGTCGCGCGCGGCGGTGAAATCAACACGCTCAACATCCGGTTCCCCGGCCGCTACTACGCCTTCGTCACGGAAGTGGAGGGCGAGGCGGCTGACACGCTCTACGTACGTCTGGAGTGCGTCGAGCGGGACTGGATGGACAAGGTCTGGAGCGAGCTGGAGAAGATCTTCAACCCAGGCGACTTCCTCAGCTTCTTCAATGCCGTCATCAACGGCCGGCGCTTCGAGGATGTCCAAGACGCCCTGACGGAAGAGCAGCTCAACATCTTCTATGTCGTCTACTACTGGTTCCTGCGGCGAGTCATCGACGGGGGCAGGGACTTCGCGCCGGTGTCCGTGTTCGAGTTCGAGCTCGCACCGGGAGACCCGCTGCGCGATGACCTGGACGAAACGGACTGGTTCCATCTGGAGCTCCAGTCCGCGCCGGAGAGCACCCGGCCCGACGACGACTTCGTGCGCGGCGGACAGGTGCGGCGCGCGGGCGTCCACGTGGTGCGGGGCTTCACTCCGGACACGGATGCCCCGCCGGTGGAACGTTGGATGCGGCGCTTCGTCTTCGTGGAGGACAGCTCCGGCGGCGCGCTGACGCAGGCCGCGCTCAAGCTCCTCCACTTTCCCCTCCCCGAGACGCCCCTGCCCCCGCCGCCACGTCCGGGGGGGCCCGGTGGCGGGAGCCGAAGCCCCACGCCAGAGCCCCCGTTGAAGGACCCCTTCGGCATTCCCGCCGCGCCCCTCCCCATTCCCGTGACGGCCCGCGTGGCCACCGCGGCGCTCGTCGAGCGGATGCGCTCCGCCGTCCGCCGGTGGACCCAACACGCGCGCGCCATCACCGAGGAGGTGGTGGAGTTCTTCGACGACTGGATGCCCCCGCCCCCGGGGCTCGCGCTCGCCGGCGCGGGCGCGCCGATGCCCTCGGGCGGAAGCGGGGCTTTCCCGTCACGCACGCCCCGCGCACGACCGCTGGCCCCGCCGCCCACCGCCCACGCCTACGTGGGAAGCGGCGCGCCCAATCCGATGGATGCGGCGGACCCGAACCGCTCGTTCGCGCCGTTCGTCGGGTTGTTCAACGTGGGCCAGGGCTCGTGCTCCGTGCTGTACGACAACCAGGGCCGCGCCATCGTCTATTACGACTTCGGCAGCCCGGCCAACGGACAGCAGTCCACCTTCCCCCTCATTCCCCAGGGCCACTGCGTGGGCCTGTGCATGTGCAACGGGCCCCTCATCATCCTGTCCCACTGGGACATGGACCATTGCGACCTGGGGCGCTTCTATCCGGAGTCCTTCCGGTGCAGATGGCTCGCGCCCCAGCAACACATGGGGACCGCGGTGTGCCGGGACACCGTCGCGCGCGTGGTTCATGACGGAGGTGAGTTCTCCATCTGGACCGCCTCGGGCCGGCCTGGAACGGCCGCGCAGCCTCGCGGCACGCCGAGTTCCTGGAACCGCCCGGGTGGCAGTCACATGCGGTTTCCGTGGGGCTTCGTCGAACGGAACTACCGCGACACCCAGAACCCGCTCGCCAAGGGCTCGGACCCGCGTAACAACTCCGGGCTCTCCGTGTACGTCTGCGTGCGTGACGCGGCGGGCGTGGGGGCTGTCGCAGCGGGTCCAGCGGCGGACGACGCGAACACAGCGATTGTCGCGGCCGGCCTCAGGCGCGTCACCATCGCGGGCGGCGCGCCGCCAGGCTGGGTGGGTGCGGCGTTCGGCGGACCGAACCTCCCCAACATGGTCGCGGGCCTTCCCGCGTTTCTCGCGGCGATGCAGCCCGGTGGAGGCCACCCCAATCCCGCGGCGCTCCTCGCCCGGCGTCAGGCTGGCGCCGCCCAGGCGGCGGTGGGTCCGGGGGCGCCCGGCGCGCTGCTCACCGCCCGGCAACGGCTCATCATCGCGGCGGTGGCCGTGGCCCAACCGGCGCTGGCACCCGCCACGGCGACACTCCTGGGGAGGGCCGCGGAAATGGCGGCGGACGCGGCGGCGCTCGCCGGGGGAAACCTCGCGCAGCTCGCGGCTGCCGCCGGCACGGCCATCGTGGTGGCGAACGGCGCGCCAGGAACCGCGCTCGCGACCTACACCGCCATTGGACAGGCGGCAGCGGGAGGTCCCCCGCTGCCGCTCCTCGGCGCTCCCGCCGTGGCGCTGGCGCTCATCCAAGGTGCCATCCTGCTCCTGCCCGCCGACCCCATTGGCGCAGTGGCGGGCGCCGGGGCCGTCACGGGCGTGGTGGGCGGCGCCGAATCGGTGAGGGCTGCGGTGAGGGCCGTGGCGCGGACGCAGGTCTTCCCGCTGCTGCCCGCGGTCCCCGGTCTGTCCCTGGAGGGAGAAGTCGCTCGCGCCGTGGGCGTCAGCAATCCGGTGGCCGTCTGCAACGCGGTGGCGCCAGCACTGCCGCAGACGCTCCAAGGCGAAGCGCCCTACCACGCCAACGAGCGCTTCGTACTCCTCACCGGGGACGTCAACTACCTGTACATCCCCGCGCAGCGGCGGCCCTTCGTCGCCCCGGGCGGCCTGCCCCCCGGTGGAGCCGTGGCGCTTCCATTCGCCACCGTCGCCCATCCGCCCGTCGTCGTGAGCATCACCGCGACCCACCACGGCTCCAACAAGGTGGGCAGCAGTCCGCTCAACCCCGCCAACATTCCGTGGGCGCCCAATACGCTGCCGACTCGCGCGGCCGCGACCGCGCATGACGCGGTCGCGGCCCTGCCCCTCTCCAACATCCGGAGGACCGCCACGGCGGCCGCGGCGGCGGCCGCGCTCCCCGCGCCATTGCCCCCGAACCTGGCGCGTCTGTCCGCGGTGGCGGTGCATGCCGCGGGTACCGCGTCCGCCCTGGGCGCCGCGGCCCTCCATGTGAGCATCGCCGCGGCGACGGCGGTCGTCCTGGAAGCAGGCACCCCCGGAACGTTGCAGGCGCAGTTCACGCAGGTGGGCACCGTGGCCGGGGGAGGCGCCTTGCCGGGCGCGCTGGCGGGCGCGACGGCCCTGGCATGGGGCGCGGTCACCGGCGCGTTGGGGGTTGGCGGCGTCGCGATGGTGCCCGGACTGGGCCCCGTGACGGCCGTCCCCGGTGGTCCGGAAGTGGTCCGTGCCGCCACGGCGGCCGTCGTGGCGAATGCGGCGCCCCCTCCCGCCGTGCACGTGACTTCCGCGCGGCGCGCGGTGGAGCAAATTCACGTCGCCGCACGTCCGGGAGCACCCCAGCCGGTGTGGCAGGCCGTCGCCGCGGCAGTGGCGATCCGGCGAAGCATCGCCGCGGGAGGCGCCGTCTCCCCCTTGGCCGCCACGGCCATTGGCCGCGCGGCCCGCGTGGGAATCATCGCCGGCGCCCCGGGAGCCGCGGGAGCCATCGCCATGGCGGGCATCCCGAACCTCCCGCCCGCGACCCACGCTTTTTTCGTCACCGCCGTTGGCGCGATTCCCAACCCGCCCCTCGCGGCGGTGCAAGGCGCGCTGGGGCTCGCGCAGAGCGCGCCCATCGACCCGTTGAACACGGCCTCCGCCGTCGTCAACGCCTTCGCGCCCGCTCCCATCTGGCTCGAGGTCGTCCTGGACGCGATGGTGTCGCGCGGTCAGACACTGGCGCAGTTTCCCTTGGCGGTGGTCGAGATATCCGCCGCCCTCGCGGCCCTCGGCGCAGCGGCGCCAATCGATGCGGTAGCGGCCGTCGTCGAGGCGGCGCGCGCGGCGCAGAACGGACAGGCGGCGGGCGCGGCCGCGGCCGCGGGACTTCCCCACGACCCCGCCAATCGCATTGGTTATTCCTACGGCGTCGGCAGCCAGACGGGCGGAGCCGCGGCCGTTCCACCCTTCGCGCACCGGTATCCCTCCCAAGGCGTGGGACATCCCGCCCACCTCGCCATCGACAAGTACCGCCGGCGGGGATGGGACGTGCGGCGCAACACCAGCATCCACGCGGACCAGAGCAGCCAGCCCGACAACAGCCCTCGCGGTCACCTCGCGCTCGGCTGGGAGGTGGCGTTCATGTACGAAGGCCCGTTGCGTCCCGTCTCCGCCGCCGCGGGCACCCTCTCCCGGACCTGCCACGGCTGCAGGGAAGTCGCCGTGGCGCGAGCGCTCGCGGCCGGCGGCGCCCCGGCCACCGCTGTCGCCACCGCCATGGGCGTGGTCCCCGCTGGGGCCGCGGCCGTGGCCCCCGCGGTGGCCGCGGTCACCGCCGCGCAGCTCGGCCGGGCAGGTCTTCCCGCCGTCAGAGCCGCGCACTACGCCGTGCAGTACGCCACCGCGGCCCGAACCGCGGTGCCCTTCGCCGCCGCGGCGAGCGCCGGGGTCGAGGCGGCCCACGCGACGACGGCTTGCATCAACGTGGCCACGGCGACCCTGAGAGCCTGGTGGCCCGCGAGCATGGCGCGCGTGAACGTCGTCAACGGGACCCCCCTCTCGCCTGGAGCCATGCTGCTCGCGGGCCCGATGGTGCCCAACACCGCCGCCGCCGTCGTCGCCGAGGCCCACCAGACAGTGCTGGGGATGGGGCTGCCCGCCGCGGACCTGTCCGCGCTGCTGGCGGCCGTGGCGGTGTCGTGCGGAGAGCCTGTCGGGGCCGCCATCGCCGCCGCCACCGCGCAGGTCCCCGGACACATCCTCAGCGCGGCCGCTGGCGCCAATGCCGCGAGCGCGGGACTCCCCACAGATCACTTCGCGGCGGCGGTCATCGGAGGCACCTACGCCTGCGCCTTGAACGCGCACCTGCCAGCGGTCGTCGCCGCCCGGGTGGCCGCGATCTCCGCCATGGTCGCGGGGGCTCCCAATCCCGCGTACCTGGACACCGTGGCCAATACCCTTGCAGCGGGGGCCGCGGTCGCCCCGGACTATTTCCTGCTCATGAGAACACCGGGAATCAGTTGGCCGGCGATCGCCGCGGTCGTCTCGGCGCGCTTCGCCGTGGCTCAGGCGGGCTTGACGCCCGGCGCGCCGGCGGACGCGTGCGTCTGTCACGCCGCCGCCGCGGCCACCGTCCCCCTGGTCGCCACGCGCGCCGTGGAAGTCTGCGCGGACACGCTCGCCGGCAGCGGCCTCCCCATCCCTTATCTCCCCGGCAACGTCCCCGCCGCGGTCGCGGCCTCCTCGGCCAAGGCCGCCGCCGCAGTGGCCGCCGCGTCCGTCATCCTGACCACCATGGGCGCGGCGCCCGCAATCCCCATACACGCCGCCGTCTGTTACGCCGCGGCCACCGCCGCCGTCACCGCCGCGGTGGGAGGCGCCGCCGTGGCCGCGGAGGCAGCCGCGAACACCCTGGTCGCAGGCCCCGTGCCCGCCGTCGGCAACACCGCCGTGGCGGCCGCCGTCGTCCTGAACTCCAGCGCGGAGGCCGCCGCGGCGGTGGCGGCGGCCGACACCCTGGTCACCGCGGCGGCGCTGGCCCTGCCCGCCGTGGCCGCCTCCGCCGAATGCCACGCGGCGGCCGCGGCGGCCGCGGGCGTTCCTCCGGTGGCCGCGAACGCCGCGGCGGGAACGATTGCGCTGGGCGTGGTCACCGCCGGCACCGGCGCACAGACCGCCCTGCTCGCGTTCGCATCCGCGGAAGCGAGCGCGGCCGTCGCCGCGGCCATGGCCGTCACCCAGATTGCGCCGGGTGGCCCCGCCAATGACCGGGCCGTCGCGGCGGCGGCCAGCGCGGCGACGCTGGGCATCAACGCCGTTCAGGTCGACACGGCCGCCAACAGCCTCAGCGTGGGCATGGCCCACCCCATCTCCGTCGCCATTTCGGACGCGAACGAACTGCGTGCCTCGGGGGCCTCGGAGGATGCCGCGGCGGCCATGGCCACCGTCCGGGCACTCGAGCCCCGAAGCGCCCCCACGAGCGCGGCCGCGGCCGCGGCGGCGGGCGTCCTCCCCGGGGAAGCGGCGGGCGCCACCGCCATCCGCCACTTCAAGGTCTGACAGGGCCCACCGCGCGTGAGACAGTCGACCCATGTTCGACGTCGCGCGCTACCTGGAGCGAATCGGCGCGGGCGCGGAGCAGCCTCTCGGAAGGCTGCACCGGGCCCACCTGGAGTCGGTCCCCTTCGAGAACCTCGACATCCACCTCGAGCGCCCCATCCGGCTCGACACCGACGCCCTCTTCGAGAAGGTCGTCGTCCAGCGGCGCGGTGGGTTCTGCTACGAGCTCAACGGCCTCTTCGCCCACCTGCTGACGGCGCTGGGGCACCGGGTGACGCTGCTGTCCGCGGGCGTGGCCACCTCACCGGGCAGCGGCACCTACGGCCCCGAGTTCGACCACCTCGCCCTCCAGGTCGAGGACGGGCGGGGCCGGTGGCTGGCGGATGTCGGCTTCGGGGAGGGCTTCACCGAGCCGCTCGACCTCGACAGCCGTGACGTCCAGGTGCGCTCCGGACGCGGCTACCGGCTGGCCCCGGAAGGCGACCGCCTCATCCTCTGGCGCGATGCCTCCACGCCAGAGGGCTGGGAGGCGCAGTACAGCCTGTCGCTCGTGCCCCGCCAGCTCACGGACTTCGCGGGCATGTGCCACCACCACCAGACGTCCCCGGACTCCCACTTCACCCAGCGCCGGCTGTGCACCCGGCTGACACCGGAAGGCCGCGTCACCGTGAAGGAGGGCATGTGTGTCCTCACCCGGGGAGGGGTGCGCACCGAACATCCCCTTCCGGACGAGGCCGCCTGGCGGCGCGCGCTCGTCGAACACTTCGGCGTCATCCTGCCCGTCTCGGAGTAGCGCGCACCTGTCCACACCCCCGCCTTCATCGTATCCTGCGTGATGTTTTCGGTTGCCTGTCCGGCACCCGGGGCCACATGCAGGGGAAGCCCCGGAAGGGTTCGCCTGTTCATCCGCGTCGATGCCCCCCGCCCGGGGCTGGCGCCCCTCACCGTAGCCGCCCACCCAGGAGAACGGATGTCCCGCTTCACAGTGCTGGCCGCAGTCTTCGTGCTCACCTGCCCCCTCTGGGCGCAGGCGAAGCCGGCCGCGGATGAGACCGCCCGCGCCTACGCGGCCGAGGCGATGAAGCAGGCCTCCTCCCCTCGAAGCGCCGCCCTGCTGCTGCGAATGCACGCGCTGGTGGACGAGGTGGAGGACCTCACGCCCCTGTTGAGCACCTATGCCTACGTGGCGTCCCGCCGCAGCTCGGACCCGAACACCCGCGCCACCGCGCAGATGCTGCTCCTGGACACCGAGCGCGCCCGGGGCCGGCTGGTGCGCGCCAACGAGGTGAAGCAGTGGCTGGGCTACGTGGGCGACTACTACGTCACCGGCGGCTTCGAGAACGAAGGCAAGGCCGGCTGTGACACCGACTTCGGCCCCGAGGCGGCCAACCTGGACCTGTCCGCCACCTACCCCGCCGCCAAGGGGGGCAACGCGTCCTGGCGCAAGCTGACGGCGAACACCGCGAACGGCTACATCGACCTGGCCACCGCCATCC
This sequence comes from Myxococcus hansupus, assembly GCF_000280925.3. Classification (NCBI taxonomy): domain Bacteria; kingdom Pseudomonadati; phylum Myxococcota; class Myxococcia; order Myxococcales; family Myxococcaceae; genus Pseudomyxococcus; species Pseudomyxococcus hansupus. The sequence goes on from NZ_CP012109.1 coordinate 7,159,960, forward strand.
GCCCCAACCGCGAGGCCGTGGCCTACGCCGTCACCTGGCTGGAGGCGCCGCAGGAGTCGCGCGTGTCGCTGGGCGTGGGCACCTCCGGCGCGTTCCGCCTGTGGGTGAACGGGCAGCTCGCCGCGAAGGAGGACCGCTACAACCTGCCGCGCCCGGACCAGACGCGCGTGTCCGTGAAGCTGCGCAAGGGCCTCAACCGCGTCCTGGTGAAGGTGTGCCAGGAGTCCGGCCCGCTGGGCTTCTACCTGCGCCAGGAGTCCACCAACGTGCGCGCCGCGCTGCCGGCGAAGGCGCCCGCCCTGGAGCGGGGCATCGCGCCGCAGCCGCAGGCGCTGCCCACGCTCACCTCGGCCATGCGCGCCCTGGTGGAGAAGAACCCGGCGGACGCCGCGCTGCGCGGCGACTACGCCCGCGTGCTGAACTTCTTCCGCACCTATGACGAGCGCGAGCACACCGCCAGCGCCGAGGCCGCGCTCGCCGCCGAGGAAGCACCGAAGGACGCCCGCCTCCAGTTGCTCGCCGCGCAGACGCAGCGCGATGACCTGAACGAGCGCCGCCGCTTCCTGGAAGCCGCCATCGCGGCCGACCCCACCCTGTCGGAGGCCCGCGTGGCGCTGGCGGACCACGAGATGGACCGAGGCCACCCCGAGCGCGTGCTGCCCCTGCTGGCGCCCGTGCTGGAGAAGACGCCGGACGACGTCAACGCGCGGCTCCTGCTGGCGCGCGCGCACGAAGCGCTCGGTGAGCGACCCAAGGCCCACGCGCTGGTGGAGGAGACGTTCCGCCTGCAGCCCCGCGTGCCTCGCGCGGTGCGCGCCGCGGCGCAGGTGTCCCGGCAGCTCGGCCGCAACCGCGAGGCCATGGACCGCATGCGCGTGGTGCTGGCCCTGCGCTTCGACGACACCGGGATGCGCCACACGCTGGCCACGCTGCTGGCGGAGGCCGGTCAGGTGGAGTCCGCCCAGCGCGAGTACGCGCAGTTGGTGACGCTCAACCCCTTCGACAATGGCTCCCGCGTGCGGCTGGCCGAGCTGAAGGCCAGCAACGGCGCGGTGGACGACGCCGTCACCCTCTTCGCCGAGGCCCGCGCGCTGTCGCCGGACGAGCCCGAGGTGTACGAGCGCGAAGGCCGCGCCCTGCTGGCCGCCGGCCGCCGTGAGTCGGCGCTGGCGTCGTTCGAGCGCTCGCTCGTGCTGCGTCCGCAGAACCCGGGCCTGAAGGAAGCGCTGCGCACCCTCAAGGGCGAGAGCACGGGCGCCGGCATGCAGTACCTGGTGGATGCCCGGGAGCTGGCCAAGGAGGCCGAGGCCTACGTCCACGAGGACGCGCTCTACCTGGTGGAGAACACCTACGTGCGCGTGCAGCAGAGCGGCCTGTCCAGCCGCATCCACCAGCGCGTCATCAAGGTCTACAACTCGCGCGGCGTGGATGCGTTCCGCACCATCCCCGTCACCTACTCGCCGGACCGCCAGGAGGTGCGCGTGCTGCGCGCCCGCGTGGTGAAGGCGGACGGCTCCGTGGTGGAGAGCTACGGGGAGAACGAGCGCAACATCAACGAGCCGTGGACGGGCATGTACTACGACGCCCGCGCCAAGATTCTGTCCTTCCCCTCGCTGGCCGCGGGCGACACGCTGGAGCTGACGTACCGCCTGGACGACACCGCGCAGGACAACCTCCTGTCGGACTACTGGGGTGACGTGGAGAGCGTGCAGGGCGTCTACCCGAAGGTGCGCTTCCAGTACCTGGTGGACATGCCGAAGGCGCGGCCCCTGTACTGGAACAAGAGCAAGCTGACGGGCCTGGAGAACGCGCAGGAGACGCTCGACGGCGGCCGCGTGCTGTACCGCTGGAACGCGAAGCACGTCGCCAAGGTGGTGCCGGAGCCGGGCATGCCGGGCTGGGCCGAGGTGGCGCAGAACCTCCACGTCTCCACGTACCAGACGTGGGACCAGGTGGGCCGCTACTGGTGGGGCCTGGTTCGCGACCAGCTCCAGCCCAACGCGGAGCTGCGGCAGACGGTGGACCAGGTGCTCCAGGGCGTGGACCGCAAGGACGAGCTGGCGGTGGTGCGCGCCATCTACAACTTCGTGGTGACGAACACGCGCTACGTGGCGCTGGAGTTCGGCATCCACGGCTTCAAGCCCTACCGCGTGGACCGCGTGCTGGCGCGCCGCTTCGGTGACTGCAAGGACAAGGCGAGCCTCATCCACTCCATGCTCCAGGTGGCGGGCGTGGAGAGCCGGCTGGTGCTGCTGCGCATGCGCAACCTGGGCTCCATTGGCGAGGAGCCGGCGAGCCTCGCGGCCTTCAACCACGCCATCGCCTACGTGCCCAAGTTCGACCTGTACCTGGACGGCACCGCCGAGTTCCACGGCGCCAACGAGCTGCCCAGCGCGGACCGCGTGGCCAACGTGCTGGTGGTGGAGCCCAACGGCAAGAGCACCTTCCTCACCACGCCGGAGGCGAAGGCGCAGGACAACGCCACCCGCATCTCCCTGGACGTGGCGCTGCGCCCGGACGGCGGCGCCGACATCACCGGTGCCAGCACCGTGGGCGGCCAGCACGCGCCCGACTACCGCCGCGCCTACCGCCCCGAGGCCACGCGCAAGTCCACCTTCGAGCGCGCGTGGGCCCAGAGCTTCCCCGGCCTCACGGTGCACGAGGTGAAGCTGAGCGACACCACCCGCCTGGATGACCAGGTGGCGCTGGACTTCAAGATGAGCATCCCGCGCTACTCGGAGGTGCTCCCCAACGGCATGCGCTTCCTGCCCTTCGGCACGGGCCGCACCTACCAGCAGGCCTACGCCTCGCTGTCGGAGCGCCGCTTCGACCTGGTGATGTCCAGCCCGTGGACCAACGGCTTCCTCCTCCGCTACGCGCTGCCTCCCGGCTGGACGGTGGCGGAGCTGCCGCAGGCGGTGGAGGAGACGACGAAGTTCGGCCACATCAAGCTGAGCTACCGGCTGGAGGGCGGCAAGCTGGTGGCCGAGGGCGAGGTGGCCCTCTCCACCGCGCGCGTGTCCGCGGACGACTACCCGGCGTTCCGTGAGTTCCTCGGCCGGGTGGACCGCGCCTTCGGCCGCCGCGTGTTCATCCAGAACGCGGCCAACCGCACCGCGTCCTCGACGCCGTAACGTCGTCGTCTGGAAGGCCCGCGCCCGCCGCCGTCATGGCGGGCGCGAGGCCCCGGCGGCTACGATTCCAGCACCCCCGCCAATAGCGCCCGGACCTCGGCGGGCCCCTTCACCCGGAAGGCCGCCCGCGTGGGCTTGTTGCCCGCGTGGATGGTGAGGCCTCCCTTCGGAATGCACGCGAAGAGGTCCTCGTCCGTGCGGTCATCCCCCATGGCCACCACGAGCGAGCCGGGCGCCGCGCCCCGCGTGGCCTCGCCCACGACGCGGCCCTTGTGGACGCCCTGGGGACGAATCTCCACCACCTTGTCCCCCGGCAGGATGTCCATGGACTGCCCCGCGAACTTCTCCGCGAGGTACAGCCGCAGCTCCCGGGACTGGAGCGCGCCGAACTCCGCGTCCACCAGCCGGTAGTGCCACGCCAGCGACGCCGTCTTCTCCTCCACGAAGGAGCCCGGCACCCGCGCGGAGAAAGCCTCCAGCTCCGGCCGCACCCGCTCCTTCCAGTCGAAGTTCACGCCCTCCAACATCCGCCAGTCGTCGCCCGGTTTGGGGCGAGACCAGAGGCCGTGCTCCGCGTAGAGGCCGACGCGCAAATCGCCCAGCCACTCCTCCAGCGTCTCCTTCGGCCGGCCACTGACGATGCTGACCGAGACACCCGGCTTCGCCACGAGCCTGGCCAGCAAGGCCTTCAGCTCGGCGTCGGGCGCCGCCAGCTCGGGCCTGGGCGCGTAGCCCACCAGCGTCCCGTCGTAGTCGAGGAGCAGTTGCAGGCGCGGCGCCTGCTTCATCCGCGCCAGCGCCTCCGGGGCGCCCGCTTCGGCGCGCTCCGACACCGGGGGCAGGCCCTGGAGCCGGTCGAGGAAGGACGACGTCCACCAATGCACGTCGCGCGACTTCACCTGCTTGCGCAGGGTGCGCATGCGGGTGGCGCGCTCCTCCTCCGCCATCCCCAGCGCCTTCTCGATGGCGTCCGCCATGTTGTCCACGTCGTAGGGGTTGACGATGAGCGCACCGCCCAGCTCCGCCGCGGCGCCCGCGAACTCACTGAGCACCAGGACGCCGTCATCATCCGGCCGCGCCGCGCAGAACTCCTTCGCCACCAGGTTCATGCCGTCGCGCACCGGCGTGACGAGCATCACGTCCGCGGCCCGGTACAGCGCCGCCAACTGCCGCTCGTTGAACGAGCGGTAGAGGTAGTGCACGGGCACGTTGTGCACGGTGCCGTAGGTGCCGTTGATGCGGCCCACCAGCTCGTCCACCAGCTCGCGGTAGTTGGCGTAGGCCTCCACCTGCGTCCGGCTGGGCACCGCCACCTGGATGAAGCGCAGCCTTCCGCGCCACGCGGGCGTGCGCTCCAACACGCGCTGCACGGCCAACAGCCGCCGGGGAATGCCCTTGGTGTAGTCCAGCCGGTCGATGCCCAGGAGGATGCGCTGCCCCTCCGCGGACTTGCGCAGTTGGGCGACCTCCGCCGCCGCGCCCGCGTCGCCCGCCAGGGACTCGAACGCCTGCGCGTCGATGCCCATGGGGAAGGCCGCCACACGCACGTCGCGCCCTTCCCAGATGATGCGGTCGATGTCCGTGTCCAGCCCGAGCTGCCGCAGCAGCGCGCCGGAGAAGTGCCGCACGTAGCTCACCGTGTGGAAGCCGATGAGGTCCGCGCCCAGCAAGCCCTTCAGCAGCTCGTGACGGCGCGGCAGCGTGCTGAAGATTTCCGACGAGGGGAACGGGATGTGGTGGAAGTAGCCGATGCGCGCGCCCGGCAGGCGCTGGCGCAACATCCCGGGCACCAGCATCAACTGGTAGTCATGCACCCAGATGGTGTCACCGGGCTGGTAGTGCTTCGCCACCAGGTCCGCGAAGCGCTCGTTGACCTTGCGGTACACCTCCCAGTCGCGGTCCTGACGTGGGATGCGGTCCAGCATGTAGTGACACAACGGCCACAGGACGCGGTTGGAGTAGCCCTCGTAGTAGCGGCTCACCTCGCTGGCGGACAGCGTGAGCGGTACACAGCGCAGCTCGGCGAGCTGCTCATCCACGCGCGCGCGTTGGCTTTCAGACAGACGGGAGACGTCCCCGGGCCAGCCAATCCACAGCCCACCCGAGCGCTCGTGCGGACGGCGAAGGCCCGTGGCCAGCCCTCCAGCGCTGCGGACCACGGAGACGGTGTCCTTCTCCACCTTGACGGTGACAGGGAGTCGATTCGAGACGAGCAGGAGTCGGGACATAGGCCCCTTCTGCATTAGTCATTCCGAGCAGGAATGACCATGGTCGAAACGTGTGGCGCCCCCAATGGTCGCCCCGGGTGTCGAATGTCCACCGGTGCCCAACCCAAGCGCGACAACAGCGCGGGCTGCCGTCCCGGCTTCCACACGAACGCGTCCAAAACGTAGTGCGTGGCCTGCGGCAGTGCCAGCAGCGGCACCACGAGCGCCAGCACGTCTGGTGGCAGCGTCACGCGGCTCGCGCCGAAGAGCGAGGCGTGCTCGCGCCACACGGCCTGGTCCCAGAGGAACTCCTCCGCCAGCGCCAGCGCCACGAGGAACAGCAGGAAGCCCGGCAGTCCCGCGCGCAGCAGCGCCGCCGCCGCGCCGTAGCCGCCTTCCGCGAGCCGCCCGCGCGCATACCGGAAGAGCAGCGCGAAGTACGGCACGCCGTGCAGCACCACGTTCATCACCGTGAAGCTGAAGTCGTCATTCGCGACGACGATGCCGCCGAACCACGTCACCCACGTGGCCACCACCAACAGCACCTTGCCCACCTGCACGCCTTCACCGCGCACCACGCGCAGGGCCTGGAAGCCGGCCCACGTCACGAGCACGCCCGCGTGGAGCGCCAGCGCCACGGTCCCCATCCAGGACGGCAGGCCCGCCAGGAAGTCCCCGGGCACGAACCACGAGAAGCTCCGGGGCAGGTTCGCGTGCCACCAGACCACGGGGCCCAGCGTCGCGGCGTACACGGCCGCGGCATCCAGGCGGCGCTCCCACGGAGAGACGCGCGCCTTGCGGTCATACAAGGCCACCCAGCCGTACTGCTGACGCACGAAGTGACTGAGCGCGACGTAGGCGAAGAGCGTCCAGAACGTGCCCGGCGACACGAGATGCGCGAGCACCCCCGCGCCATACGCGGCCAGCGGCGCGCCCAGGTAGAGCCCGGGCCTGTCCCTCAGCTCCTCGGGGTCCAGGTAGGTGCGGAACAACGTGGACCAGACGTGCGCCACATCCACGCAGACGACGAAGAGCAACCACGCCCACAGCGGCGATTCACCCGCCACGCCGAGCCACGGCGCCGCGAGCACGAACGCCACGGACACGAGCGCGCTGCCCGCGAAGACGAACAGGTCCACGCCAGGACTGAACAGCCAGCCCTGGGAGGGCGCGAGGAGTCGAGCCATCGGTGCGCGCAGCCTATCAGAGTCCGTGCGCCCAGGACGCGGCACGCCGCCGCTGGCGCCCGGGACGAGGCACGCCGACACCGCGCCGTGGACGCAGCACGCCGCCGAGCCTTGAACGCGGCACGCCGCCGCGCCTTGAACGCAGCACGCCGACACCGCGCCCGGGACGCGGCACGCCGCCGCGCCTTGAACGCAGCACGCCGACACCGCGCCCGGGACGCAGCCCGCCCACACCGCGCCCGGGACGCGGCACGCCGCCGCGCCTTGAACGCGGCCCGCCGCCGCTGGCTCCCTGGATGCGGCACGCCGACACACCACGCCTTGGACGCAGCCCGCCCACACCGCGCCTTGAACGCGGCCCGCCACCGCTGGCTCCCTGGACGCTCCCCGCCGCCGCCGCGCCCGGATGCGGTATGAACCGGGACATGCAACCCACCGCGCCCGTGGGGGCCCGCACGCCCGGTGACAGGGTGGGCCCTGGCCCCCACGTGGACCTTCCGCTCCCGCCGTCCCGTTTCCGCCGCAGGCTGCTGGTGGTGATGTTGCTCGCGGGGTGGCTGCCCCTGGTGCTGCTCGGCGCGTTGGCGCAGGGCGCGCTGGAGCGCGTGCTGTCGGTGTCCGTCGCGCCTGTGGAAGGTGTGTTGGACGAAGTGTCCGCGGAGCTGGCGCGGCGGGAGCTGCCTCGGGACGCGCTCAACGAGGCCCGACTCAACCTCGCGCAGGCGGAGCTGGCACGGTCGGCCCTGGTGCGCCGCGTCCCCGCGTTCATCACCGGGCTGGTGCTCCTCTCTGGCGCCGCGCTGACGGTGGCGGCGGTGCTGCTCGGCCGAGCCCTCACACGCCCCGTGAGCACCCTCACCGAAGGCATGTGGGCCTACGCGCGCGGAGACCTGTCCGTGCGCCTCGACGCCCCCGAACCTCCGGGTGACGAGCTCCAGTTCCTCCTGGGGCAGTTCAACAAAATGGGCCAGGAGCTGCTCTCGCAGCGCGAGCGCCTCAAGTCCGCCGAGCAGATCGCCGCCTGGCAGGACGTGGCCCGGGCGCTCGCCCACGAGCTGAAGAATCCGCTCACCGCAATGAAGCTCTCGCTCGCGCGTCTGACCCGGACGGATGCGGCCACGCCCCACGACGCCACCCGCATCACCGAGGCCGTGGCGCTCCTCCAGGAGGAGGTGGACCTGCTGATGCGGATGACCCAGAGCTTCTCCACCTTCGCGCGCCTGCCCACGCCGCGCTTCCAGGACGTGCCCCTGCGTCCCCTGCTGGCCGAGGTGTGCACCTTGTACGCGGGCACCTCCCCCGTTCCCGTGGAGCTGCTACCGGGCCCCGAGGCCACGCTGCGCGCGGACCCGGATGGCCTGCGCCGCCTCTTCGGCAACCTGGTGAAGAACGCCGCCGAGGCCTCCGCGAGCAACGCCCTGCCCGTCCACGTCGCCCTGGAGCCCTTGAGCGCCTCGGGCGTGCGCGTCACCGTGAAGGATGGCGGCAGCGGCGTCGCCCAGGTCCTCGAGGGCCCCGCCCTCACGCGCGGACTCTTCAGCACCAAGCCCGGCGGCAGCGGGCTGGGGCTGCCCATCTCCCAGAAAATCGTCCACGAGCACGGCGGCACACTCCGCCTGGAGCCCGCGCCGGGCGGCGGTACGCTGGCGCGCGTGGACCTGCCCCTCACGCCCCCCACCCACGCATGAAGCCCGGACCTCGCATCCTCGTCGTCGACGACGACCCTGGCGTCCTCAAGGCCCTCCGCGGGCTGCTCAGCGATGAAGGCTTCACGCCCGTGGAGGCGCGCTCCGCGGCGGAGGCCACCCGGCTGCTCGACGCGCCCGAGGGCCCGCCCGCGATGATGCTGCTCGACATTCGCATGCCGGGCGAGACGGGCCTGGAGTTGCTCGCGCGGCTGCCGCGCCCGCTCCCCGTGCCCGTGGTGGTGCTGTCCGGCGAGGCCTCTCCCGCCGAAGCCGTGCAGGCCCTGCGGCTGGGCGCGACGGACTTCGTCGAGAAGCCCCCTTCGCCCGAGCGGCTCGTCACCGCGCTGCGGAACGCGCTGGCGCTGGGTGCGCTTCAAGAAGAGCGCGAGCGGCTGTTGGATGCACTGGCCCGCCCCGGACACCTCGTGGGTGACAGCCTCAGCATGGTGTCACTGCGCCAGCTCATCACCCGGGTGGGCCCCAGCGACACCGCCATCCTCATCACTGGCGAGACGGGCACGGGCAAGGAGCGTGTCGCGCGGGCGCTGCACCTCGCGTCGGGGCGCAAGGGCCGGCTGGTCGCCGTCAACTGCGCGGCGATTCCCTCCACCCTGTTGGAGAGCGAGCTGTTCGGCCACGAGAAGGGCGCGTTCTCCGGCGCGCTGTCACGGCGCGCGGGCCGCATCGAACAGGCGCACGGTGGCACGCTGTTCCTCGACGAGTTGGGGGACATGCCGCTGGAGCTTCAAGCCAAGCTGCTGCGCGTTCTGGAGACGAAGGAAGTGGAGCGCCTGGGCGGCAGCCTCCCGGTGCCGGTGGACGCGCGCGTGCTCGCGGCCACGCACCAGGACCTCACCCGCGCGGTGAAGGAGGGCCGCTTCCGTCAGGACCTCTACTTCCGCCTCAACGTGATGCCGCTCCAGATTCCGCCGCTGCGTGAGCGGCCGGAGGACCTGCTGCCGCTGGCGCGCGCCTTCGCGGCGGAGCTGGCGGGGCAGCACGTGCCCCTCGTGCTCGCCCCCGGCGCGGAGGCGGCCCTGCATGCCTATGCGTGGCCGGGCAACGTGCGCGAGCTGCGCAACCTCATCGAGCGCCTCAACCTGCTTCGAGGCGAAGGCCCGCTGACGCTCGGACCGGAGCTCGTCGCCGGGCCCCAGCCCGCCGCCACGGCCAGCCGCACGTTGCTGGGCGACAAGAGCTACCGCGAGCACGTGGAGGACTTCGAGCGCGAGTTGATTCGCGCCGCGCTCCAGCAGGGCGAAAGCATCGCGGGTGCCGCGCGGCTGCTCCAGGTCGACCGGGGCAACCTCTACCGGCGCATCAAGGCGCTCGGGCTCCCCGTCACGTGATGGGGGGGCGTCTCCATGCCGACCGACGCCCGTATCCAGATGTTGGATGGTCGCGAGCAATCGCATCGGAGCGATGTCAGTACCACATCACGGCTCGACATCAGGATGTCTCCATGACATCGACATGACTGCCAGGCCCTCGTCCTTTCAAGCACTTGCCCCACAGCTCCCGGTGGAACGGCATGTGCTCTCCCTCCGAGCATGAACCGCTTCGCGCTCCTCACGTGCATCCTCTCCGCAGTCGCCGCCGCGCAGCCCGCGCCTCCGTCCGAGGCGCCGGCCACGCCGACGCAGGAAACGACGACTGCAACGCCTCCGCCCACCAACACCGCGGCGCCTGAGTCGACGCCTCCGGCAACGGAAGCCAGGCCCCCCTCCCCGGCGCCTGTCCGCGAGGCCGCGCCGTCCGAGACGGTCCGCGCCCGGGCACGGGATGTAGACGACTCGTGGAAGGAATGCCCCGACGACCTCGATGCCGAGGGCGAGGAGACGAACGACGCCCACGTGCTCGTCCCGATGCAGCTCACCGTGGATGGCCGTTCGCTCACCCCGGGCCGCATCGAGCTGCAGGGACTCCGCTGGCTCACCGATACGCAGGTGCGCACGCTCATCGGCGCGCCGCGCGCGGACTCGGAGGCGCCGCTGGGGGGAAGCGAGGTGCATCTCTACCTCCGCCGACTCGCGCGCTCCGGCCTGTTCGCCCGCGTGGAGCCCCGGGTGCGTGTCTCCGAGACGCCGGGACTCGCGGTGCTGGAAGTCCACCTGGAGGAGAACCCCGTCATCAACGAGGTGGTGATTGAAGGCCTCCAGGACATCCAGCCCCAGGAGGTGCTCGAGAAGCTGCTCCGCCTCCCCCACCGCGCCGCCTCCCAGGAGGAGGACAAGGAGTCCTTCACCGCCACGCTGCGCGTCGACTCGCGGCGCGGCACGCTCTCCATCGTCCGGCCCTGCGCGCCACCGTACCCGCCCCGTGACTGGCTGGCGCGGCTGGAGCGGGAAACGCTGCATCCCGGCATCCTCCTGGGCGGCGTGGCCCAGGGCATGGAGCGCGCGCTGAAGGACCTGCGCGAGGAGGGCTACCTGCTCGCGAGCCTCTCCGCGGTGTGGACACCGGACGGCCGGCTGGTGGTGACGGTGGACGAAGGCCGCATCGAACGCGTGGAGGTGCGGGGCGTGGACGGAGACATCGCCGCGCGTGTCCAGGCGGCGCTCGACCTCAAGCCCGGCACGGTGTTCCTCCGCAGCGACGCGAAGCGCGCCGTGCAGCAGTTGGAGTCCCGGCTCCCCTTCCTGGAGCCCACGAAGCTGGACGACGCCGAGAACACGAAGACCCGGCGCGCGCGCATCGTCGAGTTCCGTGAGGCGGACGGAAGCCGGACCTACCAGACGCAGGAGGAGCCCCGCCGCCGCGAGCGCAACCGCGAGCACGTGGAGTTCGAGGTGAGCTGGCAGAAGTTCGCCGACTGGTGGGACAACCGGAACAACAGCGAGGGCATCAGCATCGAGGGCAAGACGGTGGTGGTGCATCTGCGCCCACGGCGGCCGGACTTCGACGCGGACTTCCTGCCCGACCACACGCAGGTGACGGGCTTCTCGCCGGGCCTGTCGGGCAGGGTCCGCTTCTGGGACCCGAAGGACCGCGCGCACACCACGCTGGATGCGGCGCTCACCGTGCCCTTGCGCTGGGGCGGACAGCGCCTGCCGGATGACCCGGAAGGCACGCGGCGGCAGCGCCGGGTCAACATGCTGGGCGGGGCCAAGGTGCAAATCCCCGGGCTGAGGCTCGCGGAGCTGGGCGCGCAGGCCTACGACTTCACGGACACGCTGGACCGGTGGCGGCTGGGTGACATCGACTCGTCCATCTACTCCGCCCTCATCAACCGTCCGGACCGCGACTACTTCCGCCGCCGGGGCGTCACGGGCTTCGCCACCTTCCGGTGGGCGGAGGACTGGCTGGCGGGCGTCGAGTACCGCAGCGACCGGTACGAGACGATGCGCAGCTTCGCGCCGCCCTTCAGCCTGTTCCGCCGCGGCTCCGCGCCGTTCCCCAACGCGCCCGTCACGGAAGGGCGCTTCGACTCCGTGGTGGTGCGGTTGGAGTACGCCAGCGGCATGCCCGCCTCCACCCAGGTGGGCTCACTCTTCCGCACGCCGGAGACGACGCTCTTCGACCGGGACGGTGACTGGGACCACCGCGCCTCGCTCCGCGGCCTGCTCACCCTGGAAGTGGGCAACGGCCCTGGGAGCGCGGGGGGAGACCAGCGCTTCTGGAAGATGGTGAACGACCTCGCGCTGGACGTGCCCACGGGCTGGGAGTCGGGCCTGTCGCTGCGCGTGCGCACCGCGGGCGGCAGCAACCTGCCTGAGCAGAAGCGCGAAGGCCTGGGCGGATGGACCGCGCTGCGCGGCTACGGCTTCAAGGAGTTCCGTGGCGACGTGTCCGTGCTCACCACGGCGGAGTACCGGTGGGACGCGCTCGGTCTCTTCGCCGATGTGGGCACGGTGCGGTCGGACTCGGAATGGACGGAGGCCCGCGTCGGCGTGGGCGCGAGCCTGCACCTGGGCGATGGCGTGCGCTTCGACGTCGCGTGGCGCACCGATGAGCGCGCCACCGGGTCCCCCGAGGCGCGGCTGCTCTTCCAGCGCACCTTCTGACGCGCATGGACCGGGCACTCACACACTGGGGACGAAGGTTCGGCACGGCGCTCATCGCCGTGTCGAGCCTGCTCGCGCCCACGGTCCACGCCATGGAGCCGCGCACCACCTGCACCGCCTCGCTGTCCGGGCGACGCGTCATGGTGCGGCCCGAGGCCTTCGACTTCGTCTCACTGGAGCTGGATCGGCTGGTGCGGCTGGGCATGGCGGGGAAGCTGGAAGTGGAGCTGACGCTGTGGCGGAAGAACGCCATCTGGTTCGACGCTCGCGTGGACACCACCCGCCTCACGCAGGTGCTCGCCTTCGGGGGTGGCCTGTACCTGTTGGACCAGCGCCCCTTGCCCGACGGCGCATCCTCGATGCCGCTGGAGCGCGTGGCATGGACTCTCGCGGAGCGGCCCACCGCCGACGCGCGCTTCGAGGTGCGCGTCAGCGTCCGGCTCCAGGTGGTGACCGCGGCCAGCCTGGGCCGCGTGGCCGCCTGGCTCACGCAGGGCAAACCCGCCCCCGTCGAGGAAGGCTCCACGCTCACCGGCACCGTGCTCCGCTCCGTGGCGGAGGACCTCTCACGCAGCGCCTCCGGGCGCTGTGACGTCACCCGTCCCCCCTGAACCGCGGCCCTCGCCGCTCGAATCCCTGATTCGTCGAGTGCCCGGCGCGAAGCCGAAGGCACGGAGTGCGTCCATGTGCCGTTGGCTCTGCCTGTTGTTCGCCCTCACCGTCGGGTGCGCCCCTGTGTCGACGGCGCCACCTGCTCGCGGCGTCCACGTCTTCGCCCCCGAGGACGTCGAGGCCGCCGGGAGTCACGTCCCCGTCCTCTACGTGGATGACGACCGCGCGCTGTACTTCCCCGGCGGCGTCGGCGGTGGCGCCACCCGGCACCCCGTGGTGCCGGGCCCGAGCGAGCTCGTGGCCCTGAGCCGGCGCGACGACATCATCATCGTCACCGTGGCCCGTGCCACCTCGCGGACTACTGGCGTGCCATGACGGTGCTCGCCTCTGTCGCCGGGTCATGGAGGTGCTCGCCGGACACGTCCACCACCACCTCCACCAGCGTCCCTCCCTTGAACGCGAACGGCGGCTGATACTGCTGGCTCACGGCGGAGTTCTCGTCCCGGCCACACGTCAGTCCTTCACCCAGGCTGATGAGCAGCGGCATCGTCTTCGGAATGTCGCACTGGGCCACCAGGTCTCCGTTGATGAAGAGGCGCCCCAGGCCCGGAGCACCGCGTCCCGCGGGCAGGTCCGGGGCGCCCGTGAGCTGGAACTCGAAGCGCAGCTCGGACGGGCCGCCTGGTACGTCCACGGCGGACTCGAGGTGGAACTCCTTCTCGCCGACGAAGTTGTAGACGTAGTGGAGCTTGCGGTCCTTGATGAAGAGCGAGTACCCGCCCGTCAATCCACCGTGACAGAGCAGCACGCCCTCCGCGCCGTCCTTCACGTCCACCTGCGCGGTGATGGTGTGGGTTCGATTGAGGACGTGGGCCGCGACGTTCTCAGGCGCGGGCGAGGTGTTGGGCCGGTAGACGTACCGCTCCCGCTCCCTGGACAACTGCGGACGCTCCAAGGAGAAGAGCTCCAAGGACGGCGTGACGAGCGGCAGCACGTCGTACCGGCCCGCCTCCACATACCAACGGGCAATCAGCTCGATGAGCTTGTCACGCTCCCTCGCGGCCACGTCCCGCGTCTCCGTCCAGTCCTCCGCCACGTGGTACAGCTCCCAGCCATGCGCGTCCAACTCGCGCAACCGGGCCTCCGTGAAGCGCGCCGCGCCGAAGGGCTCTTTCGCCTCCGTGAACGAGGGACCGGGGAACGGACACACCGCGCGCCAACCGTCGTGGTAGATGGCACGGTGGCAGAACATCTCGAAGTACTGCGTGTGGTGTCGGCTCTCCGCGTCCGCGTCCTGGAAGGAGGACTTGAAGCTGACACCTTCGACGGGAGACTGCGTGACGCCGCGAATCTCCGCGGGGGCCTCGATGCCCAGACAGTCCAGCACCGTGGGGACCATGTCGATGGCGTGACAGTACTGCGAACGGATTTCTCCTCGCGCCCGGATGCCACGGGGCCAGTGGACGATGAACGGGTCCGACGTTCCACCCCGGTAGGTCTCGCGCTTCCACCGTTTGAAGGGCGTGTTGCCCGCCCACGCCCAGCCCCAAGGGTAGTGGTTGAAGTGGCGGGGCCCGCCAAGGTCCCCCATCGCCGCCAGGTTCTGCTCCAGCGACTCCGGCGTGTTGTTGAAGAACTTCAGCTCGTTGACGGAGCCGTGCAGTCCGCCCTCCGCGCTGGCGCCATTGTCGGAGATGACCATGACGAGCGTGTTCTCCAGTTCGCCGCTCTCCTCCAGGGAACGCAGGAGCCGGCCGAGGTGGTGGTCCGTGTGCTCCAGGAAGCCCGCGAACACCTCCATCATCCGCGCATAGAGGTGCTGCTCATCGGAGGACAGGCTGTCCCACGCCTGCACGTCCGGGTCGTGCCGGGATAGCTGCGTGCCGGGAGGAAGGATTCCCAGCTCGAGCTGACGGCGGAAGACCTTCTCCCGGTAGGCGTCCCAACCGCCATCGAACTGCCCCTTGTACCGGTCCGACCACTCCGTGGGGACATGGTGGGGCGCATGCATCGCGCCGGTGCAGAAGTAGAGGAAGAAGGGCTTGTCGGGCGCCACCTGCTTCGCGTCCGCGACGAAGCCGATGGCCCGGTCCACCAGGTCCTCTGTCAGGTGGTAGCCCTCCTCGGGTGTCTTTGGCGGACGGACCGGATGATTGTCGTGAACGAGGTCCGGGTAGTACTGATGCGTGTCGCCGCCAAGAAAGCCGTAGTAGCGCTCGAAGCCGCGCCCCAGGGGCCAGCGCGAGTAGGGACCCGCGGCGCTCGTCTGCTCGGCGGGGGTGAGGTGCCACTTGCCCACGCAGTAGGTGTTGTAGCCGTGCCCGGCCAGCATCTCCGACAGGAAGCCGTTCTCGAAGGGAATGGTGCCGTTGCGCCCTGGGTACCCGACGGAGATTTCGGTGATGCCGGCCATGCCATTGGAGTGGTGGTTGCGGCCGGTGAGGATGCACGAGCGCGTGGGCGAGCACAGCGCGGTGGTGTGCATGTTGTTGTAGAGCAAGCCGCCCTTCGCCAGCCGGTCCAGGTTCGGCGTACGAATGGGCGAGCCATAGCAACCGAGCTGGCCGAAGCCCGTGTCATCCAAGACAATGAAGAGGACGTTGGGTGCCCCGGGCTTCGCGCGCAGCGGCGCGGGCCAGGCGGGAGTGGACTCCGCGTCCGTGCGTCCAATGACACCAGGGAACGCGGTGCCGGGCGGGTATTCCTTGAGCGACATGGTGCGACCTCCACGAGAACGCCCGGGCACTGAACGGGACCCGGGCTCCGAGGAGGGAGATGCACATGCGAGCCAACACAGGCCCCTGTTCCCCAGCCGGGTACGGCCAGGCAGGGCAGCCTCCGCCGCCTAATCCCAGAGCGCCCGCCAGGCGTCGGGGGCGAACGCGATGAGGCCGCCCTTCCTCGCGGTGGAAGGAACATGGAGATAGTCCTGCTCGGTCTCCAAGCCATCGCGCTCCGCCAGCTTCACCAAGGCCAGCCCTGGGACGCACAGATTTCCCTCCGTGGCGGCGGACTCATCCGACACGGCACCGCCATCCGACAACTGCGTGAGCCACTCGTCCCGCTCACTCAGGAACGTGGTGAGGGTGGAGTTGAAGGCCTGGGAGTCCCGGGTGAGGAGCGCATGGCACATGGGAAGCCGGCAGTCCTCCGCGCCTTGAAGCGAGGCTTCATAGCGTTCGAGCAGGGCCGCCCCCGCCTGAGGCGTGGCGCCAAGAAAGAAGCGCTGCATCAGGAACTCGACGAAGAGAAAGTCTTCTTCGTACTCCTCTCCTTGGCCCCAATCACGACGAGACGTGTGGGCGATGAGCGCCGCGGCATCGAAGTCTCCGGCGCCCACCGCATCGAAGAAGGGGTTCGCTTTGCTCGTCAGCACCGTGCGAGGCCCGGCCCGGCCGAGAAAGTGCGCATAGGCACGACCGCTGTAATGCAACATCTGCCGGAACAGCTTCGGCGCACTTCCCAGGAAGAGCGCCCCGATGCCCGCACGGCGGAAATTCTCGCAGAACGTGAGCAGCGTCTCGGTATCCGCCCTGCCCGTGAGCACGTCCTGGAGCAGTTCCTCGTTCTCCTCCAACGCGTTCCGCACGAAGACGGACAGGTACTGGGAAGCCATGTCTCACCCGGCCCTGCGGCCCATGAACAACGCGCGAATGGGCGCGCCCATGCCTTGGACCGCCACGCATCCGACCGCGCCATCGTCAGCGCTCGACACAACGAGACACGGATTCGAGCGCGCATGCCCCCAGCACAACCCGTGAACGGCCTGACACAGCCCCAGTGCGGCGCTGGCACACCCGGTGTCTCCCACCGACGAGGCCACGGTGTGGATACGCGGCTCCGCGAGGCCATCCCGCAAGCGAGCCAGCGCGCCCCCCCATTGCCGGGACCTCCAGGATTCACCGTTCAGGTCCACGTGAATGTCCCCGCTGAATGGCAACGGCGCAGCCGAGCGTCCCAACGCGTCCCGGACACACGAGCCCAAGGCCACTCCCGAAAAGTGGCGAGCCCCTGAACCAGGCGACGACTCCCGGCCTGTCGCGACCGCCAGGATGCGTGCCAGTGGCGACGCTCCACGGCGAACGGCGTGGGTCTCCCGCTCCAGCAAGAAACCCACGCCCGCCTCCCCTGGCATCAGTCCCACCGGCTGGCCGTCCCACTTCAGTCGGCGTTCGCGCGACAAGCGCAGCAACGGCAATGGCGTCAGATACGAGTCCGCGACGACGA
Source organism: Myxococcus hansupus (assembly GCF_000280925.3). Taxonomy (NCBI): domain Bacteria; kingdom Pseudomonadati; phylum Myxococcota; class Myxococcia; order Myxococcales; family Myxococcaceae; genus Pseudomyxococcus; species Pseudomyxococcus hansupus. The sequence goes on from NZ_CP012109.1 coordinate 7,177,019, forward strand.
TGAGGCACCGGTCCAGCACACCGTCATCAAGCCAGCGCAGCCCCATCTCCAAAGCCACGAACAAGCCCGCTGAACCCATCGCGACGGCCTTCATCGACTCGACCGCCACATCAAGCCCCAGCTCATCCCGCAGCGGCGAAAGACAAAGCGCCAGGAGCGAGGCACTTTCCGGTTCGGGCACGGGCAGCAAATCCTCTGGAACTGGGAGAACCCCCACCATGCCTGTGCGGCCCCAGAAGCGGGAGTCCGCGTCCTTCGGAACGCAGGGAGTTCGCAGCAGGTCCTCGAGGGCCCCCAGCGCGAGCCGCCTCCAACGCCCCACTCCGTCGAACCCTTCCGTGTAGCCCGTGAGGGGATGCGCCGTGAGCCCCACCGCGTCCTGAGTCTCTTCATCCACGGAGCGGAAGTACCGCAGCTTCCGGGGCCTGCTGATTCGGGCATGGATGGCGGCACAAGCGGCCAGCGCGGTGCGCCCCACGGAGGACACCACGCCCATTCCGGTAAGGACCGTGCTCATGAGGACAGGAACCTCGTGAAGGGTCCCGACTGGAAGCGCTGCGTGGCCTGGAGCGCGCTTGCGAGGGCCGTTCGCTGCGCCCAACTCCACGCCCGAGTCTCGACCTGCACCGAACCTCGTGTCCTCACTGAGAGGTCCCAAGCCAGCTCCGAGCGCCACGCACACGGGACATCCTTCAGTGCCGTGAGCACGGAAGCCAAGGACCAGAGCCGGCCATTGAGATACCGGCCCTCCTCGGAAAGCCCAGGACGTGCGTCTCGCCACCACTGCTCAATGGGCTCCAACAGGGCCGTTCCCGCTGTCGGAACCGGGAGCTCGTCCGAGTCCGCTTCGGCAAGGACCAGCAGCTTCGACAAGGGGAGCCCACTCACGAATGACAAGGGCGCCGCCGCGGCCGCGACGCCTTCGCGCAACGCCACCACCAGCGACTCGATGAGCATCGGCGTCGCGCCGAACCCCATGGCCCAGAGGGTGTCCACGCGGGCTTCACGATGCGCGAGCCGCTCCAGCAGGAGGGCCCGTTCCTTGGCATCGCCCCCCAAGGCCATTGCGACGAGCGAAAGCGCGGGGAGCGGCTCGTCCCGCTCAACGACGCGGCGGCAGCGCCGCCATGCATCGCGAGAACCGACGACACAGCCCGTGGAGATGGCTGCATCACGCGTTTCAGCGCTCCCTTCCGACAGTCCCCGAGCCACCAGCGCATGGGCCGTGACAGGCCCCGCGAACCGAGCACAATCCAACGCCGCCGCGAGGACCTCGGGCTCCTGCGTCGCGAGCAGGGGCTCCAACGCGCCACCTGGGTCCACCCCCCGGAACGCCAATACCTCCAGCACCCGGGCCTGCAGACCTGGGCTCAGGGTGGGCATGAGCGCCCGAAGCGAGTCGTCGATGCCTGCGCTGGGACAGAGCGCGACCCCCGACAGCAGCGCCTCCGGATGTGTCGTCTCGACGAGGGCAGCCATCACCGTGTCAGCCCAGTCCCGTTCTCGCGAGGCAAGGAGCGCCAGCGCCGCCACCGCGACTTCGCTTGGAACCCCATCTCTCAGCGTGGGGAGCAGCAGGTGTTCCGCGGCGCGAGGCCCCGCATGCACCAACCCCTCCAGGTGCGCCACCAGCCGATACTCATCACTCTCCGCGATATCGGCCAGGGACTGGTCCGCGGATTGAAGCGCCCGCTCGCGTTGAGACCAGAGGAACGCCGCCTCGTGGAAGTGCTCTTCGACGATGTCCCAATGGAGGTGCATCACCGACTCACTGACCGCCGCTGAGTGGCAGCTCTGTCCACCAGATGTTCTTGAAGCTCCGAGCCTTGAACTCCCGAGCGACTTCCAGTCCCAACACGTAGGAGGTAGGTGCCTTGTCGATGCGGAAGCACTGAGGCGCGTCCTTCATCTTCTTCCGGTCGAGGACAATCTTATCGATCCCAATGATTTCTTCGGGGTCCTCGTCATCCCATTCGATGACACTCTCCTTGCGGTCGAGGCAGTCGAAGGTGCCAATGGGATTGATGATGAAGTAGTCCCGGCTATGAACGCGCTTGCGGTGGTCGTAGAGCGTGAACGGCAGGTACTCAATCTCGTTCTTGCAGTGCTTTTCGATGGCGGCCTTGAATTCATTCGACCCCACCAGCACGTTCCGGCTGTTTCCCAGCAGCGGAGACAGCTTGATGCCCGGGTTCTCCCGGTTCATGAAGATCTTGGCCTCTTTGGGATACTCCACGCCGATGCGAACGCCGCTCGAGGCGCGATGGGCCAAGGGATTGATGCCCTCGACGAAGTTGTCCAAGAAGCAAAGACTGTCATCATCAGGGTCACCCAAGACACTTATCTTGAAGAACCGCATAGTCCTCCCATCTCTTGAGTTCACACCCGGGGTTCAAAGGTCCGTGTAGTTGGCGGCTCCAGGTTCCTGCTTCTGAAAGCTGGAGGCGGGCATGTCGTCGATGGCTTGACTGCGCCCGCCCATCTGCGCGCCGGCATCAATGACCTTCGGGTAGAGGTCCCGAGAGATTCGTTCGATCTTCCTTCTGCACTTCCTGTAGGCAGGAAGCTTCCCCTTGCACTTCTCCACCTTCGCTTGAAGAGGCGCGAACACCGCATCGAGCAAGAGCCGTACGTTCTTGCTGTAGCCCTGGTGAGAACGCGTCATCCGGGTCTTGCGATGCCGAGGCAACCGGAGGGCACTGGATACCTTCCTGTCCATGGGCAGGATGATCATGTTGAGCGCGGCATTGAGGTTGTAGCCCTCGTCCATCAACCCGCCGCGCACCAGCAGGACCACCCTCCCTTCCAAGCGGTGTCCCTTCCCGACATTGAGGATGGCCCCACGAAGGTCGCTGTTGGGAACGAGGTGATGTGCCTCGTGCCAATACGGCGTGCTCGCGTTCGTCCTGAAGTTCCTCATCCACTGTTTCTTCCGGCTCATGAACTCATGAGCGAGGTCCCATTCCCCCTTCACAGGAGGCTTGGTGGACTTCGCGATGAACCAGAAGGTCTCCATGAGGAAACTCTTCTCGCGGACCTCGACGCTCAGCGACTTGTAGGCAGGCCAGTTGTAGCGGCCCGAATCGGACTTGGCCCGCTGATAGCCCTGCCATTGATGACTGCAGGGGTCATTGTCTTTGTATCCCTGGTGCCGGTTGAGGCATCCCTTTCCCTTTTGGGAGAGGTGCTTCCCCGGAAGGTTCTCGATGTCCCACGTGTGCTGGTCTTTCGACATGTGGACCTCGCTTCGAACCGCGCTCAGTTGATCTGAACCTTCCCGCCCTTGATGCGCTGAATCCCGTCGGCTTCGGTTCGGATGTTGAGTCCACGCAACACCACCTCACCGTTCCGGCGCAGTGTCAGCGTCGCCTTCCCACACCGCAGCACCACTTCATCGCGCCCCTCGATGACGACGCGCCTGCCATCCACGCGCGCCTCTTTTGGAACCTCTTCAAGGGAGCGCTCCAACACCGCGTCGATGAGCGGTGTCGCGCTGGTGGGAGCAACCAGTCCGACCAACATCGGCAAGCGGGGGTCACCGTTTTCGAAGAGCAGGATGGCGCCGTGGCGCTCAGCGGCGGCACGAACCAGCACCGCTCGCTCCAGTCCCAGGGAGACACGCGCGACAAGAGGTCCCGCCACGTTGCCGGGAAAGTCCACGCGCACGAGGCCATCTCCCGCCAGCGCCGCCACCCACCCGACACGCGGCTCCAGAATGCGCTCCCCCGATGACGCCAAGGGTGCTTGCCTCTTGGGAACGGAAGAACTCATGGACACCCCTCCGCATCGAACACGTTCACATGCTCAACGAGGCTCGCCACAGCACTCACACACGTCCTGCGCGGACTTTCCCGAAGCAACCACAGGAGGCTGCATGACCGGAGCGGGCGGCGTGTTCTTGTCGTTGTGGAGCATCAGGTCGAACGCGCGGGCCACATGCTTGCCTTCAATCAGCACGTCGAACGCGTAATTGACGAACTCCGCCTTGCCCTTCGTCTTGCCCGAAGCCACCCCGCCCCCTGCCGTGCCGGCTTCATCTCCCGTGCTGGTGCTGAAGTTCGAGTCTTCCAGGCACACAGGCTTCCCATCCGCCGTCACCTTCTTGCTTCCCTTGGCGGTGTCCGCCGAGCGCGCGACGTTGGGATAGGGAACCGGAACCGGCCCCGCGGGGCTCGGCGTCTTGCAGACGTCGGGAAACGCAACGGTGACGCCGTTGCTGTCCTCCTTCACGACGGACAGCGCATTCACGCCCACGGTGTTCGGCATGTTCCCCCCGGGAAGCCACGTCCGTGTGAGCATTCAGGGTGCTTCAAGGCCCATGGATTGTGCAAACCAGGGGTGTTGCCGAACCGACTAAAGCCAGCTCAACTCGCGCCGGCCCAGCTCCGCCAGCACACGCTCCGCGGCCCGGACGCCGAACCAGTTGGCCTCTTCGAACAAGCCCATGCCGCCCAGGTCCGAGTGCGCGAAGTGCAACGTGCGCCCCAGGCTCTCCGCCGCGGCCTTGCGGGCTTCGCCCCACATGAAGCCAGGCGTGGGCCGCACCATGGCGTGGCCCCAGCGCTGCACCTCCAGCCGCTGCGCCTGCGCCTCGATGCCGGGATGCGCTGGAACCATGTCCGCCATCACCAGCGACTCCCAATCCGCGTAGGTCGCGGACAGCGCCTTCTCGCGCTCGGCCTTCGCATCCCCGCCGTCCATGGGCAGGTACCACGTGAGCACCGTGGGCCCGCGCTCGTCCTGGCGCAGCGTCTGGTGCGTGGCCACCACGTAGCCCAGGCTGCGGCTCTCGTAGAAGACGTTGTCCCACGCGAGCGGGAACCCCCGGGAGCGCGGCGGCGAGGACAACGTCAGGTTCGCCACCACCCAGGGCCCATACGTGAAGCCGCCCAGCCACTCGGGGCGCTCGCGCCGCCACGGCGCCACCACGTGCGCCGCCACGAAGCGTGGACACGCCAGCACCACCTGCCGCGCCAGGAAGGCCCTCGGCTTGCCCGTGGCCGCGTCCACCGCGTCCACCCGGCAGCCGCCCTCCACGGGCTCCACCGTGTGCGCCAGCACGTTGCGCTCCAGCGCACCGGGCGGCAGCGCGGACACCAACTGCCGCACCAGCCGGCCGTTGCCCTCGGGCCAGCTCAAGTAGCCCTCGCTGCGCTCTCCATTCCCGTCCTGCCGCGCGGTGAAGTACCAGATGCCCGCCCACGCGGAGACGTGCTCGGCGGTGGTGCCGAAGTCGTCCCGGCACGCGTAGTCCACCACCCACTTCAGCCGCGTCGAACGGAAGCCCTCGCGCTCCAGCCACGCGGCCATGCTCAGCGCGTCCAGCGCCGTCCATTCCGCGTCGTCACTGGACAGCCCCGACGGCACCGCGAAGGCCCGGCGACCCTTCGCGTCGCGCGCCGCCGCGAAGCCATTCATGCGCGCCTCGAAGCGCCGCAGCTCCTCCAGGTCCTCCGCGCTGGCCCCCGCGTGCAGGTACAGCCCTTCGTACCAGTGGCCCCGGTAGAAGAAGCGCTCCTCCGGCTCGTGGATGAGCAGCGACTCCTCGAAGTGCGGGCGGCCCGCGTCGTCCACGCCGGACACCGCGCCCATCTCGCGCAGCAACCGCACCACCGGCCCCCGGTCCTCCAGCGGCGCCGGCAGGTAGTGCGCGCCCCACGGATACGCGGAGACGGCGTTGCGCCCGGAGCGAGACGTGCCTCCCGGCTCGGCCTCCAGCTCCAACACCCGCACGCCCCGGACGCCCGCCGCCGCCAGCCGCCACGCCGCGGACAGGCCCGCCACGCCCGCGCCCACGACCAGCACCTCCACCGGCTCGACGAGGTCCGCGCGAGGCAGCGGCCCGCCGCGCAGTTGGTGGCCCACCTCGACGACCTTGTCCACCACCGCGCCCGGCACGCGGCCACGCGGCCTCGAAGTCCGGCACGCGCTGGTCGCCACCGCGGAACCGAGGAACGCGGCGACCAGCTCCCGCCGCGTCAGTTCCACCGCTGCCACTCCGCTTCGTAGTAGTGCACCAGCACCTGGTTGTTCAGCCGGTTCACCTCGGCGGGCAAGCGCCCCATGTCCGGAGGGAACTGGGTGAGCGACTCCATCGTCGGGTCATCCAGGAACAGCAGCCCTTCGGGCAGCGGCCGGTGCCGGCCCGGCACCTCGCTGGCCACCAGCACGTAGCCCCACTCGCCGAAGGAGGGCACCAGCGCGTGGTACGGCTCCGTCCAGAAGCCCGCGGCCTTCAGCGTCGTCTCCACGCACCAGAAGGAGCGCCGCGCGAACAGCGGGCTGGTGCTCTGCACCACCGCCACGCCTTCCGGCGTGATGCGCTTCTTCAAGAGCTTGTAGAAGCCCGTGGTGTACAGCTTCCCCAGCGCGAAGTTGTTCGGGTCCGGGAAGTCCACGATGACCACGTCGTACAGCGCGGTGCCCTCGGTGAGGAACTGCATGGCGTCGCCGTTCACCACCCGCATCCGGGGGTCCTTGAGCGACTGGCGGTTCAGCTTCACCAGCTCCTCGAAGTTGGACGCCAACTGCGTCATCGAGGGGTCCAGGTCCACCAGCGTGACGGAGCGGACCTCCGGGTAGCGCAGCACCTCCCGCGCGGCCAGCCCGTCCCCGCCGCCCAGGATGAGCACGTTCTCCACCTTCGCCGCGCGCACCATCGCCGGGTGCACCAGGGACTCGTGGTAGCGGTACTCGTCCAGGCTGGCGAACTGGAGGTTGCCGTTGAGGAACAGCGAGAAGCCCCGCTTGCCACGCGTGACGATGATGCGCTGGTACGGCGAGCTGGAGGCGTGCACCACCTCGTCCGCGTAGAGCTGGTCCTCGTAGAAGGTGGTGAGCCGGTCGCCCATGGCGAAGCCCACCAGCAGCAGCACCGTCAGGCCCACCGCCTTGACGCGCAGCCGCAGCGGGTTGCCCAAGAGCGGCGCGAGCAACCACGTGCTCCACAGCGCCACCGCCGCGTTCAGCACGCCGAACAGCAGGGACGTGCGCACCAGGCCCAGCTTCGGCACCAGCAGCAGCGGGAAGGCGACGCTGGCCGCGAGCGCGCCCACGTAGTCCAGCGACAGCACCTGGCTGACCAGGTCCTTGAACTTGAGCTGGTCCTTGAGGATGCGCAGCAGGAGGGGAATCTCCATGCCCACCAGCGCGCCAATGGCAATCACGCTGCCATACAGCGCCACGCGGAACAGGTCCGTCAGCGTGAAGGTGAGGAACAGCATGGGCGCGCAGATGCCGCCCAGCAGCGCCACCGCCAGCTCCACCTCCACGAAGCGTTGCGCCACCCCGCGCTCGACATAGCGCGACAGGTAGCTGCCAATGCCCATGGCGAAGAGGTAGCCACCAATGACGGTGGAGAACTGGGTGATGGAGTCGCCGAGCAGGTAGCTGGCGAGCGCCCCGACGACGAGCTCGTAGATGAGCCCGCACGTCGCGATGACGATGACGGTGATGTACAGCAGCGTCTTGTTCAAGGCGTCACTTCACTTCGAAGGCACGTGAGGGCGGAGCGCGCCGCTCATCCACTGATGGCCGCGGCCACGATGATGGCCAGGCCGATGATGAACGAGCCGATGACGATGCCCACCGCCGTGTTCTGGTCGGCCTCCAGCTCCTTGTGGACGTCGAACGGCATGATGAGGCGGATGACGTAGAAGCCCGCCACGAACACCGCCAGACCGATGAGCGAGTAGATGATGCTCGCGAGCACACCCTGAACGCTGACCACCACGCCAAGTAACAACATCACTTCCCTCCCATGTAGCCGCCAGTCCACAGCAGGACGCCGCCCGGCCCACGCCGCACGTTGCCCGGTACCCGGTCCCGCTCTTCCTTCGTGAAGGGAGACCAGCCCGACAATGTCAGGGCCGCGTACCCCAGCAGCACCAGTCCTCCAAACCACTTCATGACACGCCTCCCACCAGCCGTGACCACCGAATCCTAGACGTTGCTCTCCGCCCAGCGCCGCGTCTCGAAGCTGTGCGAACGGAACACCGACACGAGGGGCCCCAGCACCATCAGCCCCAGCGCGAAGCAGAACCAGGTGCCCTGGGGCGCGTCGTGCGTAAGCTTCACCGTGAAGCTGCGGTCCCTGGGTCTGCCCGGCTCGGGGGTGAACGAGGCCGTCGTGCGCAGCACGTACTTCCCGGCGGGCAACGGCGACAGGTAGGTGCTGCCGCCCGTGCTGCCCTCGGACCAGGACTCACCGTCCGTCGTCCCCCGGTAGTAGCTCAGCTCCTCGTAGAAGCTCACCACCTCGTTCGTGTCCTGGTTCACCAGGTCGCCCTGGATGCCCAGCCAATCGTTGAGGACCGGCGCCTGGACCTCCACCTTCATGTTGCCGCGCTTGGTCAACTCGAAGGGCTCGCTGAAGTTCATCGCCGTGGGCGTGCCCGAGTTCGCCGTGTGGGGCACCGTCACCACCTGGTCCAGCACCACGGTGTTCGAAGCCCGCGCGGTGATGAGGGCGGACAGCGCGAACAGCGCCACCATCCAGATGCCCATCCACATGAGCGAGGACCGCAGGCCCCCATGGAAGGGATTGGGCTGGCTGGGCGCGACGCCGTCCGGCCTGGGCAGGGGTTCCTTCAACCTGAAGGACTCCTGCACCACCTCCGGCGCCAGGTACTCGCCGTGGGTGTACGTCACCTCGTCGTCCGTGGAGTCCACGCTCACCGAGTACGGCGCCGCGACATACTCCGCCGCCTGGGCCCGCTCGCCCACCTTCACCGTCCAGTAGAACTCGCCCAGGACCAGGTCCGTGACGGCGGTGACGGTCTGGAAGCACTTGTAGCGGCGGCCGTTGAAGAAGGCGGAGACCTCCGGGACCAGGGACACCTCACCCGCGGGCAGCGGCGTGAGGAACACCCAGTGGCCATTGGAGTTCATCAGCCAGGTGAAGCCGCGCGACGCGTTGTAGAGGAGGTACTCCTCCCAGGGATAACGAATCCCCTCCACGGTGCACGAGCGCTCCAGGAAGCCGATGCAAATCCACTCCGTGCCGTCCAGCTTGCCCTTGGTGCCCAGCGGAATCAGGAGCGGGCGGGCCGGCTTCTCCAGCAGCCGGAGGAAGGACAGCTTCCCCTGGCGCACACCGAGCATGGCGCCGCAGTAGGGACACACCACGCGCAGCGTCTTGTCCGGCGCGCGCAGCTCCAGGTTGCCGTTGCACTCCGTGCAGCGCGCCTGCTGCAGCTCCACCTTGCGCACGCGGGGCCGAAGCTGCCCGGCCGAGATGCCGAGCTGCCCCAGCTTCAGCGCCTCCCCCATGAAGACCTCGGGGGTGTGCCCTCGCGTGCCGAAGTCGAGCGTGACGAAGGCGCCCTTGGGGCCCGTGGCGTCCACGTACCAGGCGTCCTGCGTGGGGTCCAAGTCGTTCGGGAGCTGGCCCTCGGCGGCCGTCACCCGGCCGTGGCCCCGCTCTTCGATAATCCAGGCGCGATCCCTCAGGTGCAGGCGCTCACCGGGGTGCATGTCATCCAAGGACACGCCGTCCTCGGTCCCCATGTCGAACATGAGGTGGAAGACGCCCTCGGACTCGCTGATCCACGCGGTGCGGCCGTCCTCGAACTCCACGTACCACTCGTCCCAGGGGCCCTCGCCGTGGTCCTTCTGCAGGTGCCCGACGATGGTGTACGCCGTCTTCTGGAAGCGGCCCTGCGCCCGGAGCTGGAGCGGAGAGTCGGTGGGGACGATGCTGCCAATCTTCCCGTGAGACTCGAAGTCCAGCCCCTTGCGGGCCACCACCGTCTGGCAGTGGTCGCACACCACCACCTGCGCCGAACCGGCGGTGAACTGCACCATCGCGCCGCACGATGGACACTTCCCCTGCGTCACGCCGTCACCCCCCGCTTCAGCTCACGCACCACACACGCCGCCGCGCCCAGGTGGCGCGCCAACAACGCCTCGAAGTCCGGGCGCTCGCGCGGGCGGCAGCAGTACACGTTGAGCGCGGCGAAGCCGTGCTCCGGGAACGTGTGGATTCCCAGGTGGCTTTCGGCCAGCAGCGTCAGGCCCGTGATGCCACCGGGCTCCGGGAACACGTGCCACTGCGGCTGACCCACGACCTTCAGGTCCAGCACGACGATGAGCTCCTCGAAGAGCGCCGCCAGCGCCGCCGCGTCCTTGAGGCTGCCAGGCACGCAGCCGCTGGCGTCAACCAGCCATTCCTGTCCGGTGGTCAGCTTCGGAATCCTCCCGTCCTCGGACTTCTTATCACGGGCCCACTCGCACGTACGGCCCAAGTGCCTCGCGCGGCGCCTGCACCGTCCGTGTTGGCATCCCGCTTTCGGTTCCCGCTACGCTGCTTTAAGAGATGACGCCGTCGCAGCTCGAACCTCCATCGCCGCCCACCCCTGGCACCATCACCCGGCTCGCTCGCACGCTGCGCGGCCTGCCTCCCGCCGAGCGCTGGTGGGGCCCCGGCTGCGCGGGCATGGCGGGCTGGCTGAAGCGCGCGGCCCTGTCCCTGCCGCCCGAGGACCTCACGCCCCGCTTCCGCGCGCTGCTCGCGAAGGTGCGCGAGGGTGAACCCGTGCTCCCGGACGAAGCGAAGCACCACCAATACGTGCTGGTGCGCGGCATGTTGGGCGACGAGCTGCCCGGCTACCTGCTCGACAACGTGCAGCGCCTGGAGCGCCGGGGCCTGAGCGTGCGCGAGGCGGCGGTGGACACCGAAGGGCTGCTCGCGGACAACGTGGCGGTGTTGCGCGAGGCGCTGCTCGACGCGGAGCACTTCGGCCGCACGGTGGTGCTGGTGGGCCACAGCAAGGGCGGCGTGGAGTGCACCGCCACGCTGGCGCTCTACCCCGAGCTTCATCACGTGGTGCGCGCGGTGGTGACGTTGCAGGCGCCCTATGGCGGCTCGTCCATCGCCCACGACCTGGCCACGACGCCGGAGCTGCGGCGGGTCATCGACTTCGCCTTCCCGCTGCTGTTCCACGGCGTGTCCCGCTCCGTGGAGGAGCTGTCCTATTTCCAGCGGCAGGCGTTCATCCAGCAGCACCCCTACCCCGCCGGCATCCCCACCGTGTCGCTGGCCTCGTCGCGCCTGTCGCGCCGCTCCACGCTGTACCCGCTCCAGCGCTACCTGCATGAGCGCTACGGCTACCAGGCGGACGGCATGGTGACGGCCGTGGACGCGGAGGTCCCCGGCGCGCGCATGGTGCGGTTGGACGACATGGACCACGCGGAGGCCGCGATGCGCGGCCTGCCGGGCCTGGGCCGCTACCACCCCGGTGACGTCACCGAGGTGATGGTCGCCCTGGCCCTGGAGACGCGCTGAGCCTCACGCCGCGGCGGGGGTCAGCGTCACCTGCTTCATCACGTGGTCGATGATGGAGGTGCGCAGCGCCATCTCGAACAGGCGCTGGGCCAACGCGGCGTCTTCCTTCACCGAGCGCCCCATCTCCTCCCGGGAGACGCCGGTGAAGTCCGCCAGGTCCGTCAGCATGGCCTCCGTGGCAGCGCGGTCCGGCTGGATGCCGTCGCGCTCCGCGATGGCGCGCAGGGCCAGCGCCAAAGTGATGCGATACGCGGCGTCCATGCGCGTGAGCGGATCCGCCTGCCAGCCTTCCAGCGCGTCCTGGAGTTCGTCCTGCTGGAAGTCCTTGCGCAGGAGGAGGGGCCGCTCGGAGTCCGCCCAGCGCCGGCGAATCTCCTCGTCCAACAGCGCCGCGGACAGCTCCACCGGCGTGCGCTCCACCAGCACGTCCATCACGCGCTCCTGCGTCAGCCGGTCTGCTTCGGCGAGCCGCTCCTGGGCCAGCTCGTCCCCCAGCTTGCGCATGATGTCCGTGGTGGACCCCATGCCCAGCCGCGACAGCAGCTCCGGGGCGTCGTCGTCCAGCACCTTCAGCTCACGCGCCGCCCTCACCTCCAGCAGGAAGCGCGCGGACTGTCCCCGCAGCGCCTCCACGGGGTAGTGCTCCGGCAACGTCAGCTCGATGACGAAGGACTGGCCCACCTTCGCGCCCACCAGCGCCTCGAAGAAGCCGGGCACCACCGGGTCCGCGGCGACGCGCGTCCACCAGTTCTCCTTGGCGGAATAGGGAATCAGCCGCTCGTTGGCATAGCCGAGGACGTCCAGGAGCACCTCGTCCTCCAGCGCCACCTCCTCGCCGGGCTGACGCTCACGGCTGTCGGCGTGCTTGCGGCGAAGCGCATCGAAGCGCTCCACGAGGTCCTGCTCGGTCAGCGGCGCCGGCGCCACCTGAACCACCGAGACGCCATCCAACGAGGGGGCGGTGACGGTGGGAAGGTCGACGGGCTCGGTGCTGTCGAGCTGCAACGCCGCCGGCATCTTCTTCATGATGCCCAGCGCGTGAAGCTCAGCCAGCGAACGCGCGTTGTTACGGCCGCCCTGCGATTCGTCTTGGGTCGTCATGGTTCTCGCTCCCGTCCCCCTCGGATAGCACAACGCTCCGGGAGGACCGAAGCCCCCCGGAGCGTTGGGACTGACGACGCGGCGCTTCTTAGAAGAAGGATCCGATGAAGCTGGACACCGTCGAGACGGCCGCGCCCACCTGGCTGACCACCGGGATGTTGGTCGCGGCGGCGATGGAGCCCAGCGCGGTCACTCCGGCGGTAATCTTCTTGCCCGTCGAGGCGTTCGGGTCCGCGATGGTGCTCACGGCGACGGCCGTGTCCGCGGCGGCGATGGCGACGTTGAGGCCCGGAGCGAAGCGGCCCGCGGCGCGAGCCACCGCGGTGCCACCGCCCGCCAGCGCACCCCGCGCGGCGGTGCCAGCGGCGCGCGCGGCGCCCTCCAGCCCGCGCTCGGCGACCTCGGCGGCCGCGCGGCGCACGACCTGACGCGACGCGCCTTCCAGCGCCGTGTTGGCGGCCGTGGTGGCGACGCGGGTGGCCGCGGCGCGGGTGGCCTCCGGGGCCGCCGCGGTGAACGCGGTGCGCGCGGCGCTGGTGGCGGCGCGGTAGTTGCTGACGTTGCCCGCGAGGTTCAGGCCGTCCCGCGTCGCCGTCAGCGCCGTGGAAGCAGCGCCGGCCGTGGAGCCCGCCGCCTGACGGATGGTGTCCGCGTTCGGGTTGCGGATGGCCTCACGCACGTCACGGGCCGCCAGGTAGCCAGCGCCCGGCAACTGCGCCACGTTGGCCGCGAGGCTCAGCGCGCCGGCGCCACGCGACAGCGCGGTGTTCGCGCCCTCGACGACGCGGCCGCTGCCACCCGGCAGGGTCATGGGGCCGAGGCGGCGGGGACCGAAGGCGTCACGCACCTGCGTGGCGGCGACACCGTCCGAAACGGAGCGCACCCCGTTGGCGACCTGGGCAACCCGACCCGCGGCGGCCTCGAACCGGTCGGTCTGCGCGGGGCGGGCCTCGGTGCGCGCCGGAGGCGGCGGCGGGGGCGGCGGAGCCGGGCGTGCCGGCGCGGGAGGCGGCGGAACGGGACGGGGCTCGTTGCGACGAATGGGAGGCGCCATGGGGTGTGCTCCTGCGAATTTCTAGAAGGGCTTGCGAATGCTCTAGCCCGATCATCGGCAAATCCGGAAAAGAGTTGCGTCCAGACCCGCAGGCCGTGCCTTTTTCCACTGCCAGTACCTGACAGAAACCGGGCCCCGTCCACGCAAGCCCCTGGAATCCATCAGACTTGGGCTAATGTCCGCGCGCCATGTGGACCCGAATCCTGACGACTGCCCTCCTCTGCCTTTCCCTCACCGCCTGCAAGGACTCCGATAAAAAGGAGTCCACGGGCGGTACGCCGCCTCCCGCGGCGCCCGCGGCGAAGCCCACGCCGCCTCCCGCCGCCCCGGCCGCGGCGCCCCCGGCCGAAGCCGCCTCGGGCGAATGGACCCAGAAGGTCCAGGCGGGCCAGGACGTCTACGCCACCCTGCAGACGAACCAGGGCCCCATCGTCGTTCACCTCTTCTCCAAGGATGCGCCCAAGACGGTGGCCAACTTCGTGGGTCTGGCCACGGGCGAGAAGGCCTGGACCGACCCGAAGACGGGTCAGCGCGTCGAAGGTAAGCCCCTGTACGACGGTGTCATCTTCCACCGCGTGATTCCCGGCTTCATGATTCAGGGCGGCGACCCCACGGGCACCGGCCGTGGCGACCCGGGCTACCGCTTCGAGGACGAGTTCCAGAGCGGCCGGACCTTCAACAAGAAGGGCCTGCTGGCCATGGCGAACGCCGGCCCGGGCACCAACGGCAGCCAGTTCTTCATCACCACCTCCACGCCGGACTACCTCAACAACCGCCACACCATCTTTGGTGAAGTGGTGTCCGGCTACGACGTGGTGGAGAAGATCTCCAACGTGCAGCGCGACGGGCGCGACAAGCCCGTGGAGCCGGTGGTCATCCAGAAGATCGCGATGAGCGACCAGGCCCCGGCCGGCGTGGGAAAGTAATGGACCGCACGCTGCGCCACCTGACCACCCGGCTGGGAGAGCTGGACTGCCACATCGTCGACGCGCTGCCCGAAGGCGCGACGCCGGACCTGGTGGTCATCCTGTCCCATGGCCTGGGCGCGCCCGCCACCGACCTCGTGCCCATGGGGCCGGAGTTGATGGCGCTGCAGCCCGTGCTGGCGCAGCGCGTGCGGTTCGTCTTCCCGGGCGCCCCCCTGGCGTATGCCTACGGCGGTCGCGCCTGGTTCCCCCTGCCCGACGCGGTGATGCGAGGGGAGCAGCGCGACTGGGAGGCCTTCGCTCGCGACGTGCCGCCGGGCATGCCCGCTGCGCGACGGGCCCTGATGAGCGTGGTGGACGCGGTCAGCGCCAGCATGAAGCTGCCCTACGGACGCATCGTCCTGGGCGGCTTCAGCCAGGGCGGCATGATGTCGACGGACGTCGCCCTGCGGCTCGACGAGCCCATCGCGGGCCTGGCCATCCTCTCCGGCACCCTGACGTCGGAGCCGGAGTGGCGCAAGCGCGCCGAGGGCCGCAAGGGCCTGCCGGTGTTCCAGGCACACGGCCGCATGGACCCGCTGCTGCCCCTGCCCACCGCGGAGCGGCTGCGCGACATGTTCGTGGCGTCAGGCCTCACGGTGGACTTCCACGCCTACGACATGCCGCATGCCATCGTCAGCGAGGAGCTGGAGGCCCTGGCCGCCTTCCTCGCCGCGCGCGTGAAGGAGCCCTGAGCCATGTTCCACGCGCGGGAGCTCACGGTGTCCAACAGGGGCCGCGGCTTCACCGACATCACCGCGGACGTGCAGCGGGCGGTGGCGGAGAGCGGCGCCCGGCAGGGGCTGTGCACCGTGTTCCTCCACCACACGAGCGCGTCCCTGCTCCTCTGTGAGAACGCGGACCCGGACGTGCGCCGGGACTTGGAGTCCTTCTTCTCGCGGATGGTGAAGGACGGAGACCCGCTCTTCGTCCACGACGCGGAGGGCCCGGACGACATGCCCGCGCACGTGCGCACGGTGCTCACGCAGAACTCGCTGAACATCCCCGTGAAGGACGGCCGCGCGGACCTGGGGACGTGGCAGGGCGTCTACGTCTGGGAGCATCGGACGTCGCCGCACCGGCGCCGCGTCACCGTGTCCGTGGTGGGCTGAGGGCGCGCCGGCCTACGGCGCGCCCACCTGCGTCGACGCCACCGCCACCTTGCGCGCCGCCTTTCCCGTGGGCCGGGCCTGGCCCCGGATGCGCACCCAGGAGCCCGGCGTGTCCGCCGTCGCATGGACCATGGACCAGCCCGTGGGGACCTCCGGAGCGGCCCAGGCATAGAGGAGGCGCGCGTCCTTGGGTGACAGGTTGACGCAGCCATGGCTCATCGGCTCGCCGAAGCGGTCGTGCCAGTAGGCCGTGTGCAGGGCGTAGTCGTCCTGGAAGAACATGGTCCACGGCACGGTGGCCACGCGGTAGGTCTCATTGCCGGCGGTGCCACTGCCCGTCATGTCCGCCTCCGCGAATTTGATCCAGATGCGGAACAGCCCCTCCGGCGTGTCCGTGCCCTGCTTCCCCGAGGAGATGAGCGTCGCGTACACCGGGCGCTCGCCCTCGTAGGCCACCAGCACCTGCGCATCCAGGTCCACGTCCAGCCAGCGGGAGCCCGGCGCCACCTCGGGCGGCGCGTGCGTGAACCAGGCCACGTGCAGGTCGTCCCGCGCCACCCAGTGGCCCTCCGCGATGCTCACCCAGTGGCCGTCCTCGGACAGCTCCTTCACCGCGACCAGGGTGCGCGGCGGCAGCACGGTCTCCCGAGCGGCCTTCGCGTCCGGGGCCAACTTCACCTCCACGGAGGCGGAGGGCCGGGTGCGGGACTGGGCCCAGGCGAACGTGGGCGGCAACTCCGCGATGGCCTCCGCGTTGACGCCTTCGAAGGCGGAGGGCCTGTACTCCCGGAGGACTCGCGCTTCCAGGTACTGGCCCTCCGTGGTGCGCCAGTACGTCTTGCGGCGGATGCGAACCTGTCCTCGGAGCTGCACCGTCACGGAGCCCTTCAGCAGCACGCCTTTGCGCCGGGCGCGGGCCTGCGCGAGGCTCGGATAGGCGCGCACGCGCTTGCCCACGACGCGCGCGTAGATGCCAGGGGTCAGCTCGCCCTCGCGGAGCTTCGGGAGTTCACGGACGCGCGGCTCGCGGAAGTTGGCCTCCAGGTAGCGCTCGCAGACCCAGCCGCGCGGCTCTATCTGCACCCAGGCTTCACAGTCCGGCCCGCGAATCGCCGTCTCGCCCTGCCAGCGGACCCGCATGTCCTGCGCCACGGTGCCCAGCGAGGGTGAGTTCTGGCGCGGCTCCTGGCGGACGACGATGGAGCGTCGGACTCGCAGCGAGCCCGCATCGGGCGCGAAAGGAATGGCGTGAGGCTCCAGGCCCGTCCCCGCATCCGTGCCCGTCCGCTCCGGCTCGGCGTCGTCGAGCACCAGCCCCGTGTCCTTGAGCGGCTCGCCATGGGGGCCCACGGCCCACTCCGTGTCGTCGAGCGGCTCGCCATCCGGGCCCAGCAGGGACTCCGTGTCGTCGAGGGGTTCGCCGTCCGGACCGAGCAGGGACTCGGAGTCCTCGATGGGTTCGCCGTCCGGGCCGAGCACCAGCTCCTCGCCCGGGTGCTGCGTGTCTGGGATGACGGTGAGCTGCTCGGACGAGGCCGTGACGTCGCCGTCCCCGTGGAACACGTCGTCCTCGGGCGGCACGGACTCGTCGAGCGCGGGGTCGATGGACAGGGCGGGGACCTCGCCGTGCCCTACGGCCGCCTGACGGCGCATCGGGTCGCCATCGCCGGAACGCCGCGCCGAGACCTCCGAACCTCCGTCCGTCCCCGCATCCGCGCGGGTGCGCTGCCACGCCGCATAGAGCGATTCCGAGGTGGCGACCACGCCCGGCGCTCGCGGATTCGTCACGGAGGCGTTCTGCGAGGCGGTCCCGCTAGAGGTCGCCCCCGACGGTGATGCGTCGGTGGAGTGCCCCACCCGGGCGTTCTCCGGGGCGGTCCCGATGGAGATTGCCCCCGTCGATGCTGCCTGGATGGGTTGCCCCACCCGGGCGTTCTCCGGGGCTGTCCCGCTGGAGGTCGCCCCAGTCCCCGAGCCAGGCCCACTGGGCGCCATCCCCGTCGTGGCTCCGGAGACCGCGCCACCCTCGGGAAGCACCGTGGCCCTCTCCGCCACGGATGACGGACTCGTCGGCGCATCGTGCGGGGCCGAGCCGTTCACGGACTCCGGAACACGGCTGCCCCGCGCGGACACGGTCCCTCTCCCTGGCGCCGTGGACTCGCGCGCCCCGGAGGCATCGGGCGTGAAGTCCTCCGGGCCGGGAGGAGGCGTGCAGGCGATTCCAGGCAGCAGCAGGACGAGCGGAAGCCAACGTCGCATGGAAGCGACACGGTACGGAGGAGCGCGAGCACACTCAACGTCGGCCACGGTGCGCGCGCCTGCGTGCGGCTCCGTGTGGGTGGGCAATTCGTGCCATCTCAGCGGCGCTTGTCACATGCAACGGAATGGTGGTTCCGTTTCATGAAACATGATGGGGAACGCAGGGTCCGTGGCCGAACCGCCCCCGTTCAGAAGCCCTGGGAACCGCGGGCCCTCGCCCCCGGGCGCATCGCCCCAGGGTGCCGGGCGCCAGGGTGGCCGCCTCCCCACCCACCGAGCCCCGTCCCTCCGCGCCTCTTTCCACCCTCCCCCTCTGGAAGATATGCAGCGGGGGAGATGAAGCTCGCCGAGACCGCTCCGCCCCCCGACCCTGAAACGCCGCCCGCCCCGCTGTCCCTGGACGAGGTGCGCCGGGCCACCCAGCTCCTCGAGGCCATCGCCACGGAGCGCTTCCTGATGGCGACCCTCCCCGAGGAGGACCGCATCGCCCTCCTCGCCGCGGCGGGCCGCGTGGTGCACCCGGACCGTGACACCAAGTCCCGGATGCAGAAGGCGCTGCGCCGGGACAAGAAGAAGACCAAGCGCGAGCACGACCGCATCGTCCGCGCGACGACGGAGATTCGCACCCTGCGCCGCTCCGCCGTCTTCACCGTGCCGGCGCTGCCCCCGCCGCCGCCCACGGAGGCTGGACCGGAGCGCATCCTGGAGCAGCCCCGCCGCTGCTACGTCTGCAAGGCCGAGTACCGGAAGCTGCACTTCTTCTACGACGCGATGTGCATCGAGTGCGCGGACTTCAACTACGCCAAGCGCACCCAGCGCGCGGACCTGACCGGCAAGGTCGCGCTCATCACCGGCGCCCGGGTGAAGATTGGCTTCCAGGCCTCGCTGATGCTGCTGCGCTCCGGCGCGGCCGTCATCGCGACCACGCGCTTCCCCAAGGACGCCGCGCAGCGCTACCTCCAGGAGCCTGACTTCGCGGACTGGTCCCACCGGCTGCAAATCCACGGGCTCGACCTGCGGCACGCGCCCAGCGTGGAGCTCTTCGCCAGGTACATCGAACAGACGCACCAGCGACTGGACATCCTCATCAACAACGCCGCGCAGACGGTGCGCCGGCCCCCGGGCTTCTACGGCCACCTGTTGCCGGGCGAGATGCGCCACAGCGACGAGCTGCCCAAGGCGGCGCGCGCGCTGCTGTCGGGCCATGAGGCCTGCGTGGCCACCGTGCAGCCCGCGGCCCTCGGCCCCGGCGCAGCCTCGGGTGGTTCGGAGCTGACGACCACCTGGCGCAGCGGCGACGCGGCGCTGGGCATCCACTCGTCCGCCGCGCTGTCCATGCTGCCCTACGCCCTGGAGCACGAGGGCGACGTGCGCGCCCTCTTCCCCGAGGGCAAGCTGGACGCGGACCTGCAGCAGGTGGACCTGCGGGACACGAACTCGTGGCGCATGAAGCTGGCCGAGGTCCAGACGGCGGAGATGCTGGAGGTCCACCTCATCAACGCGGTGGCGCCCTTCATCCTCTGCGGGAAGCTGAAGCCCCTGATGCTGCGGGACCGCTCGTCCCCCGGCCACGTGGTCAACGTCTCCGCGATGGAGGGCAGCTTCTCGCGCGGCACCAAGACGGACAAGCACCCGCACACGAACATGGCGAAGGCGGCGCTCAACATGATGACGCTGACCTCCGCGCCGGACTACGCCCGCGACAACATCTACATGAACGCGGTGGACACCGGCTGGGTCACCGACGAGGACCCCGCGCAGCACGCCGAGCGCAAGGTGCAGGAGCTGGACTTCCAGCCGCCCCTGGACATCGTCGACGGCGCGGCCCGCGTGGTGGACCCCATCATCGCCTCGGAGAACGCGGGCGAGTTCGTCTGGGGCAACTTCTTCAAGGACTACAAGCACACCAACTGGTGAGCCGGTATGCGATGCGTCATGGGGCCCGGCCACCGAGCCGGCCCCGGCGTCACAAGGTGGACGTGGGTCCCAGGACAGGCCAGCCTAGCGGGCATGGGTCCCGAACAGTTCCACGTCGAAGTCCTCAAGCTGCTGCTTCAAATCGCCACCGTCGACGGCAGCGTCGCCCGCTCCGAGATTGAACACATCATGGACACCGCGCGGGGCATGAGCGTGCCGCTGCCGGAGCTGGCCGCGCTGACGCGCTGTCTCCAGAACGGCGAGCCCCTGCCCCCGCCGAACATGGGCATCCTGCGCACCAACCCCACGGCCGTCATCAAGGAGGCCAAGGCGCTCATCACCAGCGACGGCACCGTGCACGCGGCCGAAATCGAGCTGCTGCGCCAGATTCGCGAGATGCTCGGCGTCATCAACTGACGCCAGTCCCGGGCAAGCGGCTACGACTCGCTCTCCGCGGCCTCCAGCAGCTTGTAGAGCGTCTTGCGGTCCACATCGAGCAGCCGCGCCGCCTCGCTCTTGTTGCCGCCCACGTGTTGCAACACCTGCGCGGCGTAGCGGCGCGACAGCTCGGCCAGGCTCGGCATGTCACCCGCGAGTCCGGCCATCTTCGGGGTGGACGCGTCGCCAATGGGCTCCGGGAAGTCCTGGGGCCCCAGCACGCCCGTCACGTTGAGCGCCAGCGCCCGGGCCACCACGTTCTCCAACTGCCGCACGTTGCCCGGCCAGTCATAGGCCGCCAGGCGCGCGTTGGCCTCGGGCGTCACCACCGGCCGCACGCCGCCGCGGGCATGCCGTCCGGCGAAGTGCTCCACCAGCGCGGGGATGTCCTCGCTGCGCTCCCGCAGCGGCGGCAGGTGCAGGTGCACCACGTCCAGGCGGTACAGCAAATCTTCGCGGAAGAGCCCTTCGGACACCCGCGCCTTCAGGTCCTTGTTGGTCGCCGCCACCACGCGCACGTCCACCTTGACGGGGATGCTCTCGCCCACGCGGCGGATTTCGCCCTCCTGGAGCACGCGCAAAAGCTGCGACTGCACCTTCATGCCCACGTCGCCAATCTCGTCGAGGAAGAGCGTGCCGCCGCTGGCCTCCTCGAAGACGCCCCGGCGTGTGCCGGACGCGCCGGTGAAGCTGCCCTTCGCGTGGCCGAAGAGCTCGCTCTCCATCAGCGACTCCGTAATCGCGCCGCAGTCCACGGGGATGAAGGGCCCGTTCATGCGCGGCGAGCGCTTGTGCAGCGCGCGCGCCACCATCTCCTTGCCCGTGCCCGTCTCGCCGGTAATCAGCACGGGCACGTTGCTGGCCGCCGCGCGCGCCACCTGCTTGTACACCTCCAGCAGCGCGGCGCTGCGGCCCACCAGCATCGGCGAGCCCCGCTCCACCTGCTGGCGCAGCGAGCGGTTCTCCTCCACCAGCCGCTTCTGCTCCAGCGCGCGCCGCGCCACGCGCAGAATCGCGTCCACGTCGAAGGGCTTGGCCAGGTAGTCGAACGCGCCCTGCTGGATGCTGTCGAGCGCGCCCTCGATGTTGCCGAAGGCCGTCACCACCACCACCGGCGTGTCCGGAAGCTGCGTCTTCACCTCGTGGAGCACCTTCAGCCCATCCCCCGGCTCGGGCATGGCCATGTCGGTGAGAACCAGGTCGAAGGCGCCCTCCGCGATGCGCTCGGTGGCGCGGCGCGGGTCCTGCGCCTGCGTCACCGCGCCCAGCGGGCCCAGCAAGCGCTGGAGCAAATCACGGGCCTGCGGGTCATCATCCACGACGAGGATGCGGGCTGAGCTCATGTGCCGACCTTGCGCATTCCGGCGGAACCAGTCGCATTGGGGTCACCGCCGGTGCCCGCCGCCGGGCGAACCACGCGGGGGAAACGCACGACGACGTGCGTTCCCTTTCCTTCTTCCGAGCGCACCACCAACGTGCCGCCATGCGCCTCCACCACGCGCTTCGTGGTGGCCAGCCCCAGGCCGTGGCCCGGCAGGTTCCGCACCTCGGGCGCGCGGAAGAAGGGCTGGAACAGCGAGGCCTGCGTGTCCGCCGCCATGCCGATGCCGTTGTCCACCACCTCCAGCACCGCCATGTTCCCCTCGGTGGCCACCCGCACCTTCACGAGGGGGGCCGGCTGGCCCGCCGTGTACTTCACCGCGTTGGTGAGCAGGTTGCGCGCGCTCACCTGCAAGAGCTGTCCAGGGCAGTCCACCGCGACGCCGGGCGACAGGTCCCGCTCCAGCGACACGCCCTGCGCCGCCGCCGTCTGCGCCACCTCCAGCAGCACCGTGGTGACGGCCGTGTCCAGTTCGCCCACCGTGCTCTCGCCGCGCGTGCCGGCGCGGCAGAAGCGCAGCAGCGCCTCGATGAGCTCGCCCATGCGCACCGCGCTGGATTCACACTGCGCCAGCATCTCCAGCGCGCCCGCGTCCTGCACCGCGCCCGTGCGGCGGATGAGCGTCAGGTAGCCCTTGAGCGGCGCCAGCGGCGAAATCAGGTCGTGCGCCACGCGGCGGGTGAACGAGTCCAGCTCCTGGTTGTGCCGGCCCAGCTCCTCCAACTGCCCCTGGATGATGGCCTCCTGCCGCTTGAGCAGGGACGTGACGCGCCAGCCCACCAGCAGCGACAGCAGGATGGCCAGCAGCGTGGCGCCCGCGCCCAGGGCCGTGTTGCGCACGCGCAGGTCCTCGAAGCGGTTCACCAGGCGCCGGGCCTCGGCCGCGTTCTCCTCCTCCAGCGCGCCGCCCAGCGCGTCCAGCTCCGCGCCCAGCGGGCGGATGCGCTCGGCCAGGTGGCGCCGCGCCCGCTCGGCCTCGCGGCGCTGGGAGAAGACGGCCGCCGCGCGGACCTGGTCCGCCAGGCCCTGACAGGCGGCGTTGAAGCGGTACCACAGCGCCTTCTCGCCCTGCGGGAGGTTGCGCGTGTACGCCTCCGACGAGGCGCGGATGTCGCCCAGAATCTGCTCCATCACCGCGTCCGCGGCGCGGCGCTCGGCGTCACCGGTGGCGCGGATGTGGGCTTCGATGGCGGACTCGAGCGACAGCGCGTCCACGCGGATGCGTCCAATGGAGCCGGCCCGCTCCAGCGCCTCCTGAACCAGCCCATCCACCTGCCGCCCGGTGCGGACCTCCGTCCACAGGGTGAACGCGGTGACGGCCGACAGCAGGACGACGACGAAGAAGAAGCCGGCCCGGTAGCCGCGAATGGGGATGCGGGAGCTCGCCACGCCGTTCCTCTATCACGGGGATGCGGCGCCGCGCGTCAGCCGGGACGTCAGGGCGCCGTGGGCTCGACGTTCCCGGCCGCGGGGGGAGCAGCCGGCTGCGACGAATTGTTCAGTCGCCGCCGGGCCCGCTCCAGCGCGGACTCGTACCAGACGTCCGACAGCTCCTCGTGCATCTCCTTGAGCTCCTTGAGCTCATTGACCTCGCGCTCCAGCGCCAGGAGCTGCGTGTTGTGCTCCTCCAGCGCGTGCCGGTCCGCCTCGGTGCGCACCAGCTCCTCCAGCAGCGCCACGCGGCCCTGCTCCGCCTCGGCGCGCTCCAGCCGCAGCCGCTCCAGCGCGGACTCCAACTGGGCCATGCGCAGCGCGTAGGCCTCGGTGCGCTCGCGCTCCGACTCGTACTCGCGACGCCACCGGTCCGCTTCAATGACCTGGGCCTCCAGCCGTTCGAGCGGGATTCCCGTCGCGCAACCCGCACCCAGGACGGCCAACGCTGTCGCGACACAGAAGAACCGCATGAACCATCTCTCCCACACCATGACCGCGCGACATACGCGGCGAGGGCGCCGGGCCGATACCGTGTAACCGGATGACGCGTGCAGCTTGCTCAACTGCCCCGTCATCGTCAAAGCAGCAACTGCCTGACTGGGGAGCGTGCCCCCATTGTCGGAGCCCCAACTGCGGAGTTTCTCCCCAAGAACAGCACGCGCGCCCAACGCGCTCCCTCTGACAGACGCCATGGCACGGCGCCTGCTCAAGCCCTCGCTCGCTGGGACGGCGCAATCACGCGCCGTCTTTCGTCACCGGAGCTTTTCATGAAGACCGTGTTCGCCGCTGCCTTCCTCGCCGCCGCCACCGCGTTCGCCAACACCCCGGCCCCCGCCGCGGAGCCCGCTGCCGAAGTTCAGCCCGCCGCCGTCGAGGCCAAGGCGGAGACCGTGGACGCCGCGGAGGCTCCGAAGGAGCCCCAGGCCGAGGCGGCTCCCGAGGCCAAGCCCGCGAAGAAGAGCAAGAAGGCCAAGAAGACGGGCTCGGCCACTGCCGCCGACACCAAGTAATCAGCTTTTTCGGCTCTTAAAGCCGTGAAACGGGGGTACCTCTTCCAAGGAGGTACCCCCGTTTCCTTTGCGGGTCTATAAAAACCCATCTCCCCTTGATTTCTGAGACACCCTCTCGAAAAGTGTTTCGAGGTCCGAGAAAACCCATCCGGGTCATACTCACAGAGCAGTCGTCAATCCGTCCAGTGAACATGTGATTTGACAGAAACAGAAGAATCCTGCTTAATACGACTTTAGCGAATCACTGACCGTCCCAGACAGGGGCGGAACTCGAATGGATGCGGTCCCCCCGCCGCTGGAGACAACCCCCAATGATCGAAGCCTTCTCGAAGGTGTCGGAAGCCTCGAAGCTGCTGCTGGAGAAGGGCCTGGTCCCGAGCACCGGCGCCGAGGTGCTGAGCATGGTGGGGCACGCGCTGGGCGTTGACCGCGCGTACATCCTGGAGAACCGCGTCCAGGGGACCTACGGCCGGTTCATCACGGACATGCGGCACGCCTGGGCGGAGGCGCCCACGCCGTCGCCGCTGGCGAACCCGGTGATGCGGGCCTTCTCCTTCCGTGAGTTCGCGCCGGGCTGGGTGGACATGCTGGAGGCCGGCATGGTGGTGGCCTGCCCCACCCGCGACGCGCCGCCCATGATGAAGGACCTGCTGGAGCGCCAGGGCACGCAGTCCATCCTGATGTGCCCCATCAATCCCTCCCGGCAGCAGTGGTGGGGCATGGTGGCCTTCGAGGACTGCCACCGTCCCCGCGCCTGGAAGCCCGAGGAAGTCACCCTCCTCAAGTCCCTGGCCCGCGCGGTGGCGGCGTCCGTCCGACATGGGCAGATGCGCTCCTCCCTGGACCAGGTGCGAAACAGCCTGCGCCAGGCCGTGAGCCGGACGCCGCTGTCCGGAATCTGAGCGGCTGCTCGGAGGCCCGCCTGACGGCTTGCCGGGGGGCAATGCCGACCCGTGCATGAGCGGACATTTCCAGCGCCGGGTTTCTGCTACCCTGGCCGCCCCTTCGCTCACCGCCATGTCCTCAATCGACCCCACCGCGATCAGCCGGCCGCGCTCCCCGGATCTCATCAGCGGCTACCACCTCGACAAACTGGTCGGTAGCGGAGGCATGGGAGAGGTCCACAAGGCCACGCAGCTCTCGCTTGGCCGCACGGTGGCCGTGAAGCTGCTGAACCCGGAGCTGGCGAAGGACCCGTCCTTCATCGCGCGCTTCCAGAAGGAAGCCGCCGCGCTCGCCGCGCTGAGCCATCCCCACATCGTCTCCATCGTCGACAAGGGGAAGACGGACACCACCTACTACCTGGTGATGGAGTTCGTGGATGGCCCGTCGCTGCGCGAGCTGATTCGCGCGCCGCAGCTCGACGTCATCGGCGCGCTGCGCCGCATGCTGCAGATCTGCCGCGCCATCGAGTACGCGCACGGCCGAGGCGTCATCCACCGGGACTTGAAGCCGGAGAACATCCTGCTGGACCAGCAGGCCGGCGGCATCGCCAAGGTGTCGGACTTCGGGCTCGCCTCCTTCCTGGACGACGCCAGCCCCTCCTCGCGCTACGCGCTCACCTCCACGCACGTGTCCATGGGCACGCTGTCGTACATGGCGCCCGAGCAGCGCGTGGACGCGAAGAACGCGGATGCGCGCGCGGACATCTTCTCGCTGGGCGTCATCCTCTACGAGTGGCTCACCGGAGAGGTGCCGCTGGGCACCTTCGATCCGCCGTCGCGGCGCAAGCCGGGGGTGGACACGCGGCTGGACGCCATCGTCACCCGCTGCCTCAAGCCGGACCCGGACGACCGCTACCCCTCCGTCAGCGCGCTCATCGCGGACCTGGAGCTGCTCGTCCCCGGCAGCCTGCCATCGCTGGCGCCGGTGAAGCTGACGCACTTCCAGCGCGTGGGCCAAGGCTTGCGCAAGACGGTGCGCATGGCCCTGCAAGCCGCGGCCGTGCTGCTGGTGATGGCGGCGCTGGCCGTGCTGGGCCGGGAGTGGCTGCGCAGCGGCGACACGCCGGTGCCGCCGCAGCCCGGCGCCGCGCTGAACGCGGACCTGGGGCCACCCTCGCCCCGGTCCATGCCCGGGCGCATCGAGACCGGCTCCGAGAAGCGCACGGTGGCCGTGGGTGACGGTCCGGACGCGCCGTCGCTGCTGGTGGCCGGACGGCCGGTGGAGGCGGAGGAGAAGGCCATCATCTTCCCGCCGGTGGAGGAGCGCTCGCAGACGCGCGTGGGCCGCGCCCGGGTGGACGTGGTGGGCCTGGACGGCGACATCGCCGTGCTCAGCGCCCGCGTGCGCGCGGACGCGCCGCCGGACACGTGGAAGCGCCGCGCCTACCACATGGTCTACGGGCCGTCGCAGCAGGCCCCCGCGGCCGCGCTGCTGCTCCAGGGCAGCACGGGGCGCTACGTGGCGCTCATCCATGACGGCGCAGGCGCGCCGCTTCGGCTGGAGTGGGCGCTGGGCGAGCGGCGAGGCACCATGCTGGGCCTGGCCTCGCCGGAAGGCGAAGCGGCACTGGAGCTGCGCGTGGACGCCGACGGCGTCATGCAGGGCTACGTGGGCAAGGGCAAGGACCAGCGGGCCATTGGCGAGCCGCTGAACCTGGGACCGGGCTGGATGGAACACTTCGGTGACGCGCCGGTGCCCGCCTTCGGCTGCATCGAGGGCACCTGCCGCGCGGAGGGCTTCCTCTACACCGTGCGCCGCGCGCCGCCCCCTGGGACGACGGCCCCGGTGCCGGAGCTGCCCAAGTCCGTGGTCGCCGCGGCGCCGGCCAAGGCGGTGGTGCCCGCCAAGCGGCCCCCGCCGCCCCCGCCCCCGAAGAAGCAGCCCGCCAAGGGCTCCTCGAAGACCCCCGCCAAGCGGCGGTAAAGCGTCCGGCAGCGCGCGTCCGGACACTCTCGCGCAGGGGAATATGGCCAGGGCCAAGGGATTGCACTATCCCTGGGCCCTCCTATGCGCACCTTTCGATCTCGCTTCGCCGCGCTCGCACTCGCCGCAACCCTCACGGGCTGCTCCCATTCCGCCTCCACGGCGACGCCCCGCGTGCTCGAAATCGCCGCGGAGCGCGCGCAGAAGGGCACGCAAGAGGCTCGCACGCTCGCGTTCGCGGGCTTTCACGCCCTGCTCGTCGCGGGTGACGCCACGCTGGCGCAGCAACGCTTCGACGACGCCATCGCCCGGGACGCCGGTGACGTCTACGCCCTGGCCGGGCAGTCCCTGATGGCGCGGCGCGCGGGCCGTCCCGACCGCGCCCTGGCCGCGTCGCTGGAGGTGGCCGCGCGCGCGCCCAAGCACCCGTTGGCCACCATCGCCGCGCGGCACGTGCTGGAATCGGTGGGCACGTCGCGGGCGCTGGACGACGACATCCTCCAGGGCGTGGACCGGGCGCTGGCGGCGGGCGCGACGGGCGAGACCGCCTATCTGCTGCGCGGCGCGCGCATGTCCGTCGCGGTGGTGCGCGGCGAGGCGCAGGCGCGCGACGCGGCCATGCTGGAGCTGGGCGGCGTGAATCAGGTGTCCCTCGCCGGCCCCTTCTCGCCCTACCACCTGCTGGCCTGGGACGAGAGCACGCCCATCCACCAGAACGGCTCGCTGGCGGGCCCCTTCACCGGCGCCTTTGGCCCGCTGCCGGTGCGCACGCTGGAATCGCCCGACGGGCGCATGGACCTGACGGGCGAGCCGGGCCCGGGGGACAACTACGTGCAGGCCTTCGACGCGGAGGTGACGGAGCCGGGCCTCTACGTGGCGCGCACGGTGAGCGGCACCTCGCATCAGGTGGCGCTCAACGGCGCGCCGCTGATGGAGCGCCGGGCCTGGCAGCGCGCCACCTCCACCGTCACCGCGCGCGCCGTCCAGCTCGGCGCGGGCAAGCACCGCTTCCTGGTGCGCCAGCTCAAGGGGAGCACGTCCGGCCTGCTGACCTTCGCGCTGCTGCGCGTGGACGGGCGCCCGTCCGCCGTGCGCTTCACCCCGGCCACCGGCCCCGCGCCCAAGACCTGGGGCGGCAAGGCCGAGGCCTCCGACGAGACGCCCGGCGTGTTCGCCACCGCGGAGAGCGTGAAGACGGCCCTGCACGCGGAGGCCGGTGAGCTGCTCGCCGTGGTGCTGGCGGTGCGCGACGGCCTGCAGCGGGACGCGGATGGCGCGCGGCGGCTGATGGCGTCGGTGGAGGCCAACACGCCGACGCTGCTGTGGCTGCGCGCCGAGGTGGCGTCCGCGGACCGCACCGTGCCCTCCAAGGTGGCCCGTGGCCGCGCCACGCGCGACCTGGAGGCGCTGCTGGCGAAGGACTCTGGCAACGTGGCGGCGCTGCTGCTGCGCGCGGAGCTGTTCCTGGACGAGGGGCAGCCCGCCCCCGCGATGGACGTGCTGAAGACGGCCTCCGAGGTCGCCCAGCCCGCCGGCCACCCGGTGTTCATGCTGCGCGCCCGCGCGGCCCTGGCGCTGGAAGTGGAGGCGCTGGCGGAGGAGTCGCTCGCCGCGGCGCTGGAGGCCCAGCCCGGCCTGTGCGAAGCGCTGGCGCTCCAGTACAACCTGTCGCGGCGCCGCGACGCGGCCGAGCGCGGCGACAAGCTGCTGACGGCCCTGGAGGGCTGCCCGGCCCGGACGGTGCGCCAGGCGGACCACGCGCGCACGCGGGGCGACACGGAGGCCGCGGCGAAGCTGTACGCGGAGCTGCTGGGCCGCGACCCGAGCAGCATCAGCCTGGGCAACACGCTGGCCAACCTCTACGTGTCCAAGCGCCGCTTCGACGACGCGACGGCGGTGCTGCAGAAGCTGGCCGCCGTGTGGCCTCGCAACGCGGAGCTGGTGAAGCGGATGGCGGACGTGCGCGAGTACGCGGGCCAGCCCGCCGAGGCGCTCGCGCTGCGTGAGCGGGCCCTGGCCATGGAAGGGGATGACCTGTCGCTGCGCCGCGCGGTGGAGCGCGCGAAGACGGGCCGCGAGCTGCTCCAGGAGCACGCCGTGGACGGCCGCGAGGCCATCCGCGCCTACGAGGCGGAGCCCATGAGCGGCGGCAGCGCGGCGGCCTTCGTGCTGGATGCGGCGGCGGTGCGCGTGTACCCCGACGGCAGCATCGTCAACCGCATCCACACGGTGCAGAAGGCGCTGGAGCAGTCGGGCGTGCAGGAGATCGCCGAGGTGAACGTGCCGCGCGGCGCGCAGGTGCTGGCGCTGCGCACGCTGAAGGCGGACGGCCGGGTGCTGGAGCCGGAGAACATCGAGGGCAAGGACACGGTGAGCCTGCCCGGCGTGGCCGTGGGCGACTACGTGGAGGTGGAGTACCTGCTGGCCGAGCCGCCGCGCGGCCCCGCGCAGCCGGGCTTCACCGCGTCCGCCTTCTACTTTCAAATCGCGAACCAGCCGAACGCGTGGGTGACGTACACGGTGGTGGCGCCCAAGGGCGTGGGCATGAAGGTGGACGCCCACGGCATGAAGGCCCCGGAGCCGAAGGTGACGGGCGACGTGGAGGTGTTCCACTTCGAGACGCGCCGGGTGCCGCCCTTCATCCCCGAGCCGGACGCGCCGCCCTCCGCCAACGAGTACCTGCCCTTCGTCATCGTGGGCGCGGGCACCACCGGCAACGAGGGCCTGGTGAAGCTCTACGGTGACGCCTTCCAGGACCGCTGGCAGCGCACGGCGGAGGTGGACGCCTTCGCGCGCAAGGCCGCCGAGGGCAAGACGGGCCTGGACGCGGTGAAGGCGCTGCACGCCGCGGTGATGAGCCGCTTCTCCGGCCGCGACGCGAGCCTGAGCCAGACGGCGGCCTCCACGGTGGCGCAGGACCGGGGCAGCCGGCTGACGGTGATGAAGGCCGGCCTGGAGGCGCTGGGCATCCCCTCGCGCGTGGTGGCGGTGCGCACCTTCAACACCGACCCGGCACCCTACACCTTCCCCTTCGACTCGCTGCTGCCCTACGCGGCGCTGCGCGTGGAAGTCCCGGGCAGCGAGCCCGTGTGGGTGGACACCTCCGTGCGCTACGGCCCCTTCGGCGAGCTGCCGGAGTTGGCCATGGGCGGCCTGGAGGCGTGGCTGCTGCCGGAGCCGGGCCGTCCGCTCCAGCGGGTGCAGACGCCGGCCATGAAGGAGCTCCCCGGCAAGGACGTGAAGCTGACGCTGAAGCTCGCCGAGGACGGCACGCTCAGCGGCCAGGGCGAGGAGACGTACTCCGGCTTCGAGGCGGCGCAGATTTCCGAGGCCTTCAACCAGCTTTCGGCCGAGAGCCGCAACCAGGCCCTGCAGGGCGCGGTGGCGCGGTACTTCGGCGGCGCCTCGCTGTCGAGCGTGAAGCTGGAGAACCAGGAGAAGGTGGGCGCGCCCTTCGTGCTGCGCTACGAGTTCACCGTGCCGCGCTTCGGCCGCGCGGAGGGCAGCAAGCGCATGGCCATGGGCCCCCTCACCTTCCCCGCGCAGTTGGGCCGGCGCTTCGTGCAACTGAGCACGCGCCGCACGCCGCTCTACGTCGACACCACCGAGGCCAGCAGCATGCAGGTCACGCTGACCCTGCCCAAGGGCTGGAAGCTCGAGGACCCGCAGGCGGAGATCCAGGCGAAGAACCCGTTCGGCCGTTTCTCGCGCTCGGAGAAGCAGGACGGGGACACCCTCCGTGTCACCGAGTCGCTGCGCCTGCCGCGAAACCGCATCGCCCCGAACCAGTACGAGGTCTTCGCCGGATTCACGGGCGACGTGGACCTCATCCAGACGCGAGAGCTGGTCCTGGTGAAGCCCTAGCCCGGGGATGAATAAAGCCAGAAGGCGTCGCGTCTTTTTTCCACAACGGCCCCCCGCACAGCGGGTTGCAGGGGGCCGAAAGCAGAATTCGTCTGGTAACCCACGGAGATGACGCGATGACTCCTCGATGGTGGGCTTGTCTGGTGGCCATGCTGGCGGCGCCAATGGTTCATGCGCAGACCGCACCGGTCCCCGCGTCGGACCCGGAGTACGCCGAGTACGCATACGACGACACGGAGTTCGAGGACGAGGACACGGCGCCCACGGCGCCCTACGCCCCGCCCCAGCTCCCCGCGGAAAACCTCTCCGCCCGGCCCTTCGCGGGCGCCGTGTGGGCCTCCGGCCACTGGTACTGGGACGGCAACGAGTGGCGCTTCAACAACGGCACCTGGCTGGCGCCCATGGACGGCTACCGGTTCATCAACGGCTACTGGGAGCAGGATGGCCGGATGTGGCGGTGGGTGTCTGGTGGCTGGGCGCGTCATGACTCGGGGATGGTCGAAATCCCCATCGCCGTGACGAGCGCGGAGCTGTCCACGCAGCAGGCCCCGCCGGCGCTCCGCGTCGAGCACGCGCCTCCGCCCCCCGCCCCTTCCTACGTCTGGACGCCGGGCTACTGGTACTGGGCGGGCGCCAGCTACATGTGGGTGGGTGGCATGTGGGCCGCCCCGCCCCGTCCCGGCCTCGTCTACGTGTCGTCCCGCTGGGTGCAGCGCGGGCCGTCCTGGTACTTCTCCGCGGGCGGCTGGGCCAACCGCGGCTCGGTGCGAGTCACCGTGCCCGTCTACCGCCACGCGAGCATCACCGTGACGCGCCGGCACCCGCACTACTTCGCACATAGCTGGCGCCGGTACCCAGCGGTGCGCCACTACGGGTACCACTACACCAACGACTACCGCCGGGGCCCGAGCCCGGTGCGCCAGCACTACCGCGGCGGCGGCCACAACCGGCACGGCAATGGCGGCGGCTACCACCGCGCCTCGCCGGGTGGGCAGCAGCACCGCGGCTCGCACGGCGGACAGCGCCGCGACGGTGGGCGCCGCGGCGGCCGGGACTGACGTCTCAGGGCGCGCTCAGGGAGGCAACCCCACCCCGAGCGCGTCCCGGATGGTCGACGCCGTGTACGGCGTGCCCCACACGGCGTTGACCTCCTCCGCCATCAGCTCCGCGCCGTAGACGAGGCGGCCGGTGCTCACCTCCACCATCACCACCCGGGCATCCGTCAGCGTGCGCAACCTGGGCGCCGCGCCCTCCATGTCGAGCCCCCGCCGCTTCAAGTCGCGCACATCCTGAAGGTACGTGCGCAGGTGGGCCTGGAGGTACGGGACGGCGAGCAACTGCGCGGGCGCCCCGAGCTCCGTCAGCAGGTGCCCCAGGTAGAGGGGAATCATCGCCCCCACGTAGGCCTCCACCAGCGGGCCGTGACTCAACGGCGAGGTGTTCCAGTCCGCGGGCGCGCCATGCATCACGTAGAGCGGCGACACCCAGGCGCCCGCCGCCGCCACCAGGGACTGCGTCTGCTCGTAGGGCACGAGCGCGTCCCGGTCCTCGTGGATGACGAAGAAGGGCACCTCCAGCTTCGAGGCCAGGTGCGCCGCCGTCCACCGGCTGTAGTCCGCGCCGGGCGCGGAGGGACGGCCGCCCGTGGTGGCGAAGATGCGGCGGGAGTACGGCTCGAAGAACGTCTCGTAGTGGCCGCGCATCACCGGGTCCGTCACGCGCGAGGGCACGACGACGTCCAGGTAGTTCACCTGGTGCTCGAAGTCCGACAGCGGATAGAGGGCGACGCCCACCTTCGGCCGCACCTCGGCGGGCGCGTCCACCGCGGCGTACAGCGCGTTGAACCCGCCCCACGAGCCTCCGAAGATGCCGATGCGCGCCCGGTCCACGCCCTCGGCCACGGTGAGGAAACGCATGCCCAGGGCCATGTCGTCGCGGTCGTTCTGGATGTCACCGCCCGCGTAGAAGCGGCCGAAGATGGCCAGCACCCCGAAGTCGTGCCGCAGGTAGATGGAGGACTCCCCCGCGATGCTCTCCGGCGTGCTCTGCGAATAGGCGATGTAGTGCGCGCCGCCGTCGAAGTTCGGCTCGCTGTCATCCAGGTAGAGCCCGTTGGGCCGCGCCGCCCAGCGCGCGTCCACCGCCTCGCCCGTCCACGCGATGCCGTCATACGGACGCGTGAGCACCATGACGGGCCAGGTGCCCGGCTTCTTCGGCGGGAACCATTGCGCGTACGAAGGGGCCTTGCCGGGCTCCTCCAGGCGCAGCAGTTGGTAGGGCCACACCTCGCCTTCGAGCGTGGCCTGCCCCGTGCTCAGCACCGTCACCGTGAGCTCGGCCGTGCCCGCGTCGGAGCCGCCGTCCTCCGGTGCACCCGCGTCGGGGACACCGGCGTCCGGCGGGGTCGACGCATCCGGGAGGCTGACGCCGCCATCCTCGCGGGTGTCCTCGGAGCCGGTGTCACATGCCAGGGGGAGGCCGCCCAGGAGGACGGCGCCAAGAACGGTCATCAGAACGGGACGCATGTCCTTGATGACACCGCGCGGCGGATGGATTGAAAACCCTCCGGGCGTTTTTCCGCGCTACTTCGCGTCCGCGCCCGCTTCCGCGTCCTGGAAGATGGCCACGACGGGCTTGCCGTCCTCGCCCACGTGGCCGCGGTACATGCCGCTGGAGTTGAAGGGCATGGCGATGTTCCCCTCGCGGTCCATGGCGATGACGCCGCCTTCTCCGCCCGCCTGCACCAGGACGTCGTTGACGACGACGCGGGCCGCCTCCTGGAGCGGCAGCGACTGGTATTCCACGCGGGCGCAGATGTCGCGCGCCACGGTGTAGCGGATGAAGAACTCACCGTGCCCGGTGGCGGACACCGCGCAGGTCGGGTCGGCGTAGGTGCCCGCGCCGATGATGGGCGAGTCCCCCACCCGGCCGAAGCGCTTGTTCGTCATGCCACCGGTGGACGTGGCCGCGGCGAGCCCGCCGTTCTGGTCCAACGCCACCGCGCCCACGGTGCCGAACTTGTGGTCCCCCGTCACCGGGTCATACCCGGGCTGGACGGACGAGGACGGCGGCTGGGCGCGCTCCTTCTCCAGCGCGCGCTGGAGCCCCTGCCAGCGGTCCTCCGTGTAGAAGTACTTCGGGTCCACCAGCGCCACGCCCTGCGTCTTCGCGAAGGCCTCCGCCCCCTCGCCCACCATCATCACGTGCGGCGACTTCTCCATCACGAGCCGCGCCAGCTCGATGGGATTGCGCACGTGCCGCAGGCCCGCCACCGCGCCGGCCTTGCGCGTCGTGCCGTCCATGATGGCGGCGTCCAGTTCGTTCACCCCGTCATGGGTGAACACCGCGCCCTTGCCCGCGTTGAAGTACGGCGAGTCCTCCAGCACGCGGACCGCCGCGGACACCGCGTCCAGCGCCGAGCCGCCCCGCGCCAGCACCGCGTGCCCTGCTTCGAGCGACTGCGTCAGCGCGGCGCGGACCTCGGCTTCGCGCTCGGGCGACAGGTTCTCCCGGGAGATGACGCCCGCGCCGCCGTGGATGACGAGCCCCCACTTCGGCTTGCGCACGGGCGTACCGTCCGAGGTGGCCTGCTCGCCGTCCGTGCGAGCGGCGCCGGTATGGCTACAGCCTTGAGGAGCAAGGAGCATCACGGCACCCAGGACGAGAACACGGCGAAGGGACGTAGACGACACGAGCATGCGAGGGACCTCCAGAGCGCTCCGTCGGTAGCACGCCCTCCAGGGCGGCACAACGCGCCGTCCTGGGGGAGTGTCCGCGAGGAGGAGGTGAGCCAGGGCTCTCCCGCCTGCCTCCCCTGGCATGCGCGGGCGCCGCGCGAATGCACAGTGTCGAGACTTCGGAGCGTGCAGACACACACCGAGGTGAGCGCGATGAGGAAACTGAAGGGACTGCGGGTGGCGGTGCTCGTGGCGGATGGCTTCGAGCAAATCGAGCTGACGGCGCCGGTGAAGAAGCTGGAGCGACAAGGCGCCGACGTGACGATTGTGTCGCCCTACCGGGGGCGCATCCGCGGGATGAACCACCTGATGCCGGGCAAGAAGGTGTCCGTGGACGCGACGCTCCGCGAGGTGAAGGCCGCGGACTTCGACGCGGTGCTCATCCCGGGCGGGCTGGTGAACCCGGACCTGCTCCGGCAGAGCGCGCTCGCCCTGGACTTCGTGCGGGACGCCGACGCGCTGGACCTGCCCATCGCCGTCATCTGTCACGGCCCCTGGGTGCTGATTTCGGCGGGCCTCGTGGAAGGCCGTTCGCTGGCGTCCTGGCCCGGCATCCGCGACGACGTGCGCAACGCGGGCGGACGGTGGGTGGACCAAGCGGCGCTTCGCGATGGCAACTGGGTGTCCAGCCCCGGCCCGCGTCAGATGTTCGCGTTCATCAAGGGCATGGTGGAGCTCTTCGAGGAGAAGATGCCCGAGGTGGTGGCGCGCGCTCCGCTGGTGCCGCAGCGGCAGCGGGTGCCTCGCGCCCTCTGGCCCAAGCTGCTCGCGGGGACGCTGGCCACCGCGGCGCTCGGGCTGGGCGCGCGGCGGCTGGCCCTGCGCTGAGGGCGCCGGCCCTTGGCGAGGCCGGACGCCGAGGGCCGTCTTCTCCCGCTACATCCAACCCAGTTGGAGCCGCGCCACTTCGGACATGCGCTCCTGGCCCCAGGGCGGGTCCCACACGAGCTCGACGCGCGTCTCCTTCACGCCCGGCACCGAGCCCACCTTGGTGCGCACGTCCTCCACGAGCACCGGCCCCATGCCGCAGCCCGGCGCGGTGAGCGTCATCTGGATGTCCACCCGCTGACCGCCCTCCGGATGCGGCTCCGCCGTACACGCGTACACGAGCCCCAGCTCCACGATGTTCACCGGAATCTCCGGGTCATACACCGTGCGGAGCTGCTCCCAGACCTGCTCCTCGTTGAACTCGCTGGGGTCGCCAGCGGCCTTCTCCTTGGGCGCGTACTCCTCGCCCAGCGCGCCGCCGTCCTTCTCGTCGACGCGGAAGAGCTGACCGTAGGGGTCCTGCACCGTGATGTTTCCGCCGAGCGTCTGCGTCACGCGCAGCTCCGAGCCCGCGGGCAGCATCACCCGGTCTCCGCTGGGGATGATTGTCGCGGACACCTCCCGCTCCAGCACCACCATCATTCCTCGCATGTGCCCCTCCACCCCTACTCCGTGGACACGGCTTCGCCGCGTCCCTCCAAAGCCGCGCGCAGCGTGTGCCACGCCAGGCTGGCGCACTTCACCCGCGCGGGGAATTCACTCACGCCGGACAGCACCGCCAGCTTGCCCAGCGCGTCCACGTCCACCGCCTCCGGACCTTGCGTCACCAGCGTGTGGACGCGCTCGAAGATGGCCTCGGCCTCCGCGCGCGTCCGGTCCTTCACCGCGCCCGTCATCAGCGACGCGGACGCCTTGGAAATCGCGCAGCCCTGCCCCTGGAAGCCCACGTCCTTGATGACGCCGTCCTCCACCTTCAGCGTCACCACCAACTGGTCGCCGCACAGCGGGTTGTGGCCCGCGGCCTCCGCGGTGGCGCCCTCCACCACGCGGTAGTTGCGGGGCCGCTTGGAGTGCTCCAGCACGACCTCCTGGTAGAGGTCCTTCAAGTCATCCGAGCTCACTGGAACACCTCCAGGACCTTGTGCAGGCCCCGAACGAGCGCGTCCACGTCCTCGCGCGTGTTGTAGAGCGCCAGCGAGGCCCGCGACGTGGCGGGCACCTTGAAGTGCTGCATCACCGGCTGGGCGCAGTGGTGGCCCGTGCGGATGCAGATGCCCTCGCGGTCCAGGATGGTCCCCACGTCGTGCGGATGGATGTCCGCGAGCATGAAGGACAGCACGCCCGACTTCTCGCGCGCGGTGCCCACCATGCGCAGGCCCGGCACCGACTCCAGCGCCTGCGTGGCGTAGGCCAAGAGCTCCCGGTCGTGCGCGGCGACGTTCTCCATCCCCAGCGACTCCAGGTAGCGGATGGCCGCCGCCAGCCCCACCGCGCCCTCCAGGTTGGGCGTGCCCGCCTCGAAGCGGTACGGCACCCGGTTGTAGGTCACCTTCTCCATCGTCACGGAGAGGATCATGTCGCCGCCGCCCTGGTAGGGAGGCATGGCCTCCAGGCGGTCCATGCGGCCGTACAGCACGCCGATGCCCGTGGGGCCGAACATCTTGTGCCCGCTGAAGGCGTAGAAGTCGCAACCCAGGTCCTGCACGTCCACGGGGAAGTGCGTCACCGCTTGCGCGCCGTCCACCAGCACGGGGATGCCCTTCGCGTGCGCGCGGCGTGTGAGTTCCTTCACCGGCACCACCGTGCCCAGGGCGTTGGACACCTGCGTCACCGCGAGGATGCGCGTGCGCTCCGTGAGCAGCGCGTCCACCGCGTCCAGGACCAGCTCGCCCCGGTCATCCACCGGGATGACCTTGAGCACGGCGCCGGTCTGCTCGCACAGCATCCGCCACGGCACGATGTTGGCGTGGTGCTCCATCTGCGTGATGAGCACCTCGTCCCCGGCGCCAATGTGCTTGCGCCCGTACGTCTGCGCCACCAGGTTGATGGCCTCGGTGGTGCCACGCACGAAGACGATTTCCTTCACATCCCGCGCGTTGATGAAGCGGCGCACCGTCTCGCGGGCGCCCTCGTACGCCTCGGTGGCGCGCTCGGAGAGCACGTGGACACCGCGATGCACGTTGGCGTTGTCGTGCTGGTAGAAGCGCACGAGCGCGTCGATGACGGCCTGCGGCTTCTGCGCCGTGGCGGCGCTGTCCAGGTACACCAGCGGCCGGCCCCGGACCTCTTGGTGCAGGATGGGGAAGTCCGCGCGGACCTGCTTCACGTCGAAGCCGCTCATGCCGTCACCTCCCGCTGTGCCGCGCCCGGCAGCTTGAGGGCCAGGAGCGCTTCGATGTTCGTGCGCACGGGACCCGCGGGCACCGCCTCCACCACCTCCCGCGCGAAGGCGTAGGTGAGCAGCCGCTCCGCCTCCGCCCGGGGCACGCCGCGCGAGCGCAGGTAGAACAGCGCCTGCGCGTCCAGCCGCCCCACCGCCGCGCCGTGCGCGCACTTCACGTCGTCCGCGAAGATTTCCAACTGCGGCCGCGCATCCGCCTGCGCCGTCTCCGACAGCAGGAGGTTGCGGTTCTGCTGCCGCGAATCCGTGCGCTGCGCGTCCTGCCGCACGCGGATGAGCCCGTGGAAGGTGCCTCGCGACTGGCCATCCAGCACGCCCTTGTACAGCTCACGGCTGGTGCAGCGGGGCACCGCGTGGTCCAGCGCCGTGCGGTTGTCCAGGTGCTGCGCGCCCTGCCCCACGTAGAGGCCGTTCAGCGTCGCGTCACCGCCCTCGCCCGCGAAGGCCGCGTGGACCTCGTTGCGCGCCATGGCGCCGCCGAAGGCGAAGGCATGCGACGCGAAGCGGCTGTCACGCCCCTGCCGCGCGTGGAGCGCGCCGACGTGCAGCGCCGCGTCCGCCTCCGCCTGGAGCTTGTAGTGGTGGAGGCTCGCGTTGTCGCCCAGCGTCACCTCGGTCACCGCGTTGGTGAACGTCGCCCCGGAACCCGCCGGGCCCGCGCTGGCGTACGTCTCCACCAGCGTGGCCTCGCTGCTCTCCCCCGCGTCCACGAGGATGCGAGGACTGGACAGCACCGGGCCTTCGCCCCGCGTGAGGAACAGCAACTGCACCGGCGCTTCACTCAGCGCGCCCGGCGCCAGCCGCAACAGCGCGCCTTCCTCCAGCAGCGCCGCGTTGAGCGCGGTGAAGGCGTGCTCCTTCGCCAACGCGCGCTGCCCCACCAGGGACTCCAGCAGCGCGCCGTCCTCGCGCACCGCGTCCCGCAGCGGCTTCAACGTCAGCCCGCGCGGCAGCCCCGCCACGGAGGACAGCTCCGGCGCGAGCCGACCGTCCACGAACACCAACCGAGGCCCCGGCAAGGCCAGCCGCTCCACCACCGACGCCAGGTGGGCCGCGTCCCGTGCGTCGCGCACCACGGGCTGGAACGCGCCTTCCGCGATGGGCGCCAGCCGCGAGTACTTCCAGGCCTCGTCACGCGGCGTGGGCAGGCCCTGGCGCTCGAAGTGCGCCAGCGCGTCCGCGCGCAGGTGCTTCAACCACTGCGGCGCGGACGCCTGCTCGGGCGACGCCTGAAAGCGCGTGGCCACGTCCAGGTAGTGCGCCAGACCGGCGGTCATCGGCGTGCCCCCGCCGCGGAAGCAGCCTTGCCACCCTCCAGGCCCAGCCAGCCGTAGCCCTTCTCCTCCAGCTCCAGCGCCAGCTCGCGCCCGCCGGAGCGGACGATGCGGCCCGCCGCCATGACGTGCACCTTGTCCGGGACGATGTAGTCGAGCAGCCGCTGGTAGTGCGTAATCAGCACCATGCCGCGCTCGGGCGAGCGCAGCGCGTTCACCCCGCCCGCCACCGTGCGCAGCGCGTCGATGTCCAGGCCGGAGTCCGTCTCGTCGAGGATGGCCAGCCGCGGCTCCAGCACCGCCATCTGGAACACCTCGTTGCGCTTCTTCTCGCCGCCGGAGAAGCCCTCGTTCACCGAGCGGTTCATGAAGGCCGCGTCGAGCTGCACCAGCTTCGACTTCTCCTTGGCCAACTGGAGGAAGTCCATGGCGTCCAGCTCCTCCAGCCCCTTCGCGCGGCGCTGCGCGTTGAGCGCGGTGCGCAGGAAGTGGATGTTGCCCACGCCCGGAATCTCCACCGGGTACTGGAACGCGAGGAACACGCCGGCCGCGGCGCGGTCCTCGGGCGACAGCTCCAACAGCGGCTTGCCGTCGAAGAGCACCTCGCCCTGCGTCACCTCGTAGCCGTCACGGCCCGCCAGCACGCTGGCCAACGTGCTCTTGCCGGAGCCGTTGGGGCCCATGATGGCGTGGACCTCACCGGGGGCGACCTCCAGGTCGATACCCTTGAGGATGTCCTTGCCCGCCACGCGGGCGTGCAGGTTGCGAACAGTCAATAGCGCCATGCCTACCCCACGCTCCCTTCCAGACTCACTCCGAGCAGCTTCTGCGCTTCCACCGCGAACTCCATGGGGAGCTCCTTGAACACCTGGCGGCAGAAGCCGTTGACGATCATCGACACCGCGTCCTCCTGCGAGATGCCCCGCTGCCGGCAGTAGAAGAGCTGGTCCTCGCCAATCTTCGACGTGGACGCCTCGTGCTCCACCTGCGCCGACGCGTTCTTCACCTCGATGTACGGCACCGTGTGGGCGCCGCACTTGTCACCGAGCAGCAGCGAATCGCACTGCGTGTAGTTGCGCGCGTTCTCCGCGCTCTTGAGCACCTTCACCAGCCCGCGGTACGTGTTCTGCCCGCGCCCGGCGGAGATGCCCTTGGACACGATGGTGCTGCGGGAGTTCTTCCCGATGTGCACCATCTTCGTGCCCGTGTCCGCCTGCTGCAGGTTGTTGGTGAGCGCCACCGAGTAGAACTCGCCCACCGAGTCATCCCCCTTGAGGATGACGCTCGGGTACTTCCAGGTAATGGCCGAGCCCGTCTCCACCTGCGTCCACGAAATCTTCGCCGCCCGGTGCGCGATGCCGCGCTTGGTGACGAAGTTGTAGATGCCGCCCCGCCCCTCCGCGTCGCCCGGGTACCAGTTCTGCACCGTGGAGTACTTGATGGTCGCGTTGTCCAACGCCACCAGCTCCACCACCGCGGCGTGGAGCTGATTCGTGTCGCGCTGGGGCGCCGTGCAGCCCTCCAGGTAGCTCACGTACGAGCCCTCTTCCGCGACGATGAGCGTGCGCTCGAACTGGCCCGTCTCCGCCGCGTTGATGCGGAAGTACGTGGACAGCTCCATGGGACAGCGCACGCCCTTGGGGATGTAGACGAACGAGCCGTCACTGAAGACCGCGGAGTTGAGCGCGGCGAAGTAGTTGTCCGAGTACGGCACCACCGTGCCCAGGTACTTCTTCACCAGCTCCGGGTGCTCGCGCACGGCCTCGGAGAACGAGCAGAAGATGACGCCCGCCTTGGCCAGCTTGTCCTTGAACGTGGTGGCCACCGACACCGAGTCGAACACGGCGTCCACCGCGACGTTCTGGAGCAGCTTCTGCTCGTGCAGCGGGATGCCGAGCTTCTCGTAGGTGCGCAGGATCTCCGGGTCCACCTCGTCCAGGCTGGCCTTCACCGGCTTCTGCTTGGGCGCCGAGTAGTAGCGGATGGCCTGATAGTCGATGGGCACGTACGTGACGGCCTGCCACGTGGGCTCCCGCATCGTCTGCCAGTGGCGGAAGGCCTTGAGGCGCCAGTCGAGGAGGAACTCCGGCTCACCCTTCTTCGCGGAGATTTGACGGATGACGTCCTCGTCCAGTCCCGGCGGGAACGTGTCCGATTCCACCTGGGTGACGAAGCCCGCCGCGTAGGGGCGGCGCGTCAGTTCCTGGAGGGTGTCGGTGCTCATGAGCGGACTCCTGTCGCGGATGCGGAAGCGGGATGGTTGGCGGCCGGGGAGGCCGCCGGGCGGGAGGGTGTCCCCAGGCCCACGAGGCGCTCGGGCACGCGGGGCGCGGGGGCGATGAGGTCCGCCAGCGTCAGCCGCCCCAGCGCGTCCTGGATG
This sequence comes from Myxococcus hansupus, assembly GCF_000280925.3. Lineage (NCBI taxonomy): Bacteria > Pseudomonadati > Myxococcota > Myxococcia > Myxococcales > Myxococcaceae > Pseudomyxococcus > Pseudomyxococcus hansupus. The sequence continues at coordinate 7,218,266 of NZ_CP012109.1, forward strand.
GCGTGGTTGATGAGCCGCCAGTGGCCGCGCACCTGGCACACGGACTCCAGCTCACACGGCGCGTTGCCAGAGGTGTGGACCCCGCACTCCGTGAGGGCGACCGGCCCCTCCAGCGCGGCGACCAGCTCCGCCAGCGACAGCTCGTTGGCGGGGCGGGCCAGCCCGTAGCCGCCGTTGGCGCCACGGTGCGACACCACGAGCGCTGCCTGAAGCAGGCCCTTGAGCACCTTGCTGGCCGAGGGAAGTGGCACGTGCGTGCGCGCCGCCAGCTCACGGGTGGTGCGCGTGTCACCCTCCGCGCGAGCCAACTCGGTCATCAGCACGATGCCGTAGTCGGTCATCTTGCTCATCCGGAGCATGGGTGCGGGTGTCTCCTCTCTGGGTTCCAGGCGCCGAAAATCCTCGGGCCACGGGGGACCTCTTACGTAATCAGGACCTTTTCAGTCCACATTGCAATTCGAATCCCTCCCTGAAGCGCCGCTGGTTGGAGGGCGGGGGGGAGAGGGATAGGGTGACGCGACCGTCTCCCCCCGGAGGAATCTTGCTGATGCGCCGTCCCCTGATGTTGCTCGCGACCCTGGCCCTGGCCGTGGTGGCCTGCGAGAAGAAGAACGCGCCCGCCCCCGCCGCGCCCTCGCCGGAGGGACAGGCGACCGGGGGCCCGGCCGCTCCGGTGGACTCCAACACGATTCTGCTGGGAGAGGTCGGCAGCCTCACGGGCAGTGAGGCGACCTTCGGCGTCTCGGCGCGCAACGGCATCGAGCTGGCGCTGAACGAGGCCAACGAGGCGGGCGGCGTGAAGGGCAAGAAGCTCCAGGTGCGCGTGTACGACAGCCAGGGCCGGCCCGAGGAAGGCGCCCAGGCGGTGACGCGGCTCATCACCCAGGACAAGGTGGTGGCGATTCTGGGCGAGGCGGCCTCCTCCGTCTCCATGGCGATGGCGGAGAAGGCGCAGGCGGGCAAGGTGCCCATGGTGACGCCCACGTCCACCGCGCCGGAGGTGACGAAGAAGGGCGACTACATCTTCCGCGTCTGCTTCATCGACCCCTTCCAGGGGCTGGTGATGGCGAAGTTCGCGCGGGAGAACCTGAAGCTGTCCCGCGTCGCGGTGCTGCGTGACAACAAGAGCGCCTTCTCCATGGGGCTGGCGGACGTGTTCACCGCCAAGTTCAAGGAGTTCGGCGGCGAGGTGAAGGGCGACGAGAGCTACTCCAAGGGCGACACGGACTTCCGCGCGCAGCTCACGTCCCTCAAGCGGCTGAAGCCGGAAGCCGTCTTCGTGCCCGGGTACTACACGGACGTGGGCATCATCGCGCGGCAGGCGCGGGAGATTGGCCTCAAGGTGCCGTTGCTCGGCGGTGACGGCTGGGACTCCGACAAGCTGTACGAGCTGGGCGGCTCCGCGCTGGAGGGCAGCTACTTCTCCAACCACTACTCGCCGGACAACCCGGACCCGGTGCTGCAGAAGTTCCTGGCCCGCTACAAGGCGACGTACGGCAGCGTGCCGGACAGCGTGGCCGCGCTGGCGTACGACGCGGCGCGGGTGACGATTGACGCCATGAAGCGCGCGCCGGACCTGAGCGGCCCCTCGCTGCGCGACGCCATCGCCGCGACGAAGGACTTCCCCGGCGTGGCGGGCAGAATCACCCTGGACGCCAACCGCGACGCGGTGAAGGAGGCCGTGGTGCTCAAGGTCTCCGGGGGCAAGGCGGAGTTCGTCACCACGGTGACGCCGTAGCCCGCGGGCCCCTGTCGCTCAGATGGGGGCCTGGATGACGTAGTAGATGGAGTTGAAGTAGCGGTGCAGCGCGTTCAAGAGCGCCACCAGGAAGGGCCACCCCATGGTGGAGAAGCCCAGGAGCGCCGCGCTGACGACGGCGTACTCCACCATGGACTGGCCGCGGGCGGACCGCGACGGACGCAGGGACTTCCTCATGGGGCAACGCTCCGGCGTAGCAACGTGAGATGGAGTTCCACACCGGGGCCCTGTGAGCGTTCGCGCAGCACCGCGCGGCCACTCACCGTCTCCCGGACGACCTCGAAGGCGACGCCTGTCGCCGCCATCGGCTCGGGTGTTCCCACCGTCCAACCCTTCTCGCGGAACTGCGCGAGGTAGCGCTCCGCCGCGGTGGAGGGAGAACCCTCCTGGAGCTGGCCCGTCACCACGTGGTGCGAGGTGCCCTCCAGGTTGAAGTTCACCGTGCGCGTCTCCTGGAGGTTGGCGGGGACGGGCAGCCATTCGGGCACGGCCGCGGCGCGCTCCAACAGGGGGCCCACCTGTCCCGCGGAGACAAACACCAGCGTCTCGCCGCCCTGGGCCAGCGTGGAGACCAGCCGGATTTCCTCGGTGGCGGGGCTCCAGTAACCGACGTAGCCGCCCTGCCCTTCGTACTCCTGACGCAGGACGGGGAGCCCCTTGTCGAGCAGCACCTGCGCGTAGTGCTCCAACACCTGCGCGGGCGAATCCTCCGTGGAGAACCACGCCACCGCCATGGGCGCACCGGCGCCCAGGTAGTCGGCGGCCAGCGCCTCCGGGCGGCTGCCCTTGGGATAGGGCGGGAAGTGCTCCAGGGCCCGCTTCAACACCGCCACGTCCTCGGGCGTGTGTATCCAGTCCTCGCCGGATGACGGCGACCCGTCCGCGCCCAGCCCTGGTGGACTCCATTCATTCTCGATCGAGCCGCCACGGTGGACGGCGTGCTCCCAGGAGAATCCGATGAGGGCGCCCACCACCGCCACCGAGAAGAGCAACGCCGGCAGGCGTATCGTCAGGCTCGTGGCCACACCCGCCATCAGCACGATTCCTCTCTCGCGCAGCCCAGGTACCAGTTGCCTCGGCCCTGGTAGGAGCGTTCGTTGTTGTTGCTGCCCCAGTCGCGCCACTCGTTGCTGAAGTAGCGATGCCGGCCTCGCTGCTGCTCGATTTCCTCCTCGGCGCCGCTGTCCCCTTCCTGGGGCATGATGGCGAGGCTGGGCTGACGGGGGTCATCTCCGGGCGTGTCATAGCTGCCCGGGTACATCCGCAAGGAGGTGTGCAACAGATTGGAGCTGATGGCCCGGTTGACCAGGGACACGGACGCGTTCGACATCTGCGTGAAGCCCATGTTCTCCTGGTTCTGGTAGAGCTGGACGACGCGCGTGTAGAGCCCTTCTGACGGATCTTGAAGGTTCGAGCTCGCCTCTTCCTGGCGGTACCCCGGCCGCATGCTCACCGACGCGCTGAGCGCCCATGTATCGGTGAGGAGCGCGATTCGCTCCCAAGGCAACAGGTAGACGTTGCTGTCGCCGTGCTCGTTGCCCTCCGCGCGCCCCGCCTGCGCGTTGGTGTGAACGCTGCCTTTTTGCAGCTCCTTGGCCATCTTCACCTTCGAGAACTCCGGCAGGAACTCCTCGGGCAGCAGGTAGTTCTGGACGCCCAGGCGGGCATCGCAGCGGATGAGCCCGCCTCGCTGGAAGGTGTCCATGTACGACTGGTGGAGCGACACGCCGTAGGCGCCGACGGCGTTGGCATCCAGGTAGCACTGCACCTGCTGCGCGCCCGGGTTGAGCCAGCACGCGCTCGCGACCACGTCGGTGTGGTGGTCCTCCAGGTGAGCGCCACATTCACGGTCCGGACCGGGGTCGTAGCTGTCCAGGCCCGACTCATGGTCGCAGAACATCTGCCGCGCGGTGCCCTGCGCCATCCCGAAGCCGGAGAACGCCTCCGTCGTGGAGCCGCCGCCCTCGGCGGGGACCGACTCGGGCTTCTTCGCGTAATCCAGCACGCTGTAATCCCAGACGGTGGAGAGCCCGGTCTCCTGCGCATCCAGCATGTGCCGAAGCAAGTCGAAGAGGAACAGCGAGTACATGAACACAGGGACGATGACGAGCATGCAGATCGCCATCTCCACCGCCGCGGCGCCCCGAACCCGCGCGCGCCTCACAGCGACACCCCCGGGACCCTCGCCAGACGGGCGCCATCCGAATTGCCCGCCGCATCGAGCACCTCCGCCGCTTCCTCGCTGGAGATGGGGTGCAACTTCGCGCGCCAGTAGGGACTGAAGAGCGTGGGGGCCTCCCGCCAGCCATTCGGACCGAAGCGGTGGTAGTAGACGAGCGCCTTCGACACCACCGTGCCCTCCTGCGCCGCGAGGGACAGAGACGCCTCGCCCTGCTCACCGTGGCCGATGCGGATTTGCGCGGAGGCGTTGAGTTCCCAAGGTGCGCGTGAGGGGTCGCCCATCCGGAGTGGCCGGGTGAGGGAGCTGTACACGCGAGGCTGCCCCCAGTCCCGGGCGGATGACGGGTTGGCGCGGAACTTCATGAAGCAGTTACCGGTCCGGGCACAGCTCGCGAACGAGTTGGCGTTGACGCCCTGGAAGGTGTGCGAACCGGAGTGCGCGCCATTGGGGTCGTGCCCTCCTCCGTTGCAATCACTCCAGACCCTGGAGGTGTAGTCATTCGTCCCGACGCCATGACGCCACTGATGAAAGATGGTGCCTTCTTCCTGCGCCGCGCTGGCGCGCCCTGGGTTCTGGTCCCGCTGCCCTGGTGAGTCGATGGACCCCTCGTCATCGACGGTCTTCGCCGTCCCCTGATGAGAGGTCACGAGGTACGTGCCCCGATTGGGGATGTCGCGCAGCTCTCGAAAGAACTGGCTGTGCAGGTAGTTGGGCCGCTGGACGCTGATACCAAAGCCCTTCTTGTGCTTCCGGCTCGCGGGCCAGCCTGAACGCGTGGCATTGGCGATTTCCGTCATGACCTTGGCGCGGGCCTCCGTGGAGGAACTCGCGACGCTGCCCCTGCACTCCATCCCATCCACGGCGCAGTCGAACTCGTTCGCGTTGAGCCCTCCGACCGCGTCCGACAGGTTGCTCGCGTCCGGCGCGCTGAACCGCGTCAGTTGGTCCAGCCCAGAGTTCCGGCCATCCTGCACAGCCTGGCGCGTCCGCGTATGGAGCGTGCGCTGGGAGGCATGGAGGTTGTCCACCATGACGTCCAGTCCTCGCACGGCGGAGTTGAAGTTGCTTTCAAGGCCTCGGACCTTCTGGTCGTAGTCGCGCCCCGCCCTGCTGAACTTGCCGGCGATCTGCCGCGCCTCCAGCGCATGGATGCAATGGATGAAGCAGGTCTTGCAGGAGGCGCACAATGCAGCCTCTATCGTCGCGATGTCGTTGAAGTTCTTTTGCGAGGCCCGCATCATCTGCCCCGTCACGCTCGCCGCCGCCATGTACGCATGGACGCTATTCATTGCCACATAGGAAGCGGCGATGGCGCGGTTGCTGACCGCATAGTAATTGAGCGCCCGCGCCTCCAGGACGGCCATGGAGTAGGCCAGCGCGTCACTGTGCTGCTGCAAGCCCATCTTCTGGCGCAGCGCATGGCCGAGGTTGAAGCTCAGCGTCACCATCAGCGCGAGCACCAGGAACGACAGCGAGCCCAGGATGATGGCCTGTCCACGCTGCGCGCGTCTCCGTGACTTGAGGGTTAGTAGGCGAATGGGAAGACGCATTCGTTGCTCCCTGGGAGGGCTGCGCGGTTGAGGAAGAAATTCGACTGCATCCGCATGGTGTAGGTGGCGCGAATGGGGGCGACGTAGATGCGCCGGCCTGCGGCCTCTTCCAACCGGGCCTCCGACCGGTCCTTGTCCTCGTCACGGACCTCCTGCGGGGGCGTCTTGCCCCGCATGCGCATCAGTTGCGGAACATCGCGATTGCGCGCGGCCTGGTAGATGACCCAATCCGCGAAGGGGATGATCATCCGGTAGTTGAAGGTCACCTGGACGCGCAGCTTCGTGCGCTGGCTGTCCTGCCAACTGCTGGGCGCGGTGTTCCGGGGGTCATCGAAGTCCAGCTCCGGGCCGCTACCACCGACGTCGCCGCGCGTGGGGCCACAGACGGTGACCTCCACATGCTTGAGCGAGGTGTTGGGAATCCGGTTGCCCTGCAGGTCCTGCCACTTCCGCTGGAACTCCGAGGCGCTGCCCACCGGGGGGATGTGGGCCAGGGTCGCCGAGCCACTGCTCGGCACGCTCAGCAGGGGGAGAAGCACCGCGAGCGCGGCCTTCTCCATCTCATCCATCTTCGCGCTGTTCAGCGCCCCGGCCCGCACGGCCTTGTAGGCCGCGTACTTGGTCAGCAGCCGCGCCTGGTGCATCAGTCCGAGCTGGAGGATGCCCAGGATCAGAAAGACAAACAGGGGCAGGACAATGGCAGCCTCGACGGCCGCCTGGCCTGACTGACTCCTCGCACGAAGGCTGCTCATGCGACCAAAGACTACCCAGCAGTCCCCGTAAAAGGGAAAACCCCATCCACGCCCGGACTGCAATTACAAGCATCCACTGTCATTCACCAGACAGACGCCACCCCGCAGGCACGTGAAGGGCGCCAAACCCAACATCAGACACGCGCACAAAGGCAGGCAGACAGACGGGCGGCTGTCTACCTTCGCCGGACGATTTCCTGGATGAGTTCGACGTAGCGGCGGTTCTTCGGGTTCAGCTTGAAGGCCTTGCGGAAGGCGTCCTCCGCCTGAGGCCACTGCCCCTCTCCCTGGGCCACTTCCCCCAGGAAGGCCCAGCCCTCTTCCAGCGCGGGCTCCTGCCGCAGCACTTCCTGGAGCTCCTGCTGCGCCAGTCGCCCGTGGGACTCCGGCTTCATCAGGTAGCGCGCATAGGCGCGGTAGGCCTGGTAGAGCGGCTTCGGGTCGATGTCGCAGGCGTATTCGAAGTACTCGAAGGCCCCCGCGAAGTGGCGCGCGGCCAGCCGGCGCTTCGCTTCGTCGAACTGCGTGGTCGCGTCCAGCAGGTCGGTGCGGATGCGGAACTGCTCGGCCGTGGTGGGCCGCGTCCCCCGGTCCTTCTCCCGCAGCGCCGCGCGCCGCTTGCGCCACAGCAGGTTCTGCTCCGCGTCCGACAACGCGCCAAAGGCCTTCGCATACGCCGCCAGCAGGACCTCCGCCTTCTCGCGCAGCTCCGGCGAATGGAAGCGCAGGGGGGAGAGCCGGTCCGCGCAGCCCAGGAAGGCCTTGCGCAGCGGCACGGGCTGCACGTCTTCGGGCACCTCCAGCAGCGCGAAGGGGTCCTTGCTCCGGTGCGACATGAAGGCGCTCACCAACGCATTGCGCGTGGCCTCGTCCTCGTCGGAGAACGGCGTGCCCTGGGGCTGCGCCTGGACCACCGGCGGCGCGACGGGCTCGGGGGCGTGTGCGACGGCGGGCACCGCGGCCTTCGCCGCGCTGAGCGACGCCGCCTTCGCGTCCACGTCCTCCTCGAAGCCCGCGACCTCCAGCAGGCACAGCGCATACAAGCGCCGGAGCACCACCTCCGTGTCGAAGCCGGTGCGCTCCAGCAGCTCACCGAAGGTGGGCCGCTGCCGCAGCGCCTGGAACAAGCGCGCGTCCTTCGACGACAGCTTCAGCCCCGCCTCCACGCCCGGCATCTGCCCGAAGCGCCGCTCATCCGTGAAGGTGAAGTGCGTGGCCACCGCGTCGAAAGGCATCACGCTGGCCACGCCGGTGAGGATGAGCTGGCCCGTGTTGGTCCGCACGCTGGCGTCCGGGGGCTCCACGTCGGCGATGAGCCGGTACTTCGCGTCCACCCAGCGGAAGCAGTCGAGCAGCTTGTGCGCCAGGTTCGCCTGCAATTGCTTGTACAAGTCAAAGGGGCTGATGAGGCCCTTCTGCACCAACAGGCCACTGAGCGGCACCTCGGCGGAGATGCTCTCCGCCAGCGCCTTCTGGTAGTCCGTCTCCGACAGCTTCCCCTTCTCCACCAGGTACTTGCCCAGCGTCTCGTGGAGGAGGTTGGACTGACACGCCACGGGCGCACCGTCCTCGAAGACGATGCGCTTCTCGCGCTGGCGGACCTTCAACTCCAACGTGCAGGTGCGCTCCTCCCGCATCAACGCATGCAGCAGCAGGGGGAACGGCGTATCGGCCAGCATTCCCTCTCGCTGGCGGAGGACCTGCGACGACGTGGAGAACATGGAGCGAAGACTAGCTACTCGCCCAGGTACTCCTCCATCCCCGTTGCATTGTGCGGCGCACCCTGCACGTCATGACGGTGGCGGTAGCGACCGCCGTAGCTTGGCTCCGGGGTCATTCCGAACCGGGGCAACACGGACGCCAGCGTGCCCAACACCAGGGCCACGGCCGCGGCGTACATCAACGGACGGCTCGGACGGGCACGCCAGGCCCACTTGCGCTCGCGGCGGCGATGGAAGCGGGGAGACGCCACGTACTCCTGCCAGGCGAGGTCCCGCATCTGCTTCGCTTCGGCGCTCTTGCCCGACAGGGACAGGGCCTTCGCCAGCAGATACCGACCTTCCACCGTGCCGTGCCGCGCCTGGCAGTAGCGCTCCAGCGCCTCCACCGCGCCCGCCACGTCGCCGCGCTTCAGCCGGAAGCGGCCCCGCTCCAAATGGATGGCGCCCAGCTTGTGCCCCGAGTCCAGCTTCTCCGCTTCATCCAGGAGCAGCTCGCCGCGCTGCGCGTCGCCCGCGCCCAGGTATGCCACGCCGAGCAGGTACAACGTGTCCACGTCGTCGTCGCCCGCCTCCAGGTTGGGGTGGAGGATGTCCACCGCCTCGGCGTAGCGGCGCTGCTCCACGCGGATGTCCGCCAGTTCGTGGCGTGCCCGCCGCTCATGCGGGTTGGTGAGGATGGTCCCCGCCAGCTCACCGGCGCGCTGGAAGCGCTTGAGGAGCCGCACCGGGCTGGGCAGCACCTGCCACGTGAAGCGGTCCGCCACCATGACGAGGATGAGAATCAGGCCCAGCGACAGGAACGGGCTGCCCGTCAGCAGCGTGAGGAACACCCACAGAATCCACTTGCTCATACGCCTCTCGAATCCACTCTGGCGGGGGACGTCCTACAGGAGCCGCGCGCACACCGCGCTGTGGACGTCCGCCCCCTTCTCCGTCAATGCCAGACGCCCGTCCCGCAGCGTCGCGAAGCCGTGCTCCACCAGCCGCGCGACCTCCGCCCTCCGAGGCGCCACCGGTTGGCCATACCGCTCACACACCGCTTCCCAATCCACGCCGGACACCAGCCGCAGGCCCATGGCCAGCCGCTCCGCGAAGAGTTCCTCCGGGCCCAACGCCTCGCGCCCGTCCTCCGGCAAGCGGCCCGCCTCCACTTCCACGAGGTAGCGCTCCGCGCTGCGCAGATTCACGTACCGGTGCGGCTCGGGTGACAGCAGCATCCCCGTGGCCCCCACGCCGAGCGCCAGGTACTCTCCGCCCGTCCAGTACAGCGCGTTGTGGCGCGAGCTGAAGCCCGGCCGCGCGTGGTTGGAGACCTCGTAGCGGTGCAGGCCCGCCGCGCCGTAGACCTCGCGCACCACCCGCGCCATGTCGACCACGGTGTCGTCGGGGGGCAGCTCCAGCTCGCCGCGCTTGAGGCGCTTCGACAGCGGCGTGTCCTCCGCCAGCACGTCGCGCTCCACCGTCAGCGCGTAGGTGGACAGGTGCTCCGGCGCCAGCGCCACGGCCCGGCGCGCGTCCGCCTCCACCTGCGCCACCGTCTGCCCGTGCACGCCGTAGATGAAGTCCATGGCCACCGCCGGGAAGTCCGCGGTCCGCGCCGCGCGCACCGCCTCTTCCACCATGGCCGCGTCGTGCGCTCGCCCCAGGGCCTTCAACGTCTCCGGCTGGAAGGACTGCACGCCCAGGGACAGCCGGTTCACGCCCGCGGAGCGGTAGCCCGCGAAGCGCTCCGCGTCCGCGCGCTCGGGGTTGCCCTCCAGCGAGACCTCCACGCCCGGCGTCACGCGAAGCCGCGCGGCGATGCCATCCAGCACCTGGGCCACGTAGCGCGGGTGCCACAGGGACGGCGTGCCCCCACCAAGGAAGATGGAATCGAGCGGCTTCCGGGCCAGCGCCGGGTCAGCGACCAGCCGGGCATCCAGCTCCGCCAGCACCGCGCGGGCGTAGCGCTCCTCCGGCACCTGCCGCGCCACCGCCACCGCGAAGTCGCAGTACGGGCACTTCGCGAGGCAATACGGGAAGTGCAGATACAGCCCGAAGCGGGCCGCCGGCATTCCCGTGAGGATGTCCACTGGCGCGTCGAAAGACATGAAGGGAAACCTCTACCTCTTGCCCTTCAATTGCGCCTCCAGGCGGGCAATCTTCGCCTTGTAACCCGCCGCGTTCTCGAGCGCTGCCTCGGCCGCCACCAGCTTCCGCTTGAGGTTCGCCGCGTCCTCCTTGAGCTGGTCGCGCTCCGCTTCCCAGTCGGCGGGCGCCTGTGCGGCGGCCGGGGCCTGCTGGGCGGATGGGGATACGGGCGCCTGCTTCGCGTCCTGCTCGGCCTTCAGCGCGGCTTCCGCCTTCGCCAGCTTCTCGCGCTCGGCCTTCAGCGCCGCCTCCGACTTCGCGAGATTCTCCTCGCCCGCCTTCAGCGAGGCTTCCGCCTTCGCCAGCCTCGCCTCCACCGCCGCGCGCGCCGCGTCGGACTTGCCCGCCGCCGCGGCCTGGGCCTTCGCGGCCTCCAGCGCGCCTTCCATCATCTTCAGCCGGCCTTGGAGCCGCTCCGCCTTGTCGGCCTCGGCCCGCGCGGCATCGAGTTCCTCGGTGAGCGCGACCACCTGGGCCTCCGCCCCGCCCTGCCCCACCGTCAGCGACTCAATCTGCGCCTCGGCCTGGGCCGCCTTCACTTCCGCGTCGGTGCGCTCGGCCTCCGCGGCCTCACGCCGTGCCCGCTCCAGCGAGAGCGCGTCCTGGGCCTTGGCCACCTCCGCCTGCAGCCGCGCCAGCTCCGCCTCGCGCTGTCCGGACGCCGCCTCCAACATGGAGACACGCGCGGACAGCCCCACGCGCTCGGCGTCCTTGGTGGCCGCCTTCAGCTCCACCGCGGCGAGCTGCTCCTTGAAGGTCTCATGACCGGCGTGGGCGGCCTCCACCGCCGCCGTCAGCTCGGTCACCTTCGTCTCGGCCTGCTGCACCGCCTCGCCCAGCGCCGCCGCGTCCGCTTCCATGCGGTCCCGCAGCGACACCTGCTCCACCTCGGCGGCCTCCAGCGACTCCTTCAGCGCGGCGGCCTCGCCCTCCGCGAGCTGCGCCCGCTCACTGGCCTGCGCCAGTCCCTCTTCCAGCGCCTGCGAGCGCTCCGCCGCCTTCGCGGCCTCCGCCTCCAGCTTCGCCTTGAGCTGCGCCAGCTCCGCGGTGCGCGACTCCAGCGCCTGCCGCAGCACGGGCAGCTCGGCGGCCTCCGTGGTGCGCGCGGTGAGCGCCGCGCGCAGGCCCACGATTTCGGCGTCCTTCAGCGCCAGCGCGCGCTCCAGCTCCGCCACCTGCTCCTGCAGGGTGTGCAGGCCGTCTTCCACCACCAGCAGTTGCTTGCGGGCCTCGTCGCGCTCGGCCTCCAGCGTCCCCGCGCGGCCCTGCGCCTCCTCCAGCGAGCTCTTCGACCAGTCGCTCTCGCTCTCCAGCGCGCTCAGCCCGGACTGGGCCTCCTTCAGCGCGGCCTCGAGCTGCCCGGTGCGCAAGCCCAGCGAGTCCTTCTCCGCCGTGGCCGCCTCCAGCTCCGAGGTCAGCCGCTCCACGTCCTCGATGGCCTGCTGGTACTGCTCCTGGACGGCCTCCAACGCGCCCTGCGCCTCGGACTTCTCCGCGGCCAGCTCGCCCACGCGGTCCTGCGCCAGCGACAGCGCCTCCTTGGCGCCAATCAGCTCCTCGGCCACCGCGCCGCGGGCCTCGCGCTCCTCCTGGAGCTCCGCGGCGAAGCGCGGGACGTCGGATTCGACCTCGGCCAGCGCGCGCGACAGGTCCTTGCGGTCCGCCTCGACCGCGGTCAGCTCCTCCTGGAGGGCCGCCAGCCGCGCCTTGGACTCCGCGGACTCACGGGCCAGTGTCTCCTCGAAGGCGGACACGCGGGCCTTGGACTCGGCCAGGTCCTTGCGGGCCAGCGTCAGCGACTGCTTCACGCCGTTGAGCTCGCCGTCGCGCTCCGCGTACAGCGTCCGGGCCCGGGCCAGCGTCTCCGTCTTCTGGCGGACCACGGCCCGGAAGTACTCCAGCTTGTCCTCGGGGGAGCCCCCCATGGGCATGCGGATTTCGGGCGGCTCGCCGAATGGATCATTCCCCGGCGTGCGGGCGGTGCGGGCCACCGGGACGGGCGTGGCGGCGGACGCGGGCGCCTTCGGGGTCGCGGGCACACCAGGGGCCTTGGGCACGGCGGCCAGGGGGGCGGCCGGACGGCGCGGCAACGGAGGCGGTGCGGCGGGCGGTGGGGCCGAGGGCGGTGGCTTCGGCAAGGGCCTGGATGCCACGGGAGCGGGAGCGGTGGGGGCCGCGGTGACTCCGGTGTCTTCCAGGTCCAGGCTGTCGCGCAGGTCCGCGAGCGGATCCACCTCTTCCGGAGGTGACGGCATGGGCGAGCGCAGGTTACCCCCCGGACGCTCGCACCACCAGAGACGCGTGGGCAGGAGTGCGTCCGAAGTCCATCCATCCGGTCAGACGGCAGCCGTACAGTCTCCTCGACGCCGAGGCTCCCGGGCGTTAGCCAGTGAGGGAAAACATCACACCTCGCCTTGCCCTCTGGGTGGGCGAGTGACAGCTTCGGACGTTCTCTATGGCCATCCGCTACGCGCTATCCAACGGGCTCACCGTTGTCTTCGAGGAGCAGCACGCCGCCAAGGTCGCGGCCTTCCAGGTCTGGGTCAAGGCTGGGAGCGCCGATGAGCGGCCGGACCAGGCGGGACTGGCCCACCTGCACGAGCACATGCTCTTCAAGGGCACCGAGCGCCGGGGCCCCGGGGAGGTCGCCCGCGACGTGGAATCCCATGGCGGTGAAATCAACGCCTGGACCTCCTACGATCAGACGGTCTACCACATCGTCATCGCCAGCCAGTTCGCGCGCATGGGCCTGGACATCCTGGGCGATGCGGTGCGCCGCTCCGCGTTCGACGCGGGGGAGCTGTCCCGCGAAATCGAGGTGGTCTGCGAGGAAATCAAGCGCAGCCAGGACACGCCCTCCCGCCGCGCCTCGCGGGACTTGTTCTCCACCGCGTACCAGACGCACCCCTACCGGCTGCCCGTCATCGGCACCGACGCCAGCGTGCGCAGCTTCACGCGCGAGAAGGTCCTGGAGTTCTACCACCGCCACTACACCCCCAAGAACCTGGTGCTGTCGGTGGCCGGCGACCTGCGCGAGCCCGAGCTGCGCGAGTGGGTGGAGGACATCTTCGGCGGCGACTGGGGTCGCCCATATGACGGCCGGGTGGCGCGCGCCCAGGAGCCCGAGGCCACGGGACGGCGCGTGCTGCTGCGTCCGGATGAGGTGAAGGAGGCCTACCTGCACCTGGCCTTCGGGATTCCGCAGGCGGACCACGCGGACGTGCCCGCGCTGGACGTGCTGGCGATGATCGCCGGCCAGGGTGATGCGTCCCGGCTGGTGCGCGACGTGAAGCGCCGCCTGAACCTGGTCAACGACATCCACACCTTCGCCTATACGCCCACCGACCCGGGCATCTTCTCCGCGTCCGCGACGCTCCAGCCCGCCAACGCGCTCCGGGCGCTCGAGGAGACGGCGCGCGGACTGGCCACGCTGCGTGCCATGCCGGTGACGGCGGAGGAGCTGGCCACGGCCAAGGCGCTGGTGGAGGCGGAGGCCGTGTACCAGCGCGAGACGGTGCAGGGCATGGCCCGGAAGATGGGCTTCTACCAGTCCGGCATGGGCAGTCTGGAGGCGGAGGCCCGCTACTACGAGGCCGTGCGCAACCTCACGCCCGAGCACCTGCGCGCCGCCGCCGAGCGCTACCTGCGCTTCGACCGCGCCGTCGTCACCGGCCTGTTGCCGGAGGGCACGCCGCTGACGGAGGCCCAGGTGCACGAGGTGCTGGACAGCGTGAGCCGCGAGCCCGCCGCCGCGCCCTCCGAGCGCAAGCCGCGCAAGGTGGCCGTGAGCGATTCGCCGGTGCGCATCCTGAAGGGCTCGGGCACGGGGCCCAGCGACATCATCACGGAGAAGCTGCCTTCGGGCGCGACGATTGTCGTGCGCGTGGAGCCCGCGGTGCCGCTGTTCGCCGTGCGCGCCGCGTTCCAGGGCGGCCTGCGCTACGAGACGACCGAGAACAACGGCATCACCACCCTGCTCACCCGCTGCCTCACGCGTGGGACGCCGACGCACGACGCGGAGGAGATTTCCGACCTCATCGACGTGTACGCGGGCAGCCTGGGTGGACAGGGTGGCCGCAACTCGGTGGGCCTGCGCGGCGAGTTCCTCTCGCGCCACTTCGAGCCGGCGTTCCGGCTGGTCGCCGACTGCTTGCTGAACCCGTCCTTCCCCGAGGCCGAGGTCACCCGCGAGCGCACGCTGCTGCTCCAGGACATCCTCACGCGCGAGGACAAGCCGTCCAGCGTCGCCTTCGACCTGTTCGGGAAGACGCTGTACCGCACGCACCCGTACCGCATGCCCACCTCCGGTGAGCACGCCTCGGTGGAGAAGCTGACGCCAGAGGACCTGCGCGCGTGGCACGCGGCGTACATGGACCCGTCCCAGCTCACGCTCAGCGTGGTGGGCGATGTGAAGGTGGACGAGGTGATGGCGCTGGCCCACGAGTACTTCGGCAAGCCGCGCGGCAAGGCGGCCCCGCCGCCCGTCGTGCCGATGGAGCCGCAGATGGACGGGCCCCGGCAGGAGAAGAAGGTGCTGGCCAAGGCGCAGGCGCACCTGGTGCTCGGCTTCCCGGGCGCGCGGGTGAGCGACCCGTGGCGGCACGCGCTGGAGGTGCTCTCCACGGTGCTGTCCGGCCAGGGCGGCCGGCTCTTCGTGGAGCTGCGGGACAAGCGCTCCATGGCGTACAGCGTCAGCGCGTTCGCCTCCGAGGGCGTGGATCCGGGCTTCTTCGCCGTCTACATGGGCACCAGCCCGGAGAAGGTGGACGCGGCGCTGGAGGGCATCCGCGAGGAGCTGCGGCGCGTGCGCGACGAGCCCATCCCCGCCGAGGAACTGGCCCGCGCCAAGCAGCACCTCATTGGCACGCACGAGATTGGCTTGCAGCGCAACGGCGCCCGCGCGGCGCTGCTGGGGCTGGATGCCTGCTACGGGCTGGGCCAGGACAACTTCCTGCACTACGCCGAGCACGTCGCCGCGGTGACGGCGGAGGACGTGCGCGAGGTGGCGCGCAAGGTCATCGACTTCGACCGGAGCGCGCTGACCATCGTCGGGCCGTAGCCGTGTGAAGGCAGGCCCCTCGGGACCGCGCGCCGCCGCTTAAAGGGCGGTGCTCCCGAGGGCGCCTTCGATGGCGTCGAGCAGCGGCTGCGCGGGAGCACCTGGGAGCTGGGCGCAGCCTCGCGCCAGCTCGCGCTTCATGCGCAGCCGGTCTGGCTGGGTGCGGGCTTCTCCGGCCAGTGTCTGGGGATCCACGGGCGACGCCAACAGCGTGGCGCAGGTGCGGAAGGTCTCCAGCCGGTCGAGGTCCGCCTCCTCCAGCGTCACGGGCATCCCATCCAGCGCCAGTCCGGCGAAGGAGAGTTCGCGAATCTCGTCCGCGGTCAGCACCAGGGCTCCGTTGAGCGTGAGCCTGGGCTGAGGTGGCGGCCCTTCGCCGCCCGCCAGCTCCACCACGCCGTCCACGGGCTTCTTCTCGCAGGGGACCTCGCGCAGGGACAGCAACTCATCCGCCTTGCGCGTCTCCCGCGTCTCGCCACCCTGGTTCAGTTGGACGATGCCGGCCACCACCGCCGGGACACCGACGATGAGCAGGCCCAGGCCCCAGCCCGTGGCCACCTCCCGGCCGGACGCGCCGTAGCGGCCTTGCGCGTCGATGGCGGTGCGGTTCGGTGAATCCGAGAACCACGTGCGTCCCGCCAGCAGCGTCCCGCCCAGCACCGTGAAGATGCCCCCCATGCTCACCGCCGACGCCGCGCCCCGGGAGTGGTGCGTGGAGATGACGTCCTCCGCGTACTCGCCATGCTCCTCCGCGCGGCAGATGTCCGCCGAGGAGAACGCCAACGTGAGCCGGGGCCACTGCACCTGTGTAGTGGCGAAGGGAATGCGCTCGTTCAGCGCCGTCTCCCGGGAGTAGGTGCGAATCAGCGGCCCGCGCTCGGTGCGCCGCTCCACGTCCAGCGGTGTGCACCCCACCGCCGCCACCAACGCCCCCACGCCCAGACGCTTCATGGCCGCTGCCCTTCCCAGAAGAAGCCCGCCGCGTCCGGGCATTCGGAGAGAAACCGCCGCGCGTCCGAACAGGTCGGAGGGTTCGCCGTGGTGGGCCCCCGTCCGAGCAGGGCCTCCCGGCACTTCAGGACGCGCTCCCGAGACGGGTCCGAGAAGGAGAAGGCGTCGTCCTCGCACCCGGTCCGCTGGAGGAGCGTGGACTCACACGCCGCCCCCGGGACGAGCTGCGCCGACACGCCGGGACAGGCCGCCGTCTGACAGAGCCGGACGACGACATCCCGACAGACCGAGGCATCCGGCGCTTCCGGACCGGAGCAGGCAGTCAGGCAGACCCAGGGCCACCAGCGAAAGAGGTGTTTCACGGCGCTTCCACGCTAGCCACGACGGGATTAAAGGGCCCGCATGTCCCAGACCTATCTGTCACTCACCGTGGAGTTGCCCGAGGAAGCGTCCGAGGCCGTACAGGACCTCCTCCACGAGTCGGGCGCACTGGGCCTCGAGGTGCGGGATCGCGAAGGGCCCATCATGCCGGGCGTGCGCGCACCGAACCCTGGCGAGGCCATTGTCATTGCCTACTTCGACGAGCGCGACACCGCCGAGGCCGCCCTCGATGAGGTGAAGGAGTCCCATCCCGACGCGAAGCTCACGTTGGACGAGCAGCCCCAGCAGGACTGGAGCAACGAGTGGAAGTCGCTCATCAAGTCCGTGCACGTGGGCCGCTTGTGGGTCGGTCCGCCCTGGGACAAGGCGAATGCCCCGGCGGGCACCGTGCAGCTCATCATCGAACCGAAGATGGCCTTTGGCACCGGTGACCACCCGACGACGGCACTGTGCCTCGCCGCCGTGGACGCGTACATGGCCGAGCACCCGGGGGCCTCCGTCCTCGACGTGGGCACCGGCACGGGCGTGCTGGCCATCGCCGCCAAGAAGCTCGGCGCGGGCCGGACCGTGGCCACGGACAATGACCCCATCTCCGTGGAGCTGGCGCAAGAGAACCAGACGGAGAACGGCACCCCGGACATCGAGGTGTCCGGCAAGGAGCTGACGCAGGTGGAGGGCACCTTCGACCTGGTGCTCGCCAACATCCTGGCCAACACCCTCATCGAGCTGGCGCCCCTGATTGTGGCGAAGACGAAGGACCGGCTCGTGCTCGCGGGCGTGCTGTCGCACCAGCGCGAGGACGTGGAGGCCGCCTATCGCAACCTGGGCCTCACCGTGCTGCCCGGTGCCACCCAGGGCGAGTGGGTGCGCATCGAACTGAAGCGCTGAGGCGGATGACCTCTTGGAGCGCCGGGCATCGAATTGCGTTGGGTCCGGCGCCCCATCCGCCCTCTCGGTGTGGAACTCGAGGGCCCGGGCCATGCCTGTGGGCCCCTCCGCACCTGAAGTCCGGCGGAGACGGACCTACTGCGCCTCGACACGGAGCGGCCGCAGCGCCGAATCCAGCTCCACGACGGCGGTGCCCAGTCCTCCGCTCTGCATGCGGGAGTAGCGGACATCGCGGATGGTGACGCGCCAGCCGTCGGGCTGTTCCTCCACCTGATACGAGGGGAGCCGCAGCCAGTTGGCCAGCCCACGAATCTGGGGCGCAGACAACGCGGCCTCGATGATGGGCCCCGGCTGGGGCTCACGCGGCGCGCTGGGGTCGCTGATGCGGAAGCGGCCCTCGGCCTCCGCCAGGAAGTCAGCGCGGACGAAGTGGTAGCGGTCCGGCCCCAACGCGATGATGTCCCGCACGAAGGGATTGGCCGGCAGCGGCCCCGCGATGGTGCGCTCCACGGGCAGGTTCTGCGCCCGAAGCCACGCCATCGCGCGCGGCGCCGCCACCTGCGAACCGACGAAGATGGCGCTCAGGTAGAGCACCAGCCCCACGCCGCACACCGTGGCCACCCGCTGCGCGGAGAGAATGTGCGTTCCACGCAGCCGCAGCCAGAGGATGGCGGCCACGCCCACGCACCACAGCACCTTCGCCGGCCACGGCACGAAGACGGGGAACATGATGAGCGCGGTGGAAGCGGCGCCCAGCACGCACCACCCGGCCGCCGACTTGCGCGTGCGCGCGTCCGCCATGATGACGGAGGTCCCCGCGAGCAGCCATACCCACGGGTCGATGATGAAGAGCGCGTCGCCGTAGAACCACGCGCCATCGAAGGGCATCAGCAGCCGGACGCCGTATGTGTTGAGCCAGTCCAGCGCGGGGTGGCTCAGCACGGAGAGCGTGGACAACAGCAGCAACGGCCCGACGCGCGCCGGCGGAAGGTCCGGGTGCTTGCGCCTTCGCACATACCGGTCCCACAGCAGCATCAACCCCGTGAGCACGAAGGGCCATAGACTCAGGGCCAGCACGCCGTGCGTCCATCCCCTGCGCCAGTAGAGGGAGGCATCCGAGCCTCCAAGGGCGAAGACCGCATCGACATCCGGCAGGTTGGCACCGATGACGAGCGTCGCGGTGGCCAGCGGCGTGGTGCGCTTCAGCCCCGCCTCCGCCATCCATGCGCCAACGAGCGAGTGCGCCAGATTGTCCATGCCAGGACCTATATCCCAGACGGCTCGCGCATCACCTCAGCGTGCCCACGGGTGTCTGTGCCCATGGGAAGGAGGTCCGCCGCGCGCCCCGTGCATTCCCTCAGGCGGGCAGGTCTTGACCCAACGCGAGGGACCGAACTACGGAACGCTTCCTACCCGGAATCTCTCACCGCATGAAAGTCCTGCTCATCATCGTCGGTGTACTGCTCGCGATCGCGGCCCTGACCTTCTATGGATACATCGTGCCCCTCGCCTGCGGGATGAACACCACCGGATGCAGCGAGGATCTCGGATTCTTCACCCAGAAGGCCCTGGTGCTGTTCTGGCCCGCATTCTTGCTAGGAGTAGCCCTGACCTCTTACGGCATCATCCGGAAGTAACCCACGATGGGCCCGAGGGCCGCGACGCTGCTAGCGTCACGCCCCCGTGGAGACGCCGCCCCCATCCCGGCCACCGGCCGACGTCCGTTCCCAGCTCGTGGGGCCGCTGCTCGCGTACCTGCGCGCGACGGGGCACGACCCCACGCCGCTGGTGGAGCGCTTCGGCCTGCCCACCAACGCCGGTGAACTCCCCGAGGTCACCCTCCCCCTCGCCACGCTCCACGCCTTCCTCGACGCGGCCGAGGCCCTGTCGGGCGACGCCTTCCTCGGGCTCCACGTCGCGCAGCGCGTCCCCCGGGGCAACTACGGCCTGGTCGAGTACATCGCCCGCGCCTCCCCCACCGTGCGGGACACCTTCCGCGCCCTGGCGCGCTACATGGCCCTGCTCGAGCCCACGTGGCAGGCGTCCTTCCAGGATGCTCCGGACGGCAGCGGCACCTTCATCTACAGCATCCCCGGCGAGCCCCTGGCCTACGGCCGCCACGCCAGCGAGTACGGCCTGGCCCTCTTCGTCCACGTCGGGCGACAGCTCACCGCGCACACGTGGAAGCCCCGCGACGTCGCCTTCGCGCACCCCGCCCCCTCAGACATCCGTCCCCTGGTGGAGCACTTCGGCGTCACCCCGGCGTTCGGAGAGGGACGCAACGCCCTGACGCTGGACGCCGCCACGCTGGCGCTGCGCATCGTGGACGCCGACCCCGTGCTCCTCTCCGTCCTGGAGCGCGCCGCGGAGGTGCCCGGTCCACCGCCCCCCGCCGAGCCTCCCGCCCCACCCTTCGTCCGGGACGTGCGCGACGCCGTCCGCTCCTCGCTGAGCGACGGGGCACCTCAAATGGGCGACGTGGCGAAGCGACTCCACGTCAGCCCCCGCACCCTCCAACGCCGGCTCACGGAAGCCGGCACGTCCTTCCAGGACGAGGTCGACGCGGTGCGCCGTGAGCTGGCCTTCGAGTACCTGCGCAACGCCCAGCTCGGCGTCAGCGAGGTGGCGTTCCTATTGGGGTACTCGGAGCTGAGCACCTTCGACCGCGCCTTCAAGCGATGGACGGGTTTGACGCCCCGCGTCTGGCGCGAGCAGACCGAGGCGGGCTGACCCCGCAGCCCGCGAACGGGCGCCCAGGCTGGCGTGTCCTGCCAGGAGATTGGCGTCCTCGGCCAGGAAACCTGGCGCCACTTCCCCTACGCTGCCGAGCCTCCACACCCCTTCGCTTCCGGAGGACGCATGCTCAAGCCCCAGGTCGCCGCCCTTTTCGACGAGTACTACTCTTCGCATCAGCACCCGACGAATCGGCTGACGCACAAGGTCGCCATCCCGCTCATCGTGCTCCACATCGTCGCCATGCTGGACTGGGTGCATCTGCTGGCGGTGCCGGCGATTCCCGGCGGCTCGCTGACGTTGGGCATGGTGGTGTTGGCGCTGGCCGCCGTCTGGTACCTCCGCGCCGACGTGAAGCTGGGCCTCATCGTGGTGTTGTTCATGGCCGCGTGCTTCCCGGTGGGCCGGATGATGCCCACGTGGAGCGTGGTGGCGGTGGCGGCGTTCGCGTGGCTGGTGCAGCTCGCCGGACACAGCGTCTGGGAGAAGAAGTCGCCCTCCTTCCTCACCAACATGGTTCACGCGCTGGTGGGCCCGCTCTTCTTCGTGGGTGTGCTCCTGGGGGACTACGTCCTCAAGCCGCAGCAGCAGGCCACGTCGTCCACGCCGGTCCGCGCTTAATCCCCGTCATGACGAGCTTCGCCGACAAGCTGCGCGTCTGGCTCCCCCTGCACGAGAACGGCGTCAGCCGCGCCGTGCACTTCGTGGGGGCCTACCTCTTCATCTTCGCGCTGCTCGTGCCGCTCAGCCTGCTCCGGCTGCCCGTGGGTGACGTGACGCTCACCGGGGCCCACGCGCTGCTCCTGGCCGTGGTGCTCTACGCCGTCACCTTGGAGTGGACGGCGGGGCTGCTCATGGCGGTGCCGCTGGCCCCCACCCTGCTCGCCGCGGAGGCGGTCGTCGCCCGCTTCCCCGCGGGCACCGCCGTCGCGGTGGCGCTGGGCGTCATGGCCGTGCGCTTCGCGCTCGTCGTCGGCGCGCACGTCGTCTTCGAGAAGAAGACCCACGGCCTGTCCCTGGGCGGGCCGCTGCTCTTCTTCATCGAGCCGGTGTACCTGCTCACCGTCGCCCTCTTCTCGCTGGGCATGAAGCAGTCGCTCCACGCCGAGGTGAAGGCGGGGCACGGGGCCTCTCTCCCCGCGTGAGTCCGCGGGTTCAACGGGCCGTGACGGCGCCTCAGGTGCCCGTCGCGGCCCGGAACACGGGCTCCTCTGGTGCCTGGGCGGTGCGCGGCCCCAGCAGCGAATAGACGACCACCGACTCCCGTCGGCCCTTCACGTGCGCCTCACCCAGGCGCTCGCCCTGGAAGTGGCCGCCGCCCATCATCCACGTCCGCTCGCTCACCAGGATGTCCACGCCGTGGGACTTCGTGAGCCCCTCCACGCGGGAGGCCAGGTTCACCGCGTCGCCAATGACGGTGTACTCGTGCTGCTCGGCGCCTCCGAGCATGCCCGCCGCCACCACGCCGGTGTGCAGGCCAATGCCGATGCGCAACGGCGACAGCCCGCGCTGGATGCGCTGCGCGTTGATGTCCTCCAGCTTGGCCCGCATGTCGAGCGCCGCGCGCAGGGCGAGCTCGGCGTGGTCCTCGCGCGCGTCCGGCACGCCCCAACACGCGAGCATCCCGTCCCCCAGGAACTTGTTCACGATGCCGTCGTGCGCCATCACGATGTGGGCCATGTGCCCGAAGTAGTCGTCGAGGAACGCCAGCACCTCGCCCGGGTCCAACGTCTCGCTCAGCGCGGTGAAGTCGCGGATGTCGCTGAAGAGGATGGTGACGTCACGCTGCACCGGCTGGAGCGAGGCGTCCCCCAACTGCATCACCCGCTCCACCACCTGCTTCGGCAGGAAGCGGGAGAGCCCGTCACGGCGCCGCAGGTTGAGGAACATGCCCCCCACGTCTGAGTTCGTCAGCGCGATGAGCGCGCCCAGCGCCGCGTAGCAGATGAGCACGAAGCTGACGCGCGCCACCGAACCATGCCCCGTCATCCAGGCGAGCAGCGCATACGCGGCGCTGGACAGCACGGTGGACAGCAGCACGTGCCACCACGAATAGCGCACCACGGAGAACGCCAGCACCATGCCCAGGCTGGCGCACAGCATGCCCGCGTCGAACTCGCCGGACAGGCGCCACGTGTGCCACGCCATGAAGGAGAAGAAGAAGGTATCCGCCAGCGCCGTGGGCACCGGCAGCCACCGCGCCCGGTGGGGCTCAGGCCGTTGGAACATCAGCACGACGATGGCGACGACGGAGAAGAAGACGTAGGCGCCAATGGCTTGCAGACGCAGGCCGTCCAGCGGAGGTGAGTACGTCTCGCCGCCGCCCCACGCGATGAAGACCTGGCTGACCGACATCATCAACACCACGATGAGGCGGACAATCGCCACGCGGCGCTCCCCCTGAAGCGAGCTGGTCGCCAGCACCAACGCTTCATTGGAGTGAGGAGAGACCTTGTCGCGTCGACGCATGGTGACGTGCACTTCCAGCCCCGTGCAGGATGGGCGTTCGTGGAGCCGCCGCGCGCTCGTGGCGCGCGCTACGTTCCGGGTGTCACTCCGCGGGGGACTCACAGCACCGGGGCTCCATCGTGCCTCAAGTTCCCGAGTAGCCGTGAGCCGCGTTCCGTCCCCGACCCGCGCAACTTTTGCGTGTGCCGGCACATCACCTCTCCCAAGCCACCTCGAAAACGACTCGGCAGGTGGAGCACCCGGTGCCCAACCTGGACAACGGGCCGCCTCCGGCGCAGTCTTGAATTACACGTTATTCTAGCACTTCAAGGAGGTTGCCGTGCGGATGATTTGGAGCGGTGTGCTGGCCTTCGGACTCATGGCCTGCGGCGGTGTCGAGCCCGTCCAGGGTGAAGCGCCCGAGGCCACGGAGAGCGCCGCGCAGCTTCAGTCGGAGTCATCGGAGCTGAATGGCGCCTGTGAGTCCCTCATCGGCACGTTCTGCAATCCGAGGCACCCGGATCGCTTCTGCTACTGGAGCGACGGCGCCGAGGGGAACTGTTACTGCCAGTCTCCTCCGTTCAACAAGTGGGTCTGCGACTACAACGGTTGAGCGCGCGCCTTCCGCCGCTTGAAGTGGGCGGCCCCCGGGTCCAGAGTCCACGCGCCCCGCGCCGTTGGAGACTGCCTTGGTCCGCCTCTTCGCCCCTTTGCCCGAGCCCGCGCCCACGGAAGTGGAGCTGACGGGCGAGCGTCGTCACTACCTCCTGCACGTCCTCCGCTTGGAGGAAGGTGACGCGTTGGAGCTCTTCGACGGGCAGGGCCGGAGCTTCGAGGCCCGCGTCGCTCAGGTCACGCCGGAGTCGGTGCGCGTGACGCTGGGGACGGCGCGCGTGGCGCCGCCGCGCCGCGAAGTGAGCGTGCTTCAGGGACTCCCCAAGGGCGACAAGCTGGAGCTGGTGCTCCAGAAGGGCACCGAGCTGGGCGCCACCGCGTTCCATCCCGTGGCCACCGCGCGGAGTGTCGTGAAGCTCGAGCCCAAGCGCGCGGAGGAGCGCACCGCGCGGTGGTCGAAGATCGTCGAGGAAGCGGCCCGCCAATGCCGCAGGAACGACGTGCCACGCGTGGCCACGCCCGCTCCGCTGCTGGAGGCGGCACGCTCGCTCGCCGCGGGCACGGTGCTGCTGGTGCTCGATGAAGAAGAGTCCGCGGTACCGCTGGGCGAGGCGTTCCGGGCGGCGGGCGCTGGTACGGCCGTGGCGTTGGTGATTGGTCCCGAAGGGGGTCTTGCGCGCGAAGAAGTGGAGGGCTTGATGGCCCTGGGCGCGAGGCCTGTCACCCTGGGCAAGCGCATCCTTCGCACGGAGACGGCGGCGCTCGCGGCGCTGGCGGTGATGATGCACCTCGACGGTGAACTCGGATAGCAGGGGGCCAGCCAACCGCATGGAGAGCGCGGTTCACACTGTCCAAAGATGATTCCTACTTTTCTGCCGACGGGGACCTCGCGTGGTCCCTCAACACAGGAGAGACACTCATGGGGATCATCGCATTCATCGTCATCGGCCTCATCGCGGGTCTCATCGCCCGCGCCATCCTCCCCGGAAAGCAGAGCATGGGGCTCGTCGCCACCACGTTGCTCGGCATGGTCGGCTCGCTCGTCGGCGGCCTCGTCGGCTCGCTGTTCCAGCGCGATGGGCGGCTCTTCGAAATCCGGCCTTCGGGCATCATCATGTCGGTGATCGGCGCAATCGTCGTGCTCCTGCTGGTGGGCGCAGCGGGACGGCGACGGGTACATGCCTGAGAGTGAACGGCTCTCCACGCCACGTCCCTCATGGGACGAGCGCATGACACATGACGAGCCCCTGACGGTTCCTCGGGCGAGGGACCTCGGGGGCTCGCACTTTTCTTGCCCCCGGCTCATGCCTGTTTTTTCATGTAGCAGTCGTCCAGCCGGAGGAGTCCGTTGTCCAAGTGCCTCAAGTGCGGTGCCGTGCTTCCACCCGTGGGTGACTGCCCTACCTGCGACACCGTCACGGTCCGCTCACCGGGCGTGCCCAGCTTTCTCGATCGCGACATCCGCATCGACCGCCGCACCGAGCCGCGCCCGGAGGAAGTGTCCACGCTCCCCGGCATGCCGGCCTTCGCGGACCTGGCGCAGCACGCCCCGCCTCCGCCGCCGTCCGTCGCGCCGCTCTCCACGCCCCTGCCGGGCCCCGCGACGCCTCGCGCCGCCCAGCCCCGGCCGCTTCAGCAGCCCGGTGCCGCCGCCCTTCGCGCCGCACAGCCCGGTGCCGCCGCGCAGCAGCCTGGCGCGGTGCAGGGACCTCCGGGCGCCAGTGCGCCGCAGTCCGCGCAGCCGCACGCTGGGCATCCGGGTGTCGCCGCGCAGCCTCGGGCCGCGGCTCCCGCGCAGCCTCGCGCCTCCGCGCAGGATGGCGGTGCGCCGCAGTCCGCGCAGCCTCGGGCAGCCGCTGCTGATGCCGGTGCGCAGGCCCGCGTCGCCGCTGCTGATGCCGGTGCGCAGCAGCCTCGCGCAGCCCATCCCGGAGCCGGTTTGCCGCAAGCTCGCGCCGCCGCGCCTGGAGCCAGTGTGTCTCCGTCCGCGCAGCAGCACGCGGCCGGCTTGCCGCAACCTCGCGCCGCCGCGCCTGGAGCCAGTGCGTCTCCGTCCGCGCAGCAGCACGCGGCCGGTTTGCCGCAACCTCGCGCCGCCGCTCCTGGAGCCGGTGCGTCTCCGTCCGCACAGCAGCACGCGGCCGGTGCGCCTCATGCCGCGCAACCGCACGCAGCCAGTGCGCAGCCCCGCGCGGCCCATCCTGGAGCCGGTGCGCCACAGCCCCGCGCAGCCGCTCACGCCCAGCAGCCTGGCGCGGCACAGCCGCACGCCGAGCATCCGGGTGTCGCCGCGCAGCCTCGCGCAGCCCAACCCGTCGCCGGTTTGCCGCAGCCTCGCGCCGCGGCCCCCGCGCAGCCGCGCGCGGCGGCTCCCTCGACCGGCTCGCCCATGACGCCCGCCTACGGGACGCCGCCGGTGTCTCCGGCGCCGCGCCCCCAGGCTCCCGCGCAGATGGCGGCCCCGTCCATTGCCCCCGTCGCCCCGGCGCACGTCGCGCAGGCAACACCTCCGGCGGCCTCGTCCGGCCTGCCTCGCATGGAGCAGCCAGCCGCACCGGCCGTGGCCCCCCTGGAAGCCTCCACGGGCCTGCACCGGATGGAGCAGCCCGCGGCGCCCGCCCCCTCGGGTCTGCCCCAGATGGAACCCCTCCTCCCAGGTGTGTCCCTGGGCGTCGCCCGCTCCGAGGCGATCCGGGTGGCCCCCGCCCAGACGAAGCCCGCCGCGGGAGGTTCGGAGGTCCGCGCCCGTCCGGCGGCGCTGTGGCGGCGCCTGCTCTCCTTCTCCGTCGACACGGCAGCCATCGCGGGTGTGGCGGCGCTCTACATCACCCTCGCCTCGTCCGTGACGGGGATGAAGGCGCCTGCCGCGGGGCTCAACGGCTTTGACGCGTTCGTGGCGTGGCTGCGGGCCCTCCACACCATCCTCATCCCCGGGTTTTTCCTCGTCCTGGTCCTCGCGCTCGTATACTGCGCGGTCGCAGCCTTCCTCTGGAACGGCAGGACGCTTGGCCGCCTGCTCCTGGGACTTCGGCTGGTCGACACACAGGGCATGGCTCCGGCGCCGGGGAGGGCCATCGTGCGCGCCCTGCTGTCCAGTGTGTCCTTCGTCTTCTTCCTCGGTGGCTTCTGGATGGCGCTTTTCGACCGGCGCGGGCAGACGCTTCATGACAAGCTGACGTCCACCTTCGTCGTCCAACCGAGCTGAACCCCCGACTCATTGTGCCTTGCGGCCGCGGCCGTAAGATGCCGCGCCCTACATGCCCGCCCGTCTCGCCCAGTTCCTCGTCTCGCGCATGCTTCTCACCCAGGAGAAGGCGGGGGAGGTGCTGCGCCAGCACCAGTCCCTGGGCGGGCAAGTCGACTCCGTGCTGTTGGAGCAGGGAGTCGCCTCCGAGCAGGACGTGCTCGCGATGCTCGGAGAGGTCTCCGGCTTCATGCCGGTGAACCTGATGGACTTCGAGCCCAATCCCGAAGTCGCCTCCTTCATCCCGCCCAAAATCGCCGAGCGCCTGTGCGTGGTGCCGTTGTCGCTCGACGGCAACACGCTGCACGTCGCCAGCGGTTACCCGGTGCCGAAGAAGGAGCTCGATGAGGTCGGCTTCCTGCTGGGGAAGCCGCTCGAGCTGTGGGTGGCCACCGAGGTCCGCGTCCGCGAGTGGGTCTCCACCATCTACCGCCAGCCGCTGGCCCCGCGCTTCGCCAGGCTCGCCGCGTCGTTGGATCCGGAGACCCAGGCCGCCCAGCCGCCGCCCCCGCCGCCCTCCTCCGAGGAAGAATCCCTCAGCGTGGACATGGTGGAGCGGCTGGCCCGCTCCGTCGCGGAGGAGCCGCTTCCCGCGGAGGTGAGCCCCCCGCCGAGCGCGCCGCCCCCCACCGCCAGGCCGCCAGCCAGCGCTTCAACGAGCGCGGTGCGTCCGCCGCCCCCGCCGCCCGAGGCCCTCACCGCCACGCCCGAGCCGCCTCCGGGTCCTCCCGCTTTCGTCCGGGCACCGCTGCGCCTGAACATGCCGCAGGCCGAGGCCCCCGCCCGCCCCGCGCAGCGCGCCAACCCGCAGACCGCGCAGATTCCGGTGCTGCCGTTCGCGGGCTCGGCCCCGAATGGCGCCCCTTCGCGTCCCGCGCAGCCGCCCTCGCCCCCCGCGACGGCCAGTGGACCGCCCGTGCTCACGCCGTCCGGCCCCCGCGCTCCGGCACCGTCCGCGAGCCCCAGCCCCAGCCCCTCCGCGCCGAGCGGAACCGCGGCCTCCTCGCCGCAGGGCGCACGGGGCCCCGCTTCGGTGGCGCCTCCCGCGGGCCCGCCGCAAGTCTGGCCCCCCGCGCAGTCCGGCGGTTCAGCGCCGCCGCAGGTGTGGCCGCCCGCCGCCGCCCAGTCGGCCGCGCCGCCCACGTTGCAGTTCTCGACGCCGGTGGTGCCCCCGAAGCCCGCGGCGCCTCCGCGCAGCGAGCCCGCGTTCCTCGTCTTCCCCAACCCCGGCGCCACACAGGCTCCGCCCCCGGCGCGTCCCAAGCCGGCCGCGTCCGCCCCACCGCCGGAGAGCCGCCCTTCCGTCCCCCCCGCCGGGCAGGACGCCACGCCGGACTGGACGCTGGCCCAGGCGCGCGCCGCGCTGAAGGAGGCCACCAAGGACCGCGACCGCCTCATCGACGTCGCGCTGCGCTTCGGGCGGCGGACCTTCGACTACGTCGCCGCGTTCGCCGTGCTGCGAGGCGGCGCCACGGGCCTGGAGGCTCGCGGCGAGGGCATGCTGGGTGAAGCGCTCACGCAGGTGTCCATTCCGCTCGACGCCAGCAGCGTGTTCCGCACGGTGGCCGTCACCCGTGGCAGCTACGCGGGCCCGCTGCCGCCGGACGCGCTCACGCGGCACTACCTGGAGCTGTTCGGCCGCCAGACGCCGCGCACCGTCTTCCTGTACCCGGTGGAGGTGAAGGGCCGGCTCGTGGCCATCCTCTACGGTGACTGCGGCCAGCGGCCCATCAGCCAGCGCCGCCTGTCCGACTACATCCTGTTCTGCCAGGACCTGCCGGCGGCCTTCCAGGAGCTCATCCTCTTCCGCAAGCAGCGCGCGGAGCTGCGCTCGCCGGACGAGGAGGAGCTCACCATCGACGTGGACCTGCCCGTGGCCACCACGCCCGCTCCCGCGCCCGCGGTGGTCGCCGGCCTGGGCTGGAGCCCCTTCTTCGGCCGAGGCGCCACCGGCAACATGGGCCGCGCCGCCGCGCTGCCGCCCCGCGCCCAGTCGCAGGAGGAGCGCCCGCCCCCGGACTTCGCGCCGCTGCTGCGCCGCCTCACCGGCCCGGACGCCGCGCAGCGCGCCAACGCCATGGCGGAGCTGGCGCGCTCGCCCGAGGCCAGCGCCCGCGTGCTCGCGCAGCACTTCCCCGGCCCCACGGCCTGGAGCCGGCTGCCCGTGGTGGAGCTGCCCGAAGCGGACGAGCTGGGGCCCATCCCCGGCGCGCTGTCCCGCCTGGGCCGGCCCGCCGCCCAGGCCGTGTCACCGCTGCTGGACGCCCAGGACGCGGACACGCGCTACTTCGCGCTGCTCACCGCCGGCAACCTGCCCTACGTGGAGCTGGTGGACGGTGTGCTGCGCGGCCTGTTCGACCTGGAGCCGGACATCTCCAGCGCCGCGCGCGTCGCCGCCGCCGCGCTCAAGCAACTGCCCCGGCTGGACGCCGCCCTGCGCGACCTCCGCCACGAACTCAACAGCCGAGACCCGCTGCGCCGCTCGCTGGCCGCGCGCGCCCTGGGCACGCTGCACGACCGCGACGCGATTGAGGGCCTCATCCGCCTCACGGGGGGCGACGACGAGATGTGCGCCCAGGCCGCCTCGGAGGCGCTGCGCGAGGTGACGCGCGCCACGCTGGGGCTCGACCCGCGCCTGTGGTCGACGTGGTGGATGGAGAACCGCAGCCGCCGCCGCGCGGACTGGCTCATCTCCGCGCTGCGCCACCGGGAGCTCGACGTGCGGCTGGCGGCCATCGAGGAGCTCAGCCGCGCGCTGCACGACACGCTGGGCTACTACGCGGACGCCCCGGAGACCGAGCGCGAGCACGCGGTGCGCCGCTGGGAAGCCGCGGCCGTGGAGCCGTCCAACGCGCGCCGGCTCGGCATGCTGTAGTCGCCTCCTCGGGAGCGCCCCATGACGGGTGGGATGTGGATCAGCCTGGTGGCCTGCGCGGGCCAGCTCGCCTTGGCGGGCCTGTCGCTGGCGCGCGTGGGCAAGAACCCGCTGGCCTTGCCGCTGTCCGTGCTGTGCATCGCCCTGTCGACGTGGAACTTCTGCGGCTTCGCGGGGGTCCGCGCGGACGAGGGCGGCTGGCGACTGGTGGGCTTCACAGCGGGCCTGATGACGGTGCCCTTCACGCTGCACTTCATCCTGACCTTCGTGGGGCGGCGGCGCGGGCTCGCCTGGGCCATGTACGGCACCTACGCCGTCTTCGGCGTGCTGGCCCTGGCCATGCTGGTCGCGCTGTTCGCCCCGTCCCTGGAAGCGCACCTGCTCACGCTGCGCTTCGGGCTGACCGTCACCGTGCTGACCGTCCTCGTGATGGGCTGGGCCTTCGCGCTGCTGGGATTGCACGTGCTGCGCTCGCGCCATCCGGATGAGCGGGCGCGCGCGGGCCTGGTGCTGCTGGGGCTGACGTTGGTGGTGGCGCTGCTGATGACGGAGCTGGCGGCGGAGCTCGGCCTGGAGATGGTGCGGCTGGGCCACGTGGGCACGCTGCTGGGCCTGCCGGTGATGGCGACCGCGGCGCTGCGCTTCGGACTCTTCGGCGACGACCTGGGCGCGCCCCGGCTCGCGCTGCACGCGGCGGGCATCGCGGGGCTGGGCGTGATGGCCTATCTGGCCGTCGTGCGGCTCTTCGTCGCGCAGGCGGGCACGCTCATCGTCTGCACCACGGCGGTGACGTTCGCCCTGGTCGCCGCGACGCGCCGGGGTGTCACCGCCTACGTCAGCCGGAACGAACGGCTGGAGCGGCTGGCCACGCTGGGCCGCTTCTCCGCGCAGATGGCGCATGACCTGAAGAACCCCATCGCCGCGATGAAGGGCGCCGCGCAGTACCTCAAGGTCGAGCACGCGCAGGGGCGGCCCTGGGACGGGCACGGCGAGTTCTTGGACCTGCTGCTGGAGCAGGTGGAGCGGCTGGACCGGGTGGTGGACACGTATCAACGGCTGGCGCGCGTGGAGCCCCTGCCGCGGCCCGTGAATCTGCACCGCCTGGTGGAGGGCGTGCTGTCGCTCCAGGCCTTCGCCAGTCCTGGCAAGGTCACCATCCTGCGCGAGCTGGCCCCCAACCTGCCGCCCTGCGCGGGGGACCTGGACCTGCTGGCCAACGCGCTGGAGAACCTGGTGCGCAACGCCTGCGAGGCCATGCCGGAGGGCGGCACCCTCACCGTGCGCGCGCTGCGTGACGGCGCGGACGTGGCGCTGGAAGTGGAGGACACCGGAGAGGGCATGGACGCCCGCACCCGCGAGCGCGCCTTCGACGACTTCTTCACCACCAAGGCCACTGGCAGCGGACTGGGGCTCGCCTTCGTCCGGCGCGTGGTGGAGGCGCACGGCGGCGAGGTGCTCCTGACAAGCCGGGAGGGGCGCGGTACGGTGGTTCGCATGCGCCTGCCGGCCATTGACGGAAGCAGGGCCTGCGCAGAGGCGGGGGAAGCCGCGTGAACGAGTCATTGAAGGGCACCGTGCTGCTGGTCGACGACGACCCGGCCGTGGCCAAGGTGCTGGGCGCCCTGCTGACGCAGGCGGGCCTGACGACGTACTCCGCGCGGGATGGACGGGAAGCCCTGTCCCTGCTGGCGAACAAGCCGGTGGACGTGGTGGTGAGCGACGTGCGCATGCCCGGCATGGATGGGCTCCAGGTGCTCGCGGAGGTGTCGCGCGGCTGGCCGGACGTCCCTGTCATCCTGCTCACCGCGCATGGCACGGTGCCGCTCGCGGTGGAGGCGATGAAGGCGGGCGCCGCGGACTTCGTGCTCAAGCCCTTCGACCGGGAGGAGATTCTCTTCACCGTGAGCAAGGCCCTGCTGCGCGCGCACCGCGACGACGGACGCCAGCAGACGCGGGCCACGGGCGGGTTCATCGGCTCGAGCCGGGCCATGTCGGACGTGCAGGCCGTCCTCGCGAAGGCCGCCGCCGGCACCGCCACGGTGCTGCTGCGGGGCGAGTCCGGCACGGGCAAGGAGCTGGCCGCCAAGGCCGTGCATGACGCCAGCCCCCGGCGCGACGGCCCCTTCGTGAAGCTGCACTGCGCGGCCCTGCCGGACACGCTGCTGGAGAGCGAGCTGTTCGGCTACGAGAAGGGCGCCTTCACCGGCGCGGCCACGCGCAAGCCCGGACGCGTGGAGCTGGCCCACGGCGGCACGCTGTTCCTCGACGAGGTGGGGGACATCTCCCCCGCCGTCCAGGTGAAGCTCCTGCGCGTCATCCAGGAGCGCGAGCTGGAGCGGCTGGGCGGCACGCAGACGGTGAAGGTGGACGTCCGCTTCGTCGCGGCCACGCACCAGCCGCTGGAGGAGCGCGTGAAGGAAGGTCGCTTCCGCGAGGACCTCTTCTACCGGCTCAACGTGGTGCCGGTGTGGCTGCCTCCACTGCGCGAGCGCCCGGACGACATCGAGCCCCTGGCCCTGCACTTCCTCGAGGCCCACGCGAAGACGAACGGGCGGCCGCCCTTCACCCTCACCGCGGACGGGCTCGCGGCGCTGCGGGCCCAGCCGTGGCCGGGGAACGTGCGCCAGCTCCAGAACTTCCTGGAGCGGCTGGTGGTGCTCTCGGACACGCAGGTGCTGGGGGGACAGGAGGTCCTCCAGGAGCTGGCGCGGCAGCCGGGGCTGTCCCCCGCCCCCAGCGCGGTGAGCGTCGCCGAGGTGCCCGTGCCCGCGGCGGACTCCGCCCGGACGTTGGAGACCCAGCGCAAGGAGATGGAGCGGCAGGCCATGGCGGACGCGCTCAAGCGCGCGGGTGACAACCGGACGTTGGCGGCGCGGCTGCTCGGCATCAGCCGGCGCACGCTCTACAACAAGCTGGAGGAGTACGGCCTGCTGTAAGGCGCCGCGCTCAACGCACGCGCAGGAAGTCGACCAACGCCCGCAGCTTGGGGGCGAGGTTCTTCCGGTTGGGATAGTAGAGGTAGAGCCCGGGGAAGCTCGGGCAGTAGCGCGTGAGCACCCGGACGAGCCGCTTCGCCGCGAGGTGCTCGGTCACGGTGTGCTCCATGACGTAGGAGAGCCCCAGCCCGTCGAGCGCCGCGAGCACCATCACCTCGTTGTCGTTGGTGACGACGCGGCCATCGACCGCGACGGTGAGTTCGCGGCCCTCCACCTCGAACTCCCAGCGGGCGATGTCGCGACCCGTGACGTGCCGATAGTTGATGCAGTCGTGTGCGGAGAGCTCGCGCGGGTGCCTCGGCTTCGGATGCACGTCGAAGTAGGCGGGCGCGCCGACCACCGCCATGCGAAAGCCGCCCGTGATGGGCACCGCGACCATGTCCCGTTCGAGCCGCTCGCCCAGGCGGATGCCGGCGTCGCAGCCCTCCGCGACGATGTCGCTCAAGCCATCATCGAGCGTGACGTCGATGCGCACCTCGGGATGCGCGGTGAGGAAACGCCCGAGCATGGGTTTGAGGACGGGTCCAACCGCCAGCCGGGGAACGTTGAGGCGCAGCGTCCCCGAAGGCCGGCCCCGTGCGTCTTCGAGCACCGCGAAGGCCCCCTGGAGGCTCGCCATGGCCGGGCGGAGTTCGGCGACGAAGCGCGCCCCCGCCTCGGTCAGGCTGACGCTGCGCGTGGTTCGCTGAACCAGCCGGATGCGCAAGCGCTCCTCCAACGCGCCAATGGCCTGACTCACCGCCGACGGAGTGACTCGCAACGCCGCGGCCGCGGCCGTGAAGCTGCGCTTCTCCGCGACCAGGAGGAGCTCTCGTAACCCGGCGAAGTCCTCGCTCATGGCGGGATTTGTTAGCACGTCTAACAACTGCATGTCGGGGGCGGGCGCTAATCCGCGCGGCACCCGGCGGTTACGTTGCAGACATGAACACGAACACGAACGCCCCTTCCCTCCCTGCTTCCGCCAAGGTCTGGTTCATCACGGGCGCCGCGTCTGGCTTCGGCCGCGCGCTCGTCCGCGAAGCCGTGGACCGTGGCGATGCCGTCGTGGCGACGGCACGCAAGCCCGAGTCACTCGCGGACCTGGTCGCCCTGGCCCCCAGCCGCGTGCTCGCGCTTCGCCTCGACGTCACCCAGCCCGCGCAGTCTCACGCCGCCGTGACGGAGGCGCTCTCGCACTTCGGCCGCATCGACGTGCTCGTCAACAACGCGGGCTTCAGCATCATTGGCGCCGTCGAGGAGACGAGCGACGAGGCCCTGCGCGACACCCTGGAGCTGATGTTCTTCGGCGCCGCGCGGCTCACGCGGGACGTGGTGCCCCACCTGCGCGAACGTGGCGCGGGCACCATCGTGCAGATGTCGAGCATGGCGGGGCTCAACACCTCGCCCGGCTTCAGCGCCTACTGCGCGGCGAAGCACGCGCTCGAAGGATTCTCCGAGTGCCTTGCCCATGAGCTTCGTCCCCATGGCGTGCGCGTCCTGATTGTCGAGCCCGGTACCTTCCGCACCTCGCTGTTTGGCGATGCGTTCCGGCGCATGCCCGAGCACCCCGCCTATGCCTCGACGTCTGGCACCCTCCGGGCCTGGGTGTCCCAGGCCGATGGTCAGCAACCGGGCGACCCCGCCAAGGCCGCGCGTGTCATCGTCGACGAAGTCGCGCGGCCCCTGAGGCCCGACGCGCCCTTGCGCCTGCCACTCGGCGGGGACGCCGTGGATGGGATTCGCCAGAAGCTGGCGTTCATCGCGGCGGACATCGACCACGGCGAGCGCGCCGCACGCGCCACGGCGTTCTAGACGCGAAGCGCCGTGAATCAATCCGGGTCGGTCGCGAGCGCGTCCAACTCCTCATGGAAGGCCTGGATGAGCGCATGCGGGTCATGCACCCGGCCCGCGTCCGCCGCGATGCCCACCGTCACCTGCCCCGCGTAGCTGAAGAGGCTGATGCCCAGGCTCAGGTGCCCCGTCTGCGGCACCCAGAACGTCAGGCCCTCCAGTCGGGTCCCCGCCAGGGACACCGGCTCGCGCGGGCCGGGCACGTTGGTGGCGATCAACGACGCCTTGGAGCCGAAGGTGTCCACCACCCACCGCTCCATCGCCGCGGGCGTGTGGCCCAGCAGTTCCAGCGCGCCGAAGGTCAGCACGGCCTCGGGTGAGCGCTTCAGCTTCTCCATTCGCCGGGTGAGTTCCTGCAACCGGCGAAGCGGCGTGCCCAGGCTCACGGGCAGGCGCAGGAACACCACGCCGAAGTGATTGCCCAGCTCGCGCGGCACGGGGGCATCCAGGGGCCGCAGGTTGACGGGCACCAGCGCGTGCAGGTCCGCCGGTGGCTCGCCCAGCGCGTGCAGGTAGCGCCGCAGCGCGCCCGCCACCGCCGTCAGCAACACGTCGTTCACGGTGCCGCCCAGCGCGCGGCCCACCGCCTTCACGCGCTCCAGCGGCACCGGGTCCGACCAGGCGGCGCGCTTCTGCGTCCCCAGCGGACCGCGCAGCGACGTGCGCGGGTCCGGCGGAATCACCAACAACTTCCCCATCGCCGCCGCGCCCCGAGCGCCCTGCACCAGCAAGTCGCCCGCGAGAATCGGCTCGGCGGCCAGCTCCGCGCCCTTGCGCCACACCGCCCGCGCCGTCCCCACCACCGCCCGCGCGCCCCGAACCCAGCTTTCGAGCCCGCCACGCTCCGGCCTCGGCTCCGGTTCGGGCGCGTCGAAGTCCGAGGACGCCTCCGACCCATCCGTGAGCGTCAGCAGCACCCGCGCCAGGGCCATCCCATCCGCGAGGCAGTGGTGCAGCCGCGCCAGCAGCACGTCGCCGCCCTCCGCGCCCGTCACCACGTGGAACTGCCACAGCGGCCGGGAGCGCTCCAGGGGCGTGCTCATCCACTGCCCCACCAGCGCCTCCAACGCCGCGCGGTCTCCGGGGGGCGGTACCTCCAGCCAGGACAGGTGCGCGTCCAAATCGAGCGCCGGCACCTCCTCCCACTGCGGCAGGCCCAGCAGGCCCGGCACCACGCGCTGCCGGAAGCGGGGGTAGCGCTCCACCAGCCGCTCCCGCACCACCGTCTTCAGCCGCTCGAAGTCCAGCCGGCCCTCGAACCAGAGCACGGCGGTAATCATCATCAGGTTGGCGGGTTCCTCCATGTGGAACCACAGCGCATCCACGCTCGACATCCGCTCCTGCGCCGCCATGACTCACGACCTCCCGGTGTGGGCCGTTCTACTTCTTTCCGCCCTCCGGGTTGACCCGTTCGAACTGAAAGGTCTGCTTCGTCGTGTCCTCCACCATCAGGGTGAGGACCTCTTCCTCCAAATCCCAGTCGTAGGCGCCGCCCCGGAACTTCAGCTTCGGCCCCGACAGCGGGATGACGCGCTTGTCACCACACACCGGGCCCACCGCCTGGCCATCCCGGGTGCGCAGCCGGATGCGGCCCTTGCCGGCCACCTCCACCGTGCCCCAGGCGCGCACCACCAGCGAGTTGCCCTCCCCCAGCGTCGCGGCCTCCAGGGACGTGCGCAGCACGAAGCAGCCCGTGGGCGACACCTGCAACGAGCGCGCATAGTCCGAGCGGGGCTGGGCCTCGATGCGCTCCTCCCGCGCCGTCACCTCGTCGGGAAGGCTGGCGGCCACCAGCGACCACGTCCCCACCAGGTTTTTCGGTGGCGGAGCTCCCGGCGCACGCACTCCCTCACAGGGCGCCTGGACATCCTTCTCCGGGCTGGGCGGAGCGGGCTCGAAGGAGCGCTGGCAGATGGGCTGACAGGCACGGGCCGAGCACTGCGCGTCGGACGGGGAGCACCCCGCGTTCCGGGTACACGCCTTGAGCCGCGCCAGGGCCTGCTCACAATCCTTGCGCATGCACGTGTCGATGCACTCCGCGTCGATGCACTCGGCCACGCAGGCCCAGTTGGTGGCGCCGCACACGCCGGCCACGGTGCGCGGGCGCTGCGAGGACGTCTGGGCGGCGGCGAGCGGCACACCGCCCAGCACCAGGAACAGCAGAACGGGGACGAGTCGGGAAGAGGACATGCCTCGGCGCAAGCTAGGCACGCCCTCCAGGTCCGTGGACCCTCCCCGCCGTCAACGCTGTCCACCCGCCAGCACTGCGGGCGGGGACACTGCTCTCAGGTGAACTGCCATCGCCAGGTGCGCACGTCCGCCGGCTCCACCATCTCGAGCTCGAAGGACAGCGTGTCGAAGCGCTCGAACTCCCGCGAGTCCACGCGCAAGAGCATCATCCCCGCGTGGTTCTGCCCCCGCAGCGGCGAGACGTTGAAGGACAGCTCCGCGTCGAAGGCCACCTTGTAGAAGAGGCAGAAGCCATCCACGCGGCCCTCCTCCACCACCGGCCTGGCGTAACGCACGCGGTGCGGCAGGCCGTCCGCGACCATCGTCTCCAGGTCGAAGGCGAAGGCGGGCTCCGGATCGCACAGGAGGTGGTCCACCTCATACGAGCGGATGACGCGCGTGAAGTAGGACGGGTTCATCGCCTCGCGCAGCGTCTGCAGGCAACTGTAGTCCACGCTGGGGAAGCGCTGGCTCCAGATGAAGGGGATGCACGCCTCGTCCCGGAGCTGCACCGGCTCCACGAAGACCTCGAAGCGGTTGGGGAGGATGCGCCCCCCGGGCTTCAACGCGCGGTTGCGCAAGTCCAGGATGCGGGGCACCAGGCCCGCGTCGAAGAGCGCGTCGCCCAGCAGCTCGTGCAGCAGCACGTCCACCTTCTCCGGCACCTGGAACTGCCAGGGATGCGAGCGCACGAAGTCGATGTGCTCCAGCCCGTTGCGCCGCGCCACCCACTGCGCCGTGTCGAGCAGCCGCGAGCCATCCACCGCGTACAGCTTCTTCGGACGCCGGCTGGCGGCCAGGAAGGTGCGCAGGCCCGTGCCGGTACACGCATCCATGACGACCTGCCCGGGCCGCACATAGCGCTCACAGGCCCTGCGCCAGGCCTCCACCCGCTCGGGGTCCGCGAGCGCGAAGTCCTGGGGCGCGGGGCTGGAGAGCGAAAGACTGTCCGGCACGACGTTGCGCGGCAACTGGGACACCAACGACGAGTGGCTCAGCCGCGAACGCAGGTCCATCAATGCCTGGCGAGGCATGTCGAGCAGATTGGGCATGTGGCATCCCCCCGGATGCGTGGGTCCTTCGTTCGGCCTTCCCCATGCGACCACAGCACAGGGATTTCTGATGATGCTGGACTTACTGGTTCACGCCCATCCAGCGACAGGACAGGGTGAATGTTCCTGGATGAACAGCCTTCGCCGCTCAGGTGTGGAGCGGTGTGGGGTGTCCGGAGGCGCGGGCGCGGCGTGACAGCCAGTCATGGAGAAAGGCCTGCACCGCGGGGTGCTGGGACTGCCGGAAGGCCTCGGGCGGGGCATGCTCGACGATGCGGCCTTCGTGCAGCAGCGCGAGGCTGTCCCCCACCTGGAAGGCGGAGGCCACGTCCGGCGTGATGACGAGCCCCGACGCCTGGAGCCGGTGCTTTCCGGTGAGGATGACGTCCACCACGGACTGCGTCCGCAGCGGATCCAACCCCGCGGTGGGGTCGTCATAGAGGAGGATTTTCGGCTCCAGCACCACCGCGCGAGCGAAGGCGGCGCGCTTGAGCATGCCGCCGGACAGCTCGCCCGGGCGCAGCTTCGCCGCGTCCTCCAGGCCCACCATGGACAACACGCGCTGCACGCGCTCGCGGACCTCGCTCTCCACCAGGTGGAGCCGCTCGCGCAGCGGGAAGGAGACGTTGTCCTCCACGGTGAGCGAGTCGAACAGCGCGCCCCCTTGAAAGAGGATGCCCAGCTTGCGGCGCACGCGCTCCAGGCCCGCGGCGTCCAGCCAGGCCAGCTCCTCGCCGTCCACGCGCACCGTGCCGCGGTCCGGGCGCAGCAGCCCGTCGATGTGCTTCATCAGCACCGTCTTGCCCGAGCCCGACACGCCCAGCAGCACGCAGGTGGTCCCCGTGGGCACCACCAGATTGACTCCCCGCAGCACCTGCTGCGCGCCGAACGACTTGAAGACGTTCACCAACTCGATGGCATTGCGCTGCGCCGGCTCGACCATCCCACGCCCCCAGGTGCTGGCACCGCGCCGCAGTGACGGTGACAGGGGGTGGGATTGTGACGGGCCTCGCCCGCCGCTCGCGACCCGCCTTCCGGTCCGGTGTGAGCGCACGGGCCTGGACACTGCCCGTGCGGGGCACCGCTTGCGTCAGGCCTCTCCCGACCCTCCGCGCAGCTTCACGCCGAAGCGCAGGAGCTGCTCGCGAGCCCGGAGCAAGGCCTCGCGGGGGATGGAGAACACGGCGCGCACCCGCTCGGTGTCGCCACACCATGCGCCACCATTCAGCACCACGTGCGTGTGCTCGTACACCACGCGCGGCAGGTTCTCCGGCGTCAGCCGCACGCCGTCGACCTCACGCCCCAGCCACGCTGTCACACGCGGTGACAGGAAGAGGCCCCCTGCGTCTCCCGTGTCCGAGCGGCCATCTCCCGGCAACGCCGCCGCCAACAGCTCGCGCTTGTCCGCCAGTTCGCGCCGCATCTTCACCAGGAACGCGCGCAGCGCCTTGTGCCGTGCGGGGTACAGCAACTGCCCATCCGGGCTGCGCGCATAGGCCGCATAGAGGTACGCCGCCGCCCGAGCCGTCATCAGATGCAGCACGCCCGGTCCGCTGTCACGCACCGCCGCGGCCAGCGCCCGGTCCTTCGCCGCCAGCCACCCGACGCGGAGCCCACCGGCCGCGAACTCCTTGGACAAGCCCCCGAGCAGCACCGTGCGGGCGCCGATGCCCGGCACCGCGCCCTCCAGCGCCACCGGGCTGGGCACCGTCTCCGCCGTGGGGCTGGTGAGGTTCACCAGACCGAAGATTTCATCCGACACCAACAGGCAGCGCTGCTCCACCACATAGGTGGCCAGCGCCACCAACTCCTCACGCGACAGATAGACGCCAGAGGGATTCGACGGCTGCGAGACGACGATGGCGTCCGGCACGCCCCCACCCTGCCCTCGACGTGCGAGCAGCCCCGACAGCGGCCCCATCTCCACGTCACAGCCCGCGGAGACGAAGGTGGGCGGCAACACGCCGTAACACGGCGTCGCCATGTAGACGCGCGGCGCCCGTCCCAGCCGCTGACGCAGCGCCACACCCAGGTGGTGGATGAGCGGCCAGACGCCGGGCGCCACCGCCAGCTCATCCGTGGCGTAACGCGCCGCGCGCGACTCCAACAGGAAGGCGGCCACCGCCTCCGTCAGGCCCGTCTGCGGTGCGGGCTCGCGAGGAGCAACCCCCGCGGCGATGAGTCCCTCCACGAGCGGCTGCGGCAGCGGCCCCTCGTTCTCTCCGTAATCGAGCCGCACCAGCTCCGGGTCCCCCTCGTGGAACACCTTGGGCGCGAAGGCGGGGAAGGTCATCAACCGCGCCATCCGCTTCGACCGGGGCAGCGGCACCACCGGCGCGCGGCGTGGCGCGGGGGACTCCGGCTCCGTGAAGGAGATGCGGAACGACAGCAGGTCCGCGAAGGTGCGCTCATAGAACCACTGCGCCAGGGTGCTGATGCGCGAGTAGGTGACCTCCGCCGCGGCCTCCAGGTCGCCCCGCAGGGGCGCTGGCACCGGCATGAGCAGCGTCAGCTCCAGGTCCGGCCACACCGCGTTCTTGATGAGGCCGTAGAGCACCACCAGGTTGGGGGTGTAGGGCTCGCGCGCCAGGAACTCGAAGAGCGTGTGCGGCTCCACGCCGCCGGTGATGTTGAAGAACGCGCTTTCGTCCAACACCACCCAGATGCCCCGCCGCGCCGCCTCCGCGAGGATGTCGCGCAGCACGGACAGGTTGGTGCGCTCGCCCTTCTCCACCGTCAGCAGCACCATCTTCACGTCGAACGCCGACAGGAGCCGGCGAATCTCCGCCAGGGAGGTGTGCGTCACCGTGGCGCGCACGCCCGCCTTCTCCAACGCCCGTGCGTACAGCGGGTGGAGGTTGCGCGACACCAGCACCTCGTCACCCACGTCACACGTGGCCATCAGCAGCGAGTACACCGCCTGCTCACGCTCGGGCGCGACGAAGACCTCCTCCTCCGCCAGCCGCAGCCCGAAGTACCGGTCCAGGTAACGCACCAACTGCCGGCGGAAGGACCCATCTCCCGCTTCGTGCGCGTAGGGCATCAGCGGCCCCCGCGCCAGCCGCGCCGCCAACTCCGCGACGAAGCCCAACTGCTCGGCCGACGCCGCGCCCAGGTCCAGCTCCTCTTGCAGCGAGGAGGCGCCCAGCTCGCGCAACGCGGCCCGCAGCGCCAGCGTCTCGCGCGGCAGCGCCAGGTGCGCCTCCCACACCGCCACCTCGTGCCACACCGGGTGGCCAGCCTGGAGCCAGCCCAGCGCGGTGGAGGCCCTCAGCGGCTCGGGGCTGCGCGCCTCCATGAAGAACTCGAACTCGCGGCCGGTGCGCTGCTCCAGCGCCACCAGCGGGCGGATGTCCGTGTCCGCCGCCTGCATCACCCGCCGCGCCACCCGCACCCGCGTGTTGAAACCCCGACGGGTGAACATGCGCTCGATGATGACGCGGCCCGGTCGGCCCGCGAGGTTCAGCAGCAGCCGTCCGGTGAGCGACAGCCGCTCGGGCGCTTCGTCCAACAGCCGCGCGATGAGCCCGAGGCCGAAGTGGTCCTCATAGACGTTCTGCAGCGTGCAGTAGTTGGACAAGTCGTACAGCGCCTGTTCATCCGCCTGCGACAGCTCCGTCGGCAACTCCTCGCTTCTCAGCACTTGAGGGATGCAGCCCACCACGAAGTCCCACGGGGCATCCGACGGTATGCCGCGCAACAGGTCGCTCTCCCCGAAGGACAGGCGGGACACCAGTGACTCATCACCGTTGAGCCACGCATTGCAGCGCGCCACCACGGGCGAGTGCGGATTGAGGTCCGCGCCGTGCACGTGCGCCAGCCGGGTGAACTTCGCCAGCGCGATGCAAATCCAGCCAGAGCCCGCGCCCACCTCGACGAGCCGCTTGCCCGCGTACTCGTCCAACGGGACGCTGAGCAGCCCCTCCAGGAAGGTGTACGCCCAGGCCTCGGGCGCGAAGATGGACGGGAGGAGCAGCAGCTCCAGGCGCTCTTGCGAAGCGCCCACCGCCACCGTCACCGACACCAGCCGCAGCGGTGCGGTCTCGGGTTGATGGCGCGCCAGCTCCGCCAGCTCACGGAGCTCGGCCAGGGCGCGAGGACGTCGGTCCACGTGGGACAGGTCCTCGGACAGCGCGCGCAGCAGGTGGAACGCCTCTCGGGGTGTGGAGGGGTAGGTCGGCATGGCGCGCAGACTGTCCCGAGCGCTTCTCGCGCTGTCAACGTCAGCGATGGCGTGCGGATGAAACCCTTTGGCGCCTTGGGGTGAGTCAAGGAAATGCCGGTTCGCCGTATTAATGCGCGTGGGGACGAGGCCACCCGCCACCGCGCCAGGGAGGCCCCGGTTGAAGCACGCGCGGTACCGATGGAGCAGCGTCCATGTCGCTCATGCCTGTGGTCGGACCCCGTAGTGGAGAGGGGGCAGTGATGGAGCTGAACGTTTCGAGGCCGGTGTTCGCCAAGGGATTCTGGACGCGCACGCAGAAGAAGCCCGCGCAGGCCCGCA
Source organism: Myxococcus hansupus (assembly GCF_000280925.3). Lineage (NCBI taxonomy): Bacteria > Pseudomonadati > Myxococcota > Myxococcia > Myxococcales > Myxococcaceae > Pseudomyxococcus > Pseudomyxococcus hansupus. The sequence continues at coordinate 7,260,165 of NZ_CP012109.1, forward strand.
AGGATGCGTCCCTGACCCGCTGGGAGTCGCAGCCGTGGCGCCGTCAACTCCGCGACGCGGCGGAGTACGAGCACCCGGTGGCCCGCGCCGCGCTGGTGCAGGCGCTGATGGCGGAAGGGCTGATGATGGACGCGGACGCCGCGCGCTTCGCGGGTGCCAGCGAGGACCGCGACTGCATCAGCATCGCGCAGGTGCTCCGCTTCGCGGACTCGCTCGCGCTGCGCATGGCGATGGCGTGCACGGATGACCACGTGCTGCAGCTCGCGCACCTGCGCCGCGACGCCGAAGCCCTGGCGGAGCGCATGATTGAGTGGGCCAACGCCGGCCGCCTGTAGGCCGCGCGCCTGGCGGGCAAGCGCCCTCGACAGGGCCGGCGCCCCCGCCATGAACGCGCTCCCGCTGAGTCCTTCTTGACAGCGTGGGAGCACGGCTGTTCTCACGGAGACATGCTCTCCTCGCTCGTCCTGGCCGCCACCCTGGCAGCGGCCCCCGCACCCCGTACCGCCGCGTCCGCGAAGACGCTCGTCCATGTCCCGAAGGTGGACGCGCTGACGGGCCTGGCCGCGTTCATGGAGCGCGCGGGCCAGCACGCGGCGCTGCTGCGCCCCGCGGCGTGGCGCTCGGAGCTGCATCCCTTCCTCGTCATCGACCCCACGCGGCCCCAGTCCCTGTCCGAGCTCGGCCTGGACCCGTCCGGTCCGGCCACCGTGTCCATGCGGGAGGACGGCCGCGTGTCGTGCATGCGCGTCGCGGACGCCCAGGTGTTCCAGGAGAAGGCCGCCGAGGCCATCACCGCCGCGGGAGGCGCCGCCGCGAAGCCCGCCACGCGGCAAGGCGTCACCACGCTGCATGTCGAGCGCGACATGGGTGGCAGCATGGGCTACGCGCTGAAGGGCAAGGAGGTCTGCGCCTTCGGCGCCATCGAGCGCGGTGGCGCCGCGCTGCTCAAGGAGTCGGTCCGGCTGGTGGGCAAGACGCCCGCACCGGACGCGCGGCTGGGCAAGTTGCCGGGCGTGGCCTACGTCGTGTCGGGCACCACGGTGGTGGGCCTGGACGGCACCGCCAATGGGCTCCAGGCGGAGGGCCTCACGACGAAGCTGCGGCTGCCCGACTTCCAGTCGAAGGGCACCAGCCCCTACGCGGCGGCGAAGCTGGACGGGCTGCTCTTCTCGCGGGCCTCCGTCTCACCTGCGGGCGTGACGGACACGGTGGACACGATGCGCGCCACGCTCCAGGCCCTGTGCACCGCGTGCCCGAAGGACTCGCTGCATTCGATGGCGAAGGCCGTGGCGAAGCAGCTCACCGGCAACCTGTTGGTGAACATGGACCACGTGCAGGTGCGCGGCTCGCTGCGCTCGATGACCACCCGCTTCTTCGCGGTGCGGCAGGCCGTGGCCGCCGAGGTGAAGGACGCGGCGGCGGTGAAGTCCGCGCTGGCGCCGCTGGGCCAGTTGCCCGACGTGAAGGTGTTGCAGGACGGCTGGCTGCTCCCGCTCAAGGGCGGCAACGTGCTCGTGCGGCTCAAGGGGAAGCACCTGGTCGTCGGCAACGAGGAGACGGTGACGCAAGCCACCGTGGCGGCGCTCACTGACTCCAGCGCGAAGCAGGAGCGCGCGGTGGACTTCGCCGTGGACCCCAAGAAGGTGGCGCGGGGGCTGTCGCAGATCTCCCTGTCGGACATCCTGGCGGACGAGCTGATGGCCGCGCTCTTCGCCGCCAGCAGCGAACTGGGGCCGCTGCTGTCGCGCAGCGAGCGCATCACCGGGTGGATGGACAGCGCTCCGGGCGGCGCCCACCGCGTCTCGATGAACTGGGTGCTGCCCGCGCCGTAGTCGGAGTCCTCCCCACGGACTTCGGGCGTGACGTCCCCGTGATATGCCGGGGATGCACCACGTGAAGGCGTTGGCGCGCGGCACACGGGGGACCTGGTCATGATGATGTTCTTGCCCCTTGGGGTGGATGAAACCGAGCTGGACCGGCTGCCTCGGGTCTCCATCACCATCGCGGCCCTGTGCGCAGTCATCTTCTTCATCACCTGGGTGATTCCCTCCGAGCCGCTGGGGGTTGGCGAGAGCGACCTGCGGTCCCTGCTGGAGCAGTCGCTCGTGCACCCGGACCTGGAGTTCCCGCCCGCGTGTGCCGAGCGCCTCCTCTCCGAGGGAGGCCGGGGGCTGGTGACCACGCTGCGCGCGCGAATCGAAGCCCCCGCCGATTTCGTCAACGTGGCCCAACGCCAGCAGGCGCTGGATGAGCGGTGTCAGGAGCTCCTCGCGAGCCAGGAGTCGAGCCTGCTGTGGCGCCTCTCGCTCGTCCCCGCGAGAGGACTCGTGCAGCCCGGCTGGCTGACGTACATGTTCCTGCACTTCGGGTGGATGCACCTGCTGGGGAACCTGCTGTTCTTCTACGTCGCGAGCCTGCTGCTCGAGGACGCGTGGGGACGGCCGCTCTTCGCGGGCTTCTACCTCGCGGGCGGCCTGTTCGCGGGCGTGGCCCACTACGCGCTCGACACCTCCTCCGAGGCCCTGATGGTGGGCGCGTCCGGGGCCGTGGCCGCGTGCATGGGCGCGTTCTGTCTGCGCTTCGCCCAGCGGCGGGTGCGCATCGGCTACTTCATCTGGGTCTTGAAGATCTTTCGCGGCACCTTCCCCGTGCCGGGCTGGCTCTGGGCGGGCCTCTGGTTCGGCAACGAGGTGCTCAACTACTTCGTCTGGGGCAACAACACGGGCGTGGCGGTGATGGCGCACATCGGCGGGTTTGCCTTCGGCTTCGCGGGGGCCTCGCTGCTGCGCGTCACGCACCTGGAGGAGCGCGTCGTCGCCCCCGCGCTGGCGGCGAAGCAGGGAGGCTGGGTGGCCGACCCGCGGCTGGCGGAGGCGCAGGCCGCGCTCGACCGGGGGGACCTGACCGCCGCGCGAGAGGGCTTCACGCGCCTGCTCAAGAGCCAGCCGGACCAGGTCGACGCGATGCTGGCGCTGGGCCGCATGGAGTTGGAGAACGGCGAGACGCAGGCGGGCATGACGCGGGTGGAGCGCGGGCTCCAGACGCTCGCGGGCCGCGCGTCCGCGGACGCGGTGTGGTTCGCCATCGAGGCGCTGGGCCCGCTGTTCGCCATCGACAAGGTGCGGCCCGCCTCCGCGTGGCGGCTGGCGCAGGCGCTGGACACGGAGGATGCGCCTCCAACCGCGGTCGAGACGACGGAGGCGCTGTACGGGGTGGCGGGTTCGGGCTCGGGCGCCATCGCGGTGCGCGCGCTCATCCGCGCGGCGGAGCTGAGGCTGGCGCGCACGCAGGACCCCGAGCGGGCGGCGGAGTACTTGGCGCTGGCGAAGCCACGGCTGACGGGAGAAGCGGCCACGTTGGCGGGACGCGTCCAGGAGCTCGACGCGGAGGTCGAACGATGGGTGGAGGACGGCGCCTGGAGGCGGCGCGACGCCGCGCCCACGACCGCCGTGGAGACTCCACCCGCGCCGCCGCGCATCATCCCCTGCCGCATCGTGGGACTGACGGACATGGCGCTGAGTGTCGAGGCCGCCACGGGCCAGCGGCGGACGCTCGCCATGACCGAGGTGCTGGCAATCGCCGTGGGCCTGCTGCCCCTGGCCGGGCCGCCGGGAACTCCACCGAGACAAACGGTGCTCACCGACCTGGTCGTCTCATGGGGCGACGCCGGCGAAGGGCCCACGGTGCTGCGGGTCAACATCGTGGGGCTCGCGCTGAATCACTTCTACCCGGGCGTCCCACCGAAGGAAGCCTATGCGCGGTTCCTGGCGGACATGCTCGCACGAACCAACGCCAACGCGCTTCCGGATGTCTCGTCCCTCAAGCAGGGCCAATACCCGCGCTTCAACAGCGAGGCGGAGCTGAGCCAGCACTTCTACGGGATGAGCGCCGCGGCGGCTTGAAGGCCCTGTTACCCGCCTTCACGGCCACGTATGCCCACCGCGTCGGAATCGTAGCGCCTGGCTCACTCCAGGTCGTCCAAGGCCATCTCGGCCTGCTCCCGGTAGAGCGGCACCGGCTCCGCGGCGAGCACGCCCTCCAGCAGCGCGCGCGCGCCAGCGACGTCTCCCGCATCCCGGAGGCGCCGGGCGCCCGTCAGCGCGCGCATGAGGCGCTGTGAGCCGTCACGAATGCGGCGGCGCGTCTCGAGCAGCAGGTCCGTCGCCGTCGCGACACCGGACACGGCGGCCCGAGCCTCTTCATCGGAGATGCCCACCTCCCGTGCCGAGCGGTGCAGCAAGGCGCGCACCTCGGCCGTCAGGGACAGCGACTCCCCTTCATCCACGCGCCGCGCGAGTTCACGCACCGGGTCCCAATCAATCGACTCGGCCATCGCCCTACTCGCCCTTCCCGACACGGCGGCACTTGTCCACGGGCCACTCACGCTGCCCTTCGCAGTACCGGAAGCAGTCGTAACAAGAGCCGGACCACTTCTGCTCCTGACACAAGGCGTAGGCGTCGATGCACACCTGCTTCCATTCGGGGAGCGTGTCTTCGCTGGCATCGGCCGCGGACTCGGCGGCCTTCATCGGCGCCAGGTACTTGCGCATCTCCGAGGCCGTCAGCCCACAGCGCTCGGGCGTCGCCGGGTGCGTCTTCACGCAGCAGCTCACCGTTGAATCCGCGGGGCCGCACTGCGCCTGCGCCAGATACACGGGCGGCTGGGATGCGGCGGAATGCGCGCCCCCGCTACACCCCAGCGCCGACAGGGCGACCGCGGCCAAGGGGCCACGCAGCGGACGGGTTCGCGAGGATGGCTCGTTTTCCACGAATAACAGCCTACACGGGCTTCATTCGCGAGCCATCCTCCTTTTGCGCCGGCCCCCCGCGGGCGTACCGCGAAAGACAGGGCCCGAGGAGGCCGAGGGGTGAGCCCGGACACCGTCAGGGCGTGTGCCACGGCAGCGCCTGTCTCGGACGTCCCCATGCGCCGTGTATGTAACTCAAGAGGTAGGCGGCGCAAAGGGAGACTCAGCCTGCCAGGTGACGCGTCACCCAGGAGCCCCAGCGCGCCTACGCCGGACGCTCCTGACGCCACCTCGGCGCGCGCTGGCCCCGGCGCTCCTCCCGCGCCTGATACAGCGTCATGCCGCGCTGCACGTCATTCACATCCAGCGTGCCGGCGAGCGTCCCATCCGGCTCCACCACGATGAGCTGTGGCACCTCTTCCTCGGCCATGCGCCGCAGGGCCACCCAGCCATCCTCATCCAGCCGCACCACCACCGCGCGCTGCATCACCTCGCGCGCCGTACGCGTCATCCGCTCCGCGTCGGGCACGCTGCGCACAACCTCCAGCGCCACCTGCCCCACGGGCCTGTCGCCCTCCGTCACCGGCAGCAGCAACAGCCGCTCGCGGCGCAGCTCCCACAGCGTCTCTTCCAGCGACGCCGCCGCGCCCACGCCCACGCGGCGCGGCGTCATCAGGTCGGCCACGGGCACGCGCTCCAGCGTCGCCTTCATCCGCACCTGCTGCGCCTCGCCCTGTGCGCCCATGAAGATGAAGACCGCGATGATGGCCAGGAACGGGTTCAGCGACAGCACCGCCCAGACGCCGAAGAGCACCGCGAACGCACGCCCCATCACGGAGGCCACCTGCGTCGCGCGCACCGCGCCCAGCCGTCCCGTCAACGACGCGCGGACGATGCGCCCACCGTCCATGGGGAACGCGGGCAGCAGGTTGAACACGCCCAGGAACAGATTCAGGCTCGCCATGTAGAAGAGCGCGAACCGCAGGTTGAAGGAGCCCGCCTCCTGGAGCAACCACGTCGCGCCGCCCAGCAGGACCGCCAGCAGGATGCTCGTCAGCGGCCCCACCGCGGCCATCAACGCTTCGTCCCGGGGACGCGGCGGCGCCTCCGTCAGCTCGGACACGCCACCCACCATCATCAACGTAATCGAGCGCACCGTCCCGCCCCGGCGCAGCGCGTACACCGTGTGCGCCAGCTCATGGACGAACACGGACGCGAACAGCCCCACCGCCACCGCCAGGCCCCACAGCGCGGGTGAGCCACTCAGTCGCTCCGAGGGAACCTCGGCCACCTCCGCCGCGCGCCGGAAGGCACCGCCGAACAGGAAGGCCAGCACCGGCAACACAATCAGCAGCGAGAAATGGACGCGGATGGGAATGCCGCGGAACGAACCGATTTGAAAGGAACCTCGCGCGGCACGCATGACGCCCCTCCTTTGCAGGTTGTTTCAAACTCCATCCCGCCCACGCGTCGCGCACGGGCCCGGGGACGGCCCGGTCGCCTGCCCGCCCCCTGAGTGTCCGCTGTCCAGCCATGGAGATGTCCGCCCGCGAGCAGGGCGGCGCAGGCCCCACCCCGCCCACGCCAGGGCCCGCCTACACTGACGCGCGCGGCATCTGCGTCCCCCGCTGGAGGCCCCTCCCATGTGGAACCCTGTCACGTCCGCGCGGACTGTCTGGCGATTGACACGGGCCGTCAAAGACCCGGAGAAACTCCAGGACGTCCTGGGTCTGGCCTCGGCCCTGGCGCCCCCCATGGCGATGCGGCGGCTGGTGGAGCGGTTGATGCACCACGCCACGGCCGCGCAGGCCTTCATCGAACGCCCCCGCGTGGGCCTGCTCCACCTGCCCACGCTGCGCGCGCTGCCGCCACACACCCTGGGGCATGCCTTCGCGGACCACCTGGAGAAAAACCACCTGGATCCGCACGCCCTGCCCTACCTGGAGGCGCATACCGACGAGGAGTACGTCCGCGCGCACCTGCTCGAATCCCATGACGTCTGGCACGTCCTCACCGGCTTTCCGACGGACGTGCCGGGCGAGCTGGGCATCCAGGCCTTCAGCCTGGCCCAGGTGGGCAGCCCCTTCGCGCTGGGCGTGCTCGCTGGAGGGCTGACGAACACCCTCCTCTACGCGTTCTCCCAGCGGGAGGCGCGCATGCGCGCCATCGTCCGGGGATGGCTGCTGGGGCAGCGGGCCCAGCTCCTCTTCGGGGCGCCGTGGCGTCAGATGTGGGAGGCGCCGCTGGCGGAGGTCCGCGGGCACTACGGCTTGGATCTACCGGCGGTGGAGGCCGTGCTGGACGACTTCATGCGTCCCACCACGGCGGCATGGAATCCGGGGGGCGCGTCAGCGCCCCAATCATGCTAGACGCGGCCCCATGGACCAGACTCCCGAGAAGGACCCCCTCCGCGCGCGTCTCGAGAAGATGGAGAAGCAGGCCGAGCTGGGTGGCGGCGCCGACCGCATCGCCAAGCAGCACGAGGCCGGCAAGCTGACGGCCCGCGAGCGCATCGACCTGCTGCTCGACCCCGGCTCGTTCTGTGAGCTGGACAAGTTCGTCACCCATCGCTCGAGCGAGTTCGGCATGGGCGACAAGAAGATTCCGGGCGACGGCGTCGTCACCGGCTACGGCACGGTGGAGGGCCGGAAGATTTTCGTCTTCGCCCAGGACTTCACCGTCTTCGGCGGCTCGCTGTCGGGCGCCTACGCGCAGAAGATCTGCAAGATCATGGACCTGGCCACCCGCGTGGGCGCGCCCGTGATTGGCCTGAACGATTCGGGCGGCGCGCGCATCCAGGAAGGCGTGGAGAGCCTGGCCGGCTACGCGGACATCTTCGTGCGCAACACGCTGGCCTCCGGCGTGGTGCCGCAGATTTCGCTCATCATGGGTCCGTGCGCGGGCGGCGCGGTGTACTCGCCGGCCATCACCGACTTCATCATGATGGTGAAGGACACGTCGTACATGTTCATCACCGGCCCGGACGTCATCAAGACGGTGACGCACGAAGAGGTGTCGAAGGAAGCGCTGGGCGGCGCCGTCACGCACAACCAGAAGTCCGGTGTGGCCCACTTCGCCGCGGAGAACGAGCAGGCCGCCATCGTGATGACGCGCGAGCTGCTCTCCTTCCTGCCCTCCAACAATCAGGAGGAGGCGCCCGTCCAGCCGTGTGAGGACGACCCGTTCCGCGCCGAGGAGTCGCTCAAGACGATTGTCCCGAGCAACCCCAACAAGCCCTACGACATCAAGGAAGTCATCAAGGCCGTCGTCGACGACAAGCACTTCTTCGAGGTGCAGGAGCACTTCGCCAAGAACATCGTCATCGGCTTCGCGCGCATGAATGGCCGCAGCGTGGGCGTGGTCGCCAACCAGCCCGCGGTGCTCGCCGGCGTGCTGGACATCGACGCCAGCATCAAGGCCGCGCGCTTCGTGCGCTTCTGCGACTGCTTCAACATCCCGCTCGTGACGCTGGTGGACGTGCCCGGCTTCCTCCCCGGCACCGACCAGGAGTGGGGCGGCATCATCACCCACGGCGCCAAGCTGCTGTACGCCTACGCCGAGGCCACCGTCCCCAAGGTCACCGTCATCACCCGCAAGGCCTACGGCGGCGCGTATGACGTGATGGCGTCCAAGCACATCCGCGCGGACATGAACTTCGCCTGGCCCACCGCTGAAATCGCCGTCATGGGCCCCGAGGGCGCGGTCAACATCATCTTCCGCAACGAGCTGCTCAAGGCGAAGGACGCCGCCGCCGAGCGCACGCGCCTGACGGCCGAGTACCGCGAGAAGTTCGCCACCCCGTTCAAGGCCGCCGAGCTGGGCTACATCGACGAAATCATCCGTCCCGAGGAGACGCGCGCCAAGCTCATCCGCGCCCTGGAGCTGCTGAAGGACAAGCGCCAGGAGAACCTCCCCCGCAAGCACGGCAACATCCCCCTCTAAGGGATTCCGGGCCGCGCCTGCCCGCCCTCTGTTGTCCGGAGGGCAGGCAGGCACGCGCGATTCGGGAAATTTGGAGGTGACGAACGGGCTTACAGGGGCCAGGAAAGGAATCACCATTTTGTCCCACCGCCGCCTGCTCCTCTTTCTCTCCGACGTCGAAGGAAACCTCACCGCCCTGCGGCAGACGCTCAAGCGCGTTTGCGAGGCGGTGGACCTCGCCACGCCCGAGGTGAAGTGGGTGGAGCCTCCGCCCGAGGGGCTGGCCGACGCGGGCTGGCACGCCGTCGAGCTGGAACTTCCCCCCGCCCCCGGCCGCAAGGCGCGCAAGTCCGAACAGCCCTTCCTGGAAGAACAACTGGACGCCATGAGTCAGGCGCTGGCCCAGGACTTCAGGGACCGCGCGCTGGGCCTCTTCGTGGACCGCGAGCACAGCTACGCCCGCGCGTGTGTCAGCGGCCCGGGCCGCCCGTCCAAGGCCGTGGAAGGTGAAGTGTTGGACGTCCTGCGGCAGGCGGCGCGCTGGCTGGACGTGGAGACGGGCATGCTGGCCCGCCTCTTCGGCGGCGGTAACACGGCGCGCAACCTGCTGGCCGCCGCGGTCGACTTCGGGAACGAACCCAGCCAGTCGGGTCCGCCCACGCCCCCCGAGCCGGACGAGGACGACCGCTTCGTGGAGGCCAAGCTTTCGCAGGCCCGCGCTTACATGGAGCAGTACCTCAACACCCGGAAGTAGAGGCGGCAATCATGGGCGCCCCGTGCTAGACGGGCCCCATGCCCAAGATCCGCAAAGTGCTCGTCGCCAATCGCGGCGAGATCGCCATCCGGGTGATGCGCACCTGCAAGGAGCTCGGCATCGCCACGGTGGCGGTGTACTCGGAGGCGGACCGCTCCGCCCTTCACGTGCGCACGGCCGACCAGGCCATCTTCGTGGGGCCCCCGCCTTCGCGTGAGAGCTACCTGGTGCAGCAGCGCATCCTCGACGCCGCGAAGCAGGCCGGCGCGGATGCCATCCACCCCGGCTATGGCTTCCTCTCCGAGAACGCTTCCTTCGTCCGCGCCTGCGACGCCGCCGGGCTGACCTTCATCGGTCCGCCGGCCTCCGCCATGGACTCCATGGGCGAGAAGACCCGCGCCCGCGCGAACATGATCAAGGCCGGCGTGCCCGTGGTGCCCGGCACCACCGAGCCCGTCGCCTCCGTCGAGGAAGCGCGCGCCTACGTGGAGAAGATTGGCCTGCCCGTCATGCTCAAGGCCGCGGGCGGCGGCGGCGGCAAGGGCATGCGCAAGGTGGAGCGCATGGAGGACTTCGAGTCCTCGTGGCGCTCCGCAAAGAGCGCGGCCCTCAACGCCTTTGGCAACGACGCCGTCTACATCGAGAAGTACCTGGAGAAGCCACACCACGTGGAGATTCAGGTCTTCGCCGACCAGTACGGCAACACCATCCACCTGAACGAGCGCGAGTGCTCCGCGCAGCGCCGTCACCAGAAGGTGGTGGAGGAGACGCCCAGCCCCATCCTCTCGCCGGAGCTGCGCGCGAAGATGGGCGAGGTCGCGGTGAAGGCGGCCAAGGCCGTCAACTACGTGGGCGCCGGGACGGTGGAGTTCCTGGTCGACGTGCACCGCAACTTCTACTTCCTGGAGATGAACACCCGCCTCCAGGTGGAGCACCCGGTGACGGAGTGGGTGACGGGCCTGGACCTGGTCGCCATGCAGATTCGCGCCGCGGAGGGCGAGAAGCTCGGCCTCACCGAGGCCCCCCGGCCGAACGGGCACTCCATCGAAGTGCGCGTCTACGCCGAGGACCCGAGCCGCAACTTCATGCCCAGCCCGGGCAAGATCACGTACCTGCGCGTGCCGGGTGGACCGAACGTGCGCGACGACTCGGGCGTGTTCCCCGGGTACACCGTGCCCAACGTCTACGACCCGATGATCTCCAAGCTGTCCGTGTGGGCCCCCACGCGGCGCGAGGCGATCGCCCGGACGCAGCGCGCGCTGTCCGAGTACGTGGTGAAGGGCATCACCACCAACATCCGCTACCTGCGGGCCATCCTGGCGAACCCCGAGTTCATCGAGGGTGACTACGACACCAGCTTCCTCACCCGCCAGCACGACGCGCTGCTGGGCGCGGAGGACCCGAAGCTGAGTGAGATGGCGCTGCTGGCCAGCGTGGTGCACACGTACCAGAAGGACCAGAAGCGCTTGAAGACGCTGCCCGCCGCCACTGGTGGCCAGGGCAACGGCGGCGTCTCCCCGTGGAAGCTGGCGCTGCGCACGCGCCGCTAACCCCCAGCCCTTGAGGACTTCCATGCGTTACTTCGCGAAGCAGCAGGGTCAGAAGGAAGCGGCTCCGGTGGACCTGGAGCCCCTGGGGAACGACCAGTACAAAATCACCGTGAACGGCACCACGTACCAGGTGGACGCGCTGGAGCTGGAGCACGGCACGCTGTCCATGCTGGTGGACGGCGAGTCGTACAACGTCGAGTTCGAGGAGAACGGCGACGAGCTTGGCGTGCTCCTGCGCGGCCAGGTGAACCGCATCGACGTGGCGGACGAGCGCCGGCTGCGGCTGCGCGCGGCCAACGCGGCCTTCTCCGTGGAGGGCAAGCAGCTCGTCACCGCGCCCATGCCGGGCAAGGTGGTGAAGGTGCTGGTGAAGGTGGGCGACGAGGTGAAGGAAGGCCAGGGCCTCGTCGTGGTGGAAGCCATGAAGATGGAGAACGAGCTCAAGAGCCCGAAGGCCGGCAAGGTGACGGAGCTGTTCGCCAAGGAAGGCACCGCCGTGGAGAACAACGCCAAGCTGGTGGTGGTGGAGTAACGCGATGGAGATGCTCTGCTCGCTGCGCACCACCACCGAGGCCCAGCGCACCGCCCTGCTCCAGGCCCCCGAGGCGCTGGAGGCCTTCCTCGATGACGAGGAGGACTTCGGTGATGCGAAGGGCTCGGCGTTCCTGGAGCTGGACATCGGCGAGGCGTGGCACGGGCTCCAGTACCTGCTGACGGGGACGCCGTGGGAAGGCGCCGCGCCGCTGGACTTCCTGGTGCGCGGCGGCGAGGACGTGGGCGACATCGCCTCCGACGAGGGCACCGCGCGCATCTTCACCGCCGAGCAGGTGAAGTCGCTGTCCTCCGCGCTCCAGCAGGTGACGGAGAAGACGCTGCGCTCGCGCTACGACACGGCCGCCATGCAGGCCCAGGACATCTACCCTGGCACCTGGGACGAGCCCGAGACGGAAGTGGACCCGCTGGAGGAGCTCGTCTCCTACTTCGAGGAGCTCCAGAAGTTCGTGGCCACCGTCGCCAACCGCGGCGAGGCCCTGCTGGTGCACATCGGCTGAAGCGGTGACGTGACGTGGCGGGCGCTCAGCCCGTCACCACGTCGTGCCCCAGCTTGAGCACCAGGGCCAGCACCACGCCCAGCACCACCTTGCGCACCAGCCTGTCGCCGCCCTTCACCGCCAGGTGCGCGCCCAGGTACGCGCCGGCGAACTGCGCGCCGGCCATGGGCAGCGCGACCTTCCACAGCACCACGCCCTTGAGGGTGAACAGCGCCACGGACGCGAGGTTGGACGCGAAGTTCACCACCTTCGCATCCGCGGACGCGCGGGCCAGTCCGTGCCCCAGCAGGGACGAGAAGGCCACGATGAGGAAGGTGCCCGTCCCCGGTCCGAAGAAGCCGTCATAGGTGCCGATGCCGAGCGCGATGAGCGCGCCAATGGCCCGGGCTCGCGCGGGCGGGCGGGGCTCGGGCTTGTCGCCAGGGCGAGGCCCCCTGCGAAAGGCGAGGAACACCGCCACCGCGATGAGCAGCACCAGCACCAGCGGCTTGAGCACCTCTGGCTTCACCAGCAACACCAGCGCGGCCCCGGCGAAGGCGCCGCCCAGGCCGAAGGGGAACGTCGTTCGCGCCAGCGTCCCGTCCACCAGCCCCGCGCGCGAGAAGCGCACCAACGCTGCGAACGAGCCGAAGACGGACTGCCCCTTGTTGGTCCCCAGCGCCACGTGCGGAGGCAGCCCCGCGGCCAGCAGCGCGGGCAACGAGATGAGCCCGCCACCTCCCGCGATGGCATCCACCAGGCCCGCGACCAACGCGGCGAAGCACAGCAGGATGAGGTGCAGCGTGCTGACGTCCACGTCCACCGGGATGAACCTCCTCGCGGGCGGCGCCTGGGTATCACGGGCCCGGTCCGTCGCCCATCACCGCCCGCTTCTTGCGTCATCGCCTGCCTTGGGCGTCAATGCCGGGAAGACTCGCTCCCCCCGCCGAGGTCCCCCGTGCTCGCGACCCTCATCACCACGTTGGCGCTCACCCTGGGCTCGGTTCCGATTCCACAAGACCCTTCCGCCGCCACCTGCCGCTCCATCGACGGCAAGGTGTCCTGTGGCTACAAGTGTTTGTCGGACGGACAGCGCGTGCGGTGCGCCCAGACGCAGCAGGGCCACTGCCAGGTGATTGACGGACAGGCGGTCTGCTTCGACCCGCCGGCCCACGTGCGGAAGGCCTATGGCGACGCGCTGCCCAAGCCCGAGTGTCAGAGCGTCGATGGCGCGGTGGCGTGTGGCTACAACTGCGTGACGCAGCCCGGACGCGTGAAGTGCGCGCAGTCGCCGGCGGGCGTGTGCCGGAGCCGCGGCGGCGAGCTGGAGTGCTTCGACCCGTCCGCGGTCGTCTTCGCCGTGTACGGCAAGGACACGCCGCGCGCGGAGTGTCACAGCAACGCCGTGGAGACGACGTGTGGCTACGGCTGCACCAAGTCCTCGGAAGGCATGCGCTGCGCCCGGACGCCCGCGGGCGTCTGCAAGGTCGCGGGCAGCAAGGTCACCTGCTTCGACCCGCCGCCCGCCGCGCTGTGCGCCTGGAAGCGCGAGCTGCCCGCGCCGCAGTGCAAGACCAGCGAGATGGGCCCGGTGTGCGGGTATGCCTGCGCCACGGCGTTCACCAAGTCCGCGTGCGCGTCCACCCCGGACGGGGTGTGCAAGGTCTTCGACAGCGAGGTCCATTGCTTCGACCCGCCGGCTGAACAGAAGGCCGACCCGGCGTGTCTGGCAGCGCTCGGACTGGCGGCCTTGGATGGCGCGGCGCCGTGAGTCGAAGTAAGGGGCTGGCGCTCCGGCCGTCTGCTTGGATGTGCCGGAGGACAGCGGTAGGGTTCGCTTTTCTCGCAGGACGAAGGAGCAGGGCCGCGCATGGCGGAGGGTGAGGTCCGGCAGTACTGGGTTCGCAACGACAGGGGCACCATGTGGGGGCCCCTCACCCTGCCGACCATCGAACTGCTCATCGAGAGCGGCTCCATCCAGGGCCGGCTCCAGATGTCCGAGGACGGGCTCAACTTCGCCTTTCCCTGGCGCTTCCCCGAGGCTCGGGACGTCGTCCCGCGAGAGCTGTGGGGCCCTGGCGCGCCCGCCTCCGTGGAGCAGGCCGCTCCCTCGCAAGGTGCACAGGCGGCCGTCCCTGCCGGTGGCCGTGCCCCGATGCCAGGTGGCGCGGCGCCGATGGCGGGTCCGGGTACAGCGCCGATGGTCGGCCCGGGTGCAGCGCCGATGGCGGGCCCGGGTACAGCGCCAATGGCCGGCCCTGGTGCAGCGCCGATGGCAGGCCCGGGTGCAGCGCCGATGGTCGGCCCTGGTGCAGCGCCGATGGCAGGCCCGGGTGCAGCGCCGATGGCCGGCCCTGGCACGAGGCCCATGGCTGGCCCTGGTACGGCGCCCATGGCAGGTCCTGGCGCGCGAGCAGGAATGGACCCCGCGCGACGCCCCGCGGCTCCGGGGCAGCCCGCGCGGCCTCCCACTGCGCCTGCGGGTCAACGCCCCCCAGGGGCACCCACCGCGGCCCGCCCGCCCGCAGCGAGCCCTGCTCCGCCGCCCGCGCCGCTCCCCGTGGCCGTCCCCGCGGTGGAAGGCGATGACGCCGCACCGGAGATTCCAGCTCGCGGTCCGTTGGAGCAGTGCTCCCCCATCCGCCTCTACGGCCGCATCGCCGCGCGAGAGCAGACGGGCCTGCTCTCGCTGACGTTGGCGGACCGAGCCGTCCACATCCACTTCCGCAAGGGCAACCCCGAGTTCGTCGACTCGACGCATCCGGAAGAAGCGCTCGGGTCATCCCTGGTCGCGGCGAAGCTGCTCACGCCCGAGCAGCTCCAGCAGGCAGGGGGCTCCCTGGAGCGCTTCGGCGGAGACCTGCTCACCGCGCTCTTCGGCTTGGGACTGCTCCAGCCGGCCACGGCCTTCACGTTCCTCGCGCAGCGCGCGGCAGGCATCCTCGGCCGGGGCCTCAAGGCCGAGGTCGGCACCTTCACCTTCGAGCTGCGCGACCTGCCTGCCAACAAGGCGATGCCGCTGGGCAATCGGTGGGCGGTGTTGAGCGACACGGTGCGCCGCATTCCATCGGCGGACCTCAAGCGCAGGCTGACGCCGGTGCTCCAGCTCCCCATCATGAAGTCTGGCGGCGTCGTGGCCGCGAGCGAGCTGCGCCTCACGCCGCATGAAGTCCGTGCGCTCACGGTCATCGACGGCGTGCGCTCGGTCTCGCAGCTCCTGACGGACTTCGCGCAGGACACGGACCACCTGCTGCGGATCACCTTCCTGCTCCGGGAGCTGGATGCGGTGTCGTTCGCCGGGCAGGCCCGAACCGGCCCAGGGACACCGCCTCCCGCCGAGCAGGCCGCTGGCGCCGCGCCACGCCCCAACGTCGCCGCCGCGCAGCGCCCCGCTGGTGCGCCGCCCGCCTCCAATCCCAACATCGCCATGGAGCAACAGGCCGTGGCCACCGGTGCACAGCCCGCTGGGGCCCAGGGTCTGCACGGCGCAGGTGCGCAGCGCCCCGCGGGCGCAGTCGGTGCGCAACACCCCGCCGGCACCGCGCCCAACGTCGCGGGTGGACAGCCCCTCGCAGGCACCGTGCCCAACGTCGCGGGAGGCCAGCCCATCGCGGGAGCACCGCGCCCCGCTGGCGCAGCGCCCCACGTCGCGAGTGGACAACCCGTCGCAGGCACACCGCCCAGCGGCGCGGGAGGTCAGCCCATCGCCGGAGCACCTCGCCCCGCGGGAACACCGCCCCACGTCGCAGGGGGCCAGCCCATCACGGGAGCACCGCCCAACGTCGCGGGTGGACACGCCGCGCGCCCGGCAGCACCGAACGTCGCGGGAGGCCAGCCCATCGCCGGTCCCGGTGCGGTCGCCCAGCGCCCAGCAGCACCGAACGTCGCGGGAGGCCAGCCCATCGCCGGTCCCGGTGCGGTCGCCCAGCGCCCGGCGGGTGCGAACAGCACGAGCCCTGGCCCCGCGGGCGCCCCACGCCCAGCCGGCACCGCGCCCAACGTCGCGGGAGGCCAGCCCATCGCCGGTCCCGGCGCAGCGGGAGCGCAGCCACCCGTCCCCGGCGCGCCACGTCCCGCCCCTACCGCGGGTCCAGGAGCGCGTCCCGCCGGGCCCGTCCCCACCGCGGGCCCTGGCGCCACGCAGCGCCCCACCGTCCCCACCGCGGGCCCCGGCGCCCCACAGCGCCCCACCGCTCCCGTCGCGGGGCCCGGCGCCACCGCCGCCACGCACGCGAATGCCCCGGGCGCGGACGAGATTCCCGCCCTGCGCCAGCTCACCACCGCGATGAAGCAGCAGAACCACTTCCAGCGGCTCGGGCTGACGGAGCAGACAAACTCCAGCGCGGTGAAGATCGCCTACTTCCGCTTGGCCAAGCTGTACCACCCGGACACGCTGCCGCAGGGCGCGCCGCCGGAGTTGGAGAAGCTGAAGGCCGAGGTCTTCGCCTACGTCGGCGACGCCTACCGCACGCTCTCCGACGACAAGAGCCGCGCCAGCTACATCGAAGAGCTCAAGAGCGGCGGCAGCGGCGACGGCGTGGACATCAACGGCATCCTCATGGCGGAGGAGCTGTTCCAGAAGTCCTGCATCCTGGTGAAGGCGCGCAAGTTCCCGGACGCCGTGAAGATGCTCGACGAGGCCATCAAGCTGAACCCGGAGGAAGCGGAGTTCTACGCCTGGCGGGGCTACGCCCGCTTCTTCATGGCGGCGGACAAGAAGGCCGCCCAGCCCGAAGCCTTCCGGGAAATCCAGAACGCCATCCGCCGCAACGAGCGTTGCGCGCCCGCGCACTACTTCCTCGGGGTCATCGCCAAGCTGAGCGGTGATGCCCCCGGGTCGCTCAAGCACTTCAAGCGCACCGTGGAGCTCCAGCCGGACCACATCGACGCGCAGCGGGAGATCCGCATGGCGTCGCAGAAGAAGTAGGGTGCGCCCCCTCACCCCGGGGCCCTGGAGGCCCCATCCGAAACCATGAAGGAGAGAAGCAACGTGCCGCTCACTGGGAAGCAACGCCGCCATCTGCGCGCGCTAGGACACCACCTGGAACCGGTGGTCATCGTCGGCCAGGCCGGCGTCACCGAAGGTGTCATCGCCGCCGTCGAACAGGCGCTGCAGGACCACGAGCTCATCAAGGTGAAAATCAACGAGGGCCCGGAGACGCGCCAGGAGGGTGCTCAGCGCATCGCCGAGGGCGCCCAGGCGGAGCTCGCGCAGCTCCTGGGCCGCACCGCGCTCCTGTTCAAGAAGCGCAAGAAGGACTCCAAGTTCGAGAAGTTCTAGGCCAGCACCCGGTCCGGCCGCGCCGCGGAGCCCTCGAGCCCGCGGCGCCCGACCCCCTACCGCGTGAAGTCGGCCGCTCCCGCCACGAGCTCGGCCGCCACGCTCAGCCGCTCCAGCAGCGCGGGCCCGAAGTACTGACGCCGGGACTCTCCCAGGCCGCCCTCCACGTTCGCCGCCGTCTCCACGTAGCCCACGTAACCATCCGCCAGCCCGAGCACGCCCGTGGCGCCCGTGCGCCGCAGCAGCTCCGCGCCCGCCGCCACGCTGGGCTCGCCCGGCACCGCCACCAGCTTCAGCGGCCCCAGCACCAGCGCCGCCACCTCCGCCAGCCGGGGCGAGGAATCACACAGCAGGTTGTCTCCCGCCGCCCGCGTCAGTGACGGCACCAGCCGCGACGCGTCCGGCCGAGGCATCGCCGCATCCGCGCGCGCCAACGCCAGCCGCACCGAATCCCCCACGGGCGACAACGGCGCGTTGCCCGCCAGCTCCGCCAGGGCCCGCGCGAAGCCCGACACCCGCTCCAGCCCCAGCCCCTTCGAGTACGCCACCGACGCGTTGCCCACCGCGCCCTGCAGCAACAGCGTCACGCCGCTGCCCGCCTCCTCGCGCAGTGCGCTGAGCCGGCCCGGGTAGTCCGGATCCACGTAGGCCCGGTGACGCGGCACCATCGTCGGGTGTGCGGCGAAGAACAGCAGCTCCGCCACCGGCGACTCCGCGCCCCGCAGCACCGCGCGCGTCAGCGTCCCATCCGGAATCGCGCCGCCACTGCGCGAAGCCACGAAGTCCGGCTCACGGGCCTCGCCCACCTCCAGCGACACCGGAGCCAGCGCGGCGTCGGCACGCGACAGGGCCTCCCCCGCGGCGGCGGTGATGGCCTCCACCACGTCCTCGCGATACCGCCCGGTGCCCGAAAGCTGCGCCACCAGTCGAGGGTCATAGCCCCCCAACGAGGAGTGCGTGTGTGTGGCGAGCACGAGCACCTCGCTCAGCCCCGACGCCTTCACCCGCTCGCGCACGCGCGTGACGAGCACATCCGGCACCAGCAGCAGGTCCAACGACACCACCCCCACCCGCGTCCCACCGGCCTCCAGCACCACCGCGCGTGCGTGGAGCGGAACGTCAGCCTGTCCCGCCTCGGGCCGGGGCGGCGAGTAGCCCGCCACCACCACGGGGAACGGCGGCGCCAGCGCGACCTTCGCCGCGCCCGCGCGCAGGGGGCCTTCGCCTTGAACCCGTGACACCAGCACGGGCGCGCGTTCAGCCCAGGAGCCGCACCAATTCCAGGACGCCAGGGCATATGCGACGCCCGCGGTGAGTAACACCATGGGAAACAAGGAACGCCAGCGTGCCAGTCGCGAGGAAGCCATGCGCGGGCCAGACTACCCGCAGGGACTGGCCTTTGGGACGCCTGACTGCCCACATGAAACGACTCTGGCGTCGGGTGGAATACCCACCAGAGGGGCATGCGTTCCTGTTCCGCTCACCGCTCGAAAGGAGTAAGGCAGCGCGCCATGTGCGGCATCTTCGGAATCGTGGGGCACGCCGAGGCCTCCAACCTGACGTACCTGGGACTGCACGCCCTCCAGCACCGGGGGCAGGAGTCCGCGGGCATCGTTGCCTCTGACGGCATGGCGCTGCGTGCGCACCGGCAGATGGGACTCGTCGCCGATATCTTCGACGCACCGGTGATCGCCGGCCTGCCAGGGCAGGCGGCCATCGGTCATGTGCGCTACTCCACCGCGGGAGGCAGCGCGCTCAAGAACGCCCAGCCGCTGTTCGTGCAGTACGCGGGCGGCCAATGCGCCATCGCGCACAACGGCAACCTGGTGAACGCGGCCGAGCTGAAGCAACAGCTCGAGGCCGACGGCGCCATCTTCCAGTCGGACGCGGACACGGAAGTCATCCTGCACCTGCTGGCGCGCTCCAAGCAGCCGACCTTCGAGCAGAAAATCGTCGAGGCGCTGCGCAAGGTGACGGGCGCCTACAGCCTGCTGGTGCTCACGGAGAACAAGCTCGTCGCGGTGAGAGACCCGCACGGCATCCGTCCGCTGGTGCTGGGACGGATGAAGGAAGGCGCGTACGTGCTCGCCAGCGAGTCCACCGCGCTGGACCTCATCGAGGCGGAAATCGTCCGGGAGCTGGAGCCGGGCGAGCTGCTCGTCATCGAGAACGGGCTGATGCGCACCAGCAAGCCCTTCGCGGAGCCTCCGCGGCAGGCGCGCTGCATCTTCGAGCACGTGTACTTCGCCCGGCCGGACTCCACGCTGTTCGGCAGCAACGTGTACGAGGTGCGCAAGGAGCTGGGCCGCCAGCTCGCGAAGGAGCAGCCCGCGCCCAACGCGGACCTGGTCATCGCGGTGCCGGACTCGGGCGTGCCCGCGGCCATCGGCTTCGCCCAGGCCAGCGGCATCCCCTACGACGTGGGCCTCATCCGCAGCCACTATGTGGGCCGCACCTTCATCGAGCCGCAGCAGTCCATCCGCCACTTCGGCGTAAAGCTGAAGCTGTCCGCGGTGCGGCAGGTGCTCAAGGGCAAGCGCGTGGTGGTGGTGGATGACTCCATCGTCCGTGGCACCACGAGCCGCAAGATCGTGAAGATGATCAAGGCCGCGGGAGCGCTGGAGGTCCACCTGCGCATCTCCTCGCCGCCCACGAAGTGGCCTTGCTACTACGGCATCGACACGCCGAGCCGTCAGGAGCTCATCGCCGCCACGCACACGCTGGAGGAGATCGCCACGTACGTGACGGCGGACTCGCTGGGCTACATCTCCCAGGAGGGCCTGGGTCGCGCGGTGGGTGACCCGGAGCGCGGCAGCTTCTGCACCGCGTGCTTCTCCGGCAAGTACCTCATCGGCGAGTTCGGTGAGGAGCAGCGCTCCCAGCCGAGCAAGCTCACCGCCTGACCTGACGCCAGCATCACGCTCGAGGCCCTCTGTCCGCACCGCCGGACCGAGGGCCTTCGTGCATCCAGCGCCTAGCGCCCCATGAAGTCCACGAGGTCCGCCGGCAGGGGCGACTCGAAGACGACTTCTTCTCCCGAGCCCGGATGCGGGAAGGCGATGCGCGCGGCGTGCAGCGCGTGTCGCGGCAGGCGCAGGCGCTCCCACGCCTCCGGCTCCAGGCAGCGCTTGCTGAAGCGGTCGAAGTAGCCCGGGTCCGGCCCGTACATCTTGTCGCCCACGAGCGGGAACCCCGCGTGGTGCAGGTGGATGCGAATCTGGTGCTGACGCCCCGTCTCCGGGAAGCACCGCAGCAGCGCGAAAGGCGCGCCGTCGCGGGTGAAGCGGCGGAGCACCTGGAAGCGCGTGCGGCTCTCCTTCCCCGCCACCGGGTCGATGCGCACGGCGATGCGGATGAGCTCGGTGCCCTCCGCGATGGGCGCCTCGACGGTGAAGGTGTCCTCGGGCGGGTGGCCCTCGCACAGCGCGAGGTACTCCTTGTGGACGTCACGCGAGACGAACAGGCGCCCCAACACCCGGCAGGACTCGGTGGTGCGCCCGCAGACGACCAGGCCGCTGGTCTCCCGGTCCAGGCGGTGCGCGGGCTCGGCGAAGCGCTCACCAAAGCGCTCCCGCAGCAACGTCACCAGCGTGCCCTTCTGGTAGCGCGCGGACGGGTGGATGGGCAGGCCCGCGGGCTTGTCCAGCACCAGCAGCCAGTCATCCTGGAACACCACGGGCAGCTCCGTGGGCGTGGGCGGCTCCTCGCTGGCGCGGCGCCGGAGACGGAAGGACAGCCCCGGGTACACCGGCGTGGAGGGCTTCAGGCGGCGCTCGTCGCAGAGGACGCCCCGCAGGATGACGCCCTGGAGCCGCTCCAGCGACATGCGGCGAATCTTCTGCGCCAGGTATTCATCCAGCCGCCAGCCGGCGTAGTTCGGCTCGACGACGTAGCGGATGTCGACGTAGCCCTCGGGGGCTTCTTCTGGCTGCTCGCGGTGCATGGGCCTGCCAGCGCTCTAACACGGCGGGCCCGGGGCGGGCCCTGGAACCCCAGGGCCCGTCCAAACGGAGCGTCAGGCCGTCAGGCGGAGGCTGCCTGAATCGGCTGGTCCTCGACGCCGAGGAAGCTGGCGAAGAGGTCCGCGATGCGCTCGGCGGCGCGGCCATCCCAGAACTCCGGGACGCGCCCCTGCTTGCCATGCCCGTCCAGTACGCGGTCGGCGGCCATGCGGATGCGGACCGGGTCGGTGCCCACCACCTCGTTGGAGCCCTCCTCCACGGTGATGGGACGCTCGGTCTGCTCGCGCAGGGTGAGGCACGGGATGCCCATGGCGGTGGTCTCCTCCTGGAGGCCGCCCGAGTCGGTGAGCACCAGCCGCGCCTTCGACGTGAGCGCCAGGAAGTCCAGGTAGCCCATGGGGTCCACGGGCCGCAGGTTCGGGCTCTGTTCGAACCAGGAGTCCAACCCCTGCTCCGAAATCACCTTCCGCGTGCGCGGGTGCACCGGGAAGATGACGGGCAGGCGCGTGGAGACGTGGGCCACCGCGGACATCAGTCCGCCCAGCAGCTTCGGGTCATCCACGTTGGAGGGCCGGTGGAGCGTGCACACCGCGTAGCCGTGCGGGATGAGCCCCAGGTCCTTCAGCAAGGGCAGCTTGTCGGCCTTCTCTCGCGAGGCGAAGAGCGAGTCGATCATCACGTTGCCCACGAAGTGGATGCGAGCCGGGTCGGTGCCTTCCTTGAGCAGGTTGGCGTCCGCGTCGCGCGAGGGCGTCAGCAGCAGGTCCGACAGCCGGTCGGTGACGAGCCGGTTGATCTCCTCGGGCTGGTGCGGCGAGTAGCTCCGCAAGCCCGCCTCGACGTGCGCCAGGGGTATCCCCAGCTTGGACGCCACCAGCGCGGCGGCGATGGTGCTGTTGACATCCCCCACCACGGAGACGAGCGCGGGCGGATGGGCCAGGAAGACCTTCTCCAGTTCCACCATCATCCGCGCGGTCTGCTGCGCATGGCTGCCCGACCCGATGCCCAGATGAACGTCTGGGGCAGGCAAGCCGAGGTCTGAGAAGAAAACGTCGCTCATCTTTGCGTCGTAGTGCTGCCCCGTGTGGACAAGGATTTGCTCCAACGGGGTACGCTCGGCGATGGCGCGATAGATGGGCGCGACCTTCATGAAGTTCGGACGCGCCCCAACGATATGAATGACCTTCTTCATGTTGCGACCAAAGCTAGGCACTGGAGCCGCGCTGGCCAGTGTCCGATGATGCGAATGTCCAATCCCGGGGGCCGGCATACGTCGCGAACCTGATAGACGGAGGGGTCATGCAATCTTGCCGGACCGTTGCAGTCATTCCCGCCCGACATGCCAGCACCCGCTTCCCAGGCAAGCCGCTGGCAATCATCGCCGGCCGGACAATGATTGAGCACGTCTGGCGCCGCTGCCAGGAAGCCCAGGCCTTCGACGAGGTCTGGGTGGCCACCGACGACGAGCGCATCCGCGCCACGGTGGAGGGCTTCGGCGGCCGCGCGGTGATGACCAGCCCCGCATGCGCCACCGGAACGGACCGCGTCGCCGAGGTCGCGCTCGAACGTCCAGACGTCGACATCTGGGTGAACGTTCAGGGAGACGAGCCCCTGGTGGACCCCGCCGCGCTCCAGCGCCTCGCGGGCCTCTTCACCGACCCCGCCGTGCGGATGGGCACCCTCGTCCGGCCGCTCGAGGCCGATGAGGCCAGCAGCCCGCACGTGGTGAAGGCGGTGCTCGCGCTCAATGGCGACGCGCTCTACTTCAGCCGCAGCCTGGTGCCCCACGTGCGCGAGCCCGGCGCGTCCGCGCCGCGGTGGGGACACATTGGCCTGTACGGCTACCGGCGCGAGGTGCTGCTGTCGCTGGCGAAGCTGGCACCCACGCCGCTGGAAGAGGCGGAGAAGCTGGAGCAGCTCCGCGCGCTGGAACACGGCATCCCCATCCGCTGCGCGAAGGTCGCCTCGCATACGGTGGCCGTGGACGTGCCCGGTGACGTGGAGAAGGTCGAGGCCCTCCTCCGCGCGAGAGGGGGTTGACCGTGGGCTTCTTCAAGAACGTCTTCGGCGGGGGCAAGACGGAGGAGGCAACGCCTTCTCCCGACAGCGCGCCCACGCCAGGGGCTCCGCCCGGAGCCGGAGCCACCGCCCCGGCCGTCGACCCGGCGGGCGCGGCCCTTCCCGTGGAAGCCCGGGTGCCCGCGCCCGCGGAGCTTCCCGCCGCGCCCAAGCCACCCGCCCTCGCGGAGCTTCCCGCCGCGCCCAAGCCACCCGCGCCCGCGAAGACGGAGCGCCCCAAAGAGACCCGCAGGACGCAGCAGGAGGACGAGGACATGGAGGGCGTTCAACGGCTGGTGTCGCGCAAGGTGGAGCGGGTGCTGGAGCAGCTCGGGACGGTCGCCACGCGCGCTCGCACGGGCGAGGAGGTCCCCACCATCACCGCCACCCTGCACCTGTCCCACGGCCATTCGCTGACGGGCGAGGTCGTGGACTACATCCCGCGCGAATCGGTGCTGCTCGCCCTGGGCAAGGAAGGCCTGCGCCGCTCGGAGTCGGTGGCCTACGTGGACATCGCCACGGTGGTCGCGGTGTCAGTGAGCCACGCGGAGAAGCTGCTGGAGCTCACGCAGTTGGTGCGCCCCAACCCCACGCGGCAGGACATCGTCACGCTGCTGGAGAAGCTGCCCCACGCCCTCACCGAGCAGTTCTGGCCGGGGGAGATGTCGCTGGGCGGCAAGCCGCTGCGCTTCGACGTGGACTGGATGGGGCTGGACGACGAGCCGGGCCGCCGCGCGCTCGAGTCCGCCGTGAATGTCACCAGCCACGCGCTGCGCGCCCTGGCCCAGGAGCAGGGACGCGAGGTGCTGCGCCGCATCACCACCGTGCGCTTCCTCAAGGGCCGCGACACGCGCGCCGCCGTGGAGGGAGAGACGGGCACGGTGACGGTGGGCCCGGGCGAGCCCACCGTGTCCGCCTTCCGGAAGTCCTTCGCCGCCGGCATCAAATAACGGGCAGCGACGCGGGCTCGGCGTCCAGCGGGAAGGCGCCGTCGAGCATCGCCAGCTCCTCGGAGGTCAACACCAGCGACGCGGCGGCGGCGTTGTCCCGCGCGTGGGCTTCCCGGCTCGCCTTGGGAATGGCGAACAGCGAGGGCCGACGCACCAGGAACCGCAGCGCCACCTGGTACGGCGTGACGCCATGCGCGCGGGCGATGGCACCCAGCACCTTCCCACCCCGGCTGTCGGGCCGAGGGAAGCTGCCGTTGCCAAAGGGGCTGTAGCCCACCACCGCCACGCCGTTCGCTTCACACCAAGGCAGGACGGCGTGTTCGATGGCGCGCTCCTCCAGATGGTAGAGCACCTGGTTGCACGCGATCCGCCCCGGCCCCGCGAGCGAGAGCGCCTCCTCCAGGTCCTCCACGTCGAAGTTGCTCACGCCCCAGGCGCGAATCTTTCCGTCCGCTACCAGCTTCTCGAAGGCGCGCACCGTCTCCTCCAGCGGGTGCGAACCCGGCCAGTGCAGCAGGTAGCAGTCGAGCCAGTCGGTGCGCAGCCGCTTCAGGCTCCGCTCGCACGCGGCGAGCGTCCCCGCATAGGTGGCGTTGGACGGCATCACCTTCGACACGAGGAAGACCTCGTCCCGCCGGCCGGCGATGGCCTCGGAGACGATGGACTCCTCCACCTGGCCGTGGCCGTACAGCTCGGCGGTGTCCACGTGCGTCATCCCCAGGTCCAACCCGGCGCGAAGGGCACGGAGGGCGCTTGCCCGGTCGTCCGCTTCCATCTGCCAGGTCCCCTGCCCGAGGACGGGCACTGACACCCGCGTGCTCCCGAATCCGTGCTTCTCCATGGCGCTCCCCCTGACATGGCGGCTGACCCGCGTAGGAGAGGATTAATACCCCTTCAGCACACACGCAGGCGCCCAGTGCACCGCCCGCAGGCTCGCGTTAGTCTCCGCCGGTGTCTTCCCCCGAGAAAGATTCGACAGCCCGGCCGCCTCCTCGCGTGACGCTGCGCCGCCTCCTGATGCTGGCGCGCCCGGAGGTGGTGCCCCTCGCCGGGGCCACCCTCTTCCTGCTCATCAGCAGCGGCGCCACGCTCGTCTATCCCCGCGCCATTGGCGACCTGGTGGACCAGGCCCTCAACGCGAAGAACCGTCAGGTCGTGGACGGGCTCGCGCTGGTGATGCTCGCCGTGTTCGTGGTGCAGGGCCTCGCCATGGCCCTGCGCGCCTACCTCTTCAACACCGCCGGCGAGCGCGTGGTGGCGCGGCTGCGCAAGGACCTCTTCCGCGCCCTGCTGTCCCAGGAGGTGGGTTTCTTCGACGCGCGCCGCACCGGTGAGCTCACCAGCCGCCTGTCGTCGGACACCACGGTGCTCCAGAACACCGTCACCGCCAACGTGTCCATGTTCCTGCGCTACGCCGTCACCGCCGTGGGCGGCGTGGCCCTGCTGTTCTACACATCCTTCCAGCTCACGCTGGTGATGCTCACCGTCATCCCGCCGGTGGCCATTGGCGCCGTGCTGTACGGCCGCCGCGTGCGCGCCATCTCCCGCCAGGTGCAGGACGCGCTCGCCGCCAGCGGCGAGGTGGCCGAGGAGGACCTGTCCGGCATCCGCACGGTGCGCTCCTTCGCCGCGGAGCGCCACGAGGTGGAGCGCTACAGCGTCGCCGTGGAGCGCTCCTTCACGCTGGCACGCGACCGCACGTTCCAGTCCTCCGTGTTCCTGGGCGCGGCGTCCATCGCCGGGTACGGCTCCATCGCCGCGGTGCTGTGGTACGGCGGCCGGCTGGTGGTGGACGGCAGCCTGTCCGTGGGCGCGCTCACCTCGTTCCTCATCTACACCATGCTGGTGGCCTTCTCGTTCAGCGGCATCGCGGAGCTGTGGGCGGACTTCATGCGCGCCAGCGGCGCCGCCGAGCGCGTCTTCGAGCTGCTGGACCGCCAGCCCGCCATCCGCGCCGGCGGCGAGCAGCTCACGGACCTGCGCGGCCACGTGGAGTTCCGCGGCGTCCACTTCTCCTACCCCACCCGGCCCGACGTGCCGGTGCTCCAGGGCTTGGATTTGGAGCTGCGGCCGGGCGAGGTGGTGGCGGTGGTGGGCCCCTCCGGCGCGGGCAAGTCCACGCTGGCCTCCCTGCTGTCACGTTTCTATGACCCGCAGGGCGGCGAGGTGCTGCTGGACGGCCATCCGCTCACCGCCCTGGAGCCGGAGTGGCTGCGCCGCAACATCGGCATGGTGGCGCAGGAGCCCCAGCTCTTCTCCTGCTCCATCGCGGACAACATCCGCTACGGCCGGCCCGACGCCACCGACGCCCAGGTGGAAGAGGCCGCTCGCGCCGCCAACGCCCACGCCTACATCGAGCGCTTCCCGGAGGGCTACCGCACCCAGGTGGGCGAGCGCGGCGTGCAGCTCTCGGGTGGCCAGAAGCAGCGCGTCGCCATCGCCCGCGCGGTGCTGAAGGACCCTCGGCTGCTCATCCTCGACGAGGCCACCAGCGCCCTGGACGCGGAGAGCGAGCACCTGGTCAAGGACGCGCTGGAGCGCCTGATGCAGGGCAGAACCACGCTCATCATCGCCCACCGCCTGTCCACCGTGGCCAACGCCAACCGGGTGCTGGTGCTCGACGGCGGCGTCATCATCCAGAGCGGCACCCACGCCTCCTTGATGAACCAGGAGGGCCTGTACCGGCGGCTGGTGGAGCGGCAGTTTGTCGCAGCTTGAACGTCTGGTGCCCACACGGCTTGGGCCCTGCACCCAGCGACAGTGGCGGCCATTTCCCGGCCCGATTAAGTCAGGGGCTCCGAAAGGAGGTGATGCCTTGAACGACAGCAACTCCAAGGCGTCCACCTCCGCGTCGGTGGCCTGAAAAGGCGCTGAGGCGGTGGCAGACGCTGGCAGTTCGGGGCCCGTTTCCCGCGAGGGAGACGGGCCTTTTTACGGACGCTCGGGAATGCCGGACCGCCCCTCCTGTTCGGAGCGCGCCAGGGGGAGGCCGACCCAACACGTTTCTTCCGGGAGTCACAGCCGTGTCCATCACCCCATGCCCCAGCCCGCTGCCCACCGCCCTTCGTGACGAAGAGTCCGTCGACACGCAGCGCAACCTCTTCTGCCCCAACTACGACGCCTGCCTGCACCTGGTGGTGAAGCGCGGCTGGGAGGGGTGGAGCTGCCGGAACTGCGACCTGCGCAAGTTCCGCGTCGGCCAGCCGACCGCCCAGGAGTTCGCGGTCGCCCGCCCGGGTGGTTGGGACGGCAACTGACGCAGCCCCCCAGGACACAGCGGGCGGCCGTCCACCGAAAACAGAATAATTGACGCATCCCTGCCTCAGTTGGCAGAACGGGACATGCGCTCCAAGAAAACCAAGTTCATCTTCGTGACGGGCGGAGTGGTCAGCTCCCTCGGCAAGGGCCTCGCCTCGGCTTCCATCGGCGCCCTGCTGGAGAACCGTGGGCTGGCCGTCACCCTCATCAAGCTGGACCCCTACATCAACGTGGATCCGGGCACCATGAGCCCGTTCCAGCATGGCGAGGTGTTCGTCACCGAGGACGGCGGTGAGACGGACATGGACCTCGGCCACTACGAGCGGTTCACCAACGCGCGGATGAGCCGGCTCAACAACTTCACGTCCGGCCGCATCTACCACGCCGTCATCATGAAGGAGCGGCGGGGCGAATATCTGGGCAAGACGGTCCAGGTGATTCCGCACGTCACCGACGAAATCAAGTCCAGCATCCGCCAGGCGGCGCAGGACGCGGACGTGGTCATCGTCGAGGTGGGCGGCACCGTGGGCGACATCGAGTCGCTGCCCTTCCTCGAGGCCATCCGCCAGATGCGCTACGA
This sequence comes from Myxococcus hansupus, assembly GCF_000280925.3. Lineage (NCBI taxonomy): Bacteria > Pseudomonadati > Myxococcota > Myxococcia > Myxococcales > Myxococcaceae > Pseudomyxococcus > Pseudomyxococcus hansupus. The sequence continues at coordinate 7,288,258 of NZ_CP012109.1, forward strand.
CGTGGGCAGCGAGAACGTCGTCTACGTGCACCTGACGCTGCTGCCGTACATCGGCGCGGCCGGCGAGGTGAAGACCAAGCCCACGCAGCACTCGGTGATGAAGCTGCGCGAGATTGGCATCCAGCCCGACTTCCTCGTGTGCCGCACGGACCGCGAGGTGTCCCGCGAGATGAAGGACAAGATCGCCATGTTCTGCAACGTGGACACGCGCAGCGTGTTCACCTCGCCGGACGTGCGCAGCATCTACGAGCTGCCGCTGGAGCTGCACCGCCAGGGCCTGGACGAGCGGCTCGCGGAGGTCCTCAACATCTGGAGCCGGGCGCCCCACCTGGAGCGCTGGGAGAACATCATCCGCAAGGTGTACGAGCCGGCGCGCGGACAGGTCCGCGTCGCGATTGTCGGCAAGTACGTCAACCTCACGGAGAGCTACAAGAGCCTCAACGAGGCGCTCCTGCACGGCGGCATCGCCAACGACGTGAAGGTGAACCTGCACTTCGTCGACAGCCAGGAGGTCGAGGAGCAGGGCGCGGAGAAGATGCTGGCCGGCGTGGACGCCATCCTCGTGCCCGGCGGCTTCGGCGTGCGCGGTACCGAGGGCAAGATTGCCGCCGTGCGCTACGCGCGTGAGAAGAAGGTCCCCTTCTTCGGCATCTGCCTGGGCCTGCAGATGGCCGTGGTGGAGTTCAGCCGCACCGTGCTGGGCCTGGCCAACGCCAACAGCCTGGAGTTCAACGAGCACACGCCGCACCCGGTGGTGACGCTCATGGAGAGCCAGGTGAAGGTGCAGGACAAGGGCGGCACCATGCGCCTGGGCAGCTACGCCTGCGCGCTCAAGCCCGGCACCCGCGCCCACCAGCTCTACGGGCAGGACACCATCCAGGAGCGCCACCGTCACCGCTACGAGGTGAACAACGCGTACCGGGGCAAGCTGCAGGAGGCGGGGCTCGTCATCTCCGGCGCCAACCCCGAGCTCAACCTGGTGGAGATGATTGAGCTGGCCGAGCACCCCTACTTCGTCGGCTGCCAGTTCCACCCCGAGTTCAAGAGCAAGCCCTTCGCACCCCACCCCCTCTTCTCCGGCTTCATCCGCGCGGCGCTCGCCCAGCGGGACGCGAACGCGGCGGCCGGGCAGGTGACCGCATGAGTGCCCCCACCCCCATCGAGCTGTGCGGCTTCAAGGTTGGCCAGGGACAGAAGCTGTTCGTCATCGCCGGCCCCGACAGCATCGAGTCCGAGGACATGGCCCTGCGCCACGCCCGGATGCTCAAGGACATCACCAGCCGGCTCGGCGTGCCGTATGCCTTCAAGTGCTCCTACGACAAGGCCAACCGCACCAGCGGCAAGTCCTTCAGAGGCCCGGGTCTCAAGGAAGGTCTGAGAATCCTGAAGCGGATCCGCGACGAAGTGGGCGTCCCCGTACTCACGGACGTCCATGAAACAAGTCACGTCGGGCCAGCCTCGGAAGTTGTGGATATCATCCAGATACCGGCGTTCCTCTGCCGGCAGACGGATCTGGTGGAAGCCGTGGCGCGTACTGGCAAGGGCGTGAACCTGAAGAAGGGGCAGTTCGTGGCGCCCAAGGACATCGTCCACTCGGCGCGCAAGGCCTTCGAGACGGGCAACCCCAACGTGCTCGTCACCGAGCGCGGTTCGACGTTCGGCTACAACAATCTCGTGGTGGACATGCGCGGCCTCGCGCAGATGCGCGACGCCGGCCTCGCCGTGTGCTTCGACGCCACCCACTCCGTGCAGCTCCCCAGCGCTGGCAACGGCGAGACGGCCGGTGAGCGCCGCTTCGTGTCATTGCTCGCGCGCTCCGCCGCGGCCGCCGGGATTGACGCGTTGTTCACGGAAGTCCACGAAGATCCGGATCGTGCCCTGTGTGACGGTCCGTGTTCGCTGAACCCACAGATGTTCGAGGACGTGGTACGAAACGTGCTGAGCATCCGCCGCGTCTTGGGACACGAGCCGGGTTGATGCGTCAGCGCACAGAGGAGTCGAGCAAGCCATGGTGACGGAAGCCCCTTCCAGACTGGGAAAGGAAGAGCTCACGTCCCGCGCTGCGCGCGTGCGCCTGCTCGTCTTCGACGTGGACGGGGTCCTCACGGACGGGGGCCTCTACTACGGCCAGGACGGCGAGCTGATGAAGCGCTTCGACGTCAAGGACGGCCACGCGCTCGTCATGGCCCGCCTGTCGGGCCTGCCCGCCGCCATCCTCACCGCCCGCACCTCCGGCATCGTGGAGAAGCGCGGCAAGGAGCTGGGGCTCGCGGCGGTGTTTCAGGGCCGACGTGACAAGTCGGCCGCGCTCAAAGAGCTGGTCGCCCAACTGGACGTGCCCCTGGACGCCTGCGCCTACATGGGTGACGACCACAACGACCTGGGCCCACTTTCAATGGTGGCTCTTTCCGCTTGTCCTGCGGATGCGGTCCCCGAAGTGCGCCACGAGGCCCACTTCGTTACCCAGAGTCCTGGCGGCCGAGGGGCCGCTCGTGAACTCGTGGAACTGTGTCTCAAGGCCAGTGGCCGCTGGGACGACGCAGTGGGTCTGATGAGAGGGTCTGATAGGCGCGGTACTCAGTAAGGTTGAAGAAAACCCGTGTTCAAGGTAGGTGAATAGTTCCATGGGCAGCGGAATGATGCAGCAAGAGGGGAGTACGGCGATGACGGACCAGCTCTACACCACGCACGACATCAGTCGTTTGCTTCAGGTGGACCCGTCCACCGTGAGCAAGTGGATTGACCGGGGCATCCTGATGGCTTTCAGGACGCCGGGCGGCCACCGCCGCGTGCGGTCGGCGGACCTGCGCACCTTCCTCATCACGCACCAGATGCCTGTGCCGGAAGAGCTCGGAAGCGGCACCGTGCGCCTGCTCGCGGTGGATGACGAGCGCCCGGTGCTGGACGCCATCAAGCGCGCGTTCAAGCCGTTCGCGGCCCAGGTGGAGCTGCAGACGACGACGAGCGGCGTGGAGGCCCTGCTGCTCGTGTCCGAGCAGAAGCCGCACGGCATGATCATCGACCTCAACATGCCGGACATCGACGGCCTCGAGGTCTGCCGCCGCATCCGCGCGCGCAAGCAGATGGAAGGCGTGCGGCTCATCACCATGACGTCCGCGCACACGCCGGAAGTCGTGGAGCAGTCCAAGCAGGCCGGCGCGCTGGCGTGCCTGGCCAAGCCGCTGGACGTCCAGCAGGTGCTGGAGCTGTTCCGCGTGCCAATGGCGCTCAGCGCCAAGCGGTAGCACAGGCAGGGCTTCCGCCTCTGTCCGCGGAAGCCCTGGCAGGGGTTGTGATGATGGGAGGCAGGTGACCTCCCTGGCCAGCGGTGTGCGCCCGGGGCCTCAGCCCTGGACCTTGACTTCGATGACGCGAGGCTTGCTCTCCTCGCGCCGAGGCAAGGTCAGCGTCAGCACGCCCTGCTCGTAGCGCGCTTCCACCTTGCTGGCGTCCACGCTGTCAGGCAGCGCGAAGGAACGGGCCAACGTTCCGAAGGCGCGCTCTTGCCGGCGCACGTTGACGCCCTCCGCGCGGGGCTCGGCCTTGCGCTCGGCCTGCACGGTGAGGATGTCCTTCTCCACCGTCACCTGGATGGACTTCGCCTCCAGCCCGGGCATGTCCAGTTGGAGCGTGAGCCCGCTCTCGGACTCGAGGATGTCCGCGGCCGGCGTGCGCTCCCGCGGCGCCTGACGCCACATGGGCTGCGTCAGCTCGCGGAAGAGCGCGTCCACGTCGCGCATCAACGGGTTCACCACCACGGCGGAGTTGAACGGATTGCGGGTCTGCATGGACGTCTCCTGTTCGTGTCGCCCTCGCGGACGCACGGCATGACTGTGCTTGTGTTGGTTCAGGTTCGCGGTCGCCGCGGTGCCCCCCACCGGGGCTCCAGCGCCGCCTCACAAGACTCAAGAGAACCATGCTTCGGAACGTGTCAAGCAACGCCCCGAGGCCCCGCGCGGGCCCTCACACCACGCTTGCCTGCCCGCCTTCCCGGCCGACTCAGTCGTCGTCGCGCCCGAGCTGCACCGCGTACCCTTCTTCGTCGCGGGACACCTGCACCGTCCACGGACGGCAGCACACCGGGCAGTCCTCGATGTACGACTCCGAGGCCACGCCGATGGGGTCCACGGCGACCTCGACCGCTTCACCGCAATAGGGACACTGCTGGGTGGCGGATTCCGCGAAGGGTTGCATGGCAGGCCTCCTCATCGCGGACGCAGCGTCCGCGCATCTAGACGGTAGAATGCGGAGCCATGGCATCTCCTTCCCGGAATCGCATTGGCGACATCCTCGTCAAGGCACGCGTCATCGACGACTTGCAACTGCGCAGCGCGCTGGCCACCCATGACCAATGGGGAGGCCGCCTGTCGCGCATCATCGCGGACCTGGGGCTGGCCACCGATGACGTCATCACCGAGGCCATCTGCCAGGGCCTGGGAATGCAGCGCATCCAGTTGGGCAACGTCACACGCGACGCGGGCGCGCTCGCGCGCGTGGACGTGAACCTCGCCGAGCAGAAGGCCGTCTTCCCCGTGTCGCTGAAGGACAACGGCAAGACGCTGGTGCTGGCCATGGCGGACCCCACGGACCTCGTCACGCTGGACCAGGTGGCGGCGAAGAGCCGCGCCCGCGTGGTCGTCATGGTGGCGGGCGAGCGTGAAATCGAACACGCCATCCTCCGCCACTACCGCGGGCAGGAACCGGTGGTCAGCACGCGCTTCGGTGGCAAGCAGCGCGAGTCGGACGAGGACACGTCCTCGGATGAAGACGAGTTCAAGGTCGTCGACATGAGCGGCAACACGGTGGTGAAGCGCATCGCGGACATCACCCCGCCCGCGCCCGCCGCCGCGCCCCCTCCGCCGCCGCGCGCCGCGGAGCGAGCCCCCGCGCCGGCCAGCAACGCGAGCGCCGCCGACATCCTCGACGAGATTCTCGCGGGCGGCGCGCCGTCCTCGGAGTGGAGCGACGAGGACCTGAAGCGTCTGCAGACGGTGCAGCAGAACCAGGAGAAGAGCTCCAAGATTCTGCGCGCGCTGCTGGAGCTGCTCCTGGAGAAGGGCGCGCTCCAACAGCGCGAGCTGGCCGCGAGGATGAGGCTGTAGTCCGCGTCCTCAGCCGAGCTCGAGCAGCTCGCGGCCGGTGAGCCCCAGCAGGAAGAGGATGGTGTCCAGGCCTCCCGCGGAGATGGACGTATCGGCCGCGGCGCGCAGCTTGGGCTTCGCCCGGAAGGCGATGCCCAGCCCGGCACGCTCCAGCATCAGCAAGTCATTGGCGCCGTCGCCCACGGCGACCACCTGGTCCAGTTGGATGCCCTCCGCCTGGGCCAGCGACGCCAACAGCTCCGCCTTGCGCCGCGCGTTGACGATGGGGCCCACGGTGCGACCGGTGAGCTTCCCGTCGCGCACCTCCAGCTCGTTGGAGTGCGCCACGTCGATGCCCAGCCGCGCCTTGAGGGCCTCGGCCGCCACGGAGAAGCCGCCGCTGATGACGGCGGTGCGGTACCCCAGCCGCTTGAGCACGCGCACCAACGTCTCCGCGCCCTCCGTCAACGGCAGGTTCGCCGCGAGCTGGTGCACCACGGACACGTCCAGGCCCGCGAGCAGCGACACGCGCTGACGCAGCGACTCGTCGTAGTCCATCTCGCCCTGCATCGCGCGCTCGGTGATGGCGGCCACCTGCTCGCCCACGCCGTGCGCGCGCGCCAGCTCGTCGATGACCTCGATGCGGATGAGCGTGGAGTCCATGTCCATGACGACCATCCGCTTGCCGCGCCGGAACAGACTCTCGCGCTGCAACGCCACGTCGAAGCCGCCCGATTGCATGGACAGCTCCAGCAGCGCCTGCTTGAGCGCGTCCGGAGGCTGCCCGGCGGCCAGGGCGAGGTGGATGTCCACCGAGCCCAGGTGCGGCTCACTGGTGCGGGTGATGCGCTCCACCTGGGCGCCGTGGGCGGTCAGCACCTGCGTCAGCGCGTGCAGCTCCCGGGCGCCCAAGGCGCGGCCCACGGCGGTGACGACGAAGCGCGGGCCCCTGCCGTCCTCGGACGCGGGCGCGTGGACGGGCTCGAAGTCCAGCGTCACGCCCAGCGACTTCGCGGCGGCCACCAGCGGCTCCAGCACGGCGCCCGCGTCCCCGGACAGCCGCGCGAGCAGGCAGAGGGTGAGCCGCCCCCGCACCACCACCTGCTCCACGTCGAGCAGCTCGGCGCCCGCTTCCGCCAACAGGCCGGTGAGGCGCGAGGTGATGCCGGGCTGGTCCTTCCCGGTGACGGTGATGAGCACGCTTTCGGACGAGGGCGAGGTCATGGCCCCGCCAAGTCTGGCAGTCCCCCGCGTGCGCGGCGAGCCCCGAGTGCGCCGGGGCCCGGCCGCCCGGCCGTCACTCCTTCGGCGTGTCGGACGAGATGACGAGGTCGCCCTTGCCGAGGAACTCCCGCTCCGGGAAGGCCTTGTAGAAGTCCTCCAACATGGCGTCGACGTCCGGGTAGCGCTGCTCGCGCTTGTCCTGGGTGGCCTTGTCGAAGAGCTGATCCAAGCCGCTGGGGGCCTCCGGGTTGACCTCGGAAGGCAGCGGCGAGCGGCGGCCCGGAATCTGACCGGTCAGCATCTCGTAGAGGAGGATGCCCAGCGCGTACACGTCCGCGGCGGGGCCCGGCTCCTTGCCGCCCCGGTTCATCAACTCCGGCGCCATATAGGACATGCCGCCCGTGCCCACGAAGACCTGGGGCATGCCCTTGGTGGAGTCCACCTCCACCACGCGGCCCAGGCCGAAGTCGGCCAGCTTGGCGTTGCCATACGCGTCGAAGAGCACGTTCTCCGGCTTGATGTTGTGGTGCGTGAGGCCCGAGGCGTGCGCGGCCCGCAGGCCGTAGGCCATCTGCAAGAAGGCACGCAGCGCGAAGGGCACCGGCACGCCGTTGCCACCACCCGCGTCCAGCCGCTCCCGCAGGCTGCCCTGCATCAGCTCCAGCACGAAGTACGGCCGCGCCGCTTCCACGTTCTGGTCCACCACCTGAACCACGCCGGGGTGACGCACCTGCGCCTGGGCGCACAGCTCCTTCTTCAGCCGCTTGAGGACCTCGCCCCGCTGCAGGAAGGAGAAGTAGCCGAAGATGTCCTTCAGCTCCTTGAGGCAGATGTCCAACCCGAGCGCGGTGACGCGGCCCTTGAAGACGGTGCCCAGCGGCCCGGTGCCGATGGGGTCGAACTTCTGGTAGCGCAGGTCCAGCTCCGAGCCCTTCGGAGCGGAGGCGGCGGGCGCTGCGGCGGCGGGAGCGGGGGTGGGCGCGGCGGGAGCGGGCATGGGGGCGGCGGCAGGCGCGGAAGGGGTGGGAGACGGCGAGGCGGCGGACGCCGGGGGGAAACCCTGAATGATGACCGTGGCCTCGCGGCGGGGCTCGGCGGCGACGGCGGAGGGCGGCGGCATGGGGATGGCCGCGGCGGGCGTGCCCAGGTCCAGCGCGGGCATGGCCGAGCGTGAGCTGCGCATCGGCGGCATGGGCGGCGGCGCGGGCGTGGGGCCCGGCGTCGGGTGGGCTTCCACCTCCGTCTCGTCCAGCAGCAGCTCGGGCGGCGGCGGCGGCACCATCAGGGGCTCGTCGCCCTCCTGGGGCTCCTCGGGCGTGCCCACCACGGCGGCGAGCTGATCGGCGAAGAACTCACCGACCTCCACGGAGAAGCGCTCGTTCAGCTCGCCCCCCGCCACCTGCTCGCCCTGCTCGGTGAGCTTGAGCTGGGCCTCGCGGTCCATGGCGATGTAGTGGAACTTCCGGAGGAAGAAGAAGTAGTTGTCGAACTCGAGCGACACGGACGGTTCGAGGGCGGCCTTCACGTCGGCCAGCTTGTTCGAGCGTCCAAGACGGCCGTTCTCCCTCAGGTTCCGGAGGATGAACAGCGCCTCGCCACTGACGGTATCGCGATTGAGGGCGGGCTTCTGCATGGGGAAGGGACTCTATGCGGTCCCCCCGCCGACGCTCAACGGATGACTGGCGGTAAAACGCGCGCCTACTTGATGCGCAGAAGCTGCTTCACCGTCTCCAGGACCTCCACGAAACGGACCGGCTTGCGCAGGTAGATGTCCACGCCCAACTGCATGGCGCGGTCCTGCGCCTCCTTGCCGCCCGCGGAGATGGCGATGATGGGAATGGCGCGCAGCGCCTCTTCCTCGCGCATGCGCTCCACCAGGGCGAAGCCGTCCATCACCGGCATGTAGAGGTCCGTCATCACCAGGTTGAAGCGGTCCTCGCGCAGCATCTGCAGCGCGTGGTGCCCGTCCGGCGCGAAGTGGACCTCCAGGGGGACCTTCCCGTGCAGCTCGCCGCTGGCGAGCTTCTTCAGCACGTAGCTGTACATCTCGATGATGTGCGGGTTGTCCTCGACGATGAGCACACGGTACCCCTCGTGCTCGACGTGGGACGCGTGGCTGTCTGCTCCTGCCGCACTCAAGATGTCACCCAGTTTCCGTCGGTCCTGCTCGCGCTCCACGCGAACGCCGACGCCCGCGGGCTGATCGGCGCGCGCAGGCCGCGTCCAGGCCACGGTTCCGCTGACTTCTACCGGATCCAGAAGGCCCGGGAAAGAAAGTGCGAGCCGGACCTCGTCCCCCAGGCGGAAGACCTGCTCCGTCTGAACGAACAGGCCCTCATGGGACAGGTTCTCCGTCACGTCACGGGCCTGACGCCCGTCCGTGTAGTCCACTCTCAGCACAGCGGGGACGCGGGGGTGCTGGCGCTTGTCCTCTGGACCCGGGTTCATAACAAGGGCTTGAAATCGCTCGGCAATTTGCTGATGGCAACCCAGTGTAGCTTCGAGGGTTTATGTTGACAACGTAGCCATTGGGGCAATACGTACCGGCCCGCCATGGCGGAGCCCCTGTTCACCTCTGAAGAGCAGAAGACGTTCGACGCGGGAATCGCGGAGATCATCTCCCACTACCCTCCGGATCGCAAAAGCGCGGGCATGCTCCCAGCGCTGAGGCTGCTCCAGGAAATCAAGGGGTGGCTGCCCCCGGATGGGTTGCGGCTGGTGGCGAAGCATCTCGAGGTCACTCCCGAGCGGGCCATGGAAGTGGCCAGCTTCTACGTGATGTACCACCTCAAGAAGCCGGGCAAGTACGTCATCGACGTCTGCACGAACCTGTCCTGCTCGCTGTGGGGCGCGGAGAAGATGCTCGCCTACCTGGAGCAGAAGCTCGGGCTCAAGGCAGGTGAAGCGAACGAGAAGTTCACCTTGCGAGAGACCGAGTGCCTGGCCTCGTGCGGTACTGCGCCCTGCCTGCAGATCAACGAGGATCATCACGAAAGCCTGACGCAGGCGAAGCTGGATGCCATCCTCGCCAAGTTGAGCTGAACCTCCCCCACCCTTCTTAGGCTTAGGACGTCATCGACATGGCCTCTACGGCAAAGACGATCGAACCGATCATCTCGGCGGCCTGGGGTAAGCCTCAGTCCTGGACCCTGGACAGCTATCGCAAGCGGGGGGGCTACGAGGCGCTGAAGAAGACGCTCCAGATGGAGCCCGCCGCCATCATCGACGAGGTGAAGAAGTCGAACCTCCGCGGTCGCGGCGGCGCCGGCTTCCCCACGGGCCTCAAGTGGAGCTTCGTCCCCAAGGACAGCCCCAAGCCCAAGTACCTGGCGGTCAACGGCGACGAGTCCGAGCCGGGCACCTTCAAGGACCGCTACATCCTCGAAGACGACCCGCACATGATGCTGGAAGGCATCGCCATCGCGGCCTACGCGCTGGGCGTGCATACCTGCTACGTGTACCTGCGCGGTGAGTTCAAGTTCCCGGCGGAGCGCACGCAGGCGGCCATCGACGAGGCCTACAAGGCCGGCATCTTCGGCAAGACGGTCCTGGGCAAGGACTTCGAGCTGAACTGCTACCTGGTGCGCGGCGCGGGCGCCTACATCTGCGGCGAGGAGACGGCGCTGCTGGAGAGCCTGGAAGGCAAGAAGGGCTGGCCCCGCCTCAAGCCCCCCTTCCCCGCGGTGGTGGGCCTCTTCGGCTGCCCCACGGTGGTGAACAACGTGGAGACGCTGGCCAGCGTGCCCGCCGTGTTCCAGCAGGGCGCGGACGCCTACGCCAAGCTGGGCACCGACAAGTCGGGCGGCACGCGGCTCGTGTGCCTCTCCGGCACGGTGAACCGGCCGGGCGTCTACGAGGTGTCGATGTTCACGACCCTCGCCGAGCTCATCTACGACGACAAGTACGGCCGGGGCATGCCCGCGGGCCGCAAGGTCAAGGCCGTGATTCCGGGCGGCTCCTCGGCGCCGGTGCTCGGCGTGGACGAGCTGGACGTGGCCATGGAGTTCGAGGCCCTCAAGGTCAAGCAGACCATGGCCGGCTCCGGCGGCGTCATCGTCATGGACGACGCCACCTGCATGGTGCGCAGCCTGTGGCGCGTGGCCCGCTTCTACGCGGAAGAGTCCTGCGGCCAGTGCACGCCGTGCCGCGAGGGCACGCCCTGGCAGACGCGCCTGCTGCGCAAGATCGAGGAAGGCCGCGGCGAGCCGGGCGACATCGACATGCTGTCCAACGTCGCGTCGTCCATCGCCCCGTACCCGCCCATCGGTCTGGGCAACACCATCTGCGCGCTCGGCGACGCGGCGGCGCTGCCCACGCACTCGTTCCTCATGCGGTTCCGGGACGAGTTCGAGGCCCACATCCGTGAGCACCGCTGCCCGTTCGGCGACAAGCCCTGGGGTTCGTTCGGAGACTGGTCTTGAACATCGAGCTCGTTCTTTTCGGAGCGTTCGCGCTCCTGACGCTGCTGTCGGCCGGAACGGTCATCTTCGCGCGCAGCCCGATCAACTCGGCCATGGCGCTGGTGTCCACGTTCTTCTTCCTGGCCGGCATCTACGTGCTGCTCTGGGCGCACACCATCGCGGTGATGCAGGTGCTCGTTTACGCGGGCGCCATCATGGTGCTCTTCCTGTTCGTCATCATGCTGCTCAACCTGGGTGAGTCGCCGACGCGCGGCAAGCCCACGCTGGCGCGCATCGCGGGCGGCGCGGCCACGGTGGGGCTGTTCGCCGTGCTGGCCATCATCCTGCTGAAGATTCCGGCCGAGCCGGCGACGCTGAGCCTGGAGGCCCAGGCGAGCTTCGGCACCATCGCCACCATGGGTGAGGTCATCTTCACCCGCTGGCTGCTCCCCTTCGAAGCCGTGAGCTTGCTGCTGCTGGTGGCCATGGTGGGCGCCGTCGTCGTGGCCAAGTCGCGAATCTGATCGCCCATTCCGGACAACTTTTCTGTGCTAGATGGCGGCGCAGGCAGCCGCTCGCGAGGCCCCGAACAGGCCCATGGTTCCCATCACCTACTACCTCCTGCTTGCCGCCGCCCTGTTCTGCATGGGCATGTTCGGCGTGCTCGTCCGCCGCAACGCGCTGGTCATCTTCATGTGCGTGGAGCTGATGCTCAACGCGGCGAACCTCACGTTCGTGGCCTTCGCGCGCATGCGTGGTGACGACCTCGGCCACGTGTCCGCCTTCTTCGTCATCGCGGTGGCGGCGGCGGAAGCCGCCATCGGTCTGGCCATCGTCATCGCCGTCTTCCGGAGCCGGGGCAGCGTCCTGGTGGAAGACATCCGGACGATGAAGCACTGAGCCCCCAGGAGCCACTGTCATGACTCTCGTCGAATTCTTCCGGGCGGCCCCCGTGGCGCCAGACATCCTGGCCCCCTCCCTCTGGCTCATCATCGCCCTGCCCCTGCTCGGCGCGTTCATCTGCGGCGTGTTCGGCAAGATGCTGGGCCGGGCGAACGTGCAGCTCATCGCGTGCGCGACGGTGGCCGGCGCCTTCGTCCTGAGCGTGTTGGCCTTCTGGGCCACCAGCTCCTACAACCCCGAAACGGGCCGGTTGGCGGCCGTGTACCCCAACCCGTTCGGCCTCGAGCGGGACTTCGTGCGGTACGCGCTCGCGTACGACTACGGCACCTGGTTCTCGGTGGGCGACTTCCGGGTGAACTTCGGACTGATGGTGGACCATCTGTCCGGCATCCTGCTGCTCATCATCACCGGCGTCGGCTTCCTCATCCACCTGTACTCCACCAGCTACATGGAGCACGACGCGGCGTACTGGCGGTTCTTCGCGTACCTGAACCTCTTCGTCGCGGCGATGCTGACGCTGGTGCTGGCCGACAACCTGGTCCTGCTCTTCGTGGGCTGGGAGGGCGTCGGCATGGCGAGCTACCTGCTCATCGGCTTCTGGTACGACGACCCGGCCAAGGCCTGGGCCGGTCGCAAGGCCTTCGTCACCAACCGCATCGGTGACTTCGCGTTCCTCATCGCCACCTTCCTGCTCGTCCTGCTGGTCTCCGCCTTCACGCAGCAGTCGAACGCGGCGGACTTCAACAACGCCGGCACGACGTCGCAGCACTACAAGGCCGCGCTGGCGCAGAAGGGCCCCGTGACGTTCAAGGGCCTGGAGAAGATGGCGGAGGGCCTGCTGGACACCGCCGCGGACCAGGTCGACCTGAGCACGCCCATCCAGGCGGGCCCGCTGGCGGGCTACACCTTCGGCGGCGTGATGACGGCGGCCATGCTGCTGTTCCTCCTGGGCGCGGCGGGCAAGAGCGCGCAGCTCCCGCTGTACGTCTGGCTGCCGGACGCCATGGCCGGCCCGACGCCGGTCTCCGCCCTCATCCACGCCGCGACGATGGTCACCGCCGGCGTCTACCTGTTCAGCCGCATGTCCGCGCTGCTGGTGCTGAGCCCCACCGCCATGGCGACCATCGCCATCATCGGCGCGCTCACCTCGCTGCTGGCGGCGCTCATCGCCTTCGCGCAGGACGACATCAAGAAGGTGCTCGCCTACTCCACGGTGTCCCAGCTCGGCATCATGTTCATGGGCGTGGGCATGGGCATCTTCTGGGCGGCCGTGTTCCACCTGATGACGCACGCCTTCTTCAAGGCGTGCCTCTTCCTCGGCGCCGGCAGCGTGATGCACGGCAACGGCGACGAGACGGACATCAAGAAGCTGGGCGGCCTGCGCAAGGAGATGCCCTGGACCTGGGCGACGTTCCTCATCGCCACGCTGGCCATCACCGGCATCGTCCCGCTCTCCGGCTTCTTCTCGAAGGACGCCATCCTCCACGCCGCGCACCTCAACAAGCTCGCGGGTCTGGAGTGGGTGGGCGGCGTCGTCTACTACCTGGGCCTGCTCATCGCCGCGTCCACGGCCTTCTACATGACGCGCGCCTACCTGCTCACCTTCGAGGGTCCTCGCTCGAAGGAGGCCAAGGTGGCCCACGCCCACGAGAGCGCCTGGCAGATGACCCTGCCGCTGGTGGTCCTCGCGGTGCTCAGCGTCGTCGCCGCGCGGTACGCGTTCGGCATCAACTTCTTCGACATGTCGGCGCAGCCGGTGCTGGACAACTTCCTGAGCCCGGTGTTCAGCGCCACCAAGCGCATCACCGAGGGCAGCTCGCTCGTGGTGCTCGACACCAGCCGCCCGCAGGTCTTCCCGGACTACCTCAAGGCCTGGGCGGTCGCCATGGCCGGTGGCGGTCTGGCGTTCTACATGTACCGCGTCTTCTTCCCCGCGCGGGTGGGCCAGCCGGTTCCGGCCTACGCCCGGGCGGTGCGTCGGGCGGCCCAGAACAAGTTCTACGTGGACGAGCTCTATGAGCTGATCCTCATCCGTCCCGTGAAGTTCATGAGCTTCCTCCTCTTCCGCGTGGTGGACGCGCTCGTCATCGACACCGTGGCGGTCCGCGGCACCGCGTGGGTGACGGCCCGCGTGGGCAGCGCGCTCCGGTACGTGCAGTCGGGCGACGCCCAGGCCTACGCCGCCGTGATGGCCATCGCCCTGCTGGGCGGTGTCGTCTACGCCCTCATCCAGGTGATGCAATGAGCTTCTTCGACACCCACCTGCTCAACCTCGTCGTCTTCCTGCCGCTCGTGTTCGCGGCGCTGGTGGCGATGCTGCCCGCCAGCGAGAACGGCCAGATTCGCACCGTCACGCTCATCGCCATGGTCGTGGACCTGGTGTTCGGCGTCTGGGCGTACATGGCCTACGTGCCGGGCGGTCCGGAGTTCCAGCTCGAGTACCGGGCGCGGTGGTTCGACCTGTTCGGCACCAGCTACCACGTGGGCGTGGACGGCCTGGCCGTGAGCCTGCTGCTGCTCACCGTCTTCCTGGGCCCGCTGGTGGTGCTGGCGTCCACCACGTACATCAAGTTCCGCATCAAGGAGTTCCACCTGGCGCTGCTGGTGCTCCAGACGACGATGCTGGGCGCGCTGGTGTCGCTGGACGTGCTGCTCTTCTACGTCTTCTTCGAGGCCATGCTCATCCCCATGTACCTGCTGGTGGGTGTGTGGGGCGCCGAGGACCGCCAGATGGCGGCGGTGAAGTTCTTCCTCTACACGCTGGCCGGCTCGCTGCTGATGCTGGTGGCCATCATCGCCGTGTACTTCATCAGCTCGCCGGTGGGCGCGCGCTCGTTCGACTACGCGAGCATCTACAACGGCCTGCTGGACGCCAACCGTCAGCTCAGCGCGTGCACCACGGAGGGGTCGTGTGACTCGCTGACCGGGCTGGCCGCCACGCTGCACACCTGGGGTCCGTGGCTGTTCGCGGCGTTCGCCATCGCGTTCGCGGTCAAGGTCCCGATGTGGCCGCTGCACACCTGGTTGCCGGACGCGCACGTTCAGGCGCCGGTGGCCGGCTCCATGATTCTGGCCGGCGTCACCCTGAAGATGGGCACGTTCGGCTTCTGGCGCTACGCGATTCCGTTCTTCCCGGTGGCCACGCAGCAGGCGCGGCCCTTCCTGGCCACGCTGGCCGTCATCGGCATCGTGTACGGCGCGCTGATGTGCCTGGCGCAGCGGGACATCAAGAAGCTCATCGCGTACTCGTCCGTCAGCCACCTGGGCTACTGCATGCTGGGCATCCTGGCGATTACCGCCGAGGGCGCCACGGGCAGCGCGTACCAGATGCTCAACCACGGCGTGTCCACGGGCGCGCTGTTCCTCCTGTTCGGCTACCTGTACGAGCGGCGCCACTCGCGCCTGATGGCGGACTACGGCGGCATCGCGAAGGTGATGCCGGTATTCACCGCGGCCTTCGTCATCATCACCTTCTCGTCCATCGCCGTGCCGGGCACCAACGGCTTCATCGGTGAGTTCCTCGTCCTCCTGGGCACCTTCAAGAGCGACCTGGGCGAGGCGGCGGGCAACGCGCACCTGACGATGGTGTTCGGCGCCTTCGCAACGCTGGGTGTCATCCTGGGCGCGGCCTACATGTTGTGGATGGTGCAGAAGGTGTTCTTCGGTGGCCTCACGCACCGGGAGAACCAGCACCTGACGGACATGAACCTGCGCGAGGGCCTCACGGTGCTCCCCTTCATCGTGCTGGTCGCGGTGATGGGTCTGCAGCCGCAGCCCTTCCTGGACCGCCTGTCGCCGTCCACGGACCGCTTCCTGGCCCGCGCCCGCGTGGGCACGCCGGGCGCGGCCCTGCAGGAGGACCAGCTCCGGGTGGAGGTGATGTCCCTGCCGCCCCGTCAGGTCGCCGCCGCGCCGTCCGCGCCCGTTCCGCTGGCCGCTGCCCCGGCCGTTCCCTCGCCGCGGCAGTAAGCCGCCTGAGCTTCCGACATGAACCTGCCCAATCTCAGCCTGGCAGACTTCCTCCCGCTGCTGCCCACCATCATCATGGTGGTCGGCGCCTCCATCCTGCTGCTGTCGGAGGTGTTCCTCTCCTCGACGGCGTCGCGCGCGTACCAGGCGGTGCTCACCGTGGTGACGGCGGTGGCGGCTGGTGCCACGGCGCTGTCGCTGATGTTCGAGCCGCCGCAAGAGGTGATGCTCGGCTTCGGCGTGCTGGACCCCTTCTCCAGCTTCCTCACCTTCGTGGTGTGCGTGGGCCTGGCGCTGGCGACGCTGAGCTCGGTGAGCTTCCTGCGCAAGCGCGGCGCCGAGCGCGGTGAGTTCTACGCGCTGATGCTGTTCGCCTCGGCCGGCATGAGCCTGCTGGCGATGTCCAACGAGCTCATCACGCTCTTCGTGAACATCGAAGTGCTCTCCATCGCCACCTACGCGCTGACGTCGTACCTGCGGCGCGGCACGCGGCCGAGCGAGGCGGGCTTCAAGTACTTCATCCTGGGCGCGTTCTCCTCCGCGGTGCTGCTCTACGGCGCGGCGCTGCTCTACGGCGCCACCGGCACCACGCACCTGACGGCCATGGCGGGCCCGCTGGCCTCGGCCCTGTCGACCCAGCCGGGCCTCGTGTACGCGGGCATCATCCTGGTGGGCGCGGGCTTCGCGTTCAAGGTGGCCGCGGTGCCGTTCCACATGTGGACGCCGGACGTCTACGAGGGCGCCCCGACGCCCGTCACCGCGCTGATGAGCGCGGGCGTGAAGGCCGCCGCCTTCGCCGCGATGGTCCGCGTGTTCTTCATGGTGGGCAAGGGCGTGGACCCGCAGATGCTGCTGGGCCTGTTCTCCGTGCTGGCCTTCCTCACCATGGTGGCGGGCAACCTGCTGGCGATTCCGCAGCGCAACGTGAAGCGCATGCTGGCGTACTCGTCCATTGCCCACGCCGGCTACCTGCTGGTGGGCGTGGCCGCCCTCTTCGTCACCGGCCCGGGCGAGCAGTTCCGCCTGCTGGGCGCGTCCGCCCTCACCGGTGGCAGCCCGCTGGACATCGCCCGCTCCGAGGCGCTGCGCGGCATCCTCTACTACCTGCTGGCCTACACGTTCAGCGCGGTGGGCGCGTTCTCCATCATCTCCGTCCTGGAGCGTCGCGAGGACGAGGAGAAGGGCACCGCCTGGGATTTGGAGCGCTTCAGCGGGCTGGCGCAGCGCAAGCCGGGCTGGGCCTTCGCCATGGCCGCCTTCATGCTGTCGCTGGGTGGCATCCCGCCGACCATCGGCTTCATGAGCAAGCTGCTCATCTTCCAGGCCGCGGTGGACGCGGGCCTCATCGGCCTCACCATCGTCGGCGTGCTGTCCAGCGCGGCGGGCGTCTATTACTACCTGCGCGTGGTCGTCTACATGTTCATGCGGCCGGTGCCGGAGGGCGCGCAGACGCTCGAGCGGAGCTGGTCCACGGAGCTGGCGCTCGTCGTCTCCACCCTTGGCGTGGTGGTGCTGGGCATCATCCCCGGCCCCGTGATGACGTGGCTGGAGCAGGCCAGCAGCATCTTCGGCCAGTAACGACTCAGCCCGGCTGTCACTTCACGCCCGCCCCGGCTTCGTGCCCGGGCGGGCGTCGTGTTTTCAGCGGCCGTCAGGGCCCGGCGTCTGGCAACGGGCCCTGGAGCTGGAATGTCTCCAGACGCGTCTGCGCCCCCGCGTCGCGGAGCCGCTGCACCAGCGGCGCGTCGTCCATCAGCGCGACATTCAGGGAGGACACGCCCTCCCCCATCCGGAGGAAGGCGTCCTCCAGCAGCGTCCGCGCATGCGCGGGTGACACGGCGAAGAAGGGGAACAGGGTGGGCCCGGAGGCGCGCAGGTCCATCATCCCCAGCCACTGGCGCCCGGGCGCCCGCGAGTCGACGAGCCCCAGCACCCGGTGCGACGCACGGGCCACGAAGCACGCCAGCTTGCCGGGCACCATCCGGAAGGCCTCCGTCAACGCGTCGCAGTCCTCTCGCGTCACCGGCACCAGGCGCCCCTCGGGTGACGCAGGGGGAAGCGCGTCCAGGTGCGCCCGCGTCACCCGCAGCGTGGTGGCCTCGCGCACCGGCCGCATGCCCAACGAGGTGTAGAGCGCGAGCGCGGGCACGTTGTCCCGCTTCACGTTGAGGCCCCAGCGGGCACACCCTTGTGCGCGCAGGTGCTCGGCCAGGTGCGCCATCATCGTCCGCCCCAGCCCCTTCCCTCGCGCGGACGGGGCCACCACCAACTGGCTCACGTACCCGAAAGTCCCCAGGGACTCCGCCACGCCGTAGGCCTCAACACCCCGGGGGCCCTCCGCGAGCAGGGCGAGGGGCGCGAGCTCCGCCGCCCACATGGACTCAGGAGGTGGGGGGTCATCCACCCCGAGCTCCAAGAAGAGCCGGGCAAAGACGGCGTGGTCCTCCAACCGACCTGGACGCACCACCCACGGCGATTCCGCGAAACCCACCTGAGCTCCCTTTCGTCGCGTGCTGTCAGAGATTACAGACGCCGAAAAGAAGGCAGCCCGACACCCCAAAGAGGTGCCGGGCCGCGGGTCTTCTCAAGGTGACTCACCGGAAGTGCTGAAGGGGTGGGGGGGAACCGCCTTCAGCCTCGCTTCGATGTGTCCCGCGTGTTCCTCTAGCAGTCGCCATGCCAGCCGCCTCGCGGTGAGAAACTCTAGTTTTCTCAAGCACTTGAAGGACTAACCGACGCTGGCCCTGCCCCATGGCTGCATTTCAGTGCTGCAATGGGGTTTCAGATGTGAAAAAGCCGAGTGATTTCAGCGGGTTCTCTTTTTCACCTATGAACCCGGCCATTTCGGATCTGAATCCATGGCCGCGGGAAAGTTACATAGGTGAGCCTCTCTCCTACTTCAGGGCTACTCCCGAGCCAGCTCACTGGGTGGCCGCAGGTTGAGCCGTTTCATCTTCCGCCAGAGGGTGGTGGAGGAAACGCCGAGTTCGTCCGCGACGCGCGCCAGGTCCACGCCGTGGCGCTCCAGGGCCTGGGTGATGGCGTGACGCTCCGCCTCTTCCACCACCTGGGCCAGCGTGGGCCCGGACTGGGCCGAGCGCCCCAGCCCCCCACCCTGCCCGTCCAGGAACGCGACGCTGGGGGTGCCATGGGCCGGCGTCATGCGGCCCTGGCGCAGGGGGAAGTCCTCGGGGAGCAGCTCGTGGGCTTCCGCGAGCGCGGCGGCCTGCTCCACCAGGTTCTCCAGCTCGCGCACGTTGCCCGGGAAGCCGTAGCTCATCAGGTGCGACACCGCGGCCGAGGACAAGCTCTTGGGGTTGGGGCTGCGCGCGTTGGCGCGCTCCAGGAAGTGCTCGGCCAGCGCGGGCACGTCCTCCAGGCGCTCCCGCAGCGGCGGCACGCGCAGGGCCACCACGTTGAGGCGGTAGTAGAGGTCCTGGCGGAAGCGCTTGTCGCGCACCTCCAGCTCGATGTCGCGGTTGGTGGCGGCGACGATGCGCACGTCCACGCGCAGCGCGGTGGACTCGCCCACGCGGCGGACCTCGCCCTCCTGGAGCGCGCGCAGCAGCTTCGACTGGAAGGTGGGGCTCGTCTCCGTCACCTCGTCGATGAAGAGCGTGCCGCCATCCGCCTCCTCGAAGAGGCCGCGGCGGGACTTCACCGCGCCGGTGAAGGCGCCCTTGGCGTGGCCGAAGAGCTCGCTCTCCAGCAGGGACTCGCTGATGGCGGCGCAGTTGACGGGCACGAAGGAGCGCGCCTTGCGGCGGCTGTGGGCATGGAGCGCGCGGGCCACCAGCTCCTTGCCCGTGCCGCTCTCGCCGTGAATGAGGACGGTGGCGTCGCTCTGCGCCACGCGAAAGAGCCGCGTGGTGAGCTCCCGCATCGCGGCGCTGCGGCCCACCAGCGCGGAGAGGCCGTGGCGCTGGTTGAAGTCCGTGGTGAGGTTGTCCACGTCGCGCTGCAGGCGCGCGCGCTCCAGGGCGCGCTCCACGCGGTAGCGCAGCTCGCTCTCCTTGAAGGGCTTGGTGACATAGTCGTAGGCCCCCAGCCGCATGGCCTCCACGGCGCTCTCGATGGAGCCGAAGGCCGTCATCATGATGACCTGGAGCCGGGGCGCCACCTCCAGCGCGCGACGCAGCAGCGTGAGCCCGTCCATGGGCTCCATCTTCAGGTCCGTCAGCAGCAGGTCGATGCTGCCGCTCCCGAGCTGGGCCAGGGCCTCCTCACCGGTGGCGGCCTCGAAGACGGTGTAGCCCTCCGCCCGGAGCAGCAGGGCGGTGGTGGCGCGCATGTTGCGCTGGTCATCCACGACGAGGAGACGGCCTCGGCTCGGCGGAGTGTGCGCTTCGGTCATGGGAAGGACGGAGGCTGCGACAGAGGCAGCCTGAAGGTGAAGGTGGTACCGCGACCCGGGATGCTGTCCACGGCGATTTCGCCCCGGTGCTCCTCGAGGATGCGCCTGACGACGGCCAGGCCCAGGCCGGTGCCCTGGGCCTTGGTGGTGAAGAAGGGTTCAAAGACGCGGTGGAGCAGCTCGGCAGGGATGCCCGGGCCCTGGTCCACCACGTCGATGCGAAGCTGCTCGCGCCCCGCATGGGCCTCGCGGCGCGCGCGCACCTGCACCAGCCCGCCCTGCGGCATGGACTGGATGGCGTTGACGGCCACGTTGACCAGCGCCTGCCGGATGAGGCGGCGGTCCATGGGCACCGGCGGCAACCCGGGCTCCACGTCGGACTGGATGAGGATGGAGCGGTCCGCCCCGCCGCCCTGCATGCGCGCCGCCTCCAGCGAGTCCTGGAGCACGCGCCCCAAGTCCTCCTGCTGGAGCACGGGGTCCCTGGGGCGCGTGTAGTCCAGCAGGTCCCCGACGATGCGGTTGAGCCGGTCGCTCTCCTCACCCAGGATGTCCAGCAGCATGGCCGCGTCCCCGCCGGGGACCAGCAGCCGGCGCAGCGACGCCACCGCGTTGAAGATGACGCCCAGCGGGTTGCGCACCTCGTGGGCGACAATCGCGGACAGCTCGCCCAGCGCGGCCAGCCGCTCCCGCTTCACCATCTCCGCGCGCGTGGCCGCCAGCTCCGCGTAGCTGGCCCACAGCGACTCGTACAGGCGCGCATTGGCGATGGACAGCGCGAGCTGGCCACACGTGGCCTCCGCCAGCTCAATCAGCTCCGGCCCGAAGGCCCGCGGCCCGCGCGTGTCGTCCACCACCACCACGCCGATGAGCTCCTCGCGCGAGGTCAGCGGCAGCGCGAGAATCGCCTTCTCGTCGAAGCGGTGCGCGAGCTCCGAATTGAAGCCTCCCTCCGCCGTGGACACGTCTTCCACGGCGATGGGCCTGCGGTCCCGGGCCACGCGCGCCGTCAGCCCATCTCCGTGCAGCGGCAGGACCACGGTGCGGAAGAAGTCCCGGTGGGCAATGGACGCCGCGGCGCCGCGCAGCACCCGGGCGCTCTCGTCGTAGAGGAGGATGTAGCAGTTGGACACGTCCAACAGCCGGACGAGGAAGTCCGCCGCCACGTCCAGGATGCTCGACGTCTCCAGCACCCCCGACGTGGTGCGCGCGAGGTCCAGGAGCAGGCGCGTCTCCGAGAGCTGCCGCGCGGACTCCGTGCGCAGGCGGCGCTGCTCCAACAGCGAGACCAGCAGCTCCGACAACGTGCCCAGCAGTTGCAGGTCCCGCGCGTCGAAGGCGTGGCCCGGCGCGCGCAGCACCTGGAGCGCGCCGCACACCTCTCCGCCGCGCGTCAGACACACCACCGCGCCCGTCCCGAGCCTGCCGCCGGACAGCTCCGCCAGGGACGCCTCCTGCGCGGGCGAGGACAACGCGCCCTCCGCGCGGCCCACCAGCACGGCCGTGAGCCGCGCGGCGTCCGCCGACGCCTCCAGCCCCACATGGGACGACAGCGCCAGCGCGCCCTCTGGAGGCAGCGACACGTGCAGGGCCGCGGCGCTGGCCTGCAGCAGGGACGCGACGCGCGCCAGGAAGTCCTCCTGCGAGGGCGGCGAAGGCTGCGCGACGAAGCGCGCCACCTGCGCCACCGACTCCATCTCCCAGCGGCCGCGCGCGCTGTCCGCCTGCACCCGCGCGTCCGTCAGCGCGGCGCTCACCACCTTGGCGAAGAGCATCAGCACCGAGCCATGGTGCGGCGCCACCCAGTGGCCCGCCACCCACAGCACCTCGGTTTGAGGGCCGCCCACGGGCAGGTAGACGTGGCTGGGAGCGGAGTGCTCCGCGCCACCGAACACGGGCCGCCCGTCCGCGAGCGACTCCAGGCCCAGTTGAGCGTCCTCGGGGAGCTGCGCCCCGTCGCGGGCCACCAGCCCCTCCCCTTCCCAGCGCAGCAGGCGGGCCCGGAAGCCCGCGGCCTCCAACCCCTTCAGCGCGACGCGGCGCACCGCGTCCTCGGAGTGCGCGGAGACCAGCCCCGCGGAGGTCTCCACCAGCCGCTCGGCCACCGACATCTCCGGAGGCCGCCCCTCCGTGGGGATGCAGTTGAGCAGCAACGCGGAGCCGCCGCCCTCCAGCTCGAGCCGGGACGTGAGGACGGCCACCTCCCGCGTGACGCCGTTGGCACACGGCACCTGGAACAACTGCGCGCTGGCGTCGAGCGGGGCGCCAGCCTCCACCCGCCGGTAGCGCTCGATGAGCCGGCTGCGGTCCTCCGGCTGGACGAAGTCCATGGCGGAGCGGCCTTCGACGTGCTCCCGCGCCAGGCCCACCATGGCGACGTACGCGTCGTTGGCGGCGAGCACGCGCCCGTCCGCCAACACCACCACGGGGTTGCGGAAAGGCTCGATGACGGTCCGAAGGTCCGCCTCGCTGTAGCGCTTGGTACTCATCCGCGACGCAGCACCCGCTTCTCTCCCACCCGGAGCGTCACCTTCTCCCGGTCGAAGTACTCGGACAGGGGGATGACGAACTTGCGGCTTTGCCCGACCATCTCCTTGAAGTCCTGGGTGGTAATCTCCTTCTTCTCACGCAGGTGGGCAACCAGACGCTCGCGCAAGGCCGTCAAGGCCCGGGCCTCGAACCAGAGCCCCTCCGTCACGCGCACCACCACGCCCTCCGCCACCAGGACGCCCAGCAACTCCTTCAGCCGGGCCTCCGGAAGCTGGAGTTTCTGCTCCAGTTCGGAGAGCGTGGGAGGCGCGAGCCCCGCCGCGGAGAGCTCCACCGCCAGCCGCGTCCGGGCGGCACTCTCTCCCAGGGTCAGCGTGCGGCCGCGCCCCTTGAGGCGCACCCCCTCTCGCTCCAGCTCCACCCGGCCTCCTTCCACCAGGGCCTGCAACACGCGCTGAAACACCCGCGCATCCAGGGGCGCGGACAACCGCTGCCGCAGCTCCTCGCGCGACAGGCTGTCACGCAGGGGCTCGCGCTCATGGAACGTGGCCAGCAGCGACAGGGCCCGGCCCTGCAAGCCCTCGAAGACTTCACCGGAGAGATACAGCCGCCGCTCCCGGTCGACGAGCAGCGCGCCGCCCCGCGCGCCCAGCAACTCCAGCGTGCGCGTCAGCACCCGAGGCCCCAGCGCCGAGCGGCCGAACAGCTCCGGCTGCGTCAGCCCCCGGTAGCCCGCCTGACGCAGCAGCCACGCCACCTGCGCCCCAGGGTCCGCCTCCAGCAGGGGCGCCACCAGCGCCGCGCTGCCCTTGCGCCGCCGGGTGGACGCGATGGAGAGGACGTGCCCCCCCGCCACCGTGGCGCCGCGCCCCGGCAGTGCCCGGGCGCCCCGCAGGATGAAGCGCTGCCCCACGAGCGCGCCCACCGGCGAGGCCAGCCGGAGCTGCGCCAGCGTCGTCTCGCCGGGCTCCAGGCGCTCCACGTCCAGCAGCGCCACCGTGGCCTCCACCTGCGCGGTGCCCAGGTGCAACAGCAGCTTCGTGCGGCGCGGCAGCGGCGCGGGCGCCGCGGGCAGCAGCGTCAACGCCACGTCCAGCATCGCCGTCTCGGGGAGCTCGCCCGCGCGCACCAGCACCATGCCCCGGTGCAGCGCCTCCGGCTCCACGCCCACCAGGTTCACCGCCGCGCGCTGCCCCGCCGTCACACGGCCCACCGCCTCGCCGTGACGCTGCACGCCGCGCACGCGCAAGGGACCGGGCAGGCCCGGCAGCAGTGACACCGCGTCCTCCACCGCCAGCGCGCCGGACAGCAGCGTGCCCGTCACCACGGTGCCAAAGCCCTTCATGGAGAAGACGCGGTCCACCGGGAGGAAAGAGGGGCCTTCCAACGGGCGCTCGGGCAGGGCCGCCGCGGCGCGGGAGAGCGCGGCGCGCAGCGCGTCCAGGCCCTCGCCGGACCTCGACGAGCACGCCACCACGGGCGCCTGCTCCAGGAAGGTCCCCACCGTGAGCGAGGCCAGGTCCGCCTCCACCAGTGCGCGCCACTCCGGGCCGAGCTCCGCCAGCGTGTCCGACTTGGTGAGCGCGATGACCCCCGCCTTCACGCCCAGCAGCCGGCAGATGTCCAGGTGCTCGCGCGTCTGGGGCATCACGCCCTCGTCCGCGGCCACCACCAAGACGGCCAGGTCCACGCCGCCAGCGCCGGCGGCCATGGCCTTCACGAAGCGCTCGTGACCGGGCACATCCACCACGCCCGCCACCGCGCCGTCATCCAGCGTCAGGTGGGCGAAGCCCAGCTCCAGGGTGATGCCACGGCGCTTCTCTTCCTTCAGCCGGTCGGTGTCGATGCCGGTGAGCACCTTCACCAGGGACGTCTTGCCATGGTCGATGTGGCCCGCCGTCCCGATAATCATGGCGTCACCACGCCAGGGCTCATGCGCCGGCCTTGTCCGGGTCCTCGTCGAAGCGCACGTCGCCCGTGGACGGCTCGTAATCCCACGGGAAGACCATGAGCGACGCGGTGGAGAGCGCGGAGTAGTCCGGCGAGAAGCCGCCCGGCTTCGTCACCAGGCACGCGGTGGCCACCTTCTTCGCGCCCGCCTCACGGGCCAGCGCGCTGGCCAGCTCCAGCGTGTCGCCGCTGGAGGCCACGTCGTCCACAATCAACACGCGGCGGCCCTTCAGCTCGGCGGGCATCTCCTCGGAGACCTGGGGCGCCTTCGACGACTTCGGCGCCCCGCTGCTCCGGTCCCGGCTCCGGCGGCTGATGCGCACGGGGAAGAACGGGCAGCCGAGCGCCCCGGCCAGCGCCCCACCCACGAAGACGCCTCCATGGGCCACGCCCACCACCACCTGGGGCTCGAAGGTCTCCTGGATGGAACCGGCGAGCTGCTGCACGGCGCGGTCGAACTCCTTCCAGGTCAGCTCCTTCACCCCCGAGGACGCGGAGCGGCCCCGTGACTGGTCCTTCCCCGTGGGCTGGCGCGGCGCTTCCACCTGGGGCGCCAGCACGAGGTCCTTTGGGATGGAGACGAGCTTCTCCGCCTGCCCCCGCGACGACGGAACAGGAGACTTCTTCGAAGAGGCCTTCTCGGTGGGTTTGCTCGGGGCCTTGGGCCCGGGCGCTGCCCGCTTGGTCGCCACGGCGGTGAACTCCGGCTGGGGTGTGTGCGGCCCCGTCATACTCAAAGGGCCGCACGGTGGCCACATCCGGCCACACCTCATGGAGTGACACTGTCGCGCGGCAACACACGCACGGCGCAGTGCGGCGCTCAGGCGCTCAGCCGCTCCTCGACCATCCGGTCCGCCACCTGCTCGGGGCGCAGCCCTGACTCCTTCGCCCGGGTCAGCACCGTGTCGATGGTGTCGAAGATGTGCGAGGCCCGGGAGTACGCCTTGTCCCGGTCATACCCCGCCCACTCCTGGGCCACGTTGATGAGGCCGCCCGCGTTGGCCGCGTAGTCGGGCACGTACAGGATGCCCCGCCGCGCCAGGTGCTCGCCGTGGCGCGAGGTGAGGAGCTGGTTGTTGGCCGCGCCGCACACCGCCTTGACGTTGAGCAGCGGCAAGGTGGCGTCGTTGATGGCGCCTCCCAGCGCACACGGGGCGAAGATGTCCGCCTCCATGCGATGCAACGCATCGGCCTCCACCGCGGTGGCGCCGTAGTGCGTCACGGCGTGCTGCACGCTGGCGGGGTTGATGTCGCTCACCCACACCTGGGCGCCGCGCTCGTGCAGCTCCTTCACCAGGTACATGCCCACGTGGCCCACGCCCAGCACCGTGACGCGCAGGCCCTTCAGGTCCGGGCTGCCGAAGACGTGCTTCGCCGTGGCCTCCATGGCGCGCGCCACGCCATACGCCGTCACCGGCGACGGGTCCCCGCTGCGCTCCTTGAGGCCAACGACATACTTCGTGTGCTGGCGCACGTGCTCCATGTCGTCCGGGCTGGTACCGCTGTCCTCGGTGGTGATGTAGCGCCCACCCAGCGACTCCACCGCGCGGCCAAAGGACTCGAAAAGCCTTGCACGGTCGAAGTCGCCGCGAGGCAGCATGATGACCGCCTTGCCGCCTCCATGGGGCAGCCCGGCCAGCGCGGCCTTGTATGTCATTCCGCGCGCCAGACGCAGCGCGTCCGCGACCGCTTCCTCCTCGCTCGTATAGGTCGACAGCGCGCGGGTGCCGCCCAGCCCAGGCCCCAGCCGCGTGTTGTGCATGCCGACAATGGCACGCAGCCCCGTCTTGGAATCGCTCAACAGGTGGACGGCTTCGTAGCCGCCCTCCAGCAACTGCGTGAAGTAGCTCATGGCGCGCGGCAAGTACCGTCGCGCCCGTGCCAAGTCAAATGGCGCCGCGTTCCAACATGCCGCGGATTTCATCTCCAGGAATGACATACCGCGTCGTGCAAAACTGGCACGTCGCCTCCGCCTGTCCTTCCTTCTCCAACAGGTCCGTCAATTCCTCACGGCCCATGGCCAGCAGCGCGCGCAGCACCCGGTCCTTGCTGCACGAACAACCAAAGCGCAGCGGGTAGCGAGACATCACCTCGAAGTCCTCTTCGGGCAGCAGCGCGCGCAGCACGGCCGCGCCGCCTTCCGCCCCATGCGCCTGCAGCGCCGGCGCGAAGTCCCGGCGAAGCCGCTCCCCCAACTCCGCGAAGGCGGCCATGTCCGCGCTCGGCAGCGGCTGGACGAGCAGGCCGGCGACATGGCCCAGGGGCTCCGCGTCTCCACCCTCCGGAAGCTGCGCCAGCATCACGTGCGACGGGAGCTGGTCCGACTGGCGGAAGTAACGCTCCAGGTCGCCGGCCAGGTCGAAGGCCTCCAGGTCGACCGAGGAGCGGTAGTACTCGCCCCCGCCCAGGTCGCGCAGCACGGACAGGAAGCCCTTGTTCCCCAGCACCGGACGCCAATGGTACTGGCCGTCGCCGCCGGCGTACTCCACGAGCGTGTTCTTCACGTACCCGCGGACGAGCCCGGAGGTGTCCCCGTCCACGAAGAGCCCGCGCAACGGCCCATCACATTCCAGTTGGATGTTGATGCGCGAGTCGTTCTTCTGAAGGGCCCCCATCAGGGCGGCGGCGGTGAGGGCCTGCGACAGGAGCACGGCGGCGGCGGGCGCGGTGTGGTGGGTGGCACGCGCCTGACGCGACAGCTCCGTGGTGGAGGCCAACACCACGCGCAGGTCCGTCTTCTTCAACAATCCACTGACAAGCTCGTCGGACATATCGGTTGCGACTAGCGTGCCCGAGCCCGCATTGCCCGCCAACGTCAGAAGGCGGGAGCCCCGCCGCCCGCCCGCCGGCCAGCAGTGGGGCCTGGGGTGACGCATAAGGTCAGCCTTATGCCTCCGTGTGGGTGTGCTGGCATGCGGGGGTGCGGAAGAAATCCAGCCCCGGCGCTGGAACGGCTATAAACCGCCGTCCGACTGTCACCTGCCCTCGACGTGGACGCGGCAAGACGCCCGCGCGCCGCCGCTGGAGATTCGATGAGCACCCAAGCCGCTGCCGCCGTAGAAACGAAAACACCGCTCCTCAAGTCCCGTCTGGGCTCGTTCCTCGCGGTGGTGCCCCTGTCCGTCTGGGTCGTCAACCACCTGTGGGACAACCTCTCCGCCTTCAACGGCGCGGACGCCTGGCAGAAGTCGGTGACGACCTACGCCAACCCGTTCTCCCAGGTCTTCACGTTCGTCATCGTCCTGCTGCCGCTGCTCATGCACACCGGCTGGGGCATCGTCCGCCTGTTCAGCTTCAAGCCGAACAACGTCCGCTACAACAACTACGGCAACCTCAAGTACATCCTCCAGCGCCTCAGCGCGGTGGGCGTGCTGGCCTTCCTGGGCGCCCACATCTGGCTGGCCTTCCTCTACCCGCGGCTGGTGCTGGGCCACCCGGAGGCGTTCGACGACATCGCCCGGGAGATGCGCTACCACCTCCCCACCCTGGTCGTTTACCTGCTGGGCACGCTGGGCACCTCGTTCCACCTGGCCAACGGCATCCAGGGCTTCGCCATGGGCTGGGGTCTGCTCTCCAGCGAGCGCTCCATGCGCAAGTTCGAGCCCGTGGTCATCATCACGTTCCTCGTCCTCACGGCGATGAGCTGGGCGGTCATCTACGCGCTCTACACCGCGGGCGCCGCCTTCAGCCCCGTGGGCGCCACCCCTCCGTGATGCCCCGCCCCGGCGCCACGCGCGCCGGGGCCTCCAGGTGCTGAAAAGCCCACCGGCCGCCCCCGAGTCTTCCGGGGAGCGGCCGGTTTCATTTCAGGGCACCGAAGGCGTCAGCCGGGGCCGGGACTAGAACGGGATGTCGTCGTCGCCAGGGCCGCCGTTGTGGCCTCCACCGCCCATGTCGTCCGGAGGCGGCTG
The DNA here is from genome assembly GCF_000280925.3 of Myxococcus hansupus. Taxonomy (NCBI): domain Bacteria; kingdom Pseudomonadati; phylum Myxococcota; class Myxococcia; order Myxococcales; family Myxococcaceae; genus Pseudomyxococcus; species Pseudomyxococcus hansupus. Next base: position 7,316,540 of record NZ_CP012109.1, read on the forward strand.
GCCGTAGTCGTTGTTGTCGCCGCCGCGCTGCTGGGAGAACTGCCGGCGTCCACCGCCACCGCCTCCACCGCCGCCCATGCCGTCTCCGGCGTCACGCCCGCCACCGCCCAGGAACGTCACGGCGTTGGCCACCACCTCGGTGGTGTAGTTCTTCCGGTTCTCCTTGTCCGTCCACTCGCGCGTCTGCAGGCGGCCCTCGACGTAGCACTGCCGTCCCTTCTTCAGGTACTCGCCGCAGAGCTCCGCGAGCTTTCCCCAGACGACGATGCGGTGCCACTCGGTCCGCTCCTGCTTCTGGCCATTCTTGTCGACCCAGCTCTCGCTGGTGGCGATGCGGAAGTTCGCCACCGCTTGCCCACCGGGAGTGAACCGGACCTCCGGGTCCGCCCCCAGGTTGCCGATGAGGATGACCTTGTTCACGCCTCCAGCCATGACTGCGTTCCTTTCTCACGAGAACCGGTCCACCACGGACCGGTTACGACCCGGCGGGCAGCACCCGCCGGGTTTGATGCCCACCTATAGCAGCGGGGACTGACACCCAGCCAGAAACCGGATTTGTTCCTGGGGGCCGTACGCCTGCCTGCCATCCGGACGGGGAGGCCCGTCCGGTGGGGCGCGTGAGAGACGCGGCGGAGGCGGACTACCCGCCCGGGCGGGTGTCGGCGGTGGGAGACTCGGGCGCCTTGCCCGCGGGCGCCACCACCTCCACCGCGTTGAGGCCCGCGGGCGTCCGGGCCGGAGCCTTGGCCTCCGCCACCTTCTGCGACAGCGTGGAGTCCAGGCCCTTGGCGAACGACGCCAGCCGCGCGTCCGACGCGCCCAGGGTGCGGCGCAGGGACTTCCAGAACGGGTGGTCCGCCTGGCCCGCCTGCACCAGCGCGCGCGCCAACAGCGTGGTGCACGCGTCCCGGTCCCCGGCGCTGGCGGCGCGCAGCGCCACCACCAGCTCCTCCGGCGCGGTGCGGGCCACCTCGCCCAGGGCCTCCGCCATCTCGCCCTGGGACTGGGCATCCGTGCCCGCCGCGCCCGCCAGCTCCAGCACACGCGCGAGCGCCTCCGCGTTACCGCCCGCGGCCAGCTCCACCATGCTGCTGACGCCCGGCACCTCCACCGACAGCAGCCGCGCCACCTCGCGCAGCCGGCCGTACACCTCCGTGGTGGCCGAGTAGCTGTCCAGCAGCGTGCGCGCGCCCAGGTAGTCGTGCGGGTTGGACTGGTACAGCCCCTCCGCCAGCACCGCGCGCACGGCCGGGTCGCGCTCGCTGCGCCACGCCGTGCGCAGGAAGCCGATGTTGCGCTGGTCGCGCTGGGCCCCCAGCTCCAGGTACGTCTTGATACGGGCGGCCACGTCGTTGAGGCCCCCCGCCGGACGGCTGCTGTCCGCCAGCGCGGCCACCGCCGTGGACGGCCCCAGGCTGGAGCCCGTGGCGGCCACCGCCGCGCCCAACGCGTCCAGGCCCGCGACGATGGGGCCCGCGCGGCCCGCGAAGTCGTTGGCCATGATGGAGAAGGTGAAGCGCTCTCCGCCCGCGCTCGTCACGTAGCCGCTCAGCGCGGAGACGCTCTCCAGGGTGCCCGTCTTCGCGCGCAGCCGGCCCACGGCGTCGCTGCCCTCGAAGCGGTACTTGAGCGTGCCGTCCTTGCCGGCGATGGGCACGGAGGACAGGTACTCCGGCGCGAAGGGGAAGCGCTGGACCATGTGCCGCAGCAGGCCGTTGAGCTGCGTGGCGGAGAAGCGGTTGGCGTCGTTGAGGCCGCTGCCGTTCTTCATCACGTAGGTGCCGCGGGGGATGCCCACGTCGCGCTCCAGGAACTGCTCCACCACCTCCACGCCCTTGGTGAAGGAGCCCGGGGCGCCGCGCAGCTCCGCGCCCATGGTCTTCAAGAGCTGCTCGGCCACGAAGTTGCTGGAGAGCTTGTTGAGGCGCTTGAGCAGCACGTCGAAGGTGTCCGACTGGGCCACGTGCAGCATGCGGGCCTTGGTGGACGTCTTGCCCAGCTTCACCTTGCCCTTCATTTTCACGCCGCGCGTCGTCAGCATCTGCTTGAGCGACTGCCCGAAGTACATGGGCGGGTTGTCGATCTTCTTCCAGACGCTGACCGCGCCGCCGCGCTCGTTCGGGAGCTGGCCGCGCACGACAATCTTCTGCTGCAGGCCCACGGCGTCCGACTTGACGAACACGCGGCGGGCGCGGCGCGGACCGGTGGTGAGCTGGTTCTCCAGCACGAAGTAGTCGCTGGGCGGCTCCACCTCCACCGACCCCTTGGCGCCCGGCGCGTTGCCGGGCCGCAGGTAGATGGCCACCGCGTTCCAGTTGAGGCTCACCGCGCCGGTGGGCGCCATGTACGCGCGGTCCGTGTCCTCCTGGTCATAACCGGGCGGCGTGCGCTCGGCGTCGAACCAGGAGTCATCCACCACGATTTCGCCCACCTCGCGCACGCCCGCGTGCCACAGCTCCGCGACGATGCCCCACAGGCGCTCGGTCGTCATGGACGGGTCGCCCTTGCCGCGCACGTAGAGCGTCTTCACCTTGCCGTCCGCGCCCAGCTCCGGCTCCACCAGGAACTCGGTGTCGTAACGGAACTCGGGCCCCAGGGACGCCAGCGCGGCGGCGGACGTCACCAGCTTCACGTTGGAGGCCGGGTTGAGCAGCTCGTCGGCGTTGTGGCTGAACACCACGGTGCCGTCGTCGAGGCTCTGCATGAGCACGCCCATGCGGCTCGCCTTCAACGGCGCGCGCTGGAGGACCTCCAACAAGGCCGTTTTCAGCGCCTCGCGGTCCGCCCGTTTCGCATCGGGAGCGGGCGCGGCGCGCGCGGCGTGAGAAAGCGACAGGAAAATAATGGCCGACGCGGCCAAGATGGAGCTGGCTCGATGGACCTGCACACTCTCTCCGGGGAAGTCAGGTGCCATTATGCGGAACGGGGCAAAAGACGAGCAAGGGTGAGAGACAGCGTGAGTCCACGTCTGGGCGCTCGCTCTACCAGCAGGCAGAAACCTGACATTCCAACTGTAACGGCGTGACTGACGCGGGACCCCAGTGAAACACGCCTGTCCACGAGGTGACTTCGATGAGAGCGGTGGTGCAGCGCGTGCTGGAGGCGTCGGTGACGGTGGAGGGCCAGCGCGTGAGCGAAATCGGCCCGGGGCTGCTCGTGCTGCTGGGCGTGGGCAAGGGTGACACGGAGGCGGATGTGCCGTGGATGGTGGAGAAGCTGGCCACGATGCGCATCTTCGAGGACGCCGAGGGGAAGATGAACCTGTCCCTGGAGGACACGTCCCGGCAGCTCATCGTCGTCAGCCAGTTCACCCTCTACGGCGACACGCGCAAGGGCCGCAGGCCCAGCTTCATCGACGCCCTGGAGCCCGTGGCCGCCAAGGCCCTCTATGAGCGCACCTGCGAGCTGCTGCGCCAGCGCGGGCTGAGCGTGGGCACCGGCATCTTCGCCGCGGACATGAAGGTGGCGCTCGTCAACGACGGGCCCGTCACCCTGCTGCTGGAGAGCCCGGGCCCGGCTACGCCCAGCAAGGGCTAGATGCGAACCCCGGAGCTCTTCGTCACCAGCGCCGCCAGCCCCTGCTTCGCCAGCGCCGCGCCCCGCAGGTGCGCGGTGAGCGCGCCCAGCTCGCGAATCCAGTTGGCCGCGCGCGGCCCCAGTCCGGAGAAGGCCACCGTGAGCGGCGGCGGCTGCGCCTGCTTGCCCAGCCAGTACGCGAGCACCTCGTCCTTCTCCGGCAGCGACGGCAGGCGCATCCGCTCCTGCTCGCGCGTCAGGAGCCGCTCCAGCTTGCGCGGCAGGTTCACCTGCCAGTGGGCCACCTTGCGCGCCGGGCGCCACGCCCAGTCCGCGAAGGCGTAGCGCTCGCCGGGGGAGTACTCGCCCCGGCCCTGCGTGACGAAGACCTGGTCCGGAGGAAACTCGGGGAAGGGCTCCCACTGCCCCGCCAGCAGCGAGGCCAGGCCCACGTCCTCGCGGGGCCGGAAGCGGAACTGGTCCCGCACCTCCCGCGCGGCGCGCGCGTCCCAGTAGGGGTAGTTCGCCTCCTCCACCATCAGCGCCAGGTGCAGGGCTTCATCCCAGCCGTCCGCGTAGCCCATCTCGGCGTCGCCCACCTCCCAGCCGGAGGGGCCCTCCGCCCAGGGGAGGAAGACGAGCCTGTCCACCAGGTCCGCCCAGGGGTCCGCGTCCAGGGAGCGCACCCCGCCCGGAATCGCCGTGGCGAGCATCCGCTCACAGAGCATGCGCGCCTGGCCATCCCCAACTGCTCCTGGAGCGACTCCAGCGCGCCGGGGGCGTCCCCCATGGCCCTCCGGAAGAAGGGCAGCAGGTGCTCATGAAAGAAACGGTCGCTGATGGGCCTCAGGACGACGTCCATGGTGCGGATGTTCCCCCCGGAACGCCGCCCGGCTCAAGGCCGCGCGTCTTCCTGGACGATGAGCGCGTGGATGTCCGCGGCCGTGGGTGCCTCGAGGATGGCGGCCCGGAAGCGAGGATTCTTGAACAACCGCGAGATGCGGGCCAGGGCCTTGAGGTGAACCCCCGCGCTGTTCTCCGGCGCCACCAGCGCGAAGAACAGGTGGGTGCTCTTGCCGTCAATGGCCTCGAAGTCCACGCCGGCGCGGGACACGCCGAAGGCGGCCTGGAGCTGGGCCATGCCCGGCAGCTTGCCGTGGGGAATGGCCACGCCCTCGCCGATGCCGGTGCTGCCCAGCTTCTCGCGCTCGCGGAGCACCTCCACCAACCGGTCCGAGGATAGCTGCGGGTGGGCGCGCACCAACGTGGCGCTCAGCTCGCGCAACACTTCAGGCTTCGTCCGCGACTGCATGTCGGCGATGACGGCTTGGGGGCTGAGGAACTCGGCGATTCTCACTGACGCTCCCGCGCTGGCGCTCCTGGTTGGCGGCAATTACTCCTCACCCCTCATTAGTGCAAGGGTGGCCTGTCATCATGCGCATGCACCGCGCCTACTGCGCATCATGACGCGGAAGGGAAGCCCGTCCTCCAGGGTGATAGGGCTTCATCTGCCCGCGTGCTCCACTGAGGGTGGCGACGACCCCCACCCCGCGCAGCCAGGGACTTCCCATGAAGCGTCCGCTCCTGTCGACAGACATCGACATCGCGTCGTTGTCGACACGTGGTGCCAGCGGGGGGCGGCGCCCGCACCCGCGGGTGATACCAGGGCATCCCCGTGAAAGCGGCGGTCACACCCTCGGCACACAGATGGCCCGGATGACGCCGGCGCGTTTCATCGCCCATCGGCCGGCGGGGCTCACCGGGTGAGCGCGCTCGCGGCGGCCTTGGCGGCGTCACGCGCCGTCACCCGGCAAGCCCGGTGACGGCGCACGACGTCAAACTCAGGTGCCCGTGGCGGCGACCGCCGGGGCGTGCGGCTCGATGAGGCCGTACTGGCCATCCTTGCGCCGGTAGACGATGCACAGCGACTCCGACTCCACGTTGTGGAAGACGTAGAAGTCGTTGTCCATCAGGTTCATCTGCATCACCGCATCGTCCACGGAAAGCGGCTTGACGGTGAGGTGGGTGGCCCGCACCTCGCGCGACGCGCGGGGTTGGGCCGCGGGGGGAGGCGCCGACACCACCGTGGGCTTCGGTGCCGCCTCGCTGCTCGCGGAGGCCTCGGCCAGGGACGTCAGCTCCTCGACGTCCGGGACCTCGAACACGGCGTGGCGGACCCGGAGCTGCTCCACCAGGTCCTGCCGGTGGTGGACGCGCTCACGGCCATGGTGCGTCTTCAGCTTGTCACGGTAGCGGCGAAGCTGGCGTTCGATCTTGTCCATCGCCAGGTCGATGGACGCGTACATGTCATCGCTCTTGTCGCGGCCCCGGAGCACCCATGCGCCGGAGTGGATGGTGATGTCCGCGTGATGCAGGTGACGCTCCAACGACAGGACCACATGGGCCTCGCCGGCGCGATCCAACAGCCGGTTCACCCTTTCGACCTTCTCGCGTGCGTACTCCTTGAGGGAATCCGACGCCCCGAACTGACGGAAGGTGATGTTGAACTGCATGCGTGGCTGCCTCCTAGGGTGAGAGGTGAGCTCCGTGACGGATCTGAAACTTTCCCAGCCCCGGAAAGCAACCCACCCCGCCAGGTTGCCTGTTCCCGGACACACCACCCGTCCGAGGGACGACATCCCGCCTGCACCCCACGTCACTGGCACGGCCCCGTTTTTGGGGCCATGCCGGTGACGATTCCGTCACGTCACGCGCCGCGTCAGCTCCCGCGAGCAGCCGCCCGCCCGTCACTGCACGTTGACGACGCGCTCCTCGGAGTGGAACACCGACGCCGAGCAGCCAGCGACTCCCGTGCACTCCAGCACCGTGCCCGGCGCGGTGCCGCTCAGCGTGAGCAGGTGGACGGCGACCGGCGTGGTCTGCAGCAGGTTGAAGCTGACGGTGCCCTCCTGCTGTGTGGTGGGGACGGTCGCCGTGGCGAGCCCGCCCTCGCGCAGCAGGGTGGCGGTGATGGGGCCCGGAATTTCGCCCTCGGGCATCCAGCGGAAGTCGTACGGCTGGCCGCGCATGAGGCGGTCCTCGGCGCCGGGGCCCTGGAAGGAGAAGAAGCGCTTGGCCTTCCCGTCCTTCATCACCAGGGTGACGGTGTGCGTGCCGTCCTGGAGGACGACGCGCGCGTCCTCCGTGGGCTGCCGCTCCCAGATGTTGGGGTCGAAGTCGTAGTAGGCCCGCGTGGGCACGCACACGTCGCGGCCCGCGGTGCCATCCACGCCGCCGCGCTCCAGCGTCATGGGCTGGCCGTTGAAGGTGGCGGTGACGCCCTCGCGCAGCTCGGTGCAACGCCCCCCCGCCGCCGAGGAGAACGTCACGGTGACGCGGTGGGAGCCCAGCTCGTCCAATCCCTCGAAGACATCCACATCCGACTGGGCGAGCGTGAGGGTGCGGTCCGCCATCGTCGACAGGTCGACGACTTCCGAGGTCAGGCTGCCGCCACAGCCCGACAGCAGGCCCACCGCGACGACGGCCCCCGCCGGGATGCGAAGAAGATTGCGACAAAGAAAGGGGTTCATGCGCCGCGCACCCTATACCCCCGCCCCGGCCGCGGCGAGCAGCCCTTCCAGGCGAACCTTCACTTCCGGCCACTCCGTGTCGATGACGCCGTAGTACGCGCTGTCCCGCACCACGCCGCCGCGCACCAGCATGTGGTTGCGCAGCACGCCCTCGAAGCGAGCACCCAACCGCTCGATGGCCGCGCGAGAGCGCGCGTTGTGCTGGTCCGTCTTGAGCTGCACCCGCATGACGCCCAATGCCTCGAAGGCGTGGCGCAGCAGCAGGTACTTGCACTCCGTGTTCACCGGCGTGCGCCACACCCGCCGCCCCAGCCACGTGTAGCCAATCTCCAGCGTGCGGTGGTCGCGTTGGATGTCGAGAAAACGCGTGGAGCCCACCGGCGCGCCGGTCCGCTGCTCCAGGATGACGAAGGGGCGCTCGCTCCCTCGCTCGGCCGCCTGACACGCGCTGTCGATGAAGTCCGCGACGTCCGCCTCCGTCCGCAGCGCGCGCGAGAACCACGTGAAGATGTCGGGTTCGCACAACGCGGCCAGGGCCGGCGCGTGCTCCGGGCGCAGCGGCTCCAAGCGGACGTGCCGCCCTTCGAGCGTGACGGGCGGGACGACGAGGGGCACGCACTCACGGCGAGGCATGCCGGAATCGGGCGGAGGGCTGGCGCTCATGGCCGCCCCACTCTGCCCACCCCGGCACGCCGCGGACAAGCGGCGCGCCGGAGGCCCTGGACTCAGTAGTACCGCTTGCGCTTGCTGCTGGGGAGGATGCCCAGCACCTCGCGGTACTTGGCCACCGTGCGGCGGGCAATCTCGGTGCCCTGCGAGCGCAGCAGCTCCACGATTTTCTGGTCCGAGTACGGGTTGCGGGCGTCTTCCTGCGACACCAACTGCTTGATGTGGTGCTTCACCGCCTCGCTCGCGGTGTCCTCACCGGACACGCGGGCGATGGACGAGTTGAAGAAGTACTTCAGCTCGAAGATGCCCTGCGGGGTGTGCACGTACTTGCTGGTGGTGACGCGGCTCACCGTGGACTCGTGCATGCCGATGTCCTCGGCCACGTCCCGGAGGATGAGCGGCTTGAGGTGGGCGATGCCCTTGTCCAGGAAGTCCCGCTGGAACTTCACGATGCTCTCGGTGACCTTGTAGATGGTCCGCTGCCGCTGGTGGATGGAGCGGATGAGCCACATCGCGCTGCGCAGCTTGTCCTGGATGAAGTCCTTCGTCTGGCCGGGGCCCACCGCGCCCGTCTTCAACGCGTTCCGGTAGGTGCCGGAGATGCGCAGCTTGGACAGGCCGTCATCGTTGAGCACCACCGTGTACTCGTCCCCCATCTTGTAGACGAACACGTCGGGGGTGATGTACTGCGCGTCGTCCCCGCTGAAGTTGCGGCCCGGCTTCGGGTCCAGCTTCGGGAGCAGCCGCACCGCCTCCACCACCTCTTCCAAGGTGACCTTCAGGTCCTTGGCGATGGCGGGCAGGTTCTTGCTCTCCAGGTACTTCATGTGCCGCTTGATGATGAGGCCCAGCAGCGGCGCGTGCGGCTCCTTCATCCCCTGGAGCTGGATGAGCAGGCACTCCTGCAAGTCACGGGCGCCGCAGCCGCGCGGGTCCAACATCTGGATGCGGCGCAGCGTGCGCTCCGCGACGTGCATGGGCACGTCCGCCTCGTTGGCCAGGCGGATGAGCGGATCTCCGTCCACTTCCGGCAGCTTGAGGTAGCCGTCGTCATCCAGGTTGCCCAGGATGAGCATGGCGATGCGGCGCTCGGCGTCGTTCAGGCGCAGCGTGCCGAGCTGCTCCTGGATGTGGTCGACCAGGTCCTCCTTCTTGACGAGGTTGGCCTCGAACGACGGCAGGTCGTCCGTGGCCACGTTCCCCTTGTTGGAGGCGGTGGTCGGCTCGTTGAACTGGTAGCTGTTGAGGTACTGCTCCCAGTCGATTTCCGGGGGGCCCTCCCCGTCCGCCTTGAACTCCGTGGCGGTGTCGCTGGTGGCCGCGGGCAGGTCCATGTCCCGCGGCATTTCCACGTTGTCAGCCTCCAGGGAGGCTTCACCGGGTTCCTTGTCCCCCACGTCTCCCGGGGCCTGCTCGTCGGGCTGCTCCAGCAGTGGGTTCTGCTCCATCTCCTCGCGGACCTGCTCGAGCAGCTCCATGCGGGACAGTTGGAGGAGCTTGATGGCCTGCTGCAGCTGCGGCGTCATCACCAGCTGCTGGGCAAGCTTCAGGCTTTGTTTCAGTTCCATCGCCATGAGACGGGGTCTCCAGGGTTGACTTGGTCCCTCAGCCAGAGGGCCACAATCAAAGACCGTGCCAACGTAACAAGGAGCCCTGACTTCGTCTAGCCCCGAAACGAGGGTCCCTTGCTTGCATGCTCAGAATTCCACAAGGAATTCGAGAGCTTGGAACCACTCAGGGTGTCACATGCGCGTTGACAAGTCGGCGCAAAAGCGGGGCCAACCCATTCTAAGCACGCCTCTGACAGGTGGCCAGCCGTCCTTACAGCGCTTGTTGGAGGCGGAACCGTTCCCCCAGGTAGACGGCTCGCGCCTTGGGAGACGCGGCGATCTCCGCCGGGGTGCCCTCTTCGAGAATCTGCCCCTGTGCGATGATGTACGCGCGATCACAGATGCCCAGGGTGTCCTGCACGTTGTGGTCGGTGATGAGGACGCCCAGGCCGCGCTCGCGCAGGAGGAAGATCTGCCGCTGGAGGTCGCCCACGTTGATGGGGTCCACGCCGGCGAAGGGCTCGTCGAAGAGGATGAAGCGGGGCTGGGGGATGAGGCTCCGGGCAATCTCGGCGCGCCGGCGCTCGCCACCGGAGAGCGTCTCCCCCAGGGACTCGGACACGTGCGTGAGGCCGAACTCCTCCAGGAGGGTGTCGGCGCGCTGCCCGCGGGCCTTCGAGTCCAGATCCTTCTGGCGCTCCAGCACGGCCAGGAAGTTGTCGCGCACGGTGAGCTTGCGGAAGACGGAGGCTTCCTGTGGCAGATAGCCCACACCCCTGCGGGCGCGGCGGTGCATGGGCAGGTGCGTGAGGTCCTCGTCCCCAATGCGCACGCGTCCCGCGTCCGGAGACACCAGTCCCACGACCATGTTGAAGCTGGTCGTCTTGCCCGCGCCGTTGGGGCCCAGCAGGCCCACCACTTCGCCGGGCGCCACGCTGAAGGACACGCCGCCCACCACCTTGCGGCGGCGAAAGGTCTTCTCCAGGCCCTCCGCGTACAGCTTCGCGCTCATGGCTGCGTGCCTCCCTGGGCGGAGGGGGCCGCCGGGCGGGCCGGGGCCGGGCGCCCCTTGCGCTTGGCGGGCGCGGGGTTGGCGGGCATCGACTCGAAGACGATGACGGCGTTCTCCACTTCCAGCCGTTCATTGCCCAGCGTCAGCCGGACCTTCGTGCCGCGCATGTGCGTGGTGCCCTGGCGCGCCTCGGGCGAGCCCGTCACCACCAGCACGCCGCTGGGCACGTCGTACTCGGCGCGCTCACCGCGGGCCAGGCGGTCCCCGTCCACGGCCTCCACGCCGCCGGTGCACACCACCCGCGTCACCTCGCGCTGCGGCGTGTAGTTGGCCGTCATCCGGTCGCACTTCAAGTCCAGCGTGCGGTGCTTCACCTTCACGTTGCCCGTCAGCGTGGCCTGGGACTTCTGGAAGGTGACGTTGTCGCCGTTGATTTGAACGGGCTCCTTCAGGTCCTTGGCGCCACCCAGGGGGTTGGGGGCGCGGGTGCCCGCCGCCGGAGCCGGGGCCACCGCGGCGGGCGGCGTGCCCTGCGCGGGCGTGGCGGCGAGCACGGGCGCGGGCTGCGCGACGAAGAAGGCCGTTACGAGGAACTCAATCACTGGGGCGCTCCCACCACGGTCTCCACCGAGCCCGCGAAGTTGAACGTCTCGTCCGGGAAGTACAGCTCGAAGCGGTCCGCCCGCAGCCGGTAGTCAGGTCCCTTCACCGTCACGCCCTCGTTTCCATGCGCCCGCTCCGTGGTGGCGTCGTACGTCAACCGGGGAGTGCGGGCCTCCATGCCCTTTCCGGTGCGGATGATGACACCGCCCGAGGCCACCACCTGCTTGGACGCGAGGCTGCCCTCCATATTCGGAGCGCTCACCTCCACGCCGCCCTCCGTCCCCGGAGGCGCCCCCGCGCCGGACTGGCCCGGCGGAATCTTCAGGGTGGCGTTGGTGGCCCACACGTCGCCGGTGGTGCGCTGGTAGGAAATCTGCTCCGCGGTGCCGGACCGCGTCAGCCGCTCGCCCTCGAAGGACTCCAGGCGGGCGCCGTGCAGCACCACCTCGGGAGGGGGCTGGGCCTCGGACGCACCCGCGCCTGCCCCGGGCTTGCAACCGGGGGCGAACACCAGGACGACGAGGCTGGCGGCGAGCAGGCGTGACACGGGGCTTCCTTATCACCCAGCCGAGGCGGGCGCCGCCTCCGGAAGTGGCACGTCCGCGCCCACCGGTGGACGCGTCTTCCAGCGCTGGTGCATCCACACCCACTGTTCCGGGGCCCGCCGGATGGCGTCCTCGATTCGGGTGGACAGGGCCGCGGTGAGGGTTAGGGCGGCCGCCTCGCGGTCCGCGTCCTGGGGCACCGGCACCTCCTCCATCGTCAGGCGGTAGCCGTCCCCGTCCCGGTGGCAGAAGCCCGTCACCACCGAGGCCCCCGTGCGAATGGCCAGGTCCGCGGCGGCCCGGGGCGTGGCGGCGAGCTGGCCGAAGAAGGGCACGAAGAGCGACTGCACCTTCGTGTCCTGGTCGATGAGGATGCCCAGGATTTCGCCGCTGCGCAGCGCGCGCAGCATGGCCCGGGCCGCCCCCTCCTGGCCGCGCCAGATGCTGCGCACCCCGCCCCGGGCCCGGAACTGGCCCACCAGCTCCGTCAGCCGAGGGTCGGTGGTCTCCTTGGCGATGCTCTGGCTGGGGTACCCCGCGCGCGCCACCCGACGGGCGAGCAGCTCCCAGTTCCCCACGTGCCCGGACACGAAGACGACGCCCTTCCCCCGGGCCAGGGCCGTCTCCAGCACCTGCCGGTCGGCGTCCGACCAGGCGACCAGGCGCTCCAGGGCTTCGTCCAGGGCGCCCGTACAGGCCACCTCCAGGGCGGCCGCCGCCAGGTGCCGGAAGGCCTCGCGGGCCACGGCTTCCCGCTCCGCGTCCGACTTTTCCGGGAAGGCCACGGATAGCGATTTGAGGGCCTTGCGCCGCTCCCCACCGGCGAGGTGGTAGGCCAGCGCGCCCAACCGCGCACCCAGGCTCCGGGCCACCCCCAACGGCAGAGGTTGAAGGAGCAACAGCACGCCCCGGATGAGCACGTAGCGGAGGAAACGCTTGAGACGCTTTGCTAAGGGTGGACGCTCCACGAGGCGTTCAATATCCCATGCGCGAATACAACTTCGACGGGCTCGTTGGGCCCACCCACAATTACGGCGGCCTCTCGCCCGGCAACCTGGCGTCGCAGAACCATGTGGGTGAGCCGAGCCACCCCCGGGACGCGGCCCTCCAGGGACTGGAGAAGATGCGCTTCGTCTCCGGACTGGGGGTGGGACAGGCCGTGCTGCCGCCCCAGCCCCGCCCGTCCTTGCGGGCCCTGAGGGCCCTGGGCTTCACGGGCTCGGACGAGGAGGTCATCACCCGGGCCTCGCGCGAGGCGGAGCACCTGCTGCGGCTGACGTCCAGCGCCTCCTCCATGTGGACGGCGAACGCGGCCACGGTCGCGCCCAGCGCGGACACGGCGGACGGGCGCGTGCATCTGACGCCGGCCAACCTGTCGCAGATGTACCACCGGGCCATCGAGGCGGAGACGACGCACTCGGTGCTGCGCGCCATCTTCGCGAGCGAGAAGCACTTCGCGGTGCACGCGCCGCTGCCGGGCAGCAGCCACTTCGCGGACGAGGGCGCGGCGAACCACACGCGGCTCGCCACGCCTGGACACGCGGGCCTGCACCTGCTGGCCTGGGGCCGCAGCGCGTGGCAGGACGTGCAGGGCCCCAGCCGCTTCCCGGCCCGGCAGACGCTGGAGGCGAGTCAGGCGCTGGCGCGGCTGCACCAGTTGGACGCGAAGTCGGTGCTCTTTCCGCAGCAGCACCCGGAGGGCATCGACGCGGGGGCGTTCCATACGGACGTGCTCGCGGTGGGCAACGAGCGGTTCCTGATGCTGCACGAGCTGGCCTTCGTGGACCACCCGGGGCTGCTCGCGGTGCTGCGCGAGAAGCTGGGACAGGACTTCCGCGCGGTGGTGGCCACCCAGGCGGAGCTGCCGGTGAAGGACGCGGTGAAGGCGTACCCGTTCAACTCGCAGGTGCTGACGCTGCCGGACGGCACCATGGCGATTGTCGCGCCCGTGGAGAGCAAGGAGACGCCCGCGGCGCGGCGGTTCCTGGAGCGCGTGGTGGCCGAGGAAACGCCGGTGAAGGCCGTGCACTACCTGGACGTGCGCCAGTCCATGAACAACGGCGGCGGCCCCGCGTGCCTGCGCCAGCGCGTGTGGCTGACGGACGAGGAGCGCGGCGCCATCAAGGCGGACGTCTTCTACACGCCCGCGCTGCATGACTCCCTGGCGGGCTGGGTGCGGCGGCACTACCGCGAGGTGCTGCGCCCCAAGGATTTGCAGGACCCGCAGCTCGCGCGCGAGACGATGACGGCGCTGGATGAGCTGACGCGCATCCTCAACCTGGGCAGCGTCTACGACTTCCAGCAGTGAGGGATGGGGCCCGCCGATTCAGCGGGCCTCCAAGGGGAGGAAGGTGGCGCCGTCGAGCATCAGGCGGCTAGCCACCTCCACCATGCGCTCGGTCACGATGACGAGCGTGGGAAAATCCCTCAACCGGAAGAGGTCCAGGTGCGCGGGCAGCGAGTCGCGGGCGAGCCAGTACGCCTCTGGCAGGGGCTGACTGTCCTCGCTTCCGCACGTCGCGCAAGGACGGCGGCGCGGTTGTGGGAAGCAGGCCTCATGGAGCCGTCCGTGAAGCTCCAATTGGAGCTCGCACAACCGGGGAGGCGTCCGGGCCCGGAACGTCGCATCGACAGGTCCGCCAATGAGTCCTCGGAGCCCAGCCTCCTGCATCGCGGCCAGGGCATCGGCTCGCGCGATGGGCGTCCAGTCCTGCAATGAGAGCGGCCCGAACGCACCGGACGCCGCGCCCGTGAGCGGCCCCAGCCGAGCGCCCGGCTCCAACACGGCGCCCTGGGGTACCAGCGGCCTGATGCGCTCGCGCAACTGGACGAAGGCATCGAAGGCAACGGGCCAGGGGTCGGAGAACGGCTGCAGTTCGACCTGGGTCAGTCCGGAGAGGTCGACACAGGGATACTGGATGCCGGCCCAACCGCCTCCGACACCGCATGCCGGGCAGGGCTCCACCCCCGGCAACCCCCACCGGTGCGCGGCGCGACTCAGGTCACCGGTGTAGCGCGACGTCGTATCCGCTTCGAGTCGGAAGAACTTCACGCGTCTCCTCCCCTTCGAACAGGCGCCGCGCTCACAGCGCTTCTATCCGAGAACCGCCCATCCCTGGCGTGATGGGCACGTTGTAGGGCACCACGGGCCCCGAAAGCTCGAAGCGAAACGCGAGTTCGATGGCGTGCCGCATGATGACGTCCTTCGAAGGGGGCCGGGGATTGGCGACCACGAACCGCCGCCATGCGTTGTTCCATGCGCCTCCCGGCCCCATGCCCTTGCCACTGTGAATGCGCCAATGAACGTGTTCCGGAACGACCATCGTGAACTGGTGGATGTCGATGCCCGCCGCCCTGAACCAGGCCGCGAGCCGCGGCTCCTGAGGAAACAGGTGGTGCTTGATGAGTTTCCCCCGCGGCCGAGGCACCGCCGGGACGTACACCGAATGACGACGCGCCACTGACGCCACGGCCAGGGGCTGTGCATCTGCTCGAATCCCCGTGCGGCGCTGCCACCAGTTTCGGTACGCACCGGGCCCCCGGAACGCTGGCCGGCCCACAACCTTCTCCACCGTGGGCGCCGGCACGGCCGCGTTGCCTTCAACGTCGCCACACAGGAAGAGGCCACACGCCCCTTCATCACATGCGAGGACGACGCAGCGCCCCTCGGCGGGCGAGGCTTCACAGCCAACGACACCTGGGGCCCACGCAGCGGTGTCCCAGTCGCGTATCGACGGAGCGGAGGCGCCACACGCGAGCGCCCCCAACAGCGGGAGCAGCAGAGCGACATGGCGTAGGGGCTGATTCATGCCCTGGAGTGTAGTCGCCCGCCCGCCTGCCCTACGGGCGGGCGTTCAGGGGCTCGGCAGCGGGCTGTGAGCCCGAGTATGACGGGCGCCCGTGGTCGTAGCCGCTTGGGGTCATCACCTTCTTGGGAGAGGAGGTGAGATTCCACATGATTCCCGAAGCGATACAGCACTATCTGCGCCGCAACGGGGTGCGTTTCGAGCGGTACTGGCACCCGCGTGCCGTGGCCGCCCAAGAAGTCGCCGAGGCCCTGCACGTCTCCGGATGGCGCGTGGCCAAGTCCGTCATCGTCCTGGCGGACCGGCAACCCTGGATTGTCGTCGTCCCCGCGGCGAGCTCCGTGGACCTGCACCAGGTCCGCGACATGTTGGGCGTCAGGCACGTCCGCCTCGCCACCGAGCAGGAGTTCTCCGGCCACTTCCCCGACTGCGAGCTGGGCGCCGAGCCTCCCTTCGGAGAGCTCTACGGCCTGCCTGTCGCCGTCGATGAGTCGCTCAGCCTGGCTGAACGGCTGCTCTTCCGCGCGGGCTCCCATGAGGAGACGCTGGAGATGCGCTTCCAGGACTTCGCCACCCTGGAGTGGCCCCTGGTGGCCTCGTTCATCGAACAGGACCAGGAGCAGCCGGCGGAGAGCAACAGCGGCGCGCCCACGCGGCCCGTCGAGGGCGCGCACGCCCATGTCTGAAACAACCGAGGCCCGGGCCGCCTAGCGCGCGTCCCGTGCCTCGCCGTCGACGTCCGGATGGCCGCGCAGCAGGTACTCCAATTCCTCCGCGCGCGGATCATCCGTCAGCGTCTTGCGCCGCGACTCCACCCGCTCGCGCTCGGCCGCTTCCAATCGCGCCGCCCAGGCCCGCGCCTCCGTCCGCGCGCTCGCGGGCAGATGCCGCATGCCTTCGTGCACCGAACGCGCCGCCGCGTCGTACCGGCGCAGCGTCTCCTGCGTCCGCGCCACGGCGAAATACGCATCCGCGCCAGGGACCAGCCGCGCCGCCGTCTGCCTCCGCTCGAGCGCCCGCGACAGCAGGCCCTCACGCTCCAGACACGAAGCCTCCAGCGACAGCAACCGCGCGCGCTGCGCGTAGTCCGTGATGAAGGGCGCCAGCGCCTGCAACGTGTCGCGCGCCCTCCGCGTCAGCCCCGCGTCCAACTGCTGTGACGCCAACTGGAAGGACAGCGCCACGTTGCCCGGGAAGCGCGCCAGCAGCCGCTCCAGCGACTGCAAGGCCTCATCGCGCCGGCCCTGCGCGCGCAACACCTCCGCGCGCAGCAGGTACGTGTCCAACACATCCGGCGCCAACCGCTCCACCTCCACCCACGCCGCCTCCGCCGCTTCCAGGTTCCCCTGCACGATGCGCAACCGCGCCTCTCGCCCCCACAGCGCCGCGACCTCCGGCTGGCCCGCGAAGTGCGCCCTCGCCCAGTGCGCGTAATCCAGCGCCAGCTCCACGCGGCCCGGCGTGTTGACCAGCGAGTCCAGCAGCCGCACCGCGGTGGCCGGCACCTCCGGCGTCAACACCGTGAGCGAGGCCAGCGTCCGCGCCTGCGGCAACGCCTCGCTCAGCAGCACGGAGACGTCTCCCGCCTCATGCGCCAGGCGGTACTCCAGGAAGGCCTGCCCGCTCCGCCCCAGTGCCAGCAGCGCCCGCGCCGCCACACGGTGGGAGCTCGCATCCAGGGGCGCCAGGTACAGCGCCCGGTTCACCAGCGCCAGGGCCTCCCCCGCCCCTTCGCGCCCGCGCGCGGCGTGCGCCGAGGCCATCAACCGGTACAGCAGGTAGTCCGCCGGATGCCGGTCCACCAGCTCCAGCCCGCGCGCGTGGGCCTCATGCGCCGACGCCCCCGAGGTGACCCACGTCACCAGCTCCGCCTCCGCGTCCCCCAAGCGATGCCGGCCAGGCACCAACGCCACCAGCGCCACGGCCGTGAGCACCGGCCCCAGCACCATCACCCGCACGGAGGGCTTCAAGCACCACGCCGGGTCCTCGGAGGCGCGCTCACGGGGACGCGCCACCGCGCCCAGCACCACCAGCGCCGCCACCGCGCACGCAGGCAGCTCCAGGCTGAAGTCGAACACGTCGTGCAGGCCCAGCGCCGCCACGCCCGCGAGCGCCGCCAGGTCCAGCGTCTCCAGCCCCTCGCGCCGCAACAGGCGCAGGAAGCCCCAGACGGCCACCGCCAGCAGCACCAGGCCCAACGCGCCCAGCTCCGCCGCGGCTTGCAGCACCGCGTTCTCCGGATGCGTGAGGGTGTTGGGGTTGGGCTCCGACTGGTAGCGCGGAAACGCCGCTTCGAAGGCGCCCCGCCCCATGCCCAGCAACGGAAACGCGCGCGCGGCCTCCGCCATCATCGGCCACAGCGCCACCTTGGACTGGCGCAGCTTCTCCACGCTGTCCGCGGTGCGCGCCTCCGCCCACAGGCCATCCGCCACCGTGTACGCCCCCACCATCAACACGGCCAGCAGGCCCAGCAGCGCCGCGGCGCTCCGGGCCCAGACGGGCGAAGCGCCCTCGCCCGAGGTGTGACGCCTGCGCAGCAACAACAGCGCCAGCAGCGCCTGACCGAAGACGAAGAAGGCGATGCCGCCACGCGACAGGGACATCACCACGCCCAGGCCCGACGCTCCGGCCGCCAGCGCGTACGGCCACGCGCGAGCCTGGTGCCTGCGCGTGAAGGCCAGCCCCACGCCCACGGTGGAGGCCAGCCCGAGGAAACCGGCCAGGTGGTTCGGGTTGCCGAACGGCGTCACCAACGGGGGCTGCGCGTGCACCCAGGGCATCACCCCGAAGAGGGACTTCACGCCCAGCAGCGCGTGGCCCAGCCCCACCACCGAGAGCCCCGCGCCCGTCAACGCCACCGCCGCGAGCAACCGCTCCCGGCTGCCCCGTGCGCGGCACACCTGCACCGTCGCGAGGAAGGCCAACAGGTACGCCAGGTGCTTCGCCAGCTCACGCCAGGTGGCGGACGGGTCCAGCGAGATGGGCCGGGCTCGCTCCAGTCCCAGAGGGACCAGCACGAACTCACGCAGGGCCGCGGCCTCTGGACTCAGCACCTGCAAGACGCTGGCGGGCAGCGGCACCAGTTGCACCGCGCACAGCCCGGCGCCCACGGCCAGGGGCACCGCCAGCAGGGGCACACGCAGCGACTGCCCCTGCCGCCTCGCGCCAATGGCCGCCAGCACCGCCGCCGCGCCGGACAGCGTCACCAGCGGCCAGAGCAGCCACGACGCCGCGCCCCCGAGCGCCACCGGGCACACCACGACGAGCGCCGCCAACGACGCCTCGGCGAACAGGGTGAAACGGGAGGTGCTGCGGGAAGCGCGAGGCATGCGGAGACGAAGCGGGGAGTATCACAGGACCCTCCGCGTCGGCCCGCTCCCCAGCCTCCAGTACGAGCCGCCAGGAGACCGGCCGTGCTCGCCAGCCGACATCAGAACGCGAAGGCGACCAGCGGCACACTGGGACGCGGCGTCCAGGTTCGCGTCTGCAACGCACCGCGTGCATCGCGACGGGCCTTCACGTCGCGCAGCTCGTCCTCCAGTTGGATGCGTTCGTTGACCAGTTGCTCGCGGTGGGCCCGGTTGACGGCCGCCCCCCTGCTCCCCGTGATGATACCCGCGACGAGCAGCCCCACACCCGCGGCGCCACCCACCGACAGGCCCGTGCCCAGGGCCACCAACGCGCCCCGGTTGTCCTCGTTGGACGTGCTCACCCCGTAGATGATGAGGGGGATGCCCAGCAGCAGCAGCGGCGCCAGCACGTAGCCCGAGTACGCCATCACCATCGAACCCGTGGGCCAGTTGGTGTCGATGGTGCGAATCTCGCTCTGCAGCTTCGAAATCCGCAGCGTCAGCTCACGGGCGCGGGCGTCCAGGTCCTCCTGCCGGAGCGCGGGCGCGTCGGAGGGGACGTCCACCTCCGGGGCCTCGGTCTCCGGGGCCTGGGCCACCAGCAGACGGGCGGAGACGGCGCGGCCTTCGGACGGCGTCAGCAAGGAGTGAGAAGCCAGTGACGGTGTGGTGGCGAGCAGTGCGACAGCGATGAGTGACAACATGAGTGGCGTCTCCCCCAGGGGCGAAGCAGGCGACCAACCCTAGCATCCGCCCCGGCACGCGGGACTCGATGTCGGCTTGCATCCAGGGGACCTTCTGGCATGTTCGCCGCATCCATGCGCCGTTTCATCGTCACCGCCGCCCTCCTCTGTTCCGCCCTCTCCGGCCTCATCGGCTGCAAGGGCGCCTGCCGCGAGCTGTCCGAGAAGCTGTGCGACTGCTCCATCAACTCGGTGGAGAAGGAGCTCTGCCTCCGACGCGCGGGCCAGGAGGAGAACCGCGTGGAGCCCACGGCCGAGGACGAGGCCGTGTGTGAGGAACTCGTCGAGGGCTGCGACTGCCGCGCCATCGAGACCGAGGAAGGCAAGCGCGCCTGCGGCCTGTCGCGCTGAAGCACCCGCCGGCGTCCGTTGTCGCCCCAGCCCCCAGGGCCGCGCTCGACGCGGCTTCGCGGCGGCGGGCGTTGCCCCTCAGACCCCGGACACGAACGGCTTCGTGGGTGCCTGGGAAGCCCCTTCCACCCAGGGCGTGAGCGCGGCCCGGACGCGCGCGCGGAGCGGTGTTTCCACGGCGCGGTGGACCCACAGCGACGCGGGCACGCCCAGCAGCAACACCAGTCCCAGCAGCCCTTCGGGGGTGCGCAGCTCCACCCAGGGTGACAACACGTCCCCCAGGCCCTTGGCCGCCTCCGACACGGGGTACTGGAGCAGGTAGAGCGCGAAGCTGGCCCCACCCAGCTTCACGCACAGGGGCCGCGACAGCAGCCACCCCAGGGCCCCGCCCCCGCGCGCCAGGCCGTACACCAGCAGCCCGGACGCGGGCGCCAGCAGCGCGTTGTGCATCAGCGGGTATGCGATTCGAGAGCCCGCGGCCCCCGCGACCACCAGCAGCGCGGTGCCCAGCGCCGCCAACACCGCGCCCGAGCGCCCCGCCCCTCCCGCCGCCCGCTCCCGCACGAAGGCCCAGCCCAGCAGCACGCCGAAGAGGAACTCTGGCAGCCGCGCCAGCGGGTTCACCTTGAGCGCCGTCAGCCACGTCCCGGACGACGCGGCGTCGACGGGGCCAGGTCCATCCGGCGTCAGCGCCAGGTACAGCAGCGGCGGCGCCAATCCCAACACCCACGTGACGCCCAAGGCACCGGGAAGCCACGAGGGCCGCAAGCGGGACAGGCCACGCGACAGCCATGGGAACACGCCGTAGAAGCACGCCTCCACCGCCACGGACCAGCCCGGCGGATTCCAGTACAGCGCCAGCCGCGGCAGCCACGCCTGGAGCAGCGTCAACGCGGCCAGCCCGCCCACGGCCAGCTTCGCGGCGGCCATCGCCCAGCCGTTGGTCTCCACGGACGCCGCGATGGTGGTGGGCGCCGACAGGAGGAAGGCCAGCACGTAGACGGGGTACACGCGGGCGACGCGCGCGGCCCAGAAGGCCCGGGGCGGCGTCTCCATGCGCCCGTCCGCGTCCAGGTAGTTCCAGGCGAGCACGAAGCCGGACAGGACGAAGAAGACGCCCACGGCGGCATAACCCGCGCCCACCCAGTTGCGCAGCACTTCGGGCGCCGACCCCAGGGTGGGCGCCGCGAAGTGGAACAACACGACGTGCAGGGCCGCGAAGAACCGCAGCCCCGTGAGCGCGTCGAGGGAACGACGACTGCTCACCGCTACCGCCGGCCGATGCCGTAGTACGTGAAGCCCAGCTCACGCATGCGCGCCGGGTCGTACACGTTGCGGCCGTCGAACACGACGGGCGACTTCATCAGCGACTTCATGCGCTCGAAGTCCGGGTGGCGGAACTCGTTCCACTCCGTCACCACGAAGAGGCCGTCCACGCCCTCCAGCGCCTCGTAGGGCACCGACGCGTAGCGGATGCGCTCACCGAAGACGCGCTTGGCGGTGTGCGGGGACACCGGGTCATGCGCGATGACCTGGGCGCCCTTGCCGATGAGGCCCTCGATGACCTCGATGGACGGCGCCTCGCGCATGTCGTCCGTCTTCGGCTTGAAGGCCAGACCCCACACGCCGAACTTGCGGCCCTCCAGCGAGCCGTAGTGCTTGGTGGCCTTGTTCACCAGCAGCTTCTTCTGGCGCTCGTTGGTGCGCTCCACGGCGCGCAGCAGGTCCAGCTCCAGGCCGTAGTCACGCGCGGTGGCCACCAGCGCCTTCACGTCCTTGGGGAAGCAGGAGCCGCCGTAGCCCACGCCCGGGAAGAGGAACGGGTAGCCAATGCGCTTGTCCGAGCCCAGGCCCTTGCGCACGAAGTCCACGTCCGCGCCCACCTTCTCGCAGAGCGCGGCGATGTCGTTCATGAACGAGATGCGCGTGGCCAGCATCGCGTTGGCCGCGTACTTCGTCAGCTCCGCCGAACGCGTGTCCATGAAGAGAATCGGGTTCTCGGTGCGCACGAAGGGCGAGTACAGGTCCCCCATCACCTTGCGCGCGCGCTCGGAGTCCACGCCGATGACGACGCGGTCCGGCTTGAGGAAGTCGTCCAGCGCGGCGCCTTCCTTGAGGAACTCCGGGTTGGAGACGACGTCGAACTCCACGCTCGTCACGCCGCGGATGGCCTCGCGAACCTTGTCCGCGGTGCCCACCGGCACGGTGCTCTTGTCCACCACCACCGTGTACTGCTTCATCGCCTTGCCGACCTGCTCGGCGGCGGCCAGCACGTACTGGAGGTCGGCGTCGCCGCTCTCACCCTCGGGCGTGCCCACGGCGATGAAGACGACCTGCGCGTTGGTCACCGCCTCGGGCAGGTCCCGCGTGAAGAACAGGCGCTTCTCACGCACGTTCTTCTTGATGAGCTCTTCCAGACCCGGCTCGTAGATGGGCACTTCGCCTGCCTGGAGCATGCGGATCTTCCGCTCGTCGATGTCCACGCACGTGACGTCGTTGCCCGAGTCCGCGAAGCAGGTGCCCGCGACAAGGCCGACGTAGCCGGTTCCGATGATGGCAATACGCATTGAGGGAGCCCCAGTGAATGTCTCTTAGAGGACTCATACGCCGGGAGGGAGTCCGAAAGGAAGCCCGTCCCGCCCTCGGGGCATGCCCGTCGAGCAGCCAGCCTTACTGGCCCGTGAGCAAGCGGCGCACCCGCTCCATCCCCTTGAGGGCGGACGTCTGTCCGGGGGTGCAGACAGGACCCACCACCGTCCTGTCCAGCAGCTCTCGCGTCGCCCTCCGCAGCGGCGGCAGCGCGGCCGTGGCGGCCGGGGCGGTCTCCGGAAACAGGCGCGTGACAATGGACAGGGACGTGTAGAGGGCCCGCTCCAGGCGCCACTCCGCGGCGCGGGACAGCAGCGCCGGC
Source organism: Myxococcus hansupus (assembly GCF_000280925.3). Lineage (NCBI taxonomy): Bacteria > Pseudomonadati > Myxococcota > Myxococcia > Myxococcales > Myxococcaceae > Pseudomyxococcus > Pseudomyxococcus hansupus. The sequence continues at coordinate 7,339,126 of NZ_CP012109.1, forward strand.
ACATCCAACGGCCGCGAGTACACGCCGCCCATCCACTTCGCGCCGGTGACGAGCTCGCGCAGGTCGATGAAGGACACCCACGGCACCGCGTAGCCCTGGCGCGCGTGCTCCATCGCCGTCAGCAGCACCGCGTCCTCCAGGTCCGGGCGGAACAGGGAGGGGCCGTAGACGCGCATCGGCTTGGCGCGCTCGAGGATGCCCGCGGCCTGCTCGCGGCGCCGGGGCCCCAGCACGTCCGAGTAGAGCAGGATGACGGTGCGCCCGTCCGACACCACCTTCGTGGCGCCGCTGTTCTCGGTGTCGGGCTCCGGGACGAACTCGTGGTTGGCCAGGAAGCCGGCGAAGCCCTCCACGTCCAGGCGCTTCATCAGCATCTGAAGCTCGGGCACCGGCCGGAAGCCCACGTGGGGATAGAGCGTGTCCGCGAAGGACGCCGGTCCCATCAGCACCAGCTTGCGCCCCTCCAGCGCGCCCACGATGCGCTTGAAGTTCACGAGCTTCATCACGTTGTCGTTGACGGAGCCCTGGTAGATGCTCAGCAGCTTGTCCCGCGCCCACTCGGGAGCGTTGCCCGCGCCCAACCGGTATTCCAGGTTGTAGGCCGCCAGCGGCGCCAGGCCCTGGACGATGGCCCAATCCACGTACGCCTCCCACGGCGCCCCTCGCAGCGCGCCACGGGGCGGATCGAACGAGGAGAGCACGCGGAAGGTGTCGAGCAGACTGGCGGCGGACATGGCCACCCCCTTTAACGGTCCGGACACATGCCCTGCAACGCCCGCGAGACGTCACCCCCTCTGTGAACCATCCGTCACTCCCAGGCGCCAGGGATGAACATCCGACACCCGCAGGCCCTGGGGGGTGGGTCGCCGAACGCAGCCGAGTGAATACCTGGGCCGCCCGGTACGTCGCGGACCGGGCAGGCATTCGAGGAGGCGGCATGGCGCAGCAAGGAAGGTCGGATGGGCGGCCGGGCCGGTGGCTCACGCTCGGCGCACTGGGGTTGGCGGCGTGCACCAGCACGACAGCGCCCGAGGAACCCCCGGCGTACAACAACAGCACCGTCGACGAATCCGAGGCGCGGTGCGAGGTGCGCCCGCCCTTCGAACCGCACTTCGAGCCCGAAGTGGAGTGGGCCTGGACGGCCAGCCCCCTGGTGCCCACGCACATCAACGTGCAGACCACGCCCGTGGTGGTGGACGTCAACCAGGACGGCGTCCCCGACGTCGTGTTCAACAGCTTCGAGGGCTGGAACTTCAAGACGAATGGCGTGCTGCGCGCCATCAGCGGCGCGGACGGCTCGGACTTGTGGGCCGTCACCGACCCCGCCTACCGCACGCGAGGCTCGGCGACCGTGGCCGCGGGCGACATCGACGGCGACGGCAAGGTGGAGCTGTGCACCGTGCCCGAGAGCGCCCGGGGCATCATCTGTTTCGAGCACACCGGCGCCTTCAAGTTCCGCGCGGACGGCCCCCCGCTCGACTGGGGTGGCGTGTCCCTGGCGGACCTGGACGGTGACGGGTCGGTGGAAATCATCGCTGGCAACCATGTCTATGACAGCACCGGGACGCTCCGGTGGGTGGGCAGCGACGGCGTGGGCAGCCCGGTCAACGACACCGGCCCCCTCTCCTTCGCGGTGGACCTGGACGGCGACGGGTTCCAGGAGGTGGTGAACGGCCGCGCCATCTACCGGCATGACGGCACGCTCAAGTGCAAGGCCTCGGAGCTGGGGCATGGCCTGTCGGGCGTGGGCAACTTCGACGCCGGCCCCGAGGGCGAAGTGGTGGTGGTGTGGAACGGCCACGTGTCGTTGATGGACGCGAACTGCCGGGTGAAGTGGACCGTGCAGCACCCGGGCGGCGGCGTGGGCGGACCGCCCAACATCGCGGACTTCGACGGTGACGGTCAGCCGGAGATTGGCGTGGCGGGCGCGTCCCACTACGCCGTGTTCGAGGCGGACGGCCGGGTGAAGTGGCTGAGCCCGACGCGGGACCACAGCTCCAACCGCACGGGCTCGTCCACCTTCGACTTCGAGGGCGACGGCCGCGCCGAGGTCGTCTACGCCGACGAGACGGCGCTGCGCATCTACGACGGCGTCACCGGCGAGGTCCGCTTCGAGGCGCCGCACAGCTCCTGCACCGCCTATGAGAACCCGGTCGTCGTGGACGTGGACGGCGACGGCAACGCGGAAATCGTCGTCGCGCAGAACACGGCCTGCGGCTACGGGAGCTTCCAGGGCATCCGCGTGTACCGCGACCGCAAGGACGGCTGGGTGAACACGCGCCGAATCTGGAACCAGCACGCGTACTCCGTCACCAACGTGAATGACGATGGCACCATTCCCGCGCGCCCGGTGAGCAACTGGTTGGCGCCGGGTCTCAACACCTTCCGCACCAACAGCCAGGGCACGGGCGGCGTGCGGCCGTTCGCGGCGCCGGACCTCGTCATCGGACAGGTCACGTCCACCTGCGCGGGCGATGACGCGGTGCTGCTCCAGGCGCGGGTGCGCAACCAGGGCGATGCGCCGGCCTCGGCGGGTGTGAAGGTGGCCTTCTACCTGGACGGGATGGGTGAGAACGGCACGCTGCTCGGCGTGGCCACGGTGCCGCACACGCTGGGCGCGGGCGAGGAGACCTCCGTGGAGCTGGCGCTCGCTGCGCCCGCGGGCGGCTGGGTGCTGGTGTTCGCGTCGGTGGATGACGATGGCACCGGCACCGGACGGGAGCTGGAGTGCCGCGAGGACAACAACACCACCCGGGCCCAGGTGAAGATGGAGTGCTCGCCCAACGTGCCGCCGGTGGCGCTGTGCCGCGACGTCACGGTGGAGGCCGATGCCCAGTGCCGGGCGCGGGCCAGCGTGGATGACGGCAGTCACGACCCGGACGGGCAGCCCGGTCCCTTCACGGTGACGCAGTCGGGCTCCGGCGCCTTCGGCCTGGGACGGCACCCGGTGACGCTGACGGCCTTCGACGGCGAGGACAGCGCGGTGTGCACAGCCAAGGTGACGGTGGTGGACACGACACTGCCGTCCATCGTCTGCCCGGGGCCGCAGGTGCTGGAGTGCGTGGGCGGCGGCGCGGAGGCCACGTACACGGCCCGCGCGGAGGACAACTGCGGTCCGGTGCAGGTCGAGTGCACGCCGCCCGCGGGCTCACGGTTCCCGTTGGGTCGCTCGGTGGTGGATTGCAACGCGACGGACGGCTCCGGCAACGCGTGCGGCTGCGCCTTCTCCGTGACGGTGCGGGACACCCGCGCGCCCGTGCCGGGTGCATCCCGGGGCAAGCGGCTGTGGCCCGCGGACCACCAGTACCGCACGGTGACGCTGGCGGAGTGCGCTGCCCCGGCGAGGGACGCGTGCCTGGGCGAGCTGCCGCTGGAGCAGTACGGCCGCATCATCCGGGTGACGTCGGATGAGTCCGAGGACGTCCCGGGCATCTGCGACGGCACCACCTGCGATGACATCGACGTGCGGGTGAACGCCACGTCCGTGCAGCTCCGCGCCGAGCGCGACGACACCGGCGATGGCCGCGTCTACACGGTGCACTACGTGGTCGCGGACCCGTCCGGCAACCAGGCCGAAGGCCGCTGCACCGTGGAGGTGCCGCGCGACTCGGCGGGACAGCACGTCGTCGACAGCGGTCCCCAGTACTGCGTGGGCCAGGGCTGCGCTCCTGGATTGGGCGGCAGCCCGCTGTGCCCTTGAGGTGACAGTGGAAGGGGCGTGGAGCGAGGTCGCTCCACTGCCCCGCTTCCGCCGCGTCAGGAGCCGCGACGCTGGTCCAGCTCGGCGCGCAGCTTCTCCTCCCGGGCGCGCAACTCCGGCGTGAACTCGGCGCCGAAGTCTTCCAGTTCGTAGAAGGGACGGATTTCCAGGTCCGACTCCTCGCCGGGCATCGGGTCCGGGCAACGGCGCGCCCACTCCAGCGCCTCCTCCATCGACTTCACCTGCCAGATCCAATAGCCGGCCACGAGTTCCTTCGTCTCGGCGAAGGGACCGTCGATGACGCGCTTGGTTCCGTTCGAGAACCGGACGCGCTTGCCGGCGCTGCTCGGCTTGAGGCCATCTCCATCCAGAATCACCCCGGCCTTCACCAGCTCCTCGTTGAACTTGCCCATGGCCGCGAACATCTTCTCGTCGGGCATCACCCCGGCCTCGGAGTTCTTCGTCGCCTTCACGAGCACCATGACCTTCATCGCTGTGTCCTTTCGGTTGGGGGCCACTGCCCCGTTCTGAAATGGCGACGAATCAGCCGAACGCGGATCGACACGGCTCAGAGAAAATCGACACGGCGTCCGTGTGCGCCCAAAGGCTGAGGAAATTCAGCCACCTACGCAGCGGGGGCTTCAAAGGCAGCCACCCGAGGGGGCGGCTGAACAGCCGCGCCACGGCCTGTGGGACGAGCGCGTCTGTCTGAGCACAGGGATTTGGGCTTCGTCGCGTGCGCAACCTTGCGCCCACCCCGACTTTGACCGCCAGCGGAGGCCACTGGCGAAATCTCCCCTGGCCCACGTCACACAGCGGCGTGGCCACTCACGGAAGGCAGGCTCACATGAAGGCGATGCTTGCAGCACTGGCCGTCACGATGGGGATGCTGGCTGGCTGCGGTTCCATTCCCGCTGAAGAAACACCGCCGGAACCAGAGGGAGTCACTTCCGCGCAGCAGTCGTGTGAGTGCCACAATGACGGCTGCTGCTCCATATTGATTTGCCCGTACATAGACCCCGACTGCATCTGAATCAGGGGCGCCGCCATCTCGCCCGTACGGCATTCCGCGCGCGCCGGACGCCGTACCGGGCCACGGAGCCCATCCGTGGCGCCAGCAGCAGCTTCGCCGCCATCCATCCGGCGCGGCTGTCCAGGAGCGATGCCCCCAGGAGTCTCGCGTCGGAGAAGAAGCGCCGCGCGAGCACCTGCTGCCAGCGCGGCGGCGCCAGCGCCTCCAGCACCTCATCCGGAACGGGCGCCGAGAACAGCCGCCGCGCCGCATCCCACGCGTACCAGACGGCATGCGGGAACGCCGTGCCACGGGCCCGCTCCACCACGGTCCGCCAGTCCAGCCGGGCCTCCGACAGCGCCAGCAACTTCAAGTCGAAGAGCCACGCCAGCCGCTGCAACGCGTGGTTGCTCGCATGCAGCGCCAGGTACACGGCTTCGTCCTCGGGCCGCAGCCACCGCACGGCGCGCCCGTCCACCACCCCTGTCTCCGCGCGCGCCAGCAGCGCGTCCCCCTCCAGCGCCTCGCCCCAACCCGCGAGCGCACGGAAGTGCAGCTCCACCAGCCCCATCGGCCCTTCGAGCTCCAGGTGGTGGGAGTCCTCCTCGCCATGACGAGCGCCGTCGTCCCCCCGTGCCGACAGCCCCACGCGGGCCAGCGCCTGCACCGCGGCGCCGACGTCCGCACGGCCCACGAGCAGATCCACATCCGTGGTCGCTCGCTGCAGCGGGTCCGGATACAGCCGCAGCGCCAGCCCATACCCCTTGAGCAGCACCGGCACCTGCCCCACGGATGCCAACGCCTCCAGGCTCCGCAGCAGCAGCGTCTTCACCCGCAGCACCCGCGCCGCGTTCCCCAGGGACTCCCTGCGCAGGGATGTCCTCGCGGCCTCCGGCAACACCCAGCCCGCACGGGACACGGCATGGTCCACGAAGCCCACCAGCCCGTGCCCCACCGCCGCGCGGACGAGTCCGTCCGCCTCCGAGCCCTCCGGAGCAGCGCACGCCGGAACCTCCGGCCACGCCCGCAGCAGCGCGTGAAGCGCGCCCGTGCCCTCGGGCATCGCCTCCCTCCGCTGGGCGCGAGACGACGCTCGCCCCTCCCGCATCACTTCCTCAACGCGACGAGACGGCCGGGCTCCACGCTCACACGGGGACGCAGGCGCGCGGCGCTCTCCGCCACCGCGTCCGCGACCTGCTCCAGCGCCAGCTCCTCGTCGCGATTGATGGAGGACCGGCCATCGCGCCACACCAGCAGCATGGCGCCCAGCACCTCACCGCCATCCTTGATGGCGATGCTGACCTCGAAGGGCACGCCCGGCCCCGAGGGTCGCTGGGCCTCGAAGACAATGCCGTCGGAGAGCCCCGTCTCGAGGACGCGCTGGAAGCGCAGCTCCTGGCGCGACAGGCCCAGGGCGTCCGCTAGGGGGCGCACGCCGTTCCACACGGCCTCCAGCGACCCCGAGGCCCGAACGGCCCGGGTGACGTCCTTCACCATCGTCCGCAGCCACAGGTTGCGCTGACGCATCTGGTGCATGTTCTTCGCGCGGTGCAGGTCCAGGTAGCCCAGCCGGCGCATCAGCAACACGATGAGCGCGCCCACGCAGCACAGGAGCATCGCGCTCTCCGCGCTGTTGGCGTAGTTCAGGGCCAGCGCCACCAGCCCGAAGAGTCCACACACGGCATACAGCACCAACACCGTGGAGCGGTGGCTGAGCACCATCCGGCTCATCAACCGGTGATGGATGTGCTCACGGTCCGCGCTGAACATCGGCCGTCCCATGAGCGAGCGCCGCACCATGGCCAGCAGCGTGTCCATGATGGGCAGGCCCAGCGCCATCACCGGAACCAGCATGGCCACCGCCGTGCCGCTCTTGGTGCTCGTCTTGATGGACACCGCCGCCAGCACGAAGCCCAGGAACATGCTCCCCGTGTCCCCCATGAAGATGGAGGCCGGGTTGAAATTGAAGACGAGGAACCCGAGGATGGCCCCCGCCAGCGCCGCCATCAGCAGCGCCAGCAGGACGTCGCCGCGCGCGAGCGCCAGCAGGAAGTTGGTGCTGACGCCGAAGAAGGCCACGCCACCCGCGAGTCCATCCAGGCCATCGATGAGGTTGAGCGCGTTGATGACGCCCACCACCCACAGCACGGTGAAGGGCAGACTCAAGGCCCCCAGCACCAGCTCCGGTCCGAAGGGATTGGCGATGACGTCGATGCGAAATCCCATCGCATACAGCCCGAACGCCACCGCGAACTGGACGGTGAACTTCAGCCGCGCCCCCGCGCCCCGAAGGTCGTCGTAGAGGCCCAGCGCCACAATCACCGCGCCGCCCAGGAAGAGGCCCGCCACCAGGTCCGTGTGCGAACGGAAGTGGTGGCCCACGCCCGAGTCCACCAGGAACAACGCACACAGCGGCGCGAAGAAACCACCGACGATGCCCACCCCGCCCAGACGGGGAATGGGCCGCACGTGCACCTTCCGGCTGGAGTTCGCCTGGTCCAGCCATCCCCACGCCTGGGCCTGGTCGCGCACGAACCGCGTGAGCACCAGTGCCACCATCAGCGAGACGAAGAAGGCGACGAAAAGCGTAATCATGGGACGGGCACCGTCCCCCCATCGTGAAGGCCCGCGGCTCCACGCGTCAATGCACGCCAGGGTGCGATAGGTTTGTGAAGCAATGGGCCTTGCGGCCTCCCGCTCCCCGGCCGAGCAGGCAACGGCAGACGGCCTTCTAATCCGTCGAGCGCGAGCGGAGAAGCGTCACGGAAGGGGTACGAACAACCCCGTCACGCCGTCATGGACGACCTGGGTGCGGCGCCGGACGGGCCTGGCGGCTTCTCAGGGCCCACCGGCGTGAGTGAGAATGCTCCGGTCCCTCCTCGCCATGTCCGCCCCCTCCTCCCCCACGTTGCAGGCGTGCCTCGACTCCCGCCGCAACAACCTGGACGCCCTGCGCTTCGCGGCGGCGGCGGGGGTGCTGTTCAGCCACGCCTTCCCGCTGGGAGAAGGCACGGGGACGAAAGAGCCCCTGGAGGCGCTCACCCAGGGGCAACTGTCCCTGGGGCGGCTGAGCGTGGCGGTGTTCCTCATCATCAGCGGGGTGCTCATCACCCGGAGCTGGGAGCGGACCCCCGACGCGGTGCGCTTCACGTGGGCGCGCGTGCTGCGCATCTTCCCGGGGCTCGGGCTGATGCTGGTGCTGACGACGCTGGTGCTCGGCCCCGCCTTCACCCGCCTGCCGCTGGGGGACTACTTCGCGGCGCCGGACACCGCCCTGTACCTGCCGCGCAACTTCACGCTGCACTGGCTCCAGTGGCACCTGCCCGGCGTCTTCGAAACCAATCCCTACCCCAACGCCATCAACGGCTCGCTGTGGACCTTGAAGTACGAGGTCGGCTTCTACCTGCTGACGCTGGCGCTGGGCCTCGCGGGCCTGCTGCGCAAGGGCATGGTGGCTCTGGGCCTCGTGGGGGCGGCGACGGCCACCTTCGTGACAGGACGCCTGGGCTTCTGGCCGGAGCTGTACCTGTACTTCGGCGGCGGCGCGGCGCTGTACCTGTGGCGCGCGCGCGTGCGCATGAACCCGTGGATCGCCGTGGCGTGTGCGGTGGGGTGGCTCGTCACGGCCCGGCTCGGCGGCGGCTGCCGCATCGCCACCGGGCTGCTGGGCGGGTACGTGGTGCTGTACCTCGCCTTCCTGCCCTTGGGGCCGCTGGCGGACTTCGGCCGCCGGGGCGACCTCTCCTACGGCCTCTATCTCTACGCCTTCCCCGTCCAGCAGGTCGTCTCCGCGCTGCTGGGCCCCACCGCGTGGTGGGTGAACGCGGCGGTGGCCTTCCCGTGCGTGGTGCTGCTCGCGGCGCTGTCGTGGCGGTGGGTGGAGAAGCCCGCCTTGCGCCGCAAGGACCGGCCCCCCGCGTGGGCGCTCCGCGCTGGGTCCGCCATCACGGCGCGTCCGCTGACACCGCGTCCAGGGAATGAATCGCGCTGAAGTTGTCGCCCGCGAGCCGGTCATACGTGAGCAGGCGGTAGCGACGCAGCCAGTCCTCCCAGGAGCCCGGTGCGGGCGTCCCCGCGTCCTTCTTGTCCACGGGCAGGTACTCCCCCTTGGCGGAGCGCAGCAGGTCGCCTCGGACCACGGGCAGCACCGTGGACATCTCCGAGACGAAGGCGAAGAAGCCCGGAAGCGGCAGCCCGGCCAGCTCGAGGATGCGCGGCGGGAGCATGCTGATGCTCAGGTGGAGGTCCTCCCGGGGCGCGGCGAAGTTCGTCCAGAGGACGACGGGGACCTCGGCCATGCGCTCGCGCTGCGCGTCCGTCCACGGGTCATGAAAGAAACCCGCCTCCCGGTAGGCCGCGTAATCCGAGCCCAGCATCGGCAGGTGGTCACCGAAGACGACGACCAGCGTCTTGCGCTTGCGTGACGCCAACTGCGTCAGCAGCCGCTCCATCGCCTTGTCCGCCTGCCGCAGCTTGTGCACGTAGTTCTTCAGCAGCAGCCGGCTGTCCGCCGAAAGCCGGTCGCCCAGGACGTCAATCTTCTCCTCCCCCGTGAGGGGCAGGTTGTAGGGGCCGTGGGTGGACATCGTCACGGCCATGAGGAAGCGCGGCTGCCGCTCGTCGGCGAGCTCCTGGAGGATGCGGTCGACGACCTCCTCGTCGGACACCCAGGGCCCTTCGAGCCGCGGCGACGGAAAGTCGGTGAGCGACTGGAACGAATCGAAGCCCAGCAGCGGGTACACCACGTCCCGGCTCCAATAGAAGGAATGGAACGGGTGGATGGCCACGGTGCGGTAACCCGCGCGCCGGAACAGCGACGGCAGCGCGTCCACCGGCTTCAACACGTAATGCTGGTAGGGCACCGAGCCCTCGGGCGCAAAGGACGAGGACATGCCCGTGAGCAGCTCGAACTCGGCGTTGGCCGTGCCGCCACCGAAGGCCGGGCTGACGAGCTGGCCCGAGCTGTGGTCCTGCATGAGCGAGCGCAGGTAGGGCAGCGGGTCCTCGCTGAACGAGACGCCCAGCCGCGTCGGGTCCCAGAGGGACTCCGCCATGATGATGACGACGTCGACGGGCGCTTCGGGCGCGGTCGGCACCCACGCCGGATTGCTTCCCAGCGCCGCGTGGACCTGGGCCTGGGAGTACTCCCCGCCCGGCTCCAGCCGCAGCCCCTCCCAGTTCCAGAGCATCATCAGCGTGAGCCCGTTCATCTGGAAGTTGGACCGCTGGTCCCACACCTGGTGGTAGATGCCGAAGCGGTTGAAGGCGCGCCGGATGGGCAGGTGCTGCTGGAAGATGATGACCAGCAGATACGCCAGGGAGACCAGCGCCACGTTGCGGCGCCCGGCCTTGGGCAACGGATACCGCGGCTGCCCTCGCGCCACCCCGCGCGCCATGAGGCCCAGCACGGCCACCATGAGCAGCCCGGAGCCGATGGCGGCGAGGGCGCCGCCACCCGGCACCAGCGTGGGCGCCAGCGACGTCACCTGCCGCCACTCCAGGAAGTCCCAGGGCATCAGCGGCCGGTCGATGAGCTGCACCTTCCGGATGTGGAGCGTCAGCGAGAACAGCATCCCCGACGCCACCAGGGCCAGTGAGATGCCCAGCCGGTTGGTGAGCGCCCACAGCACGCTCATCACCGCCGCGACGACGCCCACGCTGAGGAGCATGGACAAGCCGTTGCGCTGGGTGATGCTTTCGAGCCCCGTCGAGGAGAAGACCGCGATGGTCAACTCCATGGCGCCCACGAGCACCATCGACGCCAGGATGACACCCACCAACGGCCACAGGTTGGAGCGCGGCTTCTGGAAGAAGAGGGTTTGGGGAATCCTAGGACGGCGTGCCAACGACAGGTCCCTCCAATCGACCCGTGACGATGAAGCCGCCGAGCCTACCTGACAGGCCCCGTGGCATTCCATGAGGCTGCGAACCCACCGACGCGGGCTGCCACACTGAGTGCGGGCGGGCACGCAGCGGAGCGCCTTCTCACGGCCGGCGCCTCATTTCATCGGAGGCTGAGCCAACAGCGCGGCGCCAATGGCACCGGAAAGTTCGCCCAGCTCGGCGACACACACGGGCGGCTGGCGCTCCGGGACGAAGATGTGCGGCCGCATGGCTTCGTGGATGCGGCTGGCGTACTCGGGACCCAGGCGCGTCCCCAACCCACCGCCGAGCACCACGGCCTCCACGTCCAGCAGGTTGATGGCGGAGGCGAGCCCCGCGCCGAGCATCCGCACCGCGCGGTCGATGAGCCAGGTGGCCAGCGCGTCCTCCTGCGCCAGCGCCCGGGCCCAGATGCTGCTCGTCAGCCGGGAGCGGCCCTTCTTCCGCATCAAGTCGAAGAGGTCCGTCTTCTCACCCCGGCGCACGGCCTTGTGCGCCCGGCGCTCCATGGACGCGCGGCCCGCGTAGGCCTCCAGACACCCGCGCCGGCCGCACCCGCACCGGGCGCCGCCGAGCTTCACCACCATGTGCCCCACCTCGCCCGCGGCGCCGCGCCCTCGCCAGGGCACGCCGTCCAGCACCAGGCCGCCGCCCACGCCCGTCCCCCACCAGACGCCCAGCAGCGAGCGGTAGGGCCGCCCCGCGCCCAGCCGGTACTCCGCGGCCACGGCCACCTGGACGTCGTTGCCCAGCACCACGGGGCATCCCGCCCGCGCGCTCAAGTCCCCGGCGACGGGGTACGGCGTGCTCCACCCCCGCCCCACGTTGCTGACATGGCCCAGGGTGCCCTCGTTCGCGTTCACCGCGCCGGGTGCTCCCACGCCCACGCCCAGGAGCTGCCGGGGCGTCGTTCCCGCGGCGCGCGCGGCCTCCTCCAGCGTCTCGTGGACCGCCCGTACCACGTCACCGGGCTCGCCGTCGGAGGGCGTGGGGTGGCGCATCTTCCCCAGGACGGAGCCGGCCCGGTCCACCACCACGGCCTCGATTTTCGTGCCCCCCAGGTCAACCCCGCCCCAGCACTCCTCGGTGCTCCGGCCCTTCGCCTTCCTGCGTCCTGGCTCCGCCGTGTTCGACTCCCGCATCTCACGCCTCCGGCCGTGGGTGGGCATGGCGTCCGCGCCCCCAGGCGAAGATGCGCAGTCCCGTCCAGCGCGCCGAAGGGGGCGGGCAGGCAGGGGAGCGTCCGGCCTCTGTGGCCTCCCGGCCTGTCCGTGAGCAACGCTTACCTACCAACGCCTCCGCGCCTGCTCGCGCGGCCCGCTAGAAAGGCGCTCCACACACGGACGCGCGGCAAGAAAGGACCTGGGATGGACCTCATCGGACAGCTTTCACAGCAGCTTGGCGTGAACGGGACACAGGCGCAGGGGCTGGCGGGCTCCCTGCTGAAGCTGGTGCAGGGCACGGTGAAGGAGAAGCTGGGGCCCGACGCCTCGGACCAACTGGGTCAGGCCATTCCGGAGATGGAGGGCTGGCAGCAGGCCCCCAGCACCACCTCCGCGCCGCAGACGGCGCCGGACGCGGGCGGCGGTTTGATGGGCGCCCTGGGCAACCTCATGTCCGGTCAGGAAGGCGGCACCGGCGGGATGATGAGCGCGCTGGGCCAGGCTGGCGACGTGGCGGCCGTGGTGGCGCTGCTGGGCCGCTTCAACATCGACGCGAGCAAGGCGTCCCTGGTGGCCCCCCTGCTGCTCAACTTCCTCAAGTCGCGCCTGGACCCCGCGCTCGTGGGCCGCATCCTCTCGGTGGTCCCGATGCTGAGCGGCGGCGGTGCCGGCGGGGGCAATACGCCCGGCGGAGGGGGCCTGGGAGGACTGCTGGGCGGACTGATGGGCGGCGGGCGCTGAGCCCAAGGCTCAGCGGCGGAGCACCCGCTGGCGCACGGCGGACGCGAGCGTCCACGGCAGGAAGCCCAGCATGTAGCGCCAGCGGGGCAGCTCGAAGTGCGGCGGCAACGCGCGCCGGTACAGGTCCAGCGCCAGGGCTTCCCGGCGCTGGGACAGCAACCACAGCGACACGTGGCGCGCGCCGTAGAGCAGCATCTCCAACCGCTCGCGCCTGCGGGCGTCGCCGCCGGGGTAGCGACCGTGGAGCTCCTGCTCCAGCAGGTACACCGCGCCCCGGTACGCCGACTCCATCCCCGTGGACGTCGAGCCCGCGTGCTTCCGGTAGCCCACCACCGCGGGCGCTCGCACCCAGGCGAAGCCCGGCTCGGTGCCCATCCGGTACAGCAAGTCGTAGTCCTCGCCGCTGATGCGCGCGTGGGTGAAGCCGCCCACGCGCCGCAGCGCCTCCGTGCGCACCGCGAGCACGCAAGCGGTGCGAGGCGTCCGGTCCTCGGCGCTCGCCAGGTAGTCCGCGAAGCGCAGCACGTGGAGCGGCTCACGTGTCACGCGCGCCAGCGAGTCCGGCTGGGAGAAGTCCACCGACGAGCCCAGCACCAAGGTGGTGCCCGGGGCCTCCTGGAGCACCTGCCGATACGTCGCCAGGGTCCATGGGAACCACAGGTCGTCGCTGTCCAGGAAGGCCACGTATTCGCCCCGGGCCTCCTGGATGCCCAGGTTGCGGGCCGCGCCGGGCCCCGCGTTGCGCTGCTGCAACACCCGCACGCGTTCGCCGTACCGGGCCAGCGTCTCCAGCGTGTCGTCGGTGGAGCCGTCGTCCACCACGAGCACCTCGAAGTCCTGCTCCTCCTGCGCGAACACGCTGGCCAACGCCGCCTCCAGCAGGCGCGCGCGGTTGTACGTGGGGATGATGACGGAGAAGCAGGGCTTCATACGCGGGCGCTCAAGCCCATCCGCGAGATGCCCATGAAGGTGGACAGTTGCTTGCGGTACTCCGGGAGGCTCATGCGTCCGCGCAGCAGCGTCTGCGTCAGCACCGCCGAGTTGTACGGCAGCGTGCCCACCAGGATGGCGCGCAGGGCCGCCTCGTGCAGCCGGCCATGGTGCTTGCGGAAGTACGCCAGCCGCGTGCGCCACAGCTCGATGCGCACCTTGTCCGGGCCGCGCTCGGAGGGACGGAAGGAGCGGCTCGTCAGGTGCGTGATGACGGCCTCCGGACAGAAGGCCACCTCCCATCCCGCCTGCCAGGCCCGGGCGCACCAGTCGGTGTCCTCGGTGTTGCCCAGGGGGGACATCGCCTCGTCCAGCAGCCCCACCTCCGCGAGCGCCTCCTCGCGCACGACGATGCAGGCGCCCAGCACCCAGTTCACCCGCGCCTCCTCGTGGCCGTACTGCGCCGGGTCGACGGCCAACTGCTTGAGGAAGTGGAGCGTGCGCGGCAGGAAGACGATGTCGAAGAGCTGCCCCGCCAGCGACATGGGGCGGAAGGTGCAGTTCTGGATGGAGCCGTCCACGTTCAACAGCCGCGCGCCCGCCATGCCCACGCGGGGGTTCTCATCCATGAAGCGGACCAGCGCGTCGAACGCGCCCTCATGGACGATGGTGTCATCGTTGAAGATGCAGAAGTGACGGCCACGCGCCTGGCGGAGCACCTGGTTGTGGTTGGCGGAGAAGCCCTTGCGCTCCGTGTTGAAGAGCCAGTGCACCTGGGGGAAGTCGCGCCGCATGGCGTCCACGCCGCGTCCGCCGGTGGCGTTGTCCACAATCCACACGTCGAAGGTGATGTCGCGCGTCGTCGCGTAGAGCGTGCGCAGACAGTCGTGCAGCAACTCCGGGTTGCTGTGATTGACGATGGAGATGACCAGGTCGGGCTTCTTCATCAGGTCTCCCGCGCTCCGCTCACGTCGATGCCGGGCCCACCGGAGCCAGCCTCGCGGCCCTCCGTGCCCGGATGAATTCGAGGATGTGCCGCAGCTCGCCCAGCAATGGCAACGTGCCCGGGAGCCGTTCGCGGACATACACCCATGCGCTGAACAGCCCCGCCCCCACAAACGCCTGCGCCCACACGCCCTCTGGTACGAGGCTGCGTGCCGCCGTACACGCCGCCAGCAGCACCAACCCCAGCGTGACGAGCGGCTCCACCACCTGCCGCGTCAGCCCGCCCATCGCCGGGTTGAGCCGCTGCACCAGCAGGGCCGTCACCCACACTTCTACCAGCCCCACCAGCACGCCCACGGGTCCAATGCCCGCGAGGCCAAAGCGCTGGATGGCCCAGGTGCCCAGCGCCCACTTCGCCACGCCCACGCCCACCACCACCGCCAGCCGCTCCCAAGGCCGGCCACCCGCGTTCTGCGCCGTGGCCAGCAAGCCCACCAGCGTGGTGAGGATGCACTCCATGCTGAACCACTGCACCAGCACCACCGCGGACAGCCACCGCGTGCCGAAGAAGAACGGCACCGCCACCGGCATCGCCAGCACCGCGAAGGGAATGGCGATGAGCAGCACCGCGGACAACCGGCGCAGCGACGTGCGCAGGTACTCGGCGAAGCCCGCGGGGTCATCCTGGAGGCGGCAGTAGGCCGGGAAGGCCACGCGGTTGAGCACCACGCTCAGCATCATCGGCGTGGAGGCCAGCGCCCAGGCCCAGTTGACCAGACCCACGGCCTCCTTTCCCAGGAGGTGCCCCACCACCAGCGGCACCCAGCCCGCCACCATCGCGGCCACCAGTGGGGGAAGCTGGAACGCCAGTCCGAAGCCCAACAGCCGCTTGAGCACCTCCACGCGGAAGTGCCCCTGGGGCCGCCAGGGTGACGCCCACGCGATGCACGCCAGCCCCACCGCGCCGCGCACCAGCCCGCCCAGCGCCAGCGCCCACGCGCCGAAGCCGAGCGCCGCCAGGGAGATGGTGGTGATGACCTGCGCCACGTTTTCAATCAGCTCGGCGCGGGCGATGACGGAAAACGCCAGTTGGCGCTCCAGCGCCATCAGCGGAATCACGCGCAACGAGGACAGGAAGAGCCCCAGCGCCAACGCCCACACCATCGGCACGGCGGCGTCTCCCAGCGCGTAGCCTCGCGTGAGGGCGGGCGCCAGGAGGCAGACGGTGGCCACGACCACCGCGGTGAGCGCTTGATGGCACCAGAAGATGGTGAACGTCTCGTCCCGCGTCGGCTCGTGCGCCTGACGCACCAGCGCCGCGCTCAGACCCAGGTCCCCCAGGAAGACGCCCAGGGACGCCGCGTAGGACACGATGCCGAACAGGCCGTAGTCGGACGGGAAGAGCAGCCGGGACAGGAACAGCGCGCTCACCACGCGCAGGCCCTGCGACGCCACCGTGCGCAGCGCCAGCACGAACATGCCCTTCAGGGCGCGCGCCTTGACTTCGACGGCGGTGGCTTCGGGGGCGGCGGTCGCGTTCATGGTCCTGGGCGGCCCGCCCCGGGGACTTGGGAAAGGCCAGCGCGCGGGCACGCGCAGGAGCGGAAATGGTAGCGACAGCGCTCGGGCCCCACAAGCAACGCGAGTCCTCCCTGGGGCCTCCAGGCGTGCCCGCCTGCCTGGAGGGCCGCGCCAGGGTTGCCCTGCCCGGAGCCCCGAGGCTACGGTCCGCCCGCATGCTCTCCGGCGGAAAGCTCTTCCAATTCCTGAAGCGCGAAGTCCTCGTGGGCGAGCACGAGGTGCTCCACCGCACGCTGAAGGAGGCACTGGTCGGCACGTGTGACAGCGTGCTGGACATCGGCTGTGGCTCGCGATCGCCGCTGCACAGCTTCTCCCACCTGATTCCGCACACCGTGGGCGTGGATGGACACCCCACCAGCATCGAGCGCAGCCGGGCCGCGGGCATCCACCGCGAATACCACTGCATGGATTTGCTGGACGCGGGCAAGCGCTTCGGCCCGAAGAGCTTCGACGCCGTCGTCGCGCTGGACGTCATCGAGCACTTCGAGAAGCAGGACGGCTTCCGCCTGCTGGAGATGATGGAGTCGATGGCCCGCAAGCGCGTCATCATCTTCACGCCCAACGGCTTCCTCCCCCAGGACGAGTGGGACAGCAACATCCACCAGGTGCACCGCTCCGGCTGGGAGGTCTACGACTTCGAGCTGCGCGGCTACCAAGTCACCGGCATGAGCGGTTGGAAGCCCCTGCGCGGCGACTACGCGATTCCGAGCATCCGGCCCCTCCGCCTGGGCAGCCGCCTGTCCATCCTCACCGAGCCCTTCGCCACGCGCTGGCCGCGCCACGCGTTCCAGCTCCTCGCCGTCCGGGACATGGGAGCCTCCTGAGCCCGTATGTCCGCCGCGTCCACCGGTCCCGCGTGGCACCTCCTCACCGGCGAGTATCCGCCCGACCCGGGCGGCGTCAGTGACCACACGCGGCAGGTGAGCCACGCGCTCGCCCGTGCCGGCCAGGAGGTCCACGTCTGGGCCCCCGGCGAGGGCGGCGTGCATGCCGACGGCGGCGTCACCGTCCACCGCGTGCCAGGGCTCCTGACGCCCCGAGGGCTGCCCGCGTTGTCGCGCGGCCTGGATGCGTGTCCCGGTCCCAGGAGGTTGCTGCTCCAGTACGTGCCACACGCCCTGGGCCTGAAGGCGATGAACGTCCCCTTCTGCGCCTGGTTCGCCGCGCGTCAGAGGGAGGAGCGGTGGGTCTACTTCCACGAGGCGGTGTTCCCCTGGGAGCCTCGCGCGCCCTGGCTCCACCACGTCCTCGCGGGCGTCACGCGCGTGATGGCGCGCACGGTGGCGAGCAACGCGGACCGGGTCTTCGTCTCCATTCCCCAGTGGGCGGCGCACCTGCCCGGACGCGTGCGTCCGGATGTCCGTTGGCTTCCGATTCCCAGCAACCTGCCCGTCGAGGTCACCCCGGATGACGTGGGGACGCTCCGCGCGAGGCTCGGCGCGGGTCCGTGGCTGGGCCACTTCGGCACCTATGGACGCCCCATCGCCGAGCCGCTGGAGGCCGCGCTGGTTCCCCTGCTCCAGCACGATGAAACACGTCGCGCCCTGCTCATGGGACGCGGCAGCCGCGCGTTCGTCGAGCGCGTGGTGGCGCGACATCCCGGACTGCAAGGCCGACTGGAGGCACGGGACTCCCTCTCCTTCGAGGACCTGGCGGTGCACCTGTCCGCGTGCGACGTGCTCCTGCAGCCATACCCAGACGGCGTGAGCACGCGGCGAACCACCGTCATGGCGGGCCTGGCGCTGGGCGTGCCCGTGGTCACCAACACCGGGCACCTCACCGAGCCCCTGTGGCAGTCCCTCGAGGTCGTGGCCCTCGCGGAGGGCACCGCGCCCTCGGCGTTGGTGGAACGCGCGGAGTCGTTGCTGGCTCGTGCGGAGTCGCGGCAGGCATTGGGCCAACGCGCCGCCCGCGTCTACCGCGAGCGCTTCTCGCTGGAGCGGACGGTGGAGACCCTCCTTCACCCCGAGCAGCCATGACGCCGCCGCGACTGGCCTTGCTGATGGACCCTCGCGAGGAGGGCTGGCCCAGCATGGACCTGGTGGGCGAGGCCCTTCTGGAGGGGCTGACCGCGCTGACGCCCCAGGTCCACGCACGGGCCCTCCGGCCGAGGATGCCCGCCGTGCTGCGGAGGCTTCCTCGCGTCGGCACGCGCAACGCGGCCTTCAACGCGGACCGGGTCCTCACGCGCTTCGGGCTCTACCCGGGACGGGCCCTGCTCGCTCGCGGCCAGTACGACGCCTTCCACATCGTGGACCATTCATACGCGCAGCTCGTGCATGCGCTGCCCGCCGCACGCACCGGCGTCTACTGCCACGACCTGGATGCCTTCCGCTCCCTGCTGGAGCCGGAGCGCGAGCAGCGCCCCGCGTGGTTCCGAGCCATGGCCCGCGCGCAGCTCGCGGGGCTGGAGCGAGCCGCCATCGTGTTCCACAACTCGCAGGCGGTCCGCGCGGAGCTGCTGGCGCACGGAGTGGTGCCCGAGTCCCGGCTCGTCTGGGCCCCCCTGGGCGTGTCCCCCGAGTACCGGCCAGCGCCCGTGGCGGGACACGCTGACCTGAGCGAAGCCGTGCTCGCGCCGCTGGGCGGCCGCCCCTATCTGCTCCACGTCGGCAGCGCGATTCCACGCAAACGCCTGGATGTGCTCTTCGCCGTCTTCGCCGCGATGCGAGCCCGTCATCCGGCGCTGCGGCTGGTGCAGCAGGGAGGCGCGCTGACGGCGGCCCAGCGCGCGCAAGTGGACGCGCTGGGCATTGGCGATGCGCTGCTCCAACCCGCTCGGCAGGAGCGAAGCACGCTGGCGGGACTCTACCGGCGCGCGTCGGCCGTCCTGGTGACGAGCGAGGCGGAGGGCTTCGGGCTCCCCATCATCGAGGCGCTCGCCTGTGGCGCCTCCGTGGTGGCCAGTGACCTGCCCGTCCTTCGCGAAGTCGGAGCGGACGCGTGCACCTACGCGCCCGTGGGCGACGTGCCCGCATGGGTGGATGCCGTGACGTCCGTGCTCTCCACGCCGGGTGCGCGGCCCTCGCGTGCGACGCGGCTGGCGCGTGCATCGCACTTCACCTGGGAGGCGCACACGCGAACCATTCTGGACGCCTATCTCGGACTGCTGGACGGACACAGGCGGTGACTCGCACGTGCGCGCCCCCTTGGGGCGTTCGTTGGCGTCCATCCTCCCGTGGCATGTCTTGACCCCGCGAGACGTGTTTGCTTCGGTCCCGAGGCCGTGCGCATCCTCTTCCTCAATCCCGTGGGCATCCTTGGCGGCGCCGAGCGCGCGCTCCTGGATTTGATGGCGTGCTTGAAGCAGCAGGACGTGGCGCTGTCGCTCCATCTCCTGGCGGGGACCGCGGGGCCCTTGCTCGATGAAGCCCGTGCGCTGGGCGTGGACGCGCGGCTGCTTCCCCTGCCTGCCCACCTGTCCTCATTGGGCGACAGCGCGCTGCGCGGACGCGGTCCTCTCGAAGCCCTGCGCTTCGCGCGCCAACTCGCCCCCGCGCCCGGCCTCCTGGCGGACCATGGGCGTGCGCTGCGCCGGGACGTGCGCGAGGTGGCGCCGGACCTGGTGCATTCGAACGGCATCAAGACGCACCTGCTCAGCGCCGCCACGGCGGGACTGCGGCTGAAGCGGGTCTGGCACATCCACGACTTCCTGGGCGAGAGGCCCCTGGTGCGCGGCGCCTTGCGAGTCCTCTCCCCGCTCGCGGACGCGGCCATCGCCAACTCCCAGGCCGTGGGAGATGACGCGAAGTCGGTGCTGTTCCGAGTGCCCGTGCACGTCGTCTACAACGGCGTGGACCTCGCGAACTTCTCGCCCGGCCCTTCCGAAGGCGCGTGGCTGGACGGGCTCGCCGGGTTCCCCGAGGCCCCAGAGGGCACGCTCCGCGTGGGGCTGGTGGCGACCTATGCCCGGTGGAAGGGACAGGATGCGTTCATCGAGGCCACGGCGACGCTGACGCGCCTGCACCCCGCCCTGCCCGTGCGCTACTTCCTGGTGGGCGCACCGATCTACCAGACGCCGGGTTCGCAGTTCTCGGAGGAGGAGCTGCGCCGGCTCATCGCGTCCCGAGGCCTGTCGGACCGCATGGGGCTGGTGCCCTTCCAATCCCACCCCGCCCGCGTGTACCGGGCCCTGGACGTCTTCGTTCACGCCAGCACGCGAAGGGAGCCCTTCGGCCTCACCATCGCGGAGGCGCTCGCCTGTGGCCGGCCCGCCATCGTCTCGCGCGAGAGCGGCGCGGCGGAGGCGCTCACGCAGGGCGTGGACGCACTGATGATTCCTCCGGGCGACGTTCACGCGCTGGTCGATGCGCTGCGCGCCCTGCTGGAGAACCCGGCGCTCCGGGAACGGATGGGCACGGCCGCGCGAAAGACCGCGGCGGCGCGCTTCTCTCGGGAACGCTACGCGAGTGAGATCCTCGCGCTGTACCGCTCGCTCGTGCCCGGCGCTTCCGCGACTTGAAGTAGAGTTCCCGTCCCGTGAAGCGGACACGCAGGCTCATCACCCTCTCCCACTCGTATGTCGTCGGCCTCAACCGGCGCCTCGCCAACGAGATGGCGCGCGTGGGCGAAGGCGCGTGGGACGTCACCACGCTGGCCCCCCGCTTCTTCCACGGGGACTTGAGTCCTCTCACGCTGAGGCTCGAACCCGGCGAGGCCGCGCGGACCGAGGGCGTTCGCGCGTTCTTCAGCCGCTCGCTGCACACGTTCCTTTACGGGCCAGAGCTCCGGGCACACCTCGCGCGCGGCGCGGACCTGGTCCACGTCTGGGAAGAGCCCTACGTGCTGGCCGGGTTGGAAGCCGCCCTGCTCACTCCGCGGCATGTGCCGCGCGTGTTCTGCAGCGCGCAGAACCTCTCAAAGCGCTACCCGCCGCCCTTCGCGCAGGCGGAGCGCTTCGTCGTCCAGCGGTCGGCGGGCTGGGTGGCCTGGGGCGAAACCGTGCGGGACAACCTGCTCACCCGTCCTGGCTACGCCGAGCGCCCCTCACGCTTCATCCCCATGGGCGTGGACGTGGAGCTGTTCCGCCCAGACCGCGCAGCGGGTGCGTCCCTGCACCAGGAGCTCGGGTGGACCGAAGCAGGTCCTCCCGTGGTGGGGTACCTCGGCCGCTTCGTGCCGGAGAAAGGGGTCCCGCTGCTGATGGCCGCACTGGACGCGCTCGCTACGCCCTGGCGAGCGCTCATCGTAGGCGGCGGCCCCATGGAGGAAGCGCTGCGCGGCTGGGCGGCGCGGCATGGCGACCGGGTGCGCGTCCTCACGGGCGTCCCGCACACGGGCGTGCCTCGCGCGCTCAATGCCATGGACCTGCTGTGCGCCCCGAGCCAGACGACCCCGAGGTGGCGCGAGCAGTTCGGCCGCATGCTCGCGGAGGGCTTCGCGTGCGGAGTCCCCGTGCTCGGCAGCGACTCGGGAGAAATCCCGCGCACCGTGGGCGACGCGGGCCTCGTGCTGCCGGAAGCCTCCGTGTCCGCATGGACAGGCGCGCTCGCTGACTTGCTGGAGAGTCCTCAGCGACGGCGCGAGCTGGCCGAGCGAGGCCGCGAGCGCGCCGTGACGCGGTTCTCCTGGCCCGTGGTCGCGCGGGCCCACCTGGACTTCTTCGACGCGGTGCTGGACGGGAAGCGTCAGGACTGACGCCTCACCCCTCCCGCTCCATGATGTCCGCGATGGCGGCGGCCATCCCATCCCAGTGCTGCGTCCGAAGCGTCTCGGACAGCGCGGCCACCTTCGGCGCCCATGCCGCCTCGTGCTCGCGCCAGACCTCCAGGCGCCGCACCAGGCCGTCCACGTCATCCGGGTCATCGAGCAACAACCCGTCCAGCTCCGCCGGATAGCGCTCCGCGACGCCGGACGTGCGGCTCACCAGCGCCGGCAGCCCCGCGCACAGCGCTTCGTGGACACCCAGCCCGTAGGCTTCGTACCGCGTGGGCGCCACCAGCAGGTCCGCCGCCGACATCAGCAGCGGCACGTCCTTGCGGAAGCCGAGGAACTGGATGCGCTCCCCCAACCCTCGCGCTTCCACCTCACGCGCCCAGACCTCGCGCTGCGTGCCCACGCCCACCACCTTGAGGTCCATGCCCCAATCACCGCGCGCGCACAGCCGGGCCCACGCCTGGAAGAGCGTGTCGAAGCCCTTGCGCCGGTCCCCGAGCGCGCCCACGAAGAGCGCCACGCGCCGCGACTCGGACCAGCCCAACGCCTCCCGGGCCGCGCGCCGCGCCTCGACGGACGCGGGCCGGAAGCGCTCCGCGTCACAGCCGTAATAGACGACGCGGACCCGGGACGCGGGCACGCCGGTGGCCGCCACCAGGTCCTCACGCGTGCGCTCCGAGTTCGCGATGATGACGCGCGCGCGCCGCAGCGCCTCGCGTTCGCCCCGCAGGTAGACGCGGTGGCTCACCCGGCCCTTGAGCCGGCGCAGGGCGCCTCCCGCCGGTTGGGACACATAGGCCCCGTGGACATAGTGGACCCAGTTGGCGGCGGGCACCGGGCAGTTGCCCCCATTGGCCAGCACGCACCCGCCCTCGGCGCGAGTGCGCAGCGCCCACGCGCGGCCCACGGCATCCAGGAGCGGCTCGCCCAGCAGGTACGCGTTGCCTGGCTTGGGCACGCGCACAAAGCGCACGTTGGGGTAGCCGAGGAGCACGTCCGCCACCCGGTGCGCCACCAGCCGCACGGGGCCGCCCTGCCGCGCCAGCCAGTGCGCCAGCGCCAGGTTGGCGCGATCCATTCCACCGGTGTCGACGAAGTCACCGGCGATGAGCGTGTACGGTCTTCGCATGGGAAAAGGCGCTGAAGAGCGCCGCGTTGAGCAACCAGAACTCCATGCCCGTCTGGCTCATGAAGAACGGGTAGCTGAAGGTCAGCGCCAGCGCGCCCAGGTTGTATGCGAAGAGGAGGGCCCCCCAAAGCCAGAACTCCCCCTCCGGCCCCTCCCGGCTCCGAGCGACCCGGAAGGCCCACCACAGCGAAGCCAGGAGGCTCATGGGGTACAGGAGCAGCACCAGGATGCCCCCGTCGTAGACCCAGGCCGTCCACTGGATTTCCGCCCACAGCGACGGCCGTTCGAAGTCATTGGGGTCGCCGAAGTAGGCGTTCACCATGCCGTATCGGCCCAGGCCCGCGCCCAGCGGATACTCCGGCAACAGGGTGTCGAAGGTCCCCGTCAGGAAGTACCCGCGGTTGCGCTGGTACACGTCCTCGGGGGGCGATTCGAAGAGGGCGGACCATCGCTCCATCACCGCCCCGCCGCCCACCGCCACGGCCCAGCCAAAGGTCGCCATGCCAGCGGTGCCGATGACCGCCAGCAGCGCCAGCAGCCGCCCCAGCCGCCCGCTCAGCGCGAGCACGCCCGCGAGCGCAATCAGGCACACCGCCAACATGACCGCCATGGCGCGCACCTGGGAGAGATACAGGCTGAAGAGCCCCACCAGGATGCCGCCCAGGCTCAGCAAACGATACGGCCCGCGCCGGGACGACAGCAGGAAGCCGCCCCCCAGCAACACGGCGTAGAAGCCTCCGGTGGACGCACCGCCCGGGATGTCCGTCAGCCCCATGGGCCGGAACACCCGCTGGCCATCCGTCGTCTCGAACTGGAGACTGTTCACGTACCCCTCGCCCTGGCTGGAGACGACGGACGAGAGCGCCGGCTGGAAGCGGCCCGGGAAGTAGACCTGGAGCACGCCCACGCCCGCGCTGGCCGCGTTGAAGAGGAAGAGCAGCGCGAGCGTGCGGCGGAACGTCCGGAGGTCCAGGGACAACCGCGTCACCCAGAGCAGCGGCGCGGCGATGGCCAACTGGATGCCCACCTGCGCCACCGCCGCCAGCGGCGCGCCCGTGCCCGGATTGAAGAGCTGGAGCGCGGTGACGCCCAGCGCGCCCATGACGTAGGGCAGCGCCGGATGCGCCAGGCTCCGGCCCCGCACCAGCACGAGCATCAGCAAGCTGATGCCAAAGGCGAGGACACGCACCACCACCCGCAGCGGCGCCAGCGCCTCCACCAGGAGCACGACCTGGCAGACCATCAGCAAGCCCACGAAGAGCGGCACCAACTGGCCCGACGCCAGGAATCCGCCCCCAGTGCCCACGCCCCGGGCAGGGACGTCCGAGGGCCCGGCCTCCGGTGGCGCGCCCGGCACGCGGCGGACGTAACGGCTCCGCAGCACCCCGGGCCCCTGGAGTCTCGCCGTGCCTGGCGCGACGGGCGGCCGGTGTCCGCTCACGCGCGCGGCCCCGCCTCGGTGAGCGAGCGCAGCGCGTCCTCCAGCTCGCACAGGTAGGCGCGGGGGTCACTCAGCGCCTCGGCGCGCGCCGGCCCGCCCTTGCCCAGTTGGGCTCGCAGCGCCGGGTCCTCGATGAGACGTCGCAGCGTCGTGGCCAGCGCACCGGGCTCCGGCGGGACGAGCACGCCACAGGAGGCATCCACGATTTCCAGCGGGCCCCCCATCGCCGTGGTGACGACGGGCAGCTCCGCCTGGAGCGCCTCCACGAACGCGATGCCGAAGGGCTCCGCGCCCAGGTTGGGCTGGCAGTGGATGTCCGCGGCCCGCAGCAGGCGCGGCACGTCCGAGCGTTGCCCGAGAAAGCGCACCCGCTCGCCCAGGCCCAGGCCGTTCGCCTGCGCGCGGAGTCCTTCGAGGTAGGCCTCTTCTTCCGGACGCTGCGCGCCCCCCGCCACCCACGCCCGCCAGCCGGGCACCTGCCGCAACCGGCCGAGCGCCTCCAGCAGCAGCCGCTGTCCCTTCCACGCCTCCATGCGGCTGGTCTGGACGATGACGACGTCCTGCTCGTGCGCCCCCAGCTCCGCGCGAAGCCGGGCGCGAGCGCCGTCCCGCCCACCTTCCGGTGCCGGTGCGAGGACGGGGTAGTACGCGAGCTTCCACGCGGCACGTGGGTAGACGCGCCCCAAGGTCCCCGCGGAGTAGCGGCTGTTGGTGATGACCAGGTCGGGTTCCGTGACGCGCGCCCAGCGCTCCAGCCAGTGCCGTCCGTTCAACGCGTCGTGCTGGTAGAAGACGAGCGGCACGCCCGCGGCACGCACCACCGGCCCGAACAGCGCCTGCGGCCAGATGGCGTGGCAGATGACCGCGCCGTAGCCCCCGCGACGAAGCAAGGCCCTCAACGCGCTCCGAGCGCGCCACACCGACAGGGGCCGCCCCACCCGCGTGGCGCCCAGCAGGTGCGGCTCCGCGCCGGCCTCACGCAGCTCGCGCGCCAGCCGGCCTTCGAAGCAGAGCGCGAACTCGTGCTGGACTCCGGGCTGGAGCCCCTGCGTCCGCGCCACGGTGTGGAGGAAGGCCTCGATGCCGCCGTAGAGGTTGCCGCTGTAGATGTGCAGCACGCGCATCGGGGGCCTCATGCGGTCTCCGCCAGTCGGAGCGCGGTGGGCGCCGCCACGGGCGCGGGCCGGCCCAACGCCTCCGCGTACAGCGACAGACTGCGCCAGGCCATGACGTCATGCCGGAACTCGGCCACGGCCCGCTCACGCGCCGCATGCCCCAGTCGCTGCGCCAACCCAGGCTCCTCCAGCAGCCGCCGCGCCGCCGCCGCCAGCGCCGCCGCGTCGCCCACGGGCACCGTCAATCCCGTCTGCTCGTGCAGACTCACCCAGGGCACACCCGAGTGGGGAATCGCCGTGTTCAGCACGGGCTTCCCACTGGCCATGGCCTCCACTTGCGACAGCCCATACGCCTCGCTGCGCGCGTTGCCGCAGAACCAGAGCGCGGTGGCCGCCCGAAGCGCGCCCACCAGCGCGTCCGGCGGAAGGTAGCCCGCCCACGTCACCCGGCCCTCCACGCCCAACGCGCGAGCACGACGCCGGGCCTCGGCTTCCAACGGCCCCTGCCCCACCACCACCAGCCGGCCCGGAACACGCGTCAGGGCCTCCAGCGCGGTGAACAAACCCTTGTAGTAGACGAGCCGCCCCACCATGAGCCACAGCGGGCCCTCCGCACGCCAGCGCGCCTCCGCCTCGCGCGCGGCGTTGGAAGGCTGAAGGTAGGGCGCCAGCTCCAGACCCAGCGGCAGCGCCCGCACCTTGCTCCGGAAGGCGCGCAGCAGCGGCGAGCCCGGCACATAGGCCTCACTGGTGGCCAGCACCCGCCGCGCACGCGCGTAGAGCAGCGCCTCGAAGGGCTTGAAGAGCGCGCCCGCGACCTTCTGCCGGATGACGTCGCTGTGGTGGGTGATGAAGAGCGGCGGCAGGCCGCGCACCACGTCCAGGGCCAGCACCCACGTCGGGTTGGGCGTGTGCAGGTGCACCACGTCCACGCCCCGCCCCAACGCGCGGCTCAACGCGCGTGGCAGGTCTGGCATCACGTCCATGCGCGCCACCGAGGCCAGACGGCCCAGGCGCGTCACCCGCACCAGTCCGTCCCAGTCCTCACGCGTGGGGCTGCGGCCGTGAAACTCGTGGCTGGTGCCCTGCCCGTCCACGGCGTGGTTGGCGCACAGCACCTCCACCTGCGCGCCCAGGGCCGCCTGGGCCCGCGCGAGCGTCTGCACGTGGGACTCCATGCCGCCCGAGGCGGGAGGATAGAACTTGCCCAGGTGCAGCACCCGCAGGCCCGCCCCCGCCAACGGGACGCTCACGAGGAGGCCACCCCATCCTTGGGCTCTTCCCCGTACTGGCCATACCCCTGATAG
Source organism: Myxococcus hansupus (assembly GCF_000280925.3). Lineage (NCBI taxonomy): Bacteria > Pseudomonadati > Myxococcota > Myxococcia > Myxococcales > Myxococcaceae > Pseudomyxococcus > Pseudomyxococcus hansupus. Next base: position 7,365,728 of record NZ_CP012109.1, read on the forward strand.
GCCAGATACGAGTCGCCATACCGAGGCGCCGCGAAGTCCACGTCGTTGAGGATGGCGCCGTACATGCGCGCCTGCACGTCCGCCAGCGAGCGCAGCGCGCGCCGCGCCGACTCGCGGTTCGTCTTCGCCGCCTTGAGCACCAGCACCACGCCGTCACACTTCGTGGCCAGCACCGCCGCGTCCGCCACCGCGTTGATGGGCGGGCTGTCTAGGATGACGCGGTCGAAGCGCTCGGAGGCGGCCTTCAACAGGTCCGTGAAGGCCTGCGTGTGCAGCAGCTCCGCCGGGTTGGGCGGAATCGGGCCGCACGGCAGCACGAAGAGGCCGGGCACCTCCGTGCTCTTCACCGCCGCGTCGAGCGTGCCCTCCCCCACCACCAGCGAGGAGATGCCCAGCTCGTTCGGCACGCCGAAGGCCCGGTGCAGGCGCGGCCGGCGCATGTCGGTGTCCAGCAGCAGCACCCGGTTGCCGCTCTGGGCCATGGCCACGCCCACGCTGACGCACGTGGTGGACTTGCCCTCCTGCGGACCGCTGGACGTCACCACCAGCGTCTTGAACGGGTTGTCCGGCGACATGAACAGGAGGTTCGTGCGGATGGCGCGGCAGCACTCCGCGGCGATCGACTTGGGCTCGCGGTGGACGTGCAGGTCCCTGTCCCGGGGCGCCTTGTTGCCATCCAGCCGTGGCATGACGCCCAGGAAGGCCAGCCCCAGCCGCTCCTCCACGTCCGCCTGCGTGGCCACGCTGTTCTCCAGCAGCTCCAGCAGCAGCACCACGCCCAGGCCGGCCAGCAGCCCCATCACCAGGCCCACCGCCAGGTTGCGGCGCACGTGCGGCTTCACCGGCGCCAAGACGGGCCGCGCCGGGTCCAGCACGCGCACGTTGCTGGTGCGCAACATGCCCGACAGCTCGATGTCCTTCAGCCGCTTGGCCACCAGCTCATAGAGGCGCTGGTTGTTGTCCGAATCGCGCGTGAGCCGGTCCAGCTCGATGGACTTCTTGTTCACCAGGAAGGCCTCCGCCTTCTCCGCGTCCAGCAGGCGCACCAGGTTCTTCTCTTGCGCCACCGCCTCCGTCAGCGCCGTCTCCGCGCCGCGCACGACGTTGGCCAGGCTCTTGAGGAAGTCCTCGCGCACCACCGACAGCTTGCGGCGGCACTCCAGCAGCTTCGGATGCTCGGCCAGGTATCGCTCCTCCAGCTCCGCGCACGACACCCGCAGTTCGGTGTAGCTGCGCCGCAGGTCCTGGATGGGGCCCTCGTTGCCACCCGACAGGGCCTCCGCCCACGTCTCGTCCTCGGGCGACGCCTTGCGCAGCCGGTGGATGGCCTCCACGCGCGCCTGCTGGGCGGCGATCTGGATGCGCACCTCGGTCAGCCTCGTGTTGAAGCTGTTGATGCGCTCGCTGACGATGCTCAGCCGCGACTCCAGCGACGTGGACAGCATGTCCGCGTCCTTCTTGAAGTCGTAGACGGCCATCTCGCTGGAGCGGGACTGGGACTCCAGCTCGGACAGGCGGCCTTCCAACCAGTCGCGCGCGTCCTCCGTGGTCCGCAGCTTGAGGGCCAGGTTCTCCGCCATGTACGCGGCGGCCACCTCGTTGGCCAGAAGCGCGGCGCGCTGCGCGTCGAAGTCATCCACCGCGATGTTCATCACCCGCGAGTCCCGCGCGGGGATGACGCGGATGCGCGACTGGAGCAGCGACACCGCGTCCAGGCCCTGCATCGCCTGCAAGCGCTGCTTCTCGTCCGCCACGTGCGCCACGCCCAGGAAACCCGCGTCCGTGGACAGGCCCAGCTTGTCCACCACCCGCCCCGCCACCGCGCGCGAGGTGATGATTTGACTCTGCGTGGCGTAGTACTCCTTGTTGAACCAGTAGTTGCTGCGCTCCTCGCCCATGACCTCCTTCACTTCCCCGTCCAGGAAGCGAGGCGCCATCACGTCGATGATGAGCGAGGCGCTGGAGGAGTACAGCTTCGGTTGGCGCAACGTGTACGCGGCCGTGAGGGCCACCGCGATGACGGCCACGCCCAGCACGACCCACTTGCGGCGCCACACCGCGCGCAGGTGCTGCATGAGCCCCGCGGGCGTCAGACCGCCGGCGCCACTGGCCGGGTCGAAACCGGTTCCATCCACGTCACGTCTCCCTGCCGTTCCCCGTGCGGTTCCAGGGCCCGGCGGCATCCGGCCGACCTTCACCCACACGTCCGGGAATCGTAACGAGCGTGCCGTGTCCCACGGGGGTTGTCCATTGTTCCGCGGCCGCCTGGATGCCCTCCATCCACCCGCGACGGACGCCCCACGCGCATGCTCCCGCAGGCTGTGCTAGTCAGCCCGGCGTGACGCCTTCGCTTTCGTTCGTCCTCCCCTTCTCGCCCGACACCGCGGATGCCGTCTCCCGCTTCGCCCAGACGCTGCCGCCGGGCGCCGAGGCCGTCCTCGCGGGCGAGGGCTCCATCAACACCGCCGGCGCGCCCCAGGTCCAGGTGCTCAACGTGCCCGGCGGCAAGGGAGCGGCCATCCGCGCCGCGCTGGCCCAGGTGAAGGGCGCGGTGACGGTGCTCCAAGACCCGGAGGCCGCGTATCCCCAGGATGTCTACGAGGCGTTGGTGCGCCCCATCCAGGCGGACACCGCGGACGCCGTCTTCGGCCTGCGCACCGCGCAGGGGCTGGCGCCGGAGCTGCTGGCGGACCGGGCCCTGGGCCAGTTCACCCGCTTCGTGACGGACGTGCCGCTGACGGACCCGCTCACCAGCCTGCGCGCCTTCCGCACCGAGGCCCTGCGCTCCGTCGCGCTCACCAGCGATGACGACGCGGTGGACGCGGAGCTGGTGGTGAAGCTGGCGGCGCAGCTTTTCCGCCTCACAGAGGTGACGCTGCCTCCCAGCGACGTGCCGCGCCGCACGCCCGCCGCACACCTGTCCCGCCTGCGCACGCTGGTGCGCTACGCCACCGTGCGCGACGACGCGGACAACCAGCACGAGGGCTACACCACCCTGGAGCGCATGGACGGCGCCGTCCACTACAACCAGTGGCTGGGCCGCCGCTTCCGCGAGCACCTGGGCCGCCGCGTGCTGGAGATTGGCGCCGGCATCGGCACGATTACGCGGGAGTTGGAGTCCGGCCTGGAGCTGCTCATCGCGCTCGAGGTGGACCGCTTCTACGTGGACCGGCTGAAGAACCTGTTCCGCGGCAAGCCGCACATCCGGCCGTACCTGTCCGACGTCGCGCTGGCGGACTGGGAGTCCCTCCAGAAGGAGCGGCTGGACACCATCGTCCTGTCCAACGTGCTGGAGCACATCCCGGATGACGCGTCCGCCGTGCGCCGATTCCGGCAGATTCTGGCGCCAGGGGGCCGCGTGGTCATCCTGGTGCCCGCGCTGCAACAGCTCTTCGGCGCCATCGACGAGGCCGTGGGCCACCACCGCCGCTACACGCCCGCCACGCTGCGCGCGGTGCTGGAGGAGAACGGCTTCCAGGTGGAGACGCTGGAGTGGATGAACCTGGCCGGACTGCCGGGCTGGTTCATCAACAGCCGCCTGCTGCGCCGCCGCTCGGTGCCCAAGCTGCAGCTCAAGATCTACGACACGCTGGCCCCGCTCATCGCGAAGGCGGAGTCCCACGTGAAGCTGCCCGTGGGCATGAGCCTCTTCGCGGTGGCCCGCTCCACCGGGGGCAACGCGTGAGACACGGCCGTGGCCTCCATGCGCAGCGGGGATGCCACCGCTGGGGGCCTGACGACGTCCCGTCCTTCCACTGAATCCGCGCCGCAGGGCTCCACCATGAACACGCAGCGCTCGCCCGTCGACACGTCCCGCTGGCACGCCTCGGACCTCCCCGCCGAGCGCCACGCCGCGCACCCGGGCCCCTCCGCCGCGGGCGCGCCCCGCGCGGTCTGGGCCGCGCTCATCGCGCTGTACGTGTTGCTGTTCCCGTACCACCCGGGTCTGCGCTCGCCCAATGAGCTGTGCCGCCTGTGGCAGACGCGGGCGCTGGTGGAGTACGGCACGCTGGACATCAACGGCGCGCTGCGCGACTACGGCTACGTCGGCGACCTGTCGGTGAAGGACGGGAAGTACTACCCCAGCAAGGCGCCGCTGCTGTCCTTCGCCGCGGTGCCCCTCTACGCCACGCTGCGCGCGCTGGGCGGTGGCCACCGCCACGCCGTCCCCGAAGTGCCGCTGGTCTTCTTCTCGCGCCTGCTGTTCACCGTGCTGCCGACGCTCGGGCTGCTGTGGCTGGTGCGCCGCTACCTGCGCGCGACCCTGGAGCCGCTCGTCGCGGATGCCCTCACGGTGACGTATGGGCTGGGCTCGCTGGCCTTCAGCTACTCGCTGCTCTTCATGAGCCACCAGACGACGGCGGTGCTGCTCTTCGCCAGCTTCTACGCGCTGTGGCGCTGCGCGCGCGGCGAGTGGCGGGAGCGCGGCTATCTGGTCGCGGGCGCCTGCGCGGGCGCCACCGTGGCCGCCGAGTACACCGGCGCCATGGGCGTGCTCGGGCTGGTGCTCTACGCGGTGCTCACCTTCGCGTTCCAGGACGCCCCCGCGCGCGTGCGCTGGACTCGGCTGTGCCGGGCCGCGGGGCTGGCCACGCTGGGCGCGCTGCCCTTCCTGGTGGCGCTGATGGCCTACCACCAAGCGACCTTCGGGCACCCGCTGACCAGCGGCTACAAGTACCTCAACGACGCGGGTTATCAGCCGTGGCACCTGGGCGGCTTCCTCGGCATCCGCACGCCGGACCCGCGCGCCTTCGGCCTGTCCTTCTTCTCGCCGCTGCGGGGCCTGTTCACGCTGGCGCCTTTCCTCCTCCTCGCGCTGCCAGGGCTGCTCCTGCTGTGGCGCCGCCGGGGCCAGTCCTCCGAGGCGCGCGCGGTGGCCTGGCTGAGCCTGGCCCTGATGGCGGGCTACACGTACTTCACCTCGTCGTTCTCCTATGACTCGTGGGGCTGGACGACGGGCCCCCGCCACCTCACCGGCCTGGTGCCCTTCCTCCTGTTGCCCGTGGGCCTGAGCCTGGAGCGGCTGCGCGCGGCCACCCGAGGCGCCTGGGCCCTGGGAGGGGCCGCGATGCTGTGCGGGGTGTCCATCGCCGCCACGGGCGTGGCCACCTTCATCAACTACATCCCGGATGACGTCTCCACCGCCGTGGGCGCCCTGGCGCTCCCCCTGCTGCGCTCCGGTTACGTTCCCCCAGGGCCGCTGACCTTCATCGGGCTCCCCGCCAGCGTGGCGGGCACGGTGCTGATGGCCTTGCTGCTCGGCACCGCCGCCTGGGTGTCCGTGAGCCTGGCCCGCAAGCCCGGGCAGACGTGGCCCGCGGTGCCCGCCCTGGGCACCGCGCTCGCGTTGCTGGTGGTGCTGGGCGCCGCGCAGGCCCTCACCACCCGGAACGACACCGCGGACCGGAACGCCGTGCGCTTCCTCCAATCCGTCTGGTTGAACGCGCCCGGCCGCGACGTCTCGTTCTGGCCGGGCGGCCCCGGCCGATAAACGCACCGCGTGCCTCTGTCGGTCGGCAACCACAGACGTTGCCCCGCAGGGTGAGACACACGATACGTCCCACTTTGTCGCTGACTCGCAAGTTTTGCGAGGTCCGCAATCCGTGTCGTGTGATTGCGTGTCCGGCTTTACCCAGGGGTCTGGCCAAGCGGCCGGATGCATTGGCGTGGACGCGCCGCGAAACCGGGCCTGGAGATTGCTGAGACAAACACCTGCGCTTCCCTGCTGCCCTCCAGGGCAAGGAGTCCCCGGTGCGCTGTCATCCGACCCGCAAGCCCTTGCGTGCCCCGCATGCACGGCGAGGTTTCACGCTGCTGTTGGCGCTGGGCCTCATCGCCCTCGTCACGGCGGGCGTCCTCGTGTCCCTCCGCGCGGTGAGCACGGAGAGCACGGTGCAGGGGCATGAGCGCCGCTCGCGCGAGGCCCTCTTCGCCGCCGAGGCGGGCATGGCCGAGGGACGCGCCGTCGTCCTGACGATGATGAACATCCCCAACCCGAACCTGGGCGTGGGGCAGCCCTACACCCGCAATGTCATGGAGCGGCTGCTCGTCGTGAACGAGCCGGGGCTGCCCGACGTCGCCGCGGGCGGCATTCCCTGGCGGGAGCTCATCCCGCGCACGGAGTACACGCTGGCGCGCGGGACGGCCGTCGATGACGGCGTGGCGCTGGCCAACCGTGAAATCACCGGTCCGGACGGCGTCCTCATCGCCGACTATCCGGAGGCCACCAACGTCTCCTTCCGCGTCTTCGTCGTGGATGATGATGACGACGCGGACCGCAACACCGACAACAACGGCCGCATCTGGCTGGTGTCCGTGGGCGAGGTCCAGTCCCCGGGCCAGGGCCTCCCCTACCGCACCATCGTCCGTTCGCTGCTGGAGCACCGGGAGACGCCCGGCGGGCTGTCGTGCAGCTACGGAACGAAGCTGGGCTGCCGCGGCAACGGCACCTCTGGAAGCAGCATCCCCGTTTTCTGAAGTCACAGACATCAACCGCAATCCGTTTCGCCAGTATCGGGCGGCCCTGAAGCACGGCCGTCAGGGGGGACACCATGCACTGGATTCGAATCTGGTTCGCCGCGGGGGCCGTGGTCGCCGCCGGCGCCGTGCTCGCACAGGGCTCTGGAGGCACTGGAGGCGCGGGCGCTGGAACCGACGGCGGCGTCAACAACCTGGCGCTCTGCATCGACACCACGGACCAGGACAAGCAGCCCGACTTCAGCAAGGACGCGGGCATTCCCAGCGCCATCATCGTCACTGACGACAACCCGCCCAAGCTGCGGCTCAACACCAACCTCAACGTCCTGGACCCGGAGAAAATCATCCTGCCCTTCGAGCAGGACCTCACCGCGCTCATCGTCGATGACCGCGCGGGCAACGGCGCGTCCAGCACGCTGGGCTGGTTCTATTACGACGAGCTCATCGCCGCCGGGTACATCAACGACAACGGCACGCCCGGCAACTCCGACGACGACACGCTCATCGACGCCAACAACAACGGCGTGCCCGACTTCCACGAGGCCCTCTACAACGTCAACCCCGACCCCCAGCGATACATTGGCGCGAGCGATGGGCCGCGCTGCAACCGCCTGTTCGACCATCAGCGGGCGGACGGCGGTGGGTCGGTGCGACTGCGCGAGCCCGACCTGCTGACGGGGCGGTGCGATGGTGCGCGCAGCTACCGTGCAAACCAGGGCCCCCGGCGGTGGGAATCCCTGGCGGACTACCCCGCCCAGCCGACGACAGGCGGCGTGGTGGGACAAGCCGTCCGTGACGTCTGGACAGACCTCATGGAACTCGCGGACGTCCCCGGCTACGGCCAGTCGCTCGTCCTCCGCAACGACCGAATCAACGCGAACGGCGTGGACACGTACTTCAGCGACCGGGGCCTGTTCCCACACATCCCCAACCTGCTGGAGCCCAAGCACCCGCTCAATGGCAACCATGGCATCGGAAACATCGTCTTCCTGTCCACGGACGATGACGACAACCAGTGTCGCCTTTCGGCGACCGCCGAATGCCTCGCACCGCGCGAGGGCTGGACGGTCAATGACCAGGGGCAGGTCGTTCGCTCCGGAGCGGCCTGGGACAGGTCCCGCATCCCCGACGGCATCCCGGACTACAAGGCCAGCGCCTTCGACAGCGCGGGCCGCCTCATCACCGGCAGGAACCCGAGCGCGACCATCACCAAGGCGGAAGACCAGATCGTCCCCATGGGACGGCTCCAGGGCAACCGCGAAATCGTCTTCTTCCTCGTCACCTACGTGGAGCAGGTCTACGGCCCCGCGACGGATTCATGCCTCATCACCCGCCCCTCCGGCGACGCCCGCCAGGTGCAGTGCGACCTGTGGATGCACGGCGACATCAACGTCTTCTTCACCAAGACGCCGCTCAACATGGACCTGCACCAGAGCCTCAGCCCGCTGGTGGTGGACCGGAAGAACCTGGCCAACAACTGGCTGGGCGGTGATGCCTACGTCCGGCTGCTCACCGACCCCGCCTACGGCCGCGTCACCTTCCCCGCCAACCAGACCCAGGATGTCCGCGCCGTGAACCGCCGCGCGGCGCACACGCTGGTCGGCGCGCCCCGAGACAACCCGCTGGTCTGGATTCTGGGCTGGGAAGACCAGAACGCGGGCGGTGACCGCACCTACAGCGACATCGTCATCCTCATCAACAAGCAGAACAACGGCTCCTTCCGCTCCGACGTGGTGTCCGACATCTCGCCAGACATCTCCATGGACTTCACCATCACCGAGGTGACGTTCACCGTGGAGGACCAGCCCTATTACGCGGCGGACGGCGGCAGCGGCAACCCGTGCTCGCGCCTCGTCACCCTGCCGGACGGCGGCTCGGGCCGGCAGAACCCCAACATCACCTACCAGGTGGCCCTGGACTGCAAGGTCTGCCAGGAGCCCTGCAACACCTCCCAACCGACCTACGTCGACAACCCGTCTCCCAACTGGCTCAACGTCCCCATCCCCCACAGCGACGGGGGCGTGCGCAACGAGACGGCCGTCCTCCAGGACTTCCTGGAGCAAGGCCGCGTGGGAACGCAGCTCTGCTGGCGCGCGGTGATGGAGAGCCCGGGTGAGGCCTGCCAGCCCACCATCCACAACATCAACGTCTCCTACAAGGCCCAGCGCAGCGGCGAATATGGCCGCGCGTCGCTCATCCCCATGGCCAACGCCGTCGTCCACGGCGTGTATGAAACGCCCGGCCGCGCCTGGGTGGTTGACGGTGGCGTGGACCAGGTCTCCATCCGGACCTACGACAACCGCCCGGACACCATCGACCGGGGCCACCTCTACCTGAAGAAGCTCTACGAGCCCGCCGACCTGGCGCCGTACACGCCCGCCCAGGAGGTCTGGGACACGGGCACGTGGCTGCGGAACCTGATGGGCACGCTGGAGCTCAACTCGGGCGACCCGCTCAATGTGCGCAAGCTCGTCACGCTCCATCCCGACACGGGCCAAACGGTCGAAGTGAAGGACCTGATGGCGCGCAACAACAGCGCCAGTCCGCTCTTCCCCGACACCTACTGCGCGCGCCGCAATGGCAGCGTGTACCTGTACGACCTGGACCGGCGAAACGGCTGCACCGCGGATGACCGGCTGGCGCTGCGCGACTGGATCTATGGCTGGGAGGACCGCGCCTCCACCCTCCCGCGAAACCGGATGCGCACCTGGCCGCTGGGAGGCATCAACCTCTCCACGGCCGCCGTCGTCGGCCCCCCCAGCATGCCGGCCTGGCTGCTCGAAGGCCGCGACCTGAACGCGGAGCGCGAGCGCTTCATCAACCACTTCAGCTCGGAGCACGCGTCGCGCCGCACGGTGACGTACGTGGGCACCACGCAAGGCTTCCTCCACGCCCTGGGCACCGGCCGCTTCCAGACGGGTGACGACCTCTGCACGACGGGACGCACGGAGTACCAGGGCTACTTCGCGCGCGAAGGAGGCTGCGGCACCAGCCACGACTACGGCGACGGCAGAGAGCTGTTCGCCTACCTGCCGTCCAGGATGCTGCCCTACTACGTGGAGAACTACCGCCGCGCCAATGATGCGTTCTCCACCGAGCGGGCCACCATGGATGCCACGCCCTCCGTGGCGGACGTGGACCTGCGCGGCAACGACTACCGGCCGGACACGGGCCACAATCCCCGGGACACCGCCGAGGCCTGGAGGCCTCGCCCCGCGCGCAACGAAGGCGCCAAGACGGTCCTCGCCAGCGCCACCGGCCCCAAGCAGAGCGTCTTCTTCGCGCTCGATGTCACCAACCCCGCGCTCCCTCAATACCCCACGCCGCTGTGGGAGTTCGACATGCGGAGGGACCGCTTCCATAACTCGACGGGCGCTCCCTGCACGGACACGACCGGTGCCTGCCGCACCCTGGTGAGCACCTTCCCTGGCGGCACCGCCAGGCCGGACACCCGCGGCTCGCGCCATGCGCCCTCCATCGTGCGCATGGACTTTGGTGAGAACGGAGGGAAGAAGTGGGTCTCCGTGTTTGGCACCGACTACGTGCCGGACAGCGGCGCGGTGGGCACCGTCTATCTCATCGACATGAAGACGGGCCTGCCCGCCCAGGTGGAGGGCACCGGCGCGAAGGCGAAGCTCGCTGGCATCGTCACGCTGGGAGGCGCCGCCGCGGACGTCAACGAAGGCATCGGCGGAGAGCCCATCCCGCTCGACGTGAACGGCGATGGCAACGTGGATGTCATCTACGTCCCGTCCACGTCGGGGAAGATTTATCGCATCAACCCCACGTACTCGAACACGGGGGCGGCCTACGCGCTCGGCAAGGTGCTGTCGTCGTGTGTCGTCGCGGACGCGAAGACCGCGCCCGGCATCCGCAATGCCCAGAGCCAGCGCATCTTCTCCACCATCTCCGCCTCGGTGGTGCAGGACGGCGGCGGACGCCGCGTGCGGCTGTACTTCGGCACCGCCAACAACCCGGACATCGCCAACGAGCCGGACGACGTGGCCACGCCCCGGCCGCGCTACCACCTGATGGCCTTCGAGGACCGCGACCCGGTGCCCACCACTCGCCCTGGCGCCAACTGCCCGGGACGCTTCGAGTGGGCGCGCGAGCTGGACGAGGGGCAAGTCGTCTGGGGCGGCGTCTCCACCACGCAGGACGGCGTCTTCACCACCACCGCCGTGGGCCGGGCCGCCAGCGCGTGCGACCTGGACAGCACCACCAGCGGTCGGGTCTACGCCTTCAGCAGCGCGGGCGCGCCCCTCGCCGGCAACGGCACGGAGCTTGGCGGGCACGCGACGCACGCGCCGGTGCTGTACGACAACCACCTGCTCATCGTGAACAACGGCGCGGTCCGCTCACTGGGCAACTCCACGTACAACAACCCCACCTCCGAATCGCCCCGGAGCAACTCGCGAGTCCTCATCTGGGACGTACAGTCCGGCGCGCGCGTCCGGGAGGTGGTGCCATGAACACCCGCGCGCTCCGGCGCCATGCCCGCGGGCTCAGCCTGCTGGAGACGATGGCCACCGCTGCGGTGCTGATGCTCGGCATCCTGGGCATCCTCTACACGCTGCTCGCCGCGTCCCGCCACAACCGCCGCAACAACAACCTCAACCAGGCGACCCTCATCGCCGAACAGGAGCTGGAGCGCGTGGTCAACCTCCGCTGCTCGGGGGAGCCGGTCAGCGACCCGTGCGCCAACATCAAGCAGTTGGACAACTCCGTGCGTCCGGTGTGGTGGTCCGCCAACGGACGCATGCGGGAGCTCGAGCCCCTCGCGAACGCGCCTCCGCACCTGCGCTACGACCTGATGCTGGACGTGGACCCTCCGTTCGAGGGCGGTGAGCAAGGGGCGCCCGCGCTCGCCCGCGTCATCGCGCCCCATGGCACGCAGCTCCCCCTGGACCAGGTCGTCAATGTCCGCGTCACCGTGAGCTGGGCGGAGGAGCCCGGCGCGCCTCGCCGGGCGGTCGCCCTGCAGACCCGGATGGCCCCATGAACCGCCCGCATCCAACGCCGCCCCGAGGCTTCACGCTCATCGAGCTGATGGTCGCCTCCACCCTGTCCATGCTGGTGCTCGCCGCGGCCATTGGCGTGAGCGTCCACCTGCAGCGACGCGGCTTGATGGAAGAGCGCATCATGGAGACCCAGAACACCGGGCGCGCCGCGAGGGACCTGCTCGCGTTCAGCGTGCAGCGCGCGGGCGCGGGCATTGGCAGCCTCTCCCTCACCGGCGGCCAGCTTCCCGCGGGCACGGCCGACGTGTTCTACGCGGTGTCGGTCCGGACACGCGCGGAGTTCCCGGGCGACCCCTCGTTCGTTCCGCCCCTCGACGGCAACCTGTTGTCGGACGCGCTCGACGTCTGGGAGACCGACCCGGGCCGCATGGTCCTCCTCACGGGCTGTGGCTCCGGTGGCGGCGGACCGGCCTGGGCGGACACCCGGCTGTGCATCTCCGAGCTGCTCCGGCCGCCGCCCGCCTTCCTCGACAACGCGGTCATCGCCGTGGTGCGCCCGGGCAGCAACACCTCGCGCGGCTGGGCCTGCATCGGACAGGTGACGAGCCGGGTGGCCGAAGGCGTGGAGTGGACCCCGGGCATCCCGGGCAGGCCCTCGCCCGGGGACGGGAACTGTCACCCCAACGCCGCGGTCGCGGGAGGCGTCTGGAACGCCACGGAGACCAACCCCATCTACCTCCTGCCCGTCTCCAGCCGGAGCTTCCGGGTGAACTGGCCGGAGGGCAGGCCCACGTTGGAGATGGATGTGGATGGGCCCTCCGGACCCGCGGCCTACGGCCCGGTGTCCCAGGACATCGAGCAGCTCCAAATCCGCCTGGGCGTGGTCGACCCCGGCGCGCCCATGAACGGGGCCGTGCGCTTCTTCCCGGACCCCGGCATGAACCGCCCCGCGCTGGAGACCTGCACACAGGGAACGTGTGCCGCGCATGTCACCTGGACCTGGGACCCTGGCGTGCCCGTGCCGCCCGACCGGGGCCCGGGCAGCGCGGGAGACGAGCTGATGCGCCGCGTGCGGTTGGTGGAGCTGTCCATCACCGCGCGCTCACAGCGCGTGGAGCTGCTGGGAGACGAAGCCGGCGGCGGAATCGACGATTGGGGCAACCCCCAAGATGGCTTCAAACGCCGGCACACCGTCGTCCGGCTGGCGCCGCGCAACTTCGCCTTCGTGGGCGTGGAAGGGGAATGACATGCATCCGCGCAACCAGGGCGTGACGTTGTTGGAGGTGATGGTGGTGGTGGCCATCATCGGCGTCTTCGCCACCCTCTCCGTCACCAGCTTCCAGGGCATGCTCGAGCGGCAGCGCGTCAGCGGCGCGCAGCGGGAGCTGGTGTTGATGATGCAGGAGGCGCGTCAGAAGGCGCGCGCCACCCGCCAGCCCGTGCGGCTCAACCTCCGCGTCGCGGACGAGAACGACCGACAGGTGACACGCATGCGGTGGGAGTCGCTGGCGTGCAGTGACACCTGGGGCACCGTCTGTCCCATCGAGGCGTGTCTGGACAACCGCTGCGGCGAGGGCGGCTGTGAGTGCCCGGAGACAGGCCCCGAGCTGATCATCCCGCCGCAGCTCGACGTGACGCAGCTCGTGGGGCTGTGTTGGGTGGACGCCACGGGAACCCAGTCCCCCATCGTCGCGCCACGGTCGGCGGACGGACGTCCCTGTGAGCCGTCCGAGGACGCGCCCGACCCGGAGCGGCTCGTGCTGCGGCGCAACCACGGCACGCCCGAGCTCCCCAACTGGCGGCCGGAGCTGGTGTTCCAGGCGGACAAGCTCACGGCGTCCATACGCTCCGTGGATTGTGACAAGCACGGCTCCACACCAGGCTGCCAGTAGACACGGCGTGCGAACCCGCGGCTTCGGCGTATGCTCGGCCCCGGGCCCTCGAGGCCCGGTGCGCCGTCCGTCCGCGAGGAGCCTCCGACGATGATGAAGCGGTTCGTCCTGCTGCTGTCCCTGGGCCTGGCCACCAGCGCACGCGCGGAGAGCACCGCCGACGTCTGGCAGGCGAAGTGCGCGGTGTGTCACGGCGGTGACGGCAAGGCGCAGACGAAGATGGGCCAGAAGGAGTCCATCGGCGACATGAGCCGCCCGGACTGGCAGCGGGCCCGGACGGACGCCGCCCTCCGCAAGGTCATCGCCGAGGGCGACCCTCGCAACAGCAAGATGAAGTCATTCAAGGACACGCTTACCCCCGCGCAGATGGACGCACTGGTGGGATACATCCGCACCATGAAGGCGCCCTCGCCCCCTTGAATTTCGGTTGGAACCCCCGCGTCATCCCCCTCAAGAGAAACGGAGCCCCCCCATGAAGAACCTCACTGTCGCGGTCGTCTTCTGCCTCTCCATGGCCAGCCTGTTCACCTCGCTGCGCGCGGACGCGTTGTCTTCGGTGCACATCGAGAAGGGCCTGTCTCCGGCCCAGCCGCTGTCCCTGCGCCCCCAGGGGGACGGCAAGGGCGGTGACGACAAGGGCGACAAGGGAGGCAAGGGCGGCGAGGAGGACGAGGAGGACTACCGCAAGCGCCAGTACGCCGGCATCTCCCAGCAGGCCGCCCTGGAGCTGGTGGACCCCGGCGCGCTGACCGACGTCCTCCGCCTCCAGGCCGCCGTGAAGTTCGGCCTCCGCTAGGCGGTCGCACCGCGCCTCACGCGCCCTTGCCCGGCGGCCCCCCCAGCGGCCGGGTGACGCGGGGCAACGTCACCGAGAAGCACGTCCCCGTGTCCGCGGACGACGCCACGTCGAGCCAGCCTCCGTGCGCCGTCACGATTTGCGACACGATGTAGAGCCCCAACCCCAGGCCCTGGTGCTTCGGCTTCGGCTGCCCGGGCTCCGGGGGCACCCCGTGGAACGGCGAGAAGAGCCGGGCGCGCAGGGACTCGGGGATGGGCGGGCCTCCGTTGTGAATCTCCACCCGCTGGAACAGCGCGTCCTTCGCGGCCAGCCGGACCCGCACCGACGCCCCTTCTGGACTGTGCTGCAGGGCATTGCCCACCAGGTTGGACAACACCTGCCCCAGGCGCTCCTCGTCCCAGACGCCCCGTGACTCGCCGTCCACCTCCAGGCGGACGCTGCACTCCGGATGCGCCGGCTCCAGCTCCGCGATGATGCGGTGGCAGACGTCCACCATGCACACCTCATGCGGACGCAGCGGAATGCCTCCCGCCATGCGCGCGCGGGTGAAGTCGAGCAACTGTTTCACCAGCCGCGCCATCCGCTCGGCGCTCCCGTCGATGCGCGTCACCACGCGCCGGACCTCGGGCGGCAGCGACTCCCGGGCCAGCAGCGCCGCGGAGGACAGCCGCACCGCGGCCAGCGGGTTGCCCAGGTCGTGTCCCAGCACGCCGATGAAGCGCTCCTGGTAGCGCGCCTCCTCCTCGCGCTCCAGCTCCTGGCGGCGCCGGGCGGTGACGTCACGGCAGATGGCGAAGAGGCCGTACACCGTGCTGTCGCCCCGGCGCAGCACGCCCTTCGTCGTGTGCCAGATGCGGTCGGTCCCCGGTCCGCCTTCGGCGCCTTCGTACGTGGCCGTCTGTCCGGAGCGCATCACCTGGCGGTCATGCTCCAACGTCGGCGCGGCGCGCTCGTGCCCCAGCAGCTCCGCGTCCGTCCGCCCGAGGATGTCGCGCGGCGCGCGGTGGAAGGCGTTCGCGGTGGCCGGGTTGATGAGGATGTATCGCCCCGCCACGTCCTTCACGTAGATGGCGTCGGTGGCGCTCTCGATGACCGCGTGCAGCAGGTCATGGTCCCTGCGCAGCGCCTCCTCCGCGGCCATGCGCTCGGAGAGGTCCTCCAGGAAGAGCACCACGCCATCATCACAAGGCGACACCCGCGCCAGCAGCCACATGGTGCCCAGCGTCGACTGGCGCGACACCCGGACCACCTCCGGCACCCGGCGCGTCGCCACGCGGACACACGCGCCGAACAGGCCGCCGTCCCAGCTCCAAGGCGCGCCCTCCAACAGCCGATGATGCACCAGCCGGCCCGCTTCACCCCCGAGCCAGCGCTCCGCCTGGGCATTGGCGGATGCACATTCGAAGTCGACGATGCCGCCCACCTCGGAGCGCACGCTCCGCAGCACGGCCACCGCCTCCGACGATGGGGCTTCTTCTTCCCCGGTGCCCAGGCACCTGTTGATTCCACGGCCAGATGACATGCGGCGTGGCCCCCGATGCTGCCGTTGTGAGTCACCCTAACCCCGCAGCTAGGGGTGCGGCCAACCGGTCCCCGGGGTGGCTGAACAGTGCCCGAGCTAACCAGTGCTTCCGATTTCTCCTGTTTCGTCGGACACCTGGCGCGCTCCGTCGTTGACCTGACACGGCGCGGCTTTTAATTACGCCGGGGCCTTCAAGGTCCACTCATGGACACTCCCTTCACACAGACGCAGGACAGCGGTGCGGCGGGCGACCCATTCGTCCAGGTGGTTGATGCGCTTCGAGCGGGCCAACGCGTCCGCACGCAGGGGCTCAAGGGGGCGGCGCGCGGGCATGTGCTCGCCCGCCTCCATGCCGCGCTGAAGGCGCCCCTGGTCTGCGTCGCCGTGGACGAGGAGGCCGCGGACGCGCTCGCCGCCGACCTGTCCTTCTTCCTGGGAGGCCACGGCAGCCTGCTGGAGCCCCGGGTGCTGCGGCTGCCCGCCGACGAGGCGCTCCCCTTCGACGAGGTGTCCCCCGACGCGGCCGTGGTGACGGAGCGGCTGGGCGCCCTCTTCCACGTGGGCCAGGGCACGCGCTTTCCCGCGCTGGTGCTGTCCGTGCGCGCGCTGTACCGCCGTGTGCTGCCGCTGGAGATGATGCGCGCGCTGTCCGCGCGGGTGTCCGCGGGCCAGGACTTCGACCGCGACTCGCTGGCGCGCCGGCTGGTGCGCATGGGCTATCAGAACAGCCCGCTGGTGGAGGACGTGGGTACCTTCAGCGTGCGCGGCGACTTGCTGGACGTCTTCAGCCCGCTCTACGACAAGCCCGTCCGCCTGGAGTTCTTCGGCGACACCATCGAGTCCATCCGCGCCTTCGACCCGCAGTCCCAGCGCACGGTGGACGCGCTCAAGGACGTGCACCTGGTGCCCGCGCGCGAGGTGCTCCTCACCGATGAGACGCGCCCGCGCGCCGAGGCCGCCGCCCGCGCGGTGGCCGACCGCATCAACCTGCCCACCATCAAGCTGCGCGAGCAACTGGAGACGCTGCGCGAGGGCCTGCCTGGCTTCGGGATGGAGGGCCTGCTGCCCGGCTTCTTCGAGGGCGGGCTGTCCACGGTGTTCGACTTCCTGCGCGACTGGGGCCCCGACGCGCCCGTCTTCTACGTGGATGACCCGCTGGGGCAGGACCGCGCGGTGGAGACGCTGTGGGAGGAGCTGGAGCGCTCCCACGCGGCGGCCGAGGCGCGACAGGAGCTCACCTGTCCCCCGCTGGAGCACTTCCTTGCCCGCGAGGACGTGGACCAGCGGCTGCGCGGCTTCCGCGTCCTGGAGGGCGGCGGCCTGTCGCTGGCGCAGACGGAGCGCCCGCCGGTGCACTTCACCTTCGGCGGCACCCAGGACCTGCGAGAAGCCATCCTCGCGCACCACGGCGAAGAGGGCGCGCTGTCCCCGCTGGTGGAGCGGCTGGAGCGCTGGCGGGAGCTCCGCACGGCCTGCGTGGTGGCGTGCGGCACGCTGAGCCAGGCGGACCGGCTGAAGCGGCTGCTGATGGACCGCAACGTGGTGGTGAAGGTGCACACGGAGCCGTTGGTGGACGCCTCGTCGCTGTACGAGCCGTCCATCCGGGCGCACCTCTTCACGGGCGAGGTGAGCCACGGCTTCGTGGACGGGCCGGGTGGGCTCGCGGTGCTGGCGGATGAGGAAATCTTCGGCGTGCGCGCGCGCCGGCGGCCCCGGCGCAGCAAGAAGCTGGACGCGTTCGGCTCGGGCTTCGGGGACCTGAAGGAAGGCGACCTCATCGTCCACACCGACTTCGGCATCGGCCGCTACGCGGGCCTGACGAAGATGGAGGTCAACGGCGTGCCCGGGGACTTCCTCGTCCTGGAGTACGCGGGCCGGGACAAAATCTACCTGCCGGTGGGCCGCATGCGGCTCATCCAGAAGTTCTCCGGTGGCGACCCCACGCAGGTGCAGCTCGACAAGCTGGGCACCACGAGCTGGGAGAAAACGAAGAAGCGCGTCAAGGAGCAGCTCCTCAAGATGGCGGCGGAGCTGCTGCAAATCGCCGCCGCGCGCAAGGCGCACCCGGGCCACGCCTTCAGCGCGCCGGACCGGTACTACGCCCAGTTCGAAGCGGACTTCGAGTTCGAGGAGACGCCGGACCAGGCCAAGGCGATTGAAGACGTCCTGGCGGACATGCAGAAGGCCGAGCCCATGGACCGGCTCGTCTGCGGCGACGTGGGCTACGGCAAGACGGAGGTGGCCATGCGCGCCGCCTTCAAGGCCGCGTTGGACCGCAAGCAGGTGGCGGTGCTGGTGCCCACCACGGTGCTGGCGCAGCAGCACTTCCTCTCCTTCAAGAAGCGTTTCAAGGACTACCCCGTCACGGTGGAGGTCATCTCCGGGCTGAAGAAGGCGCCGGAGGTGCGTGAAATCCTCAAGCGCGCCAAGGAGGGCAAGGTCGACATCCTCATCGGCACCCACAAGCTGCTGGGCGGCGAGGTGGCCTTCAAGGACCTGGGTCTGATGATTGTCGACGAGGAGCAGCGCTTCGGCGTGAAGCAGAAGGAGTCGCTCAAGAAGTGGCGCTCCCAGATTGACGTGCTCACGCTGACGGCCACGCCCATTCCCCGCACGCTCCACATGAGCATGTCCGGCGTGCGGGACATGAGCATCATCGCCACGCCGCCGCAGGACCGCCGGGCCATCCGGACCTTCGTGATGAAGTACGAGGACCAGGTCGTCAAGGAGGCCATCGAGCGCGAGGTGGCGCGCGGCGGACAGGTGTTCTTCGTCCACAACCGCGTGGAGTCGCTGCCGTCCATCGAGACGCAGATTCGCACGCTGGTGCCCCAGGTCACCCTTGGCGTGGCGCACGGGCAGATGGGCGAGGGGCAGCTCGAGAAGGTGATGCTCGCCTTCACGGAGAAGAAGTATCAGGTGCTGCTGTGCACCAGCATCATCGAGAGTGGCATCGACATCTCCAGCGCCAACACGATGATTGTGAACCGGGCGGACCAGTTCGGACTGGCGCAGCTCTACCAGCTCCGAGGCCGCGTGGGACGCTCCAAGGAGCGCGCCTATGCGTACCTGCTGGTGCCGTCACGGCGGGCGGTGACGAAGGACGCGCAGCGGCGCTTGGAAGTGCTCCAGAACTTCACCGAGCTGGGCGCGGGCTTCTCCATCGCCAGTCATGACCTGGAGATTCGTGGCGCAGGCAATCTGCTGGGCGACAAGCAGTCGGGTGCCATCGCGGAGATTGGCTTCGACATGTACGCGCAGCTTCTGGAAGAGGCCGTCGCGGAGATGCAGGGCCAGCCGCCCAAGATGCAGATTGAGCCGGACGTCACGCTGCCCATGCCGGCGCTCATCCCGGACGACTACGTCAGCGACGTCCACCAGCGGCTCGTCTTCTACAAGCGATTCAGCCAGGCCAGCCACCCGGACGAGGTGACGGACCTGCGCGCGGAGCTGGTGGACCGCTACGGCGAAGCCCCGGACGAGGTGGACCACCTGTCCGAGCTGACGCTGCTGAAAATCGACATGCGCGATTTGCGGCTGCGCGGGCTGGAGGTGGGCACCACCCGCCTGGTGGTGACGCTGGGCGCGGACGCGCTGCTGGACGGCCCCAAGGTGGCGGGGCTGGTGCAGCGCTCCAAGGGCCTCTACCGCCTCACGCCGGACATGAAGCTCGTCGCCCGGGCGCCGCAGGGTGCCAGCGGCCACGACCTCATCGCCGAGGCCAAGAAGGTGCTGAGGGATTTGGGCCACTGCGCGCTGCCGCAGGCGTAGCCCTCGACGCCTCGGTGGCCGCTCCGCCGCCAAGGCCGCTCAGCGGCGGAGCGCGTGCGGACGCAGCGCACTGCCGCTTCAAGCCACGGGGACCCTGCCCCGTGGCGCGGTGCTCGGCAAATGCCCCTGGGCACGGCGCCCGCCACGGGACCCCGGCCCCGTGGCGCGGCGCTGGGCAAACGCCCCTGGGCACGACGCCCGCCACGGGAACCCGGCCCCGTGGCGCGGCGCTCGGCGAACGACCTTGGAGCTAGCTTCCGCCGCAGAAGTGGGCCACCGCGCGCGCCAGGATGGCCTCGCAGCGCACCAGGTCTTCCACTGGAACGTACTCGCCCGTCTGGTGCGCCACGCGGATGTCGCCGGGGCCGAACACCACGGCCTCCGCGCCCAGCTCCGTCATCTGCGGCGCCTCCGTGCCGAAGGACACCGTCTCCGGCGCGTTGCCGCTGGCCTCCGCGAGGAAGCGCACCACCTCCGCGTCCGCCTTCGTATTCACGCCCCGGTCCGTGCGCACCACGCGGATGCGCGCCTCGTAGGCGGGCTCGTCACGCACCAGCTCCTGGCGGATGGTCTCCAGCAACTGGGACACCCGCTCCGGCGGCTGGCCGGGGATGGGCCGCCACTCCACGACGAAGCGGCAAGCGCCGGGGATGACGTTCTTCGCCTTGCCACCCTGGATGACGCCCACGTTGACCGTGGTGAAGGGCGGCTGGAAGCCCTCGTCGCGGTCCTCGCGCAGCACCGTCAACGCCAGATGCTCCAGGCGCTGGAGGAACCGGCCCGCGCGGAAGATGGCCGACGCCCCCGAGTCCGGATAGGCGCTGTGCCCTTCCTTCCCCGCCACCTCCACCTCCGCCAGGCAGTAGCCCTTGTTGGCGCGCACGGGGATGAGGCGCGTGGGCTCGCCGACAATCGCGTGCCGGGCACGACCCAGGCCCGCCTCCACCAGCTTCTTGGCGCCCGTCAGGCCCACTTCCTCGTCCGCCGTGAGCACCACCATCAACGGCGCCTTCACGTGCTGGGCGTTCAAGGCCGCGTGCAGCGCGCACGCGATGAAGCCCTTCGTGTCACAGGCCCCGCGCGCGTAGAGACGGCCGTCCTTCTCCGTGAGCCGCAGCGCGTCCGTCCACGCGGCGTCATACGGAACACAGTCAGAATGCCCCACCAGAGCCAGCGCGGCCCGGCCGCTGCCGCCCTTCACCGCGACGAGGTTGATCTTCTCCACCCCCGCGTCGTCGGTGAACTTCTGGCGCTCCGCGCTGAAGCCCGCGGCCTCCAGGCGGGCCTGCGCATAGTCGATGAGCGGAGCATTGGGACGCGAGGACGTGGTGTCCATCGCCACAAGCTCCGTCAGGGTGGCCCGCAGCGCGGGCAGCGTGTCACTCATGGGTAAGACCTCCAGGGACTGGTCATGCCACGGCACGCCAGCCCCCGGAAGGCCCTACCCTCCCCCATGTCCACTCAGCGAACGGCCGCCACCTGGGGACGGGCCTCCTCCAACGGGAACACCGTGTTGTCGTTCGACCCCGGACGTCCCAACCCCTTGTGCACCGCCGGCGCCGACGCGCTCACCGCGCCCACGTAATAGACGCCGTGGAACCCATCTCCGTTCGTGCCACCCCAGGTGTGCACGAAGAAGCGCTCGCCATTGTCCCGGCCCTTCGCCTCACGCACACCGCAGTCCAGTGCGTCCTTCGCGCCCTTGCGGTCCACCGCGCAAATCCACGCCGAGCCGCTGTTGTACGCCATGTCCAGCGACACCACGCTGTCGAGCGAGTCCTCCAGCAACAGCCCCATGGGCTTGAAGGCCTTGTCCCACGGCAGGCCCTTCTTCGTGCGCGAGTGGATGTTGCCCGACAGGATGACGTGGAAGCGCTTGGGGCCCGACTCCACCTGGTGCCGCACCGTGGCGGCCATCGCGGACTCGCGTGCCTGCCCCTGCATCGTCGGGTGGTCGAAGACGAACAGGTCCACGTCCAGGCCGCGCGAGCGAAGCTGGCGCAACTGCTCCAGCATGTTCGCCACCGCCTCACTGCTGCGGCCATCCGGATACGGGCTGCGCCAGAACGGAGCCTCCATCAGCTTCAGCCAGTCATGCTCCTCACCCGCGCTGTCGATGAACGCCTCCAGGCGAGCCTGGCTCTCCAGCGGCAACTCCAGTCCCACCGTCACCGGCGTGCCCGCCACCGCGGACTGGCAGGACGTCTGCGCCACGAAGCGAGGCACCTCCTGCGTGCCGTGCATCTCCCCCAGCAGCAGCACTCCACCCGGCTTCACCTGCTTGCCCAGCCCCAAAATCGGCAGGCCACATTCGAAGTCCATCGCCGTCGAATCCCCCTTCGCATTCGGGGCCGCCGCCACCTGCACCGCCTTGGGCGCGTTCTCCTCCTTCATCAGCTTGGGCGAGATGGAGCGGAACACCCGCCACTCCATGACGAGGTCTCGCGAGCCCTGGGCTGACTCCGCGAAGAAGGAGTTCTCCCCCACCGGCGCGTCCAGATAGTCCTCGAAGTCCTCCACGCTGATGATGGGGTCCTCCGCCACGGAGCCCCCGTTATCCAAGCCCTCACCCGTTGGGCCCTTCCGCCCCACGATGCGGTTCGTGCCCCAATCGAGCTCACGGCCCGGAGGCGCCAGGGCCTTGTTCCGGCTCTTGGTGATGCGGATGATCCACAGCTTGCTCTGGGTCGGCGTCTCGCGCTTGCCCAGGACCATGTAGCGGTGGAAGAAGCCGGACACCTTCGAGCCGCCGAACTCCTGGCGCCAGTCCGTCTCCAGCACCATGCTTCCCCGGTCCTCGCGGAAGGGCAGATTGTTCTCCGTGAAGAACGTCCGCACCTCCGGCCACATCTCCTCCAGAGGCCGTTCGTAGATGGCCTCTCCATCCGGGATGAAGAGATCACTGAAAGCGCTTCCCTGCCGGGCAGCGCAGCCGGCGAGAAACACCAACGACATGGACACCGCGTACATCATCGAGCGCATCGGCCCCTCCGGGGATGAAATCCCGGAGGGAAAACGCCGCGAGCCTCAATCCCATATCGAGACAGCCAACCGCTCAGGCATACAGCGTGCGCGACAACGCCTGGAACGCCCGGCCACTCTCCTCCGCGAGCGCATGCCGCCCTTCGCGAACCACCTCGCGTCCCGCCACCACCACGTCGCGCACCGCGGCCTTCTCGGCACCGAGAACAATGGAAGACAGCAGCGACGCGGGCAGCGCCCCCACGAGCGACGGATGATGCAAGTCCACCGTGAAGAAGTCCGCGGGCGCGCCGGCCTCCAACACCCCACCCGCCCATCCCAGACTGCGCGCGCCATCCACCGTGGCCATGCCCAACAGCCGCGCGGCCAGTCCATCCATGGCGCCGCCGCCCGGGTCGAGCACGGCACGCCGCAGCCGGGACAAGCGCAGGTGCCCTTCCAACTGCCGCGCCTCATCCAGCAGGTCCACCGTCGCCTGACTGTCCGAGCCCAGGCTGAGGTGCGCCCCCGCCTTCACCAGCGCGTCCGCGGGGACGATGCCGTCGCCCAGGTTTCGCTCGGTGGAGGGACACGCGCACACCGTGGTCGCGGACGCGCCCAGCAGCGCCACCTCCGCGTCCGTCAGGTGCACGCCGTGCACAGCCGTGAAGCCCGGCCCCAGGAGGCCCAGGTCCGCCAACAGCTCCACCGGCCGGCGGCCATGCTCCGCGAGGCACGCCTCGATTTCCTTCGGCTGCTCGGCCACGTGCATGTGGATGGGCAGCCGGCGCGTGGAGGACGCCGCCAGCGCGGCCAGCCACTCCCGAGGCACCGCCCGCACGCTGTGCGGCGCGATGCCCACGCTCACCGCCGCATCGCCGCGGACCTCGCGGACCAGCGCCTCCACCGAGCCGAGGAACGTCTCCGCGTCCGCGTCGATGAACCGGCGCTGCCGCGGATTCGCCGCCACGCCGAAGCCCGCGCGAGCGTAGCCCACGCGCAGCAGGCAGATGCGCAGGCCCACGTCCCGGGCCGCGCGAATCACCGCGTGCGCCAGCGTGTTGCGGTCCGCGTAGGGCGTCCCATCCGGCTGGTGGTGGACGTAGTGGAACTCACCCACGGTGGTGATGCCCGCGAGCGCCATCTCCACGAAGGCCTGCCGTGAGGCGACGTACAGGTCCTCGGGGCTGAGCGACTCGGCGGCGCGGTACATGGCCTCGCGCCAGCTCCAGAAGTCATCCGCCTCGCGGCCGGACGCTACATACTCCGTGCGTCCCCGGATGAGCCGCTGAAACGCGTGGGAGTGGCCGTTGACCAGGCCCGGCAGCAAGGCCCTTCCCGGCAGCGGCACGACGCGCGCGCCCGTCGGCGCCTCGGCCAGGTCCAGGATGTGGCCCTTCGCGTCCACCGCGAGGACGCGCCCTTCGTGGAACCGGCCGCCCGTGAAGAGGAGCTCCGGCTGATAGACGGTGATGTCGCTCACCCCGGCAACTTACGCCAGCGCCACGGGGCGCGCAGCAGCCGCCGCGCCCCCCGTGGAATGCCCGACGTCAGTGCGCCGCGACCTCCGGGGACTGCGCTTCCACCGGAGCGACCGAGTTGTCATTGGCGCCCGGACGCCCCAGCCCCTTCTGCACCGCCGGAATCGACGCGGTCACCGGGCCCACATAGAAGACGCCGTGGTAACCGTCGCCATTCGTGCCGCCCCAGGTGTGCAGGAAGAAGCGGTCACCGTTGTCACGGCCCTTGGCCTCGCGCACGCCGCAATCCAGCGAATCCTTCACGCCCTTGCTGTCCACCGCGCAAATCCACGCCGAGCCGCTGTTGTACGCCATGTCCAGCGACACCACGCTGTCGAGCGAGTCCTTCAGCAGAAACCCCATGGGCTTGAAGTCCTTGTTCCACGGCAGGCCCTTCTTCGTGCGCGAGTGGATGTTCCCCGACAGGATGACGTGGAAGCGCTTGGGGCCCGACTCCACCTGGTGCCGCACGGTGGCGTGCATCGCGTCCTCGCGCGCCTGGCCCTGGGCCTTCGGGTGGTCGAAGACGAAGATGTCCACGTCCAGGCCGCGGAAGCGCAGCTCGCGCAACTGCTCCAGCATGTTCGCCACCGCCTCGCTGCTGCGGCCGTCCGGGTACGGGCTGCGCCAGAACGGGGCCTCCATCAGCTTCAGCCAGTCATGCTCCTCGCCCGCGCTGTCCAGGAAGGCGTCGATTCGCGTCTGGTTCTCCAGCGGCAGCTCCAGCCCCACCGTCACCGGCGTGCCCGCCACCGCCGTCTGGCAGGCGGCCTGGGCCATGAAGCGCGGCACCTCCTGCGTGCCATGCATCTCCCCCAGCAGCAGCACGCCGCCCGCCTTCACCTGCTTGCCCAGCCCCAGAATCGGCAGGCCACACTCGAAGTCCATGGCCGCCGCGCTGCCCTTCGCGTTGAGCGCCATCGCCACCTTCACCGGCTGGGGGGCGTTCTCCTCCTTCATCAGTTTGGGCGAGATGGAGCGGAACACCCGCCACTCCATGACGAGGTCACGCGAGCCCTGGCCCGAACCCGCGATGAAGGCGTTCTCCCCAATGGGCGCACCCAGGTAGGCCTCGTAGTCCTCGACAGAGAGGTTCGCGACGCCCAAATCGTCCCCTCCCCCCCCTTGGCCCACCCGGGACACGCCCCAGTCGAGTTCACTGCCTGGAGCCCTGAGCGTGTTGTTGACGCTCTTGGTGATGCGGATGATCCACAGCTTGCTCTGGGTGGGCGACTCGCGCTTGCCCAGCACCATGTAGCGGTGGAAGAAGCCGGCCACCCTGGAGCCGCCGAACTCTTGGCGCCACTCCGTCTCCAGCATCATGCTTCCCTTGTCTTCCCGGAAGGGCAGGTTGTTCTCCGTGAAGAACGTCCGCACCTCCGGCCACATCTCCTCCACGGGCCGCTCATAGATGGCCTCTCCATCCGGGATGAAGAGGTCATTGAAGGTGTTTCCCTGAGTGGTGGCACAGCCCGTCATCAGGCCCGCCAACACCACCGCCGCGTAGACCGCCGAGCGCATACGTCCCGTCTCCTGGCAAAACCCCAGCGGGAGCGTAAACGACGCTGTGCCCCGGGCATATCGGCCCCGGAGGACGGCCCTGGACTCAGGCGGGTGCCTCGGAGCCTTCCGCGGCGGACGAGGAGGCGCGCTCCCAGGGGCGGGTCCGGACGGCGTCGCGAATCCACATCACGTGACGCCGCTCGTCCTCACGGTGCTTTTCGATGAGGGCGCGGACCTCGGGGCGCCAGTCGAAGCGCAGGGCCACGTCATAGGCGCGGTTGGAGAACTCCTCGTTGCCGAGCATGGCCACCAGCGCCGCCTCGGTGCCCATCATGCTCGACACGGCCGTCAGGCCCTTCATCGCGGTGCCCTTGAAATCCAGGCGCAGCTCCAGCGGCGTCCCACCCAGCTCGTGGATGAGGGCGTTCAGGTCCTGCACATGGCGCACGTGGTCGATACGGAATCCGTTGAGCCGCTCACGCACCAGCGGTTCGGGGATTCGCGCCAGGGCGGCGTCGTACGCACCCACGGCATCCGCGTCGAGCTGGGCCAGGCTGCGCAGCCGGGCCACTTCGGATTTGTCGGCCATGTCGAACTCCTGCGCTAAGGGGCTCGGGCAATGTGAGAAGGCTGTTCCCGCAAACCAACCCACCTCCTGCCTCCGCCGCACGCCCGTCTCCAGGGCAGGCGGACAGCCGAGGCCTGGGGCTCACGCGCGCGCGGCGCCAGCAGGGGCCCGCGCTCGCGACGCCCGGTCCCTCCGTGAGGCCCGTCGGTGCTTCATGAGGATGACGGCCCCCAGGATGGCGCTCAGCAGCATCAGTCCGTTCGTCACCACGAAGACCCAGTTGCCGACCAGCCAACTGTAGACGGTGAACCCCACGGACGCGGTCATCTGCCCGAAGAAGAGCCACTTGGACACGCCCTCGCTCGAGCCCGACTTCCACTGCGTGTGGACCTGTTTTCCAATGGTCAACAGCAGCACGAACGAACTGAACCAGCCCAGGGCTTCGGCCCCCATGCCATGCAGCCTCCTGGCCTCACACGATGCGCATGGACCGGGTGCCGCGCAGCAGGGGCTGTCACCGCGCCGGGCTGGCCTCGCGGTGCTTCGCAATCCAGGCGCGCGCCGCGTCCGCCGTGTCCACGTACACCATGTCCAGCGGCATGCCGCCGCTCAGCATGGCGCCCACCATGAGGCTCTTGGTGGTGGCCTTCTGCTCCATGCCCGCGCCGATGTAGACGACGCCGCGGAACCAGCCCGCCTTGGCGTGGTCCACCAGGTAACGGCGGGACTCCGGACTGAGGTGCGAACCGGCGATGTCCGCGGCCAGGTAGAAGCGCTGCGTCTGGGCCAGCGTCTCATAGACGCTGCACGACCAGACGGAGGTCTCCGGGGACAGGGCGCCGCGGAAGCGCGCCCACAGGATGTCCGGCGGCTCGAACCACGCGTGCTGCTCGCCGTGACGCCACTCCCGATTCAGGCCCATGGGGCTCCCACGCTGAGTCTGGGGACAGGATAGCCCCAGCCCCAGCGGGGACCCAACAGCCTCACGGTGTGGCTTCGTCAGAAGCCGAGCGGCAACACGAAGGCCGTGCCGTTCTGCGTTCCCGTGCGGTAGCTGCGCGGCGCACCGACGACGAGCGTGGGCGGCGAGCCGCCGCCGCCCGGCATCAACGACAGGTCCTGCCCCAGCGCCGAGCGCTCCGAGCCGTCCCCCACCACCATGAGGAACGGAGACAGCGCGCCCGTCTGGCCCGCGCCGCCGGCATAGAGGAACACGGCGCCGCCGCCGTCGGAGGCCTCGGACGCCCCCGGCGCGGACACCAGCAGGTCCGGGACGTTGTCGCCCGTCAGGTCGATGCCACCCGCCAACTGCGTGCCGAAGTTCACCGCGCGGTGCCGGTGGACCAGGACCACGGGGTCCAGACCGTCACCCAGCGCCCCCACCACCAGCGGCTGCCCCGCCGTCTGCAGCGCCTGCATCCGGTTGCGCAGCGTGTCCTTGTCGAAGAGCAGCACCACCGGCTGCGTCACCCCGTTGAAGGGGACGCTGGTGGCGCTGATGGCGATGAAGTCGCGCGTGTCGCCCAGGAACCGGCCCGCCCGCGTCATGCTCAGGCCCAGGCCCATGTTGGTGAGCTGCACCTCGCTGTCACCCGCGATGCGCCACACCGTGGCCGTCCGCCGGCCGCCGCAGCGCGCGCCCGTCGAATCGAAGCCCAGCAGGATGGCCACGCCCGCGCGCGCGCCCGCCGCGTAGCGCCAGGCGACGTCATCACAGCCGTCGCCGTTGATGTCGCCCAGCGACGTGGGCGCGGACGTCTGGATGCCCATGGACGGCCAGGTGAAGACCGGGTCGCACGCCATGGTCAGCTTCTCCAGCGACGCGTCATCCGGCGCGCGGCCCAGGAAGACGTCCATGCCGTTGTTGCGCAGCAGGCCCACGTCCTGGCGCCCGTCGCCGTTGAGGTCGAAGCCGCCCACCACGCCGCGCCCCATGGCGGAGCGGCGGCACGTCGCGTCCGTCTCCGGCGTGCAGCCGTCAATCTGGAAGGGCGCGAAGAGGCGGTACGCCGGGGTGAATGTCCCGTCCGCCTGCCCCAGCGACACGAGCGCGCCACCCGTGGACTGGGTGCCGCTGGTGACACACGCGGCCCGCACCGAGGCGTAGGTGTTGTTCAGCTCGTTGTTCGACGACGTCGTGCCCGTGCCCGGCACGTAGAAGTTGGACGCGCCCACCACCATGTCCGGCCGGCCATCACCGTTGAAGTCGGTGAAGTCCACGTCCACGCCCACGTTGCGGCCCGCGCGATGCGGAGAAGGCAGCCCCTCCTCCACCACGGTCGCCTCGCCCGGCGCGCGCAGGTCGTGCACGTAGGCGCGGCCAATGGCCAGGGCGTTGCCGTCATTGCTGGTGCCGGGGCCGGACCAGCCCGGCGCGCCCGTCAGCACCAACGGGCGGCCCAGCGGGCCCCGTGTAATGGCCACCGCCTCGCCGAAGCGCTCCACGCTCGGCTTCGCCGGCACCTTGATGCTGGAGCGCGTCCACTCCGCCACCGACGCGCCCTGACGCTGGAACAACTCCACGCTGCCGGTGAAGGCGCCCTGCTCCGACGAGGACCGGCCCGCGAAGGCCACCAGCGACGCGTTGCCCGCCGGGCCCCAGGTCGTGAGGCCCGCGCCCAGCGTGTCCGACGCCGCCGTCCCGTTGAGGGTCGTCAGCGGCCGGTTGAGGACGCTGCCCTTCTCGAGCGTCGCCAGGGGGTAGACGAGAATCTTCCCGCTCCAGCGCAGGGTCGCGGTGCCCTGCCCCGACGGGGCGGAGGAGTACGGCGCCCCCAGCAGCAGCTCCGGGCCGGGCTCGCCATCCACGTCCATGATGGCCCAGCTCCGGCCCGCCTGGATGCCGCTGGCCTCGCCGTAGATGCGCGCGTAGGCCTGCTCGCGCGTCACCTGCGGCGGCCGGTTGGCGGGCTCGCCCGTGGCGGAGTAGCCAGTCAGGTCGAAGAGCAGCGCCCCACCGGAGTCGCTGCCCGACTGCAAACCACCACTGGTGCGCAGGTCCGGCGAGTCCGCCCGGTCCGCCACGGCCAGCAGCAGCGGCGGCCGCGAGGCATCCCCAGGGATGACATCCAACCGCCAGGTGCCCTCGTTGCTGTCCGCCAGGTTCGCCGGCAGCACGTACACGTCCGGCGAGGCCCGGAAGCGCGCACCCGAGGGCCGCGCCAGGAAGACGGAGATGGCCACCTGCGAGCCCGACACGGCGCCGGTCGCGTTGTACCGGGACACGCGGCTCAGCGCCGCCAGGTCCACCAGGCCGTCGCCGTTGAGGTCGCCCGTCACCAGGGTCCGGCCCAGCTCGGAGTTGCTGCGCGACACCAAGGTGCCGTCCTCCGCCAGGTCCCAGCCGCCCAGGCGCACCGTGGGGACGTCCGGCACCGGCGAGCTCCGGCTGGAGGCGTAGATGTCAATCGTGCCGCGGTTGCGGATGGCGTTGGTGGGCGCCAGGTCGCCCAGGGGCGAGCCGACGACGACGTCCAGGTCACCGTCACCCTCGAAGTCGGCGACGACCATGCCCGAGCCGAACGCCGCGTTGCGGAGCAGGCCCGTGAGCTGCTGGCGCAGGGGCGCGGGGGCGCCGCTGCGGAACGTGTAGAGGTACACCGCGCCGGCGTTGGTGACGGCCACGTCCGCGCCCGGCGAGGACACCAGCAGCTCGGCGCGCCCGTCGCCGTCCAAGTCACCGGCGGCCAGCGTGTCACCGAACTGGGCCGTCTCCGTGGAGCCCGTGAGCACCCAGGTGGGCTGCGCCGGCAGGCCCACGCTGCTGCCCTTGAAGATGAAGACGGCGCCGCCCGTGGGCTGCTCCAGGTCGCTCTCGCGCTGCCCCACCGCCAAGTCCAGGAACCCGTCGCCGTCGAAGTCCGCCGTCACCAGGGTGGCCACGTCCGTCAGCCGGCCATGCGGCAGGCCCGGGCGCGTCAACTCATCCAACACGCGCACCGACACCCGCGCCGTGTCCCCCGTGAAGGGGTCCGCCGCGTTCAGCACCACCGCGCCCGTGGCGCCGGGCTCGAGCGTCAGCCGGCCTCCGGACATCGTCCCGGGCCCGGACTCCTTCGTCCAGTTCACGCGGTCGCTGCCGCCGCGCGTGGCCAGCGGCACGGACGAACCGGAGGGCACCGCGAGGAACGCGGGCGCGCCCGTGAGCCGGGCGTTGTTGTTCACCTGGTACTGGAGCACCGCCTCGTCACCGGACTGGCTGTCGCGCACGGTGATGACGTCCAGGCCCTCCGTGGTGCCCGCCGTGTAGACGCCGCCCGGCGTGACGGTGGCGCCGGAGCCGTTGCCCGACAAGACGTACGTGGCCGAGCCCAGGAGGCCGTCGGCCGCGACCTGGAAGGACGTGCCCGGCCGCAGCTCGGCGCGCACGGGGGCCACGTTGAATTGGGCGGTGACGCTCACCTGTGTGGTGGCGCTCACGCCCGGGCAGCGCGCGTCCTCCACCACCACGGTGTCGGTGCCGGGCGTGCGGCCCGCCACCAGCCGGTTCGCCACCAGCTCGCCGGAGGAGCCCCCGGGTTCCAGCAGGAAGCGGTAGTTGCCGCTGCCGCCCCTCGCCACCATGTTCACCAGCCCCGAGACCCGCACGCGCGGCGGCTCCGCGGTGAGCGTGAGGGCGGCGAGGCCCGTGCACTGGTCCGTCTGATGCGGATCATCCACGCGCGCGGGCGCGGGGTCGTCCGAACAGGCCGCGGCGAGAAGCGCGACGAGGGGGGCCGCGCGGGACAGTCGGGTCATGTCAGGTACCTCGGGGGAGACGGCGCGTTGCTTCAGGGCCTGGCGCCAGAGCTGGCCCAGCGCTGGATGCGATTGATGAGCTCGGGGTCCATGGGCCCGTCGGCGGGCATCCGCTGGTCCCGCACGGCGGCGGTGATGATGGGGGCGTTGGCGCGCCACAGCTCATAGCTGTCGAGCGAACGCGCCGCGCTGGCGCTGTTGTGGCAGTTGCGGCACCGCGACTCATGGATGGGACGGATGTCCTTGTCCCAGCTCAGCGGCCCCGACTGCAGCGGGGCGAAGTCGAAGGGCACCGAGCGCCGCGCCTCCGAGCCGTCCTCGTAGCGCGCCACCACGGACAGCACGTACCGGCCCGCCTCCAGCGTCGCGAACGAATAGGCGCGGTGCGAGCCGTCCGCCTCCAGCCCACCCAGGCTGTAGTCGGGCGCCTCCGTGGGAATCTCCGTGTTGCCCAGCGCGAAGGCCACGCTCGCGGGCGCCGGGCCCGGCGGCATCACCGCGCGCACCACCAGGCCGTCCTCCACGATGCGCATGCCCTGGAAGAGCCCCTGCAGGCGGGGCACCAGCACGCGGCTCAGCGCCAGCGACTGACCGCCGCGCTGCACCCAGAGGCAGCCGCTTTCGTCCAGCGCGAGGATCTGAAAGTCCCCCGTGGTGGCGTCCGAGGCCACGCTCCAGGTGTTGGCATCCGCGTCATGGAGGAGCAACGCGCTGCCGGCCCGCGCCCACAGGAAGCGGCCCGCGCCCACCAACTGGTCGGGCTGCTGCGCCAGCTCCACGCGGCGCCAGCCGTCCCGCGTCCGCCGCAGCAGGCCGTTGCTGGTGAGCGCCCACAGCTCACCGGCCGTGCCCACCGCGGGGCCAATGCCCGCCAAAGACTTGAGCGTCTCGCCTTCCTTCAGGGGCGCGGCCGTCGTGAGCACCCGGTAGTTCGTGGTGCTGAGGGCCACCGCGACGCCCAGCGTGTTCTCCCGCAGGTACCAGACGCCCGGCACGTTCTCCGGCGAGGGCGCCGCCGCCAGCGAGGTGATGCCCGTCAGCGACGCGCCGTCCACCTTCAGCTCGGCGAGCGTGCCCTCCTGGAGCCGGAACAGGCCCCGGGCGTGCGCCAGCCACACCGCGCCGTCCGCGGACTGCGCGGTGGTGACGACGCCCGGCCCCAGCGCCTCGCGCCAGGGCGGCTCGATGAGCCAGCCCGACTCCGCCAGGAAGAGGCCGTTCTGCGCCTCCACCAGCGCGCTGTGGGGCCCCAGGCGGAACACGCCGTTGATGGCGCCCGCCTCCGCCGTGTTGCCCGGGTGCGGAGACATCGCGCCCCGCGAGCCATCCAGCCGAAGCCGGACGAGCTCGCGTGAGGCGTTGGCGAAGATGCCGCCTCCCGACTGGTCCGCGAAGCCGGACACCGGGGCCAGGGCCGTGGTGGCCTGGACCTGGGCCGGCTGGAAGGGCGTCAGCTCGGGTGTGTCGAGCGGAAGCGTTCCGTCTTCTCCGCATGCCCCCAGGACCACGAGCGAGAGCAGGGAGAAGACGACGGAGGCGGAAGCCCTCGGTTGGATGCGCATGCGGGTGGACGGCTCAGGCGAGGATGGAACGCAAGGGTTCGACGCGGGTGATGCTGTAGTCCAGGTCGGCGGACGCCAGCACGGTGGCGATGACGTGCTCGGGGAGGATGTTCTCGCCGTTCGGGTCCGACGCGCCGGTGCGCAGGTCGAAGGTGCCCGGCGCCATGCCGATGTCGCCGCTGCGGCCGTACACGAAGTTGTGCTTCACGCCGGCGCCCATCAGCAGCGCGGAGTTGCTCAGGTGGTGGTCACGGCCACCGGAGCTGTTGATGAGCGGCGTGCGGGAGAACTCGGAGAACACCATGATGGTGGTGTGGTCCATGAAGTTGCCGCCCGACGGGTGCGCGCTGGCCCGCAGGTCCTCCACCAGCATGGCCAGGGCGTCGAAGCCGCGGCGCTGGTTGTTCGCCTGCGTGAGCTGGCTGCCGAAGTGGGTGTCCAGGCCGCCCGTGAGGTTGATGGTCACGCACTGGGCGATGCCCTTCTTCAGCGCGGTGGCCACCGTGGCGGCGCGGCCGCGCTCACCGTTCACGTCGTTGATGTTGGCCAGGTTGTACTGCGAACGGATGGCCGCCATCTCCCGGCCGTGCGGCTGGCTGGCCGCGGCCAGGAAGTCGAACGAGAGGTCCAGGCCCTGCGACTGGATGAGCCGCATCTGCTCCTGGCTGTTCGCGTACGTGGTGCCCACGCCGCGCGTGCCGTAGGCCGCCTGCTCGCAGTTGAGCGGCTGGCCGCGGAAGTCGAGGAGCTGCTTCTCGATTTCGCTGTCCAGCGCGTCCGCGCTGCCCTTGAGCGTCAGCAGCAGGTCGTCCCGGCGGCTGACGCGCAGCGCGTTGGCGTAACCGCCGTAGCGGTCGTTGTACGACTCCACGTTGTAGGAGATGGACGCGATGGGCACGCGCGGCTTCATCTGCCCCACGATTTCCGTGGCCGTGGAGGACCCACGCGCCGCGCTGCCAATGGGCATCTTCCCGGTGAGGAAGTAGCGGTAGCCCACCTCGTGGCCCAGCGTGTTCATGTTGATGCCGCGCACCACCGTCATCAAGTCGTAGTGGGCGGCCAGCCGGGTGCCCACCGCGGGACCGAAGTCGATGTTGGAGCGGCCCGCGCCCGCGCGCTCGGCGGGGATGAGCGGCCGGGACTCGAAGCGCGAGTCGTTGATCTGGTCGTAGCCCGGGAGGATTTTCGTCTCCGAGGCGCGGTCCGCGGTGAACTCCGTCGGGTCCCTCGGGTCGAAGGCCAGGAGCTGGTCCCATCCACCGTTGAAGTAGACGAAGACGAAGCAGCGGTCCGCGGGTGCCATCTCCGCGGCCTGCGCGAAGGCGCGGAAAGGCAGGCCTCCCAGCAGGGTGGAGCCCATGAAGCCCGCGGTGGCCTTGAGGAACGTGCGGCGGCCGTGGGAGCAGTTCTCGTCGTGGCGGTTCTTCTTCATCGCTGTCACTCCGAGCGTCAGTAGGTGATGAAGCGCGGGTCGGTCAGCATGGCGATACACACCACGGCCAACGTCTCATGGCGCTTGGAAGCAGGAAGGGTCTTCACCCGGGCCGCGGCCTGCGTGAAGAAGGACGTCCACTTCGTCAGCTCCTCGCCAGCCAGCGGAGAGCCCCAGAAGCGCGTGGACATGTAGACGAGCTGCGCGCGCACTTCCGCGTCCGTCATCAGCGTCAGGTCGACCCACGTCTCCGGCATCAGCCGGCCCAGGGTGCGCGCCGACGGGTCCGTCATCCGGAGCTCGGCGTTGGCCTGATTGAGACACACCTTGCGCGCGCCGTCCTCCAGGAACTTGGCGAACACGAGGTTGGGCTCGGTGTTCTCGCTCACCACCAGGGCGTAGTCCGCGCGCCCCATGGAGGTGGCGCGCGAGTCCAGCTCCGTCCAGCGCTGCCCCACCGCCTCGATGATGGCAGCATCCAACTGGGACACGGTGAGCCGGCGGGGCGCGCGGCCCACGCTGCCCGCCTGGGCCTCCGGGTCCGGCAGGGGCATGAAGTCCCCCGGCTGGTGCGGGTTGGCGATGGGCTCGATGACGCCGTCCGAGGCCTGCGTGTCATCCTTCGTGCAACCGGTGGCCAGCGCGAGCAGCGCGGCGGTCAAGACGAGGCGGCGCATCAGTCAATCCTCCGGTAGGCGTCGGACGTCACCACGCGCTCGATGAGCGCCTTGAGGCGGTGGCCATTGCGCGCGAAGTCCTGGGCGAACGGCGCCAGGTACATGCGCTGCTCCTCCGCCGTCATCGGGCGGCCCAGGAACTCGTTCCAGATGCGCTTCACCGTGCAGCGCTCGAGGTCACCCGACTGGAGCATCTTCTGCACCAGCAGCGCGGGACCGGCCTCGATGTTCTGCTCCTCGTCCGACGTGCGGTACAGGTACGTCTTGAGCATGCCCAGGCTGCTGGCGCCATCGCCGTCGTAGGCCTGCATGATGTACTGGCTGCACTCGCCGCCGCAGTTGGTGTCGCCGTTGAGGGCGCAGTCCCGGCACTTCGGGTCGAAGCGGGGGAACTGGTCGGCGGCCAGGAACTGCGCGGAGCGCTCCGCGTAGCGGCCCCAGTGCGCGCCCGTGGGCTCGATGGTGGCGTGGCAGTAGTTGCAGCCGCAGCGCACCGCCAGGTTGTTCTCGCGGTTGCAGGCGTCCTCGGGCGCCGGCGACGAGGCCCCCGTCGGCGGAGCGAACGTCTTGCAGAGGAAGGCCTCGTAGAAGTGACTCACACGCGCGCGGTGCGTGGGGAACCGGTAGAGGTAGGACGGCGTGGTGAGCACGCCCGCGTGCCCCTCGGCCCGCGTGTACTCCACCCAGGCGTCCGACTCATTGAAGGGCACCGTGGGCACCGCGCCCTTGGAGGCGGGCGTCGTCACGTTGAAGACGCCCACGCCCTGCTCGTCGCGGAAGTACGAGGAGAGGGTGCCGTTCACGAACGAGCGGCGCGTGGTGAGGATGTTGAAGTAGGGCTCGTCGCGCTGCACCACCGCCTCGGCGATGCGCAGGGGCTCGTCATTGAAGGCGGCCACGCGGAGGGTGTGCACGTCGCGGATGTTCTGCGCGGCGATGGCGGGCACCTCGCAGCGGCGCATGCCCACGCCGCAGCCGCAGCTTCGGTCTCCCGAGAAGCGGGACGTCTCACAGGACGCCATCGACCACGGGTTGTGGTTGCGCTCCTGCGCGTCAATGGCGCACACCTTGACGGTCTCCGGCGTCAGCTCCGTGGCCCAGTACGGCGCGGGCTTGTTCACGAAGCCCTCGCGCAGCACACAGCCGCGCTGCACGCCGTAGTTGCCCTTGAGGCCGTTGCGCAGCTCCAGGTCCAGCGTGCAGCGCTTCAGCTCGGTGAGCGCCGGCCGGGAGTCCGGGTTCGGGTGCGTGAAGGCCACCACGCGCGTGCCACTCATCTGCTCCACCGTCAGCGCCGAGGTGGTCGCCTTGGCGGGGTCCGGCAGGCAGATGAAGGCCCCAGCGCTGGCGCCCGAGCCACGCTGGTCGCAGAAGAAGAGGTACTTGTGCTGCGGGTGGCTGGTGTTCTGCAGGTCCGTGCAGCGGGCCGTGCCCTCCGACGTGGTCGGCTGGAGCGCCGTGCAGGCATAGAAGTTGGTGTCGTAGTCGTAGCTGACGGCCAGCGGGACGCCGTACTCGTCGTGGCAGCTCGTCCGAGGTTGCGCCGTCAGCGGCGCGGCATGTGCGTCCGGCTGCGCGGCGGTGAGACACTCGCTCTGCGCGATGTCGGAATTACACGTCGCGCCATTCGCGCCGCGCAGCGTCGCCGCGGGATTGCCCGCGACGCCATAAGCCGTGGCGATACCGTTTCCGGTGACCCGCGAGTTCTGATTGTTGTTGAGGCTGCTGGAGAGGTTCGAGCGCAGCAGCGACCGGTGGTAGCTCCGGATGCGCGCGTTGAACTCTTCCTTCGTCATCATCGCGCGGATGTCTTCCGCGTCGATGGAGCCCTTGGCCTGGGCGGCCTGGTACTCCTCATAGGTGGGCGGGCGGCCCAGCAAATCCAACGAAAGCTGCCTCAAATGCCGTTCCAGGGGCACCTTGGTGACCACTGGTGAACAGACAGCCTCCTCCTGAGCGGAGGCTGGCAAGGCCAGCAGCAAGGCGGCACTCGCCAGGTGGGCGAGGTAACGCACGCGGAGCACGGGGGACCTCCGGATGGGGGGGTCGGGGGAGACCGCTCTCAGTATGCAGGAATTACCGTTTCAAGATCCAGTAACGCCTAATGAAACATTTCATCCGACATGTAGGCTTTAGTAGTGTCAATACTTTAGGAAGGGTTGCAACGAAGCCCGGCCCGCGCGATAGGACGCACCATGTCGAACGCCGCCCCTGCCGCGCTTCAGCCCCGGGTGAGTGACCGGGCCTTCTTCATTTTCACCGCGGTGGTGTCCGCGCTCGCGCTGGCCTTCATTGGCTGGATTCTGATGGTGCGCAACGCGGGTCCGGCGGAGGGCGTGAATCTGCGCTTCCTCCCAGCGGTGAACGCGGGGCTCAATGCTACCGCCGCGGTGCTGCTCATGGGCGGCTGGTTGGCCATCAAGCGGGGCGCGCGGCAGGTCCACCAATACCTGATGGTGTCTGCCTTCACGGCGTCCGCCATCTTCCTGGTGGGCTACCTCGCCTACCACTTCGTGCATGGCGACACGCGTTACGTGGGCGACTGGCGCGGGCTGTACCTGTGCATCCTGGCCAGCCACGTGCTGCTGTCCATGCCGGTGGTGCCCATGGCGCTGGTGGCCTTCTACTTCACGTGGCGCAAGGACTTCGCCCGGCACCGCAAGGTGACGCGGTGGCTGGCGCCCATCTGGGTCTACGTGTCGGTGACGGGCGTCGTCGTGTTCTTCATGCTGCGCGGCAGCGTCCCCGCCATTCCCTGAGCCACGCCGTCACGGCGTGGACGAGGTGGCGGGCAGGACGTCCGCTCCCGGCGCCTCCAACAGCGACGCGGCGCGGGGCAGCCTGACGATGAAGGTGGCGCCGCGCCCCTCCTGACTCTCCACCTGGATGGTGCCGCCGTGCAGCACCACCAGGCGGCGGGCGCTGGCCAGGCCCACCCCGCTGCCGGTGACGCCGGGCGACACGTTCCGGCCGCGGCGGAAGCGCTCGAAGACGAAGGGCAGGTCCTCGGCGGGGATGCCCATGCCCTGGTCCTCCACCTGGACACTGACATGGCCCACGGGGTTGCCCGCCTCGGACGCCAGCGTCACGGTGACGGTGGTGCCTTCGGCGCTGTACTTCACCGCGTTGCCCAGCAGGTTCTCCAGCACGCGCTCCAGCGCGCGGGTGTCCCAGGCGCCGGTGAAGTCGCCGCCCTCCGCGTGCAGCACGAAGTGGTGACGGCCCGAGGCCTCCAGCGCATGCACCTTGGAGCGCACCAGCGCCAGCAGGTCCATGGGCTCGCGGTTCAGCGGCTTCTCCTCGCTGCGCGTCGCGTCCAGGAACTGGTCGATGAGCTCGCCCATGCGGTGGGCCGCGCGGGTGATGTGCTCCAACCGTGACACCTGCGCCGCGCCGAGCTCGCTCTTCGCGAGCTGGCGCTGCAACAACTGCGCATTGAGCGTCATGATTTGCAGCGGGCCCTTGAGGTCATGCGTGGCCAGGGAGAACAGCTCGTCACGCACGGCCAAGGCCTCACGCGCGGCCCGCTCCGCGCGCTCCGTCTGGGCCCGGCGCTCCTCCAACTCGCGCGTCATGCGCACCGTGTCGACGGCGGCCTTGAGGCACCGGCGGAGCCGCTCCGCGCTGTAGGTATCCTTGACCAGGTAGTCCTGGGCCCCGGACTTCATCGCATCCACGGCGACGCGCTCGTTGCCGCTGCCGGTGAGCATCACCATCGCCGGGAGCGGCGCGCGCTCCTGGGCCTGGAGCTCGCGCAGCATCTCCAGCCCCGTCATCCCGGGCAGGTGGAAGTCGACGAGCACCACGTCCGGCGACTGCGAGAGGATGCGCGCCAGCGCCTCTTCGGCCGACGACACCGCCTCCAGCGTCCAGGACTGTTCCTCGTCCCGCTCCAGGGCCCGGCGCACGGCGAACCGGTCCGCCGGGCTGTCGTCCACGAGCAGGACACGCAGGACCTGGCTCATGTCGCCGCTCCTGTCTCCTCGGGCAGCCGCGCGGCGGAGAGCCAGAAGGCCTGGAGCGCCCGGGCCGTGGCTTCGAGCGCTTCCCCGGGCTCGGGCTTGAACAGGTAGCTGTTGGCGCCATCCAGATAGGCGCCTTCGACGTCCTCCGGGTCTTCCGAGGACGAGAAGATGATGACCGGGATGCGGCGCAGCTTGGGGTCGGCCTTGAGCTGGGCCAGGACTTCACGCCCGCTCATGCCAGGCATGTGCAAATCCAAGAGCACCAGGGCCGGCCGGGAAGCCCCCGCGTACGCGCCGCGGCCGTACAGATAATCCAACGCGCTTTCGCCATCGCTCACGCGGATGACCGAGACAGGCACATCCAACCGGCTGGCGATGCGCTCCAGGGCGACCGCGTCCGCGTCGCTGTCCTCCACCAGGAGCACGGGGCGGTGCAAGCTCATGCCGGACCTCGCCCCAGGGTGAAATAGAACGTGGCGCCCTGCCCCGGCGAGGAGTCGACCCAGAGCTCGCCACCGTGCAACCGCACCAGCCGGCGCGCGATGGCCAGCCCCGCCCCTGTCCCGCCCCCGTAGGCCTGCACGGGGTGCAGCCGGCGGAACATGTCGAAGATGGCCTCGTGGAACCGCGAGGCGATGCCAATGCCGGGGTCCTTCACGAAGAAAACGTAGGGAGCGTCGTGCCGTGCCGCCGCCCCGGTCCGCTCCTCGCCCGGCCCGAAGTATCCCAGCTCCACCCAGTGCGGGGTTTGGGCCTGGTACTTGGCCGCGTTCGACAGCAGGTTCTCCCAGACCTGCCGGATGCGAACGTCATCACACGCGACGCGAGGCAGGCGGCGGGGCTGGCGCACCTCCACCTTCCCCTCTACGAGCCGGGGAGACACGACGGCGAGCGCCTCCTCCACCAGCGCGTGCATGTCCACCTCGTGCCAGGCCAGCTCGATGCGGCCCAGCCGGCTGTATTCGAAGAGGTCCTCCAGCAACGACTGCGCGCGGCGCGCGAGCCACCCCACCGCCTGGAGCTGCTCACGGCTGTCATTGGCGAGCGACGCGCCATGGTCCTCCAGGAAGAAGGACGTGTACTGCTGGATGCCGCGCAGCGGCTCTCGCAGGTCGTGCCCCACCGTGCCGCTGAAGGACTCCAGCTCCGCGTTGGAGCGCGCCAGCGCCCGGGACACCCGGGACAACTCCACCGCGTGACGGAGCACCACGCCGACCAGGGCGCCCTGGAAGGACTCCGCCGCCTCCACATCCGCGGAGGACCACGGGACGCTCGCGCCCCGGACCTCCTCCCGCCACGCCTCGAAGGAGGCGCGAGGATGCAGCCGCGTGTGGCCCGGCTCGGGTCGCGCGGGCTTGTTCGGATTGCCTGCCCAGGCGACGGTGCGCGCCACCTCGGGACGGAACCAGAAGACGAAGCGCGGGGCCTGTGGATCCAACCGGACCGACAGCAGGCCCGCGGCCACGTCCGCGCGTCCGGCCAGCGGAGGATGCAAGGTCTCCAGGCGCTCGGTGTGCACCGTGGTGCTCGCGCCTGGCATCTCCGCGAGCCGCGAGGCCAACGCCAACACCTCTTCACGAGAAGGCGTCCGGCCCAGGAGGACGGGCTGTTCGCCCTGCTCCAGTTCGAGGCTCTCTCCCAACAAGAGCGCCACGCCCGTCGCCCCCGTGAGCTCCATCAGCAACGCGCCGTTCGCCTTGAGCGCGGCGGGCAGCGAGGTGCCCTCTCCCAGCCCCGACACGAGCCGGGCCAGCAGCGTCGCCCGGCGCGCGTGGGCGGTCGCATCCGCCCCGCGCTCCTCCGCGCCGAGTTGGAGCGCCAACATCCGCGCGAGCACCTCACAGGCCTGACGCCGGGCGGCGGACACGAGGCGCGGCGCGTGATGGTGGCAGGCCATGAGGCCCCACAACTCACCGTCCTTCAACAACGACACGGAGAAGGACGCGCCCACGCCCATGTTGCGCAGATACTCGAGGTGAATCTCGGACACGCTGCGCAGCGCGGCCCCGGACAGGTCCAATGGCTGTCCCGTCCCGGGCAGCGTGGGCGGCACCATCCCCACCGGCCGTGCCTGGACGTCCGCGATGAGCCGCAGGGGATTGCGCCGGTACAACGCCCTTGCCTGAACGGGGATGTCGCTGGCCGGGTAGTGCAGGCCCATGAAGCTCTCCACGCCCTCGGCGAGGCTCTCCGCCACCACCTCGCCGTGCCAGTCCGCGTGGAAGCGGTACACCATGACGCGGTCGAAGCCGATGAGCGCGCGCACGCCATCCGCCGCGCGCTGCAACAGCGAGGAGGCGCCGCGCACCTGCCCCAGCGGCGACACCAACGCGTGAATGGCGCTCAGCGCGGCCTCGTCCGCCTGGGCCATGGCCTCCGTGAGCGGCTCCAACTCCAGCACCTGCAGGCCGTCGCTGGCATGGAGCAACGCGGAACACGCACGGCCTCCGGCCTGGACGGCCACGGGCCCGATGAGGCTCTGCGCGCGCACCCGCCGCAACGCCGCTTCGTCGAGCACGGCGGTGATGGACTGGCCCCGCAGCGCGGAGGGCGGCTGCCCCAGCAGGGGCTCCGCGTTACCGCTCACCACCTCGATGCGCAACGTCTCCGGATGGAAGGCCACCAGCACACCATGGGGCTGGATGCCTCCCAGCAGGTGGATGGGCTCCCGGTCGCACTGCCCCAGGTCCAGGTCAGGCGGGGAGTGCGGCATGGGCCTGCTCCTGTCGCAGCCAGGCAGCGAAGGCATCAAAGGTGGCTTGCGCGGCCTGGATGGCGCGACCGTCGAAGGCGTCGTCCGCCGCGGACTCGGAGGCCTGGTTCACGGCGTCTCCGAAGGCGCGCCAGCGGGGCCCCACCGCGTCTCCGTACGCATTGAAGAAGGAGAACGTGGCCGGCGGTGATGCGCTTTCGAACTGGCGGCGCAGGTGCCGGAGGATGAGCTGGCCCCCCAGCGTGGAGCCCTCCAGCACGTAGAGGCACCCCAGGGCCTCCGGCAGGCCGGGCAGCGCCGGCAAAGCCTCACAACGGGGCAGCCGGGCGAGCGAGTGGGCGTCATGGCCAAACGCGCGCAGGTCCTCCTCCAGCAGCGATACCTTCCAGCGCTCCTGGATGGCGAGTCCCGCGAGTCGCTCCAGCGGCAGCGAGGCGAGTCTTGCCTCCAGCGGAGCGTAGAAGCCGAGCAGCGCTTCGAGGTGACGTCGGTACGCCGAGGGCGTCAGGTCCGCATCCATCAAGCGCACCTGTGCCTCGGTGCGCTCGTGGTGCGGGCGCGTTTCACTCTTCAGTCGCGGCATCAGGGCCAAGGTGACGACAACATGCCCCCATCACTCTGGGGAGGGAACCTGGAACTGTGGCCAAGTGTCCACCTCCCCACCCCTCGGGCGCCCTGGACACGGGCACCCGAGCCTCACCGGCAGAAGCCGCTGGGCAGGCACTGCTGCGAACCACCGCACTCCAGGTCCGTGGTCCAGCAGTTCGGTTGGCAGGCACCCGAGCCCGTGCCGTCGCTGTAGCAGACGTAGTCCGTGCGGCAGTCCCCCTGCCCCGTCCCCACCTGACGCGAGCAGGTGGCCAGACAGGCCTTGAGGCCCGTGGACGCATCCACGATGTAGCAACGCGAGCCCGCGGGGCAGGCCGAGCGGGTGCAGTCCATGGTGCAGTACCCACCCGGATAGTCCGTCACGCAAACGCCGTCCGGGCAGTCCGCGTTCGAGCGACACGTGCTGCCCACCACGAGCGCTGGGTCATCATCGATGGGCGCCAGCGGAATCAGGTCGAAGCTCACATCCGACAACGTTTCGCCCGTCTCCAACACCAAGGGCTCGAAGGCGTCCACGTTGCGCCAGTAGCCGGTGCGCTCGCCGTCCTCGAAGAAGTTGCCGTCATCGTCGTCATCGATGGTGGCCAGCGCGAAGTACGTCCGGGGCGCCAGGTTGATGCTGTACGCGTAGTTGGCCGAGGCGCGCGCCACGGTGATGGCGTCCTGCGACGTCTGCCACTCACCTCTCGCGTCCTGCCACACGAACGCGATGATCGCATCCCGGTCGCTGGACCCATTGCCCACCCCAATCTTCACCGCCACCGTCGCCGAGCCCGCGGTCCCCGAGCCCGCGAGGCTCAGGGGCACCACGGTGTCGCCCTGCGGCAGCCCCGAGGCGTTGACCTCCACGCTCAGTGACGCCGAGCCAAACGCGGGGACCCGCACCGTGTTCCCCTGCGGGAACGTCACCGCCGAGGCGTTGGCGCCGCTGACGCTGGCCGTCACCGTCAAGTCACCGCCGCGGTTGCCGCCCACGTTGCTCACGGTGAGCTGCTGCGTCCCGCTGCCCCGGAAGAACAGCGTGGACGTCGTCACGTTGAGCTGCGGGTCCAACGAGCCCGGGTCCACGTTGGCGATGCGCGCCAGCGCGGCACGTGCGTTGACGAGCCCCGCGCCGCACCCCTCCGGGCACTGCGCACTGGTCAGCGGCGTGGCGGTGGCCTTGAGCGTGCTCTCCGCCACCGCGGCCGTCAGGTTCGGCTGCGCCGCCATCATCAGCGCCACCACGCCCGCGACGTGGGGCGCGGCCATGCTGGTGCCTTGCGAGAAGGCATAGGCGGGCTGTCCGTTGTCATCCAGCACCGTGGACAGCACGCCGTCCGGATAGCCGTCGCCGTTCAGGTCCTCGCGCATCTCACCGCCGGAGGCCATCACGTCCACGTCGGCGCCGAAGTTGGAGAAGCTGCTGCGCCGCCCGGCCAGGCTGGTGGAGCCCACGCAGATGACGTTCTGCTGGTTGCACGGGGTGGTGTTGCGCGCGTTCACATTCTCATTGCCCGCCGCGACGACGAAGATGGCGCCACGGCCCACCGCCGCGTCGATGGCGTCCTGATAGAGCGCCTGCGGTGGCGCGGCGCCGCCCAGGCTCATGTTCACCACCTTCGCGGGATTGGGATTGGGCGGCACGCCCGGCACGGTGCCGCCCGTGGCCCAGGTGATGCCCGCGGCGATGTCGAAAGCGGTGCCGCCCTTGCGCCCCAGCACTCGCACCGGGAGCAGCTTCGCGCCCCACGCCACGCCCGCGACGCCCACTTCGTTGTTCGTGTCGGCGGAGATGGTGCCCGCCACATGCGAGCCATGCCACGACGAGCCGCCGTT
Organism: Myxococcus hansupus; assembly: GCF_000280925.3. Taxonomy (NCBI): domain Bacteria; kingdom Pseudomonadati; phylum Myxococcota; class Myxococcia; order Myxococcales; family Myxococcaceae; genus Pseudomyxococcus; species Pseudomyxococcus hansupus. The sequence goes on from NZ_CP012109.1 coordinate 7,409,215, forward strand.
GGGCGCATCGCCGCCTTCATCCCGAGGGTTGTTGTCCCGGCCGTCGCCGTCGCCCGCGTTCTCCGGGTCCGAAATCATGTCGTAGCCCGGCAGCACGTTCGCGTTCAGGTCCGGGTGGGAGACGATGCCGCTGTCGAGGACGGCCACCACCACGCTCGACGCGTCCTGCACCAGGTCCCACGCGGCCGGCAGGTTGAGCGTGGGGTAGTGCCACTGAAGGCTGTAGCCCCGGTCGTTCGGCGCGGCCATGCCGTGCATCCGCGCGTTGCGGACCGCGTAACGCACACCGGGCACCTGCGCGAGCTGGGACACCCACTCCTGCGTCTTCGCCACCGTCACGGCCTTGCCGTCCAGGGCCTCGTAGCCCACCAGGTGCAGGTACTCGCTGGCGTAGCCCTTGTGGACCGCGCGGAAGCCCGGGCGCCTCACCCGCTCCAGCACACGCTCTGGCGACAGGCCCGCTTCCTCGAAGCGCAGGATGAGGTCCCCGGGAATCGTGGCGTCCTCGCTCGACGTGAGCTCGCGCGGCGCGGCGGGCGGCTCGGCCTGAACGATGGGGAGCCCAGGCACCTTCCGCGCCTCACGCATGCGGCCGGCGTGGTGCTCGCGCAGCGTCTGCTTCAGCTTCTCCAATTCCCCGGCCCGGAAGGGCGACCGCACTGTCCGGGGAACATCCCCTTCGGTGGACCGCTCACTGCTGCGGAAGGGCGTCAGCACGCCCCGGATGCGGCCCCCGGACGGCGTTGGCTCGTCCCGTGGCTCCTCGTCCCCAGAGCAGGAGGTGGCGGAGAGCAGCAACAGACTCAGCAGCAGCAGGCGACACATGCGGACGACCCCTCGGGGAAAAACGAAGGGGGCACCCTAAGCAGCTCCCCGCTACAGGGAAGTCGCGCCTCAGCTCGCCATCGCCTCGCCGCCGCCATCCGTGTCCTCTCCAACGTTGCCGTCGGCGGCATCGTCCAGTGCGCCGACATCCCGGGGCACACCGTCCACGTAAATTACGACATTGCCGGGCATCGCCGGCACGCGGGGCCCTGGCGTCACCACCCCCGTGAGGTTGAGCGGGTCCACACCCGATACCTGGACCCGGACGCCCGAGGGCGGCTGACGGCGCACCGAACGCGCCATGTCCACCGCCTCTGGCAACGCGAACTGCTCTCCCACGAAGCCGGCCACGAAACGGCCACCGCGCACCTCGCCGCGCGCCTCCATGCGGCGGTACACGAAGAGCAGCTCACGCCACGTGGGCGCGAGCGACTCACGCATCACCAAATCCCGCCACACGATGCCGTAGCGCTGGAGGAAGAGGCGGGCCAGCGAGTCCATGACCTCGTCATGCGACTTCGGCTCGGCCGGCGCCAGCAGGCTCCAACGGCCCGGGCCGCCGCGCTGGAGCAGCTTCTGCCGCTTGCGGTGCGCCGGGCTCTGGAGCACGCGCAGGTTCTGCACCGCGTCCGCCGTCACCAGACCTCGCGCCACCAGCTCCCACAGCGCATCCTCGATTTCAGCGGGCAGCCGCCGGGCGCGGGACACCAAATCCTGGAAGAAGCAGGCGCCTCGCCGCTCCAGCACCGCGACCACGTCCTTCGCGGCCACGCTCAAGTCCGGCGGCGTCCACACATCCCCGTCCGCCAGCACCGCATGGGGACGCGCGGCGGTGAGCATCCACTCCAGGTCCTCGCGCAAGGTGAAGGTCAGCGGCGCGTTGCGCGTGGGCGATGCGCGGGAGCGCGGAGGCGCGGGCTCCGGCGGCGTCACCGGCGCGCCTCGACGAGGCCCCGGCGTCGGCTTCACCTCCTTCGTCGTCAACCGGCCCCAAGCCACCTCACCCGCGTAACAGGCCCGCTCCAACAGGTCCGGCGTATAGCCACGCATGCGCGCGGGCAGGAGGAAGCGCTCCCACGCGGAAGCCGGTGCCTCGTAGCCCTGGAGCAGCCGCACCGCCTTCAGCAGCCCCGTGGAGCCCCGCAGCGCGTCCAGCTCCTCCAGGTGGTGCCACCGGAAGAGGAAGCGCATGAAGTCCTGCGCGCTCAGCGGCTCGATTTCCTTGCGCAGCCGCCCCACCGTCAGCCGGTGGATGCGCTGGAGCAGACGCCGGTCACACCACTCCAGCGGAGGGCTCGCGCAATCCGTGAGCGGCACCTCCAGCGGGCGGAAGCGTCCGCGCAGCACGTTGCCCTGGGACTCCAGTTGGTGGATGGCGGCGTTGACGGAGTCCTCGTCCAGGACGACGAGCTGGGCCAGCTCCGCCACCGTGGTGGGCCCCAGCATCTCCATGCGTCCGCGCACCACCTGGAGCACGGCGGCGTCCCGCTCCACGGGACGGTCATGCGCCAGCACCGGCAAGGGCGGCTGCATGGGCGCGTCCGGGAACAGCACCCGCAGCGCGTTGCCTCGCTCAGCGGACACCAGGAAGCGGCCCGCGGGCAGGTCCATCCACGCCACCCGGCCCTGCTCGAACAGCGGGGTCGCCATGCCGCGCGGCACCTCCGCCTCGGGGAGCAGGATCAACTGCAACAGCGCGTCGTGCAGCTCGTCCTCGTCGCGCATCGGCGGGGCCGCGTCCGCCACCACCGTGGCGATGGCGCTGGCATCCAGCGCGCCAAAGGCCGTCACGTCCTCCACCGGCATGGCGCGGCGCAGGGCCACGTTGCGCACACGGCGTTCCTCGGCCGGCGCGTCGTCCAGGAAGGTGTAGGGCTGGCTGTGAATCATCGCGTGCGCGAAGAGGCTGGGCTCCGGCACGTCGCGCGCGAGCAGGCGGATGCGGCCATCACGCATGCCTCGCAGCACCTCGCGCAGGCCGTCCACGTCCATGGCCTCGCGCAGGCAGTCATCCATGGTCTGCTTCACCAGCGGATGGTCCGGCAACTCCAGGTCGCCACCGCCGTGGTTGTCCTGGCAGCCCACCTGCTCTGGAAACACCGCCGCCAGCAGGTCCTCGCTGCGCGCGCGTTGGAGGTTGGGCGCCACGCGCTTGCCGCCCATCATCCGGTTCAGCGCGAGCGCCCGCGTGGCCACCCACCGGAAGCGCGTGCCGAAAATCGGCGCCTGGAGCACCGCCTGCACCAGCACCTCCTCCACGCCGTCCGGGTGGAGGAAGTCGAAAATCTCCGCCAGGGGGAAGGAGTGCTGCTCGCCCAGCGACAGGAGGATGCCGTCCTCCGTGGCCGCGGCCTGGAGCTCGAAGTCGAACGAGCGGCAGAAGCGCTTGCGCAGCGCCAGCCCCCACGCGCGGTTGATGCGGCTGCCGAAGGGCGCGTGGATGATGAGCTGCATCCCGCCCGCTTCGTCGAAGAAGCGCTCGGCCACGATGGTGGTGTTGCTGGGCACCGCGTCGAGCATCTTCTGCCCGGTGCGCAGGTAGCCCATCAGCGCGTCCACCGCGGGCGGCGACATGCGCAAATCCTTCGCGAGGAACTCCGGGGCGTCGTCGCGCGTCAGCAGCGATTCGCGCAGGCGGCCCACCTGGAGGGACAGCTCGTCCGTACGGCCCGGGGCCTCACCGCGCCAGAAGGGCACGTTGGGCGGAGCGCCGCGCGCGTCCTCCACCTGCACCGTGCTGCCTGACACCCGCTGGATGCGCCACGCGGTGCTGCCCAACAGGAAGATGTCTCCGGGCGAGGACTCCACCGCGAAGTCCTCGTCCAGCGTGCCCACCACCTTGCCCTCGGGCTCGGCGGTGACGCTGAAGGTGAAGGTGTCCGGAATGGCGCCGCCGTTGGTGAGCGCGGTGATGCGCACGCCGCGCCGCCCCTTGAGGCGCTGGTTCACCCGGTCCCTGTGCAGGTGGATGCCCGCGCGGCCCCGGCGCGCCGCCACGCCTTCGGCCAGCACCTCCAGCACGCCCTGATACTCCTCCCAGGTGAGGTCACGGTACGGATACGCGCGCTGGAAGAGGCTGAACAGGGCGCGCTCGTCCCACTCCTCGCAGGCGCACGCGGCGACAATCTGCTGCGCCAGCACGTCCAGCGGCTTCTCCGGAATCCGCACCGCATCCAGGTCGCCCTCGCGCACGGCGTTGAGGAGCGCGGTGCACTCCATCAACTCGTCGCGCGTCATCGCGAACATGATGCCCTTGGAGATGCCGGCCTTGTGGTGGCCCGCGCGGCCCACGCGCTGGAGCAACACGGCGATGGCGCGCGTGCTGCCCAACTGCACGACCAGGTCCACGTTGCCCACGTCGATGCCCAGCTCCAGCGACGCGGTGGCCACCATCGCGCGGAGCTGGCCGGACTTCAGCTTCTCCTCCGCGGCCAGCCGGATTTCGCGCGACATGCTGCCGTGGTGCGCGGCCACGGTGCCCTCGCCCAGGCGCTCGCCCAGGTCATGCGCCACGCGCTCCGCCATCTTCCGCGTGTTGACGAAGACGAGCGTGGTCCGGTGCGCCCCCGTCAGCTCCACCAGCCGGTCGTAGACCTGCCCCCACATCTCGTGGCTGGCCAGCGACGACAGCTCCGCGTCCGGAATCTCCAGCGTCAAATCCCACGGGCGCAGGTGGCCCACCTCCACCCGCTTGCACGCATGGTGGGACGCGCCCGTCAGGAACCCGGCGATGGCGTCCAGCGGCTTCTGCGTCGCTGACAGGCCGATGAGCTGGGGCCGCGCGTCGGTGAGCGCCTTGAGCCGCTCCAGCGACAGCGCGAAGTGGCTGCCCCGCTTGTCGCGCGCCAGGGCGTGGATTTCGTCCACGATGACGGTGCGCACCGAGCACAGCGTGGCGCGCGCCTTCTCCGCCGTCAGATAGAGATAGAAGGACTCCGGCGTGGTGATGAGGATGTGCGGCGGGCGGCGCACCATCTGCGCGCGCTCGGAGGCCGGCGTGTCCCCGCTGCGCACCTGGACGCGCAGCGCCTGCGGCTGGTAGCCCTCCGAGCGGGCTCGCGCGAGCAGCTCCTCCAGCGGCTGGAGCAGGTTCTTCTGCACGTCGTTGCCCAGCGCCTTGAGCGGCGACACGTAGAGCACCTGGGTGCAGTCGGTCAGCGTGCCCTCCAGCGCCAGACGAAACAGCGAGTCCAACGCGGCGAGGAAGGCCGTCAGCGTCTTGCCGCTGCCCGTGGGCGCGGCGATGAGCACGTCCTGCCCCGCCTGGATGAGCGGCCAGCCCTCCACCTGCGGGCGGCTGGGCTCTCCCAGGCGCTCCGCGAACCAGCGACGCACCACGGGATGAAACGGCGCCAATGCCGGATGCGCCTCGTACTCCGCTACGAAGTCGAGGCTGATTTGCGGGGCCATGCGGAACCTCCAGACCTAGCCTGAACACAGGTACAGCCCAGCGTCAACGCGACGGAACGTCGTGAGTAGCCTCCCACTGCCGGTATGCGGGCCAGCGGCAGACGCCCCGGCGAAGCGCCGTGCTTGCGTTCGAGCGTGACGTTGACGCGTCACGCAAGACGCATGACGCGTCACCTGCGAGGCCGGACGTGCCGAAAGCCGCGAAACACCGCGGGTTTTCCACCATCAATCGGCGCGCGCGCCCGTCCGTCACGCATTGGGCGCGGGGGGAATGTGCCTTGCACATCGCACCTCGGCATATCGAGGAGCAACGCATGAGCCCAACCCATCAGATTCTCCGGGCGAACGTCGAGGAGGGGAGCCCTTCTCCCCTGCGTGAACGCGCGCGCGCTGACGCACGAATGGACGCACCATGAGCGAGGCGACCTGCGACATCGCCATCATCGGGGGCGGTCCCGCGGGCGCGGCCATGGCCGTGGCCCTGCGCGACCAGGCCCCCTTCCTCTCCGTCACGCTCATCGAGCGCACCGCCTATGACACGCCGCGCTCCGGCGAGACGCTGTCCCCGGAGGTTCGCCTGCCCCTGTCGCGCCTCGGCGTCTGGGGCAGCTTCCTCCGGGATGGACATCTGGCGTCGCGAGGAACGGCCTCGTGCTGGAGCCGCCCGGAGCCGAGCACTCAGGACACGCACATGTCGCCGTGGGGGTCCGCGTGGCACCTGGACCGGGCCCGCTTCGACGAACGGCTGAGCCTGGAGGCCACGCGGCTGGGCGTCCAGATGCTTCGCCTGACGACCTTGTTGGACTCGGAGCGGCTGGGGAAGGACGGTTATCGCCTGCACCTCTCCCAGCGGAAGGCGGGCGCCACCACGCTGCGGGCGCGCTTCGTGGTGGATGCGACGGGATGGAAGGCCACCTTCGCCATGTCCCAGGGCGCCCGTCGCCGCGTGAGAGACCGCTGCATCGCCGTGTACGGCACGTTCCAACGCCGAACCGGAGAGCCGTTCCCCACCGAGGCCCTGGTGGAGTCCTGCCCCGAAGGCTGGTGGCACTCCGCGCTCCTGCCCAACGGGCGTGTCGCCGTCGCGCTGGTGGGTGATGGCGATTCCCTGCACGGGCTGCGGTGGGCGACACCCCAGCCCTGGATGGCCCTGCTGGACCAGGCTCCCGCCACCCAGGCGAGGCTGGCGGTGTGCGACTTCGCGGGCGAGTCACTCGTCGCCGCGCCCATCCTCGTCGGACAGCTCGACGCGATGCACGGCGAGCGCTGGGTCGCCGTGGGGGATGCGGCCTGCACCCAGGACCCGCTGTCCGCGCAGGGGGTCGCCAGCGCGATGGACTCCGCGCTGCTCGCCGCCGGGGCCGTGGGGCAATACCTGCGGGGCGACTCAGAGGCGTTGCGTGACTACGAGGCGACGCTCCAACGGCGGTTCGAGGACCACTTGCGGCTGCGCGGCCACGCGTACCGCGAGGAGCAGCGGTGGCGGGACGCCCCCTTCTGGAAGAACCGGCACGAGGCCTTCCCCGCCCCGCCGACGGCGCACCAGCAGCACTCGACGCCGGGCGGACTCCCCACGTGAGATGGCGCGCGTCAGAAAATCCAGAGGCGCTCTTTCGGGAACGCGAGCGTGTACGCGCCGGGCGCCAGGGATTCACGCGTGGTGGCGCGCAGCGTCTGTCCTTCGAGCTGGAACTGGTGCTCCCAGCGCCCGCCCACGTAGAGGGAGTTCGCCAAGGTCGCGGGCAGCCGGTTCTCACCGGGGCCGGACGCCAGTTGGAGCTCCTCCACGCGAATGACGCCGGTGGCCTCGCCGCCACCGCCCCCGCCACCCCGCTGCTGTCCCCACAGCGACTGGCCGCCCACCTGGAGCCGCGCTTCCCCGTCACGCCGCTCCACCACGCGCCCCGGCAGCGTGTTGTTCACGCCCATGAAGTTCGCGGCGAAGAGACTCTGGGGCTGCGTGTAGAGCTGCTCCGGCGTCCCGTCCTGCACCACGCGCCCACCGTCCAGCAGCATGATGCGGTCCGCGATGGCCATGGCCTCCACCTGGTCATGGGTGACGAAGAGCGCGGTGAGGCCCAGACGTTTGATGAGCGCGCGAATCCACACCCGCGCCTCCTCCCGCAGCTTCGCGTCCAGGTTGGACAGCGGCTCATCCAGGAGCACCAGCGGCGGCCCGTAGACGAGCGCCCGCGCCAACGCCACGCGCTGCTGCTGTCCACCGGAAAGCTGGCTGGGGAAGCGGTCGCCATAGCCCTCGAGGCCCACGCCCTGGAGCACCTCGCGCACGGCCCGGTCCACCTGTTGGCTGGACTGCTTTCGCAGCCGCAGGCCATAGGCCACGTTGTCGAACACCGTCTTGTGCGGCCACAGCGCGTAGGACTGGAACACCAACCCCAAATCCCGCCGCTCCGGCGGAAGGTTCACCTTCGCCGCCGCGTCGAACACCGTGCGTTCACCAATGTGGATGCGCCCACTCACCGGCGTCTCCAGCCCCGCGACGGAGCGCAGCAGCGTGGACTTGCCGCTGCCGGAGCGCCCCAGCAGCGCCACCACCTCGCCGTCCCGGAAGTCGGCGGTGATGCCCTTCAGGATGTCATTCGCGCCGAGCCGGACGTGGACGTCCTCGACGAGCAACCGGGCCATGGGGTGACGTCCTTCCGAACAGGCAGCGCGTCCGGACGGCATCGTGCGACAGCGCATGGCCCGGGGCCAGCACCAATGCCCCTGCCTCGCAGCGCCGCGCTCAGAAGATGCGGCGGGGACCGGCCGACGCCACGGGCGCGCGGCCGGCGGCCTTCGTCCAGGTGACGCGGAACGTCGCGGCCGTGCCGTCGAAGGCGATGGGCTCCACCTTCACCTGCCCCGCGCCCGCGGACCGCAGCGTCTCCGCCAGGAAGCCCGCCGCGAAGTCCGGCGTGTCCGCCGTGACGTCCTTCATCCACAGCGTGGCGCTGTCCTTCGTGGACTCCTCCACGCGGACTTCATTGAAGTTGTTGCCGGCGCGCACGTTGTACGGAACGCGCTCCAGCGTGCGCTGGGGCCCCAACTGCGTCACCAACTGCATGCTGGCCCGGCCCACCGACGTCTGTCGGAAACCCTGCAGAAAGCGCGCGCCCAACGCGAAGCTGGCCTCGTGGGGCGGCAGCTCCGGGAAGACGTCCCGGGCCGCCACGCGCAAGAAGCCGCGCCACTGCTCCAGTGTGTACTGAGGGCGCAGAGGCTCCGACAGGTCGAGCCCCACCGCCTTCAAGCGCTGGCGTCCCTCTCGGGTGAGATACGGCCCGAGCGCCCGGATGAAGAGCGCTTCCACCGACTGAGCGAACATGAGCTTCTCTGACGCCATGCACGGAAGGTGGCAGCGGCAACCCCATTGCGGGAGTCGCGATGTGCCCCATTCGTCAAATGGTCATCATCGTGGCAACCGGATGAGGAAGGTGGTGCCGTCCGTCGCACTGGACGCCACCTGCGCGTCGCCGTCATGGGCCCGGACAATCTGCCGGGTGATGTAGAGCCCCAGGCCCAGGCCGCTGGGCGCGCCCACGTCGCTCGCCAGACGCCGGCCGCGGCGCCACGCCCCGAAGACGTGGGGCAGGTCCTCCGGGGGAATGGGCGAGCCGTGGTTGTGGATGCGCAGCACCACCTCACGCTCGAAGCCCTCGGCCCCCACCCACACGGCGCTCTCCGAGGGGCTGTACTTCAGCGCGTTGCCCACCAGGTTGCCCACCGCCTGCTCCAGCCGGTCGGAGTCCCACTTCCCCTCGCCGTCCCCCCGCGACTCCAGCAGCACCACCCGGCCGGGGTGGCTGGCGCGAAGCTCCTCCACGGTGCGGCGCACCACGTCGAAGACGTCACCCGGCGCGCGCACCACCGGGATGCCGCCGCCCAGGCGCGAGCGAGCGAAATCCAGCAGTTGGCGGATCATCCGGTCCATGCGATCGGCGCTGGTGAGGATGCGCTCGGTGAGCATGCCCTGGCGCTCATCCAGGCCACCCTTGCGCCGCAACTGCTGCGCGGACATGGACAGCGCGTTGAGCGGATTGCGCAGGTCGTGCCCGAGCATCCCGATGAACTGCTCGCGAAACTCCTCCGCGCTGCGCGCCACGGTGACGTCGCTCATGGAGGACATCACCGCCAGCACCTGCCCGTTGGCGTCTACCGTGGGTGACAACACGACGTCGAAGTGACGCAGCCCCCGGTCCGACTCCAAGGCGACGGTGCCGCGCTGGACCTTGCCCGTGCGCAGGGCCACCCGGACCAACTCCAGATACGGCCCCAGCGATGCGTCCTCCGCCAGCATCCCATTCAGCGTCTTGCCCGGAGCGTGGACCGCGCGGCTCCCGCGCGAGGTATACAGGGCCTGGTTGGCTGACAGGACGCGCCCCGTCTCGTCGTAGAGCACGATGGGGTCCGCCGCGGAGGAGATGGCCAGCTCCAACAGCTTCTGCTGACGCGCCACCTCGCGGGACAGCTCCCGCACCTCGCGCTCCGCCTGACGCAGCCGGAGCAGCGCGTGGACCTGCGCCACCAGCTCCTCCGGGTCCACCGGCGCCATGAGGTAGCCATCCGCCCCATGCTCCAGGCCCTGCGCCCGGTCCCCCGGCCCCACGGCCTGCGCCGACAGGTGGAGCACCAGCACGCCCTGCGTGCGGGGCGTGGACTTCAACCGCTGACAGACCTCCAACCCACTGATGTCCGGCAGCCGCACATCCAGGATGACGAGGTCCGTCTCCTCGCTCGCCAGGGCCAGCGCTTCATGCCCGGAGCCCGCATCCACCACGCGAAAGCCCGCGAGCCCCAGAACGCGCGAGGTGACGTAGCGGCTGGCCACGTCGTCATTGACGTTGAGGATGAGCGCGGGTGTCGAGGTCATGGGGGGAGGACGAGCGAGACTTCTTTCGTAGCCGCGCCTCTGGCTGAACGCCAGATGTTACGGACTCCAACATGCCCCCTGTCTGTGCGGGCAGACAGGCGGCGGCCCGTCACCCGGCAAAATATTCATGGCCGGTGCCGAAGACGCCGTTTCGCGATAGGGATGCCGCATGCGCCCTCCCTGTCGACCCCTTCCCGCGGACGGCCGCTTCCTCCAGGCCGTGGGTCCCACCCCGCTCGTCCCCGTGTGCTTGCACGAGGGGGGGCCCACCATCTGGTGCAAGCTGGAGTTCCTCAATCCCAGCGGCTCCACCAAGGACCGCATCGCGCGTTACATGCTGGAGAAGGCCTGGCGGCAGGGCGAGCTGGCACCCGGCGGAGAGGTCATCGAGGCCTCCAGCGGCTCGACGAGCATCGCCCTGGCCCTGGCCTGCGCGCAGATGGGCCTGCGCTTCACCGCGGTGATGCCGGAGGGTGTCACGGGCGAGCGCATCCTCACCATCCGCGCCTATGGCGGTGACGTGGTGCTGGTGCCGCGCGAGGCCGGCGTGCAGGGCGCCATCGTGAAGGCCGAGGAACTGGCGCGTGAGCGCAAGGCCTTCGCGCCTCGCCAGTTCGAGAACCTGGACAACGCCGAGGCCCACCGCGTGTGGACGGGCCAGGAGATTCTGTCGCAGGTGCCGGGCGGACTGGTGCACGGCGTGGTCAGCGGCGTGGGCACGGGCGGCACCGTGGTGGGCCTGTACCAGGCCTTCGCGGAAGCGGGCTGTCCGGTGACGGCCTTCGTGGCGCGCCCCATTGCCGGGCTCGGTTGCGATGTCGAATGTTGCAGCTTCAGCCCTCGGGTTCCGGGCGTGGTGGATGGGATGTCGCGGCTGTACCGCGAGGCGGACATGCCGGGCCGCGTCGAAATCGACGTGTCGGATGACGCGGCCATGAACACCGCGCGGGCGCTCATCCGCCGCGGCTTCCCGGTGGGACCGTCGTCCGGCCTCAACTACGTGGCCGCGGTGGAGGCAGCGAAGCGACTGGGCCCCGGCGCGCAGGTGGTGACGGTGTTCCCCGACCGCATGGAGCGCTACTTCTCCACCGAGCTCATCCAGCCCAAGCCCGTGCCCGCACGCGGCGCGGCCTGAAGTCCCCGGGAATGACGGGGCTCGCGCGCAGTTGCGTGCCCCGGCATCCCGCGCTATCTGCTGGGCAAGCCCACGGTCATGCTCTTCCGAGTCCTGACATTGCTGGTGGTCCTGGCGCTGCCTCCCATCGCGGGGGCGGCCGAGGGGCTGTTCCATCTCTGCCAGGGCACCGTGAAGCTGGATTTGACGTGTGCCTGCCATCAGGCGAAGCGAGCGAAGGCCGCGCCGGCCAGCAGCCCGGAAGCGGCCATCGTCGTCGACCACCACGATTGCTGCGGTGAGCTGGCCGTCCGGATCCCCGCGCCCGAGCCCGTCACCGCGAGCGCCGGGCCGTCGTGGACGCTGACGCCCATGGCGGTGATTCCCCAGGCGGTGGTCCAGGTGCCTCCGGCGCCGGAGGCCCTGCCGTCGTCGTGGGTGCGCACCCGGGGCGTGCATCGCTCCACCGCGCCACCGCTGTACCGTCAGAACTGCTCCTACCTCATTTGAGACGTCCGGCCCCCGTGCGTTGAGGCCTGGCGGGTGGACGCGTGTCCACCGGCCGGATTCCGCCTGTTGCCGGTGACGTCCTTCTCCCGGCGACAGGCTCGATTCCCGTCATCTGGAGCAGGAAGTCATGTCGTTCCATCGAAGCTGGACGCGGTCCGCGACGCGGGCCGTGCTCGCCACCGGCTCCGCCGTGTGGTTGGGCTCTGGCGCGGCCGGAGCCAGTGAGCAGCGGTATCAATCCCAACTCGAAGCCATCGCGCGCCAGGCGCCTCGGGCCCAGGACGCGGAGCCCTTCACGAGCGCGCCTGTCTTGGAGCGCGCGGAGCTGGTGCGGCAGGTGCTCGCGCGCAATCCCTCGCTGGAGGCGGCCCGGGAGGCCTGGCGCGCCAGCCTCGAACGCTACCCGCGTGAGACGGCGCTCGAGGACCCGATGCTCTCCTACGGCGTCGCGCCGCTGAGCATCGCCGGCAGCGCGCGCTTCGGGCAGTCCGTGGAGCTGAGTCAACAGCTCCCCTTCCCCGGCAAGCGCGGCCTGCGCGGCGAGATGGCGCTGGCGGAGGCACAGTCGATGCGCGAGGACCGCGAGGCGATGCGCCTGCGCATGGCGCTGATGGCGTCCACGCTCTTCGACGAGTTGTTCGTCGTGGAGCGCTCGCTCGCCGTCACCGAGGAACACCTGCGGCTGCTGGGCCAGCTCAAGAAGAGCGCGGAGGCGCAGTACGTCACCGGCCGCGCCTCGCAGCAGGACCCGCTCCAGGCCGAAGTGGAGCTGAGCGAGGTGCTGCGGGAACAGGTGATGTTCGAGGCCGAGCGCGAGCGGCTGCGCGCCCAGCTCAACGGCCTGCTGCACCGCGCGCCCCAGGCGCCGCTTCCACCGTTGCCGGAGGCGTTGCCCACGCTGGTGACAGAGGCCTTGTCCGCGGAGCGGCTCCAGGACGAGGCCCTGCGCCTGCGGCCGGAGCTGGAGGGCCTGCGCGCGCGGGTTGGCGGAGGCGAGGCCGCCGTCCGGCTCGCGAAACGCGACTACTACCCGGACGTCATGGTGATGGGCGCGTACAACTCCATGTGGATGGACACGCCCCACCAGTTCATGGCGGGCGTCACCGTCAACATCCCCCTCGACTTCGGCAAGCGGAAGGCCGCGGTGCACGAGGCGGAGGCGGGCCTGAAGCGCCTGCGGCGGGAAGAGGAACAGCTCATCGACGACATCCGCGTCGAGGTGGAGCAGGCCCGCTCGCGCGCCGATGAAACGCGGCGCGTGGTGGCGCTCTTCCAGGAGCGGCTCGCCCCCGCGGCGCGGGACCAGGTGGCCGCCGCGCGCGCCGGCTTCGAGAGCGGCAAGAACAGCTTCCAGGTCCTCATCGAGGCGGAGCGCAACCTGCGCCGCGTCGAGCTGCGTGAACAGACAGCCCTGGCGGACGTGCAGCGCCGTCAGGCGGAACTTGACCGGGCCCTGGGCCACATCCCGGGGCTGCCCCGGAACGGAGAGACGCGATGAGCCCCCCGACCCGCCGCCGTATCGGCCCCTGGCTGGGCCTGCTCGCGATTGCCGTCCTCGTCGTCGTGGCCTGGAGGCCCCTGGTGGGCTGGTTCACTGGCGCGCCGTCTCACACAGGCACGGCGCCCGCGCAGCCTGGCGCCCCCCTTCCCACGCCCGCGCTGGAGTACGCGCGCGCGGCCTTCGAGTCCTACGAGGCCCTGCGCGCGCTGCTCGCCCAGGACAGCCTGGAGGGACTCTCCCCCCGGGCCGGGGAGCTGAAGTCAGCGCTCCAGCAGGCCGCGGAGGCCACGCACGGTGACGCCGCGCCGCTGGCCGCGTGGCTCCAGCAGGGCGCGGAGGCCGCGTCCCAGTTGGCCACGGCGAAGGACGCCGAAGCGGCGCGCATCCCCTTCGCGCGGCTGAGCGAGGCGCTCATCGCCCTGGCCGCCGCGGACCCTCGGCTCCAGGAAGGCTGGCATGTCTTCGAGTGCCCCATGGTGGACGGGGTGAATCAGTGGCTCCAGCGCGAACCGAAGCTGGAGAACCCCTACATGGGCCGCCGCATGCTCGCGTGTGGCACGTCGAGCGAGTGGCGCGCGGCCTCGGCGCCGGCCTCCCACGGTGAAGGCGAGGTCGCGCACTACACGTGCCCCATGCACCCGTCCGTGAAGCAGCACGGGCCCGGCGCGTGCCCCATCTGCGGCATGGACCTCACGCCCGTCACCCGCGCCGAACTGGAGAGCGGCATCATCCTCGTGGACGACGTGCGGCGCCAGCGCATCGGGGTGACAACGGCTCCCGCGAAGGCCGCGCCCATGGACCTGTCCCTGCGCGCGCTTGGCCGCGTCACCTTCGACGAGAAGTCCCTGGTGGACGTCACGCTCAAGTTGGACGGCTACATCCACGAGCTGCGCGTCAACGCCACGGGCGAGCCGGTGAAGAAAGGCGCGGTCCTCTTCACCCTCTACAGTCCGGAGCTCTACGCCGCGCAGCAGGAGTACCTGCTGGCGCGTCAGAGCCAGAGCGCGGCCAACGCGTCCCTCGTGGGCGCGGCGCGCAAGCGGCTGGAGCTGTGGGGCCTGTCGTCCGCGCAAATCGAGCGCGTGGCGCAGCGCGGGCAGCCCGTGGAGAACATGCCCTTCCTGGCGCCCGCCAGCGGCTTCGTGCTGGAGAAGAACGTGGTGGAGGGCGCGGCGGTGAAGGCCGGCGAGCGCCTGTTCCGCATCGCCCCGCTGGAGAAGGTCTGGGTGGAGGCGGACGTGTACGAACAGGACCTGGCGCGCGTGAAGCCCGGCCAGCCGGTGGAGGTCACCCTGCCCTACCTGCCCGGCAAGACGTACGCGGGCCGCGTCGGCTACGTGTACCCGTCCCTGCAAGGGGCCACGCGCACCGGCCGCATCCGCATCGAGCTGCCCAACCCCGAGCTGGAGTTGAAGCCCGACATGTACGCGGACGTTCGCTTCGTCATGCAAGGTGGCTCGCGGCTCCAGATTCCCGACTCGGCCGTCATCTACACGGGCCCCCGGCGGCTGGTGTTCGTGGACATGGGCGAGGGGCGGCTGCGGCCCCAGGAGGTGAAGCTGGGCCTCAAGGGCGAGAGCACCTACGAGGTGCTGGAGGGCCTGTCCCCCGGCGACGTGGTGGTGACGAGCGGCAACTTCCTCATCGCCGCGGAGAGCCGCATCCGCTCCGCCACGGACGCCTTCGGAGGCAGCCATGCAGCCCACTGAGCACGGCGAGCAGAGCTTCATCGGCCGCCTCATCGGGGCCTGCGCGCGCAACCCGTTCCTCACCCTGCTGCTGGTGGGCGCGCTGGCGGCCTGGGCCATCCACGCCGTTCGCGGCACCAAGCTGGACGCCATCCCCGACCTGTCCGACACCCAGGTGATTGTCTTCACCGAATGGATGGGACGCGGGCCGGACCTGGTCGAGGACCAGATTACCTACCCCATCTCCTCGTCGCTGCTGTCGGCGCCGAAGGTGAAGGCCGTGCGTGGCCAGTCCATGTTCGGCATGTCCTTCGTCTACGTCATTTTCGAAGACGGCACGGACATGTACTGGGCGCGCAGCCGCGTGCTCGAATACATGGAGACGGCGCGAGGCCGCCTGCCCGCGGGCGTGTCACCCACGCTGGGGCCGGACGCCACCGGCGTGGGCTGGGTGTTCGAGTACGCGCTGGTGGACGAAAGCGGCAAGCACTCGCTCGCGGACCTGCGCAGCCTCCAGGACTGGAACGTGCGTTACGCGCTCTCCAGCGTCCCGGGCGTGGCGGAGGTCGCCAGCGTGGGCGGCATCGTGAAGCAGTACCAGGTGCAGGTGGACCCCAACCAGCTCCGCGCCTATGGCGTGACGTTGGGCGAGGTGACGCGCGCCGTCCGTGAATCCAACGAGGACGTGGGCGGCCGGGTGATGGAGATCGCCGGGCACGAGCACGTCATCCGCGGGCGCGGCTACATCCGCTCCACGCAGGACATCGAGACCATCCCCCTGAAGGTGAGCGACGACGGCACGCCGGTCCTGGTGCGCAACGTGGCCCGGGTGAGCCTGGGGCCGGACATCCGCCGGGGCGTGGCGGAGCTGGACGGCAAGGGCGAGGTGGCCGGCGGCATCGTCGTCATGCGCTATGGCGAAAACGCGCTGTCCGTCATCGAGGCGGTGAAGGAGCGCCTGGAGGAGGTCCGCGCGGGGCTGCCGGAGGGCGTGGAGCTGGTCGTCACCTACGACCGCTCGGGGATCATCGAAGAGTCCATCGACACGCTCAGCCGGGCGCTGGTGGAGGAGATGCTGGTGGTCAGCCTCATCATCTTCCTCTTCCTGATGCATGCGCGCAGCGCGCTGGTCACCATCCTCACGCTGCCCGTGGCGGTGCTGCTCGCGTTCATCCCCATGTACTACCAGGGGCTCACCGCCAACATCATGAGCCTGGGCGGCATCATCGTCGCCATTGGCGCCATGGTGGATGCCTCCATCATCATCGTGGAGAACATCCACAAGAAGCTGGAGACGTGGGAAGCAGAGGGCCGTCCCGGCGAGCGCCGCGAGGTCATCATCGCCGCGATGCAGGAGGTGGGGCCCTCCATCTTCGGCACGCTGCTGGTGCTCACCGTCGCCTTCCTGCCCGTCTTCACGCTGGAGGCCACCGAGGGGCGCCTCTTCAAGCCGCTGGCGTACACGAAGACGTACTCCATGGGCTTCGCCGCGGTGCTCGCGGTGACGCTGACGCCCGCGCTGGCGGTGCTCTTCATCCGCGGACGCATCCGCCGCGAGGATGAGAACCCCATCAACCGCTGGCTGGTGGCGCTCTATGTGCCGGTGGTGCGCTTCGTCGTGCGACACGCCAAGGCGGTGGTGGCGATGTCCGTGGTGGCCATGGCGCTGACGGTGCCGGCCTTCATGCGCCTGGGCCACGAGTTCATGCCGCCGCTCAACGAGGGCGCCATCCTCTACATGCCCACCTCGCCGCCGGGCATGTCCATCACCGAGGCCATTCGCATCCTCCAGTCCATGGACGCGCAGTTGAAGCGCATCCCGGAGGTGGTCAGCGTCTTCGGCAAGGCGGGCCGCGCGGAGACGCCCACGGACCCCGCGCCGCTGTCCATGTTCGAGACCACGGTGGTGCTCAAGCCGAAGTCCGAATGGCGCAAGGGCCTGAGCTGGGAAGCGCTGCTCGCGGAGATGGACGAGACGCTCCAGTACCCTGGCATGCCCAACATCTTCTGGATGCCCATCCAGACGCGCACGGAGATGCTGGCCACGGGCATCCGCAGCCCGCTGGGCATCCAGGTGTTTGGCGACAACCTGAACACGCTGGAGCAGACGGCGGTCGCCATCGAGAAGGCCGTGGCGCAGGTGCCCGGCACGCGCAGCGCGTTCGCGGACCGCTCCACGGGCGGCTTCTACGTGGACATCGCGGTGAAGCGGGAAGAGGCCGCGCGCCTGGGGCTGGGCGTGAAGGACGTCAACGAGGTGGTGATGGGCGCCATCGGCGGGGAGAACATCTCCCAGACGGTGGAGGGCCGCGAGCGCTACCCCATCAACGTGCGCTACGCGCGCGAGTACCGCGACAGCCCCGAGCTGCTCAAGGAGGTGTTGGTGCCCACGCCCACCGGCGCCCAGGTGCCGTTGACCCAGGTGGCGGACGTGCGCTTCGTGCAGGGGCCTCCCATGATTCGCAGCGAGGGCGGCAAGCTCGTCACCTACGTCTTCGTGGACACCGAGCGGCCCATCGCGGACTACGTGAAGGACGCGAAGGCGGCGGTGGCGCGCGAGGTGAAGACGCCCACGGGCGTGCGCGTGGAGTGGAGCGGCCAGTTCAAGTACTTCGAGCGCGCCACCGAGAAGCTCCAGGTGGTCATCCCCGTCACCCTGCTGCTCGTGTGCCTGCTCCTGTACTTCAGCACGAAGTCCGTGGTGGAGACGGGCATCGTCCTGCTGGCGGTGCCATTCAGCCTTATTGGCGCCGTGTGGCTGTTGTACCTGCTGGGCTACAACATGAGCATCGCCGTATGGGTGGGGCTCATCGCGCTTGCGGGGCTCGACGCGGAGACGGGCGTGGTGATGCTGCTCTACCTCACGCTCGCCCATAAAAAGGCGGACCAGGAGGGCCGGCTGCGCTCCATGGCCGACCTCACGGAGACCATCGTTGATGGCGCGGCGCGTCGAATCCGTCCCAAGTTGATGACGGTGCTGACGGACATGATCGGCCTGCTTCCCGTGCTGTGGAGCACCGGCACGGGCGCGGACGTCATGAAACGCATCGCGGCACCGCTCGTGGGCGGACTTGTGACGTCGTTTTTACTCGAGCTGACTGTGTATCCGGCCATCTTCGCCCTCTGGAAGAAACGCCACCTTCCCCAGGAGCAGCCCGAGGAAGGCACGGGTGAGCGCTCGCTCCCCGCCAAGCCCCAAACAGCCTGAAGCAGTGCAATCTGATTGAATTAAGACAGCCAGGTTGTGACCCGGGAGTTACGCAACTCCCGGGGATTGGTCGTCGATAATTCGGGCAGGTTCACTTCACTCCCATCCCCCCGGAGTCCTCATGCGACTGCCCTCGCTTTCGTCCGTGTTCCGCGCCCCCTCGGCGCAGACTTCCCGCACCGCCGCCGCCTCCTCCTCGGTCTCCGCGCCGCCGGCAGGCATTCGCAAGGGAGACACGGGTCCGAAGGTGAAGCAGCTCCAGGACGCGCTCGTGAAGGTGGGCTACATGACGCGGGCGCAGGTGAACACGGGCCCGGGCACCTTCGGTCCGCAGACGGAAGCGGCGGTGAAGAAGTTCCAGGCCGACAACAAGCTGCCCACCACGGGCTTCTACGGCGACCTCACGCACGCGGCGCTGAAGAAGGCGCTGGGCTCCACCGGCCCCACGCCCACCACGCCGACGACGCCGGGCGGCAAGTTCACCAAGCCCACGGTCATCAGCGCGCCCTCGCCGAACCAGAACTCGCGCGGCGGCACGAAGATCGACACCATCGTCATGCACCACACCGCGTCCAACAACGGCGCGGGCGACCTGTCGTGGATGCGCAACCCGCAGAGCAAGGTGTCCGCGCACTACATGGTGGACCGCGACGGAAAGATTTATCAGCTCGTCGGTGACGACAAGCGCGCCTGGCACGCGGGCAAGGGCGAGCTGCACGGCGTGCCCTCGGACATCAACAGCCGCTCCATCGGCATTGAAATCGTCAACGACGGCAGCGGCAAGACGCCCTTCACCGAGGCCCAGTACAAGGCCCTCACCCAGCTCACCGGGTTCCTGAAGCAGGAGCACAACATCCCCACGAAGAACATCGTGGGCCACGCCGACGTCGCGGTGCCCAAGGGCCGCAAGACGGACCCCGCACCGAACTTCGACTGGAACCGGCTGATGCGCGGCATCTCCTGAGATAGGGCAGCCCCGCCTCTCAACGCCAAACGTCCGTTCCTCAACCGCTTGCGCCCCGGGCCGCCAGGATGCGGCACGGGGCGCTATGCTTTGGGCATGGGGAAGAACTTCGTTGGCGTCAACAAGCTCTCCATCGTCAATGCGGACTCTGGGGGCGTGACGGTCGCGTTCCCGGACGTCTGCAAGACGCCGAGCCCGGCGGGCCCCGTTCCCATTCCATACCCGAACATCGCCCGCTCGGCGGACACCGCGAAGGGGTCGAAGCAGGTCTCCGTGGAGGGAAAGCCCCTCTGCCTCAAGGACTCGAACTTCTCCACCAGCACGGGGGACGAAGCCGGTACCGCGGGCGGCGTGGCTTCAGGGAAGACGAAGGGCCAGGCCGAGTTCGTCAACTACTCGTTCGACGTCTGCATCGAGGGAAAGAACGTGCCGCGAGCGTTCGACCTCATGCTCCACAACGACAAGAACACGCCGCCGTTTCCGCTCATGCAGCCGCCCGTCGTCGCTCCGCACGAGGACGATGAGGCGCTCCCATGTCCCTGCTGTGGAGAGCCACAGACCTGACCGGGGAGCGTTCAGCGCATGGCCCAGGACGCGCCCGCCAAGGCAACCACCACGGTCTTCTCGGATGACGAGCCGCCCATCCACGGGATGCGCGTTGGCTGGGTCGCGGGTGTGGACGCGGACGGCTCGGTCCGAATCGATTTCCCCGCCAACAAACACGGGCCGCTGCTCGCGCGCACCACCGTCCCGCTCGAGCCCGAGCAATGGCAACAGGCCGCGCGTGAACGAAGGGAGGTAACGCTCTTTTTCGATGACGGCAGGCCCTCCCGCCCTGTCCTCACGGGCCTGCTCCAGCCAATGCCTCCCACGCCCCTGCTCGACGCGATGCTGGCGCAGCGGCTCCCCATGGCCTCCCGGGAGGCCCAGGTGGACGGCCGGCGGGTCCTGCTGGAAGGACGTGACGAGGTGGTGCTGCGGTGTGGCAAAGCCACCCTCATCCTCCGCGCGGATGGACGCGTCATCCTTCGTGGCGTGGAGGTTCTCACCGAGGCGGAGGGCGTCCACCGCATCCGCGGCGGGAAGGTGAAGATCAACTGAGGCTAGACGCTAGAACTCCAGCGCCTCTGGCAATGGCGCAGACGGGGCTCGGAAAGCCTCCGCGGGCATGAAGGGCAGACGCGGACGCGCGGGGATTCCCCACAGCTCCGCCAACCGGACCAGCGCGAGTCCCTCCACGAAAATGGAGGCCTCCGTCTGCGCGAAATACGCATCGAGCGCGTCCTGGCGCCGGTCGGCTTCGATGCCCTCCTCCCACTCCCGGGTGAGCGCCGACAAGGCCGCCCAGAAGGCGTCCGCATCCTCGCGCATGAGCGCGGACAGGACATCGAAGCGAGTGGAGGGCTCCTCCAGGCAACGCTCGAAGGCCGCCAGCCGGACCGCATCCTGCCGCCGCTCCAACAGCGGACCGGAGAGCAGGTCGAAGTAGCGGAAGTCTTCTTCGGGCTCCATCTTCGGGGCCCAGGGCGTGTCCAGCTTCGCGCCCATGTCTCTCGCCAAAGTCAGTTGGTTGAGCGCGAGTGCATCCAGCAGCGGCGACGCCCGGGACTTGCAGAGGTAGTACGTGTCCAGTCCGGGCTGAGTGGCGCGCTGGTCCAGCAGCCACGTGTAGAGGAGCGCGCTTTGATGGAGCGCGTGCTGGAAACCATCCGCGTCCAGGTCGATGAGCAGCAGGCCACAGCCGAGCTGACGGGACCGGGCGCAGACATCCAAGACAGTGGCCGCGTCTGGCCCTTCCTCGCGCAACCGCGACAGGCCGTCTTGGATTTCCTCCTCGAGGTTCCCCAGCGTGATGTCCAGTTCGAGCGTTCCCATGTTGGCTCCTAGAACAAAGGCTCGCCCATGGCGGCGACGCTGATACCCGTGCAGTCGGCGGCCCTGAGCTTCTCCAACAAGTCGGAGCGAATGAGGATGCGATTCTTCAACTCCCCCAGACGGAAGAACATGGCGTCTTTCGGAACCTTGTCCTCCAGCACATGCAGCTTGCTGAGACTGGTGCTCACCACCTTCCGCTTGTTCGGGTAGAGGCCGTACTCGGAGCGGTCCCAGTCGAAGCAGTCGAAGCTCTGAAGGGCGTTTGCGATGAAGTAAGGCTCCGGGACCTTCTTACGCTTGCGGTCCTTGAGGGTGAAGGGCAGGTACTCCACCTGCTCGGGACCAAGCCCCGCCTGCTCCATGATGCCCTTTGCCTTCTCGGAGACCAGCACCGCCTTGTGAATGTTGTCGACGAAGTCGGTGATCATGTCGCCACGCTTGTTCGACAGTGAGAGGGAGATCTTGGGAGGGTACTTGTCTCCCAACATCATGCATTCACTCAGCATCCAATAGTCTTCGAAGGCATCATCAAGGTTCTCAACCGTGCCAACACGACGGTCGTCGCTGACAACAAAGATGAAGTACTCATGACGTGCCATGTCCTGACCTTATCCCCTCATCCAGTGATTACCCGGCCGATCTGTCTGCCCGGCCGCATGGCCTTGATTTGCCTGAGAATTTGATTGGAAATGAAATCAAGGTCCACCACCACTTCGTCCACGTCCTCACAGGCCTGAGTCGTGATGGCTTTATCGAGCTTCAGCTTCACGTCCTTCAACATGTCCTTCATCGAACTGGAATAGGCCACGTGTTCCTTCATGTCCCAGGGACAGTGTGCTGGCAGCTCGACAATCTTCGAAACGGAGATCTCCTGTGGCAACAGGACCATGTTGTCCTGTCCGTTGATATTCCACTTTGAGCTACACAGGATGTCGACGCGGCGCTTCGTCTTGTCGTCGTTGCCGCAGACGTATTCCTGAAGGGCGCCCTGGGGAATCAGGTGGTGGTAGTTGTGGTGGTAGGGGTACCAGGCGCCGTATCCGCCAGCGGCCCCGTTCTTCACCGCGAAGGTCGGCTGCTGCCTCTGCATGTGCTTTCTGGGAACATGCTCCACCGGGAGTATGTAGCCGTAGTGCCAGCCCTCTTTGTTGAGGCTCAGCCATTTGATGGACCCACCAAAGCGGCCCTCGAAGCGTTTACGGAAGGCCTCCCGCCATTCACTCGGCTTCTGGATACTTCGCGCCTTGGCCCCCACTTCCTTCGAAATCATGGAGGTGAGGATGAGGTCCCCGCGACGGCGCCTGTCACCCGAGACATCCAGGACGTAGCCCAATGCCAGGGCATTCTGGCGGTGGTCCTTGTTGTACATGTCCTGACGCAAGGCACTGACCTGGTAGCCATTCATCGCGTAGTGGCAGGCCGACGTCCCGTACCCAGGTGCATGGCGCCAGATACACCCGGTCGTATCGTCCTGGTGGTAGTCCACCTTGAAGTCCCAAGAGACGTGCTTCTTCCTTCCCATGATGAGACCTCCCGTGGGCCTCAAGCCCGGGAGAGTCGCGCCGCCGCGAACTCTCCAGAGTCGGAACTGGACCAGACGAGCGCCTGCTCGCCATGAGCATATCCCCGGGCGAAGCCCTGAAGACTGGCACACATGGAAATGAGTCCACCGGCAGCCCCGGTGTCGCCCAGACACTCCGCGGGAGCGTGAATGTGGGCCCCCGCCACCGGGTGGGTCTCCTGGAGCAGGGCCTGCGCGGAGCCCCACTCCAAGGCGCGCGCGTGCTCTCCATTGACGTCACAATAGATGTCTCCCACGAGGGAAGACCCCTCGGGCCAGACTTGACGGATGACCCGCGCCAGTGCGCGCCCGGACTCGACGCCTCTGCGCACGTCCCCTTCCATCCGCGCAACCCCCACCGCGGCCAGCGAGCCCAACAAGGTCGCTCCACGTCGAGCAGCCTCGGCGTGCGACTCCACCAGCACCGCGACGGCCGCCTCCCCCGGCATCAAGCCCATGGGAGACTCCGGTGTCTTCAGCCGCCTTCGGTCTGCAAGCCACTGGAGCGAATCCGCGTCCACCAGGCTGTCGACCCCCAGCACCACGGCACGTTGAAACCGCCGCTCCTGGAGATGCTGGGACACCTGATGGAGCGCGAGCAACCCCGCGGCATGCCCCGCGTGCAGCACCGACACGTTCTGCATGGGGAGGGACAGCCCGCAGTGCGCCAACAACCGCGAGGGGAGTTTCTCGACGATGAGCTCGTCCTGGAAATCGAAGTCATCCCGACGCGTCGGAGACAGGCAGAGCAGCAGGGCCGTCTGCCGAAAGAAAGCAGCATCGCTCGCGGAAAGCCCCGTTGACTGAAGCAAGTCCTCCAACGCGAAGGCGCCCAACTTGAGGAGCCGAGCCATCCCCGTGAAGCCATCCAGCAGCCCTCGCAGAGGGTGGCCCGTGGGCACGACCTCACCGGGCGCGTCTCTCCGGAGAATCGAAAACGGTAACGGGCGGGGCCGGACGATACGCGCCCGGAGGGCGGCACAGGACTCAACGGCGCCATGGCCAATGGCACTCACCATCCCCGTTCCGGTGACGACGAGCCCACTCGATGCCGGTGCGCGGGACTCTCTCCGAATCATGCGCTCGGCGCGCGGTGCGGCGGAGGAGGACGTCCCACCTCGCATCAACTCCCGAAATGGGCCCGCCGGAACCCGCCCCAGGTCGCCCCGCAGGTTCGCCACCTCTCGCAGTTGCTGAGCCACGAGGAGCCCGGTGTCGAGCTGGCATCGCCCGCCCGTGCGAATCGCCAATTCCAGGGCCAGCACGGGCCGGCGGCGCATGGAGCCGTGGTCGAGAAGCTCGACCAGCCGCTCAGGACTCCATGGGACACCGCTCAGGTAACGCTCGGCAGGATTGAAGCGGCCGCGCGCGGTCTTCCACCACGCTTCGATGCGTACCGCATCCGGCACGGGCAGGTCCCCCTCCGTATCCTCATCAGAAGGGACGCTGTACCCCTGAGCCACTGGGAGCCCCGTGATGGCTGCGAACGCCTCGCCTGCCAACGGCCCCAAGGCGTTGTCGCGCAGCCAAGGCAGCAGCGCCTCCGCGCCCTCGCGTCTTCCACTGAAGCCCAGCGCCCAGAGGGCATCGCGACGTCGGCCAGGGTCGTCGAGCCCCTTCAGCAATGGCGCGAGTTCCTCCCCGGACGTCCCCAAAGCCCAGACGACCGCCGCGAGCCTCCAGGACTCCGTGGGGCGGGCAATCGCCTGTTCATACGCGGACCACGCCTCGGGAAGCCCGAGGACCAGCCCCACCTCCTGAGCCACGTCACGCACCGAGGGCAATTCCGAACGCAGCGCCTGCCGCACCAAAGCCTGGTCCACGTGGGCAGGAAAGTGGCGGGCCGCACGCAAGGCGGCGCAAGCCAGTTCCGGAGTTCCCTCGGACACGAGCATGCCCAGATTCACGGGAGGTGGGTGCCCCCGAGCCACGAGGACATCCAGGAGCGCGGCTCGCGCGAAAGCACTGGCGCGCTCAAACGCGGCCAACAGTCGCGGCTCCAAACCGGGGCGACCCGAAAAGCGGAGTGCGTCTCGAAGCCCCTCGCGCTGGGCGGGCTCCCCCTCCAGCAAGACGTCCAGGATGGACGCGCTCCAATCCGCGTCCATGCCGAGAAGCGCGAGCCCGGCCACGAAGGACTCCTCGCGGCTTTCCGCGGACAGCCTTGGAAGCAACAGCCGCCGGGCCACCTGCTCCCCCCCAGCGCCAGCGCATCCACATGCGCCAGCAGGCGCTCCTCCGGTCCGCTCACGACCTCTCGTGGCGTGTAGCGCGAGGAGCCATGACTGTCCTCCCACCGCTTGAATAGAAACGCGGCTTCGTCCAGGTGCTCCTCCGCGATGTCCCAGCGAAGGAGCTGCGGGGCTGCATGGATGGCCATGACGGCTTGAACGTTAGCCGTCAGCCGCCCCTCACGCCCAAGGCCCCAGACCTCGCTTCTTCTTGCAAACGTTCAATCCATTGCAAGTCCGAAGCAACCCCGCAATCCCTCTCAGGTCCGCATCTTCAGCCGCGTCTCGTGGACAGCATCGCCCACGGCGCC
Source organism: Myxococcus hansupus (assembly GCF_000280925.3). NCBI lineage: Bacteria > Pseudomonadati > Myxococcota > Myxococcia > Myxococcales > Myxococcaceae > Pseudomyxococcus > Pseudomyxococcus hansupus. Next base: position 7,434,286 of record NZ_CP012109.1, read on the forward strand.
GGCCTTCTCTCGCTCGGCGGCGCGCAGCAGGCGGAGGATGCCAGGGCCGAGCACGTCGATTTCCGTGGAGGCATAGGCCTCCGTGCCGAAGCGCCGGATGGTCTCCGTCTGCTTTTTGAGGATGCGCGCGTCCTGCCCGAAGATGTGGAGCGCCACCGGCATGATGAGCGGCAGCGCCGCGCGCACCAGCCACCGGGGCAAGGGCAGACGGAACGTCACCACCGCGAACACCAGCGTGTCCCACTCCGACACGGGCGTCATCGCCGACGTCACCATGATGTGGCTGGTATCCCCGATGCGGTACTCCACCTGCGCGATGGATGGCATCAGGAAGCGGTCGAAGTGCTGCACCACCCCGCCGCCCGGCGCCAGCAACTTGCCCACGAGCCCGCTGGGACGCGGCTCGCCGATGTACTCGGCCTCCACCTTGTCCGCGCTCCGGCGCACCACGACTTCAATCTCGTTGCGCTTCTCCTCCGTGCGGAACAATCCCCCGTGGAGGTACGCCGTATGCGGCACGTCCAGCGTGTTCTCCAGCGTGGCGTGTAGCGAGCCCGGGGCGCGCAGCATGCGGCGCACGGTGGAGTACTCCCGCGCCTCCAGCAGCGGGAAGCGGTAGGGCTCCGTCGTCGGCTCGACGCCGGGCGTGGAGTAGACCCAGACGAAGCCATCCTGCTCCCGCGTGGCATGCGCCGTGGCGCAGCGGGCACGGGCCCCCGGCTCCCCGAGGAAGCCCGGAATGGCGCGGCACTGGCCCGCGCCGTCGAAGCGCCAGCCGTGATAGCCGCACTGGAGCTGCCCTTCCTTCACCCGGCCGAGTGACAGCGGCACGTTCCGGTGCGGACAGCGGTCCACCAGGGTCGCGGGCTTGCCCCCCTCCCCTCGAAAGAGCACCAGGGGCGAGCCCTGGAGCGTTCGCGCCAGGGGCTTGTCTCCCAGCTCGCTCGAAGCGCAGAGGATGAACCAGGCGTTGGGCAGGTGGACGACGGAGATATGTCCGGCGGGCGTACCAGGGGTGCGCCCCTCCTCGCGAGAGCTCATGGAGGACACTCTAATCGGCCTCGACCGCGAGTGAAGGCCTCCGCGATGTCCGACCCGCCATGCCTGGACACCCGGGTGCCCTCCTTACGCGGGCAGGTTCGCGGCGCGCTGCGCGGCCTCCGGGTTGGGGGTCTGCGGCATGACACCGCCCCCCATCCGCCAGCAGGACTCCGAGCACCGCGCACACATGTCCGCGCACGCCTTCAGCAGCCTGTCCTCGCCCAGGCGCGCGCAGGACTCCGCGCAGCGCCCGCAGACCTCCGAGCACGCGAAGCAGGTCCGGGAGTGGAGCTCCGAGCCACGCAGCATGAAGTTCGCGCTCGTCTGGCAGATCTCCGCGCAATCCATGAGCAGGCGCAGGTGCTTCGCCTCCGCATGCCTGCCACCCTTCCCCAGACAGTACGTCAGTGTCTCCAGGCAGACGCGCTGACAGGCCAGGCAGTCCTCGATGCACTGGCTCAACTCGGTGTCGAACGTCATCACCTCGGCAGGGGCCATGGGCTCCACCTTTCAGGGTCGCGGGGTTGGACCTCAACGGTGGGCATCCCCCAAGGCCCCTCCCTGGACCCCAGACGGGCCGCCTGCACCCCATGCGTCCTAGAGCTTCAGCTTCCGCAGCCGGAGCGCGTTGCCGATGACGGACACCGACGACAGGCTCATGGCGGCGCTGGCGAAGATGGGGCTCAGGAGCAGGCCGAAGACGGGGTACAGCACTCCGGCGGCCAACGGCACCCCCACCGCGTTGTAGATGAAGGCGAAGAAGAGGTTCTGCCGGATGTTGCGCAGCGTGCCCTGACTCAGGCGGCGAGCCCGGGCGATGGCGCGCAGGTCCCCCTTCACCAGCGTCACCGCCGCGCTCTCCATGGCGATGTCCGTCCCCGTGCCCATGGCGATGCCCACGTCCGCCTGCGCCAGCGCGGGCGCGTCGTTGACGCCGTCCCCCGCCATGGCCACCACGCGGCCCTCCCGCTGAAGCCGATGGACGGCGTCGCCCTTCGCCTCGGGCTGCACGCCGGCGATGACCTCGGTGATGCCCAACCGGCGCGCCACCGCGTCCGCCGTCGTCTGGCTGTCCCCCGTGAGCATCACCACCCGGAGCCCCTCCGCGCGCAGCAGCGCCAGGGCCTCCGGCGTGGAGTCCTTCACCGGGTCCTCCACGCCCAGCGCGCCCGCCACCTGCCCGTCCACCGCCACCAGCACCACCGTCTGGCCTTCGGCCCGCAGCGCCTCGGCGCGGCCCGCCAGCGGCCCCACCTCCACCGGGAGCGTCTCCATCAACGCCGCGTTGCCCAGCGCCACCTCGGCCCCCTCCACGCGCCCCGTGACGCCCTTCCCCGTCAGTGAGCGGAAGTCCTCCACCGGCGACACGGGCGCGCCCCGCGCCTTCGCGCCCGCGACGATGGCGGACGCCAATGGATGCTCGCTGCCACGCTCCAGGCTCGCGGCCAGGTGCAGCAGCCGCGTCTCATCGAAGCCTCGCGCGGGAAGCACCGTCACCAGGCGCGGCTTGCCCTCGGTGAGCGTGCCTGTCTTGTCCACCACGAGCGTGTCCACCGCCTCCAACCGCTCCAGCGCCGCCGCGTCGCGGATGAGCACCCCCGCCTGGGCGCCGCGCCCCGTGCCCACCATCACGGACATGGGCGTGGCCAGTCCCAGCGCACAGGGGCAGGCGATGATGAGCACCGCCACCGCGTTCACCACCGCGTGCGCCAGCCGGGGCTCGGGGCCCCAGAGGGCCCACACCCCGGCCGTCACCACCGCCACCGCGATGACTCCCGGAACGAAGACGGCCGCCACCTTGTCCGCGAGCCGTTGGATGGGCGCTCGCGTCCGCTGCGCCTCGCTCACCCGCTGGACGATTCGCGACAGCAGCGTGTCCTGCCCCACCCGCTGCGCCCGCATCACCAGCGAGCCCGTCCCATTCACCGTGCCGCCCGTCACCTGCGCGTCCGGGCCCTTCTCCAGCGGGAGCGATTCCCCCGTCACCATCGATTCATCCACGGCGCTGGCGCCTTGAAGCACCACGCCGTCCACGGGGACCTTCTCTCCCGGGCGGACACGCAGCGTGTCGCCGGGCTGGACCTGCGTGAGAGGGACGTCTTCCTCGTGTCCCTCAGCGTCGATGCGCCGGGCCACCGCGGGTGCCAGGCTCAGCAGCGCGCGCAACGCCCCCGACGTGGCGTGCCGGGCCCGCAGCTCCAGGACCTGCCCCAGCGCGACCAGGGTGACGATGACGGCGGCGGCCTCGAAGTAGAGCGGCGCGGTGCCGCCGTGCCCCGTGCGCAGGCCTTGCGGCAGGGCCTGGGGCAGCAGCGTGGCGAAGACGCTGAAGAGATACGCCGCGCCCGTGCCCAGCGCGATGAGGGTGAACATGTTCAGGTGCCGGTTGCGCACCGATGCCCAGCCGCGCTGGAAGAAGGGCCACCCGGCCCAGAGCACCACCGGCGTGGCCAGCACGAGCTGCGCCCAGGCCAGCACGCTCGCGGACACCGCGTGCTGCACCGGCTGACCGGGAAGCATGTCCGACATGGCCAGCACGAGCAGCGGCACGGTGAACGCCAGCCCCACGCGGAAGCGCAGCCGCATGGATTGGAGCTCCGGGTCCGGCGCCTCCTCGGGCAGCACGGTGCGCGGCTCCAGCGCCATGCCGCAGACAGGGCAGCTCCCCGGGCCGTCCTTCACCACCTCCGGGTGCATGGGGCACACGTATTCGACGTGGGTCCGTGGCACGGGCGGCGCCTCGGGCTCCAGCGCCATGCCGCACTTCGGGCAGGCCCCGGGATGCGACTGCCGGACCTCCGGGTCCATGGGGCAGACGTACACGGCGCCGGGCGCGGCGGGTGCTGGCACGGCCTCCGCCGACGAGAGATACCGCTCCGGGTCGGCGCGGAAGCGCTCCCGGCACTTCGGGTTGCAGAAGGAATAGGTGTGGCCGGCGTGCTCCCACCGTCCGCCCCGCGGGGCCTCTGGGTCGACCGTCATTCCGCAGACGGGGTCGAAAGCGGGCGCCTCTCCGGACGGAGAGGGAGGAGGCAGGTGGGAATGTGGCGCGTGGGGGTGCGAATGGGGCTGAGACATGGCGCTGGGAGGCTCCTTTCGCCCAGGCCAACGAAGCACCCGGTCGGCTCTTACAGGGTGTCTTCCCTGAGGTAATTCCTCCTGTGCCCACGGGCATTTACTTCGGACACAAACAACGTAGCCTCCTGCCATGGCAGGCCGTCGCGAACCCCTGGACGAGGAGCAGCGAGCCCTTCACGACTCATGGGACACGGTGCTCCGCACGGTGGGCCGGGTGGTGCTGGGGACGGTGCTCATCTGGGGCGTGTGCTCGGCGCTGCGCTACGGCGTCCACGCCACCAGTGACACGCTGCTCGCGTTCGCCGCGGGGCGGGTCCTGTGGTGGGCGCCGCTGGTGCTCGCGGCGGTGCTGCTGCTGGGGGGCTGCTGCGCGGGTTGCTCAACCGCCGGCCTGGCTGGAGTGACGTGGCGTCGGACGGCGTGAATGTCGCGCTGGCCAACTACCACATCACCTACGAGGACCCGGCGGACGACCCACGCCCGCGCTACTCCCTGCCAGCCATCGGGCTGGCGCTCCGCAAGGCGTTCGCGACGCTGCTGACGTTGGGCACCGGGGCGTCGGGCGGCCTGGAAGGCCCCGTGGTGCTGGTGGGCGAGTCCCTGGGCGCGGGCGTGGCCCGGCTGACGCGCGCCCGCTCCGAACACACGCTGCGCACCTGTCAGCTCGCGGGCATCACCGCGGCGGTGGGGACGCTGCTCAATGCCCCCTTCGCCGCGGCGCTCTTCGCGCTCGAGGTCGTCTACGGCAACCGCATCGTCTACCGGAAGCTGGCGTATTGCCTGCTGGCGGCCGTCATCACCTACGCGCTCAACAACCGCCTCTACGGCTTTCGCCCCATCTTCGTGGCACCGCCCCACGCGCACACGTACACGCTGGGCGAGTATGGGCTCACCGCGCTGGTGGCCGTCGCGGTGTCCGCGCCCATCGCGCTGCTGTTCGGTCTGACGATGAAACACACGCGCCAGGTGGTGGAGCACGTCAGCCCCGTGCTCCGAGGCGCCATGGGCGCGCTGTGCACGGTGCTGGTGGCCGGAGGGCTCTTCTACGGCGTGGGCATGGACTTCCGGCACGTGCTGGGCATGGGCGAGCACACCATCACCCAACTGCTCGCGAACACGCCGGGGCCGCTGACCCAGTGGTGGTTCCTGCTGCTCATCGTGGGAGGGAAGCTGCTCACCACGGGGTTCACCGTGCAGTCGGGCGGCTCCGCCGGCATGCTCATTCCCAGCATGGTGCTGGGCGGCGTGTCTGGCGCGGCCACGGCGCAGCTCCTCGCCTCCGTGGTGGGGGCCGGGTCCGCGGATGTGACGGTGTTCGTGGTGGTGGGCATCGCCTCCGCGCTGGTGGCGGTGGTTGGCGTCCCGCTGGCCGCCATTGCCCTGGTGCTGGAGGTGTTCGGCTCCGCGTATGGGCCGCCCGCCGTCCTCGCCTGCTGCGTCACGTACGTGCTGACGCTGCGGCTGTCCGTCTACAACGAGCAGCGCCACGTGCGGGCGGAGGAGCCCATCGCGAGCACGTGAAGCCAGGCGCGCCCACCGCCAAGGGCGCTTGGCCCCTGGCGGCCCGCGCCCGCCAATCAGGCCACGCCGATGTGGTAGTTGAAGATGGTCTTTCCGGACGAGCCGAACCCATTGATGGGGGAGATCTTCAAGTCGAACACGCCGGCCGTGCTGCCCGAGGAGGCCACCTCGAAGCGGAACTCCTCCTTCGGGTACTGGCTGCTGAACTCCAGGTCGGACTGGAGCCCCTTGAAGTACTTCGCGAGCTGCTCGAAGTCTTCCTGGCTGATGGTGTACCGGTGCGTGTCAGGGAAGTTCGGAGAGGGCTGGTCGTACAGACCGATGGCGGCGAAGCCTCGCTGGTACGCCGAGGCCTTGAGGCACTGCCGCAACTGCATCTCCGCCTGCCAATAGCTCTCCATGTTCCGCGCTCCCTGAAGGTGAGGTCCTGGAACGCCGCTTGTCAGGCGTTGCCGGTGCCGCTTGCATTAAAGCTTTGAAAAGCCTTGCCTGTAAACGCTCCGGGCCCTTGTTCACCCATGCTGAAACCGGGTTGCGGAAGCCCCATCATGGTGAGTTGGCCGGGTCCGAGAAGCGCGGGTCCGTCAGGAAGACCGGGTCGGTGAGTGACTCGAGGAACGCCAGCACGTCTTCCTTCTCCTGCGCCGTCAGGGTGAAGCCCCGGACGAAGCCACTCTGGAGCGGGCTGGCCTCTCCGCCGCTCACCCGCCGCGCGTGCCCTCCCGCCGCGTAGTGGTCCAACACGTCCGACAGCGTCTCCAGACTGCCGTCATGCATGTACGGGCCCGTGACGGCCACGTTGCGCAGCGACTGCGCCCGGAAGCGGCCCATGTCCTCCGCGCGGCCCGTCAGCTCGATGAGCCCCGGGTCCGTTGCGGGATACGTCCCCTGCCCGTCCTCGTTGTAGAGGCCCGTGTTGTGGAAGGGCAGGATGGGCTCGGACGTCGTCTCGTGGACCGTGGCGTCCTGGAAGTTGAAGCCGGAATGGCAGTGGTCACACTCCAGCCGCTCGGAGAAGAACAGCTCCATGCCCCGCTTCTGCTGCCGGGTCATCGCGTCCACTTCATTGCCGTAGATGTAGCGGTCGTACGCGGAGTTGCCTGAGATGAGTGAGCGCTGGAACGACGCCAGCGCGCGCGTCAGCGTGGCCACCGACACTGGCTCCGCCGCGTCTGGAAACGCGCCCTGGAACTCCGCCGCCAGCGCCGCGTCCGAGCGCAGCCGCTCCAGCAGCTCCGGCTCCCGGTCACCAAAGCCCAGCTCCACGGGCTCCTTGCCGAACAAGGGCACCAGGGCCTGCGCCTCCAGCGAGGTGAGCGCGGGATTCGCCCACGTGAGGCTGGTGACGTAGGCCACGTTGGCCAGGCCCTGTGCGTTCCGGCGGTGCACGTGCCCCGTGCTCCCCACCGAGGTGACGCGGCCGTCCGTGAAGGCCCGCGCCTGCTCGTGACAGGAGGCACAGGACTGCGTGCCGTTCTGGGACAGGCGCACGTCGTAGAACAGCCGCCGCCCCAACCGCACCTTCGCCTCCGTCATCGGGTTGTCCGCGGGCACCCGAGGCGTGGGGAACCCCGCCGGCAACTTCCAGTCATAGGTCTCCGCCCCGCTGCCATCGCCGCCACAGCCCGCGCCCAGCCAGGCCAGCGCCGTCAACAGCCCCACTCGAGTTCCCACGCGCCAGGTCATGACGTTCCCTCTACTCCGCCTTGAAGAACACCTGGGCACCGGGCGCGGCCGTCTGGCTCCGGTGCGTCAGCCCCATCCGACTGAAGATGGGCGCGCAGTCCGGGTCCGTCTGCTGCGACATGCACCCCACGGAGGTGTTGGGCACGTCCGCGTTCTCGTCCAGGTTGGAGCCCGCGAAGAGCGCGCCCAGGTCCAGCACCACCTTGCCGGACTCCAGGTTCAGCGAATCCAACGCCACCTCCGGGCGGTTGCCGAACGTACACCCCGCGGTGCCCTGCGTCTGTCCCTCCGGCGGCGGCGCGCAGTCGGTGCTCCCCAGGTGCATGACGTGGCCCTCGGGCAGCCCCCTCGTCCGGCCCTCGATGCGCGTGTAGAGATAACCGGAGCGCCAGCTCCAATAGAGGCTCGTGTCGTTCAAGGGCGCGGGCGCCGTGGACACGTCCAGGTGGTTGAGCGTCTCCGGCACGCCCAGCTTGAAGCGCAGGCCCGTGTAGCTGCCCTCCGGCACCGTGCCGACGATGCGCAGGTTCGTCGCCTCCGTGCCCTGGGTGCACTGCCCCGACTTGTCGGCGAAGTCGAGCAGCGCCGTGCCCTGCGTCTGCCAGCGGCGGTCCTCCGTCAGCGTCAGCGCAACCTCGTCTCCATCCGCCGTGACGAGCCGGATGTCGTGGAGGTACACGCGCAGGTCCATGGGCTCGTACGTCGTCCCCGTCGTCCCCACCCCGGTATAGGTGCGGCCACATGCGAAGGGCTCGCTGCCCACCCGCGCCTCGAAGGGGATGGCCACGTCCATGCGGGGTTCGTCGACATCACAGCCCAGGACGCCCAACAGCAGGAAGGGGAAGGAACGGACGACGTGGCGACGAACGGACGGCATGGCGGGCTCCCGTGAAATGGAGTCTCCGCGTAACGCAATCACGCCAGGCGGAGAACGTGGCATGTTGCCACAGCCCCAGGTCCTTGCTCGATGACGGGCAGCAGGCGAGCGTGGCCTCACGCGCCTTGCATGTTGTAGCCGGATTCACCAAAGGGTTTGAGCCGGTCCAGCCAGAGCGCCTCCAGCACCGCCAGCTCCTCCTTCGCGTCCACGCCGGGCTCCTCGGAGGGCTTCAGCACATCGAGCACCTCGAAGGTGAACTGCGCCTCGCCGTAGCGCCGCCAGTCCTCCAGCAGTGTGGGGAGGCGGTCCATGCCCGTCGTCAGCTCGAAGCGGATGCGGTTGAGCATGCCCTGGACGTTGGCGCTCGCGCCCACCAGCACCTTGCCGTTGGCGAGGCACCGCACCGCGTACACCCCCATGGGAGGCGGTGCCTCCTTGTAGGAGCGCTTCAGCTCGGAGCGGCGGGACGTACGGCCAGGGGTCTGCGCGGATTCATCCGTGGACATGGAGGACCTCGTTTCGGAAACAGCGGGAGAAGTGGAGGCGTGCGACGCCGTGAGCAGAGAGAGCTTCGCTGCGAGCCGAGACCAGGCTTCCGCATCCCTGGGCGCCAACCAGTCACGGCCCATGCGCGCCCAGTCGGCATCCGTGGGGTCCGCGCCCAGCGCTTCGAGGAGGCTGGCCTCACAGACGAAGAACTGCTCGCGGTACGGGAAGAGGAAGCCGCCCTCCGTCCGCAGCGAGGCGGCGGCCTCCGCGTAGGAGGTGAACCAGCGATTGAGATGGGCGCCGCCGACGCGAGAGAGCAGGTGCTCGAAGTCGACGCGCGGAGGCCCGGCCTCACCCTCGCGAGCGGCCTTCAGTTCCACCCACGTGGCGTGCCCCTGCTCCCGCGCGATGACGGCCAACGCGTGCTTGCGGCGCACGGTGTCCTTGCGCGCGAGCACCTCGCCCAGGGACAGGCCCGCGAAGCCCGGCAGGACGCGCAGTCGCTCCGCGGCCCTGGCGGCGCGCGCGGCCTCCGGCGCGTCCAAGTCCTTGAGCAGGATGGACGCGCGAACCTTGCATTCCTGGAGGGAGAGGGGTGCTGCGGTGGAAGCGTCGGTTCCCATGAAAAGTCCCTTGGCGCCGGCCCTCACCCGATTGTGGGCCGTGGAAGGAACTCATCGAGAACTGTCGAGCTGCCGGGAACTGCGAGGGTGACGTCGTCTTTTCGGGCAGGCGCCCCTCGGCACCTGCGCGTGAGTTAACGAGGGCGCCGCTTCGGGTGCAAGCGCTTTCAGGCCCCGGGCGGGCAGCCCACGGAGTTCCCGCCTCCCTGGCCGGCTGGCTTGCACGTGCAGTCCAGGCACCCGTGCGAAGCGCAGGTGCCGCAGCTTCGTTCGAGCTGCTTCTTGAGCGCCTGACGCGCCCGGTGCAGCCGCACGCCCGCGTTGTTCGCGGTGATGCCCGCCTCGCGCGCCACCTCCGGAACGCCTCGCTCCTCCAGGTCCACCTGCCGGAGGATGTCCGCGTACTCCGGCTTCAGCGTGGGGAGCAGCTCGCCCACGCAGGCGCAGACGGCCTGCTTCAACTCCGCGTCCACGGAGGTCTCCTCCACTTCACGCGCCTCGCGCTCCAACGCGCGCCCCTCCGCCGCGCTCCGGCGGTAATGGTCCACGAGCGCGTTGCGCAGCAGGCGGTAGAACCACGTCACCGCGCCCTCGCCATCCCGCAGCGCCCCGCCCTTCTCCAACGTCTTCACGAAGGCCGTCTGGAGGAGCTCCTCGGCGATGGCGCGGCTGCCCACGCGCCGCTCCAGGAAGCCGAGGAACTGGCGGTGGTTGTCCACCAACGCACGCACCACCTCGTCGCTCAGGTCCTCGGTCCGCGTCACGTCGTGCTCCTTCCCCTGCGTCATCTGCCCATCTCCGCGCGTGTTTTCAACGCGTTGACACCGGCGAGCGCCCTGGGCACCGGGCATTCCCATCAAATCCTGACGTGAATGGAAGCTGCCGTGACGGAAGTGAAACCACGTGAGGCATTGACAGACACCCGGATCCACGTTTATTTCGTCCGCAGCATCAAGAGCGGTCCCGCCTCGCGCGGTGGCCCGACAACCTGGAGACGGACCTCCAAGGTGTCCAAACGATGCGGCTCGGGGAGCAGGGGCTCCACGAGCAATCCAAGTGTCCGAGGCCGGAGGACTCCTCCAGCGCTCGGTGAGAGAGGACCTCCGTGGTTCCATCCACCTGCTCCGCACCGTCCGTTACCGCTCACGCGTCGCGCATGAACCACCACGTCCTCGTCGCGCATCGAATGCGTCGGCCCGGCGGCATGCACTAGCCCGCCAGGGCTCCCTTCCCAGCACCTTCTTCCTTCTTGCCGTGGGCGCGTGAGCGCCGCGTCCAGCCGGCGTGTGTCCGGGGCGCGGTGCCATGTCTGCCCTTCGCTTGCGACGCGGGGCCACGCGGCCCGTTCGAGTTCGAGGTTCTCCATGAGCAGCACGTCTTTGCAGGTGATGAAGTTCGGCGGTTCGTCCGTGGGTGCGCCCGCGCGGCTTCGCCAGGTCGTCGAGCTGATTGGACAACACGCGAAGCGCGGCCCCCTGGCGGTGGTCGTCTCCGCGATGGGCGACACCACCGACTGGCTGCTGGACGCGGCCCGGCTCGCCACGGAGGGAGACCTGGAGGGCTCGCTCACCGTGGCCACGCGCATCGCGGACCTGGCGAAGGCCAACGTCGCGGCGCTCGCGCCCGCGCGGGCCACCGTGCTGGCGGAGCGTGTCGATGCGCTCCTCTCTCCGCTGCGGCAACTGCTCCAGGGCATCTCCCTCACGCGGGAGTGCTCGGCCCCCACGCGAGACCGGGTGCTGTCCTTTGGAGAGGTCGTCTCCGCGACGCTGCTCGCGGAGCTGCTCACGGCCCACGGCACCGCCGCGGCGTTCCGCGATGCGCGGCAACTGCTCGTGACGGATGAGCGCTTTGGCGCGGCGCGGGTGGACCTGGTGCGCACGCGGGAGCGGCTGCAAGCCGCGGCGGAGACATGGGGCGGCGAGGTGCCCGTCATCCCCGGCTTCATCGCCGCGACGCCGGACGGCCGCACCACCACGCTGGGCCGCAATGGCTCCGACTACACCGCCGCGCTGGTGGCCCAGGGCCTGGGCGCGACGGAAGTCACGGTGTGGACGGACGTGCTCGGGCTGCACACGGCGGACCCGGACCTCGTCACGGACGCGTACCCCGTGGCGCACCTCACCCACGGCGAGGGCCTGGAGCTGGCCGCGGTGGGCGCGCGCATGCTGCACCCGCGCACGATGATTCCCCTCATCGAGTCCGGCATCTCCCTGCGCATCCGCAACACCATGGAGCCGGAGCACCCGGGCACGCTCATCGACGCCATCGGTTCACGAGACGGCCAGCGCCCCGCGTGCATCGCGACGCGCGAGGACCTGGCGCTGCTCGGCATCGAGGTGCGCAAGCTGTCGGACCAGTTCCAGCTCGGCGAGCGGGTGCTGGCCGCGCTGCGCCAGGCGAACGTGACGGTGTGGATGACCGCGCAGTCCGCCAATGGCCAATCCCTGGCCGTCGTCGTCCCCCGCGCCGACGCGGAGCACGCGCGGACCGTGCTCGCCGCGGAGCTGGCCCAGGAGCTGTCCCGCCGCGAGGTGGAGCCGCTGGAGGTGCGCCAGCCGGTGACGCTGCTGACGCTGGTCGCCGAGACGATGGGCCATGGCGTCAACGTGGCCGGACGCTTCTTCAGCGCCCTGGGCGCGGTGGGCGTCAATGTGCGCGCCAGCGCCCAGGGAGCCAGCTCGCGCTCGCTGTCGTGTGTCGTCGACGCGGCGGACACCGCCATCGCGGCGCGCACCACGCACGCGGCCTTCAACCTGGCCCATCAGCAGGTGAGCCTCTTCGTCCTCGGCCACGGCACGGTGGGCGGGCAGCTCCTGGCGCAGCTTCGGGCGCAACAGGCGCTGCTCCGGGACAAGCACGGCATCGCGCTGCGCGTCGTGGGCATCGCTGACAGCAAGCGTGCCCTCTTCGAGGCCTCGGGGTTGTCGCTGGAGGGGCTGGAGGCGCGGCTGTCGCGCGAGACGCCCGAGGCGCCGGAGACGCGCTCCCTGGTGCCGCTGCTGGAGGCGCTGCGGCGACTGCCCGTGCCCATCCTGGTGGACTGCACCGCCGCAGGCGGGCTGGAGACGCTCTACACGGAGGCCTTCCAGCGCGGCATCCACGTGGTGGCGGCGAACAAGAAGCCGCTGGCGCTCCCGTGGGAGGCGCGCGAGGCGCTGCTGGCCACGGCGCGGAGAAACCACGTCGCGTACCACTACGAGACGACGGTGGCCTCCAGCCTGCCCGTCATCGACACGCTGGCGAACCTCGTGCGCACGGGGGACACGGTCCACCTCATCACCGCGTCGCTGTCCGGCAGCCTGGGCTTCATCTGCAACGAGCTGACGGCGGGCGTGCCGCTGTCCCGGGCCGTCCGCGCCGCTCGCGAGCGGGGCTACACGGAGCCCGACCCGCGCGAGGACCTGAGCGGCACGGACGTCGCGCGCAAGGCGCTCATCCTGGCGCGGGAGCTGGGCCTGCCGCTCTCGCTGGCCGACGTGGCGTTGGAGCCCTTCGTCACCACGCGGGAGGGAACTTCCGTGGACGCGTTCTTCCAGGAACTGGCGCAGCAGGACGCGGCCTTCGAGGAGCGCGTGGCCCGCTGCCGGCAAAGCGGCACCGTGCCGCGCTACCTGGCCCGCATCGACCCGTCGAAGGCGGGCACCGGCAGTCCCGTCATCCGCGTGGGCACCGTGAACATCGAAGCGGGCCACCCCGCCGCGCACCTCCGCGGCTCCGAGTCCTTCGTGTCTTTCACCACCACCCGCCACAGCGACTTCCCGCTCACCGTCCGCGGCGCGGGCGCGGGCGGCGCCGTCACCGCCTCCGGTGTGCTGGCCGACATCCTCCGCATCTCCCAGACGCTGCGGGGCCGCTGAGCGCGCGCCTTCGAAGGAGCCCTTCCATGAAACTCGCCACCGCCCTCGTCCATGCCGGCGTGCGCCGCGATGCCGCCACCGGCGCCGTCTCCGTCCCCATCTACCAGTCCGCCACCTTCCAGCACCCCGCGCTCGGGCAGTCCACGGGCTATGACTATTCGCGCACGAAGAACCCCACCCGCTCCGCGCTCGAGGACGCGCTGGCGCGGCTGGAGGGCGGCAGCCGTGGCCTCGCCTTCAGCTCCGGCATGGCCGCGCTGCACTGCGCGCTCCAGCTCTTCGGCCCACAGGACCACGTCCTGCTCACCGAGGACCTCTACGGCGGCACATACCGGCTGGTGGACCGCCTCCTCCACGTGCCCTGCACCTTCGTGGACACCTCGCGTCCCAGCGCCGTGCGGGACGCGCTGCGCCCCAACACCCGCGCCATCGTCGTGGAGACGCCGACGAACCCGATGATGCGCACGGCGGACATCGCCGTGCTGGCGGACATCGCGCGCAAGGCCGGGGCGCTGCTCATCGTCGACAACACCTTCCTCACGCCGTGGCTGCAACGCCCGCTGGAGCTGGGCGCGGACATCGTCGTGCACAGCGCGACGAAGTACCTGTCCGGGCACAACGACGTCGTCGCGGGCGCGCTCGTGGCCAAGGACGCCGCGCTGGGCGAGAAGCTCGCGTTCATCCAGAACGGCATCGGCGCGATTCTGGGTCCGCAGGACGCGTTCCTCGTGATTCGCGGCCTGAAGACGCTGGCCCTGCGCATGGAGCGGCACCAGTCCAACGCGCGCGAGGTGGCCGCGTGGCTGCGCGCCCATCCCGCCGTGGAGCGCGTCTTCTATCCCGGCCTGGGCGGCATGCTGTCCTTCACCGTCACGCAAGCGGCCCTGGTGCCCCAGGTGCTCGCGTCCGTGCAGTTGTGTCTCTTCGCCGAGTCGCTCGGCGGCGTGGAGACGCTCATCACCTACCCCACCACCCAGACCCACGCCGACATCCCCGCCGAGCGCAGGGAAGCGCTGGGCATCTCCGACCGGCTGCTCCGGCTCTCCGTAGGAATCGAGGACTCCCATGACATCATCGCCGACCTGGCCCACGCGCTTCGCGACCCGTCTGCTGCACACGGGGCATGAGCAGGACCCCGCGACGGGCGCCGCCGCCGTCCCCATCTACCAGGTGTCCATGTTCGACCAGCCGGGCCTGGAGACGCCCGGCGAGTTCGACTACGCGCGCTCCGGCAACCCCACGCGCAAGGCGCTGGAGGGCGTGCTCGCCGCGCTGGACGAGGGCGCCGCGGCCTTTGCCTTCAGCTCCGGCATGGCCGCGGTGTCCAACGTCCTGATGCTCTTCAGCGCGGGCGACCACCTCGTCGTCACCGATGACTGTTACGGCGGCACCTACCGGGTGCTCACCCGCGTCTTCAGCCGCTTCGGACTGCAGGCCACCTTCGTGGACACCAGCAACCCGGACGCGGTGCGCGCGGCCCTGCGCCCCAACACGAAGGCGCTCTTCGTGGAGAGCGTGAGCAACCCCTTCCTCAAGCGCACCGACATCCCCGCGGTGGCCCGCATCGCGAAGGAACACGGGGCGCTGCTCATCGTGGACAACACCTTCCTGTCCCCGTGCCTGTCGCGCCCGCTGACCGAGGGCGCCGACGTCGTGATTCACTCCGCCACCAAGTACCTGGGCGGCCACAGCGACGTCATCGCCGGGACGGTAGCGGTGCGGACGCCCGCGCTCGCGCAGGAGCTCGGCTTCCTGCAGAACGCGGTGGGCGCGGTGCTGGGCCCCCAGGACTGCTTCCTCCTCCAGCGGGGCATCAAGACCTTGCAGGTTCGGCTGGAGCGGCAGGTGCAAACGGCGAAGGCGTTGGCGAAGTGGCTCGCCAGCAGGCCGGAGGTGGAGCAGGTCTTCTATCCGGACACCGGCGCGGTGGTGTCGTTCCGGCTGGCCCGCGACACGCTGGCGGCGCCCTTCGTGGAGTCGCTCCAGCTTCCGCTGCTGGGCGTGTCACTGGGCGCGGTGGAGAGCATCGTCACAGTCCCCGCGCGGCACTCGCATGCCGCCGTCCCCGCGCCGGAGCGGCAGCGCCGAGGCATCACGGATGGGCTCATCCGTTTCTCCGTGGGACTGGAGGAGCTGGAAGACCTGCAAGAGGACCTCGCCCAAGCGTTCGCGAAGGCCCTGCGCGTGGCGGCCTAGGCCGTCAGGTTGACAGGCCGCGTCAGCTCCATTACCTGTCTGCGCCGATGCTCACTGGTTGCGCCATGTTCGGACCCTGTTTCGGAGGCATGTGTTGTCATGCTTCCACGGGTCCGTCCGTTCGCGCGCGCTGAGCCTCCCTCACCCCACGAACCGATGTTCCCCTGGACCGGCCTTCCCCTGGCGCGTCCAGGACCGGGCCGCCCACCGCGTGCACTCGCGCGCGGTCCCCCTCTCACCCGACGCGGTTTCCCAGGAGCAGTGCACGTGATTGCCTTTCGCGGGGTCAGCAAGGTCTACACATCGGGCGGGCGCGAGGTCGCCGCGCTGAGGAACGTGTCCCTCCGGGTCGAGGCGGGCGAAGTCCACGGGGTGCTGGGACAGAGTGGCGCGGGCAAGTCCACGCTCATCCGCTGCGCGAACCTCCTGGAGCGGCCGAGCCAGGGCACGGTCCACGTCGATGGTCAGGACCTGCTGGCCCTGAGCCCCGAGGCGCTGCGCAAGGCGCGCCAGAGCATCGGGATGATCTTCCAGCACTTCAACCTCTTCCCCTCGAAGACGGTGGCCGCGAACGTCGCCTATCCCCTGGAGGTCGCGGGCGTCCCACGCGCCCAGGTGCGCGAGCGCGTGGAGGAGCTGCTCTCCCTGGTGGGGCTGTCCGACAAGGCGCTGGCCTATCCCGCGCAACTCTCCGGAGGACAGAAGCAGCGGGTGGGCATCGCGCGGGCGCTGGCGCCCCGTCCCCGCGTCCTGCTCTCCGACGAGGCCACGTCCGCGCTGGACCCGGAGACGGCGCGCTCGGTGTTGGAGCTGCTGCGCGACATCAACCGCCGGCTCGGCGTGACGCTGCTGCTCATCACGCACCAGATGGACGTGGTGAAGGCCATCTGCGACTCGGCATCGGTGCTGGAGCGAGGACGGCTGGTGGAGCAAGGCAAGGTGACGGAGCTGCTCGCCCGTCCCGGCACGAGGCTCCATGAGCTGTGCTTCCCGCCTTTCTCCACGGGGACGGAGGCGCCCACCGGCCGGCGCGTGGCGTTGACGGTGGCGGGTGAGAACGCGCGGCGGCCCCTGCTCTCCACCCTGGCGCGCCAGTTCGACGTGGATGCCCTGCTGGTGGAGGGCGCCGTGGAACGCGTGGGCGCCATTCGCGTGGGCCGGCTGCTCTTCGACCTCCAGGGCACCGCCGACGCCGTGAGCCAGGCCCTCACCTATCTGCGTGAGCAGGGCCTGACGCCCGAGGAGGTTCCCCATGGATAGCCAGCTTCCGCGCATGCTCGGCGTGGCCACCGCGGAGACGCTCTACATGACGTCCGTGGCCGCGCTGCTCGTCCTCCTCGCGGGCGTTCCCCTGGGCGTGCTGCTGGTCATCACCGACCGGGGCGGGCTGTGGGAACGTCCCGCGTTGAACCGGGTGCTGGGCGCGCTCGTCAACGTGGGCCGCTCCATCCCGTTCATCATCTTGATGGTGGCCATCGTCCCGCTCACCCGCTTGCTGGTGGGCACCACCATTGGCACCACCGCCGCCATTGTCCCGCTGGTGGTCGCGGCCATTCCCTTCATGGGCCGCATCGTCGAGCAGAGCCTGCGCGAGGTGGAGCACGGCCTGGTGGAGGCCGCCATCGCCATGGGCTCCACCCACCGCCGCGTCATCTTCCAGGTGCTCATCCCGGAGGCGCTGCCGTCGCTCGTGCGCGGCACGGCGATCATGGTCATCAGCCTTCTGGGCTACAGCGCCATGGCCGGCGCGGTGGGCGGCGGCGGCCTGGGCGACCTCGCGGTGAAGTACGGCTACATGCGCTTCCGCACCGACGTCATGGTGGGCTGCCTCGCCGTGCTGCTGGTGCTGGTGCAGTTCGTCCAGTGGTTCGGTGACGTGCTGGCCTCCCGCTTCGAGCCCGCTGGCGCGCGGACCTCTCGCTGAAACGTCTTTCACCCGCTTCCTTCCCGAAGTCCTTGGAGTCCCCCGTCATGAAGTCCCCTTCTCGTTCCCTGCTCACCCCGCTGCTGCTGGCCGTGAGCGTGCTGCTCGCGGCCTGCCAGAAGCAGGAGGCGTCTTCGGGCGAGTCCTCGAAAACCCGCGCCTTGAAGGTCGGCGTCAATCCGGTGCCGCACGGCGACATTCTCCGCGCCGCGGCCGCCGTGGCGCTGCGCGACGGCGTGCGCGTGGAGGTGGTGGAGTTCACCGACTACATCCAGCCGAACATCGCGCTCGCGGAGGGAGACCTCGACGCCAACTACTTCCAGCACGTGCCCTACCTGGAGCGCTTCGCGGGCGACCGGAAGCTCGCGCTGACCAGCGCGGGGGCCGTGCACCTGGAGCCGCTGGCGCTCTACTCCACGAAGTTCAGCCAGCTCGCGGAGCTGCCCGAAGGCTCGCAGGTGACGCTGCCCGCGGACCCCAGCAACCTGGCGCGGGCGCTCCGGCTGCTCGAGGCCCAGGGCCTGCTGCGCCTGAGCGACGGGGCTGGTGCCACGGCCACGGTGAAGGACGTGGTGGGCAACCCGCGCAAGCTCGACCTGCGCGAGATTGATGCGGAGCAGCAGCCGCGCACCCTGGAGGACGTCGCCGCCGCCGTCATCAACGGCAACTACTTCCTGGAGGCCCAGAAGCACCTCCGGCTGGACGCGAAGGTGCTGGCCCGCGAGTCCGCGAAGCAGAATCCCTACGCCAACGTGCTCGCCGTGCGGCGGGGCGACGAGGCCCGTCCCGAGGTGCAGGCGCTGGTCAAGGCGCTCCACTCCGAGGAGGTGCGCCAGCACATCGAGTCCCGCTACGCCGGCGCGGTGGTGCCCGCCTTCTGACGCGCACGTCTTCCTTGCGCTCCATGTCGTGCCCGAGCATGACTTGGGCACACGGGACGCAGGGGCCCTGCCCCGCCGAGCGAAGGAGCGAGCACATGGCCTTGCGGTTCAGGAACCTCGATGGCACCGGGCCGCAGCCCTTCAGCAGCGTCTTCAAGTGGGCCGTGGCGGACAAGCTCGCGGGGCGCCGGCGCAAGGCCCCCGCCCGCGCCGACGTGCCTCGCGTGGAGCCCGACCTCGCGGTGCTCGCCACCCCACCCGCCGCGGGAGAGGGCGCCCGGCTGACCTGGCTGGGGCATGCGAGCTGGCTCGTCCAGTTGGACGGCGTGTCGCTGCTCATCGACCCCGTGCTGCGCGACACCATCAGCGGCGTCATCCGGCGCAACGTCCCGCCCGGTGTCCCGGTGGAGAAGCTGCCGCCCATCACCGCGAGCCTCGTCTCCCACAATCACTACGACCACCTGGACCTGCCCACGCTCGAAAAGGTCGGCGCGCCCATCGTCACCGGGCTGGGCCACCTGCCCGTCTTCCGGGGCTCGGGCCTGTCCGTCACGGAGCTGGACTGGTGGCAGGCCACGAAGGTGGGCGACGTCACGGTGCACTTCGTGCCCTCGCAGCACTGGAGCCGCCGGGGCCTCAACGACGTCAACGAGATGCTCTGGGGCGGCTTCATCATCGAAGGCTCCAGCGCTCGCGTGTTCCACTCCGGGGACACCGCCTACTTCGAGGGGTTCAAGGAGATTGGCCAGCGCTACCCGGGCATCGACGCCGCGCTGCTGCCCATTGGCGCGTATGACCCGGCGTGGTTCATGAGCCGCCAGCACATGAACCCCGAGGAGGCCGTGCAGGCCTTCGAGGACCTGGGCGCCTCGCGCTTCTTCGCCATGCACTGGGGCACCTTCAAGCTGACCGACGAGCCCCTGGACGAGCCGCCCCGCCGCCTGGACGCGGAGTGGACCCGGCGCGGACTGGCGCGGGAGCGGGTCGAGGTGTTGCCAGTAGGTGGAACACGCACCGTGCGCCACGGTTGAAACCCATCAGGGCCTATGTTGTGGGAGGGGCATGCTCCTGCCCACCCTCCTCGCCCTGACACTGCATCAGGCACCGCCGCTCACCACCGTCTCCGAACAGAGTGGTTGGACGCGCACGGGCCGCTACCCGGAAGTGGAAACCCTCTGCCGCGCCTTCCCCAAGGCGTATCCGGGGAAGGTCCGCTGCGACACGCTCGGCACCACGCCGGAGGGGCGCCCGATGCTCGCGCTCGTCGCCAGCGCGGATGGCACGCTCACCCCCGCCGCCGCGGCGAAGAAGCAGCGCCCCGTCGTCTTCTTCCAGGGCGGCATCCACTCGGGCGAGATTGACGGCAAGGACGCGGGCTTCTGGCTGCTGCGCGATTTGCTCGCGGGCAAGGAGCAGCCCGGCGTGCTCAAGCGCGTCACCGCCGTCTTCGTGCCCGTCTTCAACGTGGACGGACACGAGCGCTTCGGCCCCAACCACCGGCCCAACCAGAACGGTCCCGAGGAGATGGGCTGGCGCGCCACCGCGCAGAACCTCAACCTCAACCGCGACTACGCCAAGGCCGAGGCCCCGGAGATGGTGGCCCTGCTGAAGTACCTCCATGCGTGGGACCCGCTCGTCTACGCGGACCTGCACGCCACCAACGGCGCCAAGTTCGAGCACGACGTGTCCGTGGGCCTGGAGCCGCAGCAGTCCGGCCCCGCACCGCTGCGGGCGCTGGGCGTGAAGCTGCGCGAGGAGCTCTTCACCGAGCTGGAGTCCCAGCAGCACCTGCCGGTGCCCTTCTACCCGTCCTTCATCGAGGACGATGACCCGAGCTCCGGCTTCGCCTACGGCGTGCCGCCGCCGCGCTTCAGCCATGCCTACTGGGCCGCGCACCGCCGCTTCGGCGTGCTGGTGGAGACGCACTCCTGGAAGCCCTACGCGGAGCGCGTGAAGGCCACCCGCGACGTGGTGGCGGGCCTGCTGCGGTTGGTGGCGCGCGACGGCGCCACGCTGCGCGCCGCGGTGAAGGCGGCGGACACGGAGGCCGCGGCCGGCAAGACGCGCGAGGTGGTGCTCGCGTGGAAGAACACGGAGCAGCGCCGCACCATCGACTTCCGGGGCTATGCGTACGAGCGCGGCGCGTCCGACCTCTCCGGCCAGACCTGGATTCGTTACGACGACACGAAGCCCCAAATCTGGCAGGTGCCCTACTTCGACACGATTCAGCCCGTGCTCACCGCCACGCTGCCCGCCGGCGGCTACCTGGTGCCCCCCGCGCACGCCGCCTGGGTGGAGGCGAAGCTCGCCGCGCACGGCCTCCGCTCGCAGCGCGTCACCCGGCCCGTGGCCAGCGCGCAGGTGGAGCGCTTCCGCACCACCGACTGGAAGTGGAGCACCCAGTCCATGGAGAACCGGCAGACGCTCAACGTGAAGGGAACGTGGGAGCCGCAGACGCAGGCCGTGCCCGCGGGCACGCTGTACATCCCCGTGGCCCAGAAGGGCGTGGAGCTGGTGGCCCACCTGCTGGAGCCCCAGGGCGCGGACTCGCTGCTGTCGTGGGGCTTCTTCAACGCCCACTTCGAGCAGAAGGAGTACGTCGAGGACTACGTGCTGGAGCCCTTCGCGCGGGAGCTGCTCGCGAAGGACGCCACCGTGAAGGCGGAGTGGGACGCGAAGCTGAAGGACCCGGCCTTCGCCAAGGACGCCCGCGCCCGCCTGCGCTTCTTCTACGAGCGCCACCCGGCCCGTGACACGCAGCTCCGCGTCTACCCCGTGCTGCGCATCCAGGCCGCGCCCGAGGGACTGACGGCGGTGAAGGCCGCGAAGCCGTAGCGAGGGAGCGCGACCTCCTGAAATGAAGACGCCCCGGAGCCATGTGGCCCCGGGGCGTTTTCATTCAAACCCGCTGACTCCGGCCCCCTTCATCCACGAAGGCCGGAGCGTGGCGCATCATCAGCCGATGCGGCCTTCGCAGGCGCAGGTGCTCTGGTTGCAGGTCGCGTTCGGACCGCAGCCGCCGCAGTCCGACTTGCACACGCAGGCGCAGGCGTTGGCGTCCGGCTGGTACCGGTCACCGCAGCTCAGCGCGCCCGTGTCACACACGCAGCCGCAGGCGTCCTGGCTGAACGTGTAGCCCGGAGCACAGGAGGCCGACTGGCGGCACGTGCAGGAGCAGGTGTCCGTGTTGCACGTCTCGTAGGTGCCACACGCGCCGCCGCAGTCCGGCGCGCAGGTGAAGGCGCACACCGCGGGGTCCGTGTTGCAGACCTGCCCCGGATCACCGCCGCCGCCGCAATCCGACGGGCACTCGCACCGGTCCGTGGTGCGGTTGCACGTCAGCTTGCCTTCGCAGAAGTCCGGGTCGTTGGGGTCATGGTACGGGTCCGCCGCGCAAGGCGCGGGGATGCCATCCGGGTTCGGCGTGCGGTCCGTCCAGTAGCGGTAGGACAGCGCCGCCTGGGTGGTGCCCGGCGTCTGCGGACGGCAACCGCCGAAGAACGACACCGCGCGGCTGATGCCGTCCACGTCGAAGCCGTGGGTGCGGCTGCGCGGCAGGTCCGCCGGCGTGGGGCACTGCGACGCGTTCGCCACGGAGTCCATGGCCACCTTCAGCGAGGCGCCGATGGGCGGCTTCTGCGTCCGGTAACCCACCGAGGCGATGACGCTGTCGATGATGGCGTTGATGGTGGTGGTGATGGACCCCGAGTCACGGATGGAGCCGTACACACCGCCGGTGGCCTGGATGATGTCCAGGTGGCGCGGGTTCCGGGGGTCCTCCTGGTTCTGGCACCAGGTGCTGGTGTCAGCCGTGGCGTTCTCATGCGGGCAGAGGATGCCGTGCACGTCGATGGGCTGATTCAGCGGATTGCGGTTCGTCTCCACCTGGTTGCCCGTGCCCAGGAAGTACTGGGTATACGTGTTGACGGTGTCGGAGGACTGGTCCCGCGTGTCCGTCAGGATGACGACCACGACCTTGGCGCCCGCGCGGAAGCGCGTCTCCGGCGAGCCACCGGCGGAGGCCAGGAGGTTGATGACGGCGCGAGCGGCCTGCAGCGGACGCTCCGTGCCGTTGCCGCTCTGCCCCACCCAGCACTGGGCGTTGGCGGAACACGTCGTCTGCTCGGAGCCCGGGGGAATGGTGATGCCAGAGCACTGGCCGCCACTACACGTGCTGTTCTGCGACAGCCAGGCGCGGAACTGATTGATGTTCTGCGTGAAGCCACGCAGCAGGCCCGAGTTCGACCCACTGCCGTAGGTATAGGTGGTGGTCACCATCGACAAGCGCCAGTCCAGCGTGGCGTTGGCGAGCTTGTCCGCCACCGCCGTGGCCGCGTTGGCCAGCGACTGCTGCGACGAGGCCATGGAGCCGCTGTCGTCCACCACGAAGATGAAGTCCACCATCGCCCGACGCACGGTGAACTTCTCGCACTGGACCGCGTCCGTGTCGCCGAACTGCGCCAGCGCCGAGCCGCCCGCCGTGTCCGCCGTCGTGAAGAGGCTGCCCGCCTCGTTGTAACGGGACGTGGGGGTGATGGCGAGCACCACCACCACGCTCTGGTCGGAGCGGTGGACGTACTGCGCCTGCATGGTGAACGGACCGGTGATGCCCGCCGTGCCCGGCAGCTCCCCGGTGCTCCCGGGCACCAGCGAGCGAACCAGCGTGTTGGTGTACGTCTTCAGGTCGGCGTTGCCAGTCAGGGCATAACGCGCCGACAGCGCGGCGTAGCCATCCCAGGTGGTGAACGTCTGCTGGAAGTCACGCGTGGCGGAGTTGAACGACGCGGTGCGGATGCCCGCCTCGTCGCCCGTGGGCGTCGACGATGAGCCCACGCGGCCCCGCTTGTACGCAATCACCGTCACCTGCTTGGTGGCGTCCCAACCGATGATGCCCGCCGCGGTGTTGCCGTCGCGGATGGTGCGCAGGTTGGCGTCCGTGAAGGTGGACGGCAGCGCCAGCCGCAGGTCCGCGCCGTTCTCCTCCTTGAACGTCACCGTGCGCAGGTTGGACGTGCGGCACGCCTGGCCCGCCGGCGTGTTGGCCGCGCCGTCGCTGGGGTCGTTCGGGTTCAGCTCGCCCTCGTCCACGCGGCCGTTCTGGTTGGCGTCCTCGGCGCCGTCCTGGATGCCGTCGCCGTCCGTGTCCGGGTTCAAGGGATTGGTGGTGGTGGTCGGGTCCTCATCGCCCAGGTAGCCGCAGTCCTGACGCGGCGCCTGCGCCGTCGTCACGCCCACCTCCAGGCCGTCCAGCAGGCCGTCGCCGTCCGTGTCCGGGTTGGTCGGGTCCGTCTCGCCCGGGTCCACGCGGCCGTTGCCGTTGGTGTCCTCGCCGCGGAAGCCATTGCGGCCCGGGCCATCCTGCAGGCCGTCACAGTCCGTATCCGTCAGGCGGGGGTCCGTCTCACCGGAGTCCACGCGGCCGTTGCGGTTCTTGTCCTCGACGCCGTCGGGGATGCCGTCGCCATCCGTGTCCGGGTTGTTCGGGTCCGTACCCGTCGCGATCTCAATGTGGTCCGGGATGCCGTCGAAGTCCGAGTCCAGCACCGCCGCGGCGCAGTCCGCCACGCGCGGGTCCGTCTCGTTGCCGTCCACGATGCCGTTGCGGTTGACGTCCTCGTCACCGTCGCTGCACGTGTCGCCGTCCGTGTCCGGGTTCAGCGGGTCGGTGCCCGTGCGCACCTCCAGGCCGTCATCCAGACCGTCGCCGTCCGTGTCGCGCTTGCGCGGGTCCGTCTCGCCGGGGCTCACCACGCCGTTGCGGTTGGCGTCCTCCTCGCCGTCCGCGAGGCCGTCACCGTCCGAGTCGATGGCGTTCGGGTCCGTCTCACCGGGGTCCCTGCGGCCGTTGCGGTTGAGGTCCTCCAGGCCGTCCGGGATGCCGTCGCCGTCCGTGTCCGCCAGCACCGGCGAGGTGCGCGTGCTCGGGTCCTGGTCACCGGGGAAGTTGCAGCGAGGGTCGACGCTGGTCGTGCGGCCCAGCTCCACGCCGTCACGGATGCCGTCGCCGTCCGTGTCGCGCAGACCGGGGTCCGTCTTCAGGCCGCCGGGGTACACCGTGGAGAACTCCTCCGCGTCCGTCAGGCCGTCGCAGTCAGAGTCCTTCGTCGCATTGTCCGGGTCGTCGATGTCCGTGGGCACACGGCCTGGATCCGGATCCGGGTCGGGGATGATGCCCGCGTCCTCTTCGCCAGGACCGGCATCCGTGCCGCCGTCGCCACCGCCACCACCACCACCACCGTCTTCGTTCGGTTGTGGATTGGGGTCAGGGTTGCTCCCACCTTCGCAGCCAGTCAGCAACGACGCTGCCAGCAACGCGCAGGTGAAGTACCGCATCAAGGAGTTGCGCATCGTCTTTGACTCCAATGACTCCGACTCCAAATGGGGGGGGTGAGTCGAAGCAGACTTCCATTGTAGAGAACAATGCAGGACTTTCCGAGCACCTACTCCCCCTGGGGCAACTCTGAGTCGGGGTCTGGATGCTCCCAGTCCAGTGTCGCGATGAGATTGCGCTCAGGCTGTTGGCAAACAGGGTTCGCGGGTTTGAGGCGCTCGGCTATCGTCCCGCCCGTGCCCGTCTTCGGTCTTGCGGCATTGTGGAATGGCTCGGCTCCCCCGGAGCGCGTGGCAGCTTGGGTGGAAGGGATTGGCGAGGTGCTCACCTCCGCGCAGTCACTCCAACTCGTGGTGTCGCTGCGTCCGGAGGACGCGGGCATTGAATTGAAAGTCGAAGCGCCCGGCTACCCGCGCTCCGCCGTGGAGAAGCTCGCCGAGGAGGCAAAGCGCAGCGGAGGAACCTTCGTGGAGTTGTGGCGTCTGCCCAAAACCGAGCGCGACGCCTTTCGCGCGTCGACCTTCGGAGGTGGCACCACCTACCGAGGCGAAGAGCGCTCCGCCGCGGCCCGCGCGCTCCAACAACACCTGTCCACCCTGCCGGTGAGCAACGAGCGCCCGGCGGTACCGGGGAGCGGCGCCACACCTCCTGGCACCGCCAAGGCGGCGCCCCCGCCGAGCGCACCCGCGGCGCCCGCCGAGGTGCCCGCGCCCACGTCCAGCAGCCCCTCTCACCAGGTGCCTGTCCGGCTGTCTGACAGTCCGCAGCGGCGCGGACGTCGCTTCGCGGTGAAGCTGGAGATGGTGTTCCGGACCGAGCTGGACTTCGTGCGAGAGCATGCCCTCAACATCTCCAACGGCGGCCTCTTCGTGCGCACCGCGCACCGGCCGCTGCCCGACAGCGTCGTCACCGTGGACGTGAAGCTGCCCAACGGCGATCGCCTGCAAGGTGACGCGGTGGTGGTCCACGTGGTGGATGACCCGTACACGGGCGGCGTGGGCCTGGCGTTCCTCAATGACGACGTGACGTTCTCCCAGACGTTGGACACGTACCTGGCGAGCCTCGCGGGCGGCCTGGCCTGACCATGGAAGAAGTGCGGGAAACCTGGCCTCGCGACCACGGTCGCTTCGAACTGATGTCCCGGCTCGGGCGCGGTGGCATGGCGGAGGTGTTTCTCGCGCACATGAAGCAGGGCCCGCATGCGGGCGAGCACGTGGCCGTCAAACGCGTGCGGCCCGAACGCCTGCGCGACCCCGAGGCCCACGAGCAGCTCCTGCATGAGGCTGAACTCGCCCGCTGCCTGCGCCACCCCTACATCGTGGGCTTCGTGGAGTACGGCGAGCTGCCGGACGGCGGCTACCTCGCGCTGGAGCTGGTGGAGGGGCCCGACCTGGGGCGCGTGCTCGCGCGGTGCCGCCGCCGCCGCATCGAGCTGCCCATCGACATCTCCGTGCTCATCGTCCGGCAGGTGCTGGAGGCCCTCGCGCACGCGCACCATGCCGTCAGCACCACGGGCCGCCCGCTGGGCGTGGTGCACTGTGACGTGTCCCCTCACAACGTGCTGCTGTCCCGCACGGGTGAGGTGAAGCTGACGGACTTCGGCGTGGCGCGCTCCCGCGCGGGCGCGGTGAAGGACATCCGGCGGTTGGGCAAGCAGCACTACCGCTCCCCCGAGCTGCTCGCGGGCGACGTGTCCGTGGCGGTGGACCTGTGGGCCACCGCGGTGCTGCTCTACGAGCTGCTGGCATTGGAATCACCCTTCCCCTCCGGGCCCGAGGAGCAGGTGGAGTCCTCCATCCGCGGAGGCAGGGTGACGCCGGTGCGCATGCGGGTGCCCCAGGTGTCCGACGCGCTGGCGCTGGTGCTGGACCGCGCCCTGGCGCCCGTGCCGTCCCAGCGCTTCAGCTCCGCGGAGCAGTTCGCCCGAGCCCTCGCGCCGCTGAGCGACGACCGCGTGGCCACGCCCCTGGCCGTGGCCGCCGTGGTGCGCGGGCTGATGGAGACCTGAGCCCGCGCGGCCCTTCACGCCACCTGATGGCCCACGGCGGGGGGCACCATGCCCAGGTCGCCCTCCACCACCAGCCGGCTGCGCCCGCCGCCCTGTTTCACCACCCGCACCTGCACGCCGATGCGCTCGGCCATGCCGCTGACGTGGGAGATGATGCCCACCTGCCGGCCCGTGGCCTGGAGCGCGTCCAGCGTGGCCAGGGCCACCTCCAGCGTCTCCGGGTCCAACGTGCCGAAGCCCTCGTCGATGAAGAGCGTCTCGACCTGGGTCGTCTCCGAGGAGAGGGACGCGAGCCCCAGCGCGAGCGCGAGCGACACCAGGAAGCTCTCGCCACCCGACAGGCTGGCCACGCTGCGGACCTCGTCGCCCATGTCTCCGTCCACCACCTGGAGGTCCAGGTCGTGCCCGGGCACGCGCATCAACCGGTAGCGCCGCGCCAGCTCACGCAGGTGCGCGTTGGCATGCAGCAGCAGGGCGTCCAACGTGAGGCTCTGGGCGAAGACCTTGAAGCGCTTGCCGTCATGCGAGCCGATGAGGTCGCCCAACACCTTCCACACCTCCGCCGCGCGGCGGCCTTCCTCCAGGGCCGCCGCTTCGGCGCCATGCCGCGACCTCGCGCGGTCGTCGGCTTCCAGACGCGCCTTCAAGGTGGCCTCGGCGTGACGGCGCACCTCGGTTTCCGCGCGCAATCGCGCACAGGCCTCGCCCGCCTCCTGCTCCGACAACGCGGGAGCGCCCGAGGCCTCATGCCGCGCGCGCTGCTCGCCGCGCTCCGCCAGCACCGCGGCGGCCTGGGCGAGCGCCTCACGCAACGCGGCCAGGGCCCGCGTCTCCGATTCGAGCCAGGCCGCGTCGTAGGCCAGCAGCGCTCGCACGGCC
This sequence comes from Myxococcus hansupus, assembly GCF_000280925.3. Classification (NCBI taxonomy): domain Bacteria; kingdom Pseudomonadati; phylum Myxococcota; class Myxococcia; order Myxococcales; family Myxococcaceae; genus Pseudomyxococcus; species Pseudomyxococcus hansupus. The sequence goes on from NZ_CP012109.1 coordinate 7,461,683, forward strand.
TCCAGCGTGGTGCCTCGCGTGGCGAGCCGAGCCGCCAACGCGGTGGCCTCGGACTCTCGCAGGGACAAGGCCTCCGCCCGGGTGCGAACGGCGTCCTCGGCGCGGGCCGTGGCGACCTGCACCGCCTGCTTCGCCGCCTCGGCGTGCTCACGGGCCCGCTCGAACGCGGACTCCGTGGCGTCCAGCCGCGACTGCAGCTCGGCGCGGACCTCGGCCGTGGGGCGGCCTTGCAGCAGCGCCGCGCGGGCACGGGCCAGCTCGCCGCGCTCCTGCTCCTTGCGGGCGGCGAAGGCCTGGTGCTCCTCGGCGTGCCGGGCGCTCACCTCCATCAACCCCTGCGCCCGGGCGCGATGCCGCTGCTCCTCGGCCTCGCGCGCTTCGGCCTTCTGCCGCGCGTCCTCCTTGCCCTTCCACATCACCACGCGCTCGCCGCACTTGCGGCGGAAGGTGGCCGGGTCGTCCTCCAGCTTGCGGTCCCAACCCGCGTCCGCGGTGAAGACGGGTGACACCTCCGCGAGGACCTGCCGCAGCGTCTGCTCGGCGGCCTCGAGCCGGGCGTGAATCTCCTTGAGCACCGTCTCCGCGCGAGCCAGCATCTCCTCGGCCTGACGCAGCGCCTCCGCCGCCACCTCGCGCCGCATGCGCTGCGTCTCCAGCGCCGCGCGAGCGTCGCGTGCCGTCCGGGCGCGGGACTCGGCCGCCTGCTCTTCGTCCTTCAGCGCCGCGAGCCGCTCCGAGACCTCGACGCGCTCCGCGTCCAGCCAGGAACCCGCCAACGGCGAACCGCCAGTCGCGGGCGGCTCGGTCGCATCGGAGCCGGGGCGCGGCAACACCTCGCCGCCCGTGGACACAGCGGGGCTCGCCCTCGACGTCACGTGCGAGCCGAGTCCTTCCGCCCCCGCGTGCGCCGCATCAACGCCGGACAGCGCCGCGGAGGCCTCATCAACGCCGGACAACGCCGCGGAGGCCGCATCAACGCCGGACAACGCCGCGGAGGCCGCATCAACGCCGGACAGCGCCGCGGAGGCCGCATCAACGCCGGACAACGCCGCGGAGGCCGCGCCACCACCCCGCACGGCACGGCTCCCCTGCGCGGAAGAAGCAGGGCCGTGCCCCGTCTCACCCGCGCGTCCGGAGCCCCCATCCGCGTCGGACTGCACCGCTTGCATCCACGCGGCACACCCCTTCGCCCAGGCATCTCCGTGCGCCGCGGCCCGCGCAGCCGCGGACTGCCCACGCGCCTCCGCCTGTCCCGCGCGCGCACTGGCCGCGGCACTCCGCGCGCTCGCCGCCACCTCGACCTGCGTGGCCTCGGTCCGCTCCTTCTCCAGCACCTCCACACGCGAGGCGGCTTCCGCCACCAGCCCGTCGAGCGCGGACGCCTCACGCGCGTACGGATGCTCCGCCGCGCCGCACAGGGGACACGCTTCGCCCTCGCGCAACAACGCACGGTGGGACGCGTACCCCTGCGTGGCCTGCGCCAGCGACAGCGACCGCTGTGCCTCCTTCAGCGCCGCCTCGCGCTGCGTCCGCCGGGCCTCCGCGGCGCGCGCCTCCGTCGCGGCGGCCTCGGCCTCGACCTTCGCCGCCGCCACCTCGCTGCCCGCCGCGCGCGCCTCGGCTTCGTCCGCGACGAGCCCTTCGTGCGCGCCCCTCAGCCCCCGCGCGGCCTCCTGCCGCGCCAGCAGCCGCTCCCGGAGCGCCCGCCGCTCCGCGCCCGTCTCCGCCCCCAGCGCCGCCTCGGCGTGGGTCGCGGCCGCCAGCGCCATCTCCTCCGCGCGCGCCGTGGCGTCCCGCTCCTCGCGCCGCAGCCCCACCGCCTCGCGCAGGCCCTCCACGTCACCGAGCCGCCGCCCCGACTCCTCACGGGCCTTCCGGCGCTCCGCCTGCGCGACCTCGTAGCGCTCCAACTCCCGCTGCCAGCGAGGCCACTCGCTCGTGAGCGCCACCCAGTGCGCCTTGTCCGTCAGCCAGCCCCGCGCGGCCTCGGCCGCGGCATGCGCCTCGGACTCCCGCGCGAGCACGGCCTCCAGGTCCACCTTGGCCTTGGCCAACGACTCCTGGGACACCTCCGCGCGAGACCGCGCCTCCTTCGCCTCGCGGGAGACACCGTCCAGCCGCGCGTCCAACCGCGCCGCCTCTTCCAGCGCGGGGCGCGCCGCCACTTCCAACTCGTGCGCCGTGGCCCGCGCGGTCCCCGCCTCCAACAACTCCACCTGCCGCGCCGAGGACGCCGCCAGTGACGTCTCCACCTCCGAGGCCCGCGCCACCTGCGCCGCCTCCGCCTCCGCCCACCGGCGCTCCGCGGTCTCCACCGCCGCCACCGGCCCTCGGAAGGCCTCCGCCTCCCGGACCTCTTCGAGCCGGGCCGCGCGAGGCCCCGCCGCCTCCACCGCCGTCCGGGACTCCTGCGCCTTCACCTCCGCCGCCTGCTCCGCGCCGCGCAACCCCGCCCGCGTCACGTGCCAGGCCGCCGCGCCCTCCGCGTCCTTGAGCCGCGCCTCCACCGCCTGCCGCGCCCGGGACTCCTCACCGAGCGCCGCCTCCGCCGCCACGCGCTCCGCCTCCGGCATCAGCGCGATGGCCGCCAACCCCTGCGCGCGCTTCGACAGCGCCTCCTGCTCCGCCTTGTTCTTCTCGTGCGCGGCGATGGACAAGCGGCTGTACACCTCCGTGCCCGTCATCCGCTCCAGCAGCTCGGCGCGCTCGCTGGCGTCCGCCTTGAGGAAGGCCGCGAACTCGCCCTGCGCCAGCAACGCCGAGCGGCGGAACTGGTCGAACGACAACCCCAGCCGCTCTTGAATCGCGGCGAGCACCTCGCCCTTGGTGCGGCCCGTGACCTGCCCGGTGGCCACATCCATCAACTGCATCTCCTGGGGCCGGAAGCGCCCTTCCGCGCGGTTGCGCGCGCGCCACACCGACCAGCGCGCCCGGTAGCGGCGCCCGTCCTTGCCCAGGAAGTCCACTTCCGCGAAGCCCTCGGCCGCGCCCCGGCGCAACATGCCGCGCACGTCATACGCGGACAGCCGCGCCTCCTCTTCCTCGTCCGCGCGGCCCACGGGCGCCCCGCCCCGGCCTCCCAGCCGAGGGGTACGGTCGAACAGCGCCAGGCACAGGGCATCCAACAACGTGCTCTTGCCCGCGCCCGTCGCGCCGGTAATCGCGAACAACCCCAGGCGGTCCAACGGCGGCTGGTCCAACTCCAGCGCGAAGTCCCCCGCGAAGCTCGTCAGGTTCGAACCACGAATCGCGAGCACCTTCACGGCGACTCCTCCTGCACGTCGGACAGCAACGCATGGAAGGCCTCCACCACCGCGGGCGCGGGAGGCTCCTCGAAGTCACGGGCGTAGCGCGCGCGGAAGACGTCCTCGGGCGTGCGCTCCTTCAGCGAGAGCCCCGGCTGCACCTCCGCCAACGCGCCCCCCGTCCCGGTGTACGCGGGCGTCAGCTTCACCAGCCGCGCCGCCTTTCCATCCAGCACCTTCTCCACCTTCTGCCGCAGCGCGGGCTCCGGACGGGGAAGCGACACGCACACCTCCAGATACGGCCGGCGCCAGTCCAGCGCGCCCTCTTCGGACGCCGGCAGGGCCTCCAGCAACGCGAGCACCGTCTCCAACGGCGCGGCGTCCCGCCCGGGCACGCGCATCATGTCCGTGGTCCGCGGCACGGTGAGCGAACGCACCTCGCCCAGCGTCTCTCCCTCCAGCTCCACCACCAGCACCTGATGCCGGTAGCCCGCCTCCGACAGCGACAACGGCAGGGGCGAACCGCTGTAGCGCACGCCCTCGCGCCCGCCCACCCGCTGCGCCTTGTGCAGATGCCCCAGCGCCGCGTAGGCCACGTCCTCCGGAAACAAATCCACGGGCAACGCGTGCTGATTGCCGCCCAGGACCTTCCGCTCGCTCAACACGGACAGCTCGGTGCCCGTCATGTAGCAGTGCCCCATGGCGACCAGCGCCTGCCCCGCCTGACGCCTGCGCCGCGCCGCGCCCAGCACCTCCGCGTACACCGTGCGCACGCCCTCCACCAACCGGTCCCCCGCGTCCAACGGCACCGGAGGCAGGTCCGCCGGCCGCAGGAAGGGCACCGCCGCCACCCACGCGCCCACCCGCCCCTTCGCGTCGTGCAGCGGCACCAGCAGCCGCTCCCAATCCAGTGTTCCTCGGACGCGCGGCAACCCGCCCACCACGCGCACGCCCAGCGCGGAGAAGAGCGGGTCCGGCGCATCCAGCCGCGCCGCCGAATCGTGGTTGCCACCAATCACCACCACGTCCAGCCGAGGCAGGCGCCGCCGCGCCTTGGCGACGAACTGGTACCAGGCCGCCTGCGCGTCCGCGCTGGGGTTGGCCGTGTCGAAGATGTCTCCGGCCACCAGCAGCGCGTCCACCGCCTCCGCTTCCAGGGTCTCCAGCAGCCAGTCCAGGAAGGCGGCGTGCTCCGCGTCCCGCGAGACGTCGTACAGCGTGTGTCCCAGGTGCCAGTCCGACGTGTGCAGCAGGCGCATCAGGCGTTCACCCTCCCTCTTTCCCGTGGCGCGCTGGCCGGCGGGCAGCCTCCATCAAGGAGGCGGCTCGCTCCAAGCGGCGTGCGCCTGCTCCCTTACTCTCTCCGTCTGACATGCGCGCAAGTTCTTGAAAATCCACGCCGTTCTGGAGAGGACGCCCCGCCACGTCCCGCGAGTGGGCCCTCACGCGCGGAGGGGGTTGGCCGATACGGCCCGAGCAGGGATGCTGCCGGTCATGTTCAGCATCCAAGCGAAGATCTTCGCCACCTTCATCGGGGTGGGCCTCGCCATCGCGGCCCTCATCGGCGCCTACCGCTGGCGATCCTGGAAACGGCAAATCAAGATGTGGGAGGACTTCGCGGCGAGCCGGGGCTGGCGCTTCGAGTCCCAACCGGGGTCCTTGTCCTACATTGGGACGCTGAGGCTGGACGGCGAACACGCCGGGCGGTCCTTCACCGTGGAGACCGAGCACCGGACCTCCGGCAAGCGCTCGCACATCGTCACCCTCATCCGGCACGACCTGGGCGCCAGCTTTCCCCGCGAGGTGAGCATCCGGCCCGAGAAGCTGGCCAACAAGCTCGGCAAACTCTTCGGCGTGAGGGACGAGGAGATTGGGGACACGCAGCTCGACGCCGCGCTGAACCTGAAGAACGTCACGCCCCGGGCCCGTGATCTGCTGCTCGGCGGTCGTCTGCACCGGCCCTTGCTGAACATCGTCCGCGGCTTCGAGACGTTCACCATCGAGGACGGCAAACTGACGGCGGAGGTGATGGACGTCCCCCGCACCACCATCGAGCTGTACACCCTGCTGGCGCCCGTACGAGAGCTGGCCGACGCCATTCCGTCCCCGCATGACGCGTCCCGCGAGAACGACACCACCCCGGAGGCCGCCGGCGCATGAACTCCGACGCCCTGCTCTCGCTCCTTCCGTACCTCGCCGTCTTCGTCGCGCTGGGACTCGGCGGCGTTGCCTACTGGAAGGACCATCAACGCCGGGACCAGGCCTGGAAGGACTTCGCGGCCCTCCACGGCTGGGACATCACCGCCTCCTGGAACGAGTGGTCCGTCGACGGACTCCACCGACGAAGGCGGTTTCAACTGCGCACCGAGTACCGCAGGGTCGGCAAGAACAGGTCCCTCTACACCATGGTGTATCTGGACCTCGGCGAGGCCATTCCCATCGGGACGCGCATTCGTCCGGAGGGACTCGGCCGCAAGCTCCTCAAGGTGATTGGCAAGGGAGACGAGGAGATTGGCGACGCGGAGTTCGACAACGCGTTCGAGCTGACCCACCTCTCCGACGAGGTCCGGGCCGTGCTGCGAACGCCGGACGTGCGACGGCAGCTCCTGTTGCTCCGCCAGCGCTTCGGAACCTTCGTCATCGACAACGAACAACTCCAGGCGCAGCTACGGGGCATGCCCAACAGCGTCGAAGCGCTGGAATCCCTGGTGACTCCAGCGCTCCAACTCAGCGACGCCTTGGACCGGGTGGTCGAAGCGCGCCGCGAGCGTCAACACGGCTGACCGCGCTCAGCGCCCGCGCGGCCGGCGGCGCTGGAGCGCCAGCCACGCCAGCGCGCCCCAAGCCACTGGCGCCAGCGGCATCGCGTTGCAGTCGCAGCCCCCTGGCTCGTTGGGCGGAGGGGGCTGAGCGCCGCCGTCGGTGCCAGCGTCCGTCCCGGCGTCCGTACCAGCGTCGGCGGGCAAGGACTCGCAGGGCACGTCTCCCACGCACACCGTGGCCTCGGCGGAGCCCACCTGTCCCGTCGTGTCCACCACGACGAAGCGCACGCGGTGCCAGCCCTGCGACAGCTCGGTGGTGTCCCAGCGGTTGTGCTCGCCGCCGAAGTGGAAGTGATTCCCCGACTGCACGTCGGTGTAGCGCAGCACATCGTCCACGTAGAACTCCGCGTGGGTGCAGCCCACGTCATCCACGCAGTCGCCATAGAACTCCGCCGAGGCACCGGAGACGGGCTCACCGTCCTCGGGGCGCGTGAGGATGGCGGTGGGCGGCGCATCCGCGCTCACCGTGATGACGAAGGACTGCTCCGCGTCCAAACCCGTGCCATTGCTGACGCGCACGGTGACCTCGACCGCGCCCACCTCGGTGGGCTCCCAGGTGATGACACCCGTGGTGGCGTCGATGTTCATGCCGGGCACAGCGGTCATCAAGGCATGGGTCGCCGCGGGACGGGCCCGCGTCTGGACTTCATACCGATACGGATTGCCCACCACCGCGGTGGTCACCGGCGCGGAGAGGATGACCGGGGGCAACGGGTCCGTGTCCTGCTCGGTGGCCTCCACCTCCCGCGCGTCCAGGCCCGGGGCGGACACGGTGATGATGGCGGTGCCGTCCTCGTTGTCCGCGTCCCGCGCGGCGGCCAGGGTGACCTCCTTGGGCGTGTTCCAGTCGGAGGCACTGAAGGTCAGCGTCGCCCCGGCTGCGACGGTGATGTCCTCGTCGCCGCGCGTGCGCGTCACGTCCACCGTGACGTTGCTCGCGGGCCGCTGCGAGAGCGACACCCCGAAGGTGGCCGTCCCACCCTCCACGACGGCCACCTGGGACGCGCTCAACACCAGGCGCGGCGAGTTGTTGTCGATGGTGGTGGCGACCACCGCCACTTCCTGCAGTCCATCCGCCACCACCATGAAGGTGGCGACGTCCGGCACCGCGTCCTCGTCCACCGCCGCGCCGAGCGTCACCACCTGGGGAACGTTCCAGTGGGCCGCGGTGAAGGTGAGCGCCGCGCCGCTGACGACGCTCAAGTCCTCGGAGCCGCCCAGCGCGCGGGACACCTGCACGGAGACATCGGACGCCGGCGCCTCGGCCAGGCGCACGGTGAAGGCGGCGCGTCCGCCCTCCTCCACGCGGGGATACAGCCCGGACACCACCAGCTTCTGCCCTGGCGCCGCGGGCGTGATGCGCCGCAGGGTGCCGCCCGTCACGCCAATGGTGTAGAGCGCGCCGTCCGGGCCCACCGCCATGTCCACCTGCGAGCTGAACCCGGTGGCCCACTCGTCCACCGTGGCCACCGAGTTGTCCTGCTCCAGCGTGACGCGCGTCAGTTGTCCGGAGTTGTAGTCACCGAAGAAGAAGTTGTGGTGGTACTCCGCGCCGAACAGCGTCGAGTCGTAGAAGGTGCCACCGGTGATGGAACCCCCGAGCCGCTGCGTCGTGGCCGTGCCACCACCGCTCGCGGCGTCCGGCAGCGAAGGCTGCGCCACGGTGAAGGTGGTGTTGCTGGGAACACTCGCCACCCGCAGTGGACCGTTGAAGCTCGCATCCCCCACGCCCGCGAGCGTGAGCAGCTCGCCCTTGCGAATGCCATGGTTCCCGGTGGTGGTGAAGGTGGCCACGCCGCCAGCGCGCACCGCGCCACCCGAGGTGAGGTTGCGGGTGTCCACGCCGTTGGTGCGGTACTTGACGACGGGCGTGATGAAGTCGTTGCTGGCGGGCTGGTTGTTTTCGTAGTCGGAGTAGCCGGCGTGGCTCCTGGCGTTGACGACGAAGACCTGCTCGTAGCCCGTGCCCACGCTGTTCACCCACAACCTGCCCGTGGCGGGCTGGAAGGTGAAGGTGAAGGGATTGCGCAGGCCGCGCGCCCAGACGTACTCGTTGTTGGGGCCCACGCCGTCGTTGAAGGGATTGTCGTTGGCGGGCGTGCCATCCAGGTTCGCCCGGCTCACCTTGGACGCCATGGACGTCAGGTCCGCGTTCACACCCGTGCCATTGCCCAAATCGCCAATGGCCCAGTACAGCTTGCCGTCCGGACCGAAGCCCAGGGCCCCGCCGTCATGGTTCTGGCCCCGCGTGGGCAAGCGATTGACGACAACAGTGCGCGCCGCGCCCACCCCATTCGCGTCCGTGTAGCGGACAATCTGCTGCTCCGTCGCCGAGACGGTGACGAAGAAATAGACGTAGCGGTTGACCACGTAGTTCGGGTCGAACGCGATGCCGATGAGCCCGCATTCGCTGTTCGTATAGACGCTGGGCTCCGTCGCGAACACCCGCGTCACCAGCGTGGTGTTCCCGGGCTGCGTCTCGGGCTGGCCGTCCTTCAGCGACACCACCCGGACTTCGCCTGACTTGCGGATGATGAAGAGCCGCCCCGAGCCATCCGGCGCCCACGCCATCCCCGTGGCCTGGGTCAGGGAGTTGGAGGTGAACGGAGCCTCCACGAACCCCGAGGGCGCCGCGGCCACTGCTGGCGAAGACAGCCCCAACACACCGAGCAACATCCAGAAAGAGCGCATGGCCGGAGAAGATAACCCACGCCTCGGCTCAGCCTGTCAGCCGCGTCCGGCGTACCCCGCAGCCGCTCGCGCACGCCGCCACCCGTGTCTTGGTTTGCGGTTGTTTTGCACCGTGGCGAGATTCGCCCGCGCGCCCAGGCGCTCAGCCCGTGGCGGCCAGCGACTCCTCGAACACCGTGCGCACCCGAGCGGCCAACTCTTGCGAGTCCGGACCGAACGACTCGGGAGGCAGCGCGGGGAGCACGCGCACACGGATGGACGCGGTGGGGCTCATCCAGGGCCCGTCACCGTCCAGCAACCCGGGCGTGCCCTCCACCACGATGGGCACCACCGGGACGTGCTCTTCCACCGCGAGCTGGAAGGCGCCGCGCTTGAAGGGCAGCAGTTGGCCGCCCTTCGAGTACGTCCCCTCCGGGAAGATGAGCACCGGCATGCCCCGGCGGAGCCAGCGGCGGCACGGGTCCAGGAGCTGGTGCATGGCGGTGGAGGAGCCGCGGACGATGGGCACATACGCCAGCAGCGTCATCATCCACCCCACCAGCGGCAGCGAGAACAGCGACGCCTTCGCCACGAACTTGTAGGGATGGAACAAGCCCATGACGGCGAGGATGTCCGCAGCGGACTGATGGTTCACCACGAGCACGCAGGGCCCCGGTGGGATGAGCTCGCGGCCCTCGATGCGCGTGCGCCATCCCGGCGACGCATGCAACCACAGGCCATAGCACCACCGACACACCAGCGAGTGCAGCAACCGCCGGTCCCGGTCGAACGGGTACGTGACGACGAGCAGCAGCGCGCCCAGGGTGAACAGCACCGGCGCGGTGAGCAGGAAGACGACCCAGAACCAGAGCGTGATGACGTACTTCATGGCACGGCCCCCTGCATACCACCTTCCGTCCGGCCTCGACGTCGCCTCATTCCGCCGCGCCAGGCCGCCCCCCTGACCGGGCGTGCCGGTTCGCCGCGGCAAGGCCTTCGCTTGGTGGCCCGCGCCTCGACTTGCATGGCGGGCGCGGCGCCCCACCGTTAGCGCAGCGGGCAGCAACTGACGAGGCAGCACACCGGGAAGACGTCACACGGGCATCACTGCCCGCACACTCACTTGCCCGGCGGCCACGCAGGCGGCGTAAGGTGCCCGCCGAACCCAAACCGGAGGAGGCAGCGGAATGGACGCGCATCAGGGCCTGCACATCGAGACCCACCCCCGAGAGGGCGACCCGCTGGTCCGCGCCCGGCGGCCGGACCCCTGCGCATTGGTGCTCTTCGGCGCCACCGGGGACCTGGCCCAGCGCAAGCTGTTCCCGGCCCTGTTCGAGCTGGCACGCGACCACCTGTTGCCGGAGAACTTCGCCGTCGTCGCCTTCAGCCGTTCGGAGGGCGACACCGACACGTTCCGGCAGCACGTGAAGGAATCCCTCCAGAAGTTCTCCCGGACCCAGCCCCTGGACGAGAACGTCTGGAAGGACTTCGCCCCGCGCCTGGAAATCATCTCCGGCGGCTATGACGACCCGAAGTCCTTCGCGCGGCTTCGCGAGGAGCTCGACCGGGTCGCCCAGAAGTTCGGCACCCAGGGCAACCAGGTCTATTACCTGGCCACGCCGGCCTCCACCTTCCCCCAGATTCTCCACGGCCTCGCGGACTCCGGCCTGCTGAAGCGCCAGGAGCAGGCGGACCAGAAGCCGTGGCAGCGGCTCATCATCGAGAAGCCCTTCGGCCGGGATTTGGAGAGCGCCCGCGCGCTCAACCGCGAGCTGGCGTCGGTGCTGGACGAGCGGCAGATCTTCCGCATCGACCACTACCTGGGCAAGGAGACGGTGCAGAACATCCTCGTCTTCCGCTTCGCCAACGCCATCTTCGAGCCGCTGTGGAACCGGCAGCACATCGACCACGTGGAAATCACCGCGGCGGAGACGCTGGCGGTGGAGGGCCGCGCCGGCTTCTACGACGAGACGGGCGTCATCCGGGACATGGTGCAGAACCACCTGCTCCAGGTGCTCGCGCTGTGCGCCATGGAGCCCCCGGTGTCCTTCGGCGCCGAGGACATCCGCGACGAGAAGAACAAGGTGTTCCGCGCGCTGCGCCCGCTGGAGGGCCGTGAGGTGTCCCGCGCCGTGGTGGTGGGCCAGTACGAGGGCTACCTCCAGACGAAGGGCGTGAAGGAGGGCTCGCGCACGCCGACCTACGTGGCGATGAAGATGAACATCGACAACTGGCGCTGGGCGGGCGTGCCCTTCTACCTGCGCGCGGGGAAGAACCTGAAGAAGCGGGTGACGGAGGTGTCCATCCACTTCAAGTCGGTGCCCGTCAGCCTCTTCGCCGGAGAGAACGCCACCTGCCAGCGGCTGCAGCCCAACGTGCTCACGCTGCGCATCCAGCCCCAGGAGGGCATCGCCCTCTCCTTCGAGTCCAAGGTCCCCGGCGAGGACGTCAACATCGCGGGCGTCACCATGGACTTCAACTACCAGGAGACGTTCCAGCGCCCGGTCCCCGAGGCCTATGAGCGGCTGCTGCTGGACTGCATGCGCGGCAACGCCACGCTCTACGCACGGAAGGACAGCGTGGAGCAGGCGTGGACCTACGTGACGCCCATCCTGGAGGCGCTGGCTTCCGGCGAGGGCGGCTCCGCGCACGCCTACAAGCCGGGCAGCACGGGCCCGGATGCCGCCGCCGCGCTCCTGGCCAAGGACGGCCGCCGGTGGACCTCGCTGTGAGCGCCCCGCGCACGCACGTCGTTCCCACCGAGGCCCTGTCCCAACAGGCCGCGGATTGGATGGCGAACGCGCTGCAAGACACGCTCGCCACCCAGCCCCGCGCCAGCCTGGCGTTGTCGGGGGGCAGCACGCCGGGGCCCGCGTACCGGGCGCTCGCGACGCGCGTGCTGCCGTGGGAGCGCGTGGACATCTACTTCGTGGACGAGCGCTTCGTGCCGCCCGACCACGCGGAGAGCAACTACCGGCTGGTGGAGGACACCCTGCTGCGCCCGCTCCAGCTCTCCCCGTCGCAAGTCTTCCGGATGGAGGGCGAGCGCGAGGACCGCGACGCCGCGGCGCGCGACTACGCGGCGAAGCTGCCGCCCGTGCTGGACGTGGTGCTGCTGGGCATGGGGGATGACGGGCACACCGCCAGCCTCTTCCCTGGCCACCCCGCGCTGGAAGAGCACGAACAGCGCGTGCTGGCGGTGGTGGGCCCCAAGCCGCCCCCGTGGCGGTTGACGTTGACGCTGCCGGTGCTGCAGTCCGCGCGGCATGTGCTGACGCTGGTGTCGGGAGCGGGCAAGCGGGACACGGTGCGCCGGGCGCTGGAGGGCGACACGCGCCTTCCCGTGGCCCGGGTGACGAACACGGAATGGATGCTGGACCCCGCCGCCTCGGGGCGGTGAGGGCCATGTCAGGAGGAATCAACGATGAGTGAGGCAAAGGGCGCGCAGTTCGGCGTGGCGGGCATGGGCGTCATGGGGGCGAGCCTCGCCCTCAACATCGCGGACCACGGCTTCCGGGTGGCCGTGTGGGACCGCCACCCGGAGCGCATCGAAGAGATGCACCAGAAGCACGGGCACCCCGAGGTCTGGGGCAGCGCCTCGCTGGAGGCCTTCGTCCAGCGGCTGGAGCGCCCGCGCAAGGTGCTGCTGATGGTGACGGCGGGCGCGGCGGTGGACTCCATGGTGGAGCGCCTGATGCCGCTGCTGTCCGAGGGCGACATCATCCTGGACGCCGGCAACTCCTGGTTCCAGGACACGCGCCGCCGCGAGGAGCAGTGCAAGGCGAAGGGCATCCACTTCCTGGGCGTGGGCGTGTCCGGCGGCGAGGAGGGCGCGCGCCACGGCCCGTCCATCATGCCGGGCGGCGCCCCCGCGGCGTATGAGCAGGTGCGGCCCGTGTTCGAGGCCATCGCCGCGACGACGGACCTGGGCCCCTGCGTCACCTACGTGGGCAAGGACGGCGCCGGCCACTTCGTGAAGATGGTGCACAACGGCATCGAATACGCCGACATGCAGCTCCTCGCGGAGACGTACGACGTGCTGCGCCGCGGGCTGGGGCTGGAGGCGGACGCGCTGGCGGACCTGCTCTCCCAGTGGGACCACGGCATCGCCGGCTCCTTCCTGCTGGAGACGACCATCAAGGTGCTGCGCCAGAAGGACCCGGAGACGGGCAAGCCGCTGGTGGACCTGGTGCTCGACAAGGCCGGCCAGAAGGGCACCGGCAAGTGGACGGTGCAGGTGGCATTGGACCTGGCCGTGCCGATTCCCTCCATCGCCGCGGCGCTGGACGCACGCATCCTCTCCTCCATGAAGGACGAACGCGTCGCCGCCGCGCCGAAGCTGAAGGGCCCCGACGTGCAGCTCAGCAAGGAGGAGCAGGCGCAGCTCGCCGCGTGGACGCATGACGCGCTCTACGCCGCGCGCGTGGTGACGTACGCCCAGGGCATGCGGCTCATCCAGGCCGCGTCCCAGGAGTACGGGTGGAACATCAACCTGGCGGAGCTGGCGCGCATCTGGCGGGGCGGCTGCATCATCCGCGCGAAGCTGCTCACGCCGCTGCGCGAGGCCTTCCAGCAGCAGCCCACGCTGCCCAACCTGATGGTGTCCGACGCCTTCGCCCCGGTGCTGGAGAAGATGGCCCCGGCCTGGCGCCAGGTGGTGGGCGTGGCCACCCGCGTGGGCATCCCCGTCCCGGTGTTCGGCGCGTCGCTGGCGTACCTGGACAGCTACCGCACCGCGGAGCTGCCGCAGAACCTCACGCAGGCGCAGCGGGATGCCTTCGGCGCCCACACGTATCAGCGCAAGGACCGGCCGGACGCGGGCTTCGTCCACACCGAGTGGGGCAAGTAACGCAGACATGTGTTCCCGGGCCCACATTCAGGCGCCCGGGAACACAGACAAGGAAAGTATTCAGCCAGACTGAATGTCTCATACAAGCGTGAGACATGCCGTCGCAGCGGGTTGGGCATCAGGCGTGCCAACGCGTAACAGGCACGTGCCAATGTTTGCACATGCATACAAGTGCTCGCTTTTCACCGAGCCATGCATCTAGCTTTCCCGGCTATGCGAACCTCCCTCCGCTTGTCGTCTTTCCTCCTTGCGTCATCCCTGCTCACCGGCTGCCTCGGCGCCGAAGGGGAGGACACCGAAGTCCTCGAGTCCCAGCAGCAGGAGTCCACGGACCCCACGTTCCGCCTGCACAACATCGTCGAGGCCGTGCTCCCCGCCGGCAACTATGACGGCCTGCCCGGCAATGAGTGCATCGCGCTGGTGAACCCCGAGCACCGCCTGCGCAAGGTCATCCTCGTGGAGACCGCGGGCGTCAACGGCGCCTGCGCGCTCAACGCCTACAGCGCGGGCAGCGCCATCAGCTTCACCTGGGGCGACACCGCCGTCTACCAGGGCCCGGCGGGCATCGCCTCCATCCGCGCCGCGCTCTCCGACACGAATGGCGCCGTGCACCGGCTGGTGGGCGCCATCACCTCCGAGGCCGCCACCCTGGCCGACCTGCAGGCCTTCCCGGCGCAGACCGACCTGGACCAGGCCACCGCGCTGAAGTCGACCGCGTACACCGCCGTCCGCGTCCACTCCCTGCACGACTTCGAGGGCCAGGAGCAGACGAAGGCCGAGGCCGCCTACCAGGCCGTCCGCATCACCCAGTCCTGTGAGCAGCCGGGCTCGCCCCGCCTCGAGGCCCGCGTTCGCAACGGCTTTGTCTATGGCTACATCGCCACCAACACGGGGAGCTGCCACAGCGGCTGGTTCCACTTCCGCCACGTCTACAACCGCGATTGGCGCCGGGTCGAGAATTACAATTATTCCGAGTAATCAGACTCCGAACACGTAAAGCACAGGGTGACGCCTGACACCGCATTCACAGGCGTCACCCTGGCCCGCGTTTGTAAATACATCCGGGCAAGGACGCTTCATCCGCCTTGGCGCGGCGCACCTTTCACGAACACCAGACATCGGGCATCGTTGAGTCTCCTTCCCACGAGACTCCCTCATGACCTTGGATGCTGGAGCGAAGCTGCTGCATGCGGTACGCGAGCTGGCCCCTGCCCTCTCCGCGCGCGGCGCGGAAATCGAGCAGGCACGACAGCTCCCCGCGGACGTCGTCGCCACGCTGAAGGACATCGGCATCTATCGGATGTTCGTGCCGCCCTCCCACGGTGGCTTGGCGCTGGACCTCGTCACGGGCCTGGACGTCCTCTCCGAGCTGGCGCGCGCGGATGCCTCCACCGCGTGGACGATGATGATTGCCTCGGAGAGCCCCCAGCTCTTCGCCCTGCTCGCCCGCGAGGAGTTCGACGCCATCTACGCGCATGGCCCCAACGTCGCCGTGGGCGGCGCGTTCAATGCGCAAGGCCAGGCGATGCAGGTGGACGGCGGCTACCGCGTCACCGGCCATTGGAACTTCGCCACCGGCTGCCGCCAGAGTGACTGGCTGTTCGGCAACTGCGTCGTGCTGGGCCCGGATGGCAAGCCCCGCCCGGGTCCCGCCGAGGGTGTGCCCGAAACGCGCGCGATGATGCTGCCCGCCAAGGACGTGCGCATCATCGAGCACTGGGACGTGCTCGGCCTGCGCGGCACCGGCAGCCACGACATCGCCATCGACGCCTTCGTCCCCCAGCGCAACTCCTTCGACATCTTCACCGGACAGCCGGCCGTGCCCGGCCCTGGCTTCGTGATGCCCGTGCTGCACTACGCCATGCACATTGGCGCGGTGGCGGTGGGCATCGCCCAGGGCGCGGTGGATGACCTGCTCGCGCTCGCCCGCTCCGGCAAGCGCCGGTTGTATGCGCGCACCTCGCTGGTGGACTCGCCCGTGTTCCGAAACCGGCTGGGCCGCGCGGAGACGGGCGCGCGCGCCGCGCACGATGCGCTCCGCCGCATGGGCGAGGTCTTCTGGGAGGCCTGCCAGCACACGCCCGCGACGGCCTTCACGCTGGCGCCCCAGGTCTCCTCCACCCTGACGTGGGCGGTGGAGACGTCCGCCGAGGTCGTCACGGCCTGCTACCACGCGGGCGGTGGAACCTCCGTGCGCGACGGCACCCCGCTCCAGCGCCGCTTCCGCGACATCCACACCCTCACGCAGCACGCGGCGGTGGCGGAGGGCTGGTTCACCCAGGAGGGCAGCGCGCTCCTGGGCTTCCCCGTCCTCTTCGAGGCCTGACGGCGGACGCGCGCCCGCTACGTCTGCGAGGCGCGCAGCTCCGCGCGGCGAATCTTCCCGCTCACCGTCTTCGGCAGCTCGGTGACGAACTCGATGTCGCGCGGGTACTTGTACGGAGCCGTGGTGCGCTTCACGTGCTCCTGCAACGCCTGCGCGAGCGCCGGGGACGCGGTGTGCCCCGGCGCCAGCACCACGAAGGCCTTCACGCGCTGGCCCAGCTTCGCGTCCGGCACGCCGATGACGGCGGACTCCGCCACCGCGTCGTGCTCCAGCAGCGCGGACTCCACCTCGAAGGGCCCCACGCGGTAGCCCGACGTCTTGATGACGTCATCGGCGCGCCCCACGAACCAGAAGTAGCCGTCCGCGTCCCGCACGGCCCGGTCCCCCGTGACGTACCAGTCGCCGCGCCGGCACGCGGCGTTGGCCGCGTCGTCCCCCAGGTAGCCCTGGAACAGGCCCACCGGCCGCTCGGGGAACACGCGCACGGCGATGTCGCCCTCCTGCCCGTCCGCCACCTCCTGCCCCGACTCGTCGATGACGCCCACCGTGAAGCCCGGAGACGGCTTGCCCATGGAGCCCACGCGTGGCGCCACCGGCGGGAACATGCCCACCACCATCACCGTCTCCGTCTGCCCGTAGCCCTCGCGGATGTGCAGGCCGGTGGCGGCCTTCCACGAGTCGATGACCTCCGGGTTGAGCGGCTCGCCGGCGCTCACCGTGTGGCGCAGCGCGGACAGGTTGAAGTCCTTCAAGTCCTGGAGCACCAGCGCCCGCCACGCGGTGGGCGGCGCGCAGAAGGTGGAGACGCGCTGCGACTCCAGCACCTTCAGCAGCTTCGCGGGCTCGAAGCGGCCCCGGAAGTCGTAGACGACGTTGCACGCGCCCTGGCTCCACGGCCCGAAGAGCTTGCCCCACGCGCACTTGGCCCAGCCGGTGTCGCTCAACGTCAGGTGCCGGTCGTCGGGCGTCAGGTCCAGCCAGTACCGCCCGGTAATCACGTGGCCCTGTCCGTAGCTGGCCTGCGTGTGCAGCACCATCTTCGGCATGCCGGTGGTGCCGGACGTGAAGTAGATGAGCATCGGCGCATCCGCGCGCGTGGGCTCGAAGTCCGCGAACGCGTCCGCGACGCCGGGCACGTAGCGCGTCCACGGCGACGGCGCGCCCTCGCCCACCGACAGCCAGGTCCGTACCTTCCCCGCCCCCACCACGCCGTCGAAGCGCTCCAGGCAGCTCACGTCCGCGATGACGGCGTGGGCCTCCGCCACCTCCAGCCGGTAGCGGATGTCCTTGGGCGTGAGCATGGGCGTGCCGGGCATGAAGACGATGCCCGCGCGGATGCAGCCGAGCACCAGGAACCACCACTCCGGAACGCGCGGCATCATGATGAAGGCCCGGTCGCCGCGGCGCAGGCCCTGGCCCGTCAGGAAGCGCGCCGCGTGGAGCGAGTGCCGCCGCAGCGCCTCCCACGTGAAGCGCCGCTCCTGCCCCGACTCGTCGGACCACAGCAGGGCCAGCGCCTCCGGGCGCTCGGCGGCGTGCCGGTCGATGACGTCGGCGGCGAAGTTGAAGTGCTCGGGCCGCTCCCACCGGAAGTCACGGCGGGTGGCCTCGTAGTCCTTCATGTTCCGAGGGGGCGACAGCGGCATGCGGCGGACTCCTGACAGGGGGAACCGGACGCCCGAGCCTGCCACGCCGTCCACGGCCCGTCCGCCGTCAGGCCCCCCATCGCCCGATGCCGGACACGCGCCCGCTCGCCTCCCGGAAAAGCAGAAGGCCGGCCCTGTCACGGGCCGGCCTTCGCGCTGCTTCGCCGCGCCCCGGAGGGCACGCGCGCTACCTCAGTTGATTTCCGAGCACGGGAAGAGCGTGTTGTAGGCACCACAGGTGCGGAGCGTGGCCAACAGCAACTGCTCGGCGGTGGCCGCGCGGCCCGCGGCGTCCTCGCCCCGCGCGCGCTCCCGGTCCGCCAGGAGGTTCAGCCAGGGGTCCCTGGCGCCGTGGGCATACCGCTGCAGCGCCTTGAGCGCCTCCGCGTCCTTCGCCGCGGCGCCCGTGTGCAGCAGCGCGCCGACGTACAGGTCCGTCTCCTGCGAGGCCCGCAGCGTCTCCAGCAGGCCCGGCATGGGCTCGCCCTTCATCAGCCGCGCATAGTCGAGCGCCAGCGGCGCGCGGACGCTGAAGTCACGCGCCGCCATGTCCCGGACGTAGTCCTGGAGCACCGTGCCGCCGCCCAGCCGGTCCAACGCCGTGGCGAGCGGCATCAGCGCGGACACCGCGTCCGCCGAGGGCGCCGCGCGAACGGCCTCGTACAGCGCCGCGCGGGCCACCGCGGGCTGCTGCGCCGCCAGATACGACGCCTCCGCGCCACCCTCCGCGAGCTGCCCCCACGTCTCACGCACCTGTCGCTGCCACCGGGCCGCCTCCGCGTCGCGCAGCGCGCGCAGCTCCTCCGCGCGCCGCTCCGCCGACTGCTTCCAACCCGCCTCCTGCCCCGGCAGCGAGGCGACGTCACGGAAGGACGCCTCCGCCTGCTTCAGCAGCCCCAGCCCCCGGAGCGCCAGCCCGCGGTTCCACAGCGCCTGGGCGTGCCGGGGCTCCTGGCTCAGCGCGCCGCCGAGCAGGCTCAGCGCCTCCTCCCACCGCTGCCCGCTGAGGGCCACCACCGCCCGGTCATTGTCCTTGTCCGCCGAGGCCGGAGCCCGCGACAGGAAGGCCTCCGCCTGCTGCCAGTCGCCCCGCAGGGCATAGGCCGCCGCGATGCCGCGGAAGTCCTGCTGCTCCTCCAGGTCCGCCAGGGGCCGCAGCGGCAGCGGGTTCGCCGCGCCGGACGTGCCGCGCATGGGCTCGTAGGGAACGAAGCGGTCCGCCTGCGGATGGCTGAGCCGCGCCTCCAGGGTCCGCGAGTCCGCGCCCGCCAGCCACACGTCGGCGGGAGCCTCCGCCGGCACCTGGTAACGGAACACGCCCACCGCCGCCAACCCCGCGGCCAGCGCCACCGGCGCCACCGCGCGGGCGGCGCGCTGGAGCCACGGCCGCAGCGGCGTCACCTTCTCCGGCACGGGCTCCGGGGCCGCGTGCTCCGCGCCCCCCAGCGCGCGGGCGGCCAGCAGCTCCAGTTGCAGGACATCCCGCAGGCCCGCCTCGCATTCGGCGCAGCGAGACAGGTGCTGGCGAAAGGCCTCCGCGTCGGGAGCGGACAGCTCACCGTCCACGAAGAGGTGCAGCTTGGTGCATGGCGTATTCATGAGCTCGTGGCCCCCTGCTCCCGGGCTACCGCCACCTGGGGCAGCAGCAGTTCCTTCAAATCCCTGCGGGCCAGGGTGAGCCAACTGCCCACGGTGCCCACGGGAACATTGAAATGCTCGGCGATGGCGTTGTAGCGCTTGCCCTCCGCGTGCAGCCGGTAGGCGTCACGCAGGTGAGGCTTCAGCCGCTCGACCGCTTTCTGGAACGCGTCGGTGCTCACCAGCTCCCAGCTCTCCTGGGCATCCGCCGGTGAACCCGCCATGTCCTGGACCAGCGCCAGGTGCGGCAACCCCCGGGATTCCGTCCGCTGGCGGCGGCAGTAATCCAGGAAGCGGTTCGTCATCGTCGTACACAGCCACGCGGCCGCCGCGGAGTCCGTCCGGTCCTTCAAATGACCGAACTCCGGCAACGCCCGTTCGAAGGTCTCCTGGACCAGGTCGTCCGGCTCCAGGCTGGAGCGGGCGCACAACCGGCGGGCCAGCCCCAGAAGGCTGGGCCGATGCTGACGGATGAACGCTTCGAAGCGCCTCCGTTCCCGGTTGAAGAGGTCCGACATGAAGCCCCACTCACATGCGCGTCTGCGTGTTTCCCAGTCAAAGACGCGCGTCGCTCCAATCCTTGAGAAGAAAAAGAAGGGAGCCGGGCAGAAAAATGCCCGGGAGGATGGAAAATCCCGCCCGGGCCTGAAGATCAGCGGACCTGGCTGGCGCTGGATTGCCCTGGCCCGGCCAGCGGGGGCACCGCCGGAGGGGGCGTCGGGAGCCGCTTCCGCGGGGCGACCGTGGCCGTGTCACAGTTGACGTAGGTGTTCTTCACGTGGGCTTCGCCGGACTCGGAATCCAAGCTACCGGCCATGAGGGATTCAACGGGCGTCATGGGCGCTCGCACCTCGTAGTGGGGTTGGGCTGAAAGCAGACATGGGTGATACGGACAACACGTACAGTCCTTATCATGACACGCGCCAACCCCGTGCATCTGACTGGGCGGCTTGCGACACGGAATTCACGGAGTTCTGAATGAGCAGGGAAGATTCGCGCCTGGCTTTGGAATGGCACACCTGGTTGGCGGAGAACCTCGCCCTGGGCGTGAGCACGGAGGACGCGCGGCAGGTGCTGGTGAACGCGGGCGTGGAGGACGCGTTGGCACGGCAGGAGATTGCCGCGGCGCAGGCGCACCCCTACGTGGCGGGCGCGCGTCGCATTGGCCGGCGCTACGAGTGGCTGGAGGCGCTGGCGGACCTCTACGCGGAGCTGCACCGCCAGTCGGGCGAGGTGCGGCTGGAGAAGCGCCGGGACTTGAGTCCGGAGGAGTTCTTCTCCCGCTACTACTTCGGCCACCGGCCGGTGGTGCTGCAAGGCCACATGGAGGACTGGCCGGCCATGCGCCGCTGGTCGCTTTCGGATTTCAGCGAGCGCTTCGGGGACGTGGAGGTGGAAATCATGTCCGGGCGAAACACCAACCCGGACCACGCCTCGCAACCCGACAAGCACCGCCAGGTGGTGTCCCTGCGCGAGTACGTGCGCCGGGTGGAAGCGGCGGGTGAGACGAACGATTTCTACATGGTGCCCCGCAACGAGAACTGGAAGCGCGACGGGCTGGCCCGGCTGCGCGAGGACATCCGCGCGCCGGCGGGCATCATCGACCCGGAGCTGCGGCCGGACATGACCACGCTGCTGCTGGGCCCGCCGGGCACCGTCACCCCGTTGCACCATGACAACATGAACGTGCTGCTGGCGCAGGTGATGGGCCGCAAGCACGTGCGGCTGGTGCCGTCCTTCCAGCGCCACCTCGTCTACCCGCGCCACGGCACCTTCAGCGAGGTGGACGCGGCGCTGCCCGACCCGGCGCGATTCCCCCTGTACGGCGAGGCCACCGTCCTGGAGGCCGTGGTGGAGCCGGGTGAGATGCTCTTCCTGCCCGTGGGCTGGTGGCACTGGGTGCGCGCGTTGGATGTGAGCGCCTCCGTCACCTTCCATCATTTCCAGCTCCCTGGAGGAAACACGCACCTGAGGACCCCGCAGTAGGCGGCTGTGTACCGGGCCGCCGCCCCCTCAATATGACTCCACCAGGATGACATGCCGGGTCCACCCGGCCCGGTGGTCCCGGTCCAACCAACGCCGGCGTTCGTCCCGCAGGGCCACCGCGGGCTGCGCGCCCTCGCGGATGCGGCGGCGGACCCCGTCGAAGAAGCGGCCAGCGGCATCCGGGATGTCCACCGTGGAGGCCAGCACGGCGCGCGCGCCCGCGTCGATGAAGGCCGCGGGCAGGCTGAAGGGCTCGTGGCTCGTGGTGGAGCTCGCCGCACGGCCGGCGCTGCACGCGGCCAGGAAGACCATGGGCGCGCCCGTGAGCTTCTGCTGGCGCACCACGTCCGCAGTGAGCGCGTACCGGCCGCTCGTCTCCGGGGACAGCACCACCAACGAGGCGTCCGACAGCGACGGGTCCATGATGCCGTGGGCGTGGATTTCAATCTCCGTGGCGTCACGCATGTCCGCCAGCACCCGCGCGGGCGTGGCGTCCGAGCCGGAGAGCACCTGCAGCGGCACCGCCTCCTGCTCCTGCGCGGGGAACCACGGGGGCAGCCGCGGAAGCTGGAGCAGCGCGGGCGCGTCCACGCTGGACACGACCAGCCGCCGCGCCGTGGGCGTGGCGCGGGGCTGCGACGTGCGGCCCAGCCGGAAGCTCCACGCCACATCCGGCGGCAGCAGGTCCGTGCGCCCGAAGACAGGAGGCCACGCCAGCACGTCCACGTGCCCACAGCCCCGCAGGGCCTGGCGCAGCCGCTCCGGCACCAGGCGCGAGGTGTCCACGCGGCTGAAGGGCCCCTGCCGGTCCGACTCGTAGTGTCCCAGCACCTCCCCCGCCATCCCCCGCGCCACCAACACCGTGCGCTCACCGTGCACGGCCGCAGCCAGGGCGCACCGCTGAGGCACGGGCGTGCCGAGCTGCGCGGCCATCAACTCCAGGGCCTGGGTGTACTCCCCCGCCTTGCCCGCGTCGGTGACGAGCGAGGAGTAGCTCAGCGCCCAGGCCTCGCGCGCCAGCGAGTCCCCACGGGACAGCGCCTCCGCCTCGGTGAGGGTCTGCCGCAGCAAGGCCTGGCCCCGCGTCCGGTCGGCGTCCAGCAGGAAGCGGCCCTCCACGTAGCGGGCGTAAACCGCATCGCTGGGCATGGGATTGCTGTGATTGGCCCACGTCAACGCGCGCTGGAGCAGCGCCTCGTCCCCGGGCTTTGGCCGGGTGCGTGACAGCTCCGCGAGGTTGACGGCGAAGAGCAGGCTGAGCGGCTCGTTCTCGCACGCGGCGTTCGCGTCCACCTCGCGGCGCGCGTCGTCCATGCGGTTGTCCAGATAGTACGCGTGGGCCAGGTTCTCCCGGGGCCAGACGCAGTTGCCACGGCCGCGCGCGGACCACTCCTCGATATAGGCGCGCGAGCTGGCGAAATCCCCCCGCGAGCGGGTGATGGCGGCCAGCACCTCCAGCGCGGTGAACTCCATGTCCCATTCGCGCAACTGGCGCGCCCAGGACCAGGCGGTGCGGATGTGCTGTTCCCCTTCGGTGAGCCGCTGCAGGTCGGCGTAGAGGATGCCCAGCCGCAGCTCCAGGTCGACGCAGCGCGCGGAGAGCCCTTCCTCGCGGCAGCGCTGGAGCGCGTTGAAGAAGCGCTGCTCGGCCTTCCACCACTTGCCCTCGGCCGTCTCGCGGATGGCCTCCTCGCGCTCGATGTAGAGGTTGAACCAGGGGTCGTTCTGGCGCTTCGCGCGCTCCACCACCTGCGTCAGCAACCGGCGCGTGGCGCGCGCATGCTGCGCCGTGCCCAGGAAGAGGTCGTCCTCGCCGGAGGCCTGCACGCGCTCCAGCAGCCGGTCCGGCCGGTCCAGCTTGCCCCGCACCAGGGACGCGTAGTCGCGGGCCAGCTCGCCGCGGCGCGTGAAGTTCCGGCCGCTCACGCGCTTGATGTAGTCCGCCAGCGTGGAGCCGCCATGCCCCCGGTCCAGCTCCTGCGCCAGGGGCATCAGCGCCAGGACCCGCTCCTTCGAAGGCGAAGCGCGGACCGCCTCATAGAAGGCCTGACGGACGACGCCCGGGTCCTTCCGGGCCGCCTCCAGCGGAAGGGGCGCCCGCGGGTCATCCACCAGCGCAAGCGTGGCGTCCCGCGCCTCCTTCCACCGGCGCGCGCGCTCCAGCGTGGCGTCGCGTTGCTCGCGGGCGTTGGCCTTGGCCTCCTGGCTCCAGCCCTGCTCATTCAGCAGCGCCACCTGTTCGAAGGTGTCCGCCGCCTTCATCGTGAGCCCCATCTCCTGGAGCACGAGCGCGCGGTTCCACATGGCCTGCGCATGACGCGGCTGCGCCTTCAGCGCGCCGTCCAGCAAGCGCAGGGCCTGCTCATGGGAGCCCCGGGCCAGGTACACCGCGGCCAGATCACTGTCGCGGTCCGGGGAGGAAGGCAGGCGCTCCAGGAAGGAGGCCGCCTGGTTCCACTCACCCTGGAGGGCATAAGCCGCCGCGATTCCGGACAAATCCCCCGCCTCTTCCAGCCGGGCGAGGTCTCGCAGCGGAATCGGTTCGGGAGGAACGGGGCAGCCGCCCGCTGAAGTCCGCCGCCGGTAGAGGTCTGCTTCCGGATGCGTGAGCCGGGCCTCGATGCGCGACGCGGCGCGGCGCTCCGTCCAGAACTGCGGCGAGACGGGCGCTCCGCTTCCCTTGGAGGGCGTGCGGGCAAGCAGGACGGTCAACACCAACACGGGCGTGGCCAGCGCCAGGACCAGGACTTTGTCGTACGCCGGCTTCAACATGCTGCCCCCTCGGGCGCCATCCCCCGAACCAGCCGCCCAACCACCGCGTTGTACACCATCAATCCATCCCCACCGACTTCTGGCGGGGTTCGAGCGGCTGTCATCGCGTGAATTTTCTCCGCATTTTCAGCGCTCCTCACCGGCCACCCGCCCACAGGGCGCCGGGTGGTCAGGCCGTGAACCAGGCAACCTCACCTGGAGACGGCTTGCGCCAAAAACCTTGAGTGCAGGCCAGGCTCGCATCCCTTCGGAATCACTGTCTCCCTGCGGCTCCAAGCCAGCGTGACGCCAGTGGCCCGTCCGCCAGCCCGCCCCCCGGAAGAGACGGCGAGGGCCCCCAGGCCCGAGGGTTTTCCAACAGGGCACGAGCGGGAAGTAGCACGTCCGCCTGAGTGTCCCACTGCGCCAACCTGGAACGAAAGGACCTCGCTTGACGGAGCTGTTTCGATTTGCCGCCCTGATGTCACTGATTCCCACGTTCGCCACCGCGGACGTCGCATGGAAAGGTGACTTCGAGACGGGCAACACCTCGCAGTGGACGCGCAGCCAGAGCGTCGCCAACAGCCGGCTCCAGGTGGTGACGGATGTCGTTCGCGAGGGACGTTACGCGTTGAAGGCCACGGTGCGTCAGGGCGATGACCCCATTGGCGCCAGCGGCAACCGCAATGAATTGCTCTACATCAGCCAGGAGAAGGTGAACTCCACCTGGTACTACAAGTGGAGCACCCTCTTTCCGACGAACTACCCGCTCGACGACGGCTGGCAGGTCTTCGCGCAGTGGCACCAGTCGGGCTGCTGCGGCTCTCCGCCGCTGGAGTTCTACGCGCGCAACGAGGAGCTGTTCATGCGCGTGGGCGGCTCGAAGGGCAAGGTGCTGTGGACCTCGCCGATGAAGCGCGGTGACTGGCACGACTTCGTGTTGGAGGTGAAGTGGTCGCCGGATGCCAAGACGGGCTTCGTCCAGCTCTGGCACAACGGGCAGCTCGTCGTGAAGAAGACGCACATCGCGACGCAGTTCGGCAAGGAGCTGAACTACCTGAAGCTGGGCCTCTACCGTGACGACGCCATCCGCCCCGAGGCGAGCGTCTACCACGACGGCTTCATCATGGCGTCCACGCTGGCGGCGGTGATGCCGCCCCCGCCCCCGCCGGCCCCCGAGCCCGCGCCGACCGAGCCCGAGCCCACGCTCCCGGACTCCGAGCCCACGCTCCCCGAGCCGGAAGCGCCCACCGACCTCCCGGCGGAGCAGCCCTCCACGCCCGACGCCCCCACCGCCGAGACGCCCGTCGCCTATCCGCAGAACCGTTGGGGCGTCACCACGCGCGAGGGCACCATCACGCCCGAGAATCCCCTGGGCGAGCCCCAGGCGCAGAGCTGCAGCGCCTCCGGTACGGGCAGCGTGCCGTTCACCGCCGCGGTGGGCCTGCTTTCGCTGAGCGCGATGTTCGCCCGCCGCCGCAAGGTGGCCCAGGCCCGCGCGCACACGAAGCGCTGAGCCGCGTCACCGGTCTCCGAGTCAGGGCTCCTTGAGCAGGTGGAGCCCCTCGGAGACCTTGGCCAGCAGCGCGCGCAGCGTGGTGTGCTCCTCGTCGCTCAGGGGCGCCATCAACGCGGCGATGCGCCGGTAGTGGTCCGGCAGCATGTCTTCAATCAACTGCCGGGCCTTGGGCGTGAGGCGCACCGTGTACATGCGCCGGTCCTCCGGATGGTCCTCACGGCAGATGAGGCCATCCTTCTCCAGCGTGTCCAGCAGCCCCGTCATCGTGGCGCGGCTGACACCGGAGCTCTCCGCCAGGTCCGCCGGCGTGAGCGCCCCCGCGCTCTCCACGTCCTCGGTGGAGTACAGGCGCACCAGCACCGTGAAGCGCCCCAGTGACAAGCCATGGCGGCCCAGGTGGGCTTCGTAGGCGCCCGACAGGTCATGCGAGGCCCGCAGCAGGACGATGCACGTCTCGATGGCGCGCGCGTCCAGTTCGGGGAAACGCTGTGCCAGACGCCGGAGCCGCTCGTAGCGAGGTCCAGCCGCGGGGGTCGAGGAGTGGGAAGGTCGGGTCGGCACGGCCATGACCTCGTAAGGCGCCTAACGGTTTTAGGCAACGAGAAAGGTGGGGCCGCGCCGGGGCCCTGGCGCCGGGCATTGCTGGCGTTATGAACAGCCCGTGCTGGACGTGAAGGATGACACCGTGCAGGCGGCCTTGCGCCGGGCGTGCGAGGAAGCCGGCGTGCCGGACTCGCTGCGGGGCTGCGTGTACCCGCTGCTGAGAGACCCGGAGGGTGAATGGCCCGGCTGCTGCGGCGGCGGCTGCTATCCGTGCGCCGCCTCGCTGGCGGATGTGGCGGTGCGCACCCTGGAGTTGCTCGGCACGCCGCGGCAATCCCCCGTGCCCGCCTGAAACAGGCGCGCGGCGTGGCGTAGGCTGCGGGCACCATGAATCCCATCGTCCACGCCGAGCTGGCCTGGCTCGCGGCGCAGGGGCTGCGCGAGCGCAGGGACCGCATCCTCGTCACCTGCGCGGGGCTGGCGCCGGACCTGGATGGGCTCACGCTGCTCGTGAGCGAAGACGCCTACCTCCGCTATCACCACGTCATCTTCCATGGGTACGTGGGCGCCCTCGTCACGGCGGCGGTCTGCGCGGCGCTGGCGCGGCAGCGGCTCCGGGTGGCGCTGTTGGCGCTGGGCACCTTCCACCTGCACCTGCTCTGTGACCTCGCGGGCAGCGGACCCGGGTGGCCCATCTTCTACTTCTGGCCCACGAGCATGCATCAGTGGTTCTGGACGGGGCAGTGGGACCTTGCCTCCTGGCAGAACGCGGTCATCGGGCTGGCCGTGACGCTGCTGTGTCTGGCCTGCGCGCTGCGTTACCGCCGCACCTTCGTGGAGGTGTTCTCCGCCCGGTGGGACGCGGAGGTCACGCGCACACTGCGGCGCCGGTTCCTTCGTGAGCAATCCATGTTCAAACCATGACGTGATTGTCGTTGCGTCCCATTTCACCATGGACGCATGTACATCTTCGGAATCGGGTTGATGGCAGCGAGCGTGCTGGGCGCGACGCTCGAAGCCCCCGTCACGTCGGTCACTGTCTACAGCGACCAGGCGCAAGTGGTCCGCTCCGGCAGCGTCACGGTCCACGGCTCGCAGCGGGTGGCCTTCCCCCGGCTGCCCCAGCGCACGGACATCGACTCCGTCCGCGTCGAAGCCGAGGGCGCGGAGGTGTCCCACGTCGACGTGCGCGCCGTGAAGGGCGAGGCCTTTTCCCAAGACGAGGCCCGGAAGCTCATCACACAAATGGAGGACCTCGACGTCGCGCTCGCGCGCCTCGACGCCGAGCGTGATGTCCATCAGGCCCAGATTGAAGCGCTCCGGAGGGTGCGTCCCAAGGTATCAGGTGACGGCGAGGCAGCCCGGGCCCAGGCACATCCTTCCGGATGGAGCACCGCCGCCTCCTTCCTCGTGGACACCCTGGCCCGACTCGACGCGCGGATACGCGCGCTGGAAGCCCAAGCCGAGACACTCCGGAAGCAACAGCAGCAGCACAAGGTGCGCGCCGCCGCGTTGGGCAAGACGTTTGGCGAGCAGGGTTTCGAGGTGGCCGCGACGCTCGCCGGGCAAGGCGCCACGAAGGTGAAGTTGACCTATCTCACCCGCGGCGCCCGCTGGCACCCCCGCTACGAGCTGCAACTCCAACCCGAGTCACAGCGGATGCAGATGGCCTTCTACGGCCGCGTCAGTCAGGAGACAGGGGAGGACTGGGAGGGCGCGCGGCTCACGCTCAGCACCGCCCTTCCCGCCAACGCCACCGCGATGCCGCGGCTCACGACATGGAAGCTGGGCATCCGGGAGCGCTTCATCCCCTCGCCGCCCCAGCACCGGGAGGCCCTCCGGCCCGCGCCAGCCGCGCCCGCCAGCAACCTCCGGGCGACGAGTTCCCCCGAGCAGGTCCTGCGCGCGCGGCTGCTCGTGATGGCGGGAGAGCGGCCCCAGACGCCACCGGAACCCGCGAAGGCGCGAGACGCGGAGGCGCAGCACGAAGGACGCCTGAGCACGCTCATGGGCAGCGTCCTCGACGCCCGGACCCGGCAGACGCTCCCCCACGTGGTCGTCACCGCGACCTCGTCCTCCCTCCAGGGAGAACAGGTGGTGGAGACCAACGCACGGGGTGAGTACCGCATCCCCGCACTCCCCTCGGGTCTCTACACCCTGCATTTCGAGCGCGAGGGGAGCAAGACGTACGCCCGCGACCAGATTTCACTCCGACCGTCCCGTACGATTCGCGTCAACGCGGAGCTGCTCCCCGAGCATCTGGAAGAAGTGGTGGTGGTGGGCGGCGCCCCCACCATCGGAGTCGGCGCCAATATGGCCGGCGTCAACGTGGACGTGCAGTTCGTCCCGCGAAGCTCCATCCCTCAGCAATCGGTGGCGTTGACACCCCCACCCGCGTGGCGGCCCCCCACGTTCGACCCGGGGTCCCCCGTCGCCGTCGCGGGGGGCTACAACCTCACCTTCACCTCGCAACGCCTGGAGACGCTCCTCACCGGCAAGGGCGAGCGCAGCATCCCCCTGGTCTCGGAGTCCTGGCCCGTGCAGGTGGAGCGACAGGTGTTCCCCGCGCTCTCGCAGAACGCGTATCTCGTGGCGACGCTCCAAGGGCCCGCACGGACTGTCCTTCCTGGCGGGGATGCGTCGCTCTACGTGGGGACCGACCCGGCCGGCACCGCGACGCTGGGGACCATCGTCCCCGGGGACACCTTCACCCTGCCGATGGGCATTGACCGCGCGGTGCGCAGCGCCCGCAACGTGCGGCTCGTCGAGGCGGAGAAGGGCTTCATCTCCAAGGAAGAGGTGGGCACCTACGAAGTCACCCTCGAGGTCCCCAATCCCTATCCGTTCCCCCTGCCCGTGAGCGTGATGGACCAGCTTCCGCTCAACACCGACGGCAAGGTGGAGGTGACGCTGGTCCGTGCCGTGCCCGCCGTCCAGCCCGAGGCGGCCACCGGCAAGCTCCAGTGGAACGTGACGGTGCCTCCGTCCAGCAAGTCCCTCATCTCCTTCCAGTACACCCTGAGCCGCCCCAAGGGCTGGCGCCTGCACCAGAAGTAAGCCGAGGACCGAACCATGCCTGCCCTGTCCCTGACGCTGTGGGCGCTCGTCGCGTCCGCCAAGGTGTCCACCGTCGTGGTGTACCCGGACCGCGCGCAAGTCACGCGCGAGCAGACCGTGAACTGCCGAGGCCCCACCACCGCCCGCTTCGACGCCGTCCCCCTGGCCGCCGCGGCCGACAGCCTGCGGGCCCGCGCCATCGGCGCCACCGTGGAGGGCCTCATCAGCGAGGAGCACACGCGGGAGGAATTCCATCGCGAGCAGCGCGCGCTCCTGGAGGCCCGCCAGGACGTCCTCCAGCGGGAAGCGACCGTCCTCGACGACGCGGAGGCCCGCGCGGATGACCTGAAGGCACTCGCCACGGGCTACACGGACGTCGCCGTGGACCGCGTCACCCGGGAGCTGACCGCGGCGAAGCCCGACACGCGCGCCTGGGCCGCAGCCTTCGACGCGGCGATGGCCGTGCGGCAGCGCGCGATGACCGAGCACCAGGCGCTGAGCGCCAGACAGCGCGCGATCGAAGCGCAGCGCTCCCAGGTGGAGGCCGACCTGGAGGCCCTCCAGCTCGACGCCGAGCGCACGGAGCGCCGCGTGGAGGTGCGCCTGTCCTGCCCCGAGGGCACCCGGGCTCGCGTGGAGTTGACCTATCTGGTGGGACAGGTCTCCTGGACGCCGTCCTACGAGGCCCGCGCGTCGGAGAACGCCCAGACGGTGGAGCTGGCGACGCTGGCCACGGTGCGACAGGCCACCGGCGAGGATTGGGCGGGGGCGAAGCTGGTGCTCTCCACGGCGCAGCCGCAGCGCGACGCGACGCTTCCCACCATCCAGCCGCTGACCGTGTCCGCGGAGGAGCGGGAAAATCATCGCCGGGTGCTCGTGCGCCGCGACGAGCAGCAACAGCACGCCCAGGCCGGTGGCGCCGCCCGCTCCTCGAGCTCGAACGGACTCGAAGCCATCCCGCAGGGCCTGTCCGTGCAGCTCGTGGTCCCCACGCCCGTGAGCATCCCCGGTGATGACAGCGCCGTGCGCGTGCAGGTGGCGAAGACCCGCCTCAAGGCCGCGTTCAACTGGCGCACCATCCCCAAGCTGCACCCCGTGGTGTTTCGCGTGGCCCGCGTGAACAACGCCGCGCCCTTCCCGCTGCTCCCCGGCGACGTGGACCTCTACCGGGGCGCGGGCTTCATCGGGCGTCAGCCGCTGGAGCACGTGGCGCAGGGCGCCCCCTTCGAGCTGACCTTCGGCGTGGAAGAGGGCCTGCGCGTGGAGCGCCGCGTGGTGGAGGAGCTTCAGCGTCCCGAAGGCCTGTTCAAGGGCACGCAGCGCTTCCGCTATGCCTACCAGTTCACACTGAACAACCTCCGCGCGCATCCGGAGGAGGTGGAGCTCTCCGAGCACTACCCCGTGTCCGAATTGGAGGACGTGAAGGTGGCGCTGGAGCCCATGACGACCGGCGGCTACGCGCTCCAGGCCGACGACGGCATCGCGACCTGGAAGCTGAAGCTGGCCCCAGGCGAGAAGCGCACCGTGGACTTCGCCTTCCACGTCGACACGCCCTCCAGCTACGAAACGAAGGGGCTGTAGTCGGGGCATCCTGCCCCTCACCGGGGCAATCTGCCCCGTCCGGATGGGGCCGCTTCACACCGTGCCCGAGTGAAGCCTCCGTTGGCACAGCGGATGCTTTATCCGAGGACAAGGAAGGAGCCCGGCCGCCATCAAGGCCGGCGAGGGCTCGTGCGGCAAACGTCGCCTTCCTTGTTGCAGGACTCGCGGTACGTTGTGAGAACCCACCTCCGGTCCGTGCGCTCCCTCCCCCTCGAGGCGCACGGACCGGAGCAGCCTCTTTCGCGAACCGCCCGTGAGACTCGCCCGCAAGTTCACCCTCGCCCTCGTCCTGCTCGCCATCGCCGTCATGGCGGGCCTGCAGTACTTCCAGGTCCGCCGTGAGCTCGAGCGCTCCGCCATGGACATGCAGCACGACCACCGGCTGCCCGGTCACACGCTCGCCGGCTCCATTGGCAAGGCGTGGCAGCTCGCGGGGGAGCGCGAGGCGCTGACGCTCCTTCAACAGGCCAACCGCTTCCAGGAGCAGGTCCACCTGCGTTGGGTGTGGCTGGACGGAGGCCCCGGCACCCCGGACCTCACGGGCTTCCCGCCCCGGCTGCGCACGTCGCTGCTCCAGGGCAATGACGGCTCCATGGTGGACCCCGCCGTGGACCCGGGCCTGCTGCACTCGTACACGCCGGTGCTCATCGGCAACCGCCTGGGCGCCATCGAAATCACCGAGTCCCTGGGCGCGCAGCGGCAGTACGTCAACACCGTCGTCCTCGGCACCTTCGCCGCCACCGCCGCCATGGCGTTGGGCTTCATCGTGGCCGCCATGGCCATGGGCCGCAGGTTGGTGGGCGAGCCCGTGGAGCAGCTCGTGTCGCTGGCGCACCGCATTGGCCAGGGTGACCTCACCGCCCGCGTGTCGCTGCCGCAGCGCCGGGGCGACGAGCTCACCACCCTGGCCGGCGCCATGAACCAGATGGGCGAGCAGTTGGAGGAGACGCGCTCGCGACTGGCCACGGAGGTGGCCGCGCGCCTGTCCGCCGTGGACCACCTGCGGCACGCCGACCGGCTCACCACCGTGGGCAAGCTGGCCTCCGGCGTGGCGCACGAACTGGGCACCCCGCTCAACGTCGTCATGGGCCGGGCGAAGATGATTTCCTCCGGCGAAGCGGAGGGCGAGGAGGTGGGCGAGTGCGCTCAAATCATCTCGCAGCAGGCCCAGCACATGACGGCCATCATCCGGCAGCTCCTCGACTTCGCCCGGCGGCGCAAGCCCCACCGCGCGCCCGAGGACGTGCAGGACCTGGTGGAGCGCTCCCTGTCCCTGCTGCGCTCCATGGCCGCGCGCAACAGCGTCACGCTGGAGACGGACATCCCCACCGGCCTCATGGTGCAGGTGGACGCGGGCCAGGTGCAGCAGGTGCTCACCAACCTGGTGATGAATGGCGTGCAGGCCATGAAGCAGCCGGGCACCGTGCGGGTGCGCGCCGAGCATGCCCGGAGCACCCCGCCCCCGGACGTGGGCGGTCCGGAGGGGGACTACGTGCGCGTGGACGTGGAGGACCAGGGCCAGGGCATCCCCGAGGACGTGCTGCCCCACGTCTTCGAGCCCTTCTTCACCACCAAGGACGTGGGCGAGGGCACCGGACTGGGCCTGTCTGTCTCCTACGGGCTCATGCAGGAACATGGCGGCTGGATTGCCGTGCGAAGCGAGCCCGGACGCGGTAGCTGCTTCTCCATCTACCTGCCGAGGGGTGAGGACACATGCCAGGCCGCGTCCTAGTCGTCGAGGACGAGCGCGAGATGCGCGCGATGTTGGAGAAGGGACTGACGCGCCGGGGCTTCGCGCCCGTGGCGCTCCCGTCCGCGGACGAGGCGCTGGGGCTCCTGGCCGCCGAGGACTTCGACGTGGTGTTGACCGACCTGCGCATGCCCGGCATGGACGGGCTGGCGCTGTGCGAGCGCATCGCCCTCAACCGCCCGGACATCCCCGTGGTGGTGGTGACGGCCTTCGGCAGCCTGGAGACGGCGGTGGCCGCCATCCGCGCCGGCGCCTACGACTTCGTCACCAAGCCCATCGACGTGGACGCGCTGGTGCTGGTGCTGGAGCGCGCCGTGCAGCACCGCGCCCTGCGCGAGGAGGTGCGGCGGCTGCGCCAGGAGCTGGGCCGGCGCGATGACAGCGGCACCGTGGTGGGCGAAAGCCCCGCCATGAAGCAGGCCTACGCGCTCATCGACCGCGTGGCGGACCTGGACTCCACGGTGTTGATTACCGGCGAGAGCGGCACCGGCAAGGAGGTGGCGGCCCGGGCCGTCCACACGCGCGGGCGCCGCAAGGACGGACCCTTCGTCGCCATCAACTGCGCGGCCATGCCGGAGGCCCTGCTGGAGAGCGAGCTGTTCGGCCACGCCAAGGGCGCCTTCACCGACGCCAAGGCCGCGCGCACCGGCCTGTTCGTCCAGGCCAACGGCGGCACCCTCTTCCTGGACGAAGTGGGCGAGCTGCCCCTCACCCTCCAGCCCAAGCTGCTGCGCGCGTTGCAGGAGCGCACGGTGCGTCCGGTGGGTGGCGACACGGAGGTGCCCTTCGACGCGCGCATCGTCTCCGCCACCAACCGTGATTTGGAGCTGGCCGTGGAGGAGGACCGCTTCCGCGAGGACCTCTACTACCGGCTCAACGTCATCGGCGTGGAGCTGCCGCCGCTGCGCGCGCGCGGCAATGACGTGCTCGCGCTGTCACAGCGCTTCATCGAGCAGTTCGCCTCGCGCACCGGCAAGCGGGTGCTGGGCCCGTCCCCGGCGGCGGCGCAGCGGCTGTTGGCCTACGGCTGGCCGGGCAACGTGCGCGAGCTGCAGAACTGCCTCGAGCGCGCGGTGGCCCTCACCTCCTTCGAGGAACTCACCGTGGACGACCTGCCCGAGCGCGTCCGCAACTACAGCCAGCCCCGCGTGGTGCCGGAGACGCAGGACGCGTCGGAGCTGGTGACGCTGGAGGAGCTGGAGCGGCGCTACATCCACCGCGTGCTGGAGGCGGTGGGCGGCAGCCGCACGCTGGCGGCGCGCATCCTCGGCGTGGACCGCAAGACGCTGTACCGCAAGCTGGAGCGCGACGAAGGCGTGCGCAAGGGCTGAGCTACTCCACGAGGTCCAGGCGCACTTCGAAGATGCGGGGCCACAGCTTGCCCGTCATGAAGATGCGCCCCGTGCCCGGCTCCACGGCGATGCCGTTGAGCACCGCCTCGTGGCTGGTCACCTGCCCCGCCACCGCGCGCGTCAGCTCCGACGCGTCGATGACGCCCACCACCGTCCCGGTGGCCGGGTCGATTTCGAGCACGTCCGAGCTGTGCCAGATGT
Source organism: Myxococcus hansupus (assembly GCF_000280925.3). Taxonomy (NCBI): domain Bacteria; kingdom Pseudomonadati; phylum Myxococcota; class Myxococcia; order Myxococcales; family Myxococcaceae; genus Pseudomyxococcus; species Pseudomyxococcus hansupus. The sequence continues at coordinate 7,495,640 of NZ_CP012109.1, forward strand.
TGGCGTAGATGACGCCGTTGGCGCACTCCAGCTCGTTGATGAGCTCCACGGGCTGGCCGCGCAGCGTCACCTCCACGGAGCCCACCTGGGTGAAGTCCTCCGGGGTGTGGAAGGTGAGCAGCGCGCTGCCATCACTGCGCACCAGCTTCCCCTCCCAGAAGCACAGGCCCCAGCCCTCGCCCGGGTAGCGCGTGGTCCGCTCGCGCTGGGGCGGCATGCCGCTCCAGGTGAAGAGGAGCCCCTCCGTCCACGTGAGCTGGTACAGGCGCTCGCCGTCGCTGGCGAGTCCCTCCGCGAAGATGTTCCCCAGCCGCTCCATCCACACCGGCTGCGCCGTCTCCAGCGACAACTGCCGCAGGGTGCCCTGGTGCCCCGTGCTCTCGAAGAGGTGGCCCTTGTGAAACACCAACCCCTGGGTGAAGGCGTTCGTCGCGTGCGGGTAGGAGTTGATGATGCGCGCCACGCGCCGCACCGGCTCTTGCGAACCGGAGCCCGCGTCCGGCACGGGCCGCGTCGGAGGATTGCATTGGAACGCCGCGGTCAGCGCGAACAGCGGCAGCAGCGTGGTGGGGGTCCGCATGAGGCGCCTCGTGGCCCGGAGCCTGAACCCAGACGTGCCATGGCGCAAGCACCCACGGCTCCAGGGCAATGCGATTTTCGCCAGGCCGCACTCCCAGGCCTAGCGCGGTGGCGGCACCAACGTCTCCACCACTTCGCACAGGTCCTCCATCGCGAAGGGCTTGTTGAGCACGCGCGCCGCGCCGAGCAGCTCCGCCTCCTGGTGGAGCTGGGCATCTCCGAACGCGGTGATGAGGACGACCGGCGTCGTCCACCCCTCGCGGCGCAGGCGGGCCAGCACCTCGATGCCGGAGAAGCCGGGCATGCGCACGTCGGTGATGATGAGGTCGGGCACCTGCGTCTGCTGCGCGAGCAGTCCATCGACCAGCGCCTTGACCAGCCCCGGGCCGTCCGGCGCCTCCACCACGTCATAGCCCCGCCGGCTGAGCGCCCGGCGCAGCAAGGTGCGCATCTCCGGCTGGTCCTCACCCAGGAGGATGCGAGGCGCGCTGCGGCGTGCCACCCACTCACGCGTGGACAGCGGCCACTCCCGAGCGTCCTCGTGCGTCCCGCTGATTTCGTCTGGCCCCATGACTGACGGCTCCTTCTGGTGAGGTGGGCACGCCCCGCGACAGGGCCCCTTCCTCACATGGGAACGGGCCGGCGCCGGGCGGGCCTCCCCTGAGCATCCGCCGTGCCATCGGGCCCGCCGGGACGCCCCCGGGCCCGTCCGGCGAGCGGGCGTCCCCCAAGGGCTCGCACGCCTCCCAAAGGAGCGCCGCCCTCCGCCCCGAGCATGTCCCTTCTATGTATGCAGCGCGCGGCGAACCGTGGGGCGCGTGCGCGAAGGCACGCCGCCCGGGTGCGAGCCTCTCTGGCCCACGCCCACCCGGCTTGTAGGGACAATGCCCCCAAGGTGACCGCCGCACTTCGGGGCTGGGGCACGTGGTCCGGGGAGAAATGCCCCAAGTCGGGGCAGTTTGCCCCGAAGCCCTGGGGCGTTTGGGGCGCCCGCGCACCGGGCTTCAGAGGCACACCGCGTGCGTGAAGCGTTGGCCCACCGGCTGCAATAGCCCCCGACATCGGTTCGGGCGCGGGGCTTACGCAAGAAACCCCATGGCGATGACCGCCGCTGACGTCGGGGGACAGTCAGCGGATGGACGTCACCTTCCACCCCTCCAAGGTGGGACCTTTCTCGCGGAGGCCCCTCGCCTGAACCGGCATTTTCCTCTCACACGCATGGAGAACGAACGATGGCCTGCTCGCTCCCCTCTCGCCGGTTCCTGACTGCCCTGGTCCTTCTTCCCGCCGCCACGTTGGGTGCTTGTGGTCAAGCGATTGGCACCGCGTCCGCGGCGCCCACCCCTTCGGCCGCCGTCGCCGCCACCGCGCCGGCCCAGGCGCCGCTGCCCATCCAGAAGACGCTCTTCAACCCCGCCGTGGGCGGCGCGCAGAACGGCATCACCTCGCTGGCGCCGCTGGTGGACGCGGTGAAGGGCGCGGTCGTCAACGTCGAGGTGCGCGCGAAGCCCCGCCGGTCCGCGGGGATGCAGCGCCTGCCTCCCGGCATGGCGGAGCGCTTCGGCCTGCCGCCCGGCTTCGGCGGCGAGGGCAACGGCCCCGCGCGCCAGGGCGCGGGCTCCGGCTTCATCATCGACCCCTCCGGCATCGTCCTCACCAACAACCACGTGGTGGAGGACGCGGACCGGGTTCGCGTGAAGCTGGATGACGGCCGCTCCTTCGACGCGGAGGTGATGGGCAGGGACCCGCTGACCGACGTGGCGCTGCTGAAGCTCAAGGGCGCGCCGGGCAACCTGCCCGCCGTGCCGCTGGGTGACTCGGACGCGGTGCGCGTGGGCGACGCCGTCATGGCCATTGGCAATCCCTTCGGACTGGCCTCCAGCGTGAGCGCGGGCATCCTGTCCGCGCGCGCCCGGGACATCCAGGCGGGCCCCTATGACGAGTTCCTCCAGACGGACGCCGCCATCAACCCCGGCAACTCCGGCGGGCCGCTCTTCAACATGCAGGGCGAGGTGGTGGGCATGAACACCGCCATCGTCGGCGGCGCCACCGGCATTGGCTTCGCGGTGCCCAGCAAGCTCATCCAGGCGCTGCTGCCGCAGCTCAAGGAGACGGGCGTGGTGCGGCGCGGTTGGCTGGGATTGGCCGTGCAGGACCTCACCCCTGATTTGTCGCGCGCCCTGGGCCTGGAGGCGATGAAGGGCGCGGTGGTGGCGGGCGTCAATCGCAACAGCCCGGGCGAGCGCGCGGGCCTGCGCGAGGAGGACGTCATCACCTCCGTGAATGGCAAACCCGTGGAGTCCGCGGGCGGGCTGACCCGCGCCGTGGCCCTGCTGAAGCCAGACAGCCGCGTGAAGGTGGAGCTGCTGCGGGGTGGCCGGACGCAATCGCTGGACGTCACGCTGGGGACGCGTCCCTCCATGAATGGCGAGGAGGAGGTGCAGCCACGCAATGCCTCCGCGTCCGCGCCACGCCGGCTGGGCGTGCAGTTGTCCGACACGCGGGAGGGCGGCGCCCAGGTGGTGGCCGTGGAGCCCGGCAGCCCCGCCGAGCGGGGTGGCCTGGTGCCCGGCATGCTCCTGGTCCAGGTGGGCGACCAGAAAATCGCCTCCGCCTCCGACGCCGTCCAGGCCCTCACCTCCGTGAAGCCTGGCGCCGCGCTGCTGCTCCGCGTGCGCATGCCCGGCTCGGAATCCACGCTCCTGCGCGCCGTGGAAGTCCCGGACCGCTGAACGTCTTGCCGGGTAAGCTTGGACACTCCGGGTTGGTACTTAGACGACTTGGGGGGTCCTGAAACCCGCGGACACCTGACGTAGAGTCCCGTCCGTGCCGCGATGCCAGACATGCGGACGGCGGTGGGAAGGCTCTCACACGCCGTGCCCGCCAGGACCACCCGCGCAGGGCGACAGTCCTTCGCCGTCCCCCGTGCCCGCCGTTCCCGGGTACCGGGTGGACGGCGTCTTCGCGCAAGGGGGCTTCGGCGTGATGCTGGGCGCCTCGCGCGAAGCCGACGGACAGCGCGTGGCCATCAAGGTCGCGCGCGGGAGCAACTGGTTGGGCCGCGCGCAGCTCGCCCGCGAATCCGAGGCGCTGCGCGTGCTGGGCCCGCCCACGGTGCCCGCGCTGTACGAGGCCGGCGCGCTGTCGGGCGGCGCGCGCTTCCTGGCCATGGAGTACGTGCCGCTGCCCACGCTCGCGGACCGGCTGGCCCGAGCCGCGGGCCCGCTGCCGTCCGAGGAGCTGGCCCCGCGCGCGCTGGCGGTGGTGGACACCGTCGCCCAGGTCCATGCGCATGGACTCGCCCACTGCGACCTCAAGCCCGAACACCTCTTCCTCGACGAGGCGACGGGCGGGGTGCGCGTCTTCGACTTCGGCCTGGTGCGGGGGACCTCCACGGAGACCACCGCCCGCCCCAACGAGGCCACCACGCCCAGTGACGCGTCCGGCTTCGCCGGCACCGCGGAGTACATGGCCCCCGAGCAGTGCGCCGGCAACGCGGACGTGTCCACGCGCACGGACGTGTACGCGCTCGGCGTGCTCCTCTACGAGATGCTCACCGGCCGGCCGCCCTTCTTCGGCGCCACGCCGGACGTGCTCCAGGCCCACCTGTCGCTGCGTCCACCGCCGCCGTCCGACTTCGCGCCCGTGCCGCCCGCGCTGGAGGAGGTCGTCCTGCGCTGTCTGGCGAAGGAGCCCGCGCGCCGCCCGGAGAACGCCACCGCGCTGGGCACCGCGCTGCGCGAGGCCTTCGAGCACGCCCACCGCGCCACCGAGCCCGCGACGCCCCGGCCCGCCGCCCCGGGCGAGCCGCGTCCCGCGCAGATGCGCCGCTCCGTGGCCGTCCTCTTCCTCACCTCGCGCGCCAACCCCGTGTCGCTCCAGAAGGCCCTGGCCTCCTATGGCGGACACTTGGCCTTCTCCGACGCGCAGCGCGTCGCCGCCGTCTTCGACCCGGAGGCCGGAGAGAATCCCGTGCGCCGCGCCATGCGCGCCGCGGAGGGGCTGACGGAGCGGGGACTGGTGCCGGGCGGGCTCGTGGACGTGTCCGCCGTCACCGTGCAGCGCCGCCCCACGGGCGCCCCGCGCTACCTGGGCGCCATCCTGTCTCGGGAGGACCGCTACCCCACGGGGCCTGAGGCGCACGGGCTCCTCATGTCCCCCGCCGCCGCGGAGGCCGTGCCCGAAGTGCCGTGCATGGAAGTCCCCGAGCTGCGCGGCCTGCTGCGGCCCGCGCCCCCGGGCGCCGCGCCCCGGCCCGACATCACCGTGCTGCAGTTGGGCAGTGAAGTGCTGGTGGGCCGCGAGGCGGAGCTGTCCGAATTGTTGGAGAGCGCCCGCTCCGCCGTGGGTGAGGCCACGCCCACCATCGTCACCGTGCTGAGCGAGCGCGGGCACGGCAAGAGCCACCTGGCCGCGACGCTCGCCCGCCGCCTCCAGGTGATGCTGCCCCACGCGCGCGTGTACAGCAGCCGCTCGCGCGAGCCCGTCCAGGGCGACCCGGACGGCACGCTGCGCACGCTGCTGCGCTGCGCACTCAATGCCTTCGAGCGCGACGACACGGACACCGAACAGCAGACGCGCGCCGCCATCCTCCAGCGCCTGGGTCCCACGCTGGGCACCGAGCTGTGGCCGGGCGTCGCCGCCACGATGGGCTGGTACGCGCCCGGCGGGCCGGAGCTGCAGAGCTGGGCGGCGGCGCCGGGTGCGCTGCGTTCGCTGGCCATGCGCGCCGCGGGTGAACTGCTGGCCGCCAACGCCCGCGAGCGCCCCGTGTGCCTGGTGCTGGACGACGCGCACTTCGCGGAGGAGACGGCGTTGGATGCGCTGGAGTACGCGTGTCTCGCCGAGGCCAGCGTCCCGCTGTGGGTGTGCGTGCTGGCGCGACCGGGCTTCGAGAAGAGTCGGCCGACGTGGGGCACTCGCGCCGCGAAGCAGTCCACGCTGGCGCTGCCCGTGCTTCCCGCGGACCAGGCACAGTCCTTGTGCCGCTTGCTGCTCAAGCCCGTGGAGAACGTGCCCGCGCAAGCGGTGGAGCGCATCGTCGAGCGCGCCCAACACGTGCCCCTCTACCTGGTGGAGCTGGTGCGGGGCCTCAAGCGCCAGGGGCTGGTGCGCCAGCGCGCGCCGGGCGGGAGCTGGTACCTGGTCACGGACGGGCTGGAGAAGGTGCCTGAGCTGCGGCTGGTGGAGTGGCTGGCGGACCGGGAACTGGGCGCGCTGCCTCCGTCGCTGGCCGCGCACGCGCGGCTGTGCGCGCTGCTGGGCACGGACTTCACCGCGGCCACCGCCGAGGGCGTGGTGCGCGAGCTGGAGCGTGACGGCGCCGCGGGGGGATTTCCCCTGGACGCGGGCCATGCCACCAAGCGGCTGTTGGACTCCGGCCTGCTGGTGTCCCACCGGCATGAAGGGCTGAGCTTCCGTAACGAGTTGCTGCGCGAAGCCGTGGCGTCCACCCTGCCCGCCGCCGAGCGCGAGCGCATCCACCATGCCGCCTACCGCTACTTCCTCAGCGCGGCGGGCGCGGGCGAGCGGCAGCGGCTGCCCCGTCTGGCATTGCACGCGGCCGCCGCGGGACGCCGGGACGAAGCCGCCGCGCTCTCCATCGACCTGGCCGAATCCGCCCGGGGCCGCCACGCGTTCCTCGACGCGGAGGCCATGTACACGCGGGCCCTGGAGCTGCTGGAGCCCACGGACGAGCTGCGCTGCCTCACCTCGCTGCGCGGACGGGGGCTGATGCGCATCCGCATTGGCCGGTATGACGATTCGCTCGCGGACTTCGCCGCGGCCCGGGAGCGCGCGCGGCGGCTGGGCCACACGCGCACGGAGGTGGAGCTGCTGCTGGACGAGGCCATGGCGCTGGACTGGGTGAACGACTACACGCGCAGCGAGGCCATGGCGCAGGAGGCGCAGCATCTGGCGGCCACGGTGGCCTCGCCCTACGTGCAGGCCCGGCTGCTGCTGGCGCTCGGACGCGCGCAGTTCCGCAAGGGGGAGTGGCAGGAAGCGCGCATGCCCCTGGAGGCCGCCGCCGAGCGCGCTCGCCGGCTGGGAGACGCGGGGTATGAGACGCAGGTGGTGGCGCAGTTGCTGCTGGCCGTCATCCTTCCCAACCTGGGCGACATCGACGAGACGGAGCACGTGCTCAACGAGGTCATCACCGCGTGCACCGAGCGCGGAGACCACTTCCACCTGGGCAGCGCCATCAACAACCGGCGCAACTTGTGGGTGGCGCGCAAGGAGCTGACGCGGGCGCTGAAGGACCAGGAGCGCTTCATGCACCTGGGCCGCGAGCTGGGCATGGTGGGCTGGGAGTACTTCGCCGAGCACAACCTGGGTGAGCTGCACTACCAGGCGGGCGACGCGGAAGCAGCCACGCCGCACATCACCCGGGCCATCGCGCTGGAGCGCCGGCACCCCGAGGTGGCGTCCCGGCCGTGGGCCCTGCTCCTCCAGGCGCGGGCGCTGGCGTGGACGGGCCGCCATCCGCGTGCGCGGGAGGTGTTGGCGCAGGTGCGGCAGGTAATGGCGGAGGGCCCGCCGGGCGTGGAGCTGAGCCCGTCCGAGGAGGTGCTCTTCTCCATGGTGGAGCTGGCCACGCGCGATGCCTCGCCGGAGGCATGGTGGTCGCTGAGGGAGCGCTCCGCGCAGGTATCCGTGGAGCAGGAGCCGCTGGAGGTGCTCGAGATGATGGGGCTGGCGGCGCTGCGGCGTGGGGACCACGAAGAAGCCGCACGCGTGCTCCGCGAGGCCCTGGAGCGCTCACGGCACGTCCCGAACCTCATGGAGGGCCGCATCCGACGGTCCCTCGCTAAGGTGCACGAAGGCTCGTCGGCTACATGAACCCCAGCGCCATCAACGCGGCGAAGAGCACACCCGCCAGCGACTCCCCCGCGATGGCTCCCGCCGCCAGCGTGGACACGTTTCGCTCCGCCGCCGCGGGCCAGCGCCAACGCGCCGCCGCCAGCCCGAGCGCGCCCACGCAAATCGTCACCGCGTAGTACGCCGGCAGGATGAAGCCGATGCCCAACGCCACGGGCAATGGCAGCCACCGCGCCACGCGGCCCCGGGACGCGAACGTCAGCAGCGCGCCCACGCCCACGGCCACGCACGCGGCCAGCGCCGCCTGTGGCGGCAGCCCGTCCAACCCACGCACCGCCACCTCCGCCACCGCGCGGAACTGGTGCGCGAAGGGCGCGGGCAGCGCCTCCGAGCCCAGGCCCTGCGTCCGCGTCAGCAACAGGTACACCGGCACGCCCACCACCGAGCCCGCCAGCACACCCACCAACTGCGCGGCGAGCAGCCGGCGCGGAGACGCGCCCAGCAGGTGCCCGGCCTTCAGCGACCACATGCTGACGCCCGTCTGCGCCGCCGCGCCCGACACCACCGCGCCCGCCGCGACGTTGGGCGCCACGGCCCCGGGCAGCAGCCCGCCGAAGATGACCTGCGTCACCTGCCCCATCTGCGTCACGGGCGACACGTCCACCTGCCCGGCGCCACGCGCGCACACCGCGCACAACGGCAGCACCAGCACCAGCGCCAGCAGCATGTACGGCACGCTGAGCCCAAAGAGCATCGAGCCCAGCGCCACCGCGAGGACACACGCGCCGAGCCCGACGCCGAACGCCCAGGCGGGCACCGTCTCCCCCTTCCTCAGATTGCCCAGGTCCCGGGCCGCGCCGAGGAAGTCACGCGCCTGCGCCAGCAGCGACGCCATCGCGGAGCCCACCATCAGCCCCACGCCGGGCCAGGTCAGCCACGCGGAGAGCGACTCATAACCCGGGTCCGCCAGCAGGCCCGTGCTCGCGAGCCACGGCGACAGCACGCCCCACGCCACCGCCGCGCCCGCCAACATGCTCAGGCCCAACCGAGGCCCCGTCATCATGCCGATGGCCAACAGCATGGGGCTCCACCCCACGCCCCACGTCAGCGACGCGGCGGGCACGCCGCCCAGCGTCCCCGGCATCGCCGTCATGCCCGGCAGCCACTTGAAGGCATCACGAACCGCCGTGACGACCACCGCCGCCGCGCCCGCGCCCGCGAGCAGCCGGCCCCGCCCCGCGCGGACCTCGGTGCCCGTCGACGCGTGCATCGCGGTAATCAGCTCCGCGGTGGCGATGCCCGTGGGAAACGGCAGCGCCTCCTGCGCCACCAACCGCCGCCGCAGCAGGTGCGCGGCGAGCACGCCCAGCACGCCCAGCGCCACGCTCCACACCGCCACGCCCCAGGCCGGAACGGACGTGCCCAGCAGCGTCAGCGCGGGCAGCGCGCCCAGCAGCCCCGCCGCCGCGGGCATCGCGCCCACCGAGGCCGCGGCCGTCTGCGTGAGGTTGTTCTCCAAGGGCGTATAGGCCGAGCCCCGCTTGCGGGACACCGTGGCCAGCGCGCTGAAGCCCAGCACGGCGGCGGTGACGGAGCCGCTCTCCCACCAGCCCGTCTTCAGCCCCATGTAGACGTTGGTGACGGCCAGCAGCCCGCCGATGAGCAGCCCCATGCCCAGCGCGCGCGCCGTCAGCTCCAGGGGCGCCGCGTGCTCCCGCACCCGCGTCAGGACGGGCGCGACCTCCGTGGTGGACGCCTCCGGTTCCGTGAGTTCACGCACCGAAGGAATCATCGCCCTGCCTCGGCGGAGCGGCCCACCAGTTCCCGAAGCTGCGTCAAATCCAGCGGCTTGGAGATCTTGGCGTTGGGCACTTCGCGAAGGAAGGTCACCGTGCGCGGCGTGAAGGCACCACCTGTCATGAACACCATGCGTCCGGCTTGCTCCGGGGCGCAGCGCCCCAGCTCGTGGTACAGGTCCATGCCCGTCATTCCGGGCATCATCACATCACAAAGGATGAGGTCGAAACGTCCGCCGTCGCTCACCAGCCGGAGCGCGGCCTGCGCGCTGTTCGCTGTGGCCACCTCGTGGTCCGCGGCCAGCGAGCGCTGCAATGCCAGCGTCACGTTGGGCTCGTCGTCCACCACCAGGATGCGCGCCCGCGCGTTGGCCTGCATCGCGGCGGCCAGACGGGGCAGCACCTCCAGCTCGCGCGTGGCGGCGCACAGCACCACACGGAACGTGCTGCCGCGCCCCAGCTCGCTGTCGGCCTGGATGGAGCCGCCCATGGACTCCACGATGCCGTGGCAGATGGACAGCCCCAGCCCCGTGCCCACGCCCACCGGCTTGGTGGTGAAGAACGGGTCGAAGATGCGGCTCAGCACCTCCGGGGCCATGCCCATGCCCGTGTCACGGACCTCCACCACCACGCGGTCCTTCTCACCGCCCCGGATGACCACGCGAATCTCGTGCTCCATGCCCGCGGTGCCTTCCTCCGGAATCGCCTGCGCCGCGTTGAGCAGCAGGTTGAGGAACACCTGGCACAGTCGGGACTCGCTGGCCTCCACCGGCGCCACCGGCTCGAACTCCGTCACCAGCCGGGCGCGGTGGCGGATGACGTTGTCCGCCATCTTGCACGCCAGCTCCACCGCGCGACGCACGTCCACCGGCATCAGCCGCGCCTCCTGCTCGCCGCGCGCGAAGACCTTCAAGTCCCGCACGATGGTGGCGATGCGCTCGGCGCCCTCCGCCGTCTCGCGCACCAACTGCTGCAGCGACGCGACGGGCGCCGCGGGGGCCTGGCTCTCCAGCCGCTCCAGCCCCTCGCGGATGAGGTGCAGGTTGACGAGCATGTAGGCCAGCGGGTTGTTGATTTCGTGGGCCACGCCCGCGCCCAGCGTGCCCACCGACGCGAGCCGGTCCGCCACCACCAGGTGCGCCTGGAGCTGCTTGCGCTCGGTGGTATCGCGGTGGACCATGATGTTCGCGATGCCGCGCCCCTCGCTGTCACGCAGGGGCACGACGACGGACTCACACCAGAAGGGGGTGCCGTCGCGGCGCTTGAACTCCAGCTCTCCGGACCAGCGCCCCTGCTTGTCCAGCGCGGTGAGAATCTGGCCGGTGAGCCGGTCCGGCTCGTCCGGATGCAGCACGCTGAAGAGCGTCTGGCCCAGGGCCTCTGACTTCTGGCGCCCGAACATGCGCTCGGCGCTGGAGTTCCAGTCGATGATGCCGCCCGCCAGGTCGGTAATCACCACGCCGTCGTAGATGCTCTCGAAGATGAGGGACTGGCGGTGCAGCTCCTGCTCGGCCAGCTTGCGCGCGGTGATGTCCATCACCGTGCCCGTCACCCGCGCCGGCGCGCCCGTGGCGTCACACAGCACGTCGCCCTTGCACGAAATCCAGCGCCAGCCGCTGCCCTGCGGCTCGATGCGGTACTCCACGTCCACCTGCGTCTTCTTCTCCAGCGCGGCGCCCAGCACGTCGCTCACGCGGGGCAGGTCCGCGGGGTGGACCACCTCCGACAGCTCCATGGCGCGGCCCGACAGCTTGCCCACGGGTAGCCCCAGGAGCCGGTCCACCTGCTCGCTCCACGTCACCCGGCCACTGGTGGCGTTCCAATCCCAGATGCCCACGCGCGCGGCCGTCAGCGCCTGGCGCAACTGCTCCTCGCGAGGCTCCAGCACGTCGCGCTTGGAGAAGCGGAACACGGTGACGGTGCCAATCTGCAGCCGGTCGCCTTCCATCAGCTCGGCGCTGCTGACGGGGACGCCGTTGAGCAGCGTGCCGTTGGTGGAGTCCAGGTCCGTGACGTGGCAGGAGCCGTCACTGCCTCGGACGATGCGCGCGTGCTTGCGCGACACCCCGTGGTCGTCGATGCGCACCGTGACATCCGAACCGCGGCCGATGACGTGCTCCCCCAGGTCCAGGCGGAAGGCCTTGCCAATGGCCGCGGGTGTCGTGGTGCTGATGAGAATGAGACAGGCTCCCGTGGAGGACGGAGGCGGGGCCATGGCAAGCCCCGCACACGTCGTGAGGTCGTCCAGCATCGTCATTTCGCAGCCCCCCGACGCCCGCCTGAAGCCCCACAACCCATCCATCCCCGAGCTCCCGTACGAAGCGTCACGCCTCCGGAATCCCATCAGTGCCGGGGCCCTTCCGTCCAATCCCCCCCGACCCCAGGGCGACAGACCTTCCGGCAGCGAACATCCCGCGCCTGGCGCACCGCCATCCGCCCTGCCAGGTGGTCAACGTGCCCACCACGATGCCGCGCCGCGGCGGGAATTCATTCCCGCACCCAGGCAGACTTCGTGGGGAAAGGTGTAAGGATCAGGCACCCCATGGCGGCGGACTCCGAGAGCACCTTCCGCATCCAGGCCCGAGCGGACCTGCATGCGTCCGAGCGACTACCCAGTGACGCTTCCCGCGCGCAGCGAGGCCCGGGCACGCTCGCGGGCGAATACGTCCTCAAGGCCCTGTTGGCCTCGGGCGGCCACGGCAGCGTCTATGAAGCCGAGCACCGCATCCTGGGCCGCCGCGCCGCGGTGAAGGTGCTCCACCCCCACCTGGCGGACCAGGGCGAGATGCTCAAGCGCTTCGTGCGCGAGGCCCGGGTGGTGAATCAGATACGCCACCCCAACATCGTGGACGTGTACGACTTCGGGCTGATGCCCGACGGCAGCCCCTACTACGTCATGGAGCTGCTCACCGGGCGCACGCTCAGCCAGGTGGTGCAGGAGCGCGGGCGGTTGTCGTCCTCGCGCGCGCTCGCGTACCTGGAGCCCGTCTGCGGCGCGCTGGAGGCAGCGCACCGCGCGGGCGTCGTCCACCGCGACTTGAAGGCCAGCAACATCCTCGTCGTGGAGGAAGGCGAGCGGCCCCGGGTGAAGCTGCTGGACTTCGGCATCGCCAAGCTGCTGCACGCCGAGCCCGCACAGGAGGGCCTCACCATCGCCGGCCAGCGGCTGGGCACCGCGCACGCCATGGCGCCCGAGCAGTTCCGCGGCGGCCCCATTGGCCCGCACACGGACATCTACGCGCTGGGCGTGCTGCTGCATCAGCTCGTCACCGGCCGCTATCCGTTCCAGTGCGAGGACCGGATGGAATTGGAGCGCCTCCACCTGGAAGCCCCGCCGCCGCGGCCCAGCGCCATCGCCGCCGTGTCGCCGGCCGTGGACGCCGTGGTGCTGCGCTGCCTGGAGAAGGACGGAGGCCGGCGCTTCAGCAGCGTGACGGCGTTCCTCGCGGCGCTCAGCGAGGCCGCGGAAGAACCCGTCCAGCCCGCGCGCCGCACCCGGCTGGCGCTCGCCGTCCACGCCGAGGTGGTGCTCGCCGCCTCCGCTCAGGACGACGACGCCGTGTACGCGGTGCTCGCGGACGTGCTGGACGGACTCGAGCAGGGCCTGCGGGGCGGCGGCTTCCTGCTGGCGCTCCAGTCCGGCACCTCGCTGCTGGCCGTCCACCCGCTGGAGAATGGCGCGCCCAGCGCCGAGCGCACCGAATACCTGCGCGAGGCGGAGCGCACCTTGCGGCTGCTGCAGACCATGGCCCAGAAGCTGGCGGAGCCGGTGAACGCCCACGTCCACCTGTGCATCCACCTGGGCCAGGCGGAGACGCGCGGCGATCCGCAGGAGTCCGAGGTCGTCGGCGGCCCCGTCACCGACGTGGGCACGTGGCGGCTGCGTTCACCGGATGGCTTCGCCCTCACCCCGGCGGCGTCGCTGGCGCTCGAGTTCGACGAGAGCGACTGACTCGCGGATAACACGTATCTGTTATCACCTGGCATGCAGGCGCCCCGCACGGCGTCTGACATGACACACATCGGGTGTTTCCAGGCAGACCCCCACTCGAATATTCCGGCTTGGCTATATTTCTCGCGCCCTGAAAACCCTCACACTGGGTGCATCCATCAGCGACAGCATTTTCGTACATGGGAGCTGGAACTGATGGCCTTCGAGAATCCAGCGCTGCTGGCTTCTTGTAACGGGGGAAAGCCATGCACCACACGCCAGCGTCTGTGTCTGGAATTCAAATCAATCACCGACTGAAACACCCATGCGGGTCAGCGGCCACGAGAGGACTGTGGAGCCTGCTGCTGGGATTCACCGTGGGCGCCTGCGGCCCCGCGGGGCATGTCAGTGATGATTGGACACCGACCATGGCTCGCGCGGCCGCTGAGTCAGACAACGGACTCTCCACCAATGGTTTGTCGACAAATGGCCTGTCGACCAACGGGCTGTCCACCAATGGCTTGTCAACAAATGGCCTGTCAACGAATGGATTCTCCACCTGGTTCAACCAGGATCCCGAACGCGCGGACGAGCTGATGCGATACATCATCAAGTGCGCGGCGAAGGGGAACCAGCAGCGTAAATACACCAACCCCGCGACGGGGGTGACACACACGTGGCACGGAGGCCTGGGCCTGGCGCACCAATGGGCCACGGGCGCGGCGGCGACCCGGGAGGAACAGGAAGTCGTCTCCGCGTGCCTGGCGGCGCACGCCAACAAGTTCGGCATCCCGGTGCCCATCTCCGTGCTGGGCCGGAACGCGCGCGGGGCGGCGCTTTCGTACACCGAGCAGGAGCTGGCGGTGTTCAGCGAGCGGGAGGCGTGCTTCTTCGGCAACCTCTTCGACGGCACCGGCGTCTTCGCCGCCACCGACCGCGGCTACCTCGCCTGGGACGAGAGCAGCGTGCGCTCCTGCGGCCTGTCCTCGAACCCGAGCCAGTCGGACTGTCTGCCCATCATCCGCGCGGGCACCTGCCAGTCGCTCTGTCAGCGCGCCACCGACAGCACCGTGCCCTTTGGCGTGGCCGCGGAGAAGCAGAACCCGCCCAGCAACGGCGAGCGGCCCTATTACGAACAATGCACCCACAACGGACGGGCGTACCGCCCCCTCACGACACGCATCCAGCCGCGAGACATCCACCGCTGCGGTGACGGCGTCTGCCAGCTCACCGAGCGGTGTGGCTCGGGCACGTCACCAGACAGTTGCCGGGTGGACTGCGGCATCTGTCCTGGTTGAAGCACAGGTGCCATGGCGGAACACACGGTCTCCGTCGTGCGTCACACGCTGGCACCGCCCCTCGGTACCTTGCCCCGTACCACCATGACGGTGTTGACTACTCGGGTCTGTCGCGGCTCGGGGTTACTCCACGAGCAGACACCCCATCCCTGGAGCCGGACGCGATGACACTTCGAACGAGGGTGAAATTGATGTCGGCGGTGGCGCAGCGGCGCGGAACCTTGCGACGCGCGTTCGACCTGCTCCAAGGCAACACCCTGGGAGGCGTGCGCCTGCGCGCGCACCGTCCTCCCGCGGGTGAGGCGGAGCGGCTCGAGGAGACGGTGCGCGAGCGGACCGCCGCGCTGGAGGCGGCCAACATCAAGCTGTCGCGCAGCCTGGAGCAGCTCCGGGCCACGCAGGCGCAGCTCCTGTTCGCGGACCGGTTGATTGCGCTGGGCCGTATCGCCGCGGGCGTGGGCCACGAAATCAACAACCCGCTGGCCTTCATCCTCAGCAACCTCGAATACATCCACCAGGAGCTCCAGCAGAAGGAGCACCTGTCCGAGCAGGAGCGTCAGGAAGTGCTGGAGGCGCTGGCCGAGACGCGCGACGGCGCCGAGCGCATCCGGCTCATCGTGCGTGACTTGCAGACGCTGTCACGCGCGGAGGACGTGGGCACGGGCCCGTCGGACCTGGCGTCGGTGGTGCGCACGGCGGCGAAGATGGCCATGCACGAGCTGCGGCACCGCGCCCGGCTGGTGGTGGAGTGCGAGGGCCTGCCGCCCGTCCAGGGCAACGGCGCGCGGCTGGGGCAGGTGTTCCTCAACCTGCTGCTCAACGCGGCGCAGTCCATTGTCCCCGGCGCGGTGGAGAAGAACGAGGTCCACATCGTCGCCCGCGAGGCCAAGTCCGGCCGCGTGGCGGTGGAGGTGCGGGACACCGGCTGCGGCATCTCGCCGGAGCACCGCGAGCGCATCTTCGACCCGTTCTTCACCACCAAGCCCCTGGGCGTGGGCACGGGGCTGGGGCTGGCGGTGTGCCATGGCATCGTGACCTCGCTGGGCGGCACCCTCACGGTGGAGAGCGCGCCGGAGCGCGGCAGCATCTTCCGCGTCACGTTGCCCGTGGCCGGCGCCTTCGCCCAGGCGCCGCGCTCGCAGCCGGCGGACGTCGCGGCCTGAGGCGCTCCGGCGATTGCGCCGGCTCGTACTGCGTCATCCCCTGCATCGGCGGCGCGTAGAGGTGCAGCGACACGGCGCCGTGGCGGGACGCATTGTCGATGCGGTGGATGGTGTCCGGGAACTCGACGAGGACATCCCCCTCCTCCGCGCGCACGGCCGTCTCCGGGGCCAACCGGTCCCCCGCCCAGGCGTAGCGCGTCTCCCGAAGCGCGCCCTGCACCAGCCAGGACACGCCACCGGAGCCGCCATGGTCGTGCACGTGCGAAGCCTGGCCGGGGAGCCATGAAACGAGCAGCAGCTCACACGCGGGCGTCCGGGCCACGGTGCGCCGCGTGTAACCCGCCGCGTCGAAGTGCACCAGCTCCCGCAGCAGCCCCCAATCCACCCTGCTGGAGCGCAGCCGTTCCACCAGCCACGCCACGGATGGAATCTCCTCGGGCCGCTCGGGGAGCTGCCAGCCGAGCAGCGCGTTGGCCATGGAATGCAGCTCACGCTCGGTGATGACGGACTCGCGCATGATGACCTCCCGCGTGTGGGTTGGAGTGTGAACACCCCACAACACCCTGCCCAGGGAGGCGGGGCAGGCATGCAGGCCCGGCGCCTGGACACCTGAACGCCGCGGGAGGATGCCAGCGAGCGTGGCAGGACCTACGATTGCGGCGTGCGAGCACAGGGGTGTTGGGATGTGGCCATCGTGGGAGGAGGTGCCAGTGGCACGCTGCTGGCAGCGAACCTCCTGAGGGACGCGCGCGCGCCGCTTCGCGTGGCCTTGGTGGAGCGGAGCGGGCGGGCCGGCCTGGGGCTGGCGTATTCGACGACGAGCCCGTGTCATCTGCTGAACGTGCCCGCCGCGAAGATGGGCGCCTACGCGGACGACCCGGAGCACTTCCTGCGCTGGGCGCGCCGCGAGCAGCCGGGGACGCCGCCCGGTGCCTTCATCGCCCGCCAGCGCTACGGACGCTACCTGGAGTCGGTGCTGCGCGAGGCGCGCGCCAACGCGGCCCCGGGCGTCCATCTGGACGTCGTGACCAGCGAAGTCGCCGCGGTGGAAGAGACGAGCGACGCCGTGCGGCTCGTGCTGGCGGATGGGACGTGGCTGGAGGCCAGGACGGCGGTGCTGGCCCTGGGCAACGCCCTGCCCTCCAACCTGCGCGTGTCCGACGGCGGGCTGTACGTCAGCCGCCGCTACCACCGCTCCCCCTGGGCGCCGGACGCGCTCCGAGGCGTGGCGGCCCGGGATGACGTGCTGCTCATCGGCACGGGGCTCACCATGGTGGACACCGTGCTCTCGCTGATGGAGCAGGGCCACCAGGGACACATCCATGCGCTCTCCCGGCACGGCCTGCTGCCACACGTGCACCAGGAGGCGACCCGCTCGAGCTATGCGGCGCCGGGCATCCGGGACGCCCTGCGGGCCTTGCGGCAGGAGCTGCGGCGCGCGCGGCCGGAGACGGCGCACGCGAAGGAGCACCTGCCGTTGGCGGTGCGCATCCGTCCCGTCCTGCGCCTCGTGCGCCGGGAGGTGCGGCGCGCGGCGAAGGCGGGCGCGGACTGGCGCCAGGTGGTGGACGCGCTCCGGCCCGTGTCGGTGCCGCTCTGGCAGCGGCTGCCGGTGAACGAGCGGCGCCGCTTCCTCCGCCACCTGCGCGCCTACTGGGACGTGCACCGGCACCGGATGGCGCCCAGCATCGGCGAGACGGTGGAGCGGCTGCGGCGCGAAGGGCAACTGACGCTTCACGCCGGGCACATCCGGAGCTTCGCGCTGGAGGACTCGGGCGTGGAGGTCCGCCTGCGTCCGCGCGGGCGCGGTGGCCAGGAGACGGCGCTGCACGTCCAACACGTCATCAACTGCACGGGCCCCGAGGGCGCGATGACGCGGGGCCACCCGGTGCTCGGCGGACTGGTGGAGACCGGGCGCGTGAGCCCGGACGCGCTGGGCATGGGCCTGGCCGCGGACGAGGACGGCGCGCTGCTGGACATCCATGGGCATGCCGCCGGCCGGCTCTACACCCTGGGCCCGCCCAGGCGGGGCGAGCTGTGGGAGACGACGGCTGTCCCCGAGATTCGCGGCCACGCCCGGAACCTGGCGTGGCACCTGCTGCGGCGGGTGGAGGCTTCGCGCGCGCCGCGCGAGCCCCTGGCGTCCTCGGGCGTCCCGCTCGAAGGGTGAGGCGCGCGGGCTACTCGGCGGACGCCGCCACGATGCCCAGCCCTTCCACCGTGAGCTGCACCCGGTCTCCCGGGCGCAGCATGTGCGCGGCGGTGGCGGCGCCCGCGAGCACGATGCTCCCCGCGGGCAGCACCTGGCCACGCTGCGCGAGCAGCTCGCAGAGCTGGATGATGGAGATGACCGGGTCCCCGGAGATGGCGTCCGAGCGCGCGGACTGAACGGACTCGCCGTTCACCGTCATGGTCATCTCCAGCCGCGTGAGGTCCATCGCGCGGGGGGGATGCTCGGTGGTGCCCAGCACGAACAGCGACGACGACGCGTTGTCCGCCACCACGTCCGGCAGGGAGAAGTATTTGAAGTCGCGGTAGCGCGAGTCGAGGATTTCCATGGCCGCGAACACGGACTCACAGGCATCCAGCGCCTCGTCGCGCGTCACGGTGCCGCGCAGCTCCCGGCCGATGCGGAAGGCAATCTCCGGCTCGATTTTCGGGTGCACGCCCTGCGAGAGCTGAATCACCCCGCCCGCGGGCACCTGCATCCGGTCCGTGAGCACGCCGTACACGGGCGAGTCCAGGTTCATCTGCTTGCGCTTGGCCTCGGAGGTGAGCCCCATCTTCAGGCCCACCACGCGCTCGCCGTGGGACTGGCGCAGCCGGATGCCGGCCTCCTGGATGGCGTAGGCATCCGGCACGCTCAGCGCGGCGTGCTCACGCGTGAGCGGGGCCACCTCGCGGCGCTCCAACCTCGCCGAGTCCAGTGTGTGTGCCAGTGCCTCGTGGTCCACGGTCGCGGTCATCCCCTGCCCTCGTTCGTCGTTCCCGGCCACGCCTTCATGGCGCACCGCCCGGATGGTGGCGCGGAGCTTCCGGTACACCCACATGGCCACGCAAGCGTCGCGAGCACGCGGGTGTCACGAGCGGACGCTGGCCTTCCAGGGTGTGGGTGCTGCATAACGCGGGGACCCAGGCCGGGTGGGATTCTCCGAAGGAGCCCTTTTCATGCGACACCCCAGCATCATCGCGGCGCTGCTCTTCACCGCCACGGCGGCCAGCGCCCAGGAATACGACGAGCACGTTCACGACGGCTTCTACCTGCGCCTGCAGGTGGGCGGCGGCTATCTGCGCGCGAAGGCGACGGATGCCATCCCCCAGTACACGGTGAAGGGCGCCGGCGCGAACATCAACGCCGAGGTCGGCTTCGCGCTGGTCAACAACTTCATCCTCCACGCGAAGTTCTACGGCGCGTCCACGCCGAACCCGAGCATGCAGATTGGGGACCTCACCATCGAGGGACAGGACGAGGACCGGAGCCAGAACTACGGCGCCGTGGGCCTGGGCATCACCTATTACATCATGCCCGCCAACGTCTACCTGTCCGGCGCGGTGACCTACACCCAGCTCTCCGTCTCCCGCCGGAACGAGAAGGTGGCGGAGTCGGACATCGGCGGTGGCCTGCACCTGGGCATCGGCAAGGAGTGGTGGGTGAGCAAGAACTGGGGCCTGGGCGTGGGCGCCGAGCTGGCCATGGGCCGCATCCGCAACGAGTTCGACCGCGAGAGCTGGAACGTCGCCAACTTCTCGGTCGTCCTGTCCGCGACCTACAACTGAGCCGCGCCGCGCCCGCCAGCCTCAGCCCTGCCGGTTGAGGCTGGCCGCGAGCGCGCGCACCGCCACGCGCGGGCTGAAGCGCACGCCCACCGTCCCCACCCAGTTGAGCAGGCCGTGGATGGCCAGCACCCGGCCGCGCATCATCATCGCGTAGGCATGGGCGGCCACCGCCTCCGCCGTCGCCACGCCCGTGCGCTGGAACAGGCGCGTCTTGCCGTTGCCCGCGCGCTGGGTGAACTCCGTGTGCGTGGGGCCCGGGCAGTGGCACGTCACCGTCACGCCCGTGCCCTTGAGTTCGTGGGCCAGCGCCTCCGACAGGGACACCACGAAGGCCTTGGTCGCGAAGTATGTCGCCATGTACGGCCCGGGCTGGAAACCCGCCGTGGAGGCGACGTTGAGGATGCGCCCGGCACCGCGCTCCCGCATGGGCCGCGCGAACAGGTGGGACAGCTTCAAGAGCGCGGTGCAGTTGACCGCCACCATCTCCGCCTCGCTCGCCAGCACCTGCTCCAGGAACGGACCACACGAGCCGAAGCCCGCGTTGTTCACCAGGAAGTCCACCGTCAGTCCGCGCGCGCGCACGGACTCGAAGAGCTGCTCGGGCGCGTCCGGTTGAGACAGGTCCGAGGGGAAGACGTGCGCCTTCACACCGTGCGCCTGCTCCAGCTTCGCGGCCAGTGCCTCCAGCCGCGCGGCGCTCCGGGCGACCAGGACGACGTCGTGGCCATCCCGCGCGAAGCGATGCGCGAACTGCTCTCCCAATCCCGCCGAGGCTCCGGTGATGAGCGCCACTTTCCGCGACATGGTGTGTCCTCCAGGCCCCGCCTTATAGCCGAGCGGCCCGGGCGCGGCGGTCTCGTGAACATCCCTCGACAGGCAGGGCGGGCAGGCGGCCGAATGGCGCGGGGACGCGCCGGCGACTTGCCACCGTCAACCAGGGTGGCGAGCTTTGACTTTCCACGGCCCGCGCCGCGAGGACACCCGGGGCCGGGACAGGAACGAGAGCACGTCCCGTGAGCGCGCGGAGCCGGGGGCCGCTCGTGCTCGCGACGCGGCTGCCAGGGGCAGACGCGCTGGCCGTATCGAAACGAGGACACCCTCCCCACGGGCCGCTCGAGACACCCCAGGTGCGGCCCCCGAGCGAGCCTGTCATGAGCGAGCTGGAAACGAAGCTGTCCCTGCTGCGCGCCCACCTCGGGGACCTGGGGGCCATCCGCCTGCGGGGCGCGGACTGGTTCTCCTGGGCCACCTGCGGCGGCTCCAACGTGGTGCTGCTCGCGGAGGAGACCGGGGTGGCCGAGGTGCTCGTCACGCGCGAGGGCGCCTGGGCGCTCACGGACCGCATCGAAGCGGAGCGGCTGGAGAAGGAGGAGCTCCCTTCAGGGCTGCCCACCCAGGTGAACCCGTGGGAGGCCCCAGCCCAGCGCGAGGCGTGGGTCTCCGCGCGAGTCCAAGGCACCATCGCGTCGGACCGGCCCTCGCACGGAGAAGTGCCTCTGCCCGAGGCCCTGGTCCGCGCCCGGGCGTCGCTCCTGCCACGGGAGTTGGAGCGCTACCGCGCGCTCGGCAAGGACACCGCGGAGGCGGTGACGGAGGTGCTGCTCGCGGCCACGCCGGAGTGGACGGGCTTCGAGCTGGCGGGGGCGGGCGCGGAGGCGCTCTGGACACGCGGCATCCAGCCGGCCCTCACCCTGGTCGGAGACGAGCGTCGGCTGCCCCTCTACCGGCATGCCACCGCCTCACGGGAGCGGCTCGGCGCGCGGGCGATGATCGTCGTCTGTGGGAGGCGGCACGGCTTGTTCGCCAACCTCACCCGCTTCGTCTACTTCCGCGCGCCCTCCGCCAAGGAGCGCCGCCTCGCGACCGACGTCCTGCGCGTGGAGGCCGCGACCTTCACGGCCAGCCGGCCCGGGAACACGCTGGGACAGGTCTACTCGGCGCTCGCCCGCGCGTACGCGGACGCGGGCCACCCCGGCGCGGAGGTGCTCCACCACCAGGGCGGCCCCTGCGGCTATCTCTCCCGGGATGAGCTGGCGCGTCCCGGCATGACGGTGGCGCTGGCGCCTCACGGCGCGGTGGCGTGGAACCCTTCCCTGCCCGGAGCGAAGAGCGAGGACACCTGCGTGGTGTCTCCCGGCGGACTGGAGGTCCTGACGGTGGACCCGCGCTGGCCGACCGTGGAGGTCGAGGGGCGGCTCAGGCCCGACCTGCTCGTGCGCTAGTTCGGTGCCGCGCCCCGCATGGCTGACCCGCTCGTGCGGTGCCGCACCGCCTCAGGCCCAACCGCTCGTGCGGTGCAGTGCCGCCGCATGGCTGACCCGCTCGTGCGGTGCCGCGCCGCCTCAGGCCCGACCGCTCGTGCGGTGCCGCGCCGCCTCAGGCCCGACCGCTCGTGCGGTGCCGTGCTGCCGCATGCCTGACCCGCTCGTGCGGTGCGGCGCCGCCTCAGGCCCGACCGCTCGTGCGGTGCCGCGCCGCCGCATGGCTGACCCGCTCGTGCGGTGCCGCGCCGCCTCAGGCCCGACCGCTCGTGCGGTGCCGAGCCGCCTCGGGCCCGACCGCTCGTGCGGTGCCGCACCGCCGCATGCCCGACCTGCTCGTGCGCTAGTCCAGTGCCGGGGCGCCGCAGGCCCCACCTGAGCATGCGCTAGTCCGGTGCCGTGCCGCCGCAGGCCCAACCTGCGCGTGCAGCGCAAAGCCGCCACGGACCGCCCCACGGACGTGCGGGCGTGACCAAGCCGCTGTGCGTCATGGCCGACAGTGAAGCCACGCTCCGCCGAGCGTCATGCGAGCAACAAGGCTGCCTTTTTCGCGTGCCCGTCGGCAGTAGACGGCGCCTGTGCGTGACGCTGGTGACATGAGGAGGGGCGGCGTACATTGCGCCGTCCCACCGGGGCGGCGCGGTCGCGCTTCCATGCGCGAGGCCGCCAAGCGGGTGTCCGTCGCCGCGCCGTGGGCAGACACAACCGGAGAGCGCGGCCATGGAGAAGGTGCTCAACTACATTGGTGGCGAGCTGCTGCCCGCCCGAAGCGGTGCGTGGCTGGACAAGCCCGAGCCCGCGACGGGGGCAACGTACGCCCACGTTCCGGACTCCGACGCCGCCGACGTCCAGCACGCGGTGGAGGCCGCCGCCCGGGCCTTCCCCGCCTGGGCCGCCACCCCGGCCTCCGAGCGCTCGCGCATGCTGCGCCGCATCGCGGACGGCATCCGTGCCCGCCTGGACGCCTTCGCCCGCGCTGAGTCCATCGACACCGGCAAGCCCCTGTCCGTCGCCTCGACAGTGGACATCCCGCGCAGCGTCCTCAACTTCGAGTTCTTCGCGGACGCGGCGACCCAGTTCGCCAGCGAGGCGCACGCCACGGACAACGTGGCCATCAACTACACGCTGCGCTCACCGCTGGGCGTGGTGGGCTGCATCTCCCCGTGGAACCTGCCGCTGTACCTGCTGACGTGGAAGATTGCCCCGGCGCTCGCCAGCGGGAACTGCGTGGTGGCCAAGCCGTCCGAGGTGACGCCGATGACGGCGTACCTGCTGGCCCAGGTCTGCCGCGACGTGGGCCTGCCGCCGGGCGTGCTCAACCTCGTCCACGGCCTGGGCCCCAAGGTGGGCGCCGCGATGAGCGAGCACCCGGACATCAGCGCCATCTCCTTCACCGGCAGCACCCGCACCGGCGCGGAGATTGCCCGCGTGGCCGCGCCCGTCTTCAAGAAGCTGTCGCTGGAGATGGGCGGGAAGAACCCGAACGTCATCTTCGCGGACTGCGACTTCGACGAGGCGCTGGCCACCACGGTGCGCTCGTCCTTCGCCAACCAGGGGCAAATCTGCCTCTGCGGCCCGCGCATCTTCGTGCAGCGTCCCATCTACGAGCGCTTCAAGGAGGCGCTGGTGACGCGCACGCGCGCGCTCAAGGTCGGTGACCCGCTGGAGCCGGGCACGGACCAGGGCGCGCTGGTGTCGCAGCAGCACTTCGACAAGGTGCTGGGCTACGTGGCGCTCGCGAAGCAGGAGGGCGGGCGCGTCCTCACCGGCGGACAGCGCGCCAACGTCCCCGGGCGCTGCCGCGATGGCTGGTTCGTGGAGCCCACCCTCATCGAGGGCCTCGACTGGAACTGCCGCACGAACCAGGAAGAAATCTTCGGACCGGTGGCCAGCATCATGCCCTTCGACTCGGAGGACGAGGTGCTCGCATGGGCCAACTCCACGAAGTACGGCCTGGCCGCCAGCGTGTGGACGCAGGACGTGTCCCGCGCGCACCGCTTCGCCTCGCGGCTGCACAGCGGCATCGTCTGGGTGAACACGTGGATGCTGCGCGACCTGCGCACGCCCTTCGGCGGCGTGAAGGACTCGGGCGTGGGACGCGAGGGCGGCTGGGACGCGCTGCGCTTCTTCACCGAGCCGAAAAATGTCTGCATCAAGCTGTAAGCCCCCTCCCCTCCCCTCCCCAACCTGAGGAGCACGCCGTGAGCAGCGACAGCGCGCGAGTCGATTCGCAGAAGGCCCCGGAGCCGGTGGGCCTGTACCCCCACGCCCGCCGCGTGGGCAACCTCCTGTTCCTGTCCGGCGTGGGCCCGCGCGAGCGCGGCACGAAGAAGATTCCCGGCGTGGAGCTGGACGCGGAGGGCAACATCGTCTCGTACGACATCGAGGCGCAGTGCCACTCCGTGTTCCGCAACGTCCGCTACATCCTGGAGGACGCGGGCTCGTCCTGGGACAAGCTGGTGGACGTCACGGTGTACCTCACCGACATGAAGAAGGACTTCCCCACCTACAACCGGCTGTGGGCGGAGTACTTCAAGGACGACCCGCCGTGCCGGACGACGCTCGAAATCAACCGGCTGCCCACGCCCATCGCCATCGAGCTCAAGTGCATCGCCACCATCGGAGGTGAATGAATGGGCCGCCTGACCCCCATCAACTTCAAGAAGTGGATCGACGAGCACCGCCACCTGCTCAAGCCGCCCGTGGGCAATCAGCAGATCTGGGAGGACCGCGACTTCATGGTCACCGTCGTCGGGGGCCCCAACGCGCGCACGGACTTCCACATCAACGAGGGCGAGGAGTTCTTCTACCAGCTCGAGGGCACGATGAACCTGCGGGTCATCGACGAGGGCCAGGTGCAGGACATCCCCATCCAGGAAGGGGAAATCTTCCTGCTGCCGCCCAACGTGCCGCACTCGCCGCAGCGCCCCGCGGGCACGGTGGGGCTGGTGCTGGAGCGCCGCCGCCAACCCAAGGAGCTGGACGGCTTCATGTGGCTGTGCCCGCAGTGCGGCGAGAAGCTCTATGAGGAGTTCGTCCACGTCACGAATCTGGTGACGCAGCTCCCGCCCATCTTCGAGCACTTCTACGGCAACCCCGACAACTGCACCTGCAAGAAGTGCGGGACGAAGGTGGTCAAGGGAGGCACCGCCCGTTGAAGGTCGACATCCACACGCACCTGCTCCCCGCCAACCTGCCGCGCTTCGCCGAGCGCTACGGCTACGGCGGCTTCATCACCCTGGACCACCACGCGCCCTGCCGCGCGCGCATGCTCCGGGATGACGGCAAGTTCTTCCGCGAAATCGAAAGCAACTGCTGGGACCCGGTGAAGCGCATCGAGGAGTGCGACGCGGCCGGCGTCCACGTCCAGGTCCTGTCCACCATCCCCGTGATGTTCGGCTATTGGACGAAGCCCGAGCACGGCGCGGACCTGGCGCGCTTCCTCAACGACCACCTCGCCTCCGTGGTGCACGCGCACCCCAAGCGCTTCCTGGGCCTGGGCACGGTGCCGCTTCAGTCGCCCGAGCTGGCCATCCGCGAGCTGGAGCGGTGCGTGAAGGAGCTGGGGCTGGCGGGCGTGCAGATTGGCTCGCACGTCAACGACTGGAACCTGTCCGACCCGGCGCTGTTCCCCTTCTTCGAGGCCGCCAGCGAGCTGGGCGCGTCCGTCTTCGTCCATCCGTGGGACATGATGGGCGAGGCGAAGATGCAGAAGTACTGGCTGCCGTGGCTCGTGGGCATGCCGGCCGAGGTGTCGCTGGCCATCTGCTCCGTCATCTTCGGCGGCGTCATGGAGCGGCTGCCCAAGCTGCGCTTCGCCTTCGCGCACGGCGGCGGCGCGTTCCCCCACACGCTCGGCCGGATTCAGCACGGCTTCGAGGCCCGGCCGGACCTGGTGGCCGTGGACAACAAGGTGCCGCCCCGCGACTACCTGGGTCGCTTCTGGGTGGACTCGCTGGTCCATGACCCGGACGCGCTGCGCTTCATCGTCCAGCTCTTCGGGCAGGACAAGGTGGCGCTCGGCAGTGACTACCCCTTCCCCCTGGGCGAGGACCGCCCTGGCACGCTCATCGAGTCCCTGACCGAGCTGGGGCCCGCCGCGAAGGAGCGGCTGCTCTGGCGCAACGCCTTCGACTGGCTGGGACGCGCCCCCGAGGACTTCGCACCATGACGACGCCGCACCCCTTCGAGGACACCGAGGCCTTCGCCCACAAGCTCGACGCGGAGGACGCGCTGCGCGGCTACCGCGACGCGTTCCACTTCCCGCCCACGCCGGAGGGAAAGCCGGTGGTGTACCTGGCGGGCAACTCGCTGGGGCTCCAGCCGCGCAACGCCGCGCGCTACATCCAGGAGGAGCTGGAGGACTGGGCCCGGCTGGGCGTGGAGGGCCATGTCCACGGCCGCCACCCGTGGCTGCACTACCACGAGCTCGTCACGGAGCAGGCGGCGCGGCTGGTGGGCGCCAAGCCGCTGGAAGTCGTGGTGATGAACACCCTGTCGGTGAACCTGCACCTGATGATGGTGTCGTTCTACCGGCCCACGAAGCAGCGCTTCAAAATCCTGGTGGAGGGCGGCGCCTTCCCGTCGGACCAGTACGCCGTCGCCTCGCAGGTGCGCTACCACGGCTACGACGCGCGCGAAGCGGTGATGGAGCTCAAGCCCCGCGCGGGCGAGGAGACGCTGCGCACCGAGGACATCCTCGAGACGATTGAACGCCACGGCGATGAAGTCGCGCTGGTGATGCTCGGCAGCGTGAACTACCTCACCGGACAGTCCTTCGACCTGCCGGCGATTACCCAGGCCGCGCACGCGAAGGGCTGCTTCGTCGGCTTCGACCTGGCGCACGGCGCGGGCAACCTGAAGCTGTCCCTGCACGACGACGGACCGGACTTCGCGGTGTGGTGCTCGTACAAGTACCTCAACGCCGGGCCGGGCGCGCTGGGCGGCGTGTTCGTCCACGAGCGGCACGCGAACACGAAGGACCTGCCCCGCTTCGAGGGCTGGTGGGGCCACGACAAGAAGACGCGGTTCCAGATGGGCCCCACCTTCGAGCCGCTGCCGGGCGCCGAAGGGTGGCAGCTCTCCAACCCGCCCATCTTCCAGCTCGCGGCGCTGCGCGCGTCCCTGGAGCTGTTCGACCAGGCCGGCATCGGCGCGCTGCGCGCCAAGAGCGAGCGGCTCACCGGCTATCTGGAGTTCCTGCTGGACCGGCTGCCCGAGGGCTACGTGCGCATCACCACGCCGCGCGACGCGAAGCAGCGCGGCGCGCAGCTCTCCTTGCGCTTCCGGGGTGAGCCCCAGGGCCTGCTGAAGCGGATGGGCGAGGCGGGCATCATCTGCGACTTCCGCAAGCCGGACATCATCCGCGCGGCGCCCGCGCCGCTCTACAACTCCTTCACGGACGTCTACCGGTTCGTGAAGGCCCTGGAAGGCTACGCCCGTGAGTGAGCCGCTCAAGGACACCGTCACCGTGGTGGGCGCGGGCCTGGTGGGCTCGCTGCTCTCCCTCTACCTGGCGCGCCGGGGCCACACCGTGGAGCTGCTGGAGCGGCGCGCGGACATGCGGCGTGAAACCGTGGACGCGGGCCGCTCCATCAACCTGGCCATCTCCACGCGCGGGCTGCACGCGCTGCGGCAGTTGGGCCTGGAGGACGAGGCGCTGAAGCACGCCATCCCCATGCGCGGGCGGATGATTCACCCGCCGCAGGGCGCGCTTGTCTACCAGCCCTACGGCAAGGACGACTCGCAGCACATCAACTCGCTGTCGCGCGCGTGGCTGAACGCGTTCCTGATGACGGCGGCAGAGGCCACCGGCAAGGTGAACATCCGCTTCAAGCAGCGGGTGACGCAGTTGGACCTGGGCCCGGGCGCCCTCACGGTGCACGACGACGCCACCGGACAGGTCCGGCAGGAGACGGGCCGCGTGGTGTTCGGCACGGACGGCTCCGCCTCCGCGGTGCGGCAGGCGCTGGAGAAGCTGCCGGGCTACACGGGCACGCAGGAGCAGCTCGGCCATGGGTACAAGGAGCTGACGATTCCGCCGGGTCCGGGCGGCACGTTCCAGATGGAGAAGCACGCGCTCCACATCTGGCCGCGCGGCACGTACATGCTCATCGCGCTGCCCAACGAGGACGGCAGCTTCACCTGCACGCTGTTCCTGCCGTGGCAGGGGCCGGTGAGCTTCGCCTCGCTGGACACGCCCGAGCGGCTGTCCGCGTTCTTCGACGCGCAGTTCCCGGACGCGAAGGCGCTCATCCCGGATTTGATGGAGGCGTTCTTCTCGCGCCCCACCGGCAGCATGGTGACGGTGAAGGGAGCGCCCTGGCGCGCCGGCGGGCTGACGCTGCTGCTGGGCGACGCGGCGCACGCCATCGTCCCCTTCTTCGGTCAGGGGATGAACTGCGGCTTCGAGGACTGCGTCGTCCTGGACACGCTGCTGGAGCGCGGCGGCTCGTGGGAGAACGTGTTCACGGAGTTCGAACGTCTGCGCAAGACGAACGCGGACGCCATCGCCGACATGGCGGTGGAGAACTTCGTGGAGATGCGCGACAGCACCGGTGACCCGCGCTTCCAGTTGCGCAAGGCCGTGGAGAAGGTGCTGCTCAACGCCTTCCCGGGCGAGTTCGTCAGCCGCTACTCGCTGGTGAGCTTCAGCCGGGTGCCGTACCGGCTGGCCTACCAGGTCGGCGCGCTGACGGACGGCATCGTCTCCGAGCTGACCGAGGGGCTGGCGAGGGCGGAGGACGTGGACCTGAAGCGCGCGGCGGAGCTCATCCAGAGCCGGCTGGCGCCATTCCTGAAGGAGCACGCGGATGGATTTCGGACTGAAGGGTAAGCGGGCGCTGGTGATGGGGGCCTCCGCGGGGCTGGGCTACGCCATCGCCGAGGCGCTGGTGAAGGAAGGCGCCACGGTGGCCATCTGCTCGCGCGGCGGCGAGAAGCTGGAGCAGGCCGCGAAGAAGCTCGGCGCGGCGCTCGCGGTGCCGTGTGACTTGACGCAGCCCGGGGCCGCGAAGTCGCTGGTGGAGACCGTCACGGAGAAGCTGGGCGGCGTGGACATCCTCGTGGTGAACACGGGCGGTCCGCCGGCGGGCGGCTTCGAGTCGCTGACGGCCGAGCAGTGGCAGCTCGGCTTCCAGAGCCTGTGGATGGCCGCGGTGGACGGCATCCAGGCGGTGCTCCCGGGGATGAAGGAGCGCCAGTGGGGCCGCATCGTCCTGGTGACGTCGCTGGCCGCTCGCGAGGCGATGAACAACCTGACCGTCTCCAACGGCCTGCGCGCGGGCCTGCTGGGGCTGGTGAAGTCGGTGAGCAACGAGGTGGCGCAGCACGGCGTCACGTTGAACGCGGTGCTGCCGGGCTACCACGCCACCGAGCGCATGCAGCAGCTCGGGCTGACGGACGAGAAGGTGGCGCCGCAGATTCCCGCGCGCCGGCTGGGCCGCCCGGAGGAGCTGGCCGCGCTCACCGCGTTCCTCGCCTCCGAGCAGGCGTCGTACGTCACCGGTCAGTCCATCGCGGTGGACGGCGGCGCGCAGCGCGGCTTCTGAGCGCGCCCGAAGACGCGAACCTCGCCGGGCGCCACGCGCGTCTGGCGAGGCTCAGTCCGCGGGAGCGCGGCTGAACAACCGGCCGCCCCGCTTGAGCTGGCGCACCTGCCGCTCCCAGGCCGCCTCCGCCTCGGCCGCACGCTGGTCCTCCGCCGCGCTCGCGTCCTTGAGCGCCTGGGCAAGCTCCGCCATGCTTCTCAGTCTGCGCTCCGTCCCATCCGAGAGCACCCTGACGTAGCCCCCCTCCGGCGTCCGGCGGACGCCGCCTGTCTCGAGCTCCTTTTCGAGGTCGAGCGTCTTCGCCTCGGAGACCTCCGCCATGAGCTCCGTGGGGATTCCGCCTCCCCACACCGGCCTGTCCGGAGCACTGCCGCGCGACACGATGGGGTCGCGGTACTCCCCTTTCTTGGTTCTCGAAACGGGCTCCACCACGGTCGACAGGTGGTGGTTGAAGTGCTTGATGAAGACGGAGTTACCCAGCCACGCGAGCGGTGAGCCGATGAAGGCGAGCGCCACCATGATGCCCACCCACGGTATCCGCCAGTTCGCCACGACCAGGGCGCTCACGAAGAACGTCAGGAGGTAGCCGCCCACCAGTGTGGGAAAGCCGATCATCACGATGGGGTCGCGGAAGAGCTCGAACTGAATCCACGCCGCGATGTTCGGGGCGGCCCACACGGCGGCGGACACATAGATGGCGCGATACTTTGAACCCGGCTTTGCCTCCGCTGTCTCCGTCGCGGGCGTCGCATCCGGCACGGTCTCCTCGGGTGCCGCGCTCGACATCGCCTCCGTGCGCCGCCGCGACACCAGCACATGCAGCACCGCCGCGACGCCGATGACGCCAGCCCCCTTGGCGAGGCTTTCCACCCCGCTCTTCATGGAGCTGCCGTCGTAGACGCTGTCGAGCAGACCCGAGAAGGCAAGAGTCACCATGAAGCTTCCGATGACGTAGACCAGTAGATAGATGATGCCCATGACGCACCCTTCGGATGAGGTTCCGGTTCAGTCCGCCGTGGCCTTCGTGAAGAGTCGGCCGCCCGGCCTGCGCTGGCGCATCTGCCGCTCCCACTCCGCCACGCGCGCGGCCTCTGCCTCGAAGGCCTGACGCTTGTCGGCCTCGACGGCTTCGTCGAGCGCCTCATCGAACGCCGCCGCGCTCTCCAGGGCCGCCTCCGAGCCATCCGGATTCACGACGACGTAGGACCCATCGTCGAGCTGCTTCATTCGACCGGCGGCGAGCTCCTCCTCGATGTTGATTTGCCTGGCATTGCCGAGGGCCGCGGCCAGGTCCATCACGTTCTTGTGCGGATTCATCTCCTGCGGGGGCATGGGCACATCGGCGCGCTCGCTGAGGACGCTCCGGTCCTCCCCCGTCATGGGGTCGCTCATGAGCAACACCACATCACTGAGGTGGTGGTTGAAGTGCCCGATGGGCAGCGCGGCGCCCAGCAGTCCCAACGGCAATCCGAACAACGCCACCCCCGCGGTCGTCGCCACGACAGGCATGCGCCAGGTCGCAGTGACGTGGGTGCAGACGCAGAACACCAGGAAGAGGCCGCCCAGGAACATGAGGTGCGGGGCCATCTGGATGGGGTTGATGAAGAGCTCGAACTGAAGCCATCCGATGAGGATGGGCATGGCCCACATGACGCCTGCCAAGGCGAACGCGACGCGCCCCATCCGAGGCAATGCAGCCGAAGGGCCGTCCGGGTTCCGTCGCCGGAGTGTCACCGCGTGCAGGAGCGCCGCGAAACAGACGAGCCCCATCCCCAGTGCCACGAGCGGTGCGGACTCTGCCAACGGCGCCCCGTTCAACGCATCTTGAAGGAAGCGGGACACGCTCAACGTGAGCAGGCCCCCTCCCGCGAGGTAGAGCAGCAGATACACGACACCCATGACTTCCCCCTCTAAACCGGACTTCCGGCGCGCAAACCCTACCCGTCCGGCCTCCGTCTGAGAAGGCACCCCCGGCGGCTCAGGCGGGTGTCACGCCTCACATCAACGACTGCACCGCGGCGACGACGTGCGGCCATTCCCGTGAGCGCGGGTCGATGACCTCGAAGTGCCCCGCGCCTGGCAAGGTGACGCAGCGGACGTCATCCCCCAGCGCGCGGCCGCGCGCGCAGAAGTCCTCGCTCATCGACACGGGCACGGTGTCGTCCTCCGTGCCGTGGACGAGCACCTGGGGCACCCCGAGCGGCTGGAGCGCCGCTGGCGAGGCGGTGCGGTAGCGCTCAGGCACCAAGGACGGCGTGCCGCCCACGAACGTCTCCACGATGCCGTCCCCCAGGCGGTGCCCGAACGCGCGCGCGAGGTCCACGACGCCCGCCAGCGGCACCACGCCGCGCAGGGGCAGCGGCGCCTCCTGGTGAAGCGCCTCACCGGGCCGCAGCTTGTGCCGTCCCCCCAGCCACGCCACCAGATGCCCACCCGCCGAGTGGCCGAGCGCCACGACCCGCGAGAGGTCCAGCGCATGTGACGGCGCGAGCGTGCGCAGGAAGTCAGTGCCCCGCGCGACATCCTCCAGCGTGCCGGGCCAGCCGCCGCCTTCATGCCCCACGCGCCGGTACTCCAGGCTCCACGTCGCGAAGCCACGCTGGGTCAGGTCCGCGCACAGGTGCCCGGCGTGCTCCAGCCCGTACTTCGCGCGCCAGAAGCCGCCGTGGACGACGACCACCACCGGATGCGGGCCGGGGCCGTCTGGCAGCCGCAAGTCCCCGAACTGGTGAGGCTGCTCGCCATACGCGATGCGCGCATCCGCATCGGGCGCGGGTGTATCCAGGACCCACATCGAGCTCATGGCGACACCCTACTCCGTTGCATTCGCGCGCCCGCGTGGACATTGAGGGGGCGCGCGGCTCGACATGGAGCCAGGGCGCCGAGCCTCGGCGCGGCGCGTCACCCTCGGCCGGTCCTTCGTCCTCCAGCCACCACTCCGAGGGCTTCCATGGTGGGTCCAAGTGTCATCCGGCGGGCTTTGAAGGTTTCATCGCAAAGTTTTTAGGCTCCGTGTCGCGGGGTTTAGACTTGATTTCCGGCCCCCAAATGTAAATACCTGCGCCCACGGATTCAGCGCGCCGCGTTGTCGGCGAAGAACCCGGCCTGGGAGGCACGGTCAATGGAGACGAAGGGTCTGCGGACGTTCCTGGAGATTCCCTACGACGAGCTCGAGGAGCGCAACCTCAAGGTGAAGGAGCAGCGTCTCAAGCACATCGCGCCGGAGAAACTGCGCGAGGAGCGCATCGACTACCTCACCAAGGAACGCGGCATCAAAGCGGTCACCGTGTGCTTCACCGACCTCGAGGGTCGGCTGCACATGCTGGACTACGACAAGAAGTTCCTCATCAAGAGCGCCGACAACCTGACGTTCGATGGTTCGTCCATCCGGGGCTTCTCCGCGCAGCAGGAGAGCGACCTGCGGCTGAACATCGACTGGGGCGCCTTCTACTGGCTGCCCTCGGACATCTTCGGGCCGGGCAAGGTGCTGGTGTTCAGCGAGGTCCTGGAGCGTGACGGCACGCCGTACCACGCCGACCTGCGCGGCAAGCTCAAGCAGATCACCGAGGCCATGTACCAGAAGGACGGCACGGTGTTTCACGCGGCGCCCGAAATCGAGGGCTTCCTCTTCAAGGGCCGCGACGCCGAGCGGCACTACCACGAGGTCGGCCACTTCGACTTCATCTCCATCGGCGGCTACTACCACTCGCTGCCCGGCGACGTGCTGCGCACCTTCATCGACAAGGTGGCCGAGGCCCAGCGCGCCATGGGCTTCCAGAACGAGAAGGACCACCCCGAGGTGGCGCCCAGCCAGTTCGAGATCAACTTCTCGTACAGCGAGGCCATCGTCGCGGCCGACCAGATTCAGCTCTACAAGCTGCTCGCCCGTCAGGTGGCCGCGCAGTTGGACTGCACCGCCAGCTTCCTTCCGAAGCCGGTGACGGGCGTCAACGGCAACGGCATGCACATGAACATGTCGCTGTCCAAGGGCGGCAAGAATCTCTTCTACGAGAAGGACGGTCAGGACGGCCTCAGCGCGATGGGCTGGGAGTTCATCGACCGCATCCTCAACAACGCCAACGACATCTGCCTCACGCTCAACTCCAGCGTGAACGCGTACCGCCGCCTGGACCCGCACTACGAGGCGCCCAACCAGATCAAGGCCAGCGCCAACAACCGCGGCGCCATGGTGCGCATCCCCTTCGGCAACGAGCGCAGCGCGCGCGTCGAGTGCCGCTCGGTGGCGCCGGACGCCAACCCGTACCTGGTGCTCTACACCCTGCTGCGCACCGGCCTGGAGGGCCCGCAGCCGCAGGAGGACGCGGAGACCAAGCGCAGCCGCACCCGCTTCCTGCCGGACAACATCTTCGACGCCATCCGCATCTTCAAGAGCAGCCAGTTCGTGTCGTCCATCCTCGGTGAGAACGTGCAGAGCAAGTTCGCCGAGCTCAAGACGTCCACGGCCGAGCGCAGCCCCAAGCAGTTGGGCAACCGCGTGAAGTACTCGGAGATCGTGTTCCACCACGAGGTCACCAACCAGTACCTCTGGAGCCAGTTCTAGGAACGGGCGTCCGCGCACCGCCGGACCTCAGGAGCCGCCGTCCTCCCGCGACATGGGAGGCGGCGGCTTCGTCCGTTACAGGGGCTCGCCGCGCAGCGCCGCTGACGGCTCCGAGGCGCGGGGCCTCGACAGCCGCAGCAGTACCAGCCCCGCGACGGTGGTGAGCACCGTGGTGACGCCTTCCCTCACGCTGGCACCGAAGGCCACCAGCGTCAGGCCCAGCCCCAGCGTGGGCACCGCCAGCAGCGCGTGCAGCGGACGCAGGCCTCGCTCGCGCCGCCAGGACAGCGTGGCCAGCGCGGCGGCCGTGACGCCGTACTGCATCAGCACCGCGATGCTGGAGAGCGCGAACAGCTCCGACAAATCACCCAGGTTGACGAAGAGCAGCACCAGGCCCCAGGTGACGGCCAGGGCACGCAAGGGCACGCCCCCAGCGGACATGCCGTCGAGCCCCAGCAGCGTGTGCTCGCCCGACGCCAGCGCGGACAGGTAACGCGGCGTGGTCACCATCATCCCCAGGCAGATGCCCAGCGCGGACACGCTGGTGCCCGCCCGCACCCACCCTTCGAGCCCGGGCCCGCCCCACACCCCCGCCGCGGCGGCCAGCGGCGTGGCGGAGGAGGCCAGGTCCGGCAGCGCCGCCACGCAGGCCCACACCAGGCCCACGTACAACAGCACCGCCAGCAGCAACGAGCCCACCGTGGCCAGGGGCACCGCGCGCGAGGACGAGCGCACCTGCCCCGCGATGACCGGGACGATTTCGAAGCCCTGATACGCGAACATCACCGTCAGCCCCGCGCGCAGCCACGACACGTCCACGGCCGGGCTCGCGACCGCCACCGCCGACGCGCCTGGAGCTGGTCCCGACAGCGCCAGGAAGGCCACCAGCAGCGCGGCCAGCGGCAGCAGCTTGAAGACGGTGAGCGCCGTCCACGTGCCCGCCGACACGCGGATGCCGGACGCCACCACGCCCGCCAGCGCCGTGACGAGGACGGACGCGAGCACGCGCTGCCCCAGGGCCCCTTCCAGGCCCAGGGAGGGCGCCACCGCCTGGGAGAGGCCCGCCACCACCGCGGACGTGCTCAGGAACGCGCTGACGTAGGCGACCCAGCCCACCAGGAAGGACGCCCGCTCGCCAAACGCCGCGCGCGCGAAGAGCACGGGCCCGCCGTCCGCATTGAAGCGGCGGCCGAGCACCGCGAAGGCCAGCGCCACCGGTATCAGCGCGAGCCCTGTCAGCGCGAAGGCGGCGATGGCACTGCCCCCCGGTGCCAGCGCGGCGACCTCCGCCGGGGCGAAGAAGATGCCCACGCCGACGATGCCGTTGACGCCAAGCGCGAGGAGCTGGAGCGGCCCCACCGGACGCGAGGCCGACGCAGGGGTGGAGGCAGGAGAAACCGACACGGACGCACTTCACTACAGGCGGGCACCGGACACCAATCCGCCACGCGGCCCGAACCGGTATGATGGCGGCGCCCGGAGCGTGGTGTCCCGGCGACACGTCGCCTGCCTGGGCTCCAGGCGGGATGGGAGCATTCGATGCGGCTTCACGGTGCGCTGCTGGGACTGGGGCTGCTCTGCTCGGGCTGCGCGACCTTGAGCCGGGGCTTCGGCGCCACGGCCAACGAGGACACGGGCGAGTACGAGACGCCGGAAGAAGAGCGCGTGTACATCGTCCCCGCCGAGGACGCGATGATGGTGGCGCGCCGCATCCTGGAAGAGCAGCGCTACGACATCCTGGAGAAGGAAGGTGGGCTGGAGATGTTCTCCTCGGCCCACGAGCCCGGGAAGAACACGCCGGGCGTGCGCACCATCGAGCGCTACTACATCAAGGGCGAACGGCTGGGGCCTCGTCAGACGGTCGTCCGCGTCTTCCGGCTCAGCTACAACGAGATGGAGACCCAGTTGGAGATTCCGCCGCAAGCCATGGGGCAGCGGGATGCGAACTATTTCTCCGCCCAGGACGCCCACCCGTTCGACGCCACCCGGGATGCCTACGCCGGCCCTCGGGGCGCGGCGATGCAGGACCCGTTCAAGGGCGCCCCGGGCATGGAGCGCTTCCGGATGGCGCGAGGCGTGCGCGACCTGGACATCGAGCGGACCTTGCTGCAACGGCTGGAGATGGTGCCCGCCCTCGAGCTGGTGGGCAGCAACGCGCCCATGCCCATCCGCTCCGTGACGTTGGAAGGATGGCGGACGGAGCAGCCGCAGCAGGCGCCGGAATGCGGCACGCCGGTGGACGGCGCCGGCCCGCTGATGGCGCCAGGACACGTGCTGCTGCTGGCCGACCCCTTGGGGACCCGGGAGCTGCCCACGGCGGCGCTGCGGATGCTCTGTGAAGCCACGGCGAAGGGCCTGCCGGTGACGCTGGCGCTGTCACTGCCCGCCTCCGAGCAACCCCTGCTGGACACCTACCTGGCGAGCGACGGCCAATCCCAGGACATCCAGACCCTGCTGAATGAGAGCCCTTTCTGGCGGCGCACCTATCAGGACGGCCGCAGCAGCGGCGCCATACTCTGGCTCGTCGAACAGGCCCGCAGGCTCCGTGCCTCCGGCAAGGACATTGCCCTGGTGGCCTTCGACGCCGAGAAGGCGCAGGGCAACGCGCGCGAGGCGGAGATGGCGCGCCACCTGCTCGACCATCAGCGCGGACGCGCCCAGGCCTGGACGCTGGTGCTCGCGGGCGGCACGCACGTGCGCACGGCCGGTGTGAATTGGGACAGCGACTATGCGCCGCTGGGGGCGCGGCTCGCCCAGGTGCTCCCGTCGGTGCGCGCGCTCGACGTGGGCTTCCAGCGAGGCACGCAGTTCTCCTGCCGCTACAACGTCTGGGATGAGGTGGAGTGCAACCTCTTCGCCATCAGTCCCACGAAGGAGGTGCGGCAGAAGCCCGACACCGCCCCCGGCGTGCACCTCTTCCCGCAGCCGCTCGCGGAAGGCTTTCACGGCCGCCTCTACGTGGGGGCGCTGAGCGCGTCACCTCCGGCGCTGCACCGGGTGGCGCCCACCACCGCCACCTGGACGCCGCCCGCCGCCACGCCGTAGGCACGGCAACGCCTGCCGGGGCTGGCAAGCCTTGCCGCACCGGAATGGCGCGGAGACGGCAACACTTGCCTGACATGCCACGGAACCCCAGGCGCGGAGGCCGCGCGAAGGCTGGCATTCCGGTTGCTCTTCCCGCTCACGCCACACCCCGCCGGACCGCATGAAGCGGCGCCGCGCGAGGCCGTGTGATGCCAGGAAGAAATCCCATGAAGACGTCCCTTTCGCTCGTGTCGAAGTCCGTTGCCGTGTTCGCGGCGCTCAGCACCCTGCCCGCCATGGCGGGGACCGCGACCTACTCGGGCTCGCTTTGCACGTCGGTCTCCGGGTTCGCGGCGCCGACCATCTTCCGCAGCGGGCGCCTCATCAACTCGGACACGAGCCCGATGGAGGTCGTCTGCCCGATTCAGCGCAACGTCAGCGCGCCCTACTTCAATGAGACGCTGTCCATCAGCGTCACGGCGCTGGACCCGCACCTGACGGAGAACGTCTGCTGCACCGCGACGGTGGCGGAGAAGGACGGCACCGCCCTGGCCTCGGCCGCGGCGTGCTCCAACTGGGGCGCGCACACGACCAACCACAACACCTTCTCCATCAGCGTGCCGTCGGTGTTCGCGAACCTCAACGGTTTCGTGAGCCTGCGCTGCGAGCTGCCGGGCCAGTACGTCAACGGCTCCACCTCGCACCGGTCCGTCCTCGCCAGCTTCGTCGTCACGGAGTAGCCACCATGCGACAGGTCCGTTGGGGAATCCTGGGTCTGGCCACGGCCGCCGTCGCCGCCGCGGGTGGGTGGAGCACGTGGGGAGCGACACCCGAAACCACACCGGTGCGCACGCAAGCCACCGAGGCACAGCCCGGGTCCCCAGCGGACCTGGCGTCGGAGGTGCGGGCCCTCCGCGCGGAGGTGGAAGCACTGCGCCGGGGACAAAGCCAGTTGAGACACCTCGGGGTGCCCGAGGCGCGTCCCACACCGCCGCCCGAGCCCGCGGAGGTGGCCGCCCCCGAAGCACCGGCGGCGCCACCCACCGCGCAGACGCTGGCCGCCGTGGAGGTGGCTCGCGACGAGCGGCGACACGAATTGGAAGCCGAGCTCCAGGCCGTGGCCCACACCGAGCCGCGTGACAGGGAATGGGCGGGACAAACCGAGACGCTCGTCACCCATGCGTTCGACGGTCCGCGCTTCGCGGGGTCCCGGCTGACACGCGTGGACTGCCGCACCCGGATGTGTGTGTTGGAGGTGGAGCACGACGAGGCCGAGGCACGCGCGGAGCTGCTGTCCTCCCTGTTGATGGTGAAGGGCCTTCAAGGGCAGGCGGTGATGCGGCCCTCGGACGCGGGGGGCCGGCTGACCTCACGTGTCTATCTATCGCGTGCGGGTGAGCCTCTTCCCATGACCTTGCGCCAATGAGCCACTCCGACGTGAGGAGACGGGGCCGGAGCGCGCCCGCCCGCGCAGCCGGTTGCCCGCGCCAGTGTGGGCGTGTCAGCATTCTCCGCCCCGACATGGCCACTTCACAGCCCAGCGCTCGCGACACGCGCCCTCTTGGGAGCGCGCCGGAATCGACAGACACCGGCACCTCGTATCTCCTGGTGTTGGAGGGGGACTCGACGTCGCGATTTTCCCTCCCCACCGAAGGCGTGGTGCTGGTGGGCCGCGACGAGAAGGCGGACCTGTGCCTGCGTGACGACAGCGTTTCACGCCGCCATGCGCGTCTGGTGTTGACGGAGGAAGGTGTGCGCCTGGTGGACCTGGGCAGCCACAATGGCACCACGCTCAACGGCCGTCCCGTGGACACCGCCCAACCCCTGCTGTCGGGTGACGTGGTGTCCTTTGGCGCCGTGGTCGCGGTGGTGCGCACGCGCGCACGCTCCGCTCCCGCGAATGCCCCGCTCCAGGCGGAGCCGCTGATGGCGCGGCTGCGAGAGGAGGCCGACCGCGCCTTGCGCTATGGCCGACCCCTCACCGCGCTGGTGCTCGCGCTCCCGGAGCAGAACTGCTTGGGGAGGGAGGCCGCGGAGGCGCTGCTGGCCGCGGAGGCGGGCCCGGCGGAGGCCGCGGGGTGGCTGGACGGCTCGCACCTGCTGTGGATGATGCCCGAGGTCTCCGGCGAGCAGGGCGAGGACGGCCTGGGCGAGCGCGTGGGTGCGCTGCTCGCCGCCTGTCCCCAGGGGCGCCTGGGCATCGCGACCTGTCCTTCGGACGGATGCGACGCGGAGTCCCTGGTGGCGGCGGCGCGTTCGGCGGCCCGGACCGCGGTGTCCGGCGCCTGGGCTCCCGCGGCCGAAGGCATCACCCGCCTGACGTTGGCGGACCGCACCGTGCTGGTCGCGGACCCCGCCATGGCGCAGCTCTACACCCTGCTGCGCAGGCTGGCGGCCAGCGAGCTGCCCGTGCTGGTCTGCGGGGAAACGGGCGTGGGCAAGGAGAACGCGGCCTTCGCCGTACACCACTGGTCTCCTCGCTCGGACAAGCCGTTCATCGCCATCAACTGCGCCGCGCTGCCGGAAGGGCTGGTGGAGAGCGAGCTGTTCGGCCACGAGCGCGGCGCCTTCACGGGCGCCAACACCACGCGCGTGGGCCTGCTGGAGAGCGCCCAGGGCGGCACCGTCTTCCTGGACGAAGTCGGGGAGCTGCCCGCCTCCGCGCAGGCCAAGCTGCTGCGGGCGCTGGAGGTTCGCCGCATCACCCGCGTGGGTGACGTGCGCGAGCGGACCATCGACCTCCGCGTGGTGGCCGCCACGCACCGGGACTTGGAGGCGGAAGTCCGCGCGGGGCGGTTCCGGGAGGATTTGTACTTCCGGCTCGGCGCGGCGACGGTGCTGCTGCCGCCGCTGCGGGAGCGCCCGCGGGAGGTGCCGCTGCTGGCGCGCGACTTCCTGGCCCGCGCCTGCCAGTCGCTCGGCCGAGCGGAGATGGAGCTGTCCGCGGGCACGCTGTACGCGCTGTCCCGCCATGCGTGGCCCGGCAACGTGCGCGAGCTGCGCAACCTGATGGACTACGCGGCGGCGGCCGTGCCGGAGAACGTGGTGGAGCCGCGCCACCTTCCCGCGCGCATGCAACCTCGCGGCGCTGGCACGCCCACGCAGCCGCTGTCACAGGACCTGGGGGCGCCTGCCGCACCGGCCGAGCCCGTGGTGCCGCAGAAGACGCGGGTTCCCCTGGCGCAGGAGATACGCGACCTGGAGCGCCGCCGCATGCAGGAGGCGCTCGATGAAGCCGAGGGGGTCCAGACTCGCGCGGCGGCGATGATTGGCATGCCCATCCGGACCTTCTCGTTCAAGTTGAAGCAGCTTGGACTGCCGTCCCGCACCTCTCGCAAAGGGCCGTCCATCGGATGAAACCGCCCGTGGGGCGATTGGGGCCCCCATCGGAGTTCGAGGAGTACCGGCTGCTGCGCCCCCTGGGGCACGGCGCCATGGGGCAGGTGTTTCTCGCGCAGGACACGCTGTTGGACCGGCGCGTGGCGGTGAAGTTCATCGCCACGGCGCAGGGGCTGCTGCCGGACGCGGCCGCGCGCGCGCGCTTCTTCCAGGAGGCCCGCGCCATCGCTCGGCTCCAGCATCCCAACGTGGTGGCCATCCACCGTGTTGGGGAGGTGCGCGGTCAGCCCTATCTGGTGTCCGAGCTCATCCAGGGCGAACCGCTGGACCGGCTGCGGCGGCCGGTGGATGCGCGGATGGCGCTCCAGTTGGGACTCGGGCTCGCGCGAGGGCTGGCCGCGGCGCACCGGCGCGGCATCCTCCACCGGGACATCAAGCCGGCCAACGCCATCCTCTCCGAGGACGGGGAGGTGAAGCTGCTCGACTTTGGGCTCGCGGAGGCCGCCTTCGCGGAGAGGGAGCCGCACGCTCTTGCGGGCACGGACGTCACGTCCCCGCCAGGAGCGACGTCCACGGACACCCAGCCGATGCCTGGAGCACGCCCCGTGGACACGCGGCCGCTGCCCGCGCAGGGCGCACGGGCTCATCAGGAGCCACGCGCCTCGGACACGCGGCCCATTGCCGCGCAGAGCGCGCTGGCCCAGCGGACCTCGGACACGCGGCCCATTGCGGCGACGAGGGGACACGACACCGGCCCGCGCGACGACGCGGGAGAATGTGCTCCCGCGCCTCATGGGCACGACACCGGTCCGCGTGACGACGCGGGAGAGCGGCCCACCGCGCCTCAGGGACACGACACTGGCCCGCGTGGCGGCACGGGAGAACGTGCTCCCGCACAGCAGGGGCACGACACTGGCCCTCGTGACGACGCGGGGGAGCGTGCCCCCACGACGCAAGGGCACGACACTGGCTCGCGTGACGACGCGCGAGAGCGTGCTCCCACGACGCAAGGACACGACACCGACCCGCGTGACGATACAGGTGCACGGACTCCCGCTCAGCAAGGGCACGACACTGGCCCGCGTGACGACGCTGGGACACAGGCTCCCGCTCTGACGAATGACACGGGCCCCCGCGACCTCTCGACTCCGGACGCGGAGGCCGACCACCACGACTTCGTCCCAGGCACGCCGCTCTACCTCGCACCCGAGCTGTGGCGCGGTGAGCCCGCCAGCCGCGCCAGCGACATCTACGCGCTGGGCATCCTTCTCTATGAATTGTGCGCGGGCCACGCGCCGCATGAAGAACTTCCGCTGGAGCAGCTCGGCGCCGCCGTCCTGGAGTCTCCCCCGCCACCCCTCGCCCAACACGCGCCGGGTGTTTCGCCCGCCTTCGCCGCCATCGTGGACCGCTGCCTCGACGCGGACCCGGCCCGGCGCTACGAGTCCGGTGACGCGCTCCGCGAAGCGCTCGAAGCCCTGAACACGCCCACGCGCGCCAGCGCCCTCCCCACCGGCAATCCCTACCTGGGCCTGCGGGCCTTCGATGCCGCGCACCGAAGCGTCTTCTTCGGCCGCGAACCCGAGCTGCGGGAGGTCCTCGACCGGCTGCGCGGCGACACCTTCGTCCTGGTCGCGGGTGACTCCGGCGTGGGCAAGTCCTCGCTCTGCCGGGCAGCAGTCCTCCCCACCGTCACCCAAGGCGCCTGGGAGGATGGTGGTCCCGCATGGACCGTCATCACCGGAGCCCCCGGCCGTCGGCCCCTGGAAACCTGGGTGGAGCTGCTGGCCCCCGTGGCCGGTGAAAGCGCGGAGGGCCTGCACGCGCGCCTCACCACCGAGGAGCCCGGCGTCCTGGCCCGCGCCCTGCGCCGCCGCCCCTCGAACGCCGCGCCCCTGCTCCTCTTCATCGACCAGTTCGAGGAGCTCGTCACCTTCTCGGAGCCCGCGCAGGCCGCCCAGCTCACCGAGGAGCTGGCGCTGGTCCTGCGCCGCGCGCCCCGCGTCCGCCTCCTCGCCACCGCGCGCAGCGACTGTCTCACGCGACTGGTGGCCCTCCCGGGGCTGGGCAGCGAAGTGCCCCGCGCGCTCCACCTGCTGCGCGCCCTCTCCGAACACGGACTGCGCGAAGCCGCGGAAGGCCCCCTGCGATTGCTGGGCATGCGCTTCGAAAGCCCCACCATGGTGGACGCCCTGGTCACCTCCGCGTCGCGCGCGGAAGGGGGCCTGCCGCTGCTCCAGTTCGCGCTGGAGACGCTCTGGGAGGCCCGGGACGCGCAGCGCCAGCACATCCCCGCCGCGGCGCTGGAGGCCCTGGGGGGCGTGGAAGGCGCGCTGGCCCGGCACGCGGACGCGGTGGTCGCCCGGCTCCGCCCCGAGCAACGGCCTCGCGCCCGAGACATGCTCCTGGAACTGGTGACGCCCGAGGGCACCCGCGTGCGCCGCACCCAGGAGGAGCTGCTGCGAGGCGACGCCGACGACACCGGGCGCGCGGTGTTGGATGGACTGGTGCGAGGCCGGCTGCTCACCGCGGGCGAGGCCGAGGACGGCGACGGCGTGTACACGCTGGCCCACGAGAGCCTCGTCACCGGCTGGGACACCCTGCGCGGCTGGCTGGGGCAGGACGAACAGCGCCGGGCCGCGCGCATGCGGCTGGAGCGCGCCGCCGCGGAGTGGGTACGGCTGGGACGTCCCCCCGAGCTGCTCCATGGGGCCCGCCAGCTCGCCGAGGTCCGGGCCGCGGGCCTCACCCACGTGGACGGGGCCCGTGAGCGCGAGTTCCTCTTCCGCTCGCGGGCGACCGTGCGTCGGCAACGCGTCACCCGCTGGCTGGCCGTCGCGCTGGTGCCCCTGGTGCTGGGAAGCGTGGTGGCCGTCACCCGCGTGCAGGCCCGGGCGCAGTTGGAGGCCCGCATCAACCGCCACCTGGATGAAGCCCAGGCACAACACGACGCGCTGGGCGGCCACCTGGCCGAACTGGGACAACGGACCACCGAGGCCTTCGCCCTGTTCGACACCCCGGGGCCCCAGAACCGCGAAGCGGCCGAAGCCAGGTGGACCCAGGCATTGAAGGCCCGGCAAGCGGTGGAGCAGACCGCGCTGCGCGCCATGTCGGAGCTGGAGGCCGCCTGGGGACTGGCGCCTGGGAATCCCCGAGTGAGCCCACTCATGGCGAGCCTGCTGGTGACGCGCGTGGAGCTCGCGGAGCAGGAGCGGCAACCCGAGCAGCACGCGCAATGGCTCGCACGGCTCACGGCGCATGACGCCCTGGGTGAGCTGAAACAGGGCCTGACGGCCCCCGCGCGCCTGACGCTCACCAGCAAGCCCTCGGGGGCCCGCGTGCGGCTGCTGGAGCCCACCCCCGAAGGGGCGTTCCACCCGGGACGCGACCTGGGCCAGACACCGCTGCGGGAGGTGGCGCTGCCAGCGGGTTCCCACCTGTTGGTGGTGGAGGCACCGGGCCGGTTCCCAGTGCGCGTCCCCGTGATGCTGGCCTTCGGCGAGTGGCTGGCGTTGGACCTGCCCCTCCCGGAGGCCGCGGCGGTCCCCGAGGGCTTCGTGTACATCCCCGCCGGACGCTTCCTCCAAGGCGCGTCGGAGAGCGAATACCTGCGGCGCGCCTTCTTCTTCGCGCCGCCGCTGCACGCCGTCGAGACGGGCGCGTACCTCATCGCGAAGCACGAGGTGACGTTCGCGCGCTACATCGCCTTCCTGGAGACGCTGCCTCCCGAGGAGCGCGCCGCGCGGATGCCGGGCTCGCGCCGCCGCCTCACCGTGGTGGACCTGGCGCAGGAGCCAAAGGGCCGCTGGCGGCTCACCCTGCGCCCCGCGTCCGCCAGCTACAGCGTGAGGGACGGAGAGCCGTTGCGCTACGGCAAGCGGAGCCGCCGCCAGGAGCAGGACTGGCTGCGCTTCCCCGTGTCCGCCGTGTCCTTTGACGACGCCCTGGCCTACACCGCGTGGTTGGACCGCACCGGTCAGGTGCCGGGCGCGCGCCTGTGCACGGAGCGGGAATGGGAGCGGGCCGCGCGAGGCGCGGACGGACGGCGCTACCCGTCCGGGGACTGGCTGGCACCAGACGACGCCAACCATGACGCCACCTATGGCCGGGAGCCCTGGGGCTTCGGCCCCGACGAG
Organism: Myxococcus hansupus; assembly: GCF_000280925.3. Classification (NCBI taxonomy): domain Bacteria; kingdom Pseudomonadati; phylum Myxococcota; class Myxococcia; order Myxococcales; family Myxococcaceae; genus Pseudomyxococcus; species Pseudomyxococcus hansupus. The sequence continues at coordinate 7,539,874 of NZ_CP012109.1, forward strand.
GTGGGCAGCCACCCGCGCTCGCGGAGCCCGTTCGGCGTGGACGACCTGGTGGGCAACGTGTGGGAGTGGACCCGCTCCGACGTGGACCCGGAGAAGCCGTCCGCCCAGGGCGGCAGTTGGTACCAGAGTGACCTGACGGCCCACACCGCCAACCGGGAGCGCGTGGAGCGCACCCAGCGCGAGGCCCTCATCGGCTTCCGAGTCTGCGCCACGCCGCGCCCCTGAGCGCGCGCAGGAACGGCCGGCAATCCCTGCCGCTCCACCGGCAATCATTGCCGTCCATCGACGCCAGCCCCCAGGCGCCTGTCGGAGCTGCCTGCAAGTCCTGCAAGGCCATGGGAAGCGCGGGCCCATGGCACGGCGGATGCTCTGTCATTCCACATCCCACGATGACTGAGGTGCCCCACATGAAGCTCCGCCTCCGACTGCTCCCACCGTGTCTTCTCGGCGTGCTGCTCGCGGCCTGCGGCCCCACCCTGGATGACGTCGAAGCGCCCCTGGCCCAGCAAGCCTTCGCGGGTGACGAGGACGACCCTGACTCCCACTCCCAGGGCACCCAGCTCCACGCCGCCCCCGTGCGCGCCGTGCAGTACGACAACGCCCTCGTGCGACACGACGGCGCCCACCGGGAAGCCCGCCTCCTGTTGAAGGCCGGCGGCATCGTGGCGGTGATGCCCCTCATCGTGAATGGGAGCACGCGCAGCCTCCAGCGCTGCTCGCCCACGGGAAGCCCGCCCACGGGCGAGACTCGGAACTGTGGCTTCATCCTGGATGGACAGGGCGTCTGTACGCCGGGGACCCGCGTCAACCTCGTGGGCGGCAATAGCAACTCCACCCGCGACCGGTGCGAAGGCGCGCCCGTGCTCCGGGTCTGCTCCGGGGAGGCGCCCTGCGAGCACCTGGGCCCGGGCTATCTGGCCTCTGGCAACAGCACCTTCTCGATGAACGCCTGTCCCGCCGTCGAGTTCGTCTGCCCCGACAGCGGCGTCTACACCGCGCTCGCGGGCCCCGCCGCCCCCTTCACCTCCTGGACGATGGAGGTGTCGGCTCGCAAGGGCACCTACCCCACGACCCACAAGATGATGAAGGGCGAGGAGCTGACGGGCGCTCGGCTCTACCAGGGCGCGACGACCTCCGCGCAGCCCTGGCTGGACATCGTGGACGTCGTCAACGCGCGCGAGAACCCCGTCTCGGAGGGCTCCGGCGCATGGGACCCGTCCGGACAAACGTACCTCTACCAGGTGCGTTACACGCCCAGCGGCGGCACGGCCTCCGTGCCCCTGTGCTCCCTGGGCGCGAACTGGGCCGTGCCGGTGAAGGGCCTCTTCAACCTCCAGGGCGCGCGGACGGAGAGCACCTCCAGCTTCACGCTGGGCTGCGACGCGGGCGTCATCGCCAAGTGCTACCGCTGGGGCTACCAGCCGTGGCGTGACGGCGCGCAGCCCGGCCCCATCACCGAGGCGCACTGGTCCTGCACCCGCATGGCGCGCGCCGACTACTGCGGCGTGGGCACGTCCTTCACCCAGGACGGCACGCGCATCCGCCCCTGGGACGCGCTGACGCCGGCCATCATCGCCCCGCCCGAGCCGAACACGAGCCCGGAGGACCTGACCTTCGAGGCGGGCTGGAACACGACGGGCCCCACGTGCCTCAGCCACCTGCGCTGGCAGCACCTGACGGCGTCCTGCGTGCCGCTCAATCCGCCCATCTACGACGCGAACGGCAACATCGTGAATGACTGCCGGGACCCGAACACGCCGTATGGCCCGGGCAAGTGCGCGGAGATTTGCGACACCGCCGAGGAAGCCGCCTTGTTCTACGGCAGCCGCGTCTTCAACAACTCCGCCATCAACACGCTCTGAGGGGGCGTCACTCCCCGGCGAGGTGGTCCCAATCCGCCTCGTCCTGGAACACCTGGACCGCCCACCGCTCGCACACGGCCCGGTGCGAGCGCGCGGCGGCGCCCCCCACCCAGACGGGCACCTTGGCGGGCAGCGCCTGCATCACCTGCGACAGCGCAGCCTCGAAGTCCGCCTCGCCCCGGTTCATCACCGTCGACAGGCCCACGAAGTCCGGCCGCAGCGCCGCCACCGTGCGGCCCAAATCGGTCGCGGGGACCCGCTGCCCCAGCAGCGTCACCCGCACGCCCAGGTGCCGCAGGCGCAGCGCGGCGCCCAGCAGGCCCATCTCGTGCTCCTCGTCCGGAAAGCACGCCAGCACCGCGTGCCGGCGCCGCCCCTGGGGCGCCGCGTGGAGCAGGCTCACCAGCCGCTCCCGCACCACCTGCGACACCAGGTGCTCCTGCGACACCGTCAGCGTGCCCGCCGCCCAGCGCTCGCCGACTTCGCACAGCAGCGGCGTCAGCACCTCGTCGTAGGCCTTGAGCGGGGGCAGCGCCGCCATCACCGTGTCCAGCACGCCCGACACCCCCGGTTGGTCATACGCCTGGGCGGCGGCGAACACCGACTCGCGCCACGCCTCGGAGTTCGCGGCGCGCGGTGCCTCGGGCTGGGCCAGCAGCTCCGGCAGGAGCTTGGCCGCCTCGCTGATGGCCATGCCCTCGTCGGTGAGCTGCTTGAGCTGCTTGAGCACCGCCACGTCCCGGTCCGTGTAGACACGGTAGCCCCCGGGCGTGCGGCGTGGCGTCAGCACGCCATAGCGACGCTCCCAGGCCCGGATGAGCTCCACGCGGACTCCGGCCAGCTCGGCGGCGATGTGGATTCGATAGGTGCGCTCAGCCATGTCCCTGCGGCAAGACTAGGGACGATTCTGGGCGTTGCGCACCTGATTCCAGATGGCCACGAGCTCTTCCGACGACTCCGCGTACTGCGCACCCAGCGAAAAAATGGCCTTCAGGTGCTCGCGAGCGCCCAGCCCACCCACCACGACGGGGAACGGCGAGCAGGCCCGCAGCGCCTCCTCCAACACCGGGGTGAACTCGCCCACGGAACGCGAGCGCACGAAGGACAACGCCACCACGTCCGGCCGCACCTGCGCACAGGCGCCCTGGAGCGCCATCGCCGGGGTGTCCGACCCCAGCAGCGTCACCCGCCAGCCCTTGCGCTTGAGATGGATGCCCAGCAGCAGCAGCCCGCCCTCGTGGTGGTCCCCCTCCGGGCAGGCCAGCAACGCCCGGGGACCGCTGACCACGGTGGGCAGGCCGTCATACACCTGCCGCAGGCGCTGTCGGATGACCGCCGACGCCAGGTGCTCCCGGGCGATGTCAAGCCGGGCGCCCATCTCCCGCAGCAGCGGCAGGAGGAACTGGTCGCAGTACGCCTCCATGTCCATGACGGTCTGCGCGTCATCCAGCACGCGCGTCACCTCGTCCCCGTCCAGGGTCACCACCGCGGCCCAGAACCGCTCCCCCAGACGCTCCGCCTCCGGCAGCTCGCGCGGCGGCGAGGACCGCACCAGGGCGATGGCCTCGCTCACCGACAGGCCTTCCTCCTGGATGAGCCGCGCCACGCGGCGGACGGCCTCCACCTCGTCGCGCGAATAGACGCGGTAGTTGTTGCCCTCGCTGCGCAGTGGTTGAGGGAAGCCGTAGCGCCGCTCCCAGGCGCGCAGCGTGGCCTCGCGGATGCCCGTCATGCGGGCGATGGTGCGGATGCGCAGCGTCACGACGCCATCCCTCGCGCCGCGTCCCAGCGCTCCGCCACGCCCCGCGCACCCGACACCCGGCGCGAGAAGTCCTCCAGCGACGTCACCGCCGCCAGCCGCCGCACCACGCGCTCCAAGCCCTCCTGGAACACGGCCATGTCCCCGGGAGGATGGGGCGTGCCCACCTCCAGCAACACGTCCGGGCGCTCGTGCTCGAAGAAGCCGTAGCGCACGGCGATGGGCAGACACTCCACCTTGGACACCCGCGCCAGCATCTCCACGCCGCGCTCCAACCGCAGGGGCAACACGCCGAAGGGCCGGTGCTCGCCTTCCGGGAAGACGAACACCACGGCGCTCGGCTTGCGCAGCAGGTCCTTCGCGTAGCGCAGCGACGACACGGAGGACACCGCGTCCTGGCGACGGATGCTGAAGGCGCCAATGCGCGTGAGGAAACGGTAGCGGCGCAGGTTCTCCTCGTCCATGAGGCAATAGCCGTCCCAGCCCGCCGTCTGGCAGAGCTGGTTGAGCACGAAGCCGTCCCACCAATTGGAGTGGTTCAGGTACACCAGCCGCCCGGGCCCGCCCGGAGGCAGCGTCCCGCGCACCCACAGGCCCCGAAACGCCGAGCGGAACTTCCAGCCGATGTACCGGTCCCACGCCCAGCCGAGCGGACCCCCTTTCGCCGCGTGAATCACGACGCCCGGGCCTCCCCCAGCAGCGACACCAAGGCGGTGAACAGCGCCAGGCCCAGCGACACCAACACGCTGGTGATGAGGAAGAAGAGCACCTCCTCCAGGGGCACCACGCCCAGGTAGATGCCCAGGTGCTTGCCTTCACCGAAGTTCCAGATGCCGGTGGTGATGGCCAGATGGTCCGCCACCGCCAGGTACAGCCCCAGGATGAAGGCCGGCGGCAGCACCGCTTTCAGCACCGCGCCAGAGCGCTCCTTGTAGTGGCGAACCAGCACGACGAGCTGGAAGGCGATGACGGGCAGCGTCCAGGCCAGCAGGTGGATGAGATAGGCCCACTTCGTCTCCATCATGGCGCCACCTCCCGGGCCGACAGCGCGCCGCTCCGCGCCGCCGGGGCATCCGGTGCCACGGGCCGCGACTCGGCCTCCGGAGCCAGCACGCGCGCCAACCGCGCCCGGGCCCACAGGCCCACCAGCAGCGTCTGGAGCCCGAAGAAGAGGTACTCCTCCAAGGGCAGGTAGCCCAGCCGGATGCCCCAGATGCGCTCCGGGTCGAAGCCCCAGAGGCCCCACTTCACCGCCAGGTTGTCCCAGGGCGACGTCGCCGCGTAGACGACGATGAGCAACAGCCCCATGGGCGCCAGGGTCCGGGCCGTGAAGGTGCGGCGGTAGCGCCACACCAGGAAGAGAATGGGTACCACCACGAACAACCCGAGGAATCTCGCGTACGTCATCCCGGTCCTCCACTCAGTTCAGGCACGACCCGCACCATGCGCCCTCCGGGGCGCAGTGCGTACGTCTGTCCCCGCCACGTCACCGTGCCCTGCTGCCACAACGAGCGCACGAAAGCAGCCAGCAGCAGCGCCTCGCCCAGCAACCAGTCCGTCACCGCGTAGGCCCGCCCCGGGTCCGCCAGGGGCCCGGAGAGCCTGGCCAATCGCAGGGCCAGCAGCACGCGGATGGCCACCAATCCGGCGACGGCCAGCCCCAGCACCGGCGAGCCCAGTCCCGCCGCCAGCACCAGCAGTGGCAACGTGGGCGTGAAGAGCAGCGGCACCGTGGGATAGAGCGCGGGGCGGTGACTGGCCAGCACCTGCATCCACCGCGTGAAGCGCGCCAGGGGCGCCTCCCAGGACACCGCCGAGTCCAACGGCACCACCGCGGGCGCCCCGCTCAACACCACGGACAGGCCCCGCGCGTGCAGCCGCTTCGCCAGCTCCAGGTCCTCGCCAATGTGGTCCGCCAACGGCCGCAGCGCGCACATGGCCACGGGCGACAGCCCCAGCGCCTTGCCACACACGGCCTTCGCGCCCGCGCTCATCGCGTCCAGGGCGCGGAAGCTGTGGTGCGTGTAGCGCAACAGGCCCGCCATCGCCCGGCTCGCACCGTCCCGCTGTCCCACGGGCAGCGGCGCCGCGGTGCTCAGCGCCGCGCCCGCGGCCACCGGCGCCGCCAGTCCTTCCACCAACGTCCCCGTCACCGCCACGTCCGCGTCCACGGACAGCACCACCCGGCCCTCGGTGGGGAGCACGTCCAGCGCGTACAGCAGGTGCCCCACCTTCCGGTTCGGCGTCAGCGGGTCGCTCGGCAGCCAGCGCACGCCGGGCGCGAGCCGGGGCCGGTAGGGCGACACCACCACCTGCTCCAGCGGCCCGTCATAGTCGATGGGCTGCGCCAGGTTCTCCAGCTCACGCGGCGTGGGCGCGTCCACCGGGCGCAGCAGCAGCACCGGCGGCAGCGCGCCGGTGGAGGGCGCCGTCCCCGCGCGAGCCCGCGACAGGCGCACCCACGCCACCGCGCTGAAGCCCGCGGCCACGCCGCACCAGACGAGGGACGCGAGGACGAGCGCGCTCATGCCGCCCGCCCCATGCGCGTGCGGAAGTGCGCCATCCAGCGGATGAAGGGCGAGTGGAAGCGGCGGAAGTCCGCCACCTCGCCCATGGAATCCAACGGGCCGGTGCGCGCCTCCAGCCGGGCGTAGAAGGGCGACGACTCCAGCAGCTTCGGCTGCCCCACCACGATGTTCCCCGCTTGCAGCCGCGACGGCACGCGCAGGCCCCAGCCGGTGATGTTGGTGGGACGCGACTCCAAGGAGGGCCCGCGCTCGCAGCGCACACCCTCCGCGTCCGCCACCATGCGCAGCGGCGCGACGCCTTCGGGCAGGTGGTAGTCCACCACCGTCTCGTCCTCGCGGTGCGTCCGCGTCCAGTGCCAGCCCGACAGCCGGTCGCCCAGCAGCTCCTCGCCATGGTTGGTGTCGTGGTACCCCAGGCCGCGGGCCTCGATGTCCAGGGAAGACACCTCCAGCCGGGCCTGCGCGCGCGGCGCCAACGCCTGCCAGTAGTGCGGCAGCCCGGGCATCAACTGCACCACCTCGCCCACGCCCGTCATCGGCTCCAGCGTCAGGCTGGCGCGCACCGGGCGGCCCCACGGCGCCGTCCCGTCATCCACGTCCATGCGCACCGAGCCATCGTCCGCGTACACCAACGAGGAGCGGCCAATGCGCAGCCGGCCCGGCGCCTCCAGCTCCGCCTGGGCGTACTCGCTGAGCACCCACAGCCGGCGCACGCCTTCGTGGTACAGCGCGAAGTTCACCGCGCTGTGCTCCAACGGCAGGCCCCCCCGCCGCGCCGCCACCGAATAGCGGGGCGAGAAGAGCGAGCCGAGCATGAAGATGCACACGGCGCTGTAAGGCCCCGCGGTGACGTCCGCGTAGAACCAGCGGTAGGTGCCCGCCACCTCGGGCAGCGCGGGCAGACAGGAAAGACTCCTCATGCGCTCCTCCGGAGGTGCTGCGAGGCCAGCTCCGCGGCGAAGCGTCCGGACAACATCACCAGCGGCACGCCGCCTCCTGGATGGGTGCCCCCTCCCGCGAAGAACAGGCCCGGCGTCTTTCCGCGAATGCGAGGCCGGCGGAAGGGACCGAACTTCCCGTGCGGCAGGAAGCCATAGATGGAACCCCCCGGCGCCCCCTGCGCGGCCAGGTCCACCGGCGAGCGCTGGCCAATGACACGCACCCGCCCCCGCAGCGCGGGGTAGTGCTGGAACAAGCGCCCGAGCATCTGCGCCTTCACGCGCTCGACGTCCGTTTCCCAGCCGCGCGCCGCCTGCTCCGCGCCCCGTGCGTCCACGGGCAACGCGGGCGCGTTCACCATGACGAAGAGCCCGGTGCGCCCCGGCGGCGCCATGCTGTCGTCCGTGGCGGAGGGGTTGCAGAAATACACCGTCGGGTCGGAGGCGAGCTGCCCGCTGAACAGCTCGTCGAACTCGCGCCGGTAGTCGCCGCCGAAGAGCACCGTGTGGTGTGGCAGCGCGGGGCGCCCTTCGACCTCCAACAGCAACACGAAGCCAGACAGCGCCAGGGGCTCCTCCGTGCGCGCGAGCCGCTCCAACGGGTCCGCGTTCACCACCACGCTGTCGAAGCGCTCGGTGCCCTCGGCGGGGCCCACTTGATAGCCCTCACGCGTGCGCTCGAAGCGGGCCTGCGTGCCCAGGTGGATGCGCACGCCCAGCCGGCGCGCGGCCTGCCCCAGGGCCTCCACCAACGCCCCGATGCCGCCATGCACGTGGTGCACGCCGTAGGCGCGTTCGATGTGCGGGATGAGCGCGAAGGCCGCGCTCGCCTCGTACGGCGACGCGCCCGTGTACGTGGCGAAGCGGCCCACGTACTGGCGCATCGCGTCCGTCTTGAAGTGCCGGACCGCCAGCTCGTGGAGCGTGCCCATCTTCATCCCGGCCATGACCGCGCCCACGCCACGCTTCGCCACGCGCGCCATGAAGCCGGCCATGCCCTCGAAGGGCGCCTCCAGGTAGGGCTCCCCGGCGGCACGCCAGATGGCCGCGGCCTCCGCGTAGAAGCGCCGCACGCCCTCGCCCTCGCTGGCGTGCAACCCGGCCGCGCTCTGGGCCGTGTGCTCCAGGTCCTTGTGCGCGGTGAACTCGCGCCCGTCCTCGAAGCGGTAGGTGCACTGCGGCTCCAGCTCCGTGAAGCGCGGCAGCAGGTCCTCCGCGCCCAGCGTCTGGAAGGTGCCGCGCACCAAGTCCGGCAGCGTCAGCAGCGTGGGCCCCGTGTCCAGGGTGAGGCCGTCCACCGTGACGGCCTGCGCCTTGCCGCCCAGCGACGCTCCACGCTCGAACAGCGTCACCTCGTGCCCGTCCTTCGCCAGCAGGGCCGCGGCCGTCAGTCCGCCAATGCCGCCGCCCACCACCGCCACGCGGGTGCGCTTCATGACAGGCCCCCCGTCCCGGTGGGCAGCAAGGGCATCCGCACCTCGTCCTGGGACACGGGCAGCACCGCGCGAGGCAGCACCATGGCCGCGGAGGCCAGCGCGAACTTGCGGCGCGTCGTCACGTGGGCGCGAGCGCTGAACACGTCGTAGTCGCGCGCCTCGATGTCACGGAGGATGTCGCCATAGATGGCGCCCATCAGCCGCACCATCCGCTGGCTCCCGAAGCCGGTGAGGTAGTGCACCCCCGCCGCCGCGCGCGCGTAGTACGCCCGCGAGCGCTCCACCTGGAAGCGCATGAAGGAGCGCCAGCGCGCGTCCACCTGCCCGCGCTTCAAGTCCTCCTCCGACAGGCCGAAGGCGGCCAGCTCCTCGGCGGGCAGGTACACCCGGCCGCGCTCCAGGTCCTCGCGCACGTCGCGGAGGATGTTGGTGAGCTGCATGGCCCGGCCCAGGTCCGCCGCGGGCTCCACCGCCGCCGCGTCCGAGCACCCCAGCACCGGCGTCAGCATCAACCCCACCACGCCCGCCACGCGGTAGCAGTAGAGGTCCAGCTCCGCCCAGGTGGTGTAGCGGTGCAGCGTGAGGTCCATCTCCATGCCGGAGATGAGGTCCTGGAAGGGCTGCTCCGGAATCCGGTAGTGCCGCACCGTGTGCTCGAGCGCGGCGAACTCGCCCGCGTCCCAGGGCGTGGCGGCCTCGGCCACCTTCACCCGCTGGGCCGGAGGTCCCAGCTCGCGCGAGGCCAGCTCCGGCATGGACAGGTACAGCTCCGCCACGCGCTGCCGCGCCCGCGCCAGCCGTGCCGGCAACGCCTCGGCCGCGCTCGCCGCGTCGTCGCCATCCACCATGTCGTCCAGGCGCCGGCAGAAGGCATACAGCGCGAAGGCCGCCTTCCGCCGCAGCCCGAAGAGCAGGTACGAGGCGAAGAAGAAGCTCTTGGCGTGGTGACGCGTCACCTGCTTCGCCCGCGCGTAGCCTCGCGCCACCTGCGCCATGTCGACAGGAGCGCTCACGCCGCCACCCCCGGAAGGGACTCGGCGGAAGCGCTCCGGGGTGACAGTGCGACGCCCTGCGCCTGGGCCCACGTCATCAGCCGCTCCGTCACCAGCCGCGCGGAGATGAGCACCGTGGGAAGCCCCGTGCCCGGCTGCGTGGACGCGCCCACGAAGAAGAGATTCTTCACCCGCGCGTCCTGGTTGGACGGACGGAAGGGGCCAATCTGCGTGAAGTTCTGAGACAGACCGAAGGCGCTGCCCTTGGCCAGGTTGAACGTGCCCGCCCAGTCATCCGGCGTGAAGACGCGCTCCACCTCGATGTCCGACTCCAGCGACGGGAAGCCCAGCTCCGCCAGGCGCGCGAACACCTTGGCGCGCACCTTGGGCCCCTCCTCCTTCCAGTCCATGCCCGGATGCTGGTGCGGCACGGGCACCAGGACGTAGAGCGAGTCCTTGCCCTCCGGCGCCAGGGACGCGTCCGTGCGCGTGGGGACGTTGAGATAGAAGCTGGGGTCCTCGGGGACGCGGAAGCGCTCGAAGATGTCGTCGAAGGAGCCCTTGTAGTCGCGGCCGAACACCACGTTGTGGTGGAGCAGCTCCGGGTAGCGCCGCTTCAGGCCCAGGTAGAGCATGTAGCCGCTGGACGTGTAGCGCAGCTTCTCCTTGCGCTTGAGCGTCGTCGCCTGCGGGTCGAGCAACTTCTCGTACGCGTAGGGCAGGTCCGCGTTGCACAGCACCGCGTCCGCCTCCACCACCTCGCCGCCCTCCAGGCGCACGCCCTGGGTGCGGCCCCCATTCGTGAGGATGCGCTCCACGGGCGCGCCGTAGCGGATGCGCACGCCCTCCTCGCGCGCCAGCTTCTCCAGCGCCAGGGGAATGGCGTACAGGCCGCCCTTGGGGAACCAGATGCCCACGCCCAGCTCGGTGAAGGGCAGCAGGCCGTAGACCGCGGGCGACGCGTAGGGCGACACGCCCAGGTACATCGTCTGGAACGTCATCGCCGCGCGCAGGCGGTCGTCCTGGAAGTAGCGGCTGACGTCCCCGTACATGCGGCGGTGGGCGCGCACCTGGAAGATGCGCGCGAGCACGCGGGGCGAGAGGTAGTCCCGCAGGCCCGCGTAGTTGCGGCCCACCAGGTGGTCCAGGCTGGTGCGGTACTGGACGCGGCCCTGGGCCAGGAAGGCGAGGTAGCGCGCGTAGCTGCCCGGCTCCACCCGCTCCAGCTCGCGGCCCATGGCGCACAGCTCGGAGGTGAAGGTGACGTCCGAGCCGTCCCGGAAGTGGACCCGGTAGTTCGGGTCGCACTTGAGCAGCGTCAGGTAGTCCTCGATGCGTCGCCCCACGGCGCGAAAGGTCTCCTCGAAGACCTCGGGCATCAGCACGATGGTGGGACCCAGGTCCCACGTGAAGCCCTCCACCTGCAACCGGTTGCAACGCCCGCCCGGCCCGTCCGTCTTCTCGAAGAGCTGGACGTCGAAGCCCTGGTGCGCCAGCCGGGCGGCCGCGGCCAGACCGCCCACGCCCGCGCCCACCACCACGACGCGCCTGCCCTGTGTCGATGCACTCATGACGTCCTCAGGCGGCGCGGTGGGCCAGCCGGGCGATGAGGGCGTCCAGCAAATCCCTCACGCCATTGGGGTTGGGCAGCGCCAGCAACGAACGGCGCGCGGCGCGGGAAGCCCGCTCCACCATGCGCTCACACGCGGCCCGGCCTCCGCAGGACTCCACCAGCGAGCGAGCCCGGGCCAGCGCGGCCGCGTCCTTCTGCTCCACCGGCAGCGCCCACAGCGCCTCGAGCTCCTCGCGCTCAGCCGCTCCGGCGCGAGCGAAGGCGGCCAGCACTGGAAAGGTCCGCTTGCCTTGCAGGAAGTCGCCGTCAGCGGCCTTGCCCGCCACGGCGGAATCACCAAAAAGGCCCAGCAAATCGTCTCGAAGCTGGTAGGCAAGACCGACGTGACGGCCCACGCGCTCCAACCCCTCCACCAGGCCGGTGGTGGCCCCGCCCAGCATGGCTCCGCAGACCAGCGGGGCACAGAAGCCGTAGCGCGCCGTCTTCAGGTGCGCCACGCGCAGCGTCTGGAAGAGCGTCACCTCCGCCAGCGGCGCGCGCCCCAGGTCCAGGTCCAGGTACTGCCCCGCCGCGGTGTGACGGCAGACGGCCAGGCTGTACTGCACCACGCCCGCCACGCCCGACAGGCCCGAGCCCAGCATCGCCTCCAGGGCACGCGCGAAGAGGTGGTCACCCACCACCACGGCCAGGTCCTCGCCCGCGCGGCCCGGCGCCAGCATCCGATGCAGGGACGCCCCGCCCCGGCGCAGCTCCGCCTGATCCGCCACGTCGTCGTGGATGAGGAGGAAGGTGTGCAGCAGCTCCAGGCCGGCCGCGAAGCGCCACAGCCCCGCGGGCACCGCCGTGCTCCCGCGCGCCAGGCAGTATCCCGCCATCACCAGCGCCGGACGCACCCGCTTGGCGGGCCGCAAGGCATAGGCCCGGGCCTGCGCCAACGCCTGCGTCCAACGTCCGTCCAGGTGGGCCTCGTCGTGGAGCTCGAACAGCTCCGCCAGCGAGGTCTCCACCTCCGCCTGGACCAACTGCAGCCAGGCTTGCTCCAGAGGAAGCAGGCTCGGCGATGGCTGCGCATCAGGAAGCGTGAGTGCCATGCTTCTTTCCTCCGAAGGTCCTGTTCCTTTGATTCCTAGAGGTAGCGTTTGCGTCCAGAGTTTGTCAAGGGTATGTCTAAGGTTCGCGATAACCTTGTACACAGGAGTCCCTTCATGAAGGCGTGGATCGCAGGCGCGCTGTCCGTGTCCCTGGCCGCGGGGAGCGCGCTGGGTGCGGCACCGGCCTCGGCGCCGGTGGACGCGACGTTGAAGACCTCCGGAGGCAAGGAGGTCCAGCTCTCCAAATGGCGCGGAAAGCCCGTCATTCTGTTCTACGAGGACAAGGACTCGACCAAGCTCAACGCCCCGTTGAAGAAGGAGTTGTTCGCTCGGGGACAGGAGCGCGGGATTCTGGACGCCGCCTGGGTGCTGGCCGTCGCAAACCTTCAGAATTTCGACTTTTTTCCAGCCCGGCAGATTGCCCTGTCCTTCGTCCGTGACGAGGAGAAGAAGGTCGGCGTCCCCATCCTGGTGGACATGGATGGCACGCTGGGAAAGGCACCCTGGAAGCTGCCGGTGAAGACGTCGAACATCGTCCTGTTGGACGCGGAGGGCGCGCTCGTCTACCGGCACTCGGGCCGGATGAAGGATGACGAGCAGACGGCCTTCTTCATCGTCCTGAGCCGACTGGTGGGTGTGGACCTGAACACGCCCGCCTCCTCGGAGCCCACCCCGTGAAGGTCGCCGTCACCGGCGCGAGCGGCTTCCTGGGTACAGGGCTTGTCCAACGTTTGTTGGACCAGGGACATCAGGTGCATGTCCTGGCCCGAAACGTTGAACGGGCCCTGTCCGGCCTGCCCGCCGGGGTGACGGGGGCGCGCTACGACACGAACGAGCCCCTCCCGCCCGAGTCCCTGGCGGGCGCGGACACCGTCATCCACCTGGCGGGCGAGCCGGTGGCCCAGCGCTGGACGCACGAGGGCAAGCACCGCATCCACGACAGCCGGGTGCGCGGCACGCGCGCGGTGGTGGCGGCGATGCGGGAGGCGGGCACGGTGAAGCGGTTCGTGTCCGCGTCGGCCATTGGCTTCTACGGCGGCACGCGCGGCGCGGAGCCCCTGACGGAGGACAGCACCCCGGGGGACGACTTCCTGGCCCGCGTGTGCGTGGACTGGGAGGCGGAGGCGATGCAGGCGCGCGACGCGAACATCTCCACCGCGGTGGTGCGCATGGGCGTGGTGCTGCACCCGGACGGCGGCGCGCTGCACAAGATGCTGCCCCCCTTCCGCATGGGCGCGGGAGGCCCGGTGGGCAGCGGCGAGCAGTACGTGAGCTGGGTGCACCGCGACGACGCGCAGGACCTGCTGCTCTTCACGGCGGTCCACACGGAGGTGGAGGGCCTGGTGAACGCCACCGCGCCCACGCCCGTGCCCAACACCTTCTTCGCGCACACGCTGGGCCATGTGTTGGGACGGCCCTCCGTGGTGCGGGTGCCGGGCTTCATGCTCAAGGCCACCCTGGGCGAGATGGCGAAGGTGGTCCTGGAAGGGCAGCGCGTGCTTCCCGCGCGGGCCCAGAAGGCCGGCTTCGTGTTCCGCCACCCCGAGTTGGAGGGAGCGCTGCGCGACCTGCTGACTTAGGTTGCCCGGATGGACGCGAAGACACTGGAGGCACGGGCGCAGGCCGAGGGCACGCCCGTCATCGACTCGGACACCGCCACCTTCGTCTGGCGCGGCCGCGGCCCCATCTGCCTCCAAGGGGACTTCCAGGACTGGCGCGGCAAGCCGCTGCCCTTCAAACGCGTGGCACCCGGCCTGTGGGCCCGCACGCTGAAGCTGCCCTCCGACGCCTACGTCGAATACGCGCTGGAGGATGCGCGGGGCCGGCGCGTGGAGGACCCGCTCAACCGGAACCCCTCCGACAACGGCTTCGGCGGCATCAACCATTCGTTCCGCATGCCCCAGGCCCGCTCGTCCCTGCCGGCCCGGCACCCTCGCGGCGCGCCGCGGGGCCGCGTCACCCGGCACGTGGTGGACACCGGGGATTTGGACCTGCCGGGACAGCGCCAAGTGTACCTGTACGCGCCGCCCACGGACGCGCCGGTGCCGCTGCTGGTGGTGTACGACGGCGAGGACTACCTGCGCCGCGTGCGGCTCCCGGAGCTGGTGGACACGCTGGTGGCCGAAGGCCGCATGCGCCCGGTGGCCCTGGCCCTGGTGTGCAACGGCGGCGAGACGCGCAGCATGGAGTACGCCTGCAGCGAGTACACCGTGGGGCTGCTGCGGTGGAAGGTGCTCCCGCTGGCGCACCAGAAGCTGTCACTCCTGGACGAGCGGCGCGGCCCCGGTGCGCACGCGGTGCTCGGCGCGTCCCTGGGCGGGCTGATGGCGCTCTACACCGGCCTGCGCCTGCCGGACGTCTTCGGACACGTGCTGTCCCAGTCCGGGGCCTTCAGCGTGGAAGGCCATGACTTCGTCGTCTTCGACCTGGCGCGGCAGGCCCCCCGCCGCCCGTTGGACATCTCGCTGGACTGCGGCCGCTTCGAAGGGCTGCTGGAAGGCAACCGGCGGCTCGCTCCCCTGCTGACGGAGGCCGGGCACCAGGTGGCGTTGCGGGAGTACAGCGGCGGTCATAACTACCCCGCCTGGCGCGAGGAACTGGTACACGGCCTGGAGCGGCACTTCCCTCCCCTGTCCGCCAAACGCCGGAACTCATTGAGTTTTCAGGGCCGGAAGCAACTGGAACCGGGGGGCCGCCGATAACCTACATGGGTCATCCCGCTGCGCTGTTCGCGGCCGGTCCCCCTGGAGCCCCCATGTCTCGCATTGATGGTGGTAACCGTCCGTCTTCGCCCAAGGGTCTGGTGACTGAGCGCACCAGCACGCCGGACCGGCAGGACGCCGGTACCACCGCCAAGGCGACGAAGGGCGCTCCGGTCCACCGCGCCGTGCAGCCGTTCCAGGGCCGCAGCGACTTCGAGCCCGCCCGCCCCAACGCGCACCGCGCTGTGACGACCCCGCCGCCCACGCCGCCGCTGGACGCCTCCGCCGTCGCGGGGGCGGACGCGGAGCTGGAGCTGCTCTCCGAGTTCCCCGACGCCGACGCCCAGGGCGGACTGGCCTCCGCCATGCTCCACGCGCACGCGAACGAGCCCGCCTCGCAGGCCCGCATCGTGGAGCGCCTGAAGCAGGACGGCCGCCTGGAGTCCCTCTTCGGTGAGGTGTTCCGCGAGGGCAACCCCTACGTCGAGCAGCCGCACCGCAACGCCGTGGTGCGCGCGCTCGACACGGCGATGGCGCGCGGTACCGTGACGGCCGAGGACCTGCGCTCCTTCGCTCGGGGCGCCTACGCCCACGAATGGCAACAGATTGGCTCGGAGCTGTCCTCGCCGGTTCCCGCATGAAGAAAGCTCCTCGTCGACACACCCCCGGCGCAGGTCCCCGAAAACCCATCAGCCGCCGCACCCGCTCTCCCCGCCGCGCGCTTGGTACCTACCGGGCCCGGCTGCGGACGCGGCCTCCGAAGAAGTACCGGGTCCGCATCCGCCCCGTCCGCCGTACGCTCTAGGGCAACAACACCCGTCCGGGTGACGCACGCTGGCCCAGCACGCCCAGGCCCAACGTGCCGTGAAGACTGGAGCCCCAGCTCATCAGCACGCCTTCCTGGGTCATCGCGAGCGAGGTGTCCGCGCCGCCCGCGATGACCTTGAGCCCCGACAGCAGCTTCATGCGCTGCGGCTCGGCGCGCGGCGCGTTGTCGCCCACGCCGAGCTGGCCGTGCGAGTTGCGGCCCCACGTGAAGGCGCCCTCCTCCGGGCCGGAGGCGAACGAATGCCAGGCGCCCGCGCCAATGGCGGTCGCCGCGGGCAGGCCCGACACCGGCTTGGGCACCAGGCGCATCCGGGGCCCCGTCACGCCGTCGCCCAACTGGCCATGGGCGTTGTCGCCCCACGTCCACACCGTGCCGTCCTTGCCCAGCGCGACGGTGTGCGCCGCGCCCGCGCGCACCTCCGTCAGGCCGTCCACGTCCTTCAGCCTCACGGGGGTGTAGCGGTCGGTGCGCGAGCCATCCCCGAGCTGGCCGGAGGCGTTGTGGCCCCAGCCCGACACGGTGCCGTCCGCGTGCAGCGCCAGCGAGTGGTGATCGCCCCCCGTCACGGCCTGCACGCCCTCGAGCTTGTGCACCTGGACAGGCAGGGCGCGCGACTCCGACGTGCCATCACCCAGTTGGCCGAAGGTGTTGTACCCCCACGTCCACACCGTGCCATCCGAACGCACCGCCACGGAGTGGTAGCCGCCCGCGGCGATGGCCACCACGTCCCGCAGCCCCTGCACCGGCACTGGCACGGCGCGGGCGGTCGTCGTCCCATCACCCAGTTGGC
Source organism: Myxococcus hansupus (assembly GCF_000280925.3). Taxonomy (NCBI): domain Bacteria; kingdom Pseudomonadati; phylum Myxococcota; class Myxococcia; order Myxococcales; family Myxococcaceae; genus Pseudomyxococcus; species Pseudomyxococcus hansupus. Next base: position 7,556,374 of record NZ_CP012109.1, read on the forward strand.
CGAAGCCGTTGGCGCCCCAGGCCCACACGGTGCCGTCCAGGCGCAGCGCCAGCGAATGCCAGGCGCCCGTGGACACGGCCGTCACCCGGGTCACCCCACGAATCTCGCCGGGCGAGGAGCGGCGCGTGGTGGTGCCATCACCGAGCTGGCCCGTCGCATTGTCGCCCCAGGCCTGCAGCGTGCCGTCCGCCATCAGCGCCACGGCATGCTGGCCCCAGGCGCCCACCGTGACCACGGTCCGCGCCTTGGAGCCGCCAATCTTCACCTCGGCGGGCGACAGCCGCGGTCCCGTCTTCCCATCACCAAGCTGGCCATACTCGTTGCTGCCCCAGGAGAAGGCCGTCCCATCGTGGGCCACGGCCACGGAGAACTGCTCCCCCGCGGCCACGGACTCCACGTCGCTCAACTCCGCCACCCGCTGCGGCCACATCACCGTGAACGCCGAGGTGCCATCTCCCAACTGGCCCAGGGTGTTGTCTCCCCACGCCCACACCGCGCCGTCCTCGCCCAACGCCATCGCATGGTGCGCGCCCGCGGACACCGCGCGCAGCCCCTTCACGGACGCAACCCGATGGGGCACGCGTCGCGACTGGTTCGACCCGTCGCCGAGCTGGCCGGACTCGTTGGCACCCCAGGCCCACGCGGTGCCGTCGTCGCGCACCGCCAGCGAGAACGCGCGCCCGGCCGCCACGCTCCCCACGCCTTCCAAGCCCTTCACGCGCGCGGGAAGCAGGCTCGGCGTCTCACCGCCATCTCCCAACTGACCGGACGCGTTCGCGCCCCAGGCCCACACCGTGCCGTCCTCGCCCACCGCCAGCGCGTGTGACTCACCGAGCGCGATGACCATCACATCCGACAGCGCCTCGATGCGCCGCGGCGTCAGCCGGTCCTCGACGGTGCCATCTCCCACCTGCCCGGAGGCATTCGCGCCCCAGGCCCACACCGTGCCGTCACTGCGCAGCGCCAGCGACGTGTCCCCGCCGCCCGCCACGGCCACGATGCCCTCGAGCCCCTCCACCCGCCCCGGCGCCACGCGCGCAGAGGTGGTGCCATCCCCGAGCTGCCCCCGCTGGTTCTCGCCCCAGGTCCATACGGTGCCGTCACACGCCAGCACCAGCGAATGCTGGCCGCCACTGGCGACCGAACGCGCGCAGGACACACCGCGCACCGTGACGGCCCGCGCGCCGTGGGTGGTGCCGCCGTCGCCCAACTGGCCCGACGCGTTCGCGCCCCACGCCACCACCGAACCATCCGCGCGGACCAGCAGGGCGTGCGCGCGTCCGGCGGCCAACCGCTCCACCCGGCCAATGCCTCGCACCTGCACGGGCCGCGCGCTCCAGCCCGCGGCGCCCAGGCCCAGTTGGCCAAAGCGGTTGTAGCCCCATCCGCGCAGCGTCTTGTCCGCATGCAACGCGAGCACGTGCAGGTGTCCCGGGTGCAGCGCCTGGATGCCCGACAGGCCCGGGATGACCGAGGGCAACACGCGCGAGGTCAGCGTGCCGTCCCCCAACTGCCCATACCCGTTGGAACCCCACGCGCGCACCGTGCCGTCCGCGTGCAACGCCAGCGAGTGGGAGCGGCCGCCACTGACGGCGGTGATGCCCGTCAGGTTTCGCACCTGCACCGGCGCGAAGCGGTCCATCCAGGACCCATCTCCGAGCTGGCCTTCGTTGTTGTCGCCCCAGGCCCACACGGTGCCGTCGCCGCGCACCGCGAGCGCGTGCGCGGAGCCCACGGAGATGTTGCGGATGTCCGACAGCCCCTTGACCGCGACCGGCGACAGCCGCTGCACGCCGCCACCATCCCCCAACTGGCCTTCGAAGCCCTCGCCCCACGTCCACACCGTGCCGTCATTCGCCAGCGCCATGGAGAAGTAGGTTCCGGCGGCCACCGACTGGATGGGCGCCAGGCCCGGCACACGCACCGGCGTCAGCTTGTCCCCCGACGTGCCATCACCGAGCTGCCCCAGCGCGTTGTAGCCCCAGGCCCACACGTCGCCGTCGCTCCGCAGCGCGAGCACATGGCTGCCTCCCGCCGCGATGGCCAGGACCGACGTCAGGCCCGACACGGCCACCGGCCGCGCGCGGTCCCTCGTGGTGCCATCTCCCAGTTGGCCCGCGGCGTTGCGTCCCCATGTCCACACGGTTCCATCCATCGCCACCGCGATGGAGTGATGTCCCGCGGCGGCGACCGCGCGCACGCTGGGGAGCCCCGGCACGCGCACCGGCACGTGACGCTCGGTGACGGTGCCGTCGCCGAGCTGCCCGTAGCTGTTGCGCCCCCAGGCCCAGACGGAGCCATCCTCCAGCGCGGCCAGGGAGTGGAAGCTGCCCGTGGCCATCGACGTGACGTTCGTCAGGCCCATCACCGTGGCGGGCACCACGTGCCGCTCCGAGCCACCGTGGCCCAACTGGCCCGCGAGCCCTCCGCCCCACGCCCACAACGTGCCGTCCTTGCGCAGCGCCAGCGCGTGCTGCGCGCCGCCCACCACGGCGGTCACGGCCGACAGCTCCGGCACGAGCGAGGGCGTGGACCGGTCCGCGGTGTCACCATCTCCAAGCTGCCCCGAGTTGTTGGCGCCCCAGGCGAGCACGTCGCCGCCCTCCAGCAACGCCAGCGAGCCCGCGTCCAGCGACGCCACCGCGCGCGCCCCGCCGACCCCAGGCAGCGGCGCGGGCACGGCGCGGTCATTCCAAGTGCCGTCACCGAGCTGGCCCGAGCTGTTGCTGCCCCACGTCCACACCGTCCCATCCTTGCCCAGCGCCACCGCGTGGTACGTGCCCGCCGCCACCGAGGTGATGCCGCTCAGGGTGGGAATCCGTTCGGGAGACAGGCGCTGGGTGAAGGTGCCAAGCCCGAGCTGCCCAAAGGAGTTGGCGCCCCATGAGGACACCGCCCCGTCCGCGTGCACCGCCAGCGTGAAGTCGAAGCCGGCGGCGAGCGCAACCACACCCTCCAGACCGGGCACCGGCTTGGGCCACAGGCCCGTCTGGGTGTGCCCCTGTCCGAGCTGACCATGGAAGTTCGTGCCCCACGCCCACACCGTGCCGTCCGACTTCAGCACCAGCGAGTGGAAGTCTCCGGCCGCCACCGCCACCACGTCCGTGAAGCCCTCCACGCGTTGCGGCTCGGCGCGGTCCGTGGTGGTGCCGTCGCCCAACTGACCCGAGCTGTTGCTGCCCCACGTCCACACCGTGCCATCCGCGCCCAGCGCCAGCGAGTGCGCATCCCCCGACACCACCGACACGATGTCCTCCAGCACCGGCAGCCGCGCGGGCGACAGGCGCTGGAACGACGTGTCGGCGCCGCCGAGCTGTCCGGCGCTGTTTCCACCCCAAGCCCAGACCGCCCCCGTCGGCGTCAGGAACAACGAGTGCTGCGCACCCGCGGCGATGCGCATGGGCGACAGCGGCTCGGCGAGCCGTATCGCCTGCGCGGCGCGGGACGCCGGCGGTGATGACACAACGCCGCCAATGGGTTCACAGCCCGCCACCAGCATCGCGCTCAACAGCAACGACCACAGGCAGCGCGCTCCCGCCTTCATGTCCAGGGGCAAGGGGTTCCTCCGCGTCAAAACGTGTCCACCGGGCTCATCGCCATCCACGGCTGCAACGGCGTCTGAGCGCTCTTCCGGGAGGCCGATGTCTCCGACCAATACTTCGTGACTTGTATCGCGAGAACGCCGCGGAGCGCTCTCTTGCCTGCACTGCGGTATCACCTGACGCGGAAAACTTCGGGTCGCGATTGCCCCAGTCACACACGCGCGAACGCTGAGCACGGATTGATTCGCTGTTCGTGTACCAGGCGTTCACACTTCTTCACGCGGATTGCATTGCGGTGCGTCGTCCGAAAGGGAGGATGAAGCCCCGCATGGACACCGCGCGCTTCATCTTCTTCGCCATCGCCACCTGCATCGCCACCGTGGCCGCTCACGTCTATCTGTACCGGCGCCTCTTCGCGGACACCTCGGAGCACCGCACGTGGCGCCGCGTGGGCATGACGCTGATGACGGCCCTGGCCGTGCCGCTGATTCTGTCGTGGTCGGTGACGCGCTTCATTCCCATGGACTCCACGTTCGCCGTGGCCACCGCCGTGTGGACGTGGATGGGCATGTCCATCTACCTGCTGCTCTCACTCTGGGTATTGAGCGGTGCACGGCGCGTCGCGGCGCGACTTTCACGCACACGTTCAGGAACGAACGCTCAGACCAACGGGGACAGCGTGGAGCCGCGGGGACAGACGCACACGGCTGGCGCCACGGAGCCCCATGCGACACTGGCCGCCACTGGCACCGAGGCGGTGTCGCGCCCCTCCGTCATGGAGCCGCCGACGCACGGCGCATCGGAGGCGCACGTCGCCATCGCGGCGAGCGCCCCGGTGGATGCGGACCGCCGCCGCTTCCTTGCCCGGGCCACGGCCGGGGGAGCGGTGCTCGCCGCGGGGGGCGTGACGGGCTTCGGCATGTGGAGCGCGTTCCATCCGCCGGTGGTGAACGAGGTGGCGGTGAAGCTGCCCGGGCTGCCCAAGGCGCTGGATGGCTTCACCATCGTCCACCTGAGTGACATCCACGTGGGCCCCGTCATCCGGCGCCGCTTCATGGATGAGCTGGTGCGTCGCTGCAACGACCTGCGCCCGGACCTGATGTGCATCACGGGCGACCTGGTGGACGGGCACGTGGAGACGCTGTCGCCCGCGGTGTCCGCGCTCTCCGAGCTGAAGTCACGCCATGGGGCGTACTTCGTCACCGGCAACCATGAGTACTACTGGAACGCCGCGGCGTGGTCGGACGCGCTGGAGCGCATGGGGGTGCAGGTGCTGCGCAACCGCCACGTGCGCATTGGTGACGCGGCGGCGTCCTTCGACCTGCTGGGCGTGGATGACTGGTCCGCGGGGAAGATGGGTTTCCAACAGTCCTACGACTTGGGCACGGCGATGGCGGGGCGCGATGTGGAGCGGGCCTCGGTGCTGCTGGCGCACCAGCCGTCGAACTGGAAGGTGGCGGCGCAACAGGGTGTGGGGTTGCAGCTCTCGGGGCACACGCATGGGGGCCAGTTCTTCCCCTTCACGCTGGCGGTGTCCGCCATCTGGGAACACGACGCGGGCCTGTTTCACGAAGGGGACCGGCACTTGTATGTCAGCCGGGGAACAGGCTTCTGGGGTCCGCCGCTGCGCGTAGGCGCGCCGCCCGAAATCGTCCGGGTGACACTGTTGGCGTGATGCATAGATTCGCTGGGTATGTCCAGGGAACCCGCCCAGCGAGAGCTGAAACAAGAGCGTGCCGCGCGCACGCGCATGGAGATTCTGGAGGCCGCCATCCAGCTCTTCGCGCGGAGGGGATTCCTCGCGACGACGATGGCGGACTTATCCCGCGCCATCCGGATGACGCCCGGCGCGCTGTACTGGCATTTCCCCACCAAGGAAGACCTGCTGCTGGCTGCGATTGAGGAATTGCACCAGCGCTGTCTGCGTGAGTTCCAACCCCTGGGTGACTTGCGTCAGCGCGCGGCGATGGAACAACTCCAGAGCATCTCCGAGCGCGCCCACCGCTTCCTTCGCGAGCACCGTGAATACGGCATCTTCTTCGCGATGCTCGCGGCCGAGGCGACGGACTCGAATGACCAGGTGGCGGAGGCCATCCGAGAGAAGCTGGACCTCTACGCCAAGACACTGGAAGGCATCATCCGCCACGGCCAGAAGACCGGCGACTTCCGCCAGGACGTGGACGCGTGCCACACGGCGCACAGCTTGCTCGGCGGGTTCCTGGGCGTGCTCGTGCACCAGAACCTCTTCCGCGCCTCCATGGACTTCGACCTGCCCGTGGCGTCCCTGAGCCGCCTGATGACAGCGGGGATTGGGAGCACCTCCGCGGCGGGGTGAGCAAGACAGCAGGCACAGCGTGCCCTCCTCCTATCTGCTTTTCTCGTCGCCAACCTTACTTCGCGAGTGCCCAGGCAACGGCAGGCAGAGCCCCAAGATTGCCAAACCGGTGCAGAGGCTCACGGTCCCCCTCCATCAGCAATACGGCGGCACCGCCGGGCGCGTAGAGACGTCACTGAGGAGGCGTTGAGTGGGGACTCTTTGTCGACGGACCGTATTCACACCGATCCGCCCCGTAATCCCACGCGCCCCCGCGATCCAGACAGGCATCAATCCTCCACCACCGCCGACACGCGGGCAGCCCCCAAGCGAAGACCAGACTCAAGAAAACCGCGACCCCGACATAATGCCAGCGATTCATCTTCATCAGCTCAGTGCCAAGACCTGGTGTTCAAGTTGGAAAGCCTGAATACAGAACAACGCTTCCGAACAATCAACTCCACCATTCGCCGCGGCACTCCAGGTCGAAGGTGGCACGGCCCTGCCATGAGCGTTTGCATCGCAAACTGACGTGGCCCGTTCATCCTGCCGAGCGTGAAAAACAAACGGGCGGAACCCGAACCCGGGTTCCGCCCGTTATTGAAACTCGAGGAGACAGGGCCCGCGCTTCAGCCCTGCCCCTGAATCACCTGACGGTTACGGCTGCTCCGTCGGGCTCTGCGAGTTCTGCGGCTGGCGCACGGCGCGGACGATGAAGTCGCTGCCGTTGTCGTCGGTGTCGTGACCATTGCCGGCCAGCGCGTCGGCGCCGCCCTCCGCCATGGACTCCGGCGTCGAGTTCGGACGCGCCTTGCGCTCGAGGCTTCCGCCCGCGGCGGGGTGCGCCGCGGCGGGGCTGCCCTCGGGCTGGTTCGCCGTGCCGTAGCCCATCTTGTCCACCGTGTTCGGGTCGTTCAGGTTGCTCGCGTCCAGGTTCGGCCCGATGCGGACGTGGCCGCCGCCGGTCGCCGACGCGGACATGTCGAAGCCGTAACCCACGTCCCGGGTCACCGTACCGGTGTAGCCCGTGTTGTGCGTGAGCAGCAGGAAGCCGTAGGCCCGGATGACCGTGCCGTCCGGGATGTCCACGGAGCCGGAGTAGTTCGTGGTGCTCGCCGCGCTCTTGTACTGGACCTTCCAGCCGTTCAGCGTGATGTCCGCGCCCGTCGGGTTGTAGAGCTCGATGAACTCGTCGTTCTGAGCCGTCACGCCGCGCGCCGAAATCTCGCTGATGACGATGTGGTCCACGGCCGGACGGTCCGCGATGGTGATGTCCGCGCCGCGCGAGACGCCCGCGTAGGTGGCAATCAGGCGGCCCTGGATGAGGTTCTCACCCGCGGTGAACGTCACCGTGCCGCTCGTCTGACCCTCGGGGATGATGACGGAGGCGCTGGACAGCGTCCCCATGCCGGTGGCCGGCTCCAGCGTCAGCTCCACCGTGACACCGCCCGCCTGCGCCGCGCGGTCCAGCGTCACCGTGAAGACCTGGGTCGTGGAGAAGTACACCGTGGCCACGGCCGGCGTCACCGTGCGGAGCGCCGGGGGCGGCGGCAGCACCGTGAGCTCGGTGGCCTGGGTGACGCCGTACAGCGAGGCGTACACCGTGCCCGTGCCCTCACCCTGCGCATCCGCGGTGAAGGTGAAGGACGCCTCGGTCGCACCCGCCAGAATCGTCACGGTGGCCGGCACCGTGCCGTACGCCGGGACGCCCGCGCCCGGGACGGCCGCCAGCTCCACCAGCGTGTCCTGCGGCACGGCGCGGTCCACCGTCACCGTGAACGCCTGCGTGCTCCCCGCCGGAATCGTCACCGCCGAGGACGGCGTCATCGACGTCAGCCGGGCCGCGTTCAGGTCCAGCGTCACCGTGGCGCTCGCGCTGCTCGCCCCGATGCTGGCCGTCACCGTGCCGGGCTCGGTGGCCGTGGCCGCCGCGTCCGCGATGAAGCTGAACGTGGCCGAGGTGGCGTTCTCCTCCACCGCCAGGCTGGCGCCGGGAACGAAGGTCCCGAAGCCGGCGCCCGGAGTCACGCTCAGCGCCACCGTGGCGTTCGCGGGCGCCGGACGGTCCAGCACCACCGTGAAGACCACCTCGCCGCCGGGCACCATCGTCACGGCGTCCGGGTTCAACTGGAGCACCTCGGGCTGCTCGTTCGCACCCAGCACCCGGAGGGTGGCCGTCTGCGAGGAACCACCCAGGTTCGCCGTCAGCGTCACGCTCTGCGCGGCGGCCTGCGCCAGCACCGGCACCGTCACCGACGTCTGACCGGCAGGGATGGTGACGCGCCCTTCCGGCACGCTCAGCGCGGCCGAGTTGGACGAGGTGATGGTGACGTCGAGCGGCGACGCATAGGCCGAGGCCAGCGTCAGCGTCAGCGCCTGCGGGAACGTGTTCACCGGCGCCGAGCCGCCCGCCCGGGCGAAGCCGTTCGGACCGAAGGCCGTGAGGGCCGGCGGCGGCTGCTGCATGTCCGCCGCGGAGCGCGGGATGAGCTTGGAGTCATTGAAGTTGTACGTCAGCACACCGCGCAGCACGCCGAAGCGCGTCCCCACCGTCGGCGGCGGGAAGGCGTAGGCCTGGTCATCAATCATCAGGCCCGGCTGGCCGGGGTTGCCCGCCTCGTTGACCAGGAACTGACCGAACTCGTCCACCGTGGTGTTGGACGCCACGTCACGGACCTCCACCAGCACGCCTTCCAGCGCGGAGGCGCGCGGGCCACCCGTCCGGATGTCGGCCGTCGTCACCACCACCGGCGCGGGGACCTCGCCACCGGAGCCGCGCTTGACGTACGTCACCTCCGTCAGCTCGGGCAGACCGAAGTAGAGAATCAGCGTACCGGAGCTGATGTCGATGCGGTCACCCACCGCGAGGTCACCCTTGGGTGAGTACACGTAGAGGCCGGAGTTGTCGACGCTCGCGCCCGAGGGCAGCGGATGCGTCTGCACCCAGTAGCCCTGGGTGCTCGCGCCTCCCTTGGCCACGCCCGTGACGACCACGTCGGGGATGGACACCGGCGTGCCGAGCAGCGGCAGGTTGCCATTCACGCGCGTCTTCAGCTCGTGGATGGTGGCCGGGCAGCCCAGGTTCCCCGGGTTCGGCGTGGTGGGGCACGCGTCGCACGCGTCGCCCTTGCCGTCGCCGTCCGCGTCCGCCTGGTCGGGGTTGGAGACGAACGGGCAGTTGTCCAGCCACGTCGGGATGCCGTCGTGGTCATCGTCGCCCACGACGAACGCGGTGCAGGCGTTGCCAGCCTCCAGCGGGCAGGGGTCGCACGCATCGCCGATGCCGTCGCCGTCCGTGTCCGCCTGCTTGCCATTGTCCATGGGGCGGATGGGGTTGAAGATGTTCGGGCAGTTGTCGACGTTGTTGGCCACGCCGTCACCGTCCGTGTCCGCGTCGCGAATCTCACCCGTGTAGCTGGTGGAGTTGTTCACCACCGCGGGCCAGCGCGAGTCCAGCGAGGCGCGGCGGGGCGAGCACGACGGCTCGTTCTCCGGCGTGCCACAGGCGAACAGCGGGTACTTGTGCGTGGCGCCCGCCGTCAGCCCCGCCAGGTTCTTCCCAATCTCCGACTGGAGGCAGACTTCCTTCTGCGAGCCGCACACGTCCAACGTGTCGCAGGCGTCCGCGCCCTTCAGGGCGGCCATGAGCGCCTGGTCACCGTAGAGCGGCTTGCCACCGCGCATGGTGAGGACCACGTGCTCCGGGTTCGAGGTGATGACCGCGCGGTGCGGCGAGTTGGCGAAGGTGCGGAGCTGGAAGATGGCCAGGTCGGCCACCTTGCCCTCGGAGATGCGGCCCGTCTTCTCGAAGACGTCCACCAGGTCCGCGGCGCTCGACGTCACCATCTGCCACAGCTCCACGTCGCTGAAGGAGCGCGCGAAGTGCGTGGCGTTGAGGTAGTCGGCGCACTGGAGCTCGCGCAGCAGGTTCATGGAGCCGGAGCGCAGCCAGTCGGTGCCCAGCGCGATGGTGACGCCGACGTTCTTGTAGGCCGTCACCATGGCCGTGTCGCCGTACAGCGCGATGTTGGAGCGGGGCGACCAGATGAGGCCCGTGCCACGCTGGCCCATCAGGTGGATTTCCTTCGCCGTCAGGCCGATGCCGTGGATGACGGCGGTGCGCGCCTGCATCACGTCATTGTCGCCGGTGGAGAGGCAGAGGAACTCGTTGTGCGCCGCCGCCGAGATGCCCTCGGAGATGTGCGGCAGGTACGCGGCCGTGCGCGGCAGCGAGCTCGTCGTCGGACGCGAGGGGTAGCTGCAACCCGAGGCAATCAGGTTGCCGCTGGTGTCGCTCAGCGGGAACGTGTCGGAGTCCACCACGCCCTCGCCCAGGCCCTCCTGGAGCGCGGTGTTGTTCACGTCCAGGTTGCGCAGCAGGCCCGCCTGGCCGCCCGCGCCCGCCATGGACGTGGCGCCGGCCATCATCTGGCGCAGCTCGCCCCAGCGGACGTTGTCCGCGGCGCTGGCCGCGGGGCTGTTGATGCGCGTGTGGCCGTTGCGGCCGGTCCGCCACTCGTGGCGGTGCTCGTAACGCTCCTCGGTGCCGACGTACGGCTCCATCGGGTAGGTGATGTGCTCGTGCGGGTTCACCAGACCCGGGGAGATGACGCCACCCGGGCAGGAGACCTGCGTGGCCTCGGCGGCGCCCGCCGCGGCGGAGCAGTCACACGCGGCGCACGTGATGACGCCCTGCGCGTCCACCAGCACCTGACCGCCCAGCAGCGTCTCGCCGTCCTTCAGCACCACGCCCGTGAAGAGGCGCGCGGAGGAGCCGGCCTGCGTCACCGCGCAGGTCGCGCCATCCGGCAGCGCGGGCGCGTTCGCCGCGGGGCAGACGGTGAACGTCGGCGTGCAGTCCGACTCACAGCCGTCACCATTCACCGTGTTGCCGTCGTCGCAAATCTCGTCGCCTTCCAGGCGGCCGTTGCCACATACGGCGCCCGGGTCCGGGGGCGTCAGCGTACAGTCGTTCTCGCAACCGTCGCCGTTGACCCGGTTGCCGTCGTCACACTGCTCACCCGCTTCGCGCTGGCCGTTGCCGCAGACCGCTTGCGGGTTGCAGTTCGCGCCCTCGCAACCCGGCTCGTCGCCGTCACATCCGGCGGTAAAGAGAAGGACCGCGCTGAGCGCGGCCAGTAATAGACGTGGGGACATACTCATCTCGTGGGTCTCCCGGTTGAACCGGCCCGAGGGAAGGTGACAGGTCCTTGGCACGCGAAGAGCGTACCCCTTGAAACATTTCAGCGACACCTGACCGCCCAGGTCCAGTTCCCGATCGGGAGTGCGCACGGGAGTACGCCGCCCACATCACCTCAAGTACGGGCACCCGTAAGCGTGACGTGTCGGCCTTGCCCGCACCCATGACGCACCTGCTCGTGACGCGCTGCACGGCCGGGAGGCGCGCTACAACCCTGAATCGCCATCGCCGCCAGGAGCACCGCCGTGGACGTCGCCATCCTCACCTATCACGCACTGCCTCAGCTCGAGCCGTACGACGCCTGCCTGCTCCCCGCGCTCACCGCGCTGGGTTTGGATGCGAGGCCCGTCATCTGGGACGACCCGGCCATGGACTGGCGCACGGTGCGGCTGGCGCTGGTGCGCAACACCTGGGACAGCCACCTGCGCCGGGACGCCTTCGTCGCCTGGGCGGACAAGGTGGGTCGCCTCACGCAGCTCCAGAACCCCGCGCCGGTGCTGCGCTGGAACACGCACAAGGCCTACCTGCGCGAGTTGGAGGAGAAGGGCGTCGCGGTGACGCCCACCGTGTGGGTGCGCCAGGGCGACACGCTCGACGTGGGCGCGCTGGCGGCCGAGCGCGGCTGGGACACGGTGGTGCTCAAGCCCGCGGTGTCGGCGGGCGCGCTCAAGACGCACATCTTCCCGCGCGCGGAGGCGGACGCGGCCACCGCCCGCGTCGCCGCGCTGGCCCGCGAGGGTGACGTCATGGTGCAGCCCTACCTCACCACCTTCGAGAAGGAAGGCGAGCGCAGCTACATCTACTTCGACGGCGCCTTCAGCCACGCGGTGCACCGGCCGCCCACGCTGGCGGACGCGCCGCGCGGCTTCTCCAAGCCCGTGGCCTTCACACCGGAGAACCCTGCCGAGCTGCGGCTGGCGGAGTCCGTGCTGGAGGCCGTGGGCCAGCCCCTGCTCTACGCGCGCGTGGACGTGGCCACCGACAACGCGGGCCAGCCGCGGCTCCAGGAGCTGGAGGTCACCGAGCCCAGCCTGTTCCTGTCGCTCGACGCGGGGGCCGCGGACCGCATGGCCCGGGCCATCGCCGCGAAGCTCTGAGCGCGCACCGCCGGGTGCGGCCGGATCAGAGGCCGCACACCGCCGCGTCCGCGTTGCGGAAGGAGCACAGCAGCTTGGGCAGGCGCTTCTTCCAGAAGAACCAGTCGTGCGCGGCGCCGGGCTCGTTCCAATGCATCACGTTGTAGCCGCGGCTGCGCAGCGCCTGCACGAACAGGAGGTTGGATTCGCAGTCGTCTCCGCCCTCCTCGCCATCCCGCGTGCAGCCCGCCACCGGCGAGCCGTGGTCCACGTAGAAGCGCAGCGGCACCACCGGCTCCTGCCCCGCGCGGACCACCATCGCGTTGCCGTCGTCGCGGTCCACCACGCCGTCATGCGGCCAGAACAGCGTGCCGGACTGGGTGCCCACGAAGCCGAACTTCTCCGGCATCTGGAAGCCCGCGTACACGGAGATGAGGCCACCCAGGGACGCGCCCGCGATGCCCGTCTCCTGCGGCCCCGTCTTCACGCGCCAGGCCGCCTCCACGCGCGGCATCAGGTCGTCTCGCAGGAAGGCCAGGTAGCCATCCCCCGTCGGCGTGGGCCACTCCGGGTCGCGCGCGGGCGGGAAGGTGTACTGCGCCAGGCGCACGGATTGGTCGGGCAGCGCCACGAAGACGAGCACCGCCGCGTCCGCGGGCTTCGCCGCGTAGTGCGTGTCCGCCGCCTCCGCGAAGGACTCGCGCGTCAGGCTCTCATTGCCGTCATGGAGGTACATCACCGGCAGCGCCGGGCACTCCCGCCCGTCGTACACCGCGGGCGTGTAGACGAAGACGTCGCGCGCGTCGCCCAGCACGGAGGAGGGCACGCCGTACCACGCGGTGAGGCGGCCCTTGGTGGCGTCCTGGAGCCCGGGGTAGACGAGCGAGTTGAACTGCCCCACGTCGTAGCGGTTGAGGTTGTCCCACGCCACGTGGCGCGCGCCCGGGTCGGCGAAGAACTCGCCCCCTTGCACCAGCTTGTACGGCTGCGGGCCCGTGCGAGGCACCTCCACCTCCGCCACGTACAAGTCGGTGTCCCGCACCTGCACCAGCGGCGTGGCCGTAGCGGACCATCCGTTGAAGTCGCCCGCGACGAAGGTGTTCCGCCCCGCCTCGCCGCGCACGAAGAAGGCCACCCGGGGCCGGCCCGCCTGCGCGTCGCTGACGAGCGGCAGGCCGCCCTGCTCCTCCACCTCCGCCACGAAGCGGTCAATGGCCGCCGTGCGCTGCGCCGGGGAGGAAGCGCGGCTCATCTCCAACTGGAATTCGGCCAGCAGCGTCATGGGCGCGCCGTGGACCGTCGTCGAGCGCTGGCAGGCCCAGGGCTCCTGGGTCCCCGCGTCCGTCGGCGTCCCCGCGTCCGGGTACGTCTCCGTGTAGGGAGGCGGCGGTGGCGTGGGAACAGGGTCGTCCTCGCACGATGCGAGCAGGGCGGCGCACAACACGGCAGCAGGCAGACGGCGCATCGAACCTTCCAGCAGGCAGGGACGCCTTGTCGGGACAGGAAGCGGGCGCGGGTGTACTACAGGGGTCGGCCCGTGCGCGAGTGGGGCAACCCGCCCGGCATCTGGCCATTCGTGGACACCCCGTGGCCCCACCGTGCGCCTTCTTCGGCTGCGGCGCGGCAGGAAGGTTATTCAATCCGCATGGCTCGCGCTCTGCTGCTCTCGCTGCTCGTGAGGCAGCACATGGCTCTCAAGGAAAAGTTTCGCGCCAAGTACCCACACCCGTGGCTGGTGTGGGAGGCAGGCGCGTGGAATGTCCCCGAAGTGGTGGAGGGCAACGTGGCCGCCACCCGGCTGCCGCTGACCGACCTGAGGGACTGCCTGCCCGCTGGTGACGCGCTGTGTTTCGAATTGGTGGGGCAGACGGACGGCAGCCCGCTCCGCCTGGGCCGCTCCTCGAACAACCCGCTGGTCGTCAACGACGCCACCGTGTCGCGCGAGCAGTTGCACCTGGCCCCCACGCTGGAGGGCCGCTGGCAGGTGACGCGCGTGGAGGGCGCTCGGCCGGTGACGCTGGGCGACACGAGCCTGGAGGCCGAGCGCCCCACGGTGCTCCAGCCCGGCGTGCAGCTCCAGGTGGGTGATGTCCGCCTCACCTTCCACGAAGCAGAGGACTTCAACGAGCGCATCGGGCGCATCGCCGCGCAAGTGCTCGCCCAGACGGTGGGCGCGCCGCGCTGAGTCCGTCCGGGCGCCCCGCCCCGTGGGCGAGGCGCCTCCGGACTACGGGGTGTTGGCGCGCGCGCGGGGCTTCTTGCCCGTCGCGCGCTGCGGCGCCGCCGCCGGGGGCTTCCGGGGTGAAGGCAGCGCCTTGACCAGCGGCACCTCCAACTCGGCGTGCTTGCCCAGGTCCACCATCCGCTCCAGCGGAGCGTAGCCGGCCAGCTCCACGCGCAGCCGCAGCGGCTCGGCCTCGCCCGACACCTGCTTCACCAGCGGCGTCACGCCCAGCACCTCACCGGTGTCCACGCGCCGCACCTGCGCGCCCTCCGGGAAGGAGCGGACGGTGAGCGTGACGGGTGGGCTGAGCCGGGGCGCGGCGACGGGCGCCTCCACCACGGCGGGAACGACGGTGGACAACACGGACGTGGGCAGCTCCGCCACCGGCGCGGAGGCCGGCGCGAGCGCGGGCGCGGACTCCGGATTCATCCCCGACCAGGTGACCACCGCGGCCACCACCAGCAGCGCCGCCGTGCCCAGCGACATCGCGGCCTGCCGGTGCCAGCGGCGGCTCACCGCCACCTGCACCTCTTGCGTGGGCCGCTCCGACTCCTCCAGCACCAGGTCCGCGGGGGGCGGCGCCAGGGACTCCGCCGACGCGGGCAACATCAGGAGCGCCGTCGTCACCTCCGCCAGACTCTGCGGCCGGGCCTCGGGCTCCTTCGCCAGACACCGCATGACCAACTGCGCCAGTTGCGGCGGCACCGGCTCGCCCGACGGCAGGTGCGAGGGCAGCGGCGGCGGAGGCTGGGTGATGATCTGCACCACCAGGTGGCCGAAGGCCGCGGCCTGGAACGGAGGGTTCCCGGAGATGAGCTCGTAGAGGATGTTGCCCACCGCGTAGATGTCCGCGCGAGCGTCCACCGGCAGCCCCGCGGCCTGCTCCGGGGCCATGTACGCGGGCGTGCCGATGATGGTGCCATCCACCGTGTTGGTGGTGCCGCGCTCCGCCGTGAGGAGCTTCGCCACCCCGAAGTCCAACACCTTCACGAAGTCCGGCTGGCCTCCTCGGTGGATGACGAAGAGGTTGTCCGGCTTCACGTCCCGGTGCACCACGCCCACCTGGTGGGCCGCGCCCAGCGCCGCGCACACCTGCACGACGAAGCGCTGGATGCGCGCGAGCGTCAGCTTCTCCTCCTGCGAGAGCACGCTCAGGCTCTGCCCGCGCAGCAGCTCCATCACGCAGTAGACGTGGCCGCCCTCCTTGCTCGCGTCGACGAAGTCGAAAATCTCCACGATGTGTTCGTGGTTGATTTGATTGACGGTGCGCGCCTCCTGGAAGAAGCGCTGCACGAAGCCGCCGTCCTTCGCGTGCTCGGGCCGGAGCACCTTGAGCGCCACCTGACGCCCCAGCCGCGTGTGGCGCGCCTGGAACACCCGGCCCATGGAGCCCTCACCCAGGAGCTGCTCGAGCTGGTAGTTCCCCAGCGTCGAGCCCTCGCGGAGCTCCTCGCCAGCACGAGGCGCCGCCTCATTCATGGCGGCCTCGGTACTGGACAGCACGGTCTGCGTGAAGGCGTCATCGGAGCCCATGGTGGGAAGAAATTTCCATGTTCCGGGCAAACAGCAACCCTGGATCTGCACTCTGTCTTCCCATGTACGCCCACCTCACCCACCGAGTGCGGGATGGCGGACAGAGCGGCACGGAAGTCGTAGCCCTCATAGACACACTCCGTTCACCTGGCACTGGCCGGGCGCGCCATCCTCGCGCTGACACACCGTCGTCGTGGGGCAGTCCGCCCGGTCCGCGCAGTCAATGAGCCCGTCGCCATCATCGTCCAGGCCGTTGGCGCAGTTCATCTCCGTCTTCGAACCGTTGCGGCACACGCACTCCGCGCCGCACGACTGGTCGTCGCAGTCCTCGCGGTCCTGGCAGTCGGTGAAGCCGTCCCGGTCGTCGTCCACGCCGTTGGCGCAGTCCAGCTCCTGGCGGCGCACGCACTCGCCATTCACGCAGTCCTGGGCGAAGGTGCAGGCGTTGTTGCAGACGCCGCAGTGGACGGGGTCCGTCTTCAGGTCGAAGTCCTCGTCCACATCGCCGTCGCAGTCGTCATCCAGGCCGTTGCAAATCTCGGTGCCAGGGACGACCGCGCCGACACACACCGTGCTCCGGTCCGCGGCGCAGACGGAATCCCCCGTGCGGCAGACGCCCACGTCGAGCGTGCCCGCCGGGCCCGGGTAGCAAGGCGTGTCCAGGTTGTCGACCTGGCCGTCGCAGTCGTCGTCCAACCCGTTGCAGACCTCCGCCGGGTCCGGAAGACAGCAGTACCGAGGCCCGTCGTTGGGCAGCGACGTACAGACGTAGCCATCACCGCCGCAGTCCGCGGTCTCCGTGCACGTGTAGGGCACGTCGTCGGGGAACTCCACCACACAGGCCGCCGCGCCCAGCGCGAGAATCAGTCCGCCGCAGAGGGCGAGCAGCCGGGATTCGAAGGTCTTCATAAGCTCAGAAACTCCCGCCGACCATGAGGTGCAGCGCCGTGGAGGCGCCGCCGCTGCCCGCCGCCGGGGCCACGGACGTCGAAGCGGGCGCGGTGCGCGCGGGCACCACCACCAGCCACACCGCGCTGCCCGCCGCCACCGCCCCGCCGCCCACCAGCAGCGCCGTGGCCAGGTTCGCCTGCGACTGCGCGTCCAACCGCTCCTTGCGGCTGATGTCGAACACGCCGTCCCCGTTCGCGTCATTCGCCCGCGACTCCACGTCCTTGGCGGCCAGGCCCATCACCACGCCCGCGCCCACCGCGGCCAGGCCCAGCAGCGCCGTGTAGAACGCGGGCCGCTTGAGCAGGGACTTGCGCGGCGCCTTGCGGGTCGCGCCCACGCCCGCCACGGACTCATCCGGCGGACCGTCCGGCGCCGGACCGGAGATCTCCAACATCACGTCCACCGTCTCGCGCGCGCCGGGCTGCAGGTCCAGGTTGCGCGTGTAGACGCCATACTCGTCCGCGGACACCTCCAGCGGCATCGCGCCAGGCGCCAGGCGCGCCTCCACGTTGCCCACGCCCAGGATGCGCTCGCCCACCTTCACCACCGCCTGCGGCACGTTGACGTTGACCGTCAGCATCGCGCGCGGACGCGCCAGCGCCGTCAGCCGCTTGGACAGCATCGCGGAGGCCTCCGAGAGGAAGTCCTCGTCGCGCGGATTGCGCCCCGTCACGAAGTCCTCGTGCACCTCGCGGCGGTCGCGGTCATACGTCCACGTGCGCAGCGTCCAGCCCGCGTCCTCCAGGGACAGGCGCGCCGTGGTCAGCAGGTCCGCGTCCAGCAGCTCCGCGGGCTCCGCGAAGCAGGAGGCCTCCGCGCAGCGCACCGTCGCCGCGTAGCCGTCCTCCAGCCGCTCCCGCGTCCCCTGCAGGTCCGACGCCTGCGCCACCACGGCGGACGACAGCGCCCCGCGCTCCAGGGCCTCGAACCAGCTCGCCGCCTGCTGCGCCCCGGCCCGCTCGGGCGCATGCAGCCCCACCAGCGCGAAGCGCGGAAGCAGGTCCGCGTTCGGGTTGGAGGGGCGCAGGTCCAATCCCATGTCCAGGCCCTGCTGCTCGGGGGGACTGTCGGTGGTGAGGTCCAGCCCGAGTCCACCTTCCTGGGCCCACGTGGGAGGGGCCAGCAGCGCGAGCGCCAGCAGGGCGGTGAAGGGCGCAACGGGAATACGCATGGGCCCCCTTCTATCGCGGCGCCGTGCGTAACGGAATGATGCGACGGTAGCGCACCTGGGCCCGAGGGGAGGGTCCACCGGGAGGGGCCTGCCTGCCTGCCCTGCGCACGGCGAATGCTCGGCTCGTCTGGGGAAGCTTGCCTTGGACCCCGGGGGTCCGCATCTCCCACCTTATAGCGCAAGGAGATGCACGACATGGCGAATGGGACGCTCTGGATTCTGGTGGGGAACGCGAGCCGGGCCCGCCTCTTCGCGACGGACGCGAAGGCGGAGGAGGACTGGCGACTGCTGGAGGAGTTCCACCACGACGAGAGCCGGGCCCACCAGGCGGAGCTGGTCGAGCAGGCGGACAACCCCAACGCCGGCACCCTGCACGGCCCTCCCGTGGAGAATGAACCCAATGGACGCCGGGAGCTGGAGCATGACCGCTTCGCCCGCCAGCTCTCCGCGTTCCTCGACAAGGGGCATGACCGGCATGATTTCGACAAGCTGGTCATCGCCGCCCCGCCGGAATTCCTGGGGAGAATCCGGAGGTTGCTGAGTGCCCGGGTGCGTCAGCGCGTCCTGTTGGACGTGGACTCGGACTACTCCAACGTCCCGGCCAAGGACCTGCCCAACCGGGTGCCCGTGCTCTGAGCAGGCGGGCCAGGGGGTGCCCTGGTGACGCGGGGCTCTGGTATAGGTCGGAGACCGGCCTTTCTGGACGGTCTCCGTACGCCACCCGCCGCGTCCCATGGCCCTTACGATTCCTGGCATCAAGTCCCTTCGCGGGCGCCTCACCCTCTACGTCACCCTGCTGTCCGTCATCCCGTTGCTGACGCTGACGTGGCTCCAGTCGCGCAGCGCACGACAGGTGATGGAGGAGCAGATTCGCGCTTCGCTGAAGAGCGAGGCGGAGGGCGTGAAGGACCTGCTGGAGGCGACGCTCGCCGAACGCGAGGCGAGCGCCCGCGGCTGGGCGGAGGACGCGGTGGTGCGCGCGGCGCTGCGCGGTGACGTGGCGCCCGCCGACGCCATGCTGGCGGTGCTCCAGAGCCGCTACCTCACCCTCAACGGCATCGTCGTCTTCGACGACACCGGCCGCGCCGTCTCCGCCAACACCCCCGCCCTGCGGGACGAGTACCTGCGGCGCCAGGACGAGGTGCGGCGCAGCCCCTGGTTCGTGGCGGCGCAGCAGGGCCACACCACCAGCGAGGGCGTCAACGAGGAGCACCCCATCTTCACCGGGCAGGTGCTGTCGCTGGGCATCCCGGTGCTGGACCCCGTCTCCAAGCACCGCCTGGGCGTGCTGCTGGCCGCCTTCGACTGGGCCCACGTGGACCAGATGGTGCAGCCGGCGCTCTCACGCGCGGCGCAGCGCAACCTGAAGACCTTCGCCCTCACGCTGCAACGGGAAGATGGCACGGTGCTGTACGACTCGCGCGGCGCGAACCCCACGGGGGACGACACGCTGCTGGCCGTCACCGCGCTCAATGGCGGTGACGTGCGGGACGTGGCGGACGGCTGGCACTTCGTGGCGCGGGTGGACCCGGCGGAGGCCTACGCGCCCGTGGAGCGCATGCGCAAGGTGTCGCTGTTCATGGTGGTGGGCTTCATCCTCCTGGCCGTCACGGGCGCGTGGTTCCTGTCGCACCGCATCTCCGGCCCGGTGCTGGCCCTGCGCGCGGCGGTGACGCGGCTGGTGAGCGAGGGCGACCTCACTCAGACGCTGGACGTGAAGGCCGGCAACGACGAGGTGGGCGAGCTGGCCGGGGCCTTCGGGCTGCTCGTGTTCCAGCTCCGGGAGACGGCGCAGAGCCTCCACACCGGCACGCGCGTGCTCAGCGAGACGGTGGCGGAGCTCCAGACGGCGGCGACGCAGCAGGAGCGCAACGTGGCGCGCCAGGCCGCCGCGCTCCAGCAGACGCAGGTGACGGCGCAGGAAATCAAGCAGACGTCGCTGCTGGCCTCGGAGAAGGCCGAGGACGTGCTCAAGCGCGCCTCCGCCGCGGAGGAGGTGGGCCGCGCCGGCGAGGTCGCCATCCGCGACAGCCTGGGTGGCTTCTCCGAAATCCTGTCGCAGGCCGAGCAGATGACGGAGCGCATCGCCCAGCTCAACGAGCGCACGCAGCAGATTGGCGGCATCACCCAGACGGTGAAGGACCTGGCGGACCAATCGAACATGCTGGCCCTCAACGCCGCCATCGAGTCCGTCCGCTCGGGCGAGCACGGCAAGGGCTTCAACGTGGTGGCGCGCGAGATTCGCAGCCTCGCGGACCAGTCCATCCAGGCCACGGACCGGGTGCGCGAAATCCTGGGCGACCTGGGCAGCGCCATCCTCTCCACCGCGAAGATGACCGAGGTCGGCTACACGCACATGGAATCCGGCCTGGAGCAGGTGCGCGGCACCGGCGAGCGGATGAAGGAGCTGGCCGCCATCATCCAGGACAACGCGGCCGCGGTGCGGCAGATTGCCGGCGCTGTGAGTCAGCAGAACGCGGGCATCGCCCAGATTTTCGGCGCGGTCACCGACATGTCCTCCATGATGAACGACACCCAGGAGAGCCTGGCCGCCACCACCCGCGCGGCGAAGCTGCTCCAGGACGTGTCCGAGCAGATGCAGGACGTGGCCCGCGCCTATCGCATCTGAAGGAGCTCACATGGCGCAGGTGAAGGCAGTGCTGCTGGACCTGGGCAACGTCCTCGTCTTTCACGACAACGCCGTGCTGTTCTCGCGGCTGGGCGCCCGGGCGGGGCTGGAGGCCGGCGAGGTGGCCCGGCGGCTGTCGGGCGCGGGCTGGACGGACGCCAACCGGGGCGTGCTGGGCGCCGAGGGCATCCGCCAGGACGTGTGCCGCGGGCTCGGTGTGGACCTGCCCATGGCGGAGTTCGCCGCGCTGTGGAGCAGCCACTTCACGCTGCATGACGCCGTGCTGCCCCGTGTGGAGGGCCTGCTGGGCCGCGTCCGCGTGGGACTGGTGTCCAACACCAACGCGCTCCACGTCGCCTACCTGCGTCCGCTGCTGCCGGTGCTGCGCCGCTTCGACAGCGTGGTGATGAGCTGCGAGGTGGGGCACGTGAAGCCGGAGCCGGACATCTTCCGGCTCGCGCTGGAGGGCGTGGGCTGCGCGCCCGAGGAAGCCGTCTTCTTCGACGACCTGCCCGAGTTCGTCCAGGCCGCCGAGGCCCAGGGCATCCAGGGCCGACTCTTCACCACGGCGGACGCGTTCGACGCCCAACTGAAGGCCCTGGGACTATGAAGCTGGGCGGCTACGTCCTGCACCGCGACAACCGGGACACGCTGGAGCCCTGCCTGCGCGGGCTGCTGGCCCTCTGTGATGACGTGGTGGCGCTGGACACGGGCGCGACGGACGGCTCGGCGGAGCTGGCGCGTTCGATGGGCGCGCGCTCCGTGCCGCACGCCTGGCGGGGGTACGGCGACGCGCGCGACGCGGCCGTGCGGGCCCTGGCGCCGTGTGACTACGTCTTCTATCTCGACTCGGACGAGGAGGTCGGTCCGGAGGCGGAGGAGGCGCTGCGCGCGTGGAAGGCCTCCGCTCCCACCCAGGACGTGTACCGGCTGCCCCGCCGCGACTGGGCGGAGCTGGGCTCGCGGCGCTTCCGCTACCGCACGCAGTGGCGCGCTCGGCTGGTGCGCCGGGAGAAGGCGGTGTGGCGGCCGCAGCAGATTGTCCACGAGGCCCTTCCGAAGATGGCCGGCGGCCGGGTGCACGCGTTCATCGAGCACCGCTTCGCCACGTCGGTGGAGCGCCGCTCGGCGAAGGAGGACCGCTACGCGCTGCTGTGGGCGCTGCGGGCCCACGCCGAGCAGCGGCGCCTCAAGCCCGTGGGCGTGCAGCGCGTGGCGTCCTGGGCGCGGGACTGCGTGTTGAAGGGCGCGCTGTGGCGCGGCGGCGCGGAGGCCTCGCGGTTGGCGTGGGCCGTCGCGGGCTACCACGCCGCCAAGTACGCGTACCTCCGCGAGCTGCGGCAGGGCGGCTATCCGGAGCTGGCGCGCGCGTACGCGGAGGGCCGCTACGACGAGGTGTTCGCCCGCGTCCGTGACGGCGCGCTCGGCTGATCCGGCTGCCATCGTGGGTGAGCTGCTGCTCCCTGGGGATGCTCCGCGCGTGCGCGAGCGTGAGCCCCGCCCGGTTGACGCCGGCGCTCGCGACGCCCTGAGCGCGCGCCCACGTCACGCGGGCCTTCAGGCTCAGTCGTACTTCGGGATGCCGGGCTCGCTCCGGCCTTCCTCGGTCCACTTCTGGAGCGAGGGTAGCGCCAGCACCGCGTCGCGGTAGGCCGCGCTCACCGCGTCCAGCGCCACGTCGTACGTGACGAAGCGGGTGACGACGGGCGCGTAGAAGGCGTCCGCGATGGAGAAGCGGCCGAACAGGAACGGGCCGCCCTGGCCGAAGCGGCTCCGGCAGTCATTCCAAAGCGCCTGGATGCGCGCGATGTCCTCCGCCACGCCGGGCGCCCGTCCCTGGCCCGGCTTGCGCGCGCGCAGGTTCATGTTCATGTGCTGGCGCAGCGACGTGAAGCTGGAGTGCATCTCCGCCGTGACGGCGCGGGCCACGGCACGGGCCGCGCGGTCCTCCGGCCACAGCCGGGCCTCCGGGAAGGTCTCCGCCAGGTACTCGCAGATGGCCAGCGAATCCCAGATGACCAAGTCACCATGCTGGAGCGCCGGCACGCGCTTGCTGGGCGAGTGGGCGACAATGCGCGCCTCCGTGTCCGGCAGGCCCAGGGGCACCACCACCTCCTGGAAGGGCTGTCCCGTGTGGGCCAGCGCGAGGTAGGGCCGCAGGGACCAGGAGGAATAGTTCTTCGAACCGACGACGAGCGTGAGCTGGGGCATGGGGCGGCCTCTATAACGCCGCGCACCTGGATGTGCCCGTGCCCGTGAAGGGTCAGTTCGCGGTGCTTCGGCGTCCCAGGAAGGAACGCATCCGCGACAGCAGCGGCACCCGGCGACGATGCTCGGGCGGGTCGATGCGGTAGACGGCCACCGGGAGGCGGATGTTCTTCATCTCCCCCCGGCCCAGACGGACCGGCGGCGAGGAGAGCAGCCCTTCCACCTCACGGGCCACCGCCTCACTGACATAGAGCGTGCCGGGCCGGGCCAGGGCCTCGATGCGCGCGGCCAGGTTGACGCCCTCTCCGAAGACGTCGCCGTCCCGGTGCATCACCATGCCCAGGTGGACGCCCACGCGGAGCACCACGCGGCGCTCCGCCGCCACATCGCCATTGCGGGCATCCAGCGCGCTCTGCAACGCCAGTCCGAAGTCCACCGCCGCGGGGCCTCCCTCGAACTCCAGGAGGAAGCCATCCTCCAGCCGCTTCACCTCGATGCCGCCATGCCGCGGCAAGAGCTCACGGACGAGCGTCGCATGCTCGTCTCGCATGGCGTTCTGCAGCGACTCGTCACGCCACGAAAGTCCATCAGGACCTTCGATGCCCGTGAACAGAATCGCCGCCAGCCTTTCGGGTTTCGGTGCCTCCACCACCATCGCGCAATCCCCTTTCCCCCCGGCACAGACTGTCAGCGATGCTACATCACACAGGGCCCCCGGTCCCAGCCGAGCCCCCCTTCCCGGCTGGAACCGGGCCCTGGACGGCCTGCGCCCCGGGGGGACGCGGCCGTACATGGTGGTCCACCAGCGCTGACGGGAGTACGCGTGGGCGACCTGCCGCTCACTCGCTCACGAACGCTGAGTGTTGGACACGACATGAACCGACGTGTCAGTCCTCATCAGGATACGGAAACGCTGACGCAACGCACCAACACCCTGGTGAGTCAGGTTCGCGCGTGTCGAGCGCCAAACGCGTCAGGTGGGGTTCGGTCCGAGTGAAGACAGGACACGGCCCCGAAGGGTGGACGTGATGAAGAAGAAGCACCGCAAGCTGGTGGTCGACGGCCGTGAGTACGCCTGGGCCGGAGACTGGGTCCACGTCAACGGCAGGCGCGTGGTGCGCATCCGCGCGTGGTTCAAGACGGAAGACGACCGGAAGGCCGGTCCCAAGCTGGCCGTGAACCTCGTCGGCCGGGGCGGCGGCATGGTGGACACCTCGGCAGCGCGGCCGCGCGATGCCCGCGACGCCATCGTGTTCGCGCAGACCCAGGGCTGGACGCCGGAAGGACGCGGCACCTTCTGGCTCCGGCCAGCGATGGGCTTCGCGCTCGAGGGGTTCGACGTCATCGAGCCGGACGCCCCCTCATAAGCGAGGGGTGCCCGCGAGCGGGCTACTCCGCGCTCACGGGCACCGGAGTGGCCCCGTCCGACCGAGGGTCCGGGCGTGGCCACATGGCGAAGGCCACGGCGCAGACGATGGCGACGATCATCACCACGGTGAGCGGAGACAGCTTCCGCTTCGACTGACCAGCCAGCACGCCCGGCGAGACGGATTGAGCACCGCCCGGCTTCGACGACAACAGCACGGTCGACCCCACCCCGTCCGCGGCTGGCGCGGGCGGCTTCTGCTGGCCAGGGCCCAGCGGACGCGCGATGGGCGCGGGGACCACCTTGGGGGCCGGACGCTCGACCGGTGCGCCGCGCCTCGCCTCCACGGCCTTCTCCGGTGGCTTGTCCCCAAGCGGCTGCCGAGCCCCCCTCGACGCAGGCACGCCGCCGTCTGGAGGCGACGCCTGCGCCGCGGGCTGAGCGGGCGCGCCATGCCGGGCCACCGCGCCCTGCCCCTGGGCGGCCACCGCAGCGTCCCGAGGCGTCGACCGCTGGGCCACGGCGCCCTGCCCTGGCGCGGCCACCGCAGCGTCTCGAGGCGTCTGCCTCCGGGCCACGGCCGCGTCCTTCGGCGGACTCCCGGCGCCTGACGCGCCGTCGGGCTTGCGCGCCACCGGCGAGCGGGCGATGGGCGCGGGCACGACGTCCGCGGGCGCCACGACGGGCCTGGGCGGTGGCGCCTCCATCTCCGGCAAGGGCATGGCCTCCGCGATGGTGGCGGCGTCGTGCCGCGACACCACCGACACCGGCACGGACAGGCTGACCGTCTCCGACTCCCGGAACGCGGGCTTCACGGCGGGGAGCTGCACGTCGTCCCCTTCGTTCGTCGCGCGCCCCGGACGCCTGCCGTCCACCGTCTCCGGCTTCGACTCGGGCGCCAGCGCCACGGCGAGCTGCGGCGTGCTCAAGGGCGTGAGCATCGGCACCTCGCCCATGGTCTGCAACGCGCGGCCCGTGAACGCGGTGATGAAGTCGCCCACTTCCGGGAAGCGGTCCTCCGGGCGCTTCTCCAGCGCCTTCTCCACCGCCGCGATGACGTGGTCCGCGAGCCCGGGGACCAGCGACTCCAGCGGCTCGGGCGGGTCGTACACGATGCGGTAGATGAGCTCCGGGAGGTTGCCGTTGTCCTTGAACGGCAGCCGGCGCGCCAGCATCTCGTAGACGAGGCACCCGAACGCGAAGATGTCCGTGCGCGGGTCCACCTCGCCGTTCTTCCCGGTGGCCTGCTCCGGCGCCATGTACTGCGGCGTGCCCAGCAAGATGCCGCCCTGCGTGTGCACGCTCTGCGAGTCGATGACCTTGGAGATGCCGAAGTCGAGCAGCTTCACGTGCTCCATCAGCACCCCGCCCACCTCGGTGGGCACGAGGAACACGTTGCCCGGCTTGAGGTCGCGGTGGACGATGCCCGCGCGGTGCGCGGCCTGGAGCGCCGAACCCATCTGCCGCGCGCAGGAGAACACCTCCTCCAGCGTCATCGGGCCCTTGCGAAGCCGCCGCGAGAGCGGCTGGCCCCGCAGGCACTCCATCACCATGTACGGCGAGCCGTCCTCGAGGCTGTCGAAGTCGAGCACCTCGACGATGTTGGGGTGGCCCAGCTTCGAGGCGATCTCCGCCTCGCGCCGGAAGCGCACGTAGACCTCCGGCCCCAACCCCGCGTCGTGCCGCAACACCTTGATGGCCACCTGCCGGCCGCGCAGCCGCAAGTGATTGGCCAGGAAGACCGTCCCCATCCCTCCACGGCCGAGGACGCCTGCAATCTCATAGGTGTCCCTCAAGACGGTGCCGAGAGGGATGTCGTTAGGTTTAAAGGGAGCCATGAATAACCGGTTTTAAGACTTGCACCGGATTCTATCCTGCTCCCTCTGACACGCCGTGGCCAACCACACCGCGGCGCGCAAAAGACCTTCGTTTCCCGCACAACCTCTCGGGTCTTGAGAATCGGGATTACTTCGTGGGCGCGATGGGGGCGCCGAGCGTGGCCCGAAGCTCGTCCACGACGCGCTTCGCGCCATAGACGTGCTCCAGCCCCGCCAGGATGCCCTCACCGTGCACGGCGACGGCCCGGTTCGTCTCCGGGACGTAGGCGTAGCGCCCACCCAGCGAGTGCAGATTTCCGTCGAAGATGAGGCCCACCACGCGGCCCTCCCGGTCCACCAGCGGAGAGCCGGAGTTGCCGCCGATGATGTCGTTGGTGGTGGCCACGTCGAACGGCGTCTCCGCCGGCGCCTTGCCGCGCGCCTTCAGCCACGTGTCCGGGAGCTTGTAGGGGACCTTGCCGGTGTGCCGCTCGTACGCGCCGCCAAAGGTGGTGAGCGCGGCCACGGGGCGGCCGTTCTCCTCCCAGCCCTTCACCTGTCCGACGTTGAGGCGGAGCGTGAACGTGGCGTCCGGGTAGCCCGAGGTGCCGTACACCGCGAGGTGCGCCTTGGCGATGCGCTCGCCGTTGCGCTTGAGCACCGCCTCCACGGTGTCCTCGTAGCGCTTGCGCGCCGCGCGGGCCTCCGCGTCCACCTTGCGCGCGAAGAGAATCATCGGGTCCTTGGAGGCCTCCACCGCCGCCTTGCCGCCCTTGAGCAGCGCGGCGCGCACCTTCACGTCGCGCAGCTTCGTGCCCCGCGTCAGCGTCTTCGCCAAGTCCTCGGGGGCCTCGCGACCAAGCACCGCCTGGACGAACGGGTCATCGGCGCCCAGCGTCTCGCGCACGCGGGTGAGGCCGAAGGTGAGCAGCTTCTGGTCCAGCTCGAGCGTCAGCGGCGCGTCGCGCAGCAACTGCTGCTCCAGCGTGGGGAGCTGCGCCTGGGTGTACTCGCGCAGCCGCTCCGCGTTGGGGCGGTCCTTCTCGTCGGCCACGCGCACCAGGTGCCGCGCCATGCGGAAGAGCTCGGAGGGATAGGCATCCCCCGCTTCCTTCATCCGGTACTCCGGCAGCATCCGGCGGTACGCATCGAGCGCCTGCGCAATCTCATCCCACGCGCCCTCGGTGGCGGCCTTCGCCTGCGCGTTGCCCTCCACCTTCTTGCGCAGCGCCGCTTCGTCCTCGCGCTTGCCCGCCAGCAGCGCCGGGTCCGCCAGCGCCTGGAGCCGGCCGCGCAGCGCCTTCAGCCCGTTCTCCACGCCCCGCTGCAGGGAGCGCGTGGTGCGGAAGCGCTCCGCCGAGCCGCCCGCGTACTCGCGCAGCATGCCGCGCATCTCCGCGAGTTGGAGCAGCGTGTACGGCAGGTTGACGTCGCGCTGGAACTCCAGCTCCGCGACGGTGGCCTTGCGCTCGGTGCCGCCGGGGTGGCCGGAGACGAAGACGAGGTCACCCTCCTTCGCGCCCTGCTTCGCCCACGGCAGGAAGTGCGGGCTCTTCGCGGGCGCGTTGTCCTTCCACACGCGCAGGAAGGCCGCGTCGAAGCCGAAGCGCGGGAAGTTGAAGTTGTCCGGGTCGCCACCGAAGGCGGCCATGGAGAACTCGGGCGCGAAGACGAGCCGGACGTCCTGGAAGCGGCGGTACTTGTAGAGGTGGTACTTGCCGCCGTGGAACAGCGTCACCACGTCGCAGCGCACGTCATCGGACGTGGCGCACGCGGCCTCCACCGTGGCCGTCTCCTTCTTCAACGCGGTGTTGAAGGCCGCGCCGGTGAGGCCCTTCGTCGCCGCGTTCATCCGCTCGGTGACGTCGGACATCTCCACGAGCTGGTTCGCCTCCACCTTGGGACAGCGCAGCTCCTGCGCGGCGCTCTTCGCGTAGAAGCCGTTGGCCAGCAGGTCCTTCTTGGGCGAGGACAAGTCCTCGATGCAGCCGCGGATGCAGTGGTGATTGGTCATCACCAGCCCCTCCGGCGACACGAAGCTGGCGGAGCACCCGCCCGCGAGCCGCACGGAGCCGAGCCGCACGTGGTCCAACCACGCCTGCGTGGGCGTGAAGCCGTGGGCCTGGTTCACCGTGTCGGAGGGAAATGCGTCGTAGGTCCACATTCCCTCGTCCGCGGAGGCGGGGAGGGACAGGAGCAGGCCGAGGGCAAGCAGTCTGCGATCCACGTGCGGGCGTCCTTCTGTCGTGACTGTGAGTGAGATTCGCCGGTTCTCCGCTTGACGGCCGGCATGCGTCAACCTCCGAGCGGAGGACGCATTCCCCACCGGTATCATGCGTCGCGTCAGATATGGTGGAGGCAATGTCCGGCAAGCATCGCGTCTACCTCGTCCCCGGGTTTTTCGGCTTCATCAACCTGGGCGAGCTCATCTACTTCGGCCACGCCCTGGACTACCTGAAGGAGGAGCTGGCCCGCCGTGAAGTGGAATCCGAGGTCATCATCGTCCTCTCCCACCCCACGGCCTCCATCCGCACGCGCACCGCGGACCTGTTGAAAGCCGTGCAGGAGACGGCGTCCGGGGACGACGGGCCCATCCACCTCATCGGCCACTCCACGGGCGGCCTGGACTCACGGCTGTTCGTCAGCCCCGGCGCGCAGGTGGCCGAGGGCGTGGACCTGGAGTCCTTCGCGAAGCGCGTGCGCACCGTGACGACGGTGTCCACGCCCCACGCGGGCACGCCCCTGGCCACGTTCTTCATGGGCCTGTTCGGCCAGCGCATCCTCAAGCTGCTGTCGCTCTTCACCGTATACGTGCTGCGCTTCGGGCGGCTGCCGCTGCGCGTGGTGTTCCGCTTCGGACATCTGCTGGCGCGCGCGGATGACAACCTCGGGTGGAAGCCCACGCTGCTGGACCAGCTCTATGACCAGCTCCTGGGAGACTTCTCCTCGGAGCGCCGCGACGCGGTGTCCAAGTTCCTGAGCGACGTGGGCAACGACACCTCGCTGATTCCGCAGCTCACGCCCGAAGGCATCGACCTGTTCAACGCGAGCACGTTGGACCGACCCGGCGTGCGGTATGGCTCGGTGGTGACGCAGGCGCGCCCGCCGTCGCTGCGCACGCGCATGGCGGCGGGGTTGGATCCGTACGCGCAGCTCACGCACACCATCTACGCGCTGACGTACGGGCAGACGCAGCGGATGCCGCTCACGGCGCTGCCGCTGCACACGCCCGCGCAAACCGCCGCGCTGGTGCAGGCCTATGGCGCGATGCCGGGGCCCACCGCGTGTGACGGCATCGTCCCCACGCGCTCGCAGGTCCACGGCCGGGTGCTGACGGCGGTGCGCGCGGACCACCTGGACGCGATTGGCCACTTCGACCAGCCCGCGCACCAGCCGCCGCACGTGGACTGGCTCATCTCCGGCTCCGGCTTCCGCAGGCCCCAGTTCGAGGCCACGTGGAAGACCATCGTCGACTTCCTGCTCGAGGACGAACCGCCCCGCGTCAAGGCGCCGTGACGACCTCGAAGACCTCCGCGTCCGGCAGCGTCAGCACCTCGGCGCCGGCCTCCGCCAGCTTCTCGCGGGGCACGTCGAGGTAGCGCTGGGCGAAGCGCGGCGAGGGGCGGAGCGCCAGGGCTTCGCCCGTGTCGCGGTTGCGGAAGCGCGTGACGACGTCCTCCGGTCCGAGCACCTCCACCAGCGAGAGGTTGAGCTTCCCCACGCTGGCGCCGGTGGCCGCGGCGGCGCCATCCGCGATGCAGGCGTACTGCACCTTCTGCGGCGTGTGGTGGAAGACCTCCAGCGCGAAGCTGCCCACGGGCAGGTCGAGCTGCTTCAGCGCGTACACGCCCATCCGGTAGCCCATGACGGCCCAGGGGCCCGCGCCGCCGTGCACCGCGGCCACGCGCGCCAGCGGGTCGATCTTCGCGGGAGGCGGATGATGCGCGGAGGAACCGGCGCAGCCGGTGCTCAACATCAGGACGAGTGGGAACAGTCGTCGCACGGCCATGGGCGGCTCCCGGCGTCTGTCAGTAGACGCCAATCAGGCGAATCTGCACGCGGGGATTACCAAGGTACTCCTCCAGCCGCCATCGGCTGCGCATGCCATCGTCGCGGATGCCCAACCCACCGCTGGCGTCCGGCGGCGCCGCCGTGCTGGCGAGCGCATCCCTGAGCTGGGACACGGCCCAGGTGTCGAACTTCGGATCCCCGGAGCCCTCGAGCACCTTGAGGTCGAGCAGCTTCCCGTCGCGCGCCTGCCAGACCTCCACGATGGCCGCGAGCGCGAGCACCGGCTCGGTGATGTCCACCATGTACATGTTCGCCGCGCGTCCGGCTTCGACGGCCGCCTGCAAGCGATTGCGCTGCTCCAGCCGCTGGTCCCGAGGCCCCGAGACCACGGGGCTGCCTGTCTTTCCGAACCGGGCAATGGCCTCCACCTGCTCGCGCTTCAGGCGATCGCTCAGGACCGTCAGGTCCGGGGGCGGAGGGTTCACGAGGTTCTTCGCGAAGCCTTCACGCAGCCTCGCGAAGTACGGGTGCGTGGCGCCTGTCGAGGCACGTGCGCTCGCGGCGGCGGTCTGGGCCCAGTCGTCCACGCGCTCGCCGACGACCTCCGCCTCTTGTGCCGCCAGGGCCTTCGCGTTGGGGCCCTCACCAGGGAGGAGCGTCCGCCCCGTCGACGGTGGACCCGCGCGCAGCGGGCCTCCGCCCAGCAGGTCCTTGGGCTCCAGATTGAGCCTGGGCGCCGACGTCGGCAGGTCGCGAGGGACATCCCGCGCCAGTGCGGGCGGCGGCTCGCCGGTGCGCGGTCCTGTGGTGTCGGATGCAGGCGGCTCGTCGGTGCTTGGCTTCGTGGCGTCGGACGCGAGTGACTCGTCGGCACCTGGCCTCGTGGCGTCAGGCGTGGGCGGCTCGCCGGCCTTGGGCCTGGTGACGACAGGGGCGAGTGGCTCACGCGGCGCGGACGCATCAGGCACACGAGGAACCGGCGCGCGAGGACGCTCCGCGAGCCTCGGCGAGTCCTCCTGCTTCGAGGGCGAGCGCTCCTCGGGAGGCGGTGGCTCGGTCGGTGCCAGGGGCGGCGTGGCGTCTTGATAGACGACGTCCATTTCAACGGTACGGGGGCGCGCGCTCCGGCGCCTGGGGTCATTCGTCGGGCCGCCCGACAGCGCCGCGAAGAGCGCGACGTGCAGGAGCCCCGACACCAGGAGCATGAGAATCAGTTGAGCGCGGCGCGACACGGAAACCAGCTTGCCTCGACGCGGCATCACAGTGAAGCAGCGCGGGGACGGAATCTCGGGCGGCGGTCCGTGCCTGCCCGGAGGACGCGGCAATCCGTCTTCCGCGAAGGACGGGCAAGCCGTGGGTTGGCGTCCAGCCCATGCGGCATCGATGAGGGCCCGTCAGTTCCTCCACATGCGCTTCGACGGCGCATGCCCACCTCCCCTGGACCGAAAGACGCCTCGGGTGACTTCGAGCACCCCGCCTACCATCCAAGCCAGCGGACGATGGCCCTCCCGATGTCATCGGGCAGGTCTTCGCTCGCGTGATGACCGGCGACACCCAGCTTCACCACTTCGAGATTCACGGACCGGCCGCGTACCCACTCAATGAGGGCGGGAGCGCCGAGCGGCGTCGGGCTCTCGAAGGTCAACAGCAGCTTGGGCACCTCGGGGGATGCGCCCAACCATGCGACATAGCGCTCCATGACAGCCAAGACATCGGACGGCTGATGCTCGATAGGAATCTCCCGAGGCCACGCCAGCATCGGACGCCGTGATGATGCATCTGGATAGGGCGCGGCATACACGGCGAGCTCGGCCTCGGAGAGGCCACGTTTGACGCCAGCACTCAGCGAACGTGTCAGGAATTGATTCTGCTCCAGCACCAACGCCTCTCCTACGCCCGGAGTCCGCAGGTTCTTGAACAGGGCCGCACCTTGCGGCGGGTAGTCACTCCACAGGAGCGACCGGAAGAACGTCTCGTAGACGACGAGCCCGCGCACCCGGCCGGGATGACGCGCGGCCCAGTCCATGGCCAGGGCGCCGCCCCAGTCGTAGCCCACCAACACGACGTCACGCAGGTCGAGCGCGTCGAACCACGCGTCGAGGTACCGGGAATGGTCCACGAAGCGATAAGCGATGTCCGGCTTGCCGGAGTCCCCCATTCCAATCAAGTCCGGCGCGAGCACGCGGGCGTGTCCAGCCAGATGGGGAATGACCTCGCGCCAGACATAGGACGAGGTCGGGTTTCCATGAAGCAGGACGACGACGGGACCGCGCCCCGACTCGCGATACGCCATCTGGGAATCGAGAACAGGGACGTCCCGCATGACGGTCTCCGGCGGCATGGGTGAGGGATGCGCCCCGCCCCGCACACAGGCAGCAAGCGAGACCCAGAGAAACAGAACCAGCTTTCGCATGGCCTCACCATGGGGCCATCGACCATTTTCCAGCAGTGATGATTCGTGACGGATATCCTCACGGTTCGTGAGCCTTTCCGCCATCGACCTCAACCTGCTCCTGGTGCTCGACACCGTCCTCACCGAGCGCAGCGTGGCGCGTGCCGCACGCCGGCTTCATGTCACGCCGTCCGCCATCAGCAACGCGCTGGCGAGGCTGAGAACCGCCCTCGGCGACCCGCTGTTCGCTCGCAACGGACGCGGCATCGTGCCCACCCCGCGCGCCGCCGAGCTGGCCCCCGTCCTGGCCCGTGCCCTGCGTGACCTGGACCACGCCGTCCATGGGGAAGCCTTCAACCCCGCCACCACCACACGACAGTTTTCGCTGGCCATCGCGGATGCGGGGCAGATGGTGCGGCTGCCGAGCATCGCCACGCGCCTGGCCGCCGAAATGCCCAACGCCAGCCTGCGGGTGGTGGGCATCGACACCCTGCTCGCGGGGGGTGGGCTGGCCGGCGGTGAGGTCGACGTCGCCATCGCCGTCGGAGAGCAGTCCTCCGGCATGCACCTGGAGCCGCTGTACCGGGAGCGCACCGTCCTGGTGGCACGACAAGCGCACCCCCTGGTGGGCGATCGCGTCTCCGCGAAGGTGCTGGCCACCGTGCGTCACGTCGAGGTGCATGTGGCGCCCGGCAAGGGCTACCGCGGCCTCCCCGACGCCTATGCCCGTCTGGGGATTCCACGCGACATCGCGCTGGTCGTGCCGAGCTTCAGCGCCGCCGCCGCGGTCGTCTCCGAGACGGATTGGGTCGCAACCCTGCCCGCCTCACTGGTCGCCCGGCTCGGCCCCCGCCTGGGCATCCGCTCCGTGCAGGGCCCTGTCGCGCCCCTCTCCCTCACCCTCAACCTGTGGTGGCACGAGCGCACCCAGACGAATCCCGCCATGGTCGCTTTCCGCGACCTCATCCGGCGCGCCACGGCCCCCGCGCGGACTCGCTCGCCCTCGAGGCCCCGGAAGCGTTGAGCCACGCCCTCACGCCTTCTTCAACACCGCCAGGAAGCGCGCGTCCGCGATGTGCGTGCCCTCGAAGTCCTCCAGCCGCACCGGGATCCACTCGCGGGCCTTGTCCCCCTTCTGCTGGAGCGCGGCGTCCAGGGTGGTGAACACGTCGGCGGGCGGCTCGCAGATGGCGCGCACGCCGCCCTTGGCCTTCGCGTGGAAGGACACCTGCAGCTCGTTCACCAGCGCCAGGTAGCGGCCGGGAGGGAAGCGGCGGAAGAGCCACAGGCCCATCGTCAGCTCCATCACCGTCACCTGCACGCCCAGGTACACGCTCTTCACGTGGTTGCGCGTGCGCCGCTTCAGCGGCACCGATGCCTGCGCACGAGCATCCGAGGCGTCCTCCACCCGGATGCCCATCACCGCCGACAGCGGGATGATGTTCTTCACCGCCACCGTCAGCAGCGCGTTCGCCGCGCTGGGTGACACCTGGCGAAGCCGTTCCACGAGGTCGAGAGCAAGCATGGCCGCATCGTACCGCGCCAACGCCCGCTTGCCTGCCCTCCAGGCATCAAACGTGGACTGGCAATCCCGAGAGGAATCCCCACCTTCGTTTGACCTTCTGGAGGAGCGACGCACCATGAACTTTTCGAGCCATGTGAATCTCCCCGCCGACGCGCGTGAGGAGCTCATCGATTCCCTCAACACCCTGCTGGCGGACGCCATCGACCTGCACTGGCAAGTCAAGCAAGCGCACTGGAACATCCGCGGCCGGCACTTCTACAGCCGCCACGAACTGTTCGACGACCTGGCCAAGCACGCGCGCAAGCAGGCCGACGAGTTCGCCGAGCGCGCGGGCACGCTGGGCGGCTACGCCGAGGGCACCATCCGCCTGGCGGCCAAGAACAGCGAGCTGCCCGAATACGACCTCAAGGCCGTGGACGGCGACGACCACCTCAAGGCCCTGGTGGACCGCTTCGCCCGCTACGGCGCCAGCATCCGCAACGGCATCCACCGCTCCGACGAGCTGAACGACCCAGTCACCTCCGACCTCCTCACCCAGACGCTGGGCGTGGTCGAGCTGGACCTCTGGTTCCTCGAGAGCCACCTGAACGGCCAGCCCCGGGCGG
Source organism: Myxococcus hansupus (assembly GCF_000280925.3). Classification (NCBI taxonomy): domain Bacteria; kingdom Pseudomonadati; phylum Myxococcota; class Myxococcia; order Myxococcales; family Myxococcaceae; genus Pseudomyxococcus; species Pseudomyxococcus hansupus. The sequence goes on from NZ_CP012109.1 coordinate 7,590,938, forward strand.
GCGCCCGCGCGGGCGGCGACGTCCGGGCCGAGGGCCGCTCCCCCAACGCCTGAACGGAGCGTTGACCACCGGAAGGCCCCCGCGCGCCTGCTCAAGAGCAAGCGCGCGGGCGGGCTCCAGCATATAGAAGGCGTCCTCTGAGCCTGGAGGGCGCCTTTTGACTTCACAGCAGACGCGAATGGACGGGAAGGTGTGCCTCATCACCGGGGCCACCGGTGGAATTGGTCTGGAATCGGCCAAGGCGCTCGCGCGCATGGGCGCCACGGTGGTGCTGGTGGGCCGGGACCCCGGCCGCACCGAGGCCGCCGTCGCCACCGTGAAGGAGGCCGCGCCCGGCGCCCAGGTGGACTGGCTCCGCGCGGACCTCACGTCCCTGAAGTCCGTGCGGGCGCTGGCACAGACGTTCCGTGAGCGGTACTCGCGGCTGGACGTGCTGCTGAACAACGCCGGGCTCATCATCGACCAGCGGCAGGTGACCGAGGACGGGCTGGAGGCCACCCTGGCCACCAACCACTTCGCGCCCTTCCTCCTCACGAACCTGCTGCTGGACGTGATGAAGGCCACCGGCCCCGCGCGCATCATCACCGTGTCGTCGGATGCCCACGTCGCCGGCAAGCTCGACTTCAACGACCTGCAGAGTGAGAAGGGCTACTTCGGCTTCCGCGTGTACGGCGCGTCGAAGCTGGCCAACATCCTGTTCACCCGCGCGCTGGCGAAGCGGCTGCAAGGCACGCAGGTGACGGCCAATTGCCTGCACCCGGGCGTGGTGCGCACGGGCTTTGGCCACAACACGCAAGGGTTCTTCCGCCACATCGTCAAACTGGGCGCGGCCTTCATGCTTTCGGCGGAGAAGGGAGCGCGGACGTCCATCTACCTGGCGTCCTCGCCCGAAGTGGAGTCAGTGTCCGGGCAGTACTTCTACAAATGCCGTCCGAGGAAGCCGTCGTCCGCAGCGCGGAACGACGCGGACGCGGAGCGGCTCTGGCAAGTGAGCGAGCAGCTCACGGGAGTGAAGGCATGATCGACCTCTACACGTTCGCGACGCCCAACGGGCAGAAGGTATCCATCGCGCTGGAGGAGCTGGGCCTCCAGTACAAGACACACGTGGTGGACATCACGAAGGGCGAGCAGTTCAAGCCCGAGTTCCTGGCCATCAACCCCAACAACAAGATTCCGGCCATCGTCGACCACGCGACGCAGGACCACCGTCCGCTCACCGTGTTCGAGTCCGGCGCCATCCTCATCTATCTGGCGGAGAAGACGGGCCAGCTCCTGCCGTCCAACCAGCGGGGCCGCGCCGAGGTCATGGAGTGGCTGATGTTCCAGATGGGCGGCGTGGGCCCCATGTTCGGACAGCTCAACCACTTCGCCCGCTTCGCGCCCAAGAAGGTTCCGTACGGCATCGAGCGCTACCACGCCGAGTCCCAGCGACTGGTGGGCGTGCTCAATGGGAAGCTCGGCTCCGGGGACTACGTGGCGGGCCGCTACTCCATCGCGGACATCGCCCTGTACCCGTGGGTGGCGGGCACCCGCTCCTACTTCCCCGAGCTCTTCCAGGGCCACAGCAACGTCGTGCAGTGGCTCCACCGCGTGGGCAGCCGACCCGCCGTGGAGCGCGGCATGAAGGTTCCGCAGCTCAACAAGTAACCCCTCGCCGTTTCCCGGGGGCGCGGTGGCTGGATGGTCGCCGCGCCCTCGCGTGTTCTTCCCTGCCATGGCCACGCTCGAACAGCTCCGCTTCGACAACACCTACGCCCACCTGCCCGCCGGGTTCGGCGCACGCGTCCAGCCCAGTCCCTTCCCGGACGCGAAGCTGGTGAGCGTCAATCCCTCCGCCCTGAAGCTCCTGGACCTGACGCCCGAGGAGGCACTGCGGCCGGAGTTCGTCGCCGCCCTCGGCGGCGCCCAGCCGCTGCCGGGGATGGAGCCCTTCGCCATGGTGTACGCGGGGCATCAGTTCGGCGTGTACGTGCCACGGCTCGGCGATGGCCGCGCCATCCTGCTGGGCGAGGTGCGCAACGCGGCGGGCGCGAAGTGGGACCTGCACCTCAAGGGCGGCGGCCCCACGCCCTTCTCGCGCGGCGGTGACGGGCGCGCGGTGCTGCGCTCCACCATCCGGGAATACCTCTGCGGCGAGGCCATGCACGGCCTGGGCATCCCCACCACGCGGGGCCTGGGCATCCTCGGCAGCCACGCGCCCGTGTACCGCGAGGCGGTGGAGACGGGCGCGATGCTGGTGCGCATGGCGCCGTCGCACGTGCGCTTCGGCACCTTCGAGTTCTTCCATTACACCGAGCAGACCGAGCACGTGGCCACGCTGGCGGACCACGTCATCACCGAGCACTTCCCGCACCTGGCGGGCCAGGAAGGCCGCTTCGCGCGCTTCTACGCGGAGGTGGTGGAGCGCACCGCGCGGCTCATCGCCCAATGGCAGGCGGTGGGCTTCGCGCACGGGGTGATGAACACGGACAACATGTCCATCCTGGGCCTCACGCTGGACTACGGCCCGTTTGGTTTCATGGATGACTTCGAGCCGGGCTTCATCTGCAACCACTCCGACGACCGGGGCCGCTACGCGTTCGACCAGCAGCCGCGCATCGGCCTGTGGAACCTCGCGTGCCTGGGCGAGGCGCTGCTCACCCTCCTCTCCGAGGACGAAGCCCGCGCGACGCTGGGCACCTACCAACCCACCTTCAACGCGCACTTCATGGACGTGATGCGCGCGAAGCTCGGCTTGCGCGAAGCCCAGGACGAGGACCGCGCGCTGGTGAGTGACCTGTTCGCGTGCATGGCCGAGGCCCGCGTGGACTACACGCGCTTCTTCCGCGCGCTGGGCGGGCTCGCCTCGGCGGACGGCGACGGCCCGAGTCCCGTGCGTGACATGTTCACCGCCCCCGAGGGCTTCGACGCGTGGGCCGCGCGCTACCGGGCGCGGCTGGCCGCCGAGGGCAGCGTGGACGCGGAGCGGCGCGCGCGGATGGACCGGGTGAATCCCAAGTACGTGCTGCGCAACTGGGTGGCCCAGGAGGCCATCTCCCGCGCGGAGGCCGGGGACTTCTCCGTCGTGGACCGGCTGCTCGGCGTGCTGGCGGACCCGTTCGCCGAGCACCCCGACGCGGAGGCCTACGCCGCGGCGCCTCCCGTCTGGGGCCGGCACCTCGCGGTGAGCTGCAGCTCCTGACCGTCTCCGCGCCCAAGGGTTGAGGAGGCGAAGCTTTCGCCCGGCGACGGTTGCCGGATGCGAGGGCCGACGCAACCTTTGCTGTCTATGGTGACGGACCTCACCCGGCTGCCCCTGCGAGGGAAACAAGGCGCCTTTCACGTCATCGTCGAGTCTCCCCGTGGGTCCACGGTGAAGCTCAAGTACGACACGGCGATGAAGGCCTTCACCCTCTCCCGGCCGCTGACGCGGGGCCTGCGTTATCCCTTCGACTGGGGCTTCATCCCCTCCACGCAAGGCCCGGATGGGGACCCGCTGGACGCCATGGTGTACTGGGACGACGAGACGTGGCCGGGCGTCGTTCTGCCCTGCCGTGCGCTCGGCGTGCTCCAGGTGGAGCAGAAGGAGAAGGGCGGCGGCCGCGAGCGCAATGACCGCATCCTCGCCGTGCCCATCACGCCGTCCCGCGCGGGACACCTGACGGACATCCATCAGCTTCCCCAGCGCGAGCGGGAGGAACTGGAGCACTTCTTCCTCACCGCCGTGCACTTCGAGGACAAGGACGCACGCATCCTCGGCTGGGAGGGGCCCGAGGCTGTCGAACGCATGCTCCGACAACACGCACGCACGGAGGAATGAATGGCTCAACCCACGCCCATCCGGGGGCTCGGCCCCGACAGCCGTTTGGGAGACGCCGCGCGCCGCATCCTCGCGGGTCGACTCGCGGACGTTCGCAAGCCAGAGGCCGGCTTCCAGGAAGCCGTGGATGACGAGTCCGTCCACGACATGCGCGTGGCCACGCGGCGCCTGCGCGCGGCCCTGAAAATCTTCGGCTCCCTGGGCGGCATGAAGAAGCTGGAGCGCGACGTGAAGCGCATCCAGGACGCGCTCGGCGACGTGCGGGACGTGCACGTCCAATCCGCGTGGCTGGAGGGCATCGCCAAGAAGGCGAGCAAGAAGCCCCAGGTGCGCGCCGGCATCCAGTCGCTGCGCAAGAAGCGGCTGTCCGAGCTGGAGGACCACGAGGGCCGCCTCCACGTGGAGCTGGAGCGCTGGGTGGACAAGACGGTGCCCCGGCTGCTGCGCAAGCTGGACGGGCTCGAGGACCCGCACCGCTTCGCGGGCCGCCGCGTCCGGGACAGCCTGCGCCAACGCTTGAAGCGGGTGCAGAAGCGCATCGACACCTATATCGACGCGGCGGACGCGGCCTCGGCCCACGAGCTGCGCAAGGAGCTGAAGCGGCTCCGCTACGAGTTGGAAATCTTCCAGCCCGCCTTCCGCCGCACGCTGGACGCGCTGCTGGAGGTGCTCATCCCGCTCCAGGACGGCTTGGGGGAGCTGCATGACGCGGACGTGCGGCTGGAGCTCTTCGAACGGCTGGCCGCCGAGTCCGCGCCTCGCGAGCGCAAGTCCGCTCGCGCGCTGCTACCCATCGTCCGGGACGAGCGCACGAAACGCGCGGCGGAGATTGCCCGCGAAGTGCAGCGCTGGCGCACCGAGGAGATTCCCAAACGGCTGCGGCGCATGCTGACGTAACAGCCGCGTCGCGCTTGCACTCGGCGTCTCACAACGGGTGTCGGCTTTTCCCGACGCATCTCGAATCGCATTGCCATGCGCGCGCGGATTGGGTTGTAAGGGCAAAGACTCTCTTTGCCCCCACCTCCGCGCATGACTTCGACACGTACGACACCGCCCCTTGCCCTGATGTTGAGCCTGCTCGCCGCACCTGGGGCCGCACTCGCCTGGACGCCTCCTTCCGTTCCGTGCGCGGCGGCGACGGCGCCGGACCACGAGCAGGACAGTGACTGCGACGGCCTGCCGGACCACATGGAGGACTTGAACCAGAACGGCCGGGTGGACATTGGCGAGACGGACCCGCACAAGCGGGACACCGATGGCGACGGCGCCAGCGACCTGACGGAGTACCTGGCGGGCACGGACGCCAACCGCGACGCGTTCCTCTCCTTCCCGGAGCCCATGGTCTTCGACCTGGTCCGCGGCCTGGACTCGGAGAAGGGCGAGCTGGAGTTCAACACCCTGTTCCGGCTCCGTCCTCGCAGCGAGGGCATGCTGCTCCAATACGCGCCGGAGATTGAGTACGCGTTTGGCGACGGCATGGCGGCGGAGCTCGAGCTGCCCATGGAGAACGAGCGCGTGGCGGCGCTGAAGACGGCCGTGCAGTTCACCTTCCACGTCGACCCCCACCGCCGCTGGGCCCACGGCATCCAGGTGCTGGCCGAGACGAAGCTGCACGAGAAGGAGACCGACGTCGCGCTGCTGCACATCGGCAAGGTGCGCCTGGGCGAGCGCGTGAGCCTGGTCTCCATCTCCGGCGTGCAGGGCGTCCATGTCCGGGAGACGGGCGACCTGCATGCCGCGGCGCTGGTCAACCTGAGCGCCTTCTACGCGGTGGCGCAGCAGGTCATCGTCGGCGTGGAGACGAACATGCGGCTCGACGATGCGATGGCGTTCGACTGGATGGTGATGCCCCAGGCGCACGTGCAGCTCAACCACCACGCGCGGGTGCAGGTGGGCCTGGGCGCCGTGAAGGGCGGCCCCAGCAACGTGGAGCCCATGATGTCCACGCGCTTCATCATCGAGATGTAGCGAAACGACCCGTCCGGCGCCCCGCCTCCGTATGCACCAGGAAGGCCGCGGGCGCTCCCGCGGCCTCCTGATGTGGGAGGTCGCATGCGTCGTCGCTTCGAGTGCAGCATCCTGACCGGGGCCCTGGCCCTCCTGCCCCTGGGTTGTGGAGAGACGCCCCAGGAGCCCCCGCCCCCGCTCCCGCGCGCCCCGGACGCGGAGCTCCTCGAAAGCATCGCCGCCGCGGCCGAGCGCGTTCGGTCGGACACCTGCTTCCGCGAACGGGAGGATGTCTCGACCTGTGCGTGGGTGGCGTCCACCCACGAGCCGGCGCTGGACTTCGCGATGACGGACAGCACCGGTGAGGCCATCCTCATCGCGGATGACTTCCGGTTCGTGTCGCCGCTGATGCTGCGCTACCGCAACCGGCTCCGGGGCGTCCTGCGGACCACGGACGATGGCACCGTGGCCACCACGCAGCTCACCTGGCACGTGCCCCTCCGCTTCCACGAGGTGATGACGTCGTTTTCGGGCCCGGACTTCATCCCCGCCGAGTGGCTGCGCGCCTTGCGCATCCCCGTTGACGAGACCTACGGCGCGCGCCTCGGGAGCGGCGCCACCCACGGCAACTTTGTCTTCGCCCTGTTGGTGGAGGCCAATCCCCAGCAGCCCATCGTGCTCTGGGACGACCACGGCTTCCGGGACGTCCCGCTCGACGCCTTCTGCGACACCACCGGCACACCGGAAGCGCTGGAGCCCCTGCGCGAACATGCCCGGCGCAAGGCCGACTCCCTGCGCGCGTACCTGGACATGTACAACGTGCGCTTCATCAACTACAGCCGGGGGACCACCGTCCACACCCTGCGCGAGCTGTGGGAGCATCGCTGCCAGGCCCCTGCCCCAGCGAACGCGGTCCTGCTGGCGAAGCTGAAGACCGAGGAGCCCGTCCTGGAGGTGCTCTTTGGCTCGCCCGGTGTCTTCGCGGCGCACGCGGCCGGAGATGTGAACAGTCCGGAGGAGTCGCCCTTCGACTTTCCCTCGGAGCGCTTCCCCAACCGACTGCGCATCGGGTTCTTCGCGACCCTGGAGTCCGGCCTGGACGCGATGGGACGAGGCCCTCTCGAAGGACTTCGAGGGTGGCCCGGTCCTCAGGCGGTGGACGTCTACCTCAACAGCGGCGTCGCGCCCGTCCGGCCCTTCGCCTACAGCCCGACGCCGCTGCTCCATGCCAGCGACTTCGGCATGGACGTGATTCCCATCACCCACACGTCGACCTCGTGGATTGCGCCGCTCGGTCTGTCCCGCTTCATCCACCTGCGAGAGAGCCTCCACGGTGGACAGCCACTGACGAACGAGCGCGTCGCGTCCCTCATCGACGCCATGGTGCCCCGCGCGTGCGCGGGGCAGCCCGAGGGCCGCTGCCAGTACCAGGACCCACTGCTGCATGGCCAGACAGAGGCCATGCGCCTGGGCTACCGGCCCGTCGAATACGTGGTGCCCTGAGCCGTCACCTCCGGCGCCTCGGGCCGCGCCGCGTCCACGTCACGAGGCCGGGAGCCCCGCCCGAAACGAAGATACAGCGAGGGGACGAGCAACACGTTCAGCACGGCGGAGGAGAACAGGCCTCCAAGGATGACCACGGCCATGGGGTGCTCGATTTCCTGCCCCGGCTTGAGCCCTCCGGCGACGAGCGGCAACAGCGCCAGCGCCGTGGTCAGTGTCGTCATCGCCATGGGCTGGAGCCGCTCCAGCGTCCCCTGGAGCACCAGCTCCCTTCCGAACGGCACGCCTTCCACTTCCTCCAGGTGACGGTAGTGGCTGACCAGCAGGATGCCGTTGCGCGCGGCCACGCCCAGCACGGTGACGAAGCCCACCAGCGAGCCCAATGACACCACTCCGCCCGTCATCAGGACCCCCACCAGCCCGCCCACGAGCGCGAAGGGCAGCGTCCCCAACGTGAAGGCCACCAGCCGGGGCGACTGGAAGTCCAGATACAGCACCATGGCGATGCCCAACACCGCGAGCAAGGAGAGCACGAACAGCCGGGTGCGCGCCGCCTGCCGCTCGGCGTACTCCCCCAGGACCTCCGCGTAGTGCCCCGCGGGCCAGTCCATTCCAGACACCACGGCCTGGATGTCGCTGACCACCGCGCCCAGCGCACGGCCGCTCGGGTCGCAGGTGATGTCGAGCCGCCGGGAAGCGCCCTCGTGCTGGACGATGTTGGGCACGGAGGCCATCTCCACGCTCGCCACGTCACCCAACCGGACCGGAGCCCCCGAGGCGGACATCAGGCGCAGGTCCTTCACCGCGGCGACGTCCTGGCGGAGGGCGTCGTCGCCCCAGACGACGACGTCGATGGTGCGCTCGTCGATGTAGACTTCCCCCACCTTGGTGCCCTGCAACAGCGTGGCCACCGCGCGCTGCACGTCGCCGGGGGTCAGCCCCAAGCGCCGGCCCGCCTCCGGGCTCAACCGCACCTGAAGCTGCGGCACCAGCACCTGGGGCTCCACCTTGAGGTTCACCACGCCGGGAATCGTCCGGAGCTTCGCCTCCAGCTCCCCCGCCTTGGACCGGAGCGCGTCCAGGTCAGGGCCGTAGGCGCGCACCACGATGGAGCCGCTCGCGCCACTCAAGACCTCCTTGATGCGCTCCTGAAGGTACGTCTGCACATCGCGATAGAGGCCGGGGTAGCCCTCCACCACCTCGTTGATGTGCCGCACCGTGGCGGCGTAGTCATCCACGCCGTCCAGGCTGATCCACAGCTCCGCGAAGTTCGGCCCCACCACCTCGTCCGCCACCTCCGCGCGGCCAATGTGCGCGCCGAAGTGCTTCACGCCCGGAATGGCCCTCAGCTCCTCACTGGCTCGCAGCGCCGTGCGCAGGACCGCGTCTCCCGACGTGCCAGGCTTGGCCACCCAATGCATGAGGAAGTCCGACTCCTGGAAGTGGGGCAGGAAGCCCTCTCCCAGGAGCGCGGCCAACGCGAAGCCCGCCACGAGCACGGCGACGACGCTCCGCAGCGCCATCTTCGGGCGGTCCAGCACCCAGGCCACCCACGGCCCGACGCGGTCGCGCATCCAGCCTCCCAGCCGGGGCGCATGCGTCTCCTTGCGCGTCAGGAACAGCATGCAGAGCACGGGCGTCAAGGTGAGCGCCACCACCATGGACGCGCCCACCGAGAGCACGTACGCCACCGCGAGCGGCCGGAAGAAGGCGCCGCTCACGCCCTCCAGGAAGAACACGGGGAGGAAGACGAGGATGACAATCACCGTGGCGTAGACGACGGCGCTGCGCACCTCCATCGAGGCATCCAGCACCACCTGGAACATGGAGCGTGGACTGCCCAGCGCGCGGTTCTCCTCCAGGCGCCGCTGCACGTTCTCCACGTCGATGATGGCGTCGTCCACCACCTCGCCCAGCGCGAGCACCAGGCCCGCGAGCACCATGGTGTCGATGGTGGCCCCCACCATGCGCAGCGCGACGATGGCGCCCACCAGGGACAGCGGAATGGCGACGATGCTGATGGCCGCCGTGCGCCAGTTCTGGAGGAAGGCGAACAACACGACGATGACCATCACGCAGCCCAGCACCACCGCGTGCTGGAGGTTGCCCAGCGCGGTCTCGATGAAGGTGGCGGGCCGGAAGATGCCGGGGACGATGGTGACGCCCTCCAGCGCGGGCCGGAGCTGTTCGAGCATCGACTCCACCTGCTCGGTGACTTCCAGCGTGTTGCCCCAGGGCTGCTTCTCCACGATGAGCAGGATGCCCGCCGTGTCGTCGACGATGCCTTCGCCAATGGGCGGCGGGTGCCCCTCCTCCACCGTGGCCACGTCCGCGAGCCGGATGGACGCGCCGTTGCGGAAGGCCACTGGGACTTCCTTCAACGCCTCCAGGGACGCCGCGCTCAACAAGCTGACAGCCAGCCGTTGATTGGGCGTGTCCACGAAGCCACCCGTCGTGGGCACGCTCGCGTCTCGCGCCACGCGGAGCACGTCATCCAACGAGACGTTGGCGGCGCGCAGCCGCTCGGGGTCCACCTTCACCTGATACTGACGGTCCCGCTGTCCCCAAATGGCGACGTTCGCCACGCCGGGGATGCCCATCAACCGGGGACGAATCGTCCACCGCGCCATGTCCGACAGCGCCATCCGGTCGAGCGTGTCGGACCGCAGGCCCACCTTGAGCACGCGGCTGGTTGCGGACACCGGTGAGAGCATCACGGGCGGCCGGGCCGCCACGGGCAACGTGGGTGCGATGCGGGCCAGCCGCTCCTGCACCAACTGCCGGGCCCGGAAGAGGTCCGAGCCCCGCTCGAAGATGAGCACGACGGAGGACAACCCCAGCACCGACTTGGAGCGGAGCGTCTGGAGGGCGGGCACCCCCGCGAGCGCGTTCTCCAGGGGCGTGGTGACGAGCTGCTCCACCTCCAGGCTGGAGAGGCCGGGCACCTCCGTCTGGATTTCCACCAGCGGCGGCGCGAACTCCGGGAAGACGTCCACCGGCATCTGGCGGAGGCTCGTGTAGCCCAGGATGAGCAGCAGCACCGAGGCGGCGATGGGGACCAGCCTGAAGTTCAGGCAGGCGGCGATGAGATTGCGCATATCGAGGTCCGTGCTCCGTCAGTGGCCTGCGCCGAATTCCGTGCCAAACAACTCCGCGGCCCCCGCCACCACGACTTGCGTCCCCACGGCGGGGCCCCGCGCGAGCAGCAACTCCGTGCCCTCCTGGCGCAGCACATCGACGCGGCTGCGGACGTAGACGTGCTCCTGCTTGCGCACGTAGAGCCATGCACCGCCCAGTGCGTCGTAGACGACGGAGGACGCGGGCACGGAGAGGACCTCCGCCGGGTCCCCCAACGTCAGCGACACCCCCACGCGCTGGCCCGGCGCGAAGCGCGCGTTCGCGGGCAGCTCGTAGAAGACATCCACCGTGGCCGCCAGCGGGTCCGCCGTGGGCGGTCCGGAGACCGGCAGGGCGTCCACGCCTTCGTCGCGTCCCGTCAGGAGCGCGTGCACACGCACCTGCGCGTCGGCCTTCAAGCGCAGCGCCTCGTCGACGAAGAGCGGCACCCGCACCCAGTTGGCGCTGATGCCCACCACCTCGAACAGCGGCGCCCCCGCGGCAATGGACTGTCCGGGCGCCACCGCCACCTGCCGCAGCACCCCGTCGCGCGGCGCGCGCACCAACATGCTGACGTCGGCCTCCAGGGGCGAACGGCCCACCATGTCCAACCGGGACTGCGCGGCCTGAAGCTCGGCCTGCGCGACGGCGTGGTCCGCGCGCGATTCCTCGACGGAGCGCTCCGTGCCCGCCCCATCCTTCAGCAGCCGCTCGGTGCGGGCGAGCCGTGCCGAAGCCGCCACCTCGCGAGCGCGTGCGGCGTCCACCGCCCGCTGCGCCTGGGCGCGCAAGTCCCGGTCCACCATCGCCAGCGGCACCAGCCGCAGCAGCAGGTCCCCTCGCTTCACGGCGGCGCCGGGCCGCAAGGCGCCTTCATTGCCTGCGGCGGCGACCACGCCCGCCACGGGCGCCGTCACCAGCAAGGCATTGCCAGACGGCACCACCACCTCGCCGCCCAGGATGTGCCGGCGCGCGGCGCTCCGCCTGGCCACGGGCCGCACCTGCAAGTCCAAGCGCTTCTCCGCATCCGGGTGCAGCGTCACCGTCGCCAGGGACGATTCGGCCACGTGCCCGCTCACCTTCGCGGCGGGAGGCGGCGCGGGAGGTTTCTCGGCCTGACATGCCAGGGCGAGGGTGAAGACGCTGGAGAAGAAGATGCGGCGTGGGAGGTTACTCATGGGCGACTCCTTGTTTGCCCAAGCTGCGGTCGAGCTGAGCGAGTGCACGACGCAGGTCCGCCTCGATATCGAGGGCGCGGAGCCGCGCGTCCGCCAGACGCCGAAGGGCATCCAGCACTTGGAGGTAGGGCAAATCCCCCGCGTCGAAGGCCTTCTGCGCGCCCTCGCTCGCGGCGGTGAATGCCGGAAGAATGTCTGACTGAAAGGCTTCGAGGGAGCCGGCGGCCTGGAGCACCTGCGCCCGGGCCATCAACACCTCGTTCGACACCTGCTGACGCAGCAACACATAGCGGGCGGAGGCGCGCAGCAGCTCCGCCTCCGAACGGCCAATGCCTCCCGGGTTCCAGTTGAAGATGGGGACGTCGAGCTGCACGCCGGGAACCCAGAGCGCCTGAGGGGCCCCGCTCGCGGACGTCGACGGCTTGGTGTCCAGCCGCGCGAAGAGCTGGAGGATGCGCGACTTCTCCCAGCCCAGCCGCCCTCCCGCCACCTCGATACCCAGCTCCGCCGCGCGGACATCGGGCCGCGCTGCCTGGGCCAAGGAAATGAGGTCGTCGACCGGGCGCAGGGGACGCTCGTCCCACGGCTCCACGCGCGGCTGTGCCTCCGCGAACAACGGACTCTGGACCACGCCCATCAGCAGCCGCAGCCGCTCGCGGGCCAGCACCACATCCGTCCTCGCGCGGCGGGCGCTGTCCACCGCCGTCTGCGCCTCGGCACGCAGCGCGGCGACTTCCATCTGACTGGCATCACCCGCCGCGAAGCGGGCTTCGACCAGCTCGGCCGTGCGGCCCCACAACGTGGACAGCTCATCACGGGCCTCGCGCCGCTCTTCCGAGAGCACCCATTCGGTGTGAGCGATGCGGACATCGCGCGCGAGGTCCAAGCCGTTCTGCACCAACCCGCGAGCGACCTGCTCCACCTGGAGCTTCGCCGCGGCGACGCGCGACGGGCGCTGCCACAGCGCGAAGAGCGGCGCCAGCAACGAGGTCTCCAGCGTCCGAGGCCCCACCGGCAGCAGCAGCGAGAAGGTGGGATTGGGGAGCGCCCCCGCTTCGGCGAGGTCCGCGCGAGACACGCCCAACTGCGCCATGTCCGACTGGAGCGCGGCGCTGTTCCAGAGCGCGATGGACACCGCCGTCCGTTCATCCAGCAACTGCGTCTCCGGCGTGCCAGGAGGCAGCGAGGCGACCTCAGCCCCCTCCGGTCCCAAGGGCGCGGCGAGCGAAGCGAGTTCTTTCGAGACCCACGCCCGGTCGTACGGGGAGCTGGCACAGCCCGACATCGCCATCAGGCAAGCGAGCGCGGCCACGGGCGGCCTCGCGTTTCGAATCCCTTTCCAGGAAGCCATGCGCCAAACCTGCCAGCCACAGGTGAACGGCGGCTGAACGGGCGGCTGCACCGCGCCAAGAGCCCAAGGCGCCAGTGGTATAGCTCTGGCTCCCCAACGGTTTCCCCGCCATGCACGTCCTTGTCGTCGACGACCATCAAGAACTCCGAGCCCTCGTTACCCAGGCGCTCGAACGCGACGGCCACCTCGTCCGCCAGGCCGCGGACGTGGAGCAGGCCCGGCAGGCCGTCATCGAGGAGCCGGACGTCATCGTGCTCGACGTGGGCCTCCCCGACGGCTCCGGCCTGTCGCTCTGCCGTGAGCTGCGACGGGACGGCATCCACATCCCCATCCTCATCCTCACCGCGCACAACCGCGTGAATGAACGGGTGGAAGGACTGGATGCGGGCGCGGATGACTTCCTGGGCAAGCCCTTCGCCATCGCGGAGCTGCGGGCCCGCGTGCGCGCGCTGGGACGCAGGCGGGAGAAGACGAGCACCGTCCGGGTCGACCTGGGAGACGTGGTGCTCGACTTCGGCAAACGCGAGGCGCTGCGTTCGGGGCAGGCCGTGCCCGTCACGCCGCGCGAGTGGGCCATCCTGGAGACGCTGGCTTCGCGCGGCGAGCGCGTGGTGAGCCGGGACACCTTGCTGGAGTCCATCTGGGGCGAGGCCACCACGGGGGCCGCCAGCAGCCTGGAGGTCCTCATCGGGCGCATCCGGCGGAAGCTCGGCGACGACGTCGTCATCACCCTGCGCGGCGAGGGATACCGGCTTGGAAGCAACTAATCCCTCACGTCCCCGCGACACGCTGGTGCGGAGGCTCTCCCGCGCCATGCTGGGGCTGGCGCTCGTCAGCAGCGCGCTCACGGCCGGTGCCACCGGGCTGCTCGCCTACCAGATGCTGCTCACCGCCGAGGACCGGCGACTGACCGACTTCGCGGTGGACCTGGTCGAGGAAGTCGCGGGACTGGAAGACGCCCGGGCCCGCGAGGAGGCCATCGCCGAGCAGGAGGAGCTGCGGGCGTTTGGCGTCCGCATCAGCTTGTTCGATGGAGACACGCTCCTGGGCGGCGAGCCGAGCATTCCTCCCGTGTCCGGCTGTGAATGGGGCCGTGCTCCGGGCGAGGAGCACGTGCGGCGCTGTGGCGTCGCGGCCCATGGGCGGCTCGCCGTGGCGGAAGAGGTGCTCGAAAGCATCCCGCGCATCCGGACCTGGCTGCCCCTGGCCGTGCTGCTCACCTCCGTGGGCGCCGCGCTCATGAGCCTCGTGCTGAGCCGCCGCGTGGCGCGGTGGGCCGCGCGTCCGCTCACCGAGCTGGGTGAATCCCTGGCCCGAATTCAACCCGGGGCGGACATCCCCGAGCCGCTGCACGCCGAGGCCCGCTACGAAGAGGTGAACACCGTCCGCGCCGCGCTGGTGGATCTGCTCGGGCGCCTCCGCGCCGCGCTGGAGCAATCACGCCGCTTCTCGGCCAACGCCGCCCATGAGCTGCGCACGCCCCTGGCCACCCTCCGGGCCGAGTTGGAGCTCGAGTCCGAGAACCCCCAGCCTCCCGCGACGGCCGCCGCGCTCGCGCGGATGCACCGGACGGTGACGTCTCTGGGCACCCTCGTGGACCGGCTGCTGGTGCTCGCGGAAGGGACGGAGGGCACGTTGGCGCCCGTGGAGACCCTGAGCCTCGCGGACATCGTCGAGGATGTCGTGCGGGCCTTGCCGGAGGATGCACGCGGACGCGTCGACACCGACCTGCAGGCACCCGGACTCATGCAGGGTGACAGCCAGTTGCTGCGACAGCTCGTCGACAACGGGGTGGAGAACGCCCTCAAGTTCTCCGGGAGTGGCCGCGTCACCGTCCTCCTGCGGGAGACGGAAGGAACGACGCTCCTGGACATCCTGGACGAGGGACCGGGCATCGCACGCGAGGACTCGGAGCGCGTCTTCGAGCCGTTCTACCGCACGCCCTCGGCACGCGCCGGAAAGCCCGGGAATGGCATCGGATTGTCCCTGGTCGCCCTGGTGGCACGGGCCCACGGCGCGCACGCGGGATTTCTGCCCACGTCGAAGGGCGCGCACCTGCGGCTGACCTTCCCCGCGACACGGCCGGACGCGCTCGCCAAGGACTGAGGCGCCTGGGGACAACGGCCACCCTGCCCGGCGAGAGGGGCCGAGCAAGGTGGCCGCTTGCGACAAGACGGCTAGTGCTGCGGCACCTGCGGGCAACCCGGGCCCGTGCAGATGGGGCAGTCGGTGCACCAGCCGAACTCGTGGAACTCACAGATGCCGTTGCCACACGTCAGGTACTTGCAGTCGTCCAAGCAGGTCTGCAGCGTCTCGTTGCCGTTGCAGATGCCGTCGCCGCAGTACGCACCCGGCGGGGCGCAGTCAAACGAGCAGGTCACGTGGTTCTCGCCACCGTTGCAGAAGCCGTCGCCACAGTAAGGCAGCGGGGCGCAGTCTTCCGCGCAGGTGTGGATGGATTCACCGTTGGCGCTGTCGCAGAAGCCATCACCGCAGATGAAGGCACACGGGTTGCAATTCCAAGGACCCACGCCACCACAGGGACATTCGACCATCGCCGCTTCGTCTTGCGCCAGCGGCTCGGACTCCGTCTCCACGGGGCCACATGCGGCGAACAGACCGAGCGACAAAGCCGCCATCACAGCCATCAGTTGCGTCTTCACGGGGGACTCCTGGTTGGAGGAACTCCCAGTGATATCACAGCCTGTTTAAGCGGCTAAAACACACCACCCCGCACACCACGCCCAGGTCTGAGCCCGGGCGTGGTGGTTCTCCCTGTGACGGCATGACGTCAAGGGGCAGGAGCCGTCACTACGGCTCAATCACGATCAGGCAATCTGCCTTGCAGTTACTGATCCTCTCCGGGCCATTGCAGACACCATCGCCACAGTAGGTTCCGCAGTCCTGCCAGCAGTCCATGGTCGACTCCCAACCATTGCAGACGCCGTCACCGCACCAGGTCGCCGTGCCGCAGTCCTGGGGACAGCTCTGGGAAGTCTCCCCGCCGTTGCAGGCACCGTCGCCGCA
This sequence comes from Myxococcus hansupus, assembly GCF_000280925.3. Lineage (NCBI taxonomy): Bacteria > Pseudomonadati > Myxococcota > Myxococcia > Myxococcales > Myxococcaceae > Pseudomyxococcus > Pseudomyxococcus hansupus. The sequence goes on from NZ_CP012109.1 coordinate 7,606,860, forward strand.
CCAGGTCGCCGGACTGCAGTCCTGGGGACAAGTCTGCGATGATTCATTGGGATCGCATACGCCGTTACCACACAGGAGGTAGGCGCAGTCATCTGGACAGTTGGCGGGCGTCTCGAACCTGCTGCAGATGTTGTCGCCACAATACAGGACGGGGGGACAATCCCAGGGACAGCTTTCGTTGGTCTCGCCCCAGGCGGGATTACAGATTCCATCACCGCACCAGCTCATCAGCGCGGCTTCGTCCTGCGCCAACGCCTCGGACTCCATCTCCACGGGGCCACAGGCGGCGAACAGCCCGAGCGACAAACCAGCCATCAACACCATCAGACGTGTCTTCACGGGGACTCCTGGTTAGTGGGACCGCCCGTGATAGCACAACCCGTTCTACCCGTGAAAAGCCCCCCCACTCCGCACACCACGCCCAGGCAGGAGCCCAGGCGTGGCGGGCCTGCGTCTTACGGCCAGGGCTGCGGGTTCGGGTCGATGACGGGGCAGCGCGGCCCGGTGCAGCAGTCGGCGGGGCACGACAGCTCCTCGCCGGGAGCGCAGAGGCCGTCACCGCAGACGTTCAGAATCATGCAGTCCGCCCGGCACGACCGGGGCGTCTCCAGGCCGTTGCACACGCCGTCGCCGCAGAAGGAGCCGCAATCCTCCCAGCAGGAGGCCGTCGTCTCGCCGCCATTGCAGACGCCGTCGCCGCAGAAGGTCGCCGGGCCGCAGTCCTGCGGGCAGGTCTGGGCGGACTCGTTGGCGCCGCAGATGCCGTCGCCGCACCACGAGAGGATGCTGCAGTCCTCAGGGCAGGTCTGGGCCGTCTCGCCGGGGTTGCAGACGCCGTCGCCACAGAAGGTGAGGAAGCCGCAATCCTGCGGGCAGCTCCGGACCGTCTCGCGCCCGTTGCAGATGCCGTCGCCGCAGAACGACAGCACGTTGCAGTCCCACGGACAGTTGTCGCCGTTCTCCCCGTTGCGGGTGTCACAGAAACCGTCGCCACAGAGGAAACGGCCCACCTCGGCCTCGCTCTGACCCAGCGGCTCCGACTCCATGTCCACCGGACCGCAGGCGGCGAGCAGACCCAACGACAAACCCGACAACAGGACAACGAGACGAGACTTCACGTGTACCTCCAAGGGAAGGAGGCGCATGTCATCTCATCCGGATTTAACGGACAACTCCTGTGCTCGAAAAATCCAGTATCAGTCACGACTTTGTTACCAAACCGCGCACCCCGTTGAACAAGGAACCCGGGTCATCAACACACCACTGTAGCGTTTCTTGTTACAAGCCATTGCCGCCCGGACAGCCCACCACGCCCAGGCGGAAGCCCAGGCGTGGCGGACCTGAAGGTCACGGCACGGGCGGCAGCGCCGGGTCGACGACAGGGCAGAACGGCCCGGTGCAGCAGTCCACGAGGCAGGTGTACTGCTCGTCGGGGTGGCAGATGCCATCGCCACAGATGGAGATGAACGGCGAACAATCCTGCGCGCAGTTGCGGCGGTTCTCGAAGCCGTTGCAGACCCCGTCACCACAGTAGGAGCCGCAGTCCTCGTGGCACGTCGCGGTCGACTCGGAGAGGCTGCAGACACCGTCGCCACAGAAGGCGCCCGGGTCGCAATCCGAGGGGCAGCTCATCGGCGTCTCCGAGCCAGTGCAGAGCCCATCACCGCAGACAGGGGCCGGGCCACAGTCCTGCGGGCACGTGTAGGACGTCTCCGCGCCATTGCAGATGCCATCACCACAGATGGGCGCCGGGCCACAGTCCTGCGGGCACGTGTAGGACGTCTCCCCATCGTTGCAGAGACCATCACCGCACCACCCGGCAACGAGGCCGCAATCCTGAGGACAGTTCTGGAGCGTTTCGCCAGGGCCGCAGATGCCGTCACCACAGATGCCGATGAGGCCGCAATCCTGGGGGCAGCTTCGCGGCGTCTCGCGCCCGTTGCAGATGCCATCGCCACAGACCGGCAGGAAACCACAGTCCCAGGGACAGGTGTCGCTGTTCTCCCCATTCCAGACGTCACAGTAGCCGTCGCCGCAGAGGAGACTGTTCAGCTCGGCCTCGCTCTGGCCCAGCGACTCCGCCTCCGGCTCCACGGGACCGCAGGCGGCCAGCAGCCCCAACGACAAACCCGACAGCAGAACAACGAGACGAGACGTCACGCGTACCTCCTGGGAAAGGGGGCACGCATGTCATCCCATCCAAAATGGACAAACAATCCCCGGGTCCGAAAAACCCGTGACGCATCGGGCTACATGTAATTGAACGGCATGGTGACGGCGAGCGTGTGGATGAGCTGCTCCGTCTCCGCATAGGGTCGGCGGGTGAAGACATTCAGGTAGCCCACCTCCACGGAGGAGTGCTCCCCGTACTTCCACCCCGCCCCCACGAACACGCGGTTCATGTCGAAGCCCGCGCTGGGGCCACGCTCCACCGAGTTGAGGTGGTAGAAGACCTCATCCCAGACAATCAATGACAGACGACCCTCGGCCGCCACGGAGTGGGCCCCGCGGAGCATGACACGCGCGCGGTGGGAGATTTCCGTCGTCCCAGGCAGGAAGCGCTGCTCCAGGCGCGCCCGCACCGTCCCGCGCAGGGAGCCCAGCTTGGGGGAGTAGAGGTATTGCTGGAAGAGGCGGCTCTCCCCCTGACGCTGGGCCGGGTCTCCGTCCCAAACCCAGAGCGGAATCCAGCCCTGCCCCAGCCACAGGGACATGTTGTGGGACATCCGCACGCCCGCCGCCGACCGGAAGATGGCGCGCGCGTCGTCCTTGCCGAAGCGCGGCTGCGCCTCCAGGTAATAGAGGAACGTGTCGCCAATGCCGCCCTGCGCCGTGACGGTGTACCAGAGCTGGGCTTCTGCTCGGACGGGCCGGCCCGCCTCCACGGAGCGAAAGGGGATGACGACGAGCAGCAGGCCGATGAGGGGAAGCCACTTCTCCGAGCGCATGGTGTGAATGCATAGACCATGACTCGACCAGCGGCTCAACCGGTCCGTCACACGAATGCGACATCCGCGACGGACCGCGCTTGACCCGGTTCGCGCGCCCGTCCCCCTGGAAAATCCGCCAGGAATAAAAGAAGGACGGACGGCGTTCAGTGTCTCACTGGGTGGGCTGAGCGCCCGGAGTGGATTGACCACTTTCCGGGGCGGCTGGCGCGGTGGGTTGAACCTGCGACGTCGCCTCGATGCGCACCGCCTGCGGCTCGCCGCTCTGCTCATCGGTCCGGTAGGAGGCTCGCACCTGGCTTCCCTCCTGGATGTCCGCCGCGCTCGCCTGACGCCCATCCACCGTCACCTGCGTCTGTGGCGAGAGCTGCAACCGGAGCTGCGGCTCCCCCTGGGAGCTGAGCAGCACCTCCTGGGCATTGGAGCTCAGGACCTCCCCCACGACCTGCTGCTCCGAGCCCTGCTGACCTTGCGGCACCGGCGCGGCGGCCACGGGCTGCTGTGACTGCTGGCGAAGCTGCTCGGACTGCTGGCGAGCCTGCTGGTTCTGCTGCGTCAGCTCCTCGCTCTGCCGCCGCTGGGCGTCCAGCGCGCCCGCCTGGGCCTGCTGCGCCTCCTGCTGGGCCTGCTGCGTCTGCTGCTGCGCGTTCTGCTGGGCCTGCTCCGCTTGCTGGGAAGCGGACTGCGCCTTGGCCTGGGCCTGCTGCAGCTCCTGCTGCCGCTTCTGGAAGTCCTGCTGGGCCTGGGCCGCCTGCTTCTGCTGGTCGCTCGCCTGCTCCTGGGCCTTGCGAGCGGAGTCAAATGCACCCTCGGTGCGCTTCTGTGCCTGGGCCACCTGGTCGCTCACCGACCCCTGCCCGCCCGCCTGCCCCTGGGCGCCGTGGTCGCGCTCCTGGCACGCCGTGCCCAGCGTCAGCGCCGCGGCGCCGGCCAACAACCACCCCGCATGGAATCTCATCTGGCAGCCTCCCTCGTCATTCACGTGACAAGGGAAAGATGGAGAGCGGGCTCCTCGCGCCAACCCACATCCACTCCGGGCGTCCGCCCTCCAGGCCGCCCACCGCCCCTTGTTGGAGCACGAAGGGCTACCCATGGATGAACTTTGGCGATAAGGGGCGCCCCCCCATGCGTGCCTGCGGACTCGATTTCGGAACCAGCAACACCGCCGCGGCCCTGCCTGACGGCACGGTGCTGTCGCTTCAACCCCATACCCAGGAGGCGCGCCTCTTCCGCTCCGTCCTCTTCTTCCCGGACGACGAGCAGGACATCTACGCGGGTGCCGACGCCATCCAGCGGTACATGGAGGACAACACCGGGCGCTTCATCCAGTCCGTGAAGTCCTTCCTCCACTCCAGCTCCTTCCGCGCCACCCAGGTGAAGGGGCGCACGTACACCATCGAGGACCTGGTGGCGGTGCTGCTGCGCCGCGTGCGGGATGCCGCGGCGGACGCCATGGGCGGCGCGCCCGAGGCCGTGGTGCTGGGCCGTCCCGCCGTCTTCACGCCGGACCCGGAGGCGGATGCCCTGGCGCAGCAGCGGCTCCAGCGCGCCGCCGGGCTCGCGGGCTTCCAGCACGTGCAGTTCCTCATCGAGCCCATCGCCGCCGCGCTCGCGTACGAGGCCCAGCTCACGCGCGACGAGCTCGTGCTGGTGGCGGACTTCGGCGCCGGCACCACCGACCTGACGCTCATGCGGCTGGGCCCCAGCCGGAAGGACAACCCGGACCGAAAGCAGGACGTGGTGGGCTCCACGGGTGTGCGCATCGGCGGTGACCGCTTCGACGCGGAAATCATGCGCCACAAGCTGCTGCCCCGCTTCGGCGCCGGCTCCACCTACCGGGTGAAGGGATTCAGCGACAAGCGGATGCCCATTCCCCAGCACATCATGGCCAAGCTGCTCACCTGGCACGAGATGTCCTTCATCCGGGAGAAGTCCACGCAGGACCTGCTGGAGACCATGCTGGACACCAGCGACCGGAAGCCCGAAATCCAGGCGCTGTATGACCTGGTGATGGACAACCTGGGCTACCGCCTCTTCCGCGCCATTGAAGCGGCGAAGGTGCGGCTGTCCAAGGAGGACGTGGCCACGGTGGACTTCGAGGAGGCGCGCATCCACCTCCACGAGCCCATCACCCGCGAGGAGTTCGACACCTTCAGCAAGCCGCTGCTCGACGAGCTGGACGCGTGCACCGCGAGCCTCCTGGAGAAGCACGCGGAGGCGAAGGACATCGACGCGGTGTTCCTCACCGGCGGCTCCTCGCAGATTCCCGCCGTGCGGCAGCTCTACGTGCGCCGCTTCGGCGAGGAGCGCGTGCGCACCGCGGACGCCTTCACGTCCGTGGCGGAGGGACTCGGGCGCGCCTCGGCGCACCTGTCCGCCTGAGCCGCCGGTCCGGGACGGGGCCTACGGGCCCACGTCCACGGTGCGGCTGAGCCACCCCACCCCGCCGCGTCCGTCCCGCGCCACCACCCAGAAGGTGACGCGCCCGGGCGCCGCCGGGGTCTCGTACAGCGACGTCGGGTCCCCCGGCCGGCCCTCCACGGGCTCCTGCGAGCGGAACTCCTTCACCTCGCCGTCACCGGTGGCGAACCAACTGAAGAAGACCTGCTCCACCTGGGGCCCCTCCGCCGTCTCGTAGGTCTCGACGCTGCCCTCGGCCAGCACCGGGGTGAAGGTCACCTCGCTCGCCACGGGCAGCGGGCCCGTCAACGGCGCGCCGTTCCAGAGGACGTCCGCCATCACCGGGTTCTGGTTGGGCGCGGTGGTGGCCCGCAGCGTCACCCGGCGCACGCCCCGCTCCGTGCCTTCGGGGGTCCCGCTGCCATCCGAGGCCTCGTAGCCCACGAAGAGCGGAATGCCCCGCTCCAGCGCCGCGCGCAGCGCCGGGTCCTCCGGGTCCAGCACGCCGCCGCCCCCGCCGCCCGCCTGGAGCGCCTCCAGCAGCACCGTCTGCACGTTCGGGTCCTGGAGCGACAGCTCGCCGTCCGGCAAGGGGACGCCGTTGTCCCCCGGGCAGCGCCCGTCATAGGGATTGCCGGTGAAGCGGCACAGCGCATAGCGCACGGTGACGGGGCGCGCGTCCGGCGTCACCGCCAGCGCGTTGAACGTCATGGGCCCCGGCAGCGTGGCGGCGTCCGGGTCCACCACCAGTTCGGCGGGCTCGGCCTGGATGGCCAGCACGCGCACGCGGCGGATTTCACTCTGCAATTCGAAGTCGGGGCCGCAGCCGGCGAGCAGCAGCACCACGAAAGCGGGAAGGTGGAGACGCATGCTCAGAAGGCCCCCCGGGCGCCGATGATGGGAAGAATGGGCAGTCCCTTGAAGAAGGCGCTCTGGGTGTAGTTGTAGTTGTAGGTGATGCCTTCGACCGCCGGGTTGTTGTAGGCGTTCGTGAGGTCCAGGTAGACGTTCAGGTTCCACTTCTCGAACGCGAAGTTCTTGTCCACGCGGATGTCCAACTGGTTGAAGGATGGCAGCCGGCGCGAGTTCACCGCGGCGTAGAGCGGGATGAAGACATCCGAGCCATCGTCCCGCACCGAGCCCACCACCGGTGTCGTGGGATTGCCAGACGCGAAGCGCATGCGCGCGCCAATCTCCCAGCCCGCCGGCAGCTTGTAGGACGCAATCGCGGTCAGCACGTGCGTCTGGTCATTGTCGAAGAGGCGCCAGCCCACGCCCGGCGAGTCCCTGCGCTCGCTGCGGCTGAGCGTGTACGAAACCCAGCCGAAGAGCCGCTCCGTCAACGCGCGGCGCACCAGCACCTCCAGGCCGTAGATGCGCCCCACGCCGCCGTTGCTCAGGCGCTCGGGGACCTGCTGGCCGTTGCGCACCACCGTGGCGTTGGAGCGGACGATGAGCCCGTCCAAGTCGTTGTAGAAGACCTCGCCGCCAATGAACCACTCCGGCCGGGCCTGCCACTCCGCGCCCACGCTGTACTGGAGCGAGCGCTTCGCGCGCAGGTCCGGGTTGCCAAAGGCCACGCTCGGCTCATCCTGCACCGGGGGCCCGTGGTAGACGCCCGCGCCGCCCTTGAGCGTCAGGGTGTCCGTCAGCCCGTAGCGCACCGCCAGACGCGGGTTGAAGGTGCGGCGGGCCTCCGTCTGGTCGGTGAAGACATAGCTCTCCGCGCGCAGGCCCGGCACCACCAGCAGGCCCGGCACGGGGCGCCAGCGCGCCTCCACCCAGGTGGACGGGAAGTATTGGAGGAAGTCCCCGTCCGCGGTGAGCACGTCGTCGGTGACGGTGGGCGTGGGCGGCTCGCCCTCGCGGGAGAGGCCCTGGATGCGCGCCGTGACGCGGGCGAAGTTGCTCACCACGTCGAGGCCGCCCGCCAGCGTGAGCTGCTCGCCCAAGGCATACTCCACGGTGGAGCGCAGGTTCAGGTCCGTGGAGGCGATGCGCAGGCCGCGGTCACCGATGCCGAACTGCACCAGCGTGTTGCCTACCAGGGCGTGTGTGTCCAACGTGAGCGCGTCCGCGCGGTACTGGTGCCGCAGCCGCAGTTGGTTGAAGCCGGTGGTGACATTCAAGCCGCCGGTGACGGTGGGGTCGTCATCCGCCGGCCGGTCGAAGACGAGCCCCAGCCGGTCTCGCGAGGTGAGGCCTTGCAGCGTGAAGGTGTGACGCGACTTCGGCTTCCACACCAGCTTGAGCTGCGCGTCGTAGTAGCGCGGCGCCACCTGGAGGTTGGGGCCGCTGTCGCCCTGGGGCACCAGGCCCAGCACCAGGTCGATGTACGAACGCCGGCCCGCCACCGCGAAGCTCAGCGTGTCGGTGATGGGCCCCTCCACCACGGCGTTGGACTCAATGAGGCTGACGCCCACGGTGGCGTGGAGGCGGTCGGTGCGCGGCTCGCGGCTGCGCACGTTGATGACGCCGCCGGTGATGTCGCCGTAGTACGCGGAGAAGTTGCCGGGCAGGTACTCCACCGCCTCCAGCAGCTCCGAGTTGTAGACGGAGGTGAGGCCACCGAAGTGGAACAGCAGGGGAATCCGCTGGCCGTCGAGGAAGACGCCGGACTCCTGCGGCCCCGAGCCCCGGATGACGAGCTGCCCACCGTTGAAGGCGGGGCGCGCCACGCCGGGCAGGTTCTGCACCACCTTCAGCGTGTCGCCCTGGGTGCCGGGGACGCGCTGCACCTCGGCGAGTTGGAGCGTGGTCTGCGTCACCTCCTTGCGCTCGCGCTCGCTGCGCACCACCGTCTCGAACGCGCCGAAGATGCGCTTGCGCACGTAGTACGTGGCGCGCGTCTCCTGGCCCTCCGTGAAGGTCTCCTGGGTGCGGAAGCGCTCGTAGCCGCTCTGCACCACCAGCACCTCGTGCGTGCCCAGGGGGACGCCCCGGAAGGAGAAGCGGCCCTCTTCATCCGTGACGGCGGAGCGCTCCAGCGCGGGCAGCACCACCTCCGCGCCGATGAGCACGTCGCGCGTGCCCCGCTCCAGCGCCCGGCCGCTGAAGTTCACCGGGGCCTCGGGCTCCGCGGCGGCGGCCTCGCCCTCGGGCGGCGGCGGCGGACGGAAGACGAACTGGTACGCGTATTCGATGCGCACCGGCGTGGGGACGTCGTCCACCTCCGCGGGCTCGAACTGGAACTGGCGGACGGCGGCCACCGCGGCCTCGTCGAAGCCATGGCCGGCGGGCTGGGACACCTCGACGTTCGAGACGGCGCCCGTCTCCGAGATGTCGACCCACATCACCACCGTGCCCTCGAGCTGCTGGGCGGCGGCTTCCGGCGGGTAGACGGCTTCTACCTGGCGAATCAGCGCGGGAGGCCGGGTCAGTACGCCCTGGGGGGCGGCACCGGCGTCCGCTTCGGGAACGCCCGCGTCCCGCGGCTGGGCGGACACGCTGGCGGCGAGGAGACAAAGGATGGCGGCGAAGATTCTCATGAGGGGCGCGGGACTCCCGCGCCCCTCCTAGTGCGGCGCCTACTTCGGCGCGAGCACGATTTCGATGCGGCGGTTCAGGCTGCGGTTTTCCGCCGAATCGTTGGCCGCGATGGGCTGGTACTGCCCGTAGCCCGCCGCCGAGAGGAACGTCGGGTCCACGCCAGCGTTCTGGAGTGAACGAACCACCGCCATGGCGCGCGCCAGGCTCAGCTCCCAGTTGGACGCGAACTGGCCGCCGCCGGTGGGCACGTCGTCCGTGTGGCCTTCCACGCGGATGATCTTCCCCTGCACCGTCTTGAGCGCGTCGGCGATCTTCGTCAGCGCCTCCTCGCCCTCCTTGCCCACCCGGGCGGAGCCGGAGGCGAAGAGAATCTTGTCCTTGAGCTGGACCGTCATCTTGCCCTTGAGCTCGGACAGTTGAATCTTCCCGTCGGAGATCTCCTGCTTGAGGCTCTGGGCGAGGTTCTCGTACTCGGAGCTGCGCTTCTCCAGCTCCTCCTTCGCCTGCGCCAGCTTCTTGGAGTTGCGCGCCAGCTCGTCATTGAGGGCCGCGAGCTGCGAGTTCTTCTCCTCCAGCGCGCGACGCTCCGCGGCATTGGCCGTGAGGCGCGACTCCGAGGCGTTGAGGCGGGTGTTCAGCGCCTCGCGCTCCTGCTCCACCTCGGCGATCTTCGCCTCCAGCTCCTTCACCTTGGCCTCGGCGGCCTCGCGGGCGCCCTTCTCGTCGTTGAGGCCCTTGGCGAAGTTCTCCGCCTCGAGCGCCTTCGCGTCGAACTTCCCCTGCGAAACACAGCCCGTGGTGGAGAGCGCGACGAGAGCAGCCAGAACCAACCGATTCCGCATATGTACGTGTCCTCCTGACACTGATGAATGAGCCGCCAGCCTACCCCTGGCGATGCTCCGGGTCAGGAAGAACCTCGCACTTATTTTGTGCAGCAACGACTGAACGCCCGGCACACGGCCGAGCGTGCCACTCAGCGCGGAAAAATAGGATGAGAGTCGAGCCACACGGCGAAGAGCGCGTCGGCGAAGGGCTTGCCGGGGATGAAGACACCACCGCTGGCATCGCCACCGACCTCGAGCCCGACGCCGGGGGTGTAGGTGATGACGAGGTCCTCGCCCTTCTGCACGTCCTTCAGCGACGCGAGCATGATGCTCAGGTGGTCGGCCAGTGGGCCCTGACGCAAATCCGGGCTGTGGCCCAAGCCGGAGCGGAAGCTGCCGACGAGCTGGTCCCGGGAGATGTTGCGCAGGAAGCGGAAGTGCAGCCGCTTCACGGAGTTGGACGAGACGGCCTCATGCGTGGAGCGAGGCCGGTCCTCCATGTAGAGGCTCCAGACGTAGACCTTGAAGAAGAGCTGCTTGTGCAGCTCCATGTGGGCCAGCTCGACGGTGCGCCCCTTGAGGCTCATCGACTGCGGCATGTGGACGCCGCCGACCTGCCGCTGCTTCGCCTCCGCCGCGCCCGCGACGAGCATCGCGCTCACCACGAAGCACCTCACCGTCCCAGCCCACGCTCGAGTACCCATGCGCCCGACCCCCGACCCCAAACCCCACTGAATCCGACAGGACATACGCTGCACACGGTCCCCGGCACCGCCAACGGCCCGAAGGGCCAGGGTGTGCGCCAGTGGACGGCGGTACGCCCGGGTGGATCAGCGCGAGGGGCTCACGCCGGCCGCGCGCGCTCCAGCAGGGCCCCGGCCCACGTGAGGCCGCTGCCCACGACGCTCAGCACCACCGCGTCGCCCACGGAGGCATCTTCCCAGTGCTCGCTGAGGACACTGGGTGCGCCAGCCGCGCCGGTGTTGCCCCGGGTGTTCACATTGAAGAAGTGCCGGGCGTCCGGAACCTCACACCTGCGCTGCACCGACTCCAGCATCCGAAGGTTGGCCTGATGGCCAATGAAGGTGACGGCCTCCGCGCCCAGGTGCGGGTGGCGCGCCATGAAGCGCGTCCGCAGGGCCTGGAAGGTCTCTCCCGCGCGGCGGATGGCGAACTTCTGCACTTCGCCGCCGTGCTGCGTGAAGTGGCCCATGCGAGGCACGCGCACCTTGTCCGCGCCCGAGGGGTCTCCGGCCAGCAGCGTCTCGGTGATGTGCCAGCGCCCCGGCACGCGCGGTGACAGGATGGCCGCCGACGCACCGTCGCCCCACAACACGGAGCTGGCACGGTCGGTGTAGTCCACCACGCGCGTGGAATTGTCCATGTTCACCACCAGCACGTAGTCCGGCAGCCGCTCCGGGCGCATGCCCGTCAGGAAGTGGAGCTGCATGCAGAAGGACGAGCAAGCGCTCTGCAGGTCCACCGCTGGCGCGTCGATGTTCAGCAATTGCGCCACCCGGTTGGACTCGGCGGGAATGCACTCATCCGGGCTGCAGCCTCCCGCCACCACGAGCCCGATGTCGGACGGCTTCAGCCCGGCCCGATCCAGCGCCATCAGGGCGGCGCGGCGACCCGTCTCCGCGTTGCTGAAGAGCGCCGCCTCTTGCGCCGCGCGGACGTCGCGGTTGCGCGTCTCGCGCAGGTAATCCAGCGGCAACACCGTGTGACGGGTGTGGATGCCCACACGCTCCACAATCCAGGCGTCGGTGGTCTCGAGGCCCAGCTCCTCGAAGAAGGCGTTGGTCAGAAGGTTGGGCGGATGGAAGTGGCCGAGCGCGTGAAGAAACATTCAGAACCCTCTAACCACCCAGGCTCCCAAATCTTTGTCAGCCCTCTGTCACGCCCCTGCCCTCGCGCAGAGCGGACGACCTGCCAGGCCCGGCGCTAACGCGGGGTGTCAGCGGCGCGGATGCCCGTGCGCAGCCGCATCTCGCCGTCGCCCTTGCCCTGGAACCCATGCTCCACCGCGTCCTCGGTGAGCGCCACCGCCACCGGGCCGGACAGGGTCAGGTCCAACAGCCGAACGCCCTTCGCGAGGACGGTCATCTGTCCCTTCAAGGGAATGGTCGTCACGATGGGCGTGCTCGCGTCCTCGCGTGAAAGCGACATCGACACGTCGAAGACGCCCGCGAGCCCGTGTGACTCCTGGCGAATCTCGACCAGCTTCGCGCGGGCTTCCGTGACGCGGGTGGTCTTCTCGCTGGAATCATCCACCAACTGCCGCGCGAGCGCGTCGGAGAAGCCGTCCAGGGTCGCGCCCACGGCCATGGGCGTCGACGGGAAGGCGGCCGCCATCTCGTCGGGCTTGCCCAGCTTCGGCAGGGACTTCTTCACCTCCGCCTGCTCCCCCTCCGGGACGGGCTTCCCCGAGGCCTGGGTGATGGTGAGGCCCTCCTTCCGCAGCTCCGCCACGTAGGTCTTCCCACTCACCGGGCTCACCTTTCGCTGGGATTCGCCCTGCTGCTGGGACACCTCGACCACGTCATCGAAGGCCACCCGCACCTTGTGGGCGACCTGGCCCTTCGCCGCCAGGACGGTCGTGGTGTAGCGCTGGGTCGACGACGCCGACACAGCCACCTTCAGCGGCTCCGCCATGTCCTTGGCACGGAGGTCCAGGGCCAGCCGCAGGTCCACGGCGTTCTCCGTGACGTTCGCGCTGCCCACCCGCAAGTCCCCCCGCTTGAACTGAATCGTGGGCGCCTGGGCGCGAGCGGCGAGCGGCGCGAGCAACAACCCCATGGAAACGACAAACGGAATCACGCGATGCATGGACAGTCTCCTCACGGTGCGGCGCATCCTTTCATGAGCCCTTTCGCGCGCGCCGTTGAAATCGTGCAGCCCGCAAGGAAGCCCTTCGTCTGAACCCAGACGGATGGTGACGCCGCACGCACCACGCGCCGCGTCCCCGAGCCAATGGCCACAAGCCGCGCGCTACAGTTTCCGCGCATGAGCGCCTCCGCCTCGCCCCAGGTCCACTACCGCACCTGCAACCTCTGCGAGGCCATGTGTGGCCTGCGCATCGAGCTGGACGCCGGACGCATCACCTCCATCCGCGGCGATGCATCGGACCCCTTCAGCCGGGGCCACCTGTGTCCCAAGGCGCTGGCCCTCCAGGACTTGCACGAAGACCCGGACCGGCTGCGCACGCCCCTGCGGCGGACCGCCACCGGCTGGGAGCCCGTCTCGTGGGAGGTGGCGCTGGAGGAGACCGCCCGCCGCCTGCACGCCATCCAGCAGGAGCACGGCCGGGACGCGGTGGGCTCGTACCTGGGCAATCCCAACGTCCACAACCTGGGCAACATGATGTTCGTCCCGGAGCTGCTGCGCACGCTGCGCTCGCGCAACCGCTTCTCCGCGACGTCCGTGGACCAGCTCCCCCACCAGCTCGCCGCGTTCCTCATGTTCGGTCACCAGTTGATGGTGCCCATCCCCGACATCGACCACACCCAATACATGCTGGTGCTGGGCGCCAATCCCCTGGCGTCCAATGGCAGCCTGATGACGGCGCCCGACGTACGCACGCGCCTGCGTGGCATCCAGCAGCGCGGCGGCCGGGTGGTGGTGATGGACCCGCGCCGCACGGAGACGGCGGCCATCGCGGACACCCACGTCTTCATCCGCCCGGGCACCGACGCGCTCGCGCTGCTCGCCCTGCTGCACGTGGCGGTGGTGGAGCACGCCCCGCGCCTGGGTCCGCTCGACGCCATCACGGACGGACTGGAGGCCGTGTGCGCGCACGTCCGGGACTTCGCTCCGGAGAAGGTCGCGCCCCACACCGGCGTGCCAGCGAAGACGCTGCGCCGCATCGCCCGGGACTTCCTCTCCGCGCGCTCCGCCGTCTGCTACGGGCGCGTGGGGCTGTCTACCCAGGCGTTCGGCGCGTTGTGCCAATGGCTCATCAACGTCCTCAACGTGGTGAGCGGCAACCTCGACCGGCAAGGGGGCGCCATGTTCACCCTGCCCGCCTTCGACATCATCGGAGGGCCGCGCGCCCTCGCCATGAGCCGCGGCGGCTTCGGCCGCTGGAAGAGCCGCGTGCGTGGCCTGCCGGAGTTCTCGGGGGAGCTGCCCTCGGTCGCGATGGCGGAGGAGATGCTCACCCCGGGCACGGGCCGGGTCCGCGCGCTGCTCACCGTCGCGGGCAACCCCGTGCTGTCCACGCCCAACGGCGCGCGGTTGGAGGAGGCGCTCGCCGGCCTGGACTTCATGGTGAGCATCGACCCGTACCTCAACGAGACGACGCGCCACGCGCACTTCATCCTCCCGCCCGTCTCTCCGCTGGAGCGCGGCCACTACGACATCGCCTTTCACGCGCTGGCGGTGCGCAACACCGCGAAGTACTCCCCACCGCTCTTCGAGCCGGGACCGGAGGGTCGTCAGGACTGGCAGGTGTTGCTCGCGCTCCAGCACCGGTTGGAGACGCTGCGCAAGGGCCGTCCCTCGCTGCGCGCCACGCTCAAGTATCAGGCCCTGTCCCGGATGGGGCCCGAGCGGTTGCTGGATTTGGGCCTGCGCATGGGCCCCTACGGCGCGCGCACGACCCATGGGAATCACGGCCTCAGCCTGGCGAAGTTGAAAGCGTCACCCCACGGCATCGACCTGGGCCCGCTCCAACCCTGCCTGCCCCGGCGGCTCCAGACGAAGGAGCGCCGCATCCACCTGGCGCCCGAGCCGCTGCTGGCCGACTTGCGGCGTTTGCGAGAGGCCTTCCCCGACACGGCCGCCAGGCCCGTGAACACCGGTGAGCTGCTGCTCATCGGCCGGCGGCACCTGCGTGACAACAACTCGTGGATGCACAACATCCCGGGTCTGTTGAAGGGCAAGCCGCGCTGCACGTTGCTGATGCACCCTGAGGACGCGGCGTGCCGCGGCTTGAACGACGGCATGGAGGCCACCGTCACCTCCCGCGTGGGCACGGTGACGGTGCCCGTCCACGTGACGGACGAGATGATGCCCGGCGTGGTGAGCCTGCCCCACGGCTACGGCCACGCGCGCGCGGGCACCCGCCTGCCCGTGGCCACCGCGCACGCGGGCGCCAGCCACAACGACCTCACGGACGAGCAGGCCGTGGACGCGCTCTGTGGCACGGCCGCCTTCAGCGGCACGCCGGTGCGGGTGCTACGGGCAGCGGCGCCCGGACCCGCCACACCAGCGGGATGAGCGCGCCAATCACCACGAACAGGAGCTGCACCAGGTGGCCCAGCAGCGCCACCGACATGGCCCGCGCGGCCGTGGTGTCCAACACCCCCGCGGCCAGGGCGAAGGCGCCGTCGCTCACCCCCACCTGACCCGGCACCAGCGACCCCACCGCCAGGGCGCACAGGTAGAGGCCCTGGGCGAAGAACGCCTGCACCAGCGACGTGTCGATGCCCACCGCGTACGTCAGCACCCCGTACTGCGCCACCTGGAACAGGCGGCTGCACAGGAACGCCCGCATGGGAGACCAGGGCAACAGCGCGCCACACCGCGCGGAGGCCCGGAACTGCTCCGCGTGGGGCGCCCAGCGGCTGAAGCGGCAGATGAGCCAGTCCCCAGGCCGCTTCGCGCGCATGCACGCGCGCACGCCCAGCGACAGCAACACCAGCAGGACACCGTGGGCCAGCATCAGCACCGTGAAGAGCGACATGCCCGTCAGCAGGTAGGAGGCCAACGCGCACGGAAAGGAGATGAAACCTCCCGCCGCCAGGGACGCGGACTGGGACGTCGCCGCCGCGGCCGTGGCGGTGCCCCCACCCATGTAGGGACTGAGCAGCGCCGCCTTGGTCGCCTCCGCCGCCGCGCGGCCCGCCGGCGCCATGCTGGACACCGCGGTGCCAATGAGCTGCGCGCGCGCCAGCATCCGCAACGGGACGCGCCCCGCGCCCTCGCCATAGGAGCGCCGCGTGGCCAGTCCGTCCATGCACTGACGGCCCAGCTCCAGCAGCACCACCCACGGCAACCAGGGCGCCGCGCTCGTCAACACCGCCCCCAGCTCCCGAGCGCCCGCCTTGTGAATCAGGAGCGCCAGCGTGCCGACGCCCAACACCGCGAAGACGGGCCTCAGCCCCGCCACCAGCCACCGCTTCAGGACCCGCTGTGGCGCCACCCGTCCCGCGACGCCAACTGGCGGGGACAGGGACAACTCCCCGTGCGCGTTGCTCACCATCGACCTCCTCGCCGCCCCGTTGCCTTCAGCCGAAGGTGGACAGCACACACGCTGCTGACGAGTCCCGTCTGTCCGCCTGTACCCGTCCACGAAGCGTGGGCGTCCTGCGGTGGACAGGTGGCGCCCCAGCATCCACCCCCGAAAGGTGGGGCATGCGCTCGGCCCGGCCCTCGAAGGCCGCTAGGGTGCGCCCCGGACTTCCCCGTGGGATTTGGAGCGACGCATGAAAGCAGTGCGGTTCTCGGCCTTTGGACAGCCCCTGGACGTGGTGGAACTGGTGGAGGAGCCCGACGCGGCGCTGAAGCCGGGTGAGGCCCGGCTGGAGGTGCTGGCCACGCCCATCAACCCCTCCGACGTCCTCACCCTCTCCGGCCAATATGGACAGCTCCCGAAGCTGCCCGCGGTGCCCGGCAACGAAGGCGTGGGCCGCGTGGTGGAGGTCCAGGACTCCAGCGCCGTGAAGGTGGGGGACCTGGTGTTCCTCCCGCTGGGCGCGGGCACCTGGCGCACACACCTGGTCGCGGACGCCGCGTCGCTGATGCGCGTGCCCGCCGGCACCGACGTGCGGCAGGCCGCCATGCTGTTCGTCAACCCGCCCACCGCGGAGCTGCTGCTGCGGGAGTTCGTCGCGCTCCAGCCCGGCGAGTGGGTGCTGCAGAACGCCGCCAACTCGGCCGTGGGCCGCTACATCATCACCCTGGCGAAGCAGGCGGGCTACAAGACGGTGAACGTCGTTCGGCGCGAATCCCTGGCGGCGGAGCTCACCGCGCTGGGCGCCGACGCCGTGCTGCTGGACGCGGACGACCTGCCGGAGCGCGTGCGCGAGGTGACGGGCGGCGCCAAGGTGCGGCTGGGCATCGACGCGGTGGGCGGCGAGTCCACCCGCCGCCTGGGTGACGCGCTCGCGCGCGGGGGCACGGTGGTGAACTACGGCGTCATGAGCGGCAAGGGCCCGCGGCTGTCGGCGGCGGCCACCATCTTCAAGGACATCACCCTGCGCGGCTTCTGGCTGGTGTCGTGGCTGAAGAAGACGCCCCGCGAGGAGCAGGGCGCACTCTTCGCACGGCTGGCGAAGCACGTGGCGGACGGCACGCTCCAGGTGCCGGTGGATGGCACCTTCCGCCTGGAGGACATCCGCGAGGCCCTCACGCGCGCGATGGAGGGCGAGCGCGGCGGAAAGGTGCTGCTCACGCCCAACGGCCTCCCCTGAGCGCGCCGGGCCTCAAGCCCAGTGCCCCAGGAACAGCGCCGAGAACCGCAGCGCCAGGTCCTGGCGCCGCGACATCAGCGTGCCCCAGGAGTTCGCCTCCAACGCCCAGTCGGAGGGTGACAGGCCCTGCGCCTCGAACAACGCCAGCGCGTCGGTGCTGTTCTCGCCGAGCGTCTTCACCAGCCGCGCGTAGTCCACCAACGTGCGCAGCCGGGCCTCGGGGAAGCAGACCTCCTGGTCCAACGGATGCGCCGGCCCCTGGGGGCTGAGCAACGCCGGCGCGGCGCGGGGCGGCTCCGGCGCCCGCTGGAGGGACGCGGCCACCCGCCGGAGCGCTTCCGCCTCGCGCTCCGCGTCGTCCCGCCGCTGCCGAGCCTGACGCTCCAGGTCCCGCCGCCGCGACTCCGCTTCGTCCTGCCGCTGCCCAGCCTGACATTCCAGGTCCCGCCGCCGCGACTCCGCTTCGTCCTGCCGCTGCCGGGCTTCCTGTTCCAGGTCTCGCTGTCGCGACTCCGCTTCGTCCTGCCGCTGCCGGGCTTCCTGTTCCAGGTCTCGCTGTCGCGACTCCGCTTCGTCCTGCCGCTGCCGCGCCTGCCGCTCCAGGTCGCGCCGCCGGGACTCGTCCACCCGCCGCCGCAGCTCCGCTTCCCGGGCTTCCTCCTCCTGTTCGCGCAGCCGCTCGAGGTGCTCTCGCATCAACCGCGCGTCGACCTCGATGTCGGCCAGGAAGTCGCGGGAGTAGCGCTCCTCCCTCACCGACGCCGGCGCGGCGCGGACGCGGTCCATGAGGTTCTGGAACCCGGACAGGAACCGCTCCGCCTCGGGCACGAGCGCTTCATGCCCCTGCCGGAGGGCCCCGGATAGCGCCGCCGCCGCATACGACACCGCGAGCGACGTGGCGCGAGGCCACGCATCCACCCGGGCCTCCACCGCCGTCCAGACAGGGTCCAGACGCCGGGACAGGTCCTCCGGCGGAGCATCCCGGACCAGCGCCTCCACTCGCTCCGGAAAGAGCGCCGGGTCATCCACGGGCCACCACGTCTGGAAACACACGACCGGATCGGGCTCATCGGCACGCTGCCGCTCCCAGAGCGCCCCGCGCCAGGGCGCGAAAGCCGTCAGTAGCGCCGAGCGCTCCTCCGGCTGCCGCTGAAAGCGCTGCCACACAGCGCCAAGGAACGCCTCCTCCTGGCTGCTGCCATTCCAGGCCCGCACGGCCTTGGCCAGCGGCGTCACCAGACGCCCGAGGTCCGCCCCTTCCCAGATGTCCATCAACAACCGCGCGCATTGTCCGCGAGCCTCCGCATCGCTCCGCCGCGACCGGGAAGGCAGCGACATCAAGGCCTCCAGGAGGGGCGCGGCGCAGCCCTCCTCACGGGCCCACGCGCGCAACGGACGCGCATGTTCTTCATCCGCGAGCGAGAGGAAGCAGGAGAAGGCCGTGTCCTGGAAGCGCTCCGCGCGCAACGACGCCGGCTCCCGCGAAAGTGTTTCGACCACGGCGGACATGAAGGCACGTGCCTCGGGAAGCGGCGCCGCGTTCGATGCGGCGGCCCATGACAGGAAGCGCAGGGCATCCGTCGAGGAGAGCTGCCCCAGACGCACGCGCGCCCATTCCGCCCACAGCCTTCGTTCCTCGGGAGGCCACTCCACGAAGGGGCGCGTGCGGGCCCACGAATGCAGCGCCTCCGCCAGTCCCCCTTCCACCCGGCTGGACACGGAGAACAGCGCGCGCAGGGCGCCCGGCGTCGTCTGGGTGGGCAGCCGCTTCAACACGTCGAGGGCGAACGCCTTGTCGCCGTACGACTCCATGCGCGCCAACAGCCGCGCCGAACTCATCGCGGCCAGCACCCGCCGGGCCTCGGCCCCGCGCGCCGCATCCGAGCCCTCCACCGCCATCAGCAGGACATCCTCGTCCTGAAGGCAGAGCGCGCATTCGAAGCGCACGGCCTCCGACGGATGATTCAAGCCCTCGCGCAGCGCGAGCAACAAGTCCTCGTCCGGCGCCCGGTCCGTGGCCCGCACCCACGCCGCCGCGGCAAGCGCGCCCCGAGAGGGGAACCGCGCGAAGGCCGCACGCGCGAGCTGCGCGATGCGGCCGGTGGGCACCCGTGACAGCCGCACGCTTCGCCACACGTGCCACCGGGTCAACGCCAACGCCGCCTCGTATCCGAAGAGGCCATCCTCCGTCAGGCACTCCTCGATGACGATGGCGAGCGCCGCGTGGGAGGGCTGCCCCTGGTGGACCTCCCCCAGTGCGGCGAGCCACGCCAACTCACGCTCGGGACCTCCTCGTGCAGCCCCTCCTCCACGACATCGGAGGCGGCCGCCTCGGGAACCTTCCACGGAAACCGCTGGGCCCACCGGTCCTCGACCTCTTCACCGAAGCCGCTCAACACCAACGCCGCCTCCAGGCGGTTGACCTCCAGGAGCAAGCGCCGCACCCGGGCCCACAGCCTGGCGTAGCGGGCCTCCAGGTGTTCCGCCATCGTCGTGGGCAGCAGCAGCACCCGCTCCGCCAGCGAGTAACGGTCCACCCCCGCGTGGACGAGCATGCGCGCCACGCCATACCGCTCCGGCGGAATCGGACCGCAGTCGCACCGGACACACATGACGTCGGGCGCGCTGAACCGCAGACACGCGGGACAGCGGACCTGAACACCTCTGCGGGCACTGTTCTCCAACGGCTGATGCATCCAACCCTTCTACATCGGAAGCGGTCCCCGCCGCCCCGGCGCTCGACCGTCTCGCCATAAATATACGACGCAGACACACGGTGCATTGCAGCGTCCGCGACGCCATGGCGCGAATAGAACGAGGCGTGTTTCAATTCCTCTCCAACCTCGCCTTCAACGGATGGAGGCAGGCTTCAGGGGTGGTCCGAAATGATTTCGTTGAAGCACGCGGCGCTCTTCGCACTGACGACAGGATTCATCGCGTGTGGCCCCATGGAAACGCAGGAGCAAGAGCAGGAACTACCCCAGGCCGAGAACGCCTTGCAGACGTGTGAACGGTTCGAGGCGGTGTCCCACAACTCTCAAGAAGATGCCTGCGACATGGCGCGCATCCAGGGCGCCGAGTTCTGTGAGAGCCGGGGTGGCGTCAGCAGCTACTGGCCCTGTCTTCGGTCCGCCTTCGGCCCCCCTTGGCGAGGCGGCCTCCGCGTCTGCTGCAACCAGTAACCCCTCGCAAAGGAGAACCCTGTCATGAAGCAATCCCTTGGAATTCTCGCGGCCATCCTCGTCTCCGCCCTGACGGCCTGTGGCGCGCCCCCGCCCAACGAAACGCCCGAGCCGCTCGGAGAGGAGTCGAGCGCCCTCGTCTCCTGTTCCACGGAATGTCCGTCAGGCCCGTCCCTCTCGTGTTGGGGCAACGCGTGCTCCGCGGCCAACAACGCCTACGTCCAGTGTGACGGCGTCTATCAATACTGCGCCACCACCCCGCCGCCGCTCGACTGCAGCTACTCGCAGGAGGCGTGCCTGAGCGTCCTGGGGACGTCGTGTTCGCCTCCGGGCTCCCGGCGCAAGTGCTGCATCCAGAACGAGCCCATCGGCAACTGCCAGTGCACCACCCGCAACGTGTGGACGTGCACCGTGCCGCACGAGGACCCGTAGACCGCGCTTCCCCTCTGGGAGTGGGCCCGCCCGCTCCCGGAGTTCCCAGCGGTGGCACCCCACGCACGTCACGGGTTGAGCACACGCCCGACACATGAAGCACGCATCAGGTAGCGAATCCGCCAAATACGTAAAAATCCGGTTATCCATTGACACGATGTGTATTGTCCGATATCTGTCATTCGCCACGAATGGGGGACCATCACGAGCACCCGAGTGGGTGCTCAGCGGCGTGGCTGCCCAGAACCCACACATCGTCGTCACCGCGCTGGAGTCACCTCCACGAACAGCGGCCCCCAGCTTCCGGGTCGCCGGTCAGGATTCGTCCGTTCGCATCCACGGCCCACGGGGTGTGGAGACGGTGGGATGCGTCCGTCCGGTGGACGGGAGTGCCCGCCTGCGCGCGCATGGAAGCCACCGTCATGGACCTGACCACCACTGCCTTGCCCGAAAAGAACCGCGACCTCGCCGTCGGCTCCGCCCGGCTCCAGGAAGTCCAGAAGGCGGTCCACTACTACGTGGACAACCACCATTGTGACGTCATTGGACGGGTGTTTCACGGCATGCCCGGCCGCGAAGCCCGCGTCAGCTTCAGCCCGACGCGGCGGGATGCGCTGCTCGACTCGGAGGGGCCCCGGGACGTCCTCCACTTCGGCTCGTACAACTACTCCGGACTGAACGGACACCCGCGCGTGGTGGCCGCCGCCGAGGCCGCGCTGCGCCGCTACGGGACGACGGTCAGCGGCGTGCGCCTGCTCAACGGCACCTGCGAGCTGCACCTGGAGCTGGAGCGCGCGCTGGCGGAGTTCCTGGGCTTCGAGGACTGCGTCACCTACAGCAGCGGCTACGCGGCGAACCTGTCGGTGCTGTCCGCCCTGTGCGGCGAGGGGGACGTGGTGCTGTCGGACATGCTCAACCACCAGTCCATCATCGACGGGTTGAAGCTGTCCGGCGCGGACATCCGCACCTACCGGCACAAGAGCCTGCGCAGCATCGAGGCCACCCTCAAGAAGCTGCCGCGCGAGCAGCGCAAGTTCATCATCACCGACGGCGTCTTCAGCATGGACGGCGACGTGGCGGACCTGCCGGGTCTGGTGGCGCTGGCGGAGAGCTACAACGCGTTCGTCATCGTGGATGACGCGCACGCCACCGCCGCCATGGGCCCCAACGGCCGCGGCACGCCGGCCTACTTCGGGCTCCAGTCCCAGGTGGACGTGCTCACCGGCAGCCTCAGCAAGGGCCTGCCGGGCATCGGCGGGTTCGCCGCCGGCTCCAAGGCCACCATCGACCTGCTGCGCTTCGGCTCCAACGGCTACATCTTCTCCGCCTCGCTGCCGCCGCCCATCGCCGCCGGCCTGCTGGAGGGCATCCGCATCCTCCAGGAGCAGCCCGAGCTCCAGGAGCGGCTGCACCACAACGAGAACTACCTGCGCAATGGCATCCGCGCCATGGGCCTGGACTGCATGAACAGCGAGTCCCCCATCATCCCCATCCTGATGCCCGCGTATGAGAAGACGTTCGAGCTGACGCGGCTGCTCCACCTGGAGGGCATCTACGTCAACCCGGTGGGCTACCCGGCGGTGAGCAAGAACCGCACGCGCCTGCGCATCAACGTCAGCGCCAACCTCACCCAGCCGGACCTGGACCGCTTCCTGGACGCGCTGGACCGCTGCACCCGCAAGCTCGGGCTCCAGGACGCGCCCGCGCTCCAGCAGACCGGCACCTGAGCCGCCCCAGCCCCACCTCCGCCCCTGGACGAACCGCCATGGACCTCAAGGAACAGCTTCTCTACGGCCTGCCCGCGTTCCTCGCTCCCATCCTCATCGAGCTGGTGGTGGGGCTCGTGCGCCGCAAGCCGGCCTACCGGCTCCATGACGCGCTCACCAACGTGACGATGAGCCTGCTCACCGTGCTGGGCAGCGTGGTCATCGCGGGGGCCACCTTCGTCTTCTACGGCTACGTCTACAAACACCACGCGCTCTTCGACCTGGCGAAGGCGTCGCCGTGGACGTGGGTGGTGGCCTTCCTCGCGTACGACTTCTTCTATTACTGGGCGCACCGGATGCACCACACCATGGCGTGGATGTGGGGCGTCCACGTGGCCCACCACTCCGGCGAGGACATGAACTTCGGCCTCGCCGTGCGGCAGAGCGCGCTGGGCGAGCTGACCACGTGGCCCTTCTTCGTGCCCATGGCGCTGCTGGGTATCGCGCCCGAGGTGTTCCTGGGCATCACCGGCATCCAGCTCATCTTCCAGTACGCCATCCACAACACCTACGTGCCGCCGCTGGGCTGGCTGGAGTACGTGCTGGTCACGCCCTCCCAGCACCGCGTCCACCACAGCCGCAACACGCCGTACATCGACAAGAACTACGGCAACATCCTCGTCGTCTGGGACTTGCTGTTCCGCACCTACCAGCCGGAGCTGAAGGACCAGCCGTGTGTCTACGGCCTGCGCAGCAGCCTGCGCACGTGGAACCCCCTCACCGCGCACTTCCACTACTTCGTGGAGCTGTTCCAGAAGTCCGCCGCGTGCGCGCGGCTGTCCGACAAGGTGCTGTGCTTCCTCAAGGGCCCGGACTGGAACCCGCCCTCGCTGCGCCCGGAGCGCTTCAGCGGCCACCCGGATGACGGGCCGTCCGCCACGTTCAAGAAGTACGACCCGAAGCTGCCCCTGCCCGTCTCCGCCTACTGCGTGACGCAGTTCTTCAGCCTTTCGGCCAGCATCCTGCTGCTGGCGTGGTACCTGGACGTGCTCAGCCCCACGGTCCGCGTCGCCGCGCTCGGGTGCGTCCTCTTCAGCACCTGGAGCCTGGGCGCGATGATGGACGCGCGCGCCTTCGCGTGGCGGCAGGAATGGGCGCGGCTGGCGGGCATCGCCCTGCTGGGGCCCGCGCTGGCGTTGATGGAGGGCGCGCCGCTGATGAACGCGCTCCCCATCCTGCTCCACCCCGTGCTCAGCGCGGCGTGGCTGCTGCGGTTCCGGTCCGCCTTCCAGGAAGGCGCCTACACCCCCACCGGAGGCCCGGGCGCCCTGGCCGCATGAGCCGCCCGCCTCCGCTTCGACGTCTCCACCCCGCAAGAGAAACATGACCGCGACAGCACCCGTCACCGGAAGCGCTCCCGCCTTCCACACCTTCCCGCGCCCCTTCGACGTGCGCTGGGTGGGCTCCATCCACGACATCGGCCGGGAGACCTGGCACACCTGCTTCCCCACCACGGACGTGATGCAGTCCTTCGAGCTGCATCAGGCCACCGAGGCCGCCAGCATCGCGGACGTGCAGTTCCACTACCTGGTCCTCGAGAGCGGCAGCGAGACGGTGGCCGTCGTCCCCTGCTTCCGCTTCCGGATGTCGTTGACTGTCATCGCCCCGGAGCGCGTCAACCAGGTGGTGTCCAAGGTCCGCCGCGCGTTCCCGGACTTCCTCTTCCTCAACGCGTTCGTCATCGGCACGCCCATCGCCATCTGCAAGGACCTGCTGGGCATCCGTCCGGACCTGCCGCGCGCCGCGCGTGACGAGGTGCTGGGCGTCGTCTCTCGCGAGGTGATTGCCCGGGCCAAGCAGCTCAAGCTGGGCCTGGTCTTCATGAAGGAGCTCACCACCCAGAAGCTGCCCGAGGTGAAGGACGTGTTGTCCCGGCACTTCTCCTTCGTAGAGAGCGCGGCCACCACCTACCTCTACCTGGGCGAGCCGGGGAAGAGCACCTTCAAGGACCGGCTGCGCAAGAAGTACCGCTCCCTGATGAACAACCGCATGGCGCGCCTCACCGAGGCGGGCATGCGCTGGGAGATGACGCAGGACTTCTCCCGCCACGCGGCGCAGATGCACCCGCTGTACCTCCAGGTGCTCGGCCGCTCCAAAATCCGCTTCGAGACGCTCAGCGTGGACTTCTTCGCGCAGCTCTCCGAGCGCCTGGGCGACCGCGTCTTCGCGCTCCTGTGCTTCCAGGGCGAGCGGCTGGTGTCCTTCGAGCTGTTCCTCAAGGACGCCGAGTGGATTCACCCCATCTACCTGGGCCTGGACTACAGCCTGCGCGACGAGGGCGCGCTGTACTTCAACAGCATCTACAAAATCGTCGAGGTGCTGGAGGCCCACGGCAAGTCGGTGGTGCAGCTCGGGCAGACGAGCTACGCCGTGAAGGCCAGCATCGGCGCGGTGGTGGACCGGCTCTACCTGGCCGTGCACCACACGAACCCGGTGCTCCACCAACTGCTGAAGCGCTTTGGCACGGAGCTGTTCCCGCCCACGCCGCTGCCGCGCTCGCAGCGCGTGTTCCGGGACATGCAGGAGAACGACGATGGCCTCGCGCGCCACGGCATCCGCTTCGAGCGGCTGGACGACGGGGGCGACGAATGAGCGCCACGGCGAGCCTCACCACCCGAATCCACCCCCGCATCCAGGACGTCCCCCGCGCGCTCTGGGATGAGAAGGTGGCGCAGGGGCATCCCTTCAAGAGCGCCGCGTTCCTCTCCTGCCTGGAGGATTCCTTCCCGGACCGGAAGTTCGGCTACGTCGTCATGTCCCAGGGCGAGGACGTCGTCGGGCTGGCCGTCATCACCGAGGAGCGGTTGGACCTGAGCCTGCTGTTGCCCCAGCAGGTGGGCACGCTGGCGCAGGGGGTGCGCAAGGTGCTGCCCGGGTTCCTCTCCCTGGGCCTGGGCATGGTGGGCACCTTCGAAACGGCGGAGCGGCACTGGTGGTACGACGCGCGGCGCGTGTCCGAGCACGACTTCGCGAAGGCCCTGCTGGCCGCCTGCGATGAAGTGTGTGGGAAGTCCGCGCTGCTGCTGGTGCGCGACTTCATGGAGACGCTGCCCGAGGACGTGCGCCTGGAGTCGTGGTTCCTCCAGCGGGGTTTCAAGCAGGTGGCCAACCACCCCATGGCCAAAATCGCGCTCGAGGGCCTGAGCAGCGAGGGCCACTTCCAGCGACTGAAGAAGAAGTCGCGGCAGAACCTGCGCAAGAAGCTGAAGGACGCGGAGGCGCTGGGCTTCCAGGTGGAGCGGGTGCGCGACTTCCGGCCCCTCATCGACGAGTGCTACCCGCTCTACCTCCAGGTCCACGAGGGCGCCTCGGAGTTCAAGCGCGCGCCCTTCCCGCGCGCCTTCTTTGAAACCATCGCGGAGCGGATGCCCGCCACCAGCAGCTTCCTCACGCTGCGGGACGCGGAGGGGCAGCTCATCGCCTTCATCCTCACGGGCACCGGGGGCGGCATCAACAACCCGTTCTGCATCGGCATGGACTACGCGCGGACGGAAGGCACGCCGGCCTACTACCTGATGATGTGGAAGGAAATCGAGTACGCGGCGCAGCACGGCTGCCACCTGGTGGACCTGGGCCTCACCAGCTACTTCGTGAAGCAGACGGTGGGCGCGGAGCTGGAGGGCATGACGATGGCCGCCCGCATCCAGTCCGCGTGGCTGCGCCCGCTGCTCAACCCGCTCCTGCCCACGCTGCTGAGCGAGAAGCAGCCCCAGGAGCGGCGGCGCTTCCGCGTCTCCACCCACGACGACACCTCTCCCCCTTCGGAACAGGCGGCCTGACGATGATTCGCTTCGCGTACGGCTGCACCCCGTCCGTCATGTCCCTCTACTTCGCCAACACCCTGGTGCGGCGAGCGGGGCTGACGCCGTCCTGCATCGTGTTGTCCTCGGGCGGGCTGCACTTCCAGAAGAAGCGCTACACCCCGGCCCAGGTGCTGCCCCTCTTCCTGAAGCAGTTCGGCGCGCGCTTCACCGGCTACAACGTGCTCGCGGGGCTCAGCGGCGCGCTGCCCTTCCGCCTCCCGAAGTCAGGGCTGATGGGCTTCCAGGCGCTCTCCCAGACGTATGGCATTCCGCTGGTGCTCAGTGATGACTTCTCCGGAGAGGCCACCGTGGCGGAGCTGCGGCGGCGGGAGGTGGAGCTGTTCGTCACGTGCATGTGTGACCAGCTCATCCGCGAGCCCCTGCTCAGCCTGCCGCGCCATGGCTGCGTGAACATCCACCCCTCGCTGCTGCCGGAGTTCCGGGGCGTGGATTCCATCTTCCAGGCCATGCTGCACGGTCAGCGGGAGATTGGGACGACGCTCCACCGCACCGCCGCGCGCATCGACGCGGGCGACGTGCTCGCCCAGTCCACGCTGCCTCGCGCGGACACGGACACGCACATGCTGCTGACGGTGAAGTCGACCTCGGCGGGCATCGGGCTGCTGAAGCAGCACCTGGCGTTGCTGGAGCGCGGGCAGCCCCCCTCTGCCCGGCCCATCGACGTGAACACGGCCCGGCATCCCTACCGCTCGTGGCCGGAGCGCGCCGAGCTGCACCGTTTCCAGGCGCAGGGCAACGTCTTCTGGCGTGCGTCGGACTTCCGCCGGGTCCTCGGCTTCGAGGACCTGAACGCCGGGTAGGGACGCACGCCCCACCCGGCGACGGCGAACCGCGAACTACCGCTTGGCCGGGGTGATGGCCTCGCCCAGCACGGTGAACTCGCTGGCGGCGGCGCGCACCTCGATGGAGGAGAAGCTGGTGTACGGGTAGTGACCGTTACCAACCTCTTCCACGAGCTCGATCTCATCGCCGCTGATGCGACGGCCGTTCACGTCGATGGAGAACGCCTGCGGACCACCGCGGAGGCTCCAGACGCAAGCGCCCTGGCTGATGGGGTCGTTGTAGCCAAGCGACAGGTGGTTGCGGAAGCCGATGCGGATCGGCCACCAGTACCAGTAGAAGTCCCACCACCACGGGTTGAGGAACCGGTCGTAGTTCATCACGTTGGTCGTGCCCTGCAGGTGGCCGCCCGAGTAGATGTACGCGCGGTACTGCGAGCCGCCCGGCGTGCCGGTGAAGCTCGGCGCGAGCTGCATCTGGTCGCGCTCGCCGCCCAGACCGATGGTCAGCGTGCTGACCACCTGGTTGCCATCACGCGCCGCCAGGGCCAGGCCCTGGCCCGTGTCACCCAGACCGCCGATGGCCGCGTCCATGGACCACGTGGAGGCGCGCGGGAAGGTGCTGGCGATACCGTCCGACTTCACGCTCTTCAGGCCGGAGACGGCGATGCCCTTCTCCGACTTGCTGAGCTGCGCGTTACCCGTCGCGCAGTTGCGGATGCCATTGAAGCCCTCGATACACTGCGCCTTCGAGGCCGCTTCCTGGGTCGAAACCG
Organism: Myxococcus hansupus; assembly: GCF_000280925.3. Lineage (NCBI taxonomy): Bacteria > Pseudomonadati > Myxococcota > Myxococcia > Myxococcales > Myxococcaceae > Pseudomyxococcus > Pseudomyxococcus hansupus. Next base: position 7,634,695 of record NZ_CP012109.1, read on the forward strand.
AGTCACCCTGGGACGGCTCCTCGCCCTGGCAGCCCACGGCGGCCAGGCTCAGGAGCGCGGCCGCCAGAAAGCGGCCCGTCTGCTTGATGTTCATGGATGTGATTCCTCTTGTTGGGGGATGACGTCTTCGGGTCTGAGGCAGACCCGGCCGCGAGGCAATGCACCCAGCGAGCCAGCAACGCCGCCCCATGCGTCTTCGAGAGGAAACCCCGTCCGCGAGCCGCTTCGGCGGGTGGCTGTCGTAACGCCGGATGACACAGGCTCCGGTGTTTCGTAGCGCTCGACGCCACAGCGGCGCGCAAACCCATCAGTTTGCGCCTACGCGCAAAGCCCCCACCATCCGTCCCAGGAACGGGTCCAAGGCGACACCCCGCTTTGAACAAAAGCGGATGGCCATACGGGTCCCATGATTTCGTCACAACCCGGTATATCCCCTATGCTGAGCCTCAGTCCCCCGGGAACCTGGCCGGTTACCTCCCGGAGAAGGCTGGACGATGAACAGCGCAAGCGTGAATGAATCTCCTCAGGATCGACGCCGGTTTCCGCGGCTCGAGGCTCCGCTCTATGCGCGCCCCGCGAGGTTGCGGCGCGTCGACAAGCAGCAGGTGCTGGACGCCAGCCTGGGAGGCATCCGCATCTATTCGGATGAGCAATACACCCAGGACACCGAGCTGGAGCTGGACCTGTTCCTGCGGGACGGCACCTCGCTGGAGTGCAAGGCGCGCGTGGCCTGGACCCGGAAGCTGGCGAAGGACGCGGTGGCCCGCTTCGAGGTCGGCCTGGCGTTCACGGACGTGCCGCCGCTGGCCATGGAGCGCCTCAAGTCCGTGCTCGTGGCCGACGACGAAGCCGCCTCGGGCAGCATGTAGGCATCGGCGTCCACGGAAGGCCCCCGGAGCCGGCGTTGTACTCCGGGCCCGACTGCCGCAGGCTCCGGCCCGTGAGGGAGCCCGCTCAGACGATATCCGAAGAGCCCCCGCGACGTGCCGGGCTGGCGAGGCTGGCCTTCGAGCGCGCCGGGACGCGAACCATTGTGCGCAACGCGTTGGCGCACAGCCCGCTGCGCCTGCTCACGCCTCGCAACCACGGCCACGCGGCCTGGGCGTACACCAGCTCCTTCGGAGGGGGCCTGGTGGATGGTGACCACCTCTCGCTCGACGTGGATGTAGCGGCCGGCGCTACAGCGCTCGTGGCCAGTCAGGGCGCCAACCGCGTCTACCGCTCCCCCCGGGGCTGCAGGACGGACGTGGTGGCCCGCGTGGAGGAAGGCGCGCTGCTGGCCTGGGTGCCGGACCCCACCGTGTGTTTCGCCGAGGCCCGGTATGCCCAGACGCTGGACGTGCGGCTCGCGCCGGGCGCTTCGCTGGTGCTCGCGGACGTCATCACCTCGGGGCGCAGCGCCCGGGGCGAGCGCTGGGCCTTCTCCCGCTTCGAGTCCACCCTGCGCGTCTCCGTGGCGGGGCGCCCGCTCGTGGATGAGCGGTGGTTGCTGGACCCACGGCACGGCAACCTGCCGGAGCGCCTGGGCCGCTTCGACGCGCTGGCCTCCGTGCTGCTGGTGGGCCCCGCGCTCGCGGAGGCCCGCGCTTCACTGTCCGCCCGACTCGCCGCGCTGCCAATGACAGCACGCGCCGGACTGGTGCCCTCCATCAGCCCCCTGGGCAGCGACGGCGTGCTCCTCCGGGCCGCGGCGGTCTCCGTCGAGACGCTGTTGCACACCACACACGAATGGCTGTCGTTCCTCCCCGGCCTGTTGGGTGACGACCCCTGGGCCCGCCGCGTCTGAGGGGCCCACCTTGGAAGTCGTTGACGCAGCGCGCTAGTCTGGCGCGGTGCACCTCTCCCCTCGCGACGTCGACAAGCTGCTGCTGCACCAGGCGGGCTTCCTCGCTCAAAAGCGCCTCGCGCGCGGGGTGAGGCTGAACTACCCGGAGACGGTGGCGCTCATCGCCACCCAGCTCCTCGAATTCATCCGCGACGGCAAGGGCGTGGCCGAGCTGATGGACCTGGGGCGTCAGTTGCTGGGGCGCGCGCAGGTGATGGACGGCGTGCCGGAGATGCTGGCGGAGGTGCAGGTGGAGGGCACCTTCCCGGACGGCTCCAAGCTGGTGACGGTGCACCACCCGGTGGTGGCCGAGCACGGCGACCTGGCGCTGGCGCTGTACGGCAGCTTCCTGCCCGTGCCCCCGCTGGAGCGCTTCGCCGCCGCCTCCGCACCGCCGCCCGAAGGCCGTCCCGGCGAGGTGCGCGTGCAGCCGGGCGAGGTGGTCCTCAACGACGGGCGCGACACCGTCACCATCCGCGTCACCCACCGGGGCGACAGGCCCATCCAGGTGGGCAGCCACTACCCCTTCTTCGAAACCAACCGCGCGTTGGTGTTCGACCGCGCGCGGGCCTACGGCCGCCGCCTGAACATCCCCGCGGGCACGGCGGTGCGCTTCGAGCCGGGTGAGCAGAAGACGGTGCAGCTCGTCGCCATCGCCGGTGACGCGGTGGTGCGCGGCGGCAACGCGCTGGGCAGCGGGAAGGTGACGCCGGAGGGCCGCGAGCGCGCGCTGGAAGCGGTGCGCGCCCAGGGCTTCGGTCACGAGGAGGAGCGCTCATGAGCCGGAAGATGGACCGCCGCCACTACGCGGACATGTTCGGCCCCACCACGGGTGACCGGGTGCGGCTGGGTGACACGGGGCTCTGGGCGGAGGTGGAGCGCGACGCCACCGTCTACGGCGACGAGTGCAAGTTCGGCGGCGGCAAGGTGCTGCGCGAAGGCATGGGGCAGCAGGCGGGCGTGGGCGACGACGACGCGCTCGACTGCGTCATCACCAACGCGCTCATCCTCGACTGGACGGGCATCTACAAGGCGGACATCGGCATCAAGGGCGGCCGCATCGCCGGCATTGGCAAGGCGGGCAACCCGGACGTCATGGCCGGGGTGACGCCGGGCATGGTGGTGGGCGTCACCACCGAGGCCATCGCGGGCGAGGGCCTCATCGTCACCGCGGGCGGGCTGGACACGCACATCCACTTCATCTGCCCGCAGCAGGCGGACGAGGCGCTGGCCAGCGGCGTGACGACCTGGGTGGGCGGCGGCACCGGGCCCGCCACGGGCACCAAGGCCACCACCTGCACCCCGGGCGCGTGGAACCTCCACCGGATGCTGGAGGCCACCGACACGATTCCGCTCAACATCGGCCTCACCGGCAAGGGCAACACGTCCCTGCCGCAGGGATTGGTGGAGCAGATTCGCGCGGGCGCCATTGGCCTGAAGCTGCACGAGGACTGGGGCACCACGCCCGCCGCCATCGACACCTGCCTCACGCTGGCGGAGGGCGAGGACGTCCAGGTCACCATCCACACGGATACGCTCAACGAGTCGGGTTATGTGGATGACTCGCTGGCCGCGTTCAAGGGCCGCACCATCCACACGTATCACTCCGAGGGCGCGGGCGGCGGACACGCCCCGGACATCATCCGCGTGTGTGGCGAGCCCAACGTGCTGCCCAGCTCGACGAACCCCACGCGCCCGTACACGGTGAACACGCTGGACGAGCACCTGGACATGCTCATGGTGTGTCACCACCTGGACCGGGAGATTCCCGAGGACGTGGCCTTCGCGGAGAGCCGCATCCGCGGGGAGACCATCGCCGCGGAGGACATCCTTCATGACCTGGGCGCCATCAGCATCATGGCGTCGGACAGTCAGGCCATGGGCCGCGTGGGCGAGGTCATCTGCCGCACGTGGCAGACGGCCCACAAGATGCGCGAGCAGCGCGGCCGGCTGCCGGAGGAGCGCGGCGACAACGACAACCTCCGCATCCGGCGCTACCTGGCGAAGTACACCATCAACCCCGCCATCGCCCACGGCATGTCCCACGAGGTGGGCTCCGTGGAGGTGGGCAAGCTGGCGGACCTGGTGCTGTGGAACCCGGCCTTCTTCGGCATCAAGCCGGAGCTGGTGGTGAAGGGCGGCTTCATCGCCTGGGCGCAGATGGGAGACGCCAACGCCTCCATCCCCACGCCGCAGCCCTACATGATGCGGCCCATGTTCGGCGCCCGGGGCCGCGCGCTGGGCGCCACCAGCGTGGCCTTCATCTCCGGCCGCGCCTACGCGGAGGGCACGGTGAAGGCGCTGGGCCTCACCAAGCGGCTGGTCGCCGTGAGCCACTGCCGCGACCTGGGCAAGAAGGACATGAAGCTCAACGACGCGATGCCCGCCATCACCGTGGACCCGGAGACGTACGAGGTCCGCGCGGACGGCGAGCTGCTGCGCTGCGAGCCCGCGAAGCGTCTCCCCCTGGCCCAGCTCTACTCGCTGTTCTGAGGACACGCGGCATGGGCTCACCGTGGCGGGTGCTGCAACTGGCGGACTCGGGCTTTCCCACCGGAGGCTTCGCGCACTCCGGAGGGCTGGAGGCCGCGGTGCAACAGGGCGAGGTGCGGGGCGCCGGGGAGCTGCGGCGCTTCGTCCGGGACTTGATGTGGCAGACGGGCCATGGCGCGCTGCCGCTGCTGAGCGCCGCGCACCGCGAGCCCTCGTCGCTGCCCACGCTGGACGCCCGCGCGGAGGCCTTCCTCTCCAGCCACGTGGCCAACCGCGCCAGCCGGACACAGGGCCGCGCCTTCCTGGACACCTGCGCACGCATCTTCCCCGGGCCCGTGGCGCCCGTGCGTGAAGCGGCCCGCGCCGCGGGACTGCGCTTCCACCACGCGCCCCTGTTCGGCGCGGTGCTGCACGCGCTGGACGTCTCGCTGGACGACGCACAGCAGCTCTTCCTGTCCCTCACCTTGAGGGGCGCGCTGTCCGCGGCGGTGCGGCTGGGCGTCGCGGGCACGCATGAATCCCATCAACTCCAGCATCAGGCCTCGGCCCTGCTGGATGACGTGCTGGCGCGGTGCTCGGAGCTGGGCCCCGAGGACCTGGCACAGCCCTCTCCCCTGCTGGACCTGCTCGGATCCACGCACGACCGGCTCTATTCGCGACTCTTTCAGTCCTGAGGTGAAGCGCACATGCACGACGACCACCGCGGCCACGGACACGATGACGACCATGACCACGAGCACGAGGAGTGGGACCACCCGGGCCACTACCACGAGCGCGAGGAGCCCCAGCGGCGCGACTACAAAGCGCGCGCTTTCACCATTGGCATTGGCGGACCGGTCGGCAGCGGCAAGACGGCGCTGGTGCTGGCGCTGTGCCGCAAGCTCCGCGAGCGCCACCGCCTGGGCGTCGTCACCAACGACATCTTCACCCAGGAGGACGCGGAGTTCCTCGTCCGCAACCAGGCGCTCGCTCCGGAGCGCATCAAGGCGGTGGAGACGGGCGGCTGCCCTCACGCGGCCATCCGCGAGGACATCAGCCACAACCTGCTCGCGCTGGAGCAGCTCATGGAGACGCTGGCCCCGGAGCTGCTCATCGTGGAGAGCGGCGGCGACAACCTGGCGGCGCAGTACAGCCGCGAGCTGGCGGATTACACCGTCTACGTCATCGACGTGGCCGGCGGGGACAAGGTGCCGCGCAAGGGCGGCCCCGGCATCACCCAGTCCGACCTGCTGGTCATCAACAAGACGGACCTGGCGCCCTTCGTGGGCGCGGACCTGGGCGTCATGGACCGCGACTCGAGGAAGATGCGCGGGACGGGGCCCTTCGTCTTCACCCAGGTCACCAAGGACGTGGGCGTGGACGCCGTGGCCGAACACATCCTCTCCGCGTGGCGGGAGCGCACCGGCGCCCGGGCATCCTGAAGCACGGCGACATGGAACGCTCGCGGCGGCACCCGCGCCGCGAGCGAACCAGCGCGTTCAGCGAGCGCGCGTCAGGGGCTCGGCCACGTCCACCGTGAAGGTGTCACTCCACACGGTGCCGTACTCGTCCTTGACGATGGACAGGTCCACCGTGTGGCTGCCACGCGCGGTGGACGGAATCGACTTGGTCATCGTGAAGGTGAAGGCGCCGCCCGGAGGCAGATTCACACCCCAGTCGGACCAGTCCGTGTCCCAGCGTGCGGGCAGGCTGGAATAAAAGTCGTACCAGACCCAATCACAGCCACCCGCGTCGTTGTTCGTCACGGACACCGTCCAGGTGACGTCCGTGCCCGGCGCCGCTGTCACGGATTGCGGAGACACCGTCACCGTGGGCGGCGCGAGGACACATCGCGCGAGGATGTCGATGGACGCCGTGCCCTGCACCGTGTGCCCATCCCGCGTGGCGCTGAGCCCCACCGAGTACGTCCCGGGCACCGTGGTGTAGGGCGTGTACGTCTGGAGCCCCAGGTACACCGAGGACGACGCGGCGACCGTGCGCTGCGTGGGCACCCGGTCGGAGCCCCAACCCTGCGGCAGAAGGGTCGCGAGCTGGAAGGTGGACGGCGCGCAGGACGGCGAGTCGCGGTTGATGAGGAGGACCTCGAACTCCGGCCGGCCCCCGGGCCAATCCGTGGGGGCCAGGGACGTCACCTGCACCTCGTGTGGCGCGCGGACACAGGCCGCCTGCCGGTACGCGATGCTCACGGTGAGGCCCACCGAGGTCGCGGCGTCCACCGTCACGGAGAGGGTGCTGTAGGGGTCGTCCCACGTCGCGCCCGGCAGCAGGGCCGGGTCCGTCCACGACGGCGTCTGCGGCGTGAAGTCCAACAGGTGTGAGCCGTCCATCGTCACCGCGTCGACGTAGTGCACGAGCGCACCGCCGAACACCTGGCTCCCCAACGTCGATTCATAGACGCCCATGGGTTGGCGGTACTCCAGCCACAGCCAATCCGAGCTCCCGGGCCGCCGCCGCACCTTGAGCGCCTTCAGCCCTCCGGAGGCCACCACCGGCGCGAGGGTGAAGGTGCCGTCCACCCCGTCCACCTCGGCCACGGAGGACGCCGCCAGCCAGCCGATGCGCGCCTTCTGCGGCGCCGCGTAGTGGCCCAGGTTCCACCGGCCCATCGTCGAGAAGACATCGCCGTACTCATCGAGCGCGCCCTGGGTTCCCGGCAGGCCCAGCGCCTCCGTGCCGAAGTCACGGGTGCTCGCGTGGTGCAGCGACAGGTTGTGCCCCGCCTCGTGCGTCACCAGCTCCACGGCCCTGTCATGCGGCGTCAGGGCCTCCGCCACCAGCCAGGCGGTGGAGGCCGTCACGGCCCCGTCCTGCGTCTGCACGGAGCCGCACGACAGCGTGGCCTGCCCTGAATACCGGCAGCCCTCCTGGGGCATGGGGTGGACGATGAAGATGCGGTCGTACTGTGTGAAGTCCACGTCCGCGTCCACCGCCTGCACCGCGGCATCGCGCATGGCCGAGGTCTCGCTGCACGAGTAGGCGCGGTCCAGCGTGTACCAGCCCACCACGTCGCCGGTGGTGGTGGTGCGGCCCTCGGACACCTCGCTCCAGTAGTCCGCCAGCGAGCGACGCGTGGTGGAGAAGAACATGTCGTGAACGGCCTGCGACGTGAGGCCAGGCCGAGGCATGCCGGGGAACTCCGCCAGGATGACCAGGCTGCGCTGCACGCCGAGCGGCCCACAGGTGTTCAGCGAGGCCGCGGCATGCGTGTCCACGTCCGCGCCCTGGGCGACGAGCTGACCGTGTTTCTCGCGGCCCTGCACCTTCACCCGCTGGCCGCTGCGCAGCCCCGCGGGCGCGCCGTGTTCGAACACCACCTGACGGCGCTGGCGCCCCTCCGTCACGAAGTACTCCTCCCAGGACGCCACGGGAGCGGGAGGGTCCACGACGACGACCTCCAGCTCGCCTTCCCAGGAGGTCTCCCGGCTCACCGCTTCGTGCGGTGGCGAGGCGTCCCGTGCTTCATCCGCTTCGGGAACCTGCGCGCTACAGGCCGCGAGCCACACGGCCGACACCACGATGCTCCATGTGCGGGACATTGCCCCTCCGGCGAACGGACAACCGGCGCGGAGTGCGACCGTTGACCGCCGCGGCGTTGTGCCCGGCGCACCCGACACCCGCAACGCTTCCCGAACGAAGCCACGAGGAGTTCACGCGGGCGAGACACCGCGAGGCACTTGCCTCAGCAGGAGGAGTTCACGCGGGCGAGACTCCGCGAGGCACTTGCCTCAGGGGGAGGAGTTCACGCGGGCGAGACTCCGCGAGGCACTTGCCTCAGGGGAGGAGTTCACGCGGACGAGACACCGCGAGGCGCTCGCCTCAGGGGAGTTTCAGCGTGCTGCCGTAATTCACGTCCCAGTCGGCGTGACCGACGATGTAGAGGTCCCCGCCCAGGCGCGGATCCAGGCCCAGGGGGCCGAGGTGCTCGACGTCGGGCGCGTCCTTGAGCTGGCTCAAGGGCCCCACGCCGAAGTGGCGACCCAGGCTCCAATCGGTGTCGTGCGCCATGGCGATGGTGCTGATGGGCGACGGGTACTCGCCTCCCGGCAGGATGTGAGGGCCATTGCCCGCGGTGCCCCCGAAGGGGTCGAACTCCATCCACCAACTCGCGGGAATCTGGCCACCGGTGCGAGCGCTGGCGGCCTCCGCCCACGCGACGTGCGCCGGCGAGCCGTAGTAGCCCTTGGCCTGCGACCACTCCTTGAAGGAGCCGTGGCCCGAGGCCCTCAGGTCATCCCCGTAGGCCTTCTCGTCGTCCGCGCGCTTCTCCGCCACCGCGCGGTCCAACTCGGCCTGGAGCTTCTCGGGAGGAATGCCCAGGTCCAGCGGCTTCACGCTGATTTCGATGTGGTGGCGCACCGACACGCCAAACGGCCCCTGGGTGACGCCCGTCTCCACCCGGATGGTCTTCTTGCCGGAGCCATCACGGCCCGCCTTCGCCGCCACCGACTGGGCGGACGCGGTGCCATCCAGGGACATGGGGCGCCGGGCGACCGCCTTCGCGAGGTCGAGCCCATCCAGGGCCTGGTAGGGATTCCGGAGGGCGTTCGATGACTGTCGCGCCGCGTCACCCGTGGAGCGACGAGCCGTGTCGCTCTCCGCGCGAATGGGGAGCCTCGGGGCGGACGGAACGGGCCTGGAAACCTTGGACATGGGGGCTCGGGGGGCATGCCCCAGGGCAGACTGCCCTGGTCTCCGGATTATCGGCCGGAGCCTCCGGAAGTTGACTGCCCCGACCCCGGGTTACGGCGATTCCTCTTCGTCGAACATCGGGATGACGACGGCCGAGTAGCGCGCCTCCGGAAGGTATCGAATCTCCAGTTCCATTCCGGGCACCAGTCGTCGGGCATGCTCGGGCCGCAGGGTTCGCTGCTGCACCAGCAGCCACGGCGTGCCGCTCTCCAGGTCGTCGACCTGGAACGTCATGAGGGTGGTGGGCTCGCGGTTGCGGTCCCGAACGCCAGGCTCGGCCTTCACCAGGCGCGCCCGGGCCCGCTGTCCCTGCGTCCACACGTTCACCCGCGTTCGACGCGCCCGTCGCAGGATGACGGCGGCGATGAGCGCCATGGCGCCAGCGAACGCGCCCAACGCGAGCGCCCACTCCATTCCGTTGTCATGGCCCAGCATGGTGGCCGGAGCCTACCGCCTGTGCGCGACCCGCGGGAGACTCCGAGCCAGCCACCCGTGTCACGCGGCTTTCTTCTTCAGCATCCCGTTCGGGTCGATGACGAACTTGCGCGCCACGCCCGTGTCGAACTCGTGGTAGCCGCGCGGCGCCTCGTCCAGGGAGATGACCGTCGCGTTGACCACCTTCGCGATGGGCAGCCGGCCGTGGAGGATGGCCTGCATCAACTGGCGGTTGTAACGCAGCACCGGTGTCTGGCCCGTGTAGAACCGATGCGACTTGGCCCAGCCCAGGCCGAAGCGCATGCGCAGGTTGCCGTGCTGCGCCGCCTCGTCCTTCGAGCCCGGGTCCTCCGTCACATACAACCCGGGAATGCCAATGGCGCCCGCGGCCCGCGTCACCGCCATCAGCGAGTTGAGCACCGTGGCGGGAGCCTCGGTCGAGTGCTGCGCGCCATGGCCTCGCGCCTCGAAGCCCACCGCGTCCACGGAGGCATCCACCTCCGGCACGCCCACCACGGCGGCGATCAGCTCCTCCAGCTTGTCGCTCTTCGTGAGGTCAATGGGCTCGAAGCCCACGGACTTCGCGTGCGCGAGCCGCTCCTTGTTCATGTCCCCCACCATCACCACCGCCGCGCCCAGCACGTGCGCGGACGCCGCCGCCGCGAGCCCCACCGGCCCCGCGCCCGCGACATACACGGTGGAGCCCACGCCCACGCCCGCCATGACGGCGCCGTGGAAGCCCGTGGGCAGGATGTCCGACAGCATGGTCAGGTCGAGAATCTTCTCCATCGCCTGGGCCTTGTCGGGGAAGCGGATGAGGTTGAAGTCCGCGTAGGGCACCATGACGTATTCCGCCTGTCCGCCCACCCAGCCGCCCATGTCCACGTAACCGTAGGCGCCGCCCGCGCGCCCCTCGTTGACGTTGAGGCAGACGCCCGTCTGCTGCTCGCGGCAGGTGCGGCAGCGGCCACAGGCGACGTTGAAGGGCACGGTGACGAGGTCACCGACGTTCAGGAACTCGACGTCCTTTCCCTTCTCGACGATTTCACCGGTGATTTCGTGCCCGAGCACCAGCCCCTTGGGCGCCGTCGTCCTTCCTCGCACCATGTGCTGGTCCGAGCCGCAGATGTTCGTGGAGACCACCTTGAGGATGACGCCGTGTTCGATGGGCTTTCCCTTCGGGTTGGCCAACTTCGGGTAATCGATGGACTTCACCTCGACCTTTCCAGGGCCGAGGTAGACGACGCCGTGATTGCTGGGCATGGGCGGAACCCTCCTGGAGCTGCGATGCCAGGATTAAGGCTGGGGACCCGCCCCGCCACCGGCACGCACCAGCACGAGCGCAACGAAGGGGGTGCCTTCTCGTCCGCTGGACAGGCTGCGCAGGGGGCACGCTGGTCAGCGCGCTCGCCCCGCCCCATCTTTCACGACGTGGCGCTTTGAGGAGCGGGAGTGAGGGCCACGACCCAGGTCCGAACCCATGGACCGTGGCCACCTCACTTCCATCCTCTTCCCCTGCGTCCGTTACTGCGTCTGCTTCGGCGCCTGCGTGGGCGGCGTATCCTGCGCGGGCACTCGGGCGGGAGGCACCTTCCCCACCGGCGTCTTCCTGGCGCGTCCGAGGTACCGCTCGATGCGCCGCTGCACGTCCGGCAGCACATCGTTGGGGATGGGGATGGACAGGTTGTACTGGGCAATCTTCCAGGCGCTGGCCTCCTTCACGAGCACGCCGCTGCCACGGGCGGGGCCCATGTTGGCCGTGTCCAGCGCCTCATCGAACCAGGCCACCGCGCCATCCTTCGAGAACGTGATGTGACGCGACACCGCCTTGAAGTTCCAGGCCTTGCCCTTGGCGAAGTACGGCTTGGCCCAGGCGCGGAACTCATCGCGCGTCCAGCGCTCGGTGGCGTCGGTGCCCAGGTAGACGGCGTCGTCGGTGAAGTGGCCGAAGTAGCGCGCCTCATCCGCCGCGGCAGCGGCCTGGTGCCAGTCGTCCAGTACGGCGGTGACCGCGGCCTTGGGGTCCGCGGGAGCGGTGTTCGCGGGAGCGGCGGCGAGCACGAAGAGCAACAGGGAAACGGTAGGCACGCGGAAGACCTCGTCAGGCAGGGCGTTCAAGGTATGAAGCGGCACGGCCCGCCCCGCGTCAAGGCGAACGGGGCGGAGAGAAAGGCACGAATCGCATGGTCCTCGAGAGCTTCCTGGTGGGTGAGGGCGATGTGCCCACGGTGATGCTGCACGGATTCCTGGGTACGGGGCGCAACCTGCGCTCGCTCGCGGCGGCGTGGAGCGCGGCGGACCCGAGCCGGCGCCTCCTGCTGCCGGACCTCACCGGCCACGGCACGTCCCCCGCACCGCAGTCGAATTCGGACCTCTACAGCATGGCCCGTGACGTGGTGGACACCGCGCGGGCGCAGGGCTTCGACGGTGCGTTCGATTGGGTGGGGCACTCCCTGGGCGGCCGCGTGTCGCTCGCGGCGAGCCTGCATGTCCCGGAGGCGGTCCGCAGGGTGTCGCTGTTGGACATCGCGCCGGGGCCCGTCCCGGGTGACTTGTCGGAGAGCGGGAAGGTGCTGGGCATCCTGCTCCAGGCACCGGCCCGGGCGGAGAACCGCCGGGCGATGCGCGCGGAGCTCACGGGGCGAGGGTTGTCGGAGCCGCTGTCGGACTGGCTGCTGATGAACCTGGTGACGACGGACAGCGGCGTGCAGTGGCGCTTCGACCGGCAGGCGCTGGCGGAGCTGCACTCGCGCGTGAATGGCACGGACCTATGGGCGGCGGTGGAGCGCAAGGACGGTCCCCCCACGCGCTGCCTCCGGGGTGACCGGTCCAAGTACGTGACGGACGCGGACGTGGAGCGCATGGTGGCCGCGGGCTGCCCGGTGGAACATCTCCCGGAGGCCGGCCACTTCGTCCATGTGGACGCGCCGAAGGAAGTGCTCGCATGGGTGATGCGCTGAGCGCTGGCTGAATCTGAAGGACTCGCCAGCCGCGCGCATCGACGGCGGCGCTGGCGCCCATGTCCAGCGTCGCGGGCAGACCGGAACGGGTGGCGCCGGGCACATATGTCATTGGCGGATGGTGATATGCGCTTGAGTCGAAAGACTGAAGCCCTCACCTTTGCTGAGAGGACATGGCCATGCGCTTCCGGATGTGCGGTGCCGTCTTTCTTCTGCTCATCTTCTCGGCCTGCGCTGCGACGGAGCCCATCCCGAAAGCGCCAGCAGTACGCAATCGGAGGGTTGCCAACCTGCAGCGAGCAGCGACGCTGCCCTGGCGGGATGGCGGGCACTGTGTTGTCCAGGAAGCCAGCCAACCCTGGCCCATTCTCGTGGAGCGATGCTATCGAGCCCTCGACCACGACCGGGTCGAATTTCACGACACGACGGGAAGCTGCGCGGTTGCCTCAGCGGGCGCCGCTGCCGTCGGCGTCGGGCTTTGCGTGCTGATGGCTCCTGAAATCGTCGTGGGAGCAGTCATCGTCCTTGGCGTGATGGTGGTCGCCGTCGCCATCAAGGAGGAACTGAAGGCGTATGAGCTGCGCCACCTTGCCCCCGAGGAAGCAGGAGCCACGAGAGGCACGAAGGCACTCCCCCAGGAAGCGCAAGCGCAACGCAAGCCCACACGAGAACCTGAGCCAGCAGGGCAGGACTGGCAGCCTCCGATTCCGCCTGCGACCGTGGACCGGCCGCGCCACGCCCGTTGCGAACCGGTTCCGGTGCCTCACCGTGGTGGGGACGACAAACACAACGAGTGCGCCGATACGTTTCCGCCGAACCGGTATCCCGGCAACGACGTACTCGTGAACGGCAAGCGTTTTGATGCACTGCAGGTTGGCGCGCGCGTCCTCTGGGAAATCAAGATCTACCAGTTTGAAACGTACAGTGACTTCCTGCGGGTTCGGGTGGTCGAGAACCAGGTGCTAGAGTTCCAGGAGGACCGTGACGTGGCGGCAGCGTGTGGCTATGGCTTCGCTGTCGGGGTGAGCAGTGCCGCGCACCAAGAAGCACTCCTGGAACAAGACCCCAGCCTTAGAATCGTCGTCACGGGATGCACACGATGACCACGCCACAGCGCCTGATTCTGACCGCCTATGCGCCAAACCTCGTGGGATCTGATGGCCGCACACTCGCCATCGTCCGGGGCATGGAACAGGCGCTGCCTGGCTTGCGCCTGGAATGGGAAGTAGGCGATGGAGGACAGCCCATCGAGTTACCGCACCGCGCGGCATGGCTCGCCGACGCCGCAACACGCGGACGGTTCCCACTCCTGTGCAACGGCGACGCGAGCTACCCCGTGACCGTCTCCGGGATGCGACGCTCCGCATCTGCGAGCCCTCGCGGCCAGCCACAGCTCCAAATCCACGCGAAGTTGCCGCTGGACGCGGCCGTCCGCGCGGCAGCGAAGGCCATGATTGAAGCCGTGGCGGAGGGCGCTCACGCCTTTTGGGGACATGCCACACCGGATGACGCCGCCCTGGACATCGCGCACCAGATAGCGCCCACGCTGGAAGGGCCACCAGCCCCACGCCGGGGTCTGCCCGCACTGAAGCTCTTCGATCGCGTCCGCGCGCCAGAGATTCCCTACTATCTCGGATGGCTGAACTACTGGTCGGCCGCCGCCGCGCGGGCCATCGGGTTTCCAGACGCGGCTCGCGATGCCGACCTGCTCTCTCGGGCGCGCCGTACGGAGACGGGCGGCTGGGTCGTGCAGCTCACGGAAGCGCCGCTCGACTTGGAAGACCCGGCCCACCTGGAAGCGCTCAAGCAAGCCTACGAGCGATTCCCTGAGATTGGCGCGCGCACGTCGCCTTGAACCGGGCCAAGAAGCATCCGTCTCCTGACCGCTGAGGCAAGCGGTGTCGGGCGGCATCGCCGCGAAGCGCGTATGCCCCGCCCGGCCACGCCGCCGACTGTCAGATGCGCACGCCCAGCAGCAGGCCCGGCCACATGCGGATGCCGCCGGGCCCCTTGCCGAGCTTCCACTGCGGCAACCAGCTCACGTTCCGGTCCTCGTCCTGGGACGAAGGGTCATACGCGTTGAGGGACACACCGCCGAAGAGCGCGAAGCGGCGGCGCAGCTCCCAGCCCAGCGTGGCGCGCATCCGGAACAGGGTGTTCTTGGGGCCCGAGCCATAGAAGTTCGGCTGCCAGCTCCCGTATGACAGGTCCACGTCCAGCGAGTAGCGGTCCGCCATGTCCAACGGGAAGTGCACCCCCAATCCCAGGTTGAGGAAGGTGCGCAGCGAGTCCTCGCCGATGCCCACGCCCGTGGTGGCCAGCACGTACACCGTCCGGCTCCCGTACTTGATGCCCACCGACAAAGGCATCACATCGTCGGCGGACAGCTCGAGCACGAAGCGCCCCTTGCGGACGATGCTCAGCAGCCCCAGGGGCACCGACACGTCATCGGCGATGTTGATGAGGCCCAACTGCACGCCGCGCACGTCGGCCGCCACGTTGATGAGGCCCACCTGCGCGCCCGTGACGTCGCCGGAGATGTTGATGAGCCCCACCTGCGCGCCCGCGAGCCGCTCCGCCAGGTTGATGCCCGCGGCCGCCTGGAAGCCCTGGAGGCTCGACGCGGCGCGGTTCGCGGTGATGCTCACCTGGAAGCCCTTGAAATCGCGCTCGGTCATGTTGAAGACGGCGGAGACCTGCCCGCCCGTCCCGCCGCCGAACGCGAGGTTCCCGCCGAACGCCGTCTGGAGTCCGAAAATCTCTCCGCCCGCCACGTTCGCCACGCCAGACACCTGGAACCCCTCCACCGTCCCATCCACCCAGCCCACGCCCGCGGAGGCGCCCAGCCCCTGGAGCTGCACCGAGCGCACGCCCAGCACGCCCAACGCCAGGTGGTTGCGCCCACCCCCGCCCTTGAGCGAGCCCGTGGCCAGCGGCGGCACCAGCGACAGGTTCAAGGGCACGGAGGGCACCTCCAACCGCGCCACCGGCTCTCCCGTGGACAGCGCCTCCGCCCGCACGCCCGTGCCACCCCGCGCCGCCGTGCGCGTCAACGTCACGGGCACGAAGTGCTCGGCGCGCAGCTCCGAGCCGCCCTTCGGAGACACCGTCAGCTCCGCCTCGAGGCGCTGCGAGGGCCGCTCCAGCACCACATGGTAACGCCCCGCCTCCAGCCCCAACGCCAGACGCCGGCCCGCGGGCTTCTGCAGCTCGGCGACGAGCTGGTTGCCCCAGTCCCGCACGAAGAGGCGCCCCTGCACGTCCTCCGCCACGGTGAGGCGCACGCGGGAGCTGCGCAGGTCCGTCAGCACCAGGTCGCCACTGCCCGCGAGCTGGATGTCGTAGGCGGCGTGCTGCGGCCCCCCTTGCGAGCGCTCCGTGCGCGCCAACGTTTCATGGAAGGCGAACTGGTAGGCCTCGTGCAACGTGACGCGGCCATCGCCGCTGGAGTCCGCTGCGCCGCGCAGCCCCGTCACCAGGAAGTGCGTGAAGAAGGACGCGCCGATGCTGTCCGACTCCTGCGCCACTTCATTCGCCGAGCTGGAGGCCAGGTACGCGTGGCCTCGCACCTGGGACGACGCATCCGTGAGGAAGCCGGGCCGGTGCACGCCGCCCTTGAAGCGCGTCAGCCCGCCGGAGCCACACGAATCCAGAATCGCGATGCGCACGTCCACGGGCACCGCGCGCAGGCCCTGCTTCAGCGCGTCGTAGGACAGCCGCTCACCGCGCGGCAGCAGGCCGTCTTCATCCGAATGCCCCGAGTAGTAGAGCACCAGCTCGCTGCGCACGCCCTCCGCGTTCGCGGTCTCCACCAGCACCCGCATCCGCTCCAGCGCCGCGAGCAGCCCCTTGCGGTCCGCCTCCAGCAGCAACACGCGGTCCGCCACCGCCACGCCGCCCAGCTCCTCCAGCACGCGTGACATGGCGAGCGCATCCGAGCCCGCGTAGCGCAGCCGCTCACGGCCCTCGCCGCCCTCACTGGAGCCCACGAGGAGCGCGAAGCGGCGCAGCGTCACCGCGGGCTCCGCCACCGGCTGCGTGGCCGCGGCGGACGCCTGCCCCCAGACGCCCAGGCACACGGCCGCCAGCAGCCCCGCCAGGCGGACCCATCCTCCCGCAGTGGTGCGTCCCATCATCCGCGTCCCGCCCCACGCGTCAGGCCCGGCCAGCCCCACGTGTGCCCCCTCGGCATATCTCGACTGATGTCCCGGCGCGAGCCCGGCTCAAGGACTCCAGAGGGCGCGGCGCACCACCCAGGAGCTGCCACCCCGGCCGTCGCGCACCACCACCCAGAACGTCACCTCTTGTGCCTGGGCACCCGACGGCGGCTCCCACTCCGTGCGGTGCCGGCCTTCCTGCCCGCCGAACGTCGAGCCGCCCGTCTCCTGCGGCGCGAACTCGCCCAGCGTCGTGTGCCACGACATCTCCCAGCTCTCGCGCAGCGTCACCGCCTCCAGCCGCAGGCCGGGCACCACGTAGGTCTCCTGAAGCCCCGTCACGTCGTCGGACGTCACCACGAAGGGCCCCGGGCCTCGCAGCTCCAGCGGCGTGTCCTCGGGCCAGGCCACGTCGTCCACGCGCAGGCCCGGGATGCGCGGCTGCACGTTGACCTGCATGCCCTCCACCGCCGGGCACCAGAAGACCATCAGCTTCTGCGCGTACACCACCTCGTCGCCCGCCTGCACGCGCAGCACCAGCGGCATGCGCAGGCCGCCCAGGCCCCGGTACGGGTCCAGCTCCTGGACGCGCTGGAGCAGCGGCACGTCCTCCGCCAGCGTGGATGCGCCAGGACGAACGTTGACCGCCAGCTCGCCCGCCAGGGTGGAGCCCTCCGACAGCAGCACCCGGTTGGCCGCGTTCTCACACCGCCGGTCCTCGGTGTCCGCGCAGGCCCACAGCGCGTACTGGATGGGACGGCCCTCCCCCTTCGGGTCCACCAGCAAGGTGCGGTACGTCACCTCCTCGGAGAGTTCATCCAGCGTCTGCGGCGTGATTTCACACGCGGACGCCATCAGCTCCGGTGGCTCCGTGGCGATGCCGAGCACGCGGAAGTCATGCACGCGCGAAGGCTGGTCCTCCACATCGACGCACGCGGTGGCGCCCAGCAACAACGCGAGGCCGCCGTACTTGAGCAGGGCCTTCATCAGAAGCTTCCTTTCACACCCACCACGGGGAGGATGGGAATGCCCGGCACCTCGTACTCGCGACGGAACCGGTAATCATTGAAGACGAATTCGACGTTCTTCGCGTTGTAGAGGTTCTGCACGTCGAGATACGCCGTGAGCGTCCAGTTCTGGAACTGGAAGCTCTTGTCCAAGCGCACGTCCAGTTGGTGGAAGCCGCCGGTGCGCGCGGAGAAGTAGGGGCCGAACGTCGCGTTGAAGCGGTTGCGGTCCGCGTCGTACACGTCGGCGCCGCCCGCCAGCGGCGTCATGGGCCGGCCGCTGGTGTAGCGGAAGCGTCCGCCCAGCTCCCAGCCGTTGCCCAGCACGTAGCTGGCCACCAGCGTGAGGATGTGCGTCTGGTCCCAGGGGCTGAGGCCATACGTCGAATCGTCGGGCACGGCGCCGCCACCGCCAAAGAGTCCTCCGCCCTGGGGCCGGGGCCCCGCGCGGCCGTCCTCGGCGCGGCTGAAGGTGTACGACAGCCAGCCGGACCACTTGTCCGTGGCGGAGGTCCGCTCCTTCTTCACCATCACCTCGACGCCGTACGCGCGGCCGATGCCGTCGTTGGAGTACGGCTGCGTGAAGACACCGCCGCCCTCGTTGGTGACCAGTTGGCCGGGCGCCACCACGTTGTTGAAGCGGCGGTTGAAGAAGCCGGTGACGTCCACGTTGAACGCGTCGGTGAAGCGGTGCTCCACGCCGAGGCTGCTCTGGAAGGCGCGCTGGTAGGAGAGGTTCGGGTTGCCGTACGGCATCGTGATGAAACGGAACGTCTCCGGCGGCTGGCTGTACAGACCCACCGAGCCCTTGAGGTTGGTGCGCGAGGTGGCCGTGTAACGGACCCACAACCGCGGGTCCAACGCCAGGTTCCGCGTGTTGCCCACCGACTGGAGGTTGCCGCGCACGCCCGGCGTGAAGGTGAAGCGCCCCAACTGCAGGTCGGCTTCCAGGAAGAGCGCGCCGTCGAAGGCGCTCAGGGCAATCTGCTCCTCCAACTGCTGGCCCACCGGCTCGGCTCCGGGGAAGGGCACGTACTCGATGCCGCGCGGCGCGGGGAACGCCACGTCGTAGCTCTCGTGCTCGAAGACGAGGTCCAGACCGGTGCGCACGGTGAGCATGGAGGACAGCTCGATGCCGAGCACCTCGCGGGCGCCCAACGTGTACGTCCTGCCCTCCTGCCGCGCGAGGCCGAAGTCGATGTTGCTGCGGTCCAGGCCGACGAAGGGCGTGAACACGGACCACATGTTGCCCTTGCGGTAGGTCCAGTCGCCCTTCACGCGGTGGAAGTTCGTGCGCGTGTCCAGCTCCAGGTCGCGCTCCGTCTCGGGGCCGGTGGACACGATGCGAAGCTGGTCATCGCTGCCGAAGGCCATGATGTAGCCGGAGCTGCGCGCGCCATTCGCCGTCACCTCCGGCTCATCGTTCGGCGTGCTCCGCTTCGCGCCGAAGTCCACGCGCACCTGGTAGTCCCAATAGCGCGGCACCACGGAGAGCGTGCCCCCCTCCGTCTGGGGGAGGACGGCGGGCAGAATCGTGTCGATGTACGAACGGCGCGCGGCCGCGGCCACGCTGATGCCGTCCGTAATCGGGCTCTCCAGGAAGAAGCCCGCGTCCAGCAGGTCCACCTTCACCGAGCCGTGCAGCGTGTCCGAGGCGCCCTTGCGCGTGCCCACCTCGACGATGCCGCCCACCGCGCGGCCGTACTGGCTGCCGTAGCCGCCCGGGTAGAAGTCGAGCTGGTCGATGAACTCGGCGTTGACCACCGAGGGGCCGCCGAGGAGGTGGAACAGGAGGGGGATTTCAACCCCGTCCATCATCGTCGCCGTCTGGCCCGGGTTCGAGCCACGGACCAACAACTCGCCGGAGATGAAGGGCGCGCGCGCCACGCCGGGCAGCGACTGGATGACGCGGATGGGGTCACCGAAGGAGCCCGGCGTCTTCTGCGCCTCCTCACGGGTGATGGTGCGGCGCACGACCTCCTTCTTCGGCCGCTCGGAGCGAATCACCGTCTCCAGGCCGCCGCCCGACGGCGCGAGGTAGAAGTTCACCTCCGTCGTCTCGTTCGGCCGCAGCTCCTCCTTCGTCTGGTAGAGCTGGAAGCCGGTGGCCACCACGCGCACTTCACAGACGCCCGCGGGCACCTCCAGCGTGAAGCGGCCGTCCTCGTCGGACATCACCTCGGGCGCATCCGGGTCGTCACCGCAGCGCACCGTGGCGTTGGGCACGCGCGAGCGGCTGCCGCGCGAGATGAGCTGGCCGGTGAGAACGGCCTTCGGCTGCGCGGCCTCCGCTTCCGACGCGCCCTCCTCCGGCTCCGGCGCGCTCAGGGTGAAGTGATAGACGTACTCCACCTGCACCGCGGCGGGCACGCCGTCGACCTCGGCGGGAGAGAAGCGGAACTGACGCACGGCCGCCATCGCCGCCTCGTCGAAGCCATTGCCCACGGGCTCGGTGGGCAGTACCTCCGCCACCGAGCCGTCATCCGCGATGGTGATGATGAGCTTCACCGACGCGGTGAGCCCCTGCGCCAGCGCTTCGGACGGATATTGCGCCTCCACCTGCTGCACCAGCTCGGGCGGCTTGGTGATGGTGGGCTGGGCCTGCGCCGGCGCGGCCGCATCCGCGGGAGGTGCGCCGGACTGTGGCGCCTGCGCGTGCACGGGCACCGCCAGCAGGAGCGATGCGGCGGCGAGCGCGCCTCGGGCTTTCAAGGTGGAGGACATGGCGTGTGCAAGCATACGGGTGAGGGGGTTCGCGCTCCCGCTGAAAGAGAGACGGAGCGAAGGCGAGGTGGAATCCCGGCGACGTCTGTGGGGAGGGGTGCCCCTGACATGCCGGGCACGCCCCCGCTCCGCCTCTCTTTCAGCGGCAGTGACGGCATCAATCGAGGAGGAAGGTGTAGGAGTACTTCATCTCCGTGGCGACGGGCTCGCCGCCCTTGATGGCGGGCTTGAAGCGGAAGCGGCGGATGGCGTCCCGCGCGGCTTCGTTGAGGCCGTAGCCGGGGCCCTTGAGAATCTTCACCGAGGACACCTTGCCCTCGTGGTCGATGGCGATGGACAGCGTGACGGTGCCCTCGACGCCCGCACGCCGCGCCTCCTCCGGATAGGGAATCTTCACTTCGGAGGCCACGGTGGGCTCGGAGTCCACCTGGTAGATGGGCGCGTACTTGGGCGCGCTGTAGCCCTTCACCTCCTTGGGGTCTGTGGCGGTGTTGCCCGTGCGGCCGTAGGCGGTGTTGCCCACGGGCGCGGCGAAGGAGCCCGCGCTGGTGGTGGACGACATCGTCATGCCCACCACGAGCGGCGGCGGCTTGGCCGACGGCTCCGGCGGCGGCGTGTCGTTGGGCGGCGGAGGCGCATTCACGGGCGGAGGCGGAAGCGGCCGAGGCGCCGCCGCGACCTTCACCGGAGGCGGCTTCACCGGTTTGGGCGGTGGGGGCTTGGGCTCCTCCGGCTTGGGCTCCTCGGGAGGCGGCGGGGGCGGCTTCCGCACCTCCACCATCACCATCTCCACCGGGCGCACGGGCGCGGGGCGCGAACGGTCCACGCCCTCGCCCAGCACCCAGAAACCGCCGACGTGAATCCCCAGCGAGACGAACAAGAAGACGCCCACCACGACCAACGATCGGTCGTGCGCGGGCGGCGTGGATGCAGTGTCGAGGACCGCCTGACTCATGCGCTGATGCCTCGCTTCAAGGCGCGGCGGCCGCGGCCGCGGGGGCTGCGTCCTTCTCGATGTTGAGCGCGAACTTCGCGATGCCCTGGCCCTTCACCACGTCGATGAGCCGCATCACGCGGCCGTAGGGCAGGGACTGGTCGGCGCTGATGATGGCGCGCGTCTCCTTGTCCTTGGCGATGGCCTCCACGACCTTGGCCTCCAGCTCCTTCTCCGTCACCTCGGTGCCGTCGAAGAAGAGCTTGCCCTCCTTGTCCAGCACCACGTTGACCAGGCCCTGCACCGTCTCACCGCCATTGGCGGCGCGGGGCAGGTCCACCTCCACCGTCTCGCGGACGATGAAGTTGGCCGTCACCATGAAGATGATGAGCAGCACCAGCACCACGTCCACCAGCGGCGTGACGTTGATGCCCGTGATTTCCTCGTCGTTGTCCTGCGCGCCGCCAGCCATGGACTAACGGGCCTCCGAGCGCAGGGTGCCCACCAGCGCGTAGCCCAGCGCATTGGCGCGGCTGGTGAGGGTCTTGAGCTGACGGCTGAAGACGTTGAAGGCCACCACGGCGGGAATCGCCACCGCCAACCCCACGGCCGTGGCGACGAGCGCCTCGGAGATGCCGGCCATGACGGTCTGCTGCATGCCGCCGCCACCGCCCTGGGCATTCATGTTCCCCAGGTCATGGAAGGCCTTGATGATGCCGAGCACCGTGCCGAACAGCCCGATGAAGGGCGCGTTGTTGCCCAGCGTGCCCAGGTACGACAGGAAGCGCTCGTAGCGCGGGCGCTCGCGCGACAGGGTGGACGCAATCACCTGCTCCACGGTGTCCGGGCCCTGGTCCGCGCACGCCAGCCCTTCGCGCAGGATGGCGGCCTCCATGCCCTGGCGGCCTTGGATGGCGGCCTTCACCGCGTCCAACTCACCGCGCGCCAGCCGCACCGCCAGCGCCTCCGAATCCGGCAGCCGGTGGCGGGCGAAGTACACCGTGCGCTCCAACATGATGGCGATGGAGAGCACCGACAGGCACACCAGCACCCACAGCACCCACTCGGCGGAGGTGAGCGTCACGCTCAGGAGCTTGGTGCTGAGCCACCCCAGTTGCTCGGGATGCGCCTGGGCGAGTACGGCGATGGACGGCATGGTGTCTTTCCCCTCGCGAAAACACGTTGGCGCGAACGGAACACCGGCCCCGAATTGAAGTGTCACCTGCCCGTCGGATTTTTTCCGGGCCCCTCTGACGGCGAGGGTCCAGAATGCGCGGCATGCGAGGAAAAACGGTGGTCGTCACGGGCGCTTCCGCGGGCATTGGCGAGGCACTGGCGGTGGTGCTGGCCGGACGCGGCGCCAACCTGGTGTTGGCGGCGCGCAACGAAGAGGCGCTCCAGCGGGTCAAGGCGCGGTGTGAAACCGCGGGCGGACGCGCGGTGGTGGTGCCCACGGATGTAGGCGACGCGGAGGCGTGCCACCACCTGGTGGACCGCGCCGTGGAGGCCTTCGGTGGCATCGACGTGCTCGTCAACAACGCAGGCGTGACGATGGACGCGCGCGTGGACGAGGTGAAGGACCTGGGCCTCTTCGAGCGGGTGATGCGCATCAACTACCTGGGCTCGGTGTACTGCACCTACCACGCCCTGCCCCACCTCAAGTCCCGGCGCGGGCTGGTGGTGGCCGTCTCGTCCCTCACGGGCAAGACGGGCGTGCCCAACCGCAGCGGCTACGCGGCCAGCAAACACGCCATGCACGGCTTCTTCGACTCGCTTCGCATCGAGCTGCGCGGCACCGGCGTGGACGTAACGGTGGTGTGCCCCGGCTTCGTCGCCACCAACATCCGCGACAGCGCCCTGGGCGCGGACGGCCAGCCCGTGCGGCAGAGCAAGCACAACGAGCGCGCGGGCGACAACATGGACGTGGACACCTGCGTGGCCATCATCCTGAAGGCCATGGACCAGCGCGAGCGCGAGGTGGTGATGACCACCAAGGCCCGCGTGGCCCAGTTCCTCAAGCTGGTGGCTCCCGGTCTGGTGGACCGCATCGCCGCGAAGACCATCCAGGACCGGCAGCGCTGAACCGCGCGTGAGGCTCAGGCGGCCGGCGGAGGCGCGCCCGGCCGCTCCACGCGCGTCAACAATCCGGTGATGCCCTCGAAGGTGGCGTTGCCCACCTGGTGCAGGCCGAAGCCCCAGAGGAAGGCCGTCATGCCCGCGCCGAAGCCGCCCCAGGTGGGCGAGAAGACATTGAGGAGCTGAAGTCCCAGGGCCACCGCCACCGTGGTGAGCAGCGCCAGCACGCCCAGCTCCACCAGCCACAGGTGACGGGGCGACGGCAGCGGCATGCCGTCGAAGTCGCCCAGCCCCGCGGCCAGCCCTCCCGCGGGCGCATCCGGCAACGCGGGCAGACTGCCGCCGCTGGGCGCGGAGGGCGGCGGGACGGAGGGCCCCGTTGGCGCGGCATCGCCCTCGTCGCTTCCGAGCGACTCCAGGTGGAAGCTCCTCGCCGTGCGCTGGGACTGGCTGACGGCGACGAACCGGATGCGCGCCTCGCCATACTTCACCGCGGCCTCATGGGACGACTGCTCCACCAGAAGGACCATCGCCTCCTGCAGCCGCGTCTCCACGTCCTGGAGCGCCTGCGTCTGCGCCTCGGAGCCGCTCACCTGTCGAGCATCCTCCACCGCGCCGCGCAGCTCCTGGATGAGCTGCTTCACGTAGGCCGCGTGGGCGCTCTGGTACATGCGGACGGCGTCATCCACGTTCGTGCTCGCGCGCTCCCGCGCCTTCTCGAGCTGCGTGTTCACCTGGTGGGTGAGGGTCTCCCACTCCTCCTCGGTGAAGCCCCGGGGCGGCGTGCGGGATGCCAGGGCGGCGGACAGCTCCTCGCAGAGGATGTCGAAGTACGAGCGCCGCGCGATTTCGAGCTGCTTCCGGGCGGCATCCAACGCGCCCTGGGCCAGCGCCTTGTTCACCGTCGCCAGCAGCGACAGCAGCTCGTACTTGAGCCGGAAGCCCAGCGAGTCCTCGCCGTGGTGCTCCATCAGCGTCCGCGCCTGCCGGTCGATTTCCTGGAGCTGGGCCTCCAGGCCCGCGCGCGCCAGGCCATCCACGTCCAGCTCCCGCACCTTCACGAGCAAGGCGTCGAGCTGCTCGGCCGCGGGCTCCTCGGAGCGCAGCGCGCCTTCGACCTCCACCAGGAGCTGGCTGGCCTGCTCTGGACGCAGCTCCGCCGGCAGCACCTCCCACTTGCGGGAGGCGTCACACCACGCGCCGTAGAGCCGCAGGCGCGGCTCGAACGCCGCCAGCGCGTCGTCCCCCACGCCGATGCCCCGGACGGGCCGGCGAATCTCGGACACGAGCGCGTCCACCTGCCCCACCATCACCTGCCCCACCTCCCGCGCCCGCCCGACCTGCCCGTTCACCAGGAGCTGAAGCCGACGGTGCAACTCCAGGGCGCGCTGGAGCCGCAGCGCGCGCGGACGGATGCGCTGCGAATACAGCCGCACGCCGAACGACGACACGGCCCCGGCCGCGATGAGCAACGCGCCCCACAGCCACGGCGAGCTCACCCAGAGGATGAAGGGCTGCTCCACCGGCATGCCCGAGCGCACCGCCAGCCGCACGGTGCCGGTGTACTCGCCCGGCCCTTCCAGGCCCCGCAGGCTCACCAGCAGCGCCCCGCTGCCATGCGCGCTCACGGGGATGCCGCCATCCAGCGACGTGACCTCCAGGTTGCCGCCATCCGGCCGCCCGCCCTCCAGCGCGAAGTGCACGCTCTGGAAGCGCGGCTGGATGAGCGCGGAGTCCATGTCCGGCGCCTTGCGCTGGAGCTGCATCAACTGCGGCGCCGACACGACGCCGCTCACGCCCGCGGTCTCCTTGAAAGGCAGGCGCACGGTGGCATCAATGGAGTTCCAGCCCCAGCCCGCCGACGTCACCGCGGGCGAGGTGGCGACGAACTGCACCGCGGGCACCGCCTGCACGCGCGTGACGATGAGCGCGGTGGTCTCCCGCCCTCCCGAGTGCACCAGCACCACGTGGCCCGTGTAATCACCCGGGGCGGGGAGCCGTCCCGAGAGCTCGACGTGGATGGGGCTTCGCGTGGAGATGGGCGCCGTGGCGCCGCCGCCCGCCGCTTCCTTCACCACCGCCTGCAAGGGCACCTGCACCCCGTCCTGGGACTGGAGCGGATCCACCAGCACCGTCACGCCGCCGGGCAACTCACCGTCCACGCCCCCATCCACGCCGCCGTCCACGCTCGGCGCGGCCAGCAGGTCCACGCGCAGCACGTGCCGGAAGTCCTCCGACGCCGTGCGCAGCTTCACCTCGTTGCTGGCGGAGGCACCGGCCACGCGCAGCGCGGAGTCGGCGTGGGCCCTCCAGGGCAGCGCGAGCAGCAGGACGAGGGCCGGAAGACACACGGCCCCCCACGCACGGTGAACGACGGCGGGGCGGATACCAGCGGGTTGCATTCACTGACTGTATCAGGCGCCCCCCATGCCTCCACTTCGCGCCCTCACCCCCAGCCGAGCTGGTTCAACATGCTCCCGGACAGGCTGCCGCGGATGGTGTCGATGGGGATGCCCTCGTTGTGCCCCACCACCGACAGCGGCATGCGCGGCCCACCGCTGTGGTGCAGCGCGGCCAGCCGCAAATCCTGGGTGAAGCAGGGCGCGCCCGAGGACCCCGGCCCCGTGCAGGCGCGGTACGCCACGCGGGTGCGGCCCGGGTTGACGCCCAGAAACTCGTCCAGCGCGACGCTCATGGGCTGGCCCGCCGGGTGTTGGACGATCAGCACCAGGCTGCCCGGGGTGAAGGACTCGCGGGAGTCGGGCAGCTCCAACCAGCCCCGGGACTCGCCGTCGACCAGGTCCTCGCCGGGGACGCCCGCCACCTCGAGGAAGGCATAGTCCAGCTCGCCGGGTGTGGCGTCGCGGGGACGCGGATGCATCAGGTCCGCGGGGCTGTAGGGGCTGCGCGCCAGGCACCGCGTCACGCGGTACACCGTGCCGGGGTGCAACAACGTCCCGTCCTGGAGGACCTTGCGGCCAAAGCGCACGCGCAGCGACTCCAGCAGCCGGTTCTCGATGACATGGAAGTTGGTGAGCACCACGCTGGGCGACACCAGGAAGCCGGTGCCCAGCGCCGCGCCCACCTCCGGCTCCACGCGGCACACCTGCCGTTCGATGGAGGCCAGGCGCTTGCGCCAACGCTCGCGCTCCGCGTCCGCCCGCCCGCTGCCGAAGATGCGCTCCAATCCGACACGCGGAATGCTGCGCTGCACGGATGCGAGGTAGGCCTGGACGAAGCGATGGAGGCGCGGGTGGCGGGGCAAGGCCTGATGTGCGCCGCGAATCAGCTCTCGCAGCCAGCCCTCCGCCTCCGCCCGGTGGATGAGCGTGAAGACGCGCTCACGCAAACCTCCCGAGATACCCAGCGATTCCAGGTCCCTGCGACAGGTGGTGGCCACCACCTTGCGAAGGTGCTCCACCGAAGCAAAGGCGCTGGTCAGCGCCCGCTGCAGCTCGTCCCTCTCCGCGCCGTCGAGCTCCATGCTTGCCACCCACGACGAAACGACCCTGGGAGTGGTTGCGACTCCGTGATGCTGAGGGGAAAGCTGTGCATCCTCCGCGGGACTGCACAGCGGGGAGCGCGGACTACATTTCTTGGAGGCCCGTGATGTCACCACGAATCGACACATAACGCGCCCCCCAGCGCCGGGGCAGTGGCCCGGGGGGCAGGACGCAGCCGCGACTTTCGCTCAGCGCACCGCCCATATAGCGGGGGGTACGTAGGACACGAGGTCAGGTCGAGACTGGGTCGTCAGTGACGAGGCACCACCCTGTAGCGCGCCCGCCAGCGTGGGGATGACGCGGAAGCGCGCCTGGAAGGGCTCGCCCGGCCCTCGGGGCGGAAGCCACAGCGTCACCGCGCCATCCTCCGCGGACCACGAGGCCACCTTCCCCGCTTGGACGAGGGCTTCCAGGCTGGCGGTGTCCACCTGCACACCGGCAGGCAGCCCATGGCGCAGCACCAGCGGCAGGCCCGACGGCGTGGACGCCTGGAGCGTCACCTCCGAGGGCTGCCCCACCTTCGCGTCCGAGGGCACCTGCACGGCGAGCTCCAGCCCCGCCTGCGCCTCCTGCTTCCACGGCACCGCGGCGCGCAACGCCAGGGAGAAGCCCAGCCCCGGCACGGCGGGCTCCGCGCGCACCGTCCACGCGTGCGTGCCGCCCGAGCCCGGCGCCGCGGCCTCCATCGCCAACACCTCGCGCAAGGCCTTGGCGTCGAAGGAGCCCTCGGTGATGACCTGCCCGTCGCGCTCCAGCACCACCCGCACCTGCGCGGGCAATGGCTCACGGAAGAGCGCCACCACCGCCTGCAATGCCAGACGGTTGGCGCGCCCGCTGCCCCAGCCATTCACGGGCTCATAGGCGGCGAGCAGCGCGGCGCCCAGGTCCGCCAGGGGCGCCTTCGCATCGCCTTCCAGGGCGAGCACGGCCAGCGCGGTGGCCTCGGCCTCCGTCGGCGTGGCGCCCGTGGCGTCCACCACGCCGGCCTCCACGGGAAGGTAGGCCGCGCCCTCATCGCGCCGCTTCACGGCCTCGCGCACCTGCTCGCGCAAGGAGTCGCGCAGGGAGCCACTCACCGCGCCGCTCGCCAGCATCGCCGCCGCGGTGTAGCCGTCCTTGACGTGCGCCCGGTTGCGCTCCAGCGCGCCCTGGGCCCGCGCGTGGAAGAAGGCCGCGCGGCGCTGGCCCTCGGGCGTCCCGGCCGCCGCGCTCACCGCGCGCGTGCAGTCCGCGGTGGCGACCAGCAAGCGCTGCAGCGTCCAGCCATCGCCGCCCTGGCAGGTGCCATCCGGAAGCTGCGCCGCCGCCACCTGCGCGGCCAGCCGCTCTCCCAGACGGGACAGCACGGGGTTCTCGGGATGCGCCAGCGCGCCCTCCGCCAGCATCGCCGCCAGCGCCACGTCCGGCGCCCGGCTCCAGCGCAGCGCGCGCTGCGTGGCCCGCATCAACCCGGTCCGCACCGCCTCCACGTCCACCTCACCCGACTCCGGCGGCACGGGCGCCGTCAGCCGCCGCTCCGGCGCGTGCATCGCCTTCAGCGCCTCCGCGGAGCGCGTCTCGCCCAGCGCCGTCAGCAGCTCCGGCGCGCGCCCGGCCAGCAGCAGCGCGTACGCCACGCCCGCCGCGTCCTCGCGTCCGCCCGCGTTCAACAGCTCCGAGCGCAGCACGCCCAGCCCGCCGGGATACACCTGGAGCCGCACGCGCTCACTGCCCGCCTGCGCGTCCGGCGCGCCGGTGAGCGACAACGTGCGCGGCGCCGCCAGGGTACCGCCGCGCGTCTGGAGCACCGGACGGCCCGTGGCCCACACCGGGAAGTCCCGCACCACCGCGTCGGTGGCGCCCAGCGTCGCCCGGAGGGCCACCGGCCCCGGCGTGGCCACGCGCACCGTCACGTACTCCACCACGCTGCCGCGCGCGGGCACCCGCACGGTGCGGTTGCCCCCCTCCACCACGGCGCCTTGCGCCTCCACCTTCAAGGGCGCCTCCACCGGCGAGTCGGTGGTGTTCATCACCTGCACCGGCAAGCGCACCGCGTCGCCCGCGCGAAGGAAGGGCGGCAGCACCGGGTCCACATACGTGGGCAGCGTGCCCGTGAAGGACGTCTCCGCGCCGGACTGCGCACCGGAGCGGGAGTGCGCCAGCGCCAGCACCCGCCACTGGGTGAGGCGGTCTGGCACGCGCACCGGCACCGTCGCGGCACCGGACGCGTCCGTCACCACCAGGGGCTCGAAGAGGAAGGTCTCCGGGAACCAGGAGCGGCTGGGCGCCGCCTCCGCCTCCGCTTCCGACTTCCCGCCGCCGCCCTTCTTCTTCGCGCCATCCAGGGGGGCAACCTGCGCCCTGCGGAGGTCGTGCGCGACGGAGGGCTGCGCGACGTCCTCCTCCCTCTCCGCGTACATCTCCGCCGGTGGTGCGTCGGCGTCGCCCCTGGCGCCATAGCCCTCGTTCGCGCCAAACGACTGCACCAGCTTCGCCGTTTGCGGCGGCGCCCCGCCCAACGCATCCGCGGAAGCGCCGAACAGGCGCCGCGCGTTGTCGCCAAAGAGCGCCACGAACAGCACCAACCCCACCAGGCTCGCCAGGGAGCATCCCACCCCGGCGAAGAACGAGCGATTCATGGTGCCTCCCGGGCAACCCACGCGTTCCAGTTCTCCACGTCCTCCGGCAGCCGCGTCCCGCTCGACACCACCGACCGGGGGTCGGTGAGGGCCAGCAGGTCCGTGGGCAGCCGGGACAGCTTCAACTTGCGGCCAAAGGCATCCGTCACCTTCTCACCGCGCTTCTCGCAGGCCGCCAGCGCGTCTTCCCACAGCCGCGCCATGCCCGCCGGGTCCAGCGTCTGCCCTTGCGGCGCCTTCTCCTCCCACGTCCGCACCTGCGTGTGCAGCTCCGCCAGCACCGCGTAGAAGGGCTCCGTCAGCTCCGCGTCCGCGTCGAGGGACGTCACCGCGCTCGCCGACATGGAGGGCTCCGTCCCATCACGCTGCGGCGCGTCCGTCACCCGCAGCACCGCCGCCGCCGACGCGTTCGCGCCCCGGATGCGGCCCATGGCCAGCGCCTGCCCGTCGAAGACACCGAAGGCGGGCGAGGCCACCGTGGGCATGGTCTGCACCGAGCTCATCGCGTCTGGCCCTGGCAACGGCGCGAGCTGCGCCAGCGTCTCATCCACGCCGAAGAGGCCCACCGCCGCCGGGCCGTCCTGGCCATCCACGCGCGTGCGAATCTGGAGCCGCGCCAGCTCACCGGGCGCGTACCGCGGCTTCTCCGGTGACACCTCCACGGAGAGCTGCGCGCGCGGCGCCACGTAGACGCGGCCCTGCGCGCCTTCCCAATACGACAGCGCCCAGCCCTCGAAGTTCTCCGGCAGCTTGAACCGGACCGACCGCGTGGCCTTGTCCACCTTCTCCTCGAACCGCTGCTGGCCCGCCTGGAGCACCAGCGTGTCGGGGAGCTGGCCCAGGAACTGCGGACCGCGCAGCAGCTCGATGCGGACCTCCTCGCCGCCCCGCGCCAGCACGGGTGTGGCGCGAAGCCGCGTCTTGGGCACCTCCGCGGGGCGCAGGGCCAGCTTCGTCTCGCCCACGTCCTCTCCACCCTGGGTGCCCCGCACCTTCAACTCGTAACCCAGGAACGTGGTGGCCATGGAGCTGCCCCCCTCCTCCGTGTCCCCAGCGGGCAGCACGGAGAGGCGGGCCACGCCCAGGGCGACGCCCCGCTGCGCGGACTCGGGCAGCCGGATGCGGGCGAAGCGCTCTTGGATGCACGACGTGACGGAGGCCGGCAGGCTGCCATCCGCCGCGACGGGCACCCACGTCAGCGACTCCAGACCGCGCGTCCCCAGCCGCCAGCTCGCCGCCACCGGCGGGGACGCCGGCATGCTCAGGTTCCTGGGCAGACACGTGCGCGCGTCGCGGGCCGCGGCGTTCATCGCCGCCACCACCTCGTCGGGGACGCCAAAGGCGGTCTCCACCTCCACCTCCACCGAAGGCAGGTTGGGGTCGCTGACGACGAAGCTCGTGTGAAGGACGCGCTCGACCCCAGCGGACAGCGCGCGCGCGCGCAGGACCGAAGCCATGCAGGCTGGCAGCGCCCCCTCCCCGGCCACGACGTCCAGCACCGCGCCCGAAGCCCCCACGCGCAGGCCGAGCTCGACCTCCATCAACCCCTCGTCCCGCGACACGAAGCGCGCGCAGGGTTCGAGCGCGGGCAGTGACTTCTCCAGCGCCAGCATGTCCGCGAGCGAGGCCTCGTGCCCCGGCGCCAGCAGGCTGCGCGTCTCCCCCAGGCGCACCGTCGGCTCGGGCGGCGGCGGACGCACGGGCATGGGCGGCACCACGACGTTGACGGGCGGTCCCGGGTCGAGCTGGAAGGAGGCCACGCCGTCCTCGTCCGTCACCGCGCGCACGCCCTCGTCATGAGGGTCCCACGCACGCGTCACCGTCAGCTCGGCGTTGGGCAGCACCTGCCCCGCGGCCGTCGTCGCGCGCAGGTAGACGCGGTTGTTGAAGCCGGGCGCCAGTCCGCCATCCAACTCCGTCACCGTCGACACCGCGAGCGCGTCCTCGGACAGCAGCAGCGACACGCGGCCCTCGATGCGGTCCCCCGACGCGTCCCGCGCCACCACGCGCGCGCTGAGCCACGCCTGCCCGCGCAGGTCCATGGGCACGCGAGGCAACACCAGGCGGAAGCGGCCCGTGGCGTCGGTGCGAGCGCGGTCGGGCAACGCCCCCGTGGTCCACTCCGTCGGCGGGGGCCAGTCACCCTGCACGTTCCACGTCAGCGCCACCTCGACGTCGGACACCGGCGCGCCCGACGCGTACACCACCTGCCCTTCCACCACCGGCACGTCCTCGGCGCGCCAGAAGGGCCGGGCGCTGCGCACGTCCACGCGGAAGCGCGGCAGCGTGAAGGGTTTGACCTGGAACGGGGCCTGCGCCTCCACGGCACCACTGGACCAGCTCACCGACCACCAGCCCTGCGGCGCGCCCCGGTCCAGCGGGAAGCGGCCGGCCACCACGCCCCAGGGTCCCGCCGGCGCGCGCTCCTCCAGCACCACCTCGCCGGAAGGGTCCTTCACCCGCCACGTCCCAGGCCGCCCATCCAGCGGCGACAGGTCCTTGGACCGCAGCGCCACCGCGCGGAAGAGGACCTCATGCCCCGGCTCGTACAAGGGGCGGTCCGTCAACACGTGCGCGCGGGCCGGCGAGTACAGCGGGAGCGCCGCGTCCACGGTGTCCGTGCCCACCGGCGTCGTCACCCGCGCCCGGAGCTGGTAGTCGCCATCCGGCACCTCGGGCAGCAGGACCTTCGCGCTCAGCCGGTGGGTGTCCACGGAGCGCTGCCACGCCTCGCCCTCCGCGAGCGCGAGCGGCGTCTCCTTGCCCTCCGCGTCCACCAGGAAGACAGAGGCTGTGCCGCGTGACACGCCCCCGTGCATCAGCACGCCCGTCTTCGGGTGGGGCGCCATCACGACGGTCAGCAGCGACACGTGGCCCTGCCCGCCGCGCACCAGACCGTGGGCGTTGAGCTCCACCACCTGCCGGAACTGTCCGTCCGGACAGGCCGGGACGTTGACCCCCTTGAAGGCCCAGGCCGAGAAACACACGTCCCAGGAAGAGAAGGCCACTGCACCACCGACGAGCAGCGCGGCCAGGCCTCCCCCCACCAGCCGGCGGCGCCGGATGCGGATTGTCATCTTTCCTCCCCTTCCCACCACTCTATGCCGGGAAGGCGGGTCCCTGACGAGCCCCCTCCGTCGCACGACCGATGGCGGTGCGCTAGGGTCTCGCTCCTTTCGCGGTACCCCGCTCCGACATGCCCGCGCCGACGCCCAAGCCCCGCCCGCCCCAGGACGCCCTCCCCGCGCGCCTGGAATCGCTCCTGGAGTCCCTCACCGACCGCCACCTCGCGGACCGGCTGGAGCGCGTGCACCGCGCGGCGGCCGTGGCCATCGACCGGCTGGGGCACTTGAGCATCGCGAAGTACGAGCCCACCTCCGTGGAGACGGACGGCGGCGCGGACCTCTCCCTCTGGGAGACGATGGCCCCCGCCATTGGCGACACGCTGGTGGGCGTCAACCAGCTCATCGCCGCCACCCACCAGGAGTTCCCGCCGCCCTCGCGGCCCACGGGCCTGGGGGACGGAGGCTGGGCGCCGCCGCCGGCCAGCTCGGACGAGCGGCTGGCGCAAGAGGTGGAGGCGGTGCTGCACGCCGTCGCGGAGCGGCTGTCCAAGCGCGTGGCGGAGCTGGGCCAGCAGATGCGCCGCCCGGAGGTGGTGAGCGACCGCTGGACGCTGATGGCCGAACTGCAGTCCTTCCGCGCCGACTTCCGCGTCCGCATTGGCGACCTCGTGTACCTCACCGCCGCGGCCTTCGAGGACGTGCGCCGCGAGGACGTGGTGCCCGGCTACGCCAACCAGGTGGCCGCGCGGGCGGCCCTGCGCGCGGCGGCGGCGGACCTGCGCCGCTCCCTGCAAGGACGGCTGGAGCGCGCGGCCAAGGCGGAGGCCCGCGCGCGGCCGGCGCTGGCGCGGCAGGTGGCGGAGAGCCTGTCCGCCTTCGTGTCGCTGCCGGCCTCGGTGGCGCTGCGCACACCCCAGAAACACCAGGTGCTGGAGCTGCGCACGCGCCTGATGGAGACGGGCGCCGGGCCGGAGCTGGCGTCGGACGTGCTGCCGGGACTGGTGGAGCCCTACCTCGCCGCGCTGGAAGAGCAGATGGAGGAGGTGACGCGCACCTGGCTCGTCGTCCACGACCGCGCGGTGTGGGCCACCTGCGGCATGAAGCTGGAGCAGGCGGACATGCACCTCACGCTGGGCTCTCGCGGCGCGGAGCGCGTGCTGGCGGAGGCGGTGGACGCGGCGGGCGCGCTCCAGGGACGCTCGGCCCCCTTCGACACCTTCCTGCGCAAGGCGCGACAGGAGGCGGGCGACGGGCTGGAGGAGGCAGGGGCGCGGGAGCTGCTCGGCCGGTTCCGGGAGCGGCTCGCGGCCCTGCCCTTCAGTTGAAGCGGACTACGGCTTGGGGGCGTCGGCCTTCGCGCCCTCGGGCAGCGCGGGCGCCTCCGGCTTCGGCGGGAGGATGCGCAGCTCGTCGAAGCGCGCGGCCAGCGACTCGTGCGTCATCTCCTCCTGCCACTGCTTGGGATTGGTGTTCCAACCGTAGTCGGCCGGAACCTTGCCGCCACCCTGGCTGGCGTAGCCAATCATGTCCGGGAACTGCTTGGACCAACGACCCGCCGGGTCCGGCTCCTTGGTGATGAGCTGGCGGTTGGGGCGGTGCAGGAAGGGCTTGGGTGCGTCACTCATGCCCCGTAGCCTCTCCGAAACCCGCCCGCGAGGGTAGAGAGAAGACGCGGAGCCTCAGGCCGCCCGGCGGGTCCGCTTGCGGCGCCCGGGGCTCACCGGCGGCACCACGCGGGGCCCCATCTCGAACACCGCGGCGAAGAAGCGCGCCTGGGCCTCGCTGCCATACCGGTAGCGGCGCACGGCCCCACCCCACGTCTCCACCTCCACGCCCCAGCCTCGCCGGTCCTGGAGGAGCTCCACCCTCAACACCCCACCCAGGCCTTCCCCATCACCCAGTGCATCCATGCCCCGGGCTCTTGAAATCCCCGTGCCAGGGCGATCACCCGACATCACCGGCTTGCGGTGTCGGACATCCACCAGAAGACAGCGAGCCGGTAAGAAGTGCAGGAGGGACTGCCTGCCCGCTTGCTTGCGCGGTGGAAGGCCCCGGAGAGACCAAGGGGCACCCCAGGTCGCCTTGTGCCGCGCGATTCCTGCGTTAACTCAGAAGCATGACTCAATTCGAGAGCAACACCGGCGAGCGGTTCGCCGAATTCGTCCTCCCCGACGGCTGCGTGCTCTGCGGTGGAGAGGTGACTGTGCGTGCCTCACAGGCGGGTGCGCACAGCTACTGCCCGCAGTGCCACTGGCTGTCCAAGCCCAGCATGCGCGTGCGTGACAACAGCGTGGAGCTGTCGTTCGCGACCACCGCGCTCGCCTGAGCCCTCTCACTTCCGTCTCCGGGCGTGTGCCTTCGCGCCACGCCCGGTGACACCGCTTCAGGGCAGCATCCGCTCCGACAACACGAGCGCCAGCAGCGCCGCCTTCTCCCCTGTATCGAGGGCCAGCACTTCCTCGGGCAGCGTCAGGGACACCGGCCCCGGCTGGAGGGTCGTCCCCGGCTGACACGTGCGCCATCCGGCGTAACGGCCCGCCGTCACCGACAGCGTGTAGTCACACCCGCCCATGGTGCCCGCGATGGCGAAGGGCGCGACGATGAGGCTCGACGGCTGGCTGGCGAAGTTCCCCTCCAGCCGCAGCCCGGGCTCCGGCGTGCGCGGCAGCACCTGGAGCGCCACGGTGCCCTCCCCCACGCGCCCGAGCAGGCTCCCACCGTCCCACCCCACGTCGACATCACTGTCGCGCACGTGCCCCACCCAGGCGGCGCCGCGCTGGTGCAGCTCGATGCCCGGGCCGCGCACCGTGCTTCCGTCCAGGGAGAGCTCCACGGACTGCTCGCCCGCCTCCAGCCGGATGGGGCCGCCCTTTCCCGCGACGGACACCTGGGCCTGGACGGCGGTGGAGGCGAGCAGCAGCCCCACCGCGCCCAGGACGGCACCGGCCTTGCGGACCTTCGTCTGTGTCACGTGGCACCTGCCTTGCGCGAGTCCTCCGCCGCAAGGTGCGCCTCCGCCACGGCGGAGGCACGGCCCACGGCCCTGGCGCCCTCATGACGGCGCTGTCGAGGGACCGGCCCGCGGGGGCCGGCCCGCCCGCTCAGTGCGAGCCGTAGGAGCCGCTCGCGGCGGCAGGCACGTCGTCCTGCTCGCGCTCGCGTGCCCGTTCCACCTCATCCCAGGTGCGGCCGTCCTCGTAGCCCCACTCGTCGACGTCCACCTGGTAGCTGACCTGGGACAGCAGCCGGCCTCGGCACAACTGCGAATCCCAGTTGCCCTCCGCCACCGAGCTGTTCGCGCGGGACAGCAGGTCGCGCATCACCCATTCGGGGACGATGTCGCGGTCCGCCGGGTAGGCGAAGCGGAAGAACATCAGGTGCGCGAGCAGCACCTCCCAGTACCGGTCGAAGCGCGCGAGCAGCCGGGGCCAGTCGAACGTCCGCCCCGTCTTCAGGAGCAGGTGCGTCAGCTCGTGGCCGTCGAAGCGCTCCCGCTCCAGGACGAAGGACTTGCTCCAGTAGATTTCCTCCGCCGGAGGCACGTTGCACTCGCAGTTCAGCAGGCGGGCGCAGACGGCGTGCTCGAACCAGCCGTCATCCACGACGGTGATGCCATTGCCGGACGCGAAGATGAGGTCGACGAGGAAGTCGTCCCAGAAGGCCTTGTGCAGCCAGCCATGGACGTTGCTCTGGGTGTTCCAGCCATTGCTGGCCAGGACCTTCAGCGCGCGGTCCGCGTCGTCCTTGCGGATGAAGAGGTCCAGGTCCTTCGTGTCCCGATAGATGCCTGTGTAATGGGCGAACGCGTACGCGCCGCCGACGAGGAAAGGGATTTGCGCATCGGTCAGCAGTTGGATGGCGTAGGCCCTGGCGCCCAGCTCGGCGACCGGCCGTCGGACTTCCATCCGCCGTGGGTCTCCCCCGGGTGCACCCGAGGCTTTCGGTGGTTGCTCAGCCATGCGCCAAAAATAGGAGCGCGCTGCCGGGACGACAGCGGTCCGGCCGCGCGTCCGGCCGCAGGGCAGCCAGGCGTGCGTCAGCGCACGAGCATCAGCATCAACGGCGCCGTGGCGAACGAGAGCGGGATGCCCACCCCCACCATCAACACGGCCAGGTCCGGGTCCAATTCATGCTCGGCCGCCAGGATGGCCGCGCTCACCATGGGGCCCATGGCCGCCTGGAGCAGCGTGGCCTGCACCACCACCGGCGACAGGCCGGGCAGCGCCAGCAGGCCCAGCGCCGCCAGCGCGGGCACCAGCAGCAGCTTGTAGGACAACCCCAACGCCAGGGCGGGCAACCGGTGGCGGACGCCCGACAGCCGCAGTTGCAGGCCAATGGCGAAGAGCGCCAGCGGCGTCAGCAGCGAACCCAGCCGCTCCAGCACACCATCCAACCAGACGGGATAGGCCCAGGGCCGCGTGGCCAGCGCCACCACCAGCGCCAGGAACGGCGGGAAGGTGGCCACCTTGCGCGCGAGCTGCCCCAAAGGCAGCGGCGTCTCCGCGCCCGCCCGCGCCGCCGCCAGCGTCGCCAGGGAGGACAGCACGAGGAACGAGCCGAGCTGATCCACCACCACCGCCACCGGCAGGCCCTCGCGGCCCAGCAGCGCCTCCGCCATGGGCAGCCCCACGAAGGCCGTGTTGCCCAAGCCCGCCGTCAACACCAGCGCCATGATGGACGGCTTCGCCAGCCCCAGCCGGGGCCCGAGCAGCCGGAAGAAGGGCCCCGCGCCCAGGTAGTAGAGCCACGGCACCGACGCGGCGACCAGCAGCTCCGGCACGAAGACCAGTTGGTGCATGGCGCGCAGCACCAGCGCGGGCAGCGCCACGTACAGCACGAAGGTGTTGAACGCCCCGGCGGAGCCCTCCGGAAACTTCCCGCTGTGCCGGGCCAGGACGCCCAGCACCATGCACGCCCCCAACAACCCGATGACATTCCCCATGGCGCGCCGCAGCGTCGCAGCCCACCGGGTGGAACTCCAGCGCCATGGGGCGAAAGCCACGGGCGGCCGGCCCGCACCCGGAGGCCGCCCGTCATTCACATCCCATCGGTACCGCGGCTACGGCGCGGTGTAGTCGATGTCCACGTCAATCATCGCGCCGGAGTAGCCATGCACCATGACGTACGCCTTCGACTGGCCCGCGGGCACCGTGAGGTCGCACGTCTCATGGGGACCAACGACATACGGGCGGCAGTCATACGTATCGAACGTGGGCGGCGCGCCGAAGCGCACGTAGAGGTCGGGGTCATCCGTCTCCGCGCCCAGGCCTCGCATGTCCACCCGGAACTGCGTCCCGGGCTTCACGTCGTAGGTACCGAAGTCACGGTAGGTCCCCTGAGCCACGTAGGTGGACCACTGCGCCCAGCGCGGCCCCGTGATGAACCCCGTGAGCGGCACATACCGGATGTTCAAGTGGAAGGAAGGGTCCCCGCCATAGCCGGGGATCATGACGTAGGCGGTGTTCACTCCCGCGGGCACGACGAGGGTGCAACGCTCGTTGGCGGAGTACTCATACGGGCGGCAGTCCCATGCATCCATCGTGGGAGGCGCACCGAAGCGGACGTAAAGGTCCGGATCCCCCGTGCCCGTCATCTCCACGTCGAAGGTCGAGCCAGGCGCCACGGAGAAAGGGCTGTAATGGACGATGCCCGGTTCCCACGTCGAGCCTGACAGCGTCTCCGTCACGTACACGAAGCCATAGAGCGCCCGGGCGCCGTCGATGTCCCTCTGCGTCAGCACCAGGTCCCCCATCTGGGTGCCGTTGCAGTGCGGGTAGTGCATGACGGACGCGCGGTCGTAGGTCGTCAGCGCGCGCCAGTTGTTGTCCTCGAAGCACCCGCTGGCCTGCGTGCGCGTGTGCTCGTGACGGAAGCCGAGCACGTGGCCCAATTCGTGGCGCGTCACGCCCTCCAGCGTCCAGGGGCCCAGGCCGCCGAAGGCGCTGTTGTCGAAGAGCAGATTCCGGACAGCGCGCGCATGACTCGGGAAGAAGGCACGGGCGAAGTACGCACCGCCCGCGTTGACGGGGTTCACGTCGAACACGACGTCGTCATTGAGGGCATCGCACCGCGCATCCTCCGTGCTCACGTGCCTGAACTTCACATCGCTCGCGGCTTCCCATGTCGCCGCCGCCGAGGCCATCGCCTGGACCACCCGGTCGTAGCGGCTGCCAAAGGTGGTGCTCACGCAGTAGGTGAGGTCCCGCTTCTGCGTGTCGCTCCACTTCGCATCCAGGCCGCCCACCTGGTGGACGGTGAGCCGCCCGCTCCGGACGTGGTCCTCGTAGAACTCACGGAGCAACGCCTCGGACAGCACCGGCACGTCACCATCGACGATGAAGATGCCCGTGTCAGGCTCCTGGTACACCTGCGCGCGGAATACCTCCCAGGACAGCCCCTGCCCCACGGCCTCTCCGGGAACGGGGAAGCCGCCTTCGCCTTCGCCACAACCGGCGAGCAATGACAGACCCGTGAGGGCACCAACGAACTTGGACCGAAACATGAAGCTCCTTGCCGAGATGAGGGCTCGTGCCCCCACGGCATCGTCTCAGCCCCCAGGCTTCGTCACGAATCCAAGTTTCCTGATGAATCCCACTTCCGCCCGGCTCACTCCGGGGCTCCCGCGCAGCGACACTTTCGGGTAAGGGGCGCGGCCCCACGGCGCCGGTCACCAAAAGAAACGGGCGGCCATCCCGCGAGGGAGGCCGCCCGTCGTTCACGTCATGCCCAGGCCAGGACTACGGCTTGGTGTAGGTGATGGTCAGGTTGTAGGTGGCGCTCGTGAAGCCACGCACCATCACAAACGCGCTGGTCTGACCCGCGGGAACGGGGATGTCGCACGTCTCGTTGGCGCCGTTGACGTACGGGCGGCAGTTGTACGCCGACGTGGTGGGCTGCGCGCCCCACCGGACGTAGAGGTCCGGGTCACCCGTGCCCGTCATCACGACCTTGAAATTGGTGCCAGCCTTCACGCTGAAGGAGCCAATCTGGACGTTGGCGCTGCTCCCCACGCTGCCGGTCCGCGTCTCGGTGGTCACGCCGCCACCGGTGCCCCGGGGCGTCAGGTAGTTGACCGTCAGGTTGAACGAACCAGCGGCGTAGCCGTTCACCATGACGAACGCGGAGGTCACGCCCGCCGGCACCTCGAGGGTGCAGGTCTCGGTCGAGGTACCACCGAGGTACGGGCGGCAGACGAACGACGTCGCGGTGGGCGCGGCGCCCCACTGGACGTAGAGGTCCGGGTCACCCGCGGACCCCGTCCGCTGCAGCGTCGCGGTGAAGGTCGAACCCGGAACCACCGTGAAGGGGCCCCGGTGGAAGTTCCCACCCGTCGCGACGGTGCCCGTGAAGGTCTCCGTCCGCGGGTCGCCTTCCGGCGGCGGCGGGGGCGGCGGGGGCGGCTCACCGTTCGGCGTGCCGTAGAGCGCCTGGATGCCCTCGACGTCCTTCGCGGTCAGGACCAGGTCCCCGTTCTGGGTGCCGTTGCACTGCGGGTAGTGCATGACGGACGCGCCGTCGTAGGTCGTCAGCGCGCGCCAGTTGTTGTCCTCGAAGCACGTGCGCGCCTCGGGGCGGGTGTGCTCGTGGCGGAAGCCGAGCACGTGGCCCAGCTCGTGGCGGGTGATGCCCTCCAGCGTCCAGACGCCCAGGGGCTGGAAGGAGCTGGGGTCGAACACGACGTTGCGCGCGGCGCGCGCGTCACCCGGGAAGAACGCGCGAGCCAGGTACTGGCCACCGGCGTTGATGGGGCTCACGTCGAACAGCACGTTGTTGTTGCTGGCGGTGCAGTTCCCGTCCTGCGCGCTCACGTGAGTGAACTTCACGTGGCCGGCGGCCTCCCACTGCGCCGTCGCAGTGGCCATCGCCTGAACCATCCGGTTGTAGTTGTTGTTGAAGCGGGTGCTCACGCAGTAGGTGAGGTTCAGCTTCTGCGTGTCGCTCCACTTCGCGTCCTGGCCGCCCACGCGGTGGACGATGAGCTGCCCGTTCCGGACGTTGTTCTCATAGAACTCGCGCAGGTGCTTCTCGGTCGCGAACGGCGTGTCCCCGTCGGCGATGTAGATACCCGTCTCAGGCTCCTGGTACACCAGGGAGAGGAACTCCTCCCACGACATTCCCTGACCGACGACCTCGTCGGAAGCAGGGTTGGTGACATCGCCGCCGCCGCAACCGGCGAGCAGCGCCAGGCCCGTGAGGGCGCCGACGAACTTGGACTGTGACATGGACATCCTTGTTGGGATGAGTGGTTCACAGCCGACCAAGCAGCCGCCGTGCCAGAATCCAAGTCATTGCCGTTATTCAGATTTTTTATCGGCTCCGGGTTCAACGCGGTGTGCCGGGGCTCCAGCGCCCACACGTCTTTTCGTAAAGAGCTTTGACGCTATTGAACCAAAGTCGAGTAGTTCTAAGTGCTTACCCGTACGAACAGGGCCGACCTGATTTCAGTCACTCCGTCCGAACTCAGGACGCCGGCAAGATCTACCTGCCCTGGAAAGCGACAATTTGAACGGAAGCCTCGGCCTCAGAGCCCGACCAGGGCCTCCGGGCGGTTGAGGCCCCGGGCACGGCCCAGCGGCTGGAGGATGTCTTGCGGCAGCCCGTCCGCGGTGAGCAGGAGCGCGCGCACGGCGGTCTCCACCACGTCCTCGGCCCCCGGGCGGACCATGCCGCGGCGGGCGTCCTCCACGCGCTTGCCGCGGTAGGCGTCGAAGCGCTCCTTCACCTTGAGGGCCAGGTCCGCCACGGCCTTGTCGCCCACCTCCACGCGCAGCTCCAATTCGTTGCGGAGCTGCACGGGGTCGGCGAGCACGCCGTACCGGTCATAACCCTTGTGCGCGGTGTCCTCGTGCACCACCGCGTAGTCATGCGTGTTGGGCGCCACCACCTGCTGCTCCTTGAGCAAGTCCCGCATCACCGCGGTGACGGAGGCCGTCACGGTGAGCCGGTGGAGCTGCACGTCGAACACGAACTCCGAATACATGGGCTCCTCCACGGTGATGGGCTCGCGGAAGGTGGTGTCCCGGTGCCGCTGCACCTCGGTGCGCTGGCCCTCCGCCTTGTCCAGCGCGGCCTCCAGCACCTTCTCCTTGTCCAGCGACGCGGCGACCTTGGCCACCAGCAGCAGCTCCTCGGCGACGCAGGACTTGGCGTTGCACCGCGACGGGTTGCACTCACTGGGGAACTCGCCCCGGCGCGTCTCGCGCGCGGCCTCGCCACACTCCTGCAGGGCCTCGCGGCACTCCCGGCGCTCGCGCTCCCGGCAGCGCTCGGCGGCCACGCGCACCATGCTCAGCTCCGCCTGCATGCGCAGGTACTCGCGCAGCGCCGTGGCCTGCTTGCGCTCGACGTCCTCCAGGGTGCGCTCGGACTGGAGCAGCTTGCCCTCGTAGCCCGCGCGGCGCGGGTTGGGCACGGAGCGGTTTCCCGCCAGGTAGCGCTGCGTGCGCTGCGACTCCTCCACCACCTGCAGCGGCAACACCCGCTCCAGCGCCAGGTCCAGCCGCACGCCCTCGCGGCCCTCCGGGGCCTCCGTCACCACGCGCAGGGGCAGCTTCGTGGGGAGCATGGACGCCAGCCGCCCGGCCGCCAGCCGCTGCGCCACGTCCGGCGCGCCGGCCCGGTCCTCCACGGGCGAGGCCACCACGAGGAAGGCCACCTCGTCCCGCAGCTTCTGGCGCACGGCCTCGGCCCGCTCACGCGCCGCCGTGGCGCCCACGCGCTCCTGGTCCGCGCGGACATAGGCCACCAGCGCGTTGCCCAGCTTGCCGGACTTCTCCAAGTCGCCGCCGGTGGTGAACCAGCGCTTCGCCCAGGCCACCTGCACCCCGTCCACGCCCCGCTTCGCGGCCGAGTGGTCCGGCGCCACCGACAGCACGGCGTCGAACTCGGCGCGCGCGTCCTGGAGCCGCTCCGCCTTGAGCGCCACGTTGCCCGCGGCCACGCGCGCATCCAGCGTCTCGCTCAACAAGTCGCGCGCGGGCCCGTTGTCCCCGTTGAGCTCCAACGCGCGCACCAGCAGCTTCATCGCGCCATCCAGGTTCCCATCCGCGTGCACCGAGCGCGCCTCCGCCAGCACCACCTCGCTCCAGGCCTGACGCACCTTGCCCAGCTTCACCTTGACCTCGGAGGCCTCCGGGTCCGCGGCCAGCGCGCGCAGATACGCGGCCTCCGCGTCCGCCCACTTCTGCTCCTGGCTGGCGAGGTCTCCCTCCTTCACCGCGCGGGAGAAGGCGGAACACCCCGCCAGGACGAACGCCAGCGCCAGGGCCAACGCCCCCAGCCAGTGACGTGAAGGAGCGGGTGCGGGACGAGGGTTTCGGACGAACGCGTTCACACCCGCATCTTCGGGGAAAGCCTCCACCGGGTGAAGACTCGGGACGTCCTCCTGGCTGGCCGCCTTCCAGGGGCTCGCCGGACAACGGGGCGCGTCCGAAAAACGCGCGCCCCCACGCAATCCCTGTCCTGCCTGCAAGCCCTCACTGCGCGTGGCAGCGATTACCGTGTAGGTTTTTCAACAAGCACGGATTCTTGCGACGTGGGTTGCATAACCCCAAAATGAGTCTATATAGCCCCACCTCTTGGGTTATTCCTGAGTTTTTACAGTGCAGTTGCGATGATTCGGCGTAACTGTATATATTCACCCCATTCCCCGCCCCTGAGTCGTATATCCACCTGGAGCATTCTGGACCCGTCCCCATGGAACTTGCTCCCCGCCCGTTGAGCCCCGCTCCCCGTCAAGTCGTACGGACCGTGCTTCACGAGGCCCTGGAGAGCAAACTCGGTGGGGAGGTGGTTGTCAGGTCCACCACCGTGTCCGGGCGGATCTTCGTCGTCGCGAGGAAGGTGGCCTGGGCGGTCCTCAACAGCCCGGGGGCGCTCAACTTCTCGACGGTCCTCATCCGGGACCAGGTGGTGAGCCGCGAGGACGTGGAGCAGGTCGTGGCGGAGTGCCGGCAGAATGGCGGCAACTTCTGCGAGACGCTGGTGACGTGGGGCCTGGTTCCCCGGGACACCATGCGAGACATGCTGCGGCGGCACATGTCGGAGCAGCTCGAGGCCCTGCTGTCCCTCACGGACGCGCAGGCCCTCTTCGTGCCCCAGCCGCGCACCTACTCCAGTCAGTTGACGTATGGCCTGGATGAGTTGATTTCCGCGGCCCCGAAGCCGTCCACCCCCCACCCCCAGGTAGAAAGCGAAGTCATGGCGAACGTGAAGCAGTCCCTGGAAGAGACGCTGAAGATTGAAGGAGCCTTCGCGGCCTGCCTCGCGGATTCGAAGAGCGGCATGTGCCTGGGCAGCGTCGGTGGCAACGCCGCCTTCAACATCGAGACGGCGGCCGCGGCCAACACCGAGGTGGTGCGCGCCAAGATGAAGGCGATGAGCCTCCTGGGCATCAAGGACCGCATCGAGGACATCCTCATCACGCTGGGTGAGCAGTACCACCTCATCCGGCCGCTGGGCTCCAAGGACGGCCTGTTCCTCTACGTGGCCCTGCACCGAACCAGCGCGAACCTCGCCATGGCGCGCTTCAAGCTGTCGGACATCGAGAAGTCGCTTCAGGTGTGAGCAGCCCCCCTGGCGGATGAGCGCCCGCCCGCCTCACGGGCGGGGCGCCCCGCTGGCCTCTGGACGCGCCCGGGTGGATGCGCGCCGTGGCCCCTCCTCGTTAGAGAGTGGACTCCCTCCTGCTGAGCGCCGTGAGGCCCACGTCCTGGGTGGCGT
The DNA here is from genome assembly GCF_000280925.3 of Myxococcus hansupus. Taxonomy (NCBI): domain Bacteria; kingdom Pseudomonadati; phylum Myxococcota; class Myxococcia; order Myxococcales; family Myxococcaceae; genus Pseudomyxococcus; species Pseudomyxococcus hansupus. Next base: position 7,678,902 of record NZ_CP012109.1, read on the forward strand.
GGGTGGCTCCGGACGCGCCGGGAATGACGCGGCGCAATGGCGGGTAGAGGAATGACACGTCCCATGAGGGGGGCGAGAGAGGCACCATGTCCTGTCCACTGCCACGACCCACCGAGTTCCGCCTTCCGCTGCGGGCCGAGTCCTTCTCCATCGACGAGCACCGCAACGTGCACTGCCGCTTCTACGGCGGCTGCATCGACGTCGCGGTGAAGAAGGACTGGGACAGCTTCACCTGCGCCAAGTGCCCTCTCTTCCACGAGGACCGGGCGCCCGGCGCCAGCGCCTACGCCTTCAACCAGCCCGCGGACCCGGGCCGGCCCTAGCAGCACCTGACGGACGTCACGAGGCTTCGGCGGCACGCGCTCCCCTGGGACGAGGAGCGCGCCTCCTCCGATGCCTTCGTTGACCACCCCACGCGCGCCGGGACTCCCGGAGGGAGTAGGCACGCGGGGCCCCTGACGCCAGCTTGGGCGCGACCTGCACGGGCAACACGCCCGCCTGCCGGGAGGCCGCCATGCTGCGCCAGCTCCTGCTCTCCGACTTCAGGACCGAGGGCCCCGCCGCGGGCCATGGCTGGCTCCTGGTGCAGCGGGAGTTTCCCTCCGTGCAGATCGCACCGCTGTCCGCGGGTCGCGGCGCACGGGTGCTCTCCCTGGACGCCGCCGAATGGAACGCGCAGTCCTTCGACCCGCTGGCCTGGGACGGGCGCATCCTCGACGCGGCCGAGAGCACCGAGTGGCTGGCCATCCACCTGACGGGCGCCAGCCGCGAGGCGCTCACGGTGGCCGCGCTCGAAATCCTGACGCGCTATCAGTGTCTGATTGCCCGCGGAAACGCGGCCTCGTCCGTGCCCGCCTTCCGCCGACTGTTGGCGAGACACCGAGCATTGCATGACCTGAAACATCCGGCGTCGCGCGCGGACTTCTACCGGGCGTTGGACACCTGGCAATGGGTGCTGCGGCTGCGGCCGGAGGTGGACGCCCCCGTCCAGGCCGCGGCGCTCCTGCGCGCGGTGGAGCAGCCTCGCGGCGCGGACCGCCTGGCGTGGATTCTGGAGGAAGCGGGCGCGGATGACGCCCTCTGCCGGCGCGTGAGGGAGCTGGTGATGCGCGGTGGACCGACTGGCAACGCCCGGGACGTGGCGCTGCTGGAGGCCGCGGACGCGCTGTCCTTCTTCACCCGGGATGCCTCGGCGTTCTCCCGCGAGACGACCCCGGAGCACCGCCGCCGCCACGTGGCGCGCACACTCGCGCGCCTGCGGCCCGAACACCTGCCCTGGCTGGGACAGGTGCGCGTGGCCCCTGCCATGTGCGCGCAGCTCGAGTCCCTGCTGGGCGCGGTCTTCCCTCCCGCGGACGCCCGCGCGGGCCCCCTGGCCCGGCCTGGCGTCAACACGGGCCCCAGCTAGGTGTGCACCGCGCGGTCCGTCGGGTCACCCAGTCGGTCATTCATGGTGACGTCCCCCGTCAGCCCCGCCGCCCGCTGACGCTCCGTCAGCTCGCGCAGGTTGCGCTCCTGCTTGTTGCCAAAGGCCCCGCCCAGAATCACAGCCATGATGAGGACGGCGAAGATGACGACTCCCAGAATCGTGGCGCCAAGGATTTCCATGGGCTGACACACCTTTCGAGCAGGGGCCGCGCCACCCTCCCGGACGCGGCCACGTGAGCTTCACCTGTCAAAGGTGTGTCGTCCCGCCGCTCGCGGCGCCGTCTCCCCGGATGCTCCAGGCCTGTCCGTCCGCGTGCCCGGCGGGCAGGCGGCCAGCTACCGCAGCGACGCGCCCGCCGACTCGAAGCGCGGCAGGTACAACCCGAAGCGCGTGCCCTCCTGCGGCGTGGAGGACACCTGCACCATGCCGCCATGGGCGCGCGCGATTTCGTAGGTGATGTAGAGGCCCAGGCCCAGCCCGTTGCGCTGCGCGCTGCGCATGTCCTGCGCGCGCACGAAGGGGTCGAAGATGTGGGGCAGCCGCTCCCCAGGGATGGGCAAGCCCCAGTTGTGCACCTCCATCCGGAGGCCTTCGTCCTCGTCGTGCACGGACACGGTGACCGACGTGTCCTCGGGCGAGTACTGCACGGCGTTGCCCACCAGGTTGGAGGCCGCCTGCGCGATGCGGTCCGCGTCCCATTCCCCCCAACCATTGCCCGCCAGGGTCAGCTCGAAGCGGCGCAGGGGGTGCGCCACCTCCAGCTCCTCCACCACCTGGCGCAACACGTCGTGCAGGTTCATCCGCGCGCGCGTCAGCGCATAGCCTCCGCCCAGGCGGGTGCGCGTGAAGTCCAGCAGGTCGTTGATCATCCGCGCCATGCGGTCCGCGGAGATGGAGATGCGGTTGACGGCCTTGCGCTGCGGCTCCGCCAGTCCGCCGTAACGCAACAGCAGCGCCGCGTTGCCGGAGATGGCCTGGAGCGGGTTGCGCAAGTCATGGCCCAGGATGCCCAGGAACTGCTCGCGGAACACCGCCGTCTGCCGCGCCGCCTCCTCGCGCTGGAGCCCCTCCTCCACGCGCTTGCGCTCGATGGCGTACCGCAGCGCCCGCACCAGCAGCGGCCCCGTCACCTGCCCCTTCACCAGATAGTCCTGCGCGCCCTCGTGCACGGCCTGCACCGCCAACTGCTCGTCGTCCGTGCCGGTGAGCACCACCAGCGGCACCGCCGGCGCGGCATGGAGCAGGCGCGGGATGTTGGCCAGCCCCTGCCCGTCCGGCAGCGACAAGTCCAACAGCACCGCGTCCACGCCGGAAGCCCCCAGGACCCGCACCGCGTCCGCCAGCCGCTCCACATGGAGGACGTCGAAGCGCGCGGTGGAAATCTCCTTCAGCTCCTCTTGGAGCAGCCGTGCGTCGCCCGGGTTGTCCTCCACCAGCAGCAGGCGCAGCGGCCGTCCCTCCATGCTCCGCTCGCTCATGGAGCCTCGGGCTTGGACGGCAGCCGGACGACGGAGAGCCAGAAGTCGTCGATGGAGCGCACCACGGAGATGAACTGCTCCAGGTCCACCGGCTTGGAGATGTAGCAGTTCGCGTGCAAGTCGTAGGTGCGCAGGATGTCCTCCTCCGCCTTGGACGTGGTGAGCACCACCACGGGGATGCGGCGCAGGGACGCGTCCTCCTTGATTTCCGCCAGCACCTCGCGCCCGTCCTTCCGAGGAAGGTTGAGGTCCAGCAGGATGAGGTCCGGCCGGGCCGCGTTCGCGAACGCGCCCTCGCGCCGCAGAAAGGCCAGGGCCTCCACGCCGTCGCGCGCCACCGACAGGCTGTTGCGCACCTTGCCCTCCTTGAGGGCCTCGATGGTCAACCGCACGTCACCCGGGTTGTCCTCCACCAACAGGATTTCAATCGGTCTGCCAGTCGCGTCGTGACTCATGTCTTCAAGACTCCAGGTGGGGCGGGACGGCGGGCAGGGTGAACCAGAAGGCCGTGCCTTCGCCGGGCCGCGACTCCACGCCGATGCGTCCGCCATGGCGCTCGACGATTTTCTTGCAGATGGCCAGGCCAATCCCCGTGCCTGGATACTCTTCCTTGCCGTGGAGCCGCTGGAAGATGACGAAGATACGCTCGAAGTACTCCGGCGCGATGCCAATTCCAAAGTCGCGCACCGTGAAGCAAACCTCCTCTCCCTGGGCCTCGGCGCTCACCTGGACGCGGGGCGGCGCGTCCCCATGGAACTTCAACGCATTGCCCACGAGGTTCTGGAACAACTGGGTGAGCTGCGTCTCGTCCGCGAGCACGGCGGGCAGCGGGCCGTGCTCCACCGTGGCGTGCGTCTCCTCGATGGCGGCGCGCAGGTTCGCCGTCGCCCGCGCCATGGCCCGGGACGTGTCACAGGGCCGCAAATCCTTGCCGCGCGTGCCCACGCGTGAGTAGGCCAGCAGGTCCTGGATGAGCCGCTGCATGCGGTTGACGCCATCCACCGCGTAATGGATGAACTCGTCCGCGTCCGAGTCCAGCTTGCCCTTGTAGCGCCGGCCCAAAAGCTGCGTGTAGCTGGCCACCATGCGCAGCGGCTCCTGCAAGTCATGCGACGCCACGTAGGCGAACTGCTGGAGCTCCTCGTTGGAGCGGGCCAGCTCCTGCACGTGCTGCTGGAGCGACTCCTCGGCGCGGCGCCGCTCCACACCCTGCGCGATGGCGTCCGACACCGCCGCCAGCGCCGCCACCGCGTCATCGTCCAAGGGCGTGTCGCGGTAGACGCCGAGCGCCCCCACGAGCTGCCCGCGCACCATCAGCGGCATGCCCGCGAACGCATGGATGTTCATCTCCCGCAGCCAGGCGTGGTCCAACACCCGCGGGTCCGTCCACAGGTCATCCACGCGGAGCTGCGTGCGCAGCCGCGCCACCTCGCTCACCATGCTCAGGCCGTCCACCCGCACCCGCATCCACCTGTCGCGCGGCGGCGCGGTGGACCCCGCGTTGCCCGCCAGCTCCAGGGTGTGCGTGTCGCGTGCGTAGAGCCACAACCGGACCGTCTGGGCGGCCAGGTGCGTCACCACCGCCTCCGCGCAGTCCTGGAGGATGTCTGGAACCGTCCCCTCCCGGGACAGGGCGAGGCTCACGTCCGCGCGCAGCGCCTCCAGCCTGCGCACCGCGGCCTCCCGGGCGGCCCGGTGCGAGGCCTCCTCCACCAGGCGCTGGGCGGAGATGTCCGTGGTGGTGCCCACCCATTCCCGGATGGAGCCGTTGGGGTTGAGCACCGGCACGGCCCGCACGCGTGAAGGGGTGTAGTGCCCCTCCGGGCGGCGCAGGCGCTGCTCGGACTCGTAGGGGCGGCGCTGCTCCACGGCGGCGAACCAGGTTCGGGCCGCCGCGTCGCGCTCCTCGGGGTGCACGGCGGTGAGCCAACCGTGGCCCCGCCACTCCGCGAAGGTCTGCCCGGTGTAGGCGCGCCACGACGGGCTGTCCTCCTCGATGTCGCCATCCGGGCGCGTCACCCAGACGGCCTGCGTGGACGCGGTCACGAGCGAGCGGAAGCGCTCCTCCATCCGCCGCGCGTCCTTGATGAGCCGGGCATTGTCCAGGGCCACCGCCGCGCGCTCCGCGAGCTGCGAGGCGAGCAGCATGTCCGACGGACGAAACCGCCGCCCGGACTCCGCATGGACCAGGGAGAGCGCGCCAATCGTCCGCCCGCGAGCCTTCAGCGGCAGCACCATGACCGAGCGCAGCCCCAGCTCCCGCGCGATGCGCAGGTGTTCCGCGTCACGCGCACCCGCCACCAGCAGCGCGTCCGGGACCTCGGGCAGCAACACCGGCTCTCCGGTGCGGATGACGGACAGCACGCCCGAAGGGTCCTCGTGGCGCGGCGGGTAGCGCACCCGCAGCTCCTCGCCGTAGCGCACCTTCTCCGGGTCCACGTGGGCCACACCCACCTGACGCGTGGAGCCATCCTCGTAGGCGATTTCGATGGCGCACCAGTCCGCCTGGGACGGCACCACCAGCCGCGTCAGCGCCGCGAGCGTCGCCTCGTAATCCAGCGAGGAGGAGGACAAGAGCGCGCTGGCCTCGGCCAGCAGGGACATGGAGTCCGTGGCGCGCTTCTGCTCCTCGATGTCCGTGCAGGTGCCAAACCACTTGAGGATGCGGCCGCCGTCGTCGCGGACCGGCTGCGCCCGGCCCAGGTGCCAGCGCCACACGCCGTCATGCCGGCGGCAGCGGTATTCCACCTCGTAGGGCTCACCGGTGCGCAGGGAGTGGGCCCAGCGCCGGTTCGCCTCCTCCAGGTCGTCCGGATGGAAGGCCCGCTCCCAGCCCGTGCCCACCGAACCCTCGGGGGACAGGCCGGTGTAGGCGAACCACCGAGCGTTGAAGTACTCATGCCGGCCGTCCGCGCGCGTCACCCAGACAAGGTGGGGAATGCTCTCGGCAACCTGCTGAAAGGCGTCCAGTCCGGGGAGCACCGGCTCCGGGGCCGCGTCCGGAGAACTTCGATGGGGGTGCGTCATGGAAGGCACACGACGTTAACAGCCCACATGGGAGCTGCCCTCCTGGGAACCTGCGGCTTTCCACCAGCCGACAGTCCCTTTCCTGGCACGCCTGGGCGCAGACATGCACAGAAAACATGATTTGCTGATTAATTCATGCCCGCAAGCGCATGGCATCTGTCACTGCATGGACGAAAGTGACAGAGCAGACATTTGCAATGGCAAAGAGATTCAGTAGCCTTTCACACGCAGACATCAGACGCGGGTCGGGGCCGGGGGGAGGTTTACTGTAAGCCTTTAGAGGACCATGGACCCCATTGACCTCCGTCGTCGCCGTCAATCCGGCCAGGTCGCGGTCGAGTCAGCGCTCATCATCCCGATGATGGTCTTCATCGTCCTCGGCACCATCCAACTGGGCATGGTGCATCACGCCCGGCTGATGACGGAGTACGGCGCCTACCGCGCCGCCCGGGCGGGCATCGTCAATCACGGCGACTGCAACATCATGCGGAAGGCCACCCTGACCGCGTTGTTGCCCACGCTGGCGCCCCTCAATGGCGTGAAGAGCCGCGTCGACACGCTCGACTTCACGAAGGACGTCCACGAGGAGTACCTGGGGACGCTGTTCACCGGGCCCTTCGAAAACACTTTCGTGCCCATCTTTCCGAAGTACGCGTCGGGCGGGCTGCCGCTGTTCCGGCTCGAGGTGGTCAACCCCAGGCTCGGGGACCTGGACAACCTCTTCGCAGTGTACGGCGCGCACATGCAAGCCCGAGAGGTCGACTACGACGATGTGCGGGATGACCGCATCGTCGAGGCGAATCTCCTCTCCATCCGGCTGACCTACTTCTACGAGATGCGCATCCCCTTCGCGAACTGGCAGTTGCACAGCTTCTACATGGGCCGCGAATACCTGGACCAACTGCGCGGCCTCCAGTTCGAGAATCAGCGCGTGGGTGGGCAGTCCGCCACCACCTATCTGGAGCAGCGCGGCGCCGCGCGCAGCCTGGACCACCGTCGCGTGAGCACGCTCGCCGGCCAGCGCACCTATGTGATGCCGCTGGTCGCGACCTGGTCCATGCGCATGCAGTCCAACTACTTCGACAACGACGAGCACGGGCCGCGCCGCTGCGCGGTCGATAGCTGAGTCCCCCACTCGGACTGGAGCAGCCCCCATGTTCCGCCTCCTCCGCAGGATGCGCCGCGATGAGCGCGGCCAGGCCATGGTCATTGGCGCCGTCGCCATGCTCGTGCTGGCCGTCAGCGTCATGGCGTCCGTCAGCATTGGCCATGGCGTCTACGAGAAAATCAAACTCCAGGACGCGGCCGACGCCCAGGCGTACTCCATCGCGGTGAAGGAGGCCCGGGCCTACAACTTCCTGGCCTACACCAACCGCGCGATGGTGGTGCACTACTCGGCCATGCTCACCGTGATGTCCTACGTGAGCCACGCCGTCTACCTGGACCAGACGATTCGCAACGTCGCGAGCGTGCTCAAGGTCATTCCTGTCATCGGCGGCATCTTCGCCGCGGTGGAACAGGCCCTGAAGTTATGGAAATCCGCCGTGGAGGTGGTCGCCAGGGCGCTGATTCCCATCCTCACCGGCTTGAACATCGCGCTGTGGCTGGCCCAGGAAGCCATGCTGTTCGGCACGCTCATGGACCTGGTCACCTCCGATGGAAACCTGGTCGTCCAGGGGACCGACCCCAAGGCCCAGGTCGGCCTGGCGATGACCTATGGCTCGGGAGGCTCCAACCCCGGGCTCTCGGTCCTGAACGCCGTCACCAGCACCAACTATTCGAACCTGAAGAACTTCCTCCACCCCATCGACGATGGACCTCGCAGCAGCGGCAGCGTGAGCATCTCCGACCCCACCGGCATGGGCACTCGCTCCAGGCTCTTGCGAGACAACAAGCTCTCCGAGCCGGACATGGCCAAGTACCGGCTGCTCATGGGCAACATCGCCAATGCCATGCGGCGGGAATGGACGGCCGTGGGTGACGGTCCCATCCTCATTGGCCGGCAATGGAACCTGAACCTGTGCCTGGCCGCCTTCCAGGTGCGCATCGAGAAGACGGCTGACAGTCAAATCAAGAGCTTCGACGAGAACTTCGAGAACAACCGCAAGGACCAGCTCTACGCCGCGGACGACATCCGGATTCGACTCCGCCCGCTCTGCTACTTCGGCCGCTGGCGCAATGTCTTCCAGTTCCGCTTCCGCGCCGCCGCGGATGCCCAAGGCGGCTTCCACCAGGAGTTTGGCCGCCGCAAGACGGACGACCACCACAACTGGGAGGGCATCACGCCCTTCGTCACCTCCGACCCCAGCTTCGTCCGGCCCTGGCAGTACCACTTCGGCTACCCGTGCAACGTCACCGTCCTCTCCAAGGACATGGGCGCGGAGAGCGGGGAGACGGAGGCGCCCTTCCAGATGAAGAACCTGCGGGACAACGCCTTCATGACGAACGAGTCCGCCTGGTGGAAGTCCGAGAAAGCGACTGAGAACGAAGTCGTGGGCGGCGGGTTTCTGGACATGACCTGGAAGTACGTGGGCGGCTACAAGATGAAGAGCGGGGCCCTGGACGGAGACGCGGCGCACTTCCGCGAGACGACCGGCGGAATGATGGCCATCGCCGTGGGCCGCGCCGTCTACCACCGCCCCGGTGTCTGGAAAGAGCAGCCCAACTTCTTCAACCCGCTGTGGACGGCCCGCCTGGCCCCGGTGAAGACGCATTGGGAGGACTCCGCCATGCGCGTGATGATTCGGGAGTGGGACCTCAGCGCGGGCTGGTTCAGGAACGCCTTCAATTACTGACGGAGCCACCATGAAGCCTCGCATCGCTCCTCGCCGCCGGCGCGGCTCCTTTCGGGCACGACGTGGCGCCGCCACCGTCGAGTTCGCCCTGCTGGCCCCGCTGCTCATCGTGCTGGTGCTCTGGTCGAACTACTTCTGGGACATTCAGCGCGTGCGCCTCAAGGGCGCCGAACTGGCCCGCTACGTCGCCTTCGAGCGCACCGTGAGGACGGACGTGGACCGCATCGCCGCGGACGCCCAGGCGCGCTACAAGGACCTGGATGGCTCCACGAAGACAGGGGACCTGCACCCCAGCTTCGAGGGCCGGTTCACGGTGTCCGTCACGGCCCGGAACGCGGATGCGCCCCTGACGTCGCGCTCCATGTCGGGACAAAACACGGGCGGCGGCTTGATGGCGGCCGCCAACACGGCCATGAGCGCGCTGGGCGGCACCGCGGCCGCTGTCGCACGGCAGATGGGGCTGGAAGCACGCGTGGGCGCCGTCCAGACCGACATCGAGCTCACCCTCCGCAACGCCTTCATCCCGGAGACCATCGCCATGTACACGACGGGCTTCGGCGACGACCCGTTGGACCTGCGGATGACGGAGCGGTTCTACCTCTTCCATGACACGTGGCGGGCCTGGGAGCCCGGCGACGTCCCAGCAGACAACGACGCCGCGTACAACCGCGTCGAGCAACGCACGTATGACCGCGTGCGGCGCATCGCCTACGCGGGCGTCTCCGCCAACTCGGGAGGCGCGCTCGACTCCATTGGAGACGTGCTCGGGGTGCTGGGCTTGGATTTCCCATTCTCCAACAGCTATCTCCGTGACTCCGTCTGGATTCGGCCCGTGACTGAACACCCCAAGCGCCCATCCAAGGATCGGTATTGGGCCACGGGCTCGGTGCGCACGGTGCCAGGAGATGCACTGCAAGCCGTCTACTGGGAGAACGACACGAAGTGGTGCTTCAACGACTGTGAGCCTGACGCCGTCAAGAAGAAGCGGGGGTTCTCGCAGGATGGCGGCAATGGCGACAACTGGCCCATGCGTGCCCACAACTGCCGCGGCCCGTTCTTCCAGGGAGCGACGGGCTCGTTGCGCCCCGAATCCATCTACTCCGACCAGTACATCTTCAGCATCAAGCGGCAGGACTATCACAACTACGAGGGGTCGGACGCGTGTGTCCAACCCAGCCCCACATCCCGTTGAGTGCGCGCATGGAATCACCACGCCCTCGGCATGAAGGGACCGCATGAGCCGGCTCACCGACAGGACAGGCGCGCTGACGCGGTGGCTCGGGCTCGGCGGCCTGCTGCTGCTGGTGCTCACCGCCGTCACGCTGCCAGAGCCGCCTCCGGAACCGGTGCCCGCCTCCCAGGCCGAGCCGGCCCCCGCCCGCGAGCCGGTGGCGCCCACGCCAACACCTTCCCCCATGCAGGACCGCTTCCCGGCCTTCCCCCGCACCACGCTCATCCCCATGGGCCGGATGGAGACCAACGGCAATCCCATGGAGATGGCGTTCTTCGAAACGCAGAGCCCGCCGGGCGAGGTGATGGAGTTCTACGCCCGTGAGTTCCGCCGCCAGGGCCGCCGCGTCACGCACCAACCGGACGGCGCGGGCGGCGGCGTGGTGAACTACTACGACGAGATTCGGGGCGCGCTCGTCTCCATCACCGCCATTGGCATGGGGAGCAAGCCCCAGCGCACGCTCGTGTTTCCCTCCATCGTGGAGACGCCCCAGGGCATGCACCTGCACGGGAGCGCGCCCGCCACGTTGCCACGGCCTCCCGGGGCCATGACGGTGCTGCGCGTGGATGACCGGAGCACGGGCCCGGCCGCGAACAGCATGACGCTCACCGAGGTCGCCACCGGCACGCCCACGATGCTGGCGGCCTTCTACCGCGAGGCCTTCGCCGAGCGTGGCTACACCCCATCCGAAGCGCGCTCGGGCACGCACGGCGTGGAGATGCTCACCTTCCAGAAGCGAGGCGAGCGGCTCTCCGTGTCACTGGCGCCCGTCGCCAAGGACGGTCCCCCCGAATCCCTTGTCACCGTGGTCCAGGAGTGGACCCCCCCTCTGACGGAGTCCATTCCATGACTGGATTGATGACGCGAACCCTGAAGTGGTTGCGGCGCCCGCGCACGCGGGGACAGGCCATGGCGGAGTTCTCGATGCTGCTGTTCGCCCTGATCATCTTCATGGGAGGCATCGCCACCTTCGCCCCCGACATGTTCGCGGGCTTCACCATCTACGTGCGCGGCTTCTACCTCGTGCTCGGATACCCGCTGGGGTGAGCGGGTCCTCGCGCTCACTGCTGAGGCAGCCGCGGAATGGCGATGGGCACGGCGCTCAGCGCGGGCTGCGCGCCGGTCCCCGATGCGCGCGCCACCCAGGTGGCGGTGTCATCGCGGATGGATTCGACACCGGACACCGGCACCTTCGGCGTCATGACCACGGTCACCACCCGCTGGTCCTCCTGGCGGTAGACGCGCTGCGCGGCCTTCCCCGCGAACTTCCCCGCGCGGATGTCCGTGGGCTTCTCCTCCGTCAGCGTCCCTCGCAGCTCGGGCTGGTCCATGTAGAGGTCCACGGGCAGGGAGATGGGCGCCGTGGGCGGAACCGAGACGGCCATCCGTTCGACGATGGGCCGCGCGCCGCCCACGACCCAGGCCACCATCAAGGTCCGGGGCTCCGTCTGATAGTCGAGCTCGACCTGATAGAGCACCTGCCCGTCCTCGCGCTGGGTCGTCCCCACCACGGCCACTCGCACGGGGAAGCGCGCCTGCTTGGAGCGATACTCGTACTCCACCCAGGTCCCCACCACGGGCTGGAACCGGGCATGGAGCAACGGAGGCGGCACCAGCGCCCGGGCCTCGGCGATGCGCGAGGGCGCCACGGTGATGGTCTCCGCCGGGGGAGGCGTGGCGGGCGCGTTGCCCGAAGCTTCCGCGGAGGCCCCCGCGAACCAACACACGACAGACACGGCTGCCAGGAGGCGTCGCATGCACGCGATGTTATGGCAAATCCATCCCATTTCCAGACAGATGCCTGACCTTTTGGAGAGACGATGACACGCACCGCTTGGAGCCTCGGCGTGTTGCTGTTCTGCCTGCTGGCCGCACCCGTGACGGCCCAGGACAGCATGCTGGGATTGCCGCTCGTGCTCCGTGACGGTGGCTGGGCCCGCTACGTGGGCAACACCCCGGCGGGCTCCGCCACCTTCGTGTTCAAGGTCGGCGCGCATGACACGCACGAAGGTCAGCGCGGGCGTTGGTTGTTGCTCGAAATCGAGGTGCCTGGCACGGGCCGCGTGTTGTTCGAGTTCCTCGTGAAGGGGAAGGTCTTCACCGCGGACCAGGTGCTGCACACGCGGGTCAGCGTGCCCGGAAGGCCGCCGCAGGAGACGAAGGACGCCTTCGCCAACCCGGAGCGACCCGGCGTCTGGAAACCCAAGCTCCTGCGCGAGACGACGGCGAAGGTGGCGGGCCGCGAGCTGCCCGTGACGGAGTACTCCTTTCCGGCCGGGCTCACCGCCGCGTGGTCCCCGGAGGTCCCCGGCGTGGGCCTGGTGGAGGTCACCGGCCCGGAGCCCTTCCAGCTCGTGGCCTTCGGCGTGGGCGGAGACCCGTGGAAGGGCATGACGGGCCGCTCGCACTGGCCCGCGCCGCCCGTGGCGAAGTAGCGCTCAACGCCCCTGCGCGCGGGGCGCGAGGCCGGCCTGGACCATCTGCCCGCGCGCCCGCTCCGCCTCATCGTGGGGAAGGCGGACCTCCAGCCGGAGCGTGTCGCCGCGCCCCGCCTGGAGCCACGTGCGCGGCAGCTCGCCGTCCTGCTTCCGCAGACGGAACCACTCCAGCTCCGTGAAGCGCGTGCGCCGACCCAGGTGGTCCACGAAGCCGTCGCGCCCCAGGAACAGCGACGGCACCAGTTGGAAGCCCAGGGCGCTCAGCCAGGTGGCCAATCCCAGACAGAAGCCTCCCAGCGCGGGCCGTGGCTCGGCGGATGTCAGGAGGTGAAGCCCCAGGAGGCCCAGTGTGGCCACCCCGGCCAGCACCAGCACATACGTGCCCACCTCCGCGCGTGAGCGCAGCGCGGTGAGCGGGCGGGCAAGCCACAACGACGCCAGCGCGTGGCACGACAGGAGCAACAGCCCTCCGGCCGCGACGGCCACGGCCACATCCACCTGCCCTCGCCGACCGCCCAGTGATTCGGCCTCCTGGAGCAACCAGGGGATGCAAGCGCCAAAGCCAGTCACCGCGAGGACATGAAACGCGAGGGAGGGCGTGGGCATCGTTGGCCGCCCATCGTACGCGGAGTGCAAGGACAAGGGCAGACAGGCAGGCGTGCGCCTCGCGTCTCTCCCGCTCCCCCACCCTTCGGACAGGGAGCGAGCAACTCCCACATGGCGAGTTCGCGGAACGCTCACCACCTTCCGCCAGCGGATATCGCCTGCGGGGGATAGGCCGAGTGAGGAGTGTGACATCCCATGTGGACCCCGTCTCCCCGGAGAGTTCGTCCCGCCCCGTGGCGCACGCGCGGAGGCACGCGCATGCCCGCCCGGCCCCTGGGCCCCGGCCTTTCAGCCACGGACGCCCACGCGCCGCCGCGCCCGCTTCGGGGACGGCCGCACGGAACGTCGTCGGTGGCGTGTGGTCTGGCGCTCGCGGCCCTGGGCGGCGCGGGCATCCAGGTGCTGGGGCCGTCCTGCCTGGAGCGGCTGCGGCGCCGCAAGCGCGGGCACCATCGCTGGTGGCACCGCTCCCAGGAGCCCCTGATGGAGTCCATGGAGACGGCCCTGGCCATGGCGCTGCTGGGCGTGTCCGTGCTCCCCCTGGTGGGCGAGGGCATCCCGCTGGAGCAGTCCGCCTTCTCGGACGACGAGGACACCGAGCGCCAGTACGCGGCGGCGAACGACGAGGACTCACGTCCAGTGACGGACTGGGATGATGACGCGGATGACCTCGACTTCGAGGCAGCCTTCGCGTCCTACTAGCGCGCCTGCTAACACGGGCGCATGACCGCGCCCCGCCCCAATCCCTTGCTGTCGGACCGCGACGTGGACTTCCAGCTCTACGAGGTGCTGGACGCCACGTCGCTGTGTGCCCTGCCCGCCTTCGCCGAGCACTCGCGCGACACCTTCGCCCTGCTGCTGGACAGCACACGCCGCTTCGCCCGCGAGGTGCTCTACCCCACCTACCGCGCCATGGACGCGCAGCCGCCGTCCTTCCAGGACGGCCGCGTCCACGTGCATCCGCTGATGCGCGACCTGTACCCGCGCATGGTGGAGCTGGGCCTGCTCACCGCCACGCGCCCGCCGGACGTGGGCGGACAGCAGCTCCCGCTCACCGTGCACGCGGCGTCCACGGCCTACCTCATGGCCGCCAACCTCAGCGTGTACGCCTGGCTGGGTTTGACGCTGGGCGCCGCGCACCTGCTGGAGGTGTTCGGCTCGCCGGAGGTGAAGGCCACCTTCATGGAGCCGATGTACCGCGGCGAGTGGACCGGCACCATGGCGCTCACCGAGCCCCAGGCGGGCAGCAGCCTCGCGGACGTGCGCACGCGCGCGACCCCCGCGCCCGATGGGAGCTGGCGCATCCAGGGTTCGAAAATCTTCATCAGCGGCGCGGACCAGGACTTCAGCGAGAACGTGGTGCACCTCACGCTGGCGCGCATCGAGGGCGCGGAGGGCGGCACGCGGGGCATCTCCCTCTTCGCGGTGCCCTCGCGGCGGCCCGAGGGCGGGAAGCTCGTGGACAACGACGTCCGCGTGGCGGGCGTCATCCACAAGATTGGCTGGAAGGGCATCCCCAGCCTCGTCCTCAATTACGGCGAGTCCGGCGACTGCCACGGCTGGCTGGTGGGGCCCGCCGGCCGCGGCCTGGCGTGCATGTTCCAGATGATGAACGAGGCGCGCATCATGGTGGGCATGAACGGCGTGGCCACCGCGACGGTCGCCTACCACGAGGCGGTGGCCTACGCGCGTGAGCGGCCCCAGGGCCGCCCCGCGGGCCTCCGCGACGCGTCACACCCGCAGACGCCCATCATCGAGCACGCGGACGTCCGGCGGATGCTGCTGCGCCAGAAGGCGATTGTCGAAGGCGGCCTCTCGCTGCTGCTCGCGGCCGCGTACCACGCCGACGTCGCGGGCCACGCCGCGGACGAACAGGCGCGCCAACGCGCGGGCCTGCTGGTGGACCTCCTGACGCCCGTGGCGAAGTCCTTCCCCGCCGAGCGCGGCTTCGAGTCCAACGCGCTCGCGGTGCAGGTCCACGGTGGCTATGGCTACTCCACCGAGTACCTGCCCGAGGCGTGGCTGCGAGACCAGAAGCTCAACAGCATCCACGAGGGCACCACCGGCATCCAGGGCCTGGATTTGCTGGGGCGCAAGGTGGTGGCGGGCGGCGGCGCGGCGCTCCAGGCCTTCGCGGAGGAGGTCGGCGCCACGGTGGCGCGAGCGCGCGCCGTGGACGTGACGCCCGCGTGGAGCGAGGCGCTCGAACAGGCCCTGGCGGAGACCACCGCCGTCGTGTCGGAGCTGGGCGCCCGCGGCATGTCCGGCGAGGTGGAGCTGATGCTGCGCCACAGCGCGGACTTCCTGGACCTCTTCGGCGTGCTCGCGGTGGCGTGGCGCTGGCTGGCCCAGGCCGCGGCGGCGAAGGAGGCCCTGGCCCGTGGCGCGCCGGAGCGCGACTTCTACGAGGGCAAGCTGGCGGCCGCGCAGTACTGGTTCGCGGTGGAGCTGCCCCGAGTCCCCCTCCTGGCCCGGCTCTGCCGGACAAGCGAGGATTCCTACGCGCGCATGCGCCCGGAGTGGTTCTGAGTCCACATCCTGGGGCGACCTGCCCCGGGCCCCTCACGATTCTCCTGCATGAATCGTTGGAGCTCGTAAGATGTGAAGCGTGACTGTTTCTTTCCACCTGTGCCAGCCCGGTGGAGGCGCTTCCTGCGGTGCCTGCTGCGGCCTCTATAACTTCCGGGACCATTCCCGCATGGCGGTGGCCGAGCAGCTCGCCATGCAGACGGAGCGGCTGCGCCGCGTACCGTGGGAAGCCTCGGCGTGGCAGGAGGCCGCGCGGGAGCTGCTCGAGGCGCGGCGCGCGGAGCCCATGTTCTCCGCGGTCCGGGTGTGTCCGCTGCTCGGCTTCCTCGACAACGAGCGCAAGCGGGTGGGCTGCCTGGCGCATCCGCTGACGACGGGCGGCGTGGACCTGCGCGACTGCGGCGTCTACCGCGCGTCGGTGTGTGAGACGTTCACCTGTCCCTCGTTCGGCTGGCTCACGGACGCCCAGGCGCGG
Organism: Myxococcus hansupus; assembly: GCF_000280925.3. NCBI lineage: Bacteria > Pseudomonadati > Myxococcota > Myxococcia > Myxococcales > Myxococcaceae > Pseudomyxococcus > Pseudomyxococcus hansupus. The sequence goes on from NZ_CP012109.1 coordinate 7,694,910, forward strand.
CTGGTCCAGGTGGCCTGCGCGGACTGGTATCTGTACGGGCTGGTCATCACCGACGTGGAGTTCGTGCGCGGCTGCCTGCGCCTCCTGGAGTGGGAGCTGGCCGGCCCCGCGCGTCCGGAGGTGCTGATGGAGCGGCCCGACGCGCTCGCCGCCGTGCGCCGGATGTTCGCGCTGAAGGAGACGGCCCCCCGGCGCGGCACCCATGCCACCGTGTTCGGCCGCTTCAACCGCGACACGGACGGAGAGCCCGTGCCCCGCACGTTGGACTACGTGAAGCTGGGCGTGCGCGCGGCGCCGGAGGACGACGTGGTGCTGTGCCTCGGCTACGCGCCAGAGAACGCCACGGAGCTGATGGGCGCCCGCGAGTTGGTGCGCTCACACGTGAAGGGCGTGGCGCGCGCCCTGGCGGCGGTGGCCGCGTAGCGCGGACAGGCCCCCCCCGCCGTTTCGTCGGCCGGCGCACACCGGCCCGTGACGAGTGTCCACCCCTCAGCGCCGCTTTCCAACGCGCGCCTCCCACCCGAGGGCCGGTGCACGCAGTTTGCACAGGTAGGCGCGAAACGGTTCGAGTGGGAACTCTGGGGGAACGGGATGGGAAAAGGATGGGCGTGGGTGGGGATGCTGGGCCTCTGTGCGTTGGCGTCGGGTTGCCGTGAGCGGGAGCCCCGGGCGGACGTCACCGCCTCCAGCAATATCGAAGCGAACACGGCGGACGGCCTCGCCACCGCCGCGCCGGTGACGGGCGTGCGCGGTCCGACAGGCAACGCGGCGATTCAGCCCGCGACCGCGGTGTCGGAGCGGACGCCGGTGATGAACGCCACGGCCCAGGAGCTCTCGGACGCGTCCGCGCGGGCGGCCCCGCTGGAAGGCGCGCCCGTGCGTGCCCCCGCCCCGGTGGACCCGATGCCCGCGCGGAACAGCGCAGCGCAGGCGAACGCGGGCCGGGTGATGATTGGCTCCGAGGCCGTGCAGGCGAACGCGGATGAGGACTGGTACCTCGGCGCGGCGCGCGCGGCTCAGGATGCCTCGCAGGGAGGAACGGGCGGCTCCGGCGGCGAGGGCCTGGAAGAGGTCATCATCGCCAGCAGCTCCGTGAGCGGGCGCGTCACCCGCGTGAAGCAGAACACCATCACGGTGATGGACCGAGAGGGTGGCGAGTACGAGCTGGAGCTGGACCGTGGCAGCCGGGGCCTGCGGCAGGGCCGGAAGGTGCCGCTGCGCGAGCTGAAGGAAGGCACGCCGGTGCGCGCTCGGTTCGTGCTGATGGGGGGCCGCACCGTCGCGCGCGACGTGCAGATTCGCCGCTGAGTCCCGCCCATGGCGAGGCAGGCCCTCCCGCGAGGAAGGCCGCCCCGGCACGGCCACGCTCCTGCCCGTCCGCCCTGATGGCGAGCGGGCAGGAGGACGCGGGCTTTCGCTCCGAGCACACTCCGCCTAGACGTCGGAGTGGCATCCCTTGGAGGCGAGCCCATGCAGGTCCCCAGTCCCCGGCAGTCCCAGACGTCCGGCGGGCGCGGCGTGGCGCCTGGACCCGCGCCACGCAGGCGGAGGCGACACGGCGCGTGGCTGGGGCTGTTCGCGGTGCTGGGCACGATGAGCGCGTGCGCGTCCCGTGGTGCTGGCGCGGCCTCGCCGCCGATTCCACCGCAGCCCCGGCTCTCCGCGTCCCAGGTCGCGAAGCTGATGCCGCCGAAGCTGGCGAACCGCGAGGGCTGGGCCCGCGACGTGCTGGCCGCGTTGGAGGTGGAGGACCTCGTGCCGTCGCCGCCCGCGGTGTGCTCGGTGCTGGCCGTCATCGAACAGGAGTCCGGCTACAAGGAGGACCCCGCCGTGCCCGGCCTGCCGCGCATGGTGCGCACCCGCCTGGAAGAGCACGCGGACAAGCTCGGGCCCCTGGGCCGGAAGGTCCTGACCTCCGTGCTGGAAGGCAAGGCGAAGGGCAGCACGAAGACCTTCGACGCGCGGCTGAATGCCCTGCGCACCGAGCGCGACCTGGACCGGCTCTTCCGCGACATGCTCGCGTACTACGAGGACGGCTACCCGGGCGCCTTCAAGGTCGTGGACTTCACCAGTGGCCTCTTCGCCTCCGGCCGCCTGCACGAGTTCAACCCCGTCACCACCGCGGGCTCCATGCAGGTCAGCGTGCGCTACGCGATGCTGAAGGCAGGCGAGGACGCGGACCCCGCCCAGGTGCGCGAGTCCATGTACACACGCGCGGGCGGCGTGCGTTACGGCACCGCGCGGCTGCTCGGATACGAGGCCGCGTACCCGGAGCCGCTCTTCCGCTTCGCGGACTACAACGCGGGCGTCTATGCCTCACGCAACGCCGCGCTCCAGTCCCAGGTGAGCCGCCTCACCGGCCATCCCCTGGCACCGGACGGCGACTTCCAGCTCTATGACAAGCAGGGCGAGCCTCGAAGCCAGGACAGCAAGTCCCTGCAAGCGCTGCTCGCATTCCGCCAGCGCTACACGCCCGACCTCAGCGAACGGACGGTGCGCCGCGACGTGGGCAAGGAGAAGGAGCTGGCGTTCGAGTCCACCGACACGTTCCGCGCGGTGAAGCGCATCTACCAACGTGAAACCGGTGAGGCGCCTCCCTACGCCCAGCTTCCCCGGGTGACGCTCCAGAGCCCCAAGCTGAAGCGCGAGCTCACCACAGCGTGGTTCGCGCGCTCGGTGGACCGACGCTTCCAGCAGTGCCTGGCCCGCTACCAGGCGATGACGGCGAAGTAGCGGGCCTGGGACTCAACGTCCGCGCCTCACGGCGTGGTGAAGAACGAGCTGATGGCGTCCGCGCGCGAATGCGGCAGCCGGTCCATCGTGCTGAACGGGTTCTGCGCCAGGTCGTAGCCCGACACCTCCATGGCGGCGACACGCAGGTAGTGGATGGCGGCCGGGTCCAACGTGCCGGGGGGCAACCGCACCTGCGTCGCCGAACCGGGCACGTACAGATTGCGATGCAAGACCCCCATGCGCCGGGTCGTGTCGAACCGGTAGATGAGCACCCGATAGAGCGAGGGCGTCCCCACCACGGGCGGGAGCCAGGCGATGACGGGGCTGGCGGTGCCCACCTCGCGCGGCGTGCTCGCGGGCACACCGTCGATGGTCACCTCACGCGGAGGCGACACCCGCGGAACAACGGGACCCGCGACGTAACTGTCCAACTCCTCGTAGGTGTACATGTTGGCCCCCAGGGAGAACAGGGTGCCCGAGCCATCCGGCACCTCCTCCAACACCCGGAAGGTGTATTGCGCGGCGGCCACCATCTCCCAGGAAGACGGGAACGGATTGCCGTAGGACAGGCGTCGGGTGAAGTTGAACGAAGTCCCCCGGGGCAGCATCAGCGACAGAGTCTCCCCCGAGTACCCCACCCAGCCATCACTCAGGCCGTGCGCCGCGGGCATCACGTAGAACGAGGCGTAGTTGGCCGAAGCGAGTGGATGCACCCCCTCCGCGTGGCGGGTGAACTCCGGCAGCCGCCATTCGATGGGGAACTCCCGCATCGGGACCGGCCGCATGACGCCCGTGAGGGGCATCGGCGTCACCCCGTCCGGAACGAAGTCGAACGCGCCCATCTCCACGCTGCGCACCAGGGCCGAGTACCCCAATGGGCGGCCATCCGGCAGCGTCCCCGCCTGGAGCTGGGCGTGCTGGCTCACATACAGCCGGTCTCCCTTGTTGGCCTCGAAGACAGGCAGGGCATTGGCGGTGCTGGTGAAGACGTCCGCGTCGTTGGTGAGCAGGTGGGTCTGCCCATCCGCCACGGCGTCAAAGACATTCACGGCCCCGTAGAGGTTCACCTGGGCGGAGGCAATCTGGAGGCTCGACCCGGGCTCCGTCACCCCGTTGTAGGTCGACCACGGCGCCAGGTTCACCAGGTTCATCTGCAGCGGCGTCCACAGCGTCTGGCTGAACACCGTGTCGGGGCGACCCAACTGCTGGGAGCCGATGTCCACCTCGCGCGCGGACGTGATGATGAAGGAATTGCCGGTCCGCAGGTAATAGGCGCCCGACGGGATGCCCGTGAAGCGCCAGCCTTGTGGAGACGCCGAGCCAGACACGACGCTGAACGTCGTCCCCGAGGGCACGTAGATTTCGGGAGGATTCGCGGAGAGGTCTTCGCTCCGCTCGGCGATGCCCACCGCCGTGTGGAAGCGCGTGGTCTGCTTCACCAACACCACGTCCGCGGAAGGCGTTTCGGAATCGCCGGGCCCGGGCTCAATCACATCCACATCGGACTGTGGCTCGCCCGAAGGACTGTCCCGATTCACAGGCGACTGTCCGTCGCCGAAATCCGAGGCAGAACCCGGCTCACCCCCCGCGCAACCCAGCCAGGCCGCGCAGGTAGGAACCAGCAGCAGCGACCAGTGACGCAAACGCATATGACCCCCAATTGAGAAGAAGCGCCGAGCACCCTACCAAGGGCCTGCGACGTCTGCTGATGGGCGACCAGACGGGCTGCGTTGGGAATGGAGGATTCCGCCACGAAGGCACCGCCGGCCCGGCGACATCCCGGTCCGGCGGTGCGCGGCGCGCCTCAGCGCTTCGCGGGCGGCGCGAAGTGCTTGTCGGAGATCTTCATCTCCGTGACGGGGCCGTACTTCCGGGCCATCTCGCGGATCTCCGACGCCTTGCCAATGAGGACGAACGTCAGGTCCTCCGGCGTGGGCAGCTTGCGCTGGATGATGCCGTGGATGCCTTCCCGCGTGGTGGCGGACACGGCGCTGGCGAAGCCATCCACGTCACTGGCGTCCAGTCCGTAGAAGGCCAGCTCGGACAGCTTGCCCGCCACCTGCGACCCGGTCTCCAGCGTGGGCGGGAACTGGCCCAGCACGTACGACTTCGCGGACGTGAGCATGGCGTCATCCATGCCGGACTTCCGGTAGCCGGCGAGCACGTCCAGGGCCATGTCGATGGCGCGGCCGGTGGACTCCGTCTTCGTGTACGAAGCGATGACGACAGGCCCCGGACGCGAGTGGCGGACGAACACGGAGTTGGCGCCGTAGCTCAGGCCGGACTTCACGCGCAGCTCGGTGTTGAGCAGCGAGGTGAAGCGCCCGCCGAACACCGTCTCCGCGAGCTTCACGGACGCGCGGTCCGCGTCATCGCGGGCGATGCCGGTGTTGCCAATCCAGAAGTACGTCTGGGTGGCGTCCGGCTTGTCCACCAGCAGCACGCGGCGGCCCTTGGAGCTGGCCGTGGCGGGCACGGTGGGCACCGGCGTGGCGGCGCGAGCCCAGCCGCCCAGCGAGGCCTCCAGCTTCTTCGCGAGCGCCTTGGCGTCGAAGTCACCGACCACGGAGAGGATGAGCCGGTCTCCGCCCAGGTGGTTCTTGGCGTAGCCGAGCACGTCCTCGCGGGTCAGCGCCGGGAGCGACGCCTCGCTGCCGTTGACGGGCGTGCCGTACGGGTGCCCGGCGAAGTGGAAGGCCTGGAAGTACGCGCCAATGAGGCCGCGCGGGTCGCCGTCCTTCGCGGCGGCGATTTCGGAGGCCTTGCGCGCGCGGACCTTCTCCAGCTCCTTCGCGTCGAAGCGCGGGCGGGTGAGCAGGTCGGTGAGCAGCTCCACCATCAGCCCGGTGTCGCGCGACATGAACTGGCCGCTGATGACCAGGGCCTCCAGGTTGGCGGCCACCTGAATCGCGCCGCCCACGCCGTCGACCGTCTCGGCGAACTGCTTGGCGTCACGCGAACCGGCGCCCTTCTGGAGCAGCTCGCCGGTGAGGGCGGCCAGGCCCTCCTTGCCCGCGGGGTCACCCAGGGCGCCGCCGCGCACCCACGCGCTGAACGACACGAGCGGCAGCTCCTTGCGCTCCACGAGCTGGACCTTCGCGCCGTTCTTCAGCGTGACGACGGTGGCCTTGGGGAGCGTCACGCCCTGCTGCGAGGCAGGGGCCGCGGCGGCCTTGGGCGGGGCGGCGGCGGTTTGCGCGGCAGCGGGAACGGAGGACAACAGCAGCGTGGTGAACGCGGCCTTCCAGGAGAGGGGGGCGCTCATCGCGAGGCCTCCTTGCGGGTGTCGGGGGTGGCGGCCTCGGCGTCGGCGGGCACGAGCCAGCCAACGGTGCGGCGCTGGGAGTTGAAGACGCGCGTGGCGACCTTGCGGACGTCGTCACGCGTCACCTTCTCGTAGCGGGCGGGAGCCTCGAAGAGCTGGCGGTAGTCGCCACGGAACGTCTCCGCGGCACCCAGCGCGCGGCCCCGGCCGTTGTTGGTCTCCAGGCTGCGCCAGAACTGGGACAGGATGATGTTGCGCGCCTTCTGGAGCTCGGCGTCGGTGACACCGTCCTTGACGACGCGGGCCAGCTCCTCGGTGAGCAGCGCCTCCACCTTCGTGAGGTCCGCGCCGGGCGGCAAGTCCGCGTACACCCAGACGAGCGACGGGTCGAAGCCGGGGCTGAAGTGCGTGTTGACGCGCAGGGCGGCGCGCTCCTCCTCCACGAGGCGGCGGTGCAGCCGCGAGGACTCACCGTCGGAGAGGATGCTCAGGAGCAGCGCCAGCGCCTCGACGTCCGCGTCCTTCCCGGCCATGCCGTGGTAGGCGAGCTGGATGAGCGGGGCCTGGGCCTGCTTCTTCACGAAGATGCGGCGCTCTCCCTGCTGCTCGGGCTCCTTCGTGCGGACGGGCTCGGGGGCGGGCTGCGAGGGGATGGGCTCCAGGTACTTCTCCGCGAGCGCGAAGATCTCCTTGGGCGTCACGGCGCCCGTGAAGATGAGCGTGGCGTTGTTGGGCGCGTAGTACGTCTTGTAGTAGCGCTGGAGGTCCTCGATGCGCCACGACTCGATGTCGGACGGCCACCCGATGACGGGGAACTGGTACGGGTGCGCGACGAAGGCGGTGGCCTGCACCTGCTCCATCAGGGCGCCCATGTTGTCGTTGTCGATGGCGGAGCGGCGCTCCGAGTAGACGACGCCACGCTCGGACTCGGTGACCTTGGGGTCGATGGCCAGGTGCTGGAGCCGGTCGGCCTCGAGGTCGAAGATGACGTCGAGCGCGGAGCGCGGGAACCAGTCCATGTAGACGGTGACGTCCTCGGAGGTGAAGGCGTTGTTGGCGCCGCCGTTGGCCTCCATGACGCGGTCGAACTCACCGGGGCCGTACTTCTTCGCACCGTTGAACATCATGTGCTCGAAGAAGTGGGACAGGCCGGTGATGCCGGGATACTCGTTCCGGCTGCCCACGCGGAACCAGTTGTAGAGGACGACACTGGGGATGTCGTGGTTGGGCCAGACGACGACCTTGAGCCCGTTCTTGAGGGTGCGGGACTCGATGCCAGCGGCCAGCTTCGGCGCGGCGGCCACGGTGGGCTTCGCCACCGCCTTGGCCTGCGTCTGCGCACAGGCGACGGGGCCGGAGAGCAGGGCCAGACACGAGGTCCAGAGTAACGACTGACGGAACATCCGTGCTCCTGTCGGAGAAGAGCGCCCGGGAACGGGCGGCGGAGCACGATATTCCACTTGCCGCCCTCCCGGGTTGCCCAGGAGGACGGCGCGGTGCGACTGCTCAGGCGCCGAGCACGCCCCGGAGCACTTCCTGGAAGTAGTTGATGCTCCCAGTGTGCGTCTCGAAGTGCTTGGCGGACTGGTGGAGGCGCTGGATGACGGCCTCGAACTCCGCCTGGCTCACGTCGCGCAGGGACATGTAGAGGCGCACGGCGCCCTGGAGGTGCGAGAAGAGCGGGTTGCGGTCGGGGCGGCGCAGGAGGTGGCGGTAGAGCCGCTCGAACTCCTGGTCCGTTTCCGTATTGCGCACCGCGCGGCAGTAGGCGGCGGCGGTGGCCTCGATGAGGAGGAAGAAGGGCTGGTACTCGAGCGGCGGCGCCTTGGTGAAGCTGGGGGGCTTCGCGTCACCGGTGAAGAGCTGGGAGATGGGCTTGAGCGTCACGTGGGCAAGCTGCTCGCCCGCGCGAATCTGGACGCGCTCGCCCACCGGACGCACGTGCTTGCCCTCGCCGTCCCATTCCACCGCCACGTACAGGCTTTCGGGCGCGTCCACCCGCACACCCGCCTGCTCCAGTTCCGCCACTGCGTTCGCGTCCATCGTGTTTCGCTCCTCCGACTCCCTCTCTACCCTGCTCCAGGCAGCCCGTGCACCCCGCTTCATGGGGAAGCGGCCAAGAACCGGACACGGGTTCACGTTCCGTGATGGACCGTCCGTCGCCCGCCCCACAGCGAAGGCAGGGCCCCTGGGCCCCAGGGTGAACTGGAACCCGGAATTCAGGGCCTACCTTGGCCGAGAAGCTTGCTGATATGGATTGGGCCATTCCCATGTTTGAGAACTTCTTTCGCTCGCAAGGCAATGGCAATGACCCGCTCGAGTTCCTGGGGAAAAGTGACACGGTTCACCGGCTCCAGGGGCTCATTGACGACGCCAAGAAGCAGGTGACGCTGATCAGTCCCTACGTCAGCATCGAGAAGCTGCGTGACCTGGAGCGCAAGATTCGAAATGCGCTCGACCGCAAGGTTGACGTGACGCTGATCATGCGCGCCGAGGATGCACACACCCGAGCGCCCACGGGCCAGGGGAAGGAGATCCTGCTCAGCCTCATGAGCGAGGGGATGCGATTGGCCCACGTGAGCGACTTGCACGCCAAGCTCTACTTCTCCGAGCGCCATGCCCTCATCACCTCCCTCAACCTCCTTGAGTCATCCTTCAACAACAGCATCGAAATTGGCGTATGGGTCCCGGCGAACCGCCCTGAATACGCTCAAATCCTCAAGTTCATCCAGGACGAGATTCAACCGCACCGCAGGGACCGCATCGTCCGCTTCGACCCTTTACCCCGTCGGAAGAACGCCGCTCCAGAACCTCAACAGCCACCCCACGGCTACTGCATCCGCTGTCAGGTCGATATCGAGTTCGATATCGGCAGGCCGTACTGCGACAAGGACTTCGCGACCTGGGCCCGCTATAGCGACCCCCATTACGAAGACAAGCACTGCCATCATTGCGGAGCGGCTTTCAACGCGACCAAGAACAAGCCCCTCTGCCGAAGTTGCTTTGTGACGCTGAGGCCGCTTTTCGAATAAGCGGTGCCCCGGAGAAACAGGCGCTTCGAGGTAGGGCCCATGTCGAATCACCCCGAGTTCCCTCAGAAACCCCTCCCGGAGGCCGCGGCCGACGGGCAGTGGCCCATGGTCCTCCTGGGGCTGCTCGAAGCCTGGCGCGCCGCGCCGCATCGCGAACTCGCGGACCGCATCGCGAGGGTGGGTGCGAAAGTCGCGCAGGAGCAGCCGCTCTCCGGGGACTGGGAGACCCTCGCGAACACGCGTGATGCCACGCGGCTCTCGCTGCTCCTCGGTGCGCTGCTCGACAAGGGCTCCGTCAAGGCACGCTCGCGTCTGGAGTCCCTCGGGGATTGGCCCACGGACCCGCGTATCGACCGGTGGGTCGCGGCGCAGTACGCGGACCCGCCGTTCACCAGCACCGGCGCACGGCCCTTCTGGACGCGGCTCGCACCGCTCGCGCGGCGCATCCGCGATGCCCAGGCCCGGGAAACCCTCGCGAAGGCTCGCGCGGGATACGACTCGTCGGTTTCGTGGCAGGAGTTCCTCGCGGGCCATCTCGACCGCCTCCAGCCCGAACTCGACGCCGTGCGCGACGTGGACCTCGCGCCCGACCTCCGGAAGGCGCTCGACGCCATCGACCAGGCGCTGAATGAGGCCACCCACGCCACGAAACCCGCGCGCTCGGGTGATGCCGCCGCCCTCCTGGCGAATGTCCTCACGAATCCAGAGGACGATGACGCGCGCGCCGTGCTGGCGGATGTCCTCCTCGAAACAGGGCATCCCCGAGGCGAGCTCATCGCCCTTCAGCTCGAAGCCACCCGCCGGGCCCTGAAGTCCGCGGAAGCCCGACGGGAGCGCGAGCTCATCAAGACGGCCCGCGCGGAGCTGCTCGGTCCGCTCGACGCCGTGCTCAAACCCGGCTGCACCTTCACGCGGGGGTTCCTCTCACACGCCGCGCTCAAGCAGGGCAACGCACGCGCACTCGCGAGCGCCATCGAGAAGACGGTGGGCCACCCGCTCTGGTCCACCGTCGAGCACCTCGAGGGCTTCGGTGACCGCGACATCACTCCGCACGAGGTCATGCGGTCGCTGCGGTCGATTGCGCAGACCGACGTCGGCATCGACGTGCTCGCCAGGCTGCCGAAGCTGGAGTCCCTCGCGACGAACAGGCGGCACGAGGCATGGCCCGAGCTGGCCTCGAACCCCAGCGCCTTCCCAAGGCTCCGCGCGCTCGATGCCGCCTTCCATCCGCGGCAAATCCCCCTGTTCCTGACGTCACCGCTGGCCACGCGGCTGGAACGGCTCCAGCTCCGGCTCCATGCCTCCGCCGGACTGCACCTCGACGTCGACTTCCTTCAGACACACGTCTTCGAGCGCGTGGCCTCGCTCAAAGCCACCGACCTCACCTTGCGGCTCGTCCACAACGACGCCCGTGACTGGTCCAGTGGCTGCCGCTTCGTCCATGACGCAACAGGGGCGCTGACGGCCACCGTGTTCACCACCCCCATGAATGAACCCTTCGAGGCCATCGTCCAAGCCGACGTCCTGAGCCTCCTCGAACAGGCCGCGAGGCTGCGGCCCGTGAAGCTCGTCATGGCCCACCAGTTCCGCACCGCCCACCGAGACGCCCTTGACGCGCGGGCCCGTGAGCTGGGCGCCTGAAACGACAAAGGCCTCTGGACTTGAGTCCAGAGGCCTTCATCTCCGCGGAGTGCCCAGGGGCGGAATCGAACCACCGACACGGGGATTTTCAATCCCCTGCTCTACCGACTGAGCTACCTGGGCGTAAGGGGCAGCGCGCGGAACGGCGCCTTCATAGCGAGCCCTTCCCTACCCCGTCAACAGCATTCGCCAAGGACATGGCGGACAGGTGTCAGGCCGCCAGGGACATGGCCTCCCCGTCCCAGGCCGTGAGACTGGCCGTCATCCGGCGGCGCAGCTTCGTCCGCAGGCCCTGTTCGATCTGCCGGATGCGCACCGCCGTCACCCCGAAGCGGCGCGCCAGCAGCTCGGCGCTCACCCCGTCCTCCGCCAACATCCGCTCCTCCACCAGCGCCCGCTCGCGGGCGTCCAGCTCCGGCCAGGCCTCGTCCACGCTCGCCCGGAGCCGCCGCGCCCACTGCGCCCGGTCCACCAGGTCCTCCTGGGAGTCGGCGTCCGCCATCAGCATGTCCATGCGGGTGAACTCCGAGTCCTGCGACAGCGGCGCGTCCAGGGACACGTCCCGCGAGAGCGCCTCCATGGCGCGTGCCACCTCGTCCTCCCGCTTGCCCAGCGCCTCGGCGAGCCGCTTCTCCACCTCCGGGTGGCCCTCGCCCCACCGGGACTCCAGCCGCGCCCGCTCCCGGCGGAGCTGGAACACCACCCACGGCGCCCGCCCGCCGCCCATGCTCCAGTTGCGGCCCACGTAGGCCCGGATGCGCGCGCGAATCCACTGGCTCGCGTAGGCGGCGAACGGCACCCCGCGGTCCTCGAAACGTCCCGCCGCTTCCATCAACCCGACATTGCCCTCCGCCACCAGCTCCTCCATCGACAGGCCGGTCCACCGGTATTTCCACGCCAGCCGCCGCACGAGCTCCATGTGCGCACGCACGCGTGACTCCACGACCTCGGCCGCAACCACGAGCTCAGGGGACTCACAGGACATGTTCAGGCTGATGGCTTCCATGGACCTCCTCCGGGTTGAGCGCGCCCACACGACGGCGCGACGCAGAGGAAATTAAAGGCCCGAGCCCTATAAGAAAATTAGATACTTTGACGACAACACTTCGGTTATCTCTATGGTCATGAGCTGGCTCAACTACCACCACCTCCTGTACTTCTGGACGGTTGCTCGGGCCGGAAGCATCGCCAAGGCGGGCGAGGAGCTGCACCTCGCGCAGCCCACCATCAGCAGCCAGCTCAAGCTCCTGGAGGAGTCGCTGGGCCACAAGCTGTTCGAGCGGCAGGGCCGCAAGCTGGTGCTCACCGACGTGGGCCGCACGGTGATGCGCTACGCGGATGAAATCTTCCGCCTGGGCAACGAGCTGAAGAACGTCGTCTCCGGCCTGCCGCCCGGGCAGCAGCTTCGGCTCAACGTCGGGGTGCTCGACGTCATCCCGAAGCTGGTCGCGGAACAGCTCCTCAAGCCCGCGCTCGAGGCGGGTCCTTCGCTGCGCATCATCTGCCGTGAGGGTCCGCTGCCCCAACTGCTCGCGTCGCTCGCCCTGCATGAATTGGATGTGGTGCTCGCGGACGCGCCCAGCTCCGAGCCAGTCAGCGTGCGCTCGTTCAATCACTTGCTGGGCAAGTGCGGCGTGTCCTTCTTCGCGGCGGGGAAGCTGCTCGAGCTCAAGGAGAACTTCCCCCAGTCACTGGACGGCGCGCCCGTGCTGCTGCCGTCGGACGAGTCCTCCGCGCGCCGCTCCATGGACCTGTGGTTCGAACGCAAGGGCCTGCGCCCCGTCATCGCGGGCGACTTCGACGACAGCGCGCTCCTTCAAGCCTTCGGACAACGCGGGCACGGCGTCTTCGCCATGCCCACCGCCATCGAGGCGGAGGTCGAGCGCCAGTTCAACTGCTCCGTCATCGGCCGGACCGACGAAATCGAGACCTGCTTCTACGCCATCACCGTGGAGCGCAAGATTCGCCACCCCGCCGTCGTCACCATCGCCGAGGCGGCGCGCTCGCACATCTTCAGCGATTGAGCGTGATGCTCAGGCCGACGGGGGCGCGCGGTACACCTCCGCCCCCGCGACCACGGTGGCGATGACCCGCGCCTTCACCAGCGCCGAGGCGGGCCCCTCCAGCGGGTCCTCCGACAGCGCCACGAAGTCCGCGTCCAGACCCGCCACCAGCCTCCCACGGCGGTCCTCGTCGAAGGACGCCCAGGCAGGTCCCGTGGTGAAGCCCTCCAGCGCCTCGTGGGCCGTCAGCCGCTCCTCGGGCCGCCACCCCGACGCGGGCCAGCCGGACGCATCCTGCCGCGTGCGCGCCGCGTACAGCCCCGCCAGGACGTCCGGGTTCTCGATAGGGAAGTCACTGCCCAGCGCCAGGTGCGCGCCCGCGTCTCGGAGGCTGCGCCAGGCGTAGGCGCCCTTCAGTCGCGCCTGTCCGAGCCGCGCGTCCGCCCAGCGCATGTCGCTGGTCGCGTGGGTGGGCTGCACGCTCGCCACCAGCCCCGCGGCGCCCAGGCGGCGGATGTCATCGACGCGGAGAATCTGCGCGTGCTCCACGCGGTGCCGCAACGCCTGGGTGCCCGTCGCCTCCGACGCGCGCAGGAGCACATCCAGCACCAACGTATTGGCGCGGTCTCCAATGGCATGGATGCACACCTGGAAGCCCCGCGCCATGAAGGCGTGGGCCCGGGACGCGAGTTCCTCGGGTGGCAGCAGCAACAAGCCTCGCTGCCCGGGTTCGTCGCAGTAGTCCTCATGCAACGCCGCGCCCCGGCTGCCCAATGCGCCGTCGGAGAGGAACTTCACCGAACGCATCGCCAGCATCCGCCCCTGCCAGGGCCCCTGGTCGAGGTACGTGTGACGTTCGTCGCCCTGCCCCGCCGCCATCGCATAGACGCGCAGCGGCAGCGTGCCGGCGGCGTCCCACGACTGGAGCATGCGGAAGGCATCCAGCTCCATGCCGGCGTCATGCACGCCCGTCAGCCCCACCTGCGCGCAACGCGTCAGGGCGGCGCGCAGCCGGGCCTCCAGTTGCGCGCGGGACGGCGGAGGCATCACCGCGGACACCACGTCCATGGCGTTGTCCACCAGCACGCCCGTGGGCTCGCCGTGGACGTCCTTGAGGATGCGGCCGCCCTCCGGGTCCGGTGTGTCCCGGGTGATGCCAGCGCGCCGCAGGGCCTCGCCATTCACCCAGGCCGCGTGGTGGTCCACGCGGGTGAGGAACACGGGCGTCGAGGGGAAGCGGGCATCCAGTTCCTGGCGTCCCGGAAACGCGCCGCCGGGCCACGCGTTCTGGTCCCAGCCTCGCCCCAGCAGCCAGTCTCCCTGGAAGCTGGAGGCGGGCGCTTCGGACAGGCGATGGATGACCTCATCCACGGAGCCGGCCTGCTCCAGCCGCACCGTCGTCAGGCTCCGTCCCAAGCCATGAATGTGCGCGTGCGCGTCCACCAGCCCCGGCACCACGGTGGCCGCGCCCAGGTCCACCTGACGCGCGCCCGGCCCCGCCGCGGCGGTCACTTCGTCGCGAGTCCCCACGGCCAACAGGCGCCCATCACGCACCGCCAGCGCCTGGGCCCGAGGCCTCGCCGCATCCAACGTCCACACCCGCTCCGCCAGATAGACGGTCGTCTCCACCCGCGCCTCCTTCCACGTGCCTCAGCGCGGACGGACTCGCGCCACAGGACAGGTGGGACGCGAACTGTGCGTGAGCTGGGGTGCGGTGTCACGGCCCACGCGTGGTGGTTGCCACCGCGCCCAAGGGAAGCGGCGCGTCAGGCCTATTCGACCAGCCCGCCGTCCGTCGGCGTTCCCGCGTCTATGTCCGGGAGGGGCGTCGCGGGACCGGCTGGGGTGTCTGTCACCGTCTGCACGGGCTCACGAATCTGGTCCGGTCCCATCAGGGGCTGCTGCTCCTCCGCGCCCTCGGGCTGCGTGGTCCTACAAGCGAACGCGGCGGCTCCGGCCACGCATACGGCAATGAGTACGGCACGACGCATGTCGCCTCCTTATCGGGTTGCCGTCTGACGGTAGGGAGCGTGCACGCCATCGACAATCTGTCGATGACGGTGAACGTCCACCAGCGGATGCCCGGACATCTCGAAGGACGCTTGCTTCCACTGCCGGACACCAGGCCAGCAGCCGGTGGCATCCGTCGCGTCCGCGCCACGTGCGTACCGTTGCCAGGAGCGCTCACCCGGGAGGCCGAGGCCATGCTGGACGTCGTGGACGTCGGCAAGCGTTCGCTTGCCACCTATCGCGGAATCGCCCCCGAGACGGACCTCGACGAGCTGCACCAGCTCTCCGAGGACCTTCGAGGCGCCCGGTGCATGCACCTGAGCGCCACCCCCTATGGCGGCGGCGTCTCCGAAATCCTCCGCTCCCTGGTCCCGCTCTACAACGACCTGGGCATCGTCACCGACTGGAAGCTCATCCACGGCGACGACGCCTTCTTCCAGGTCACCAAGCGCATCCACAACGGCCTGCAAGGCGCCCCCGGCGAGCTCACTGAAGCCGAGAAGGCCACCTACCTGGCCAACGCACAGCTCAATGCCCACCGGCTCGTCACGGACTCGGAGAACTACGACTTCGTCTTCGTGCACGACCCGCAGCCCGCCGTGCTCGCCGCGCTCAGTCCCCACCTGGACGCGCGCTGGATATGGCGCTGCCACATCGACACCTCGCACCCCAACCCCACGTTCTGGGACTTCCTGTCGCCCTACCTGCACGCGTACGACGCCGCCATCTTCACCCTGCGGGAGTTCGTGCCGCCCCAACTCCCCATCTCCGACGTGCGCGTCTACGCGCCGGCCATCGACCCGCTGAGCCCCAAGAACCACCCGCTGCCGGAGATGCTCGCGCGTGATGTGCTGGAGTGGATTGGCATCCGCACCCACCGGCCCCTCGTCACCCAGGTCAGCCGCTTCGACCGGTGGAAGGACCCGCTGGGCGTCGTTCGCGCGTACCAGCGCGTGCGCCCCCACGTGCCGGACCTCCAGCTCGCGCTCGCGGGCTCACTGGCCCTGGACGACCCCGAGGGCTGGGACGTGTACGAGGAGCTCCGCGCCGCCACCGCGGGCGACAGCCTCATCCACATCCTCACCAACCTCGTCGGCGTGGGGAACATCGAGGTCAACGCGCTCCAGACCCTGTCCGACGTCGTCGTCCAGAAGTCCGTTCGCGAGGGCTTCGGGCTCGTCGTCTCGGAGACGCTGTGGAAGGGCACCCCCGTCGTCGGCGGACGCGTGGGCGGCATCCCGCTCCAACTTCCCGACGGCACCGGCGGCGTCCTCGTGGACACCGTGGAGGAGTGCGCCGAGGCCATGCTCCACCTGCTGCGCCGCCCCGATGAAGCGCGAATGCTGGGCGCCCGCGGACACGAACACGTGCGGCAACACTTCCTGATGCCACGGCTGCTCGTGGACCACCTGCGCCTGCTCAAACATCTGGCCTCCGTGCGCCCGCTGCCTCCGCGCGGCATCGTTCCCGCGTCCTTCTCGGCCGCGAACCTCCAGGGGGTGTGACATGCCGCGCCAGTCCCCATGGAGACGCACGGCCCCCGCGCTGCTCTGCGTCCTGCTGGCGGGACTGCTCGCGTCCGCGTCAGAGGCCCCCAGCGCCGGGACCCAGCCCGTCGTGGCCCGCTGCGAGCTGGACGGCGTGGTGGACCTGGGCGCCAGCAGCTACCTGGCCGACTGCGTGGCGCGCGCCGAAGCGGGCGGACACGGCGCGC
Organism: Myxococcus hansupus; assembly: GCF_000280925.3. NCBI lineage: Bacteria > Pseudomonadati > Myxococcota > Myxococcia > Myxococcales > Myxococcaceae > Pseudomyxococcus > Pseudomyxococcus hansupus. The sequence goes on from NZ_CP012109.1 coordinate 7,711,308, forward strand.
TCCTGGTGCGGCTCGACACGCCCGGTGGCTCCTTGGAAGCCACGCGCGCCATCGTCCGCACCTTCCTCGCGTCCCCCTTGCCCGTGCTCGTCTGGGTCGGTCCCTCGGGCGCACACGCCGGCAGCGCGGGCGTCTTCATCACCCTGGCCTCCAACGTCGCGGCCATGGCGCCGGGGACCAACATCGGCGCCGCGCACCCCGTGGCCGGTATCAGCGGCCAGGACCCGGAAGCCGCGGGCGGAACACACCTGGCGCGCAAGGTGGAGAACGACGCCGTCGCCTTCGCGGAGAGCATCGCCCAACAACGCGGCCGCAACGTGGAGTGGGCCGCCTCCGCCGTGCGCGACAGCGTCAGCGTCTCCGCCGCCCAGGCCCGGGCGCTGCGCGTGGTGGAGTACGAAGCCGCCACGGAGGCCGACTTCCTGGCCCAGGCGGATGGCCGACAGGTCACCGTGGCGGGCGGAGAGTCCGTGCGCCTGTCCACGCGCGATGCGCGCATCGTCGAACTGGAGCCGAGCCTGTCGCAGCGAGCAATCCACGCGCTCGCCAACCCCGGCATCGTCTATCTGCTCTTCCTGGTGGCCGCGCTGGGGCTGGTGGTGGAGGTGTCTCATCCGGGCGGCATCGTTCCGGGCCTCATCGGCGGCGTGGCGCTCGTGCTCGCGCTGGTGGCCTCCTCGGCGCTGCCGGTCCGCGCGGGCGCCGTGGTGCTGATGATGCTGGGCGCCGCCCTCATCGTCGCGGAGCTGTTCGTCACCAGCGGCCTCCTGGGCGCCGCGGGCGTCGTGCTGCTGGGACTGGGCGGCCTGTTCCTCGTGGACCGCTTCGACCCGGCGTGGTTCGTGGACCGCTCCTTCCACGTGTCGTGGACCTGGCTGGTGCCCACCACCGTGGTGCTCGCGGGCGCGGCGGCCTACGTCGCCTATCGGAGCGCGCAGACCCGGCGGCTCCCCCAGCGAGTTGGCGACCTGGGGCTCGTGGGCGAACACGGCACCGCGCTGGCGCAAGTCACACCTCAGAACGGCGAGGTGTTCGTTCACGGAGAGCGCTGGCGCGCGACGTCCACCACGCCCATCCGCTCCGGCGCGCACGTGGTGGTGCGCGGCATGGAAGGACTCACCCTCTTCGTCGACGAGGTGCCGACATGATGCAACTGACCGGGCTGCTCGGACTGCTCATCCCCCTCGCCATCCTCTTCATGCTGTTCCTGTCCGGCGTGCGAATCGTCAACGAGTACCAGAACGGCGTGGTGTTCCGGCTCGGGCGCTTCGTGGGCCTCAAACGCGCGGGCTTCCGCTGGCTCATCCCGTTCGTGGAGCGCATGGTCATCATCGACCTGCGCACCGTGGCGCGAGACGTACCCCCACAGGACGTCATCACCCGGGACAACGTGAGCGTGAAGGTCAACGCCGTCGTCTACTTCCGCGTCATCCACGCGGACAAGGCGGTGCTCCAGGTGGAGGACTACCTCTACGCCACCAGCCAGCTCGCCCAGACGACGCTGCGCTCCATCCTGGGACAGGTGGACCTGGACCAGCTCCTCTCCGAGCGCGACCGCATCAACCACGAGATTCAACAGGTGCTCGACGCACGCACCGACCCGTGGGGCGTCAAGGTGTCCAACGTGGAGGTGAAGCACATCGACCTGCCCTCGGAGATGCAGCGGGCCATCGCGCGGCAGGCCGAAGCCGAGCGCGAGCGCCGCGCGAAAATCATCGCCGCCGAGGGCGAACACCAGGCCGCCGAGAAGCTCTCCATGGCCGCCAAGGTCCTCAGCCGCTACCCGGCCACCCTCCAGCTCCGCTACCTCCAGACGCTGGTGGAAATCACCACCGGCGGCAACCACACCATCCTGCCCATCCCGCTCGACCTGCTGCGCACGCTCGGCGGCGTGAAGGCCCGCCTGGAACAGGCCGATGACGAGCTCACGGAGCGCTACGGAGACGCGGAGGACGAGGAAGGTCCTCCGGCGGGCGGCCTGTCCTGACGGCGGCTAGGAAACGGGCGGCGGGAGCGATTCGTCGAAGAGTTCCTGCCGCTCCAGCTTGATGGCCCGACGGCTCAGCCGCAGCGAGGCCAGCACCAGCAGCGCCGTCGCGCCGAGCAACACCACGCCCACGGAGAAGGACACCACCGGAAGGGTCTCCGGAATCTGCGTCTGCCGCTTCGTCAGGTACAGCAGCGACGTCACCACGAAGGCCAGCAGCGCCGTGTAGGTGAAGCCGATGGCCCGGGCGAGGATGGCGTGCCGGCGGTCCAGGATGGCCACCTCCTGCCGCAACAGGCCGCGCCGGATGTGCCCCTCCGGAAGCAGGCGCCATTCACGCGTCATCTCCCGGATGCGCGTCGTCATGCGCGCAATCTGGTTGTCCAACCCCGTCGCCACGATGCCACACGCCGACACCATCACCGCCGGCGTCACCGCCGTGCCGATGAGCTGGATGGAGGAGAGGTCCACGATTTCCGCGACGCCATTCATGCCCCCTTAAGTTCCATCCCCTCTGAAATGACGCAACCGCTCCGCCGCGCCGCTCGCGGAAAGGTCCCCTCGGCGCCCCGCCAGGTCGTGACAGCGGAAGGAGGGGTGGTGGCAAGACGTGGCACTTCCACTGTCAAGATAGGTCCTTCGAGACCCACTCACGCCTCTGACAGCGCTACTGCCAAATCACCACTGTCGACTTGACAGTTACAATGGCGAGTCCTACTGTTTGAACCGTGAGCACGCCAAAGACACAGACCGAATGGAAGTTGGCGGAGCTGGCCGAGGCGGTGGGCGTCTCGTCGCGCACGGTGCGCTACTACGTCCAACGCGGGCTGTTGCCCGCGCCGCCCTTCCGGGGCCCAGACACCGTGTACGGGGAGGAGCACCTCGTCCGGCTCAAGGCCATCCGCGTTCTACAGGCGCGGTTCCTCCCGCTGGATGCCATCCAGGTGGAGCTGCAACGCCTGCCCCTGGATGAACTGCGGCGTCTGGCCGAATCGGACGCCACCCCCACGCCCCCGGTGTACGCGCAGCCAGCGCCCGCCACGGTGGCGCCAATGCCAACGGCGCGCAGACCGGACGCGGGCCTGAATCGTTACGAGCGCTGGGAGTTGCTCCCGGGGCTGGAGCTGCACGTCTCGGAAGCGGCGGACACGAAGACCCGGGCGCTCGCGGAACGCGTTCGCGCCCTCATCGCGGAGTTTCAGGAAAAGGATAAGCCATGACCCACGAGCAAGCAGGGCTGTACACGAAGCACGGCGCACAGGTTCCTCTCCAAGGTGTCGAGGTCACGGGTGAGCTGCTCGGTGGACATGCGCGCGTCCGCGTGCGGCAGCGCTATCGCAACGACGAGAAGCGCCCGGTGGAGGCCGTCTACGTCTTCCCGCTGCCCTCGGATGGCACCCTCTCCGCTTTCTCCATGACGTGCGCCGGCCGCCGCGTCGAAGGGGTCGTGAAGGAGCGCGAAGAGGCCTTCCGCACCTACGACAACGCCATCACCGACGGCCACGGCGCCGCGCTGCTGGACGAGGAGCGCCGCAACGTCTTCACCGCGCAGGTGGGCAACCTGCTGCCCGGCGAGGAGACCGTGGTGGAGGTGGAGTTCCTCCAGGCCGTCACCGCCGAGGAGGGCAGCGTCCGCTGGATGCTCCCCACGCTGGTGGCGCCCCGCTACATCCCCGGCAAGCCCACCGGCGACCGCACCGCGCACGGCCGTGAAGAGCCCACGTCCCAGGTGCCGGACGCGGACCGCATCACCCCGCCCGTGGGCGCCGTGAGCTACGGCCTGCGCATGGACCTGCTCGTGGACCTGGGCCGCGAGGTCGTGGTGGAGAGCCCGTCCCACGCCATCACCGTCACCCGGGAAGAGGGCTCGCGCGTGCGCGTCGGCTTCTCGCGGGGCGAGGTCTCCCTGGACCGGGACCTGGTGCTCAGCCTGCGCAGCCCGGACAACAGCGCGGTGTTCACGCCGCTCGTCACCCACCGCAAGGGCGGGGACGGCCCGGGCACCTTCGCGCTCACGGTGGTGCCGGACCTGCTGGGCATGGCCTCCGCGCCGCCGAAGCAGGAGGTCGTGTTCGCCGTGGACGTCTCCGGCTCCATGGACGGCGAGAGCCTGCCCCAGGCGCAGGCCGCGCTGCGGCTGTGCCTGCGTCATCTGCGCGAAGGCGACCGGTTCAACATCATCGCGTTCGAGAGCGGTTTCACCACGTTCCAGCCCCAGCCCGTTCCCTTCTCCCAGCGCACGCTGGAGCAGGCGGACCAGTGGGTGGCCGCGCTTCGTCCCCTGGGTGGCACGGAGCTGCTCGCCCCCATGAAGGCCGCGGTGCAGGCCGTCCCCGACGGCGTGGTGGTGCTGCTCACGGACGGACAGGTCGGCAACGAGAGCGAAATCCTGCAAGCCGTGCTCGCGGACCGGAAGTCGGCGCGCGTGTACTCGTTTGGCATCGGCACCAACGTCAGTGACGTGCTGCTGCGGGACATGGCAAAGCAGACTGGCGGCGCGGTGGAGTTCATCCACCCGGGCGAGCGCATCGACGACAAGGTGGTGGCGCAGTTCTCCCGCGCGCTCGCACCTCGCGTCTCCGAGCTGGAGGTCCGCTTCGACGGCGTGGAGTGCTCGGAGCTGGCCCCCGCCGAGCTGCCGCCCCTCATCGATGGTGTGCCCTGGACGCTGCTCGGCCGCTATGCCGCGCCAGGGACGGGCACGGTGACGCTGCGTGGGCGCTCGGGACGGGAGCCGTTCTCGCTCACCGTTCGCGTGGACCTGCCCTCCGTGTCGGACCGGCCCGCGGTGGAGAAGTTGTGGGCCGCCGAGCGCATCCGGAGCTGGGAGTCCGCGCAGCTCACCGGACGCCGCGCGGAGTCCATGAAACAGCGCATCATCGACCTCGCCGTCGCGCACCAGATTGTCACCCAGTACACGTCGTTCGTCGTCGTGGAGGAGCGCACGGGTGAGCGGCGGACGTCGGAGCAGGCCGAGACGCGCGTCGTCCCGGTGAACGCGCCCGCCGGCTGGGCGATGTTCGGGGCGCAGAAGGCCGAGGACATGCGCAACGCCTCCGTCGGGGGTAGCAGCCAGGGGATGCCGGCCCCGGGTGCGGCCTCCGCCGGTCCGCAGAGGCCCGCCATCCGGATGCGGCGCACCGCCGCGGCCCCTGGTGCCGCCGCTCCGCCCCCGCCTCCTGCTCCGGCGTATCGCAGCGCTCCTGCACCCAAGGAGTTCGAGGCCGTCGAGCGCGACCGGCTTGAAATGCGGGAGCAGAGCAAGTCCTCCAAGAAGAAGGGCGGGTTCCTCTCCGGCATCTTCAACGGGGCCTCTGCTCCGGAGCCCATGCCGGCCGATGGGTTCGCGGAAGAAGAGAGCGTCATGAGTCATGGGGCCGTCCCCGCCGCGGACGCGCTCGATCATGACGACGCGATCCTCGAGGGGGCGCCCTCCGTCGCCAGCGAGAGCCACGCGAGCGCGGAGGACCTGCTCAGGCGGCAGCTCGCCAATGGCCTCTGGGACGGCAGCGGCGCGGGTTCGGAGCCCGTGCGTCAGGCCCGCGCCACCGCGCTCGCCCTGCTGACGCTGCTGCGCGAGGGCATCACCAGCAATCACCCGCTGCACGGGGCGCAGGTGAAGAAGGCGGTCGAGGCGTTGCTGGCCCTGGCCTCCAACCTCGGCGGCGACGCGGAGGTGGCGGAGCTCGCGCTGGGCGTGGCCTGGCTCGCCTCGGCGGGCCCGCGCACCCGGGGCCGCATCGAGCAGGCCGCGCAGCCGCTGGCCGGCCTCAGTGGAAGGCTGGGCAATGAGGTCGCCCTGCGCGAGCACGTGGACACGTTGGCCGCGCGCTGACGAGAGGCACGGTGGGGCCGGCGCACCTGACGCGGTGTGCGCCGGCCCTACTCAAGTACCTGGAGACGCTCGCCGCGCGCTGCTGTGAGATCCTGCGGGGCCTGCGCACTCGATTCGGTGTGCGCTGGCCCGTGAGAGCGCGTGGACATGTTGGCCGTGCGCTGGGACTCGGCCTGACAACGACAGCGCCTCTGTTTGTGCTCGCTCCGCGTCGAGGATGCACGTGTCACGATGCAGGCAGCACCGCGTGACACAATGGCACTCCGCCGAGGTGGAACAAGGCAGCTCGTATCAGCGCTTCGGGCTGCCTTGGAGGTGTATGCAGCGCCGTGACGCTCCTCCCCTGGTGTGTGACTTGCAGTGCGGTGCATGACGTGAGCGCCACTGCGGGCTTCGCCAGAAGCGCCGCTGGAGCATGAAACGGGGGATGCCCATGATTGAGATGAAGCATTCGCGCACCATCACGAGGCCGCGATGGTGAGTCTGTGGGACATGCTGTGCATGATGATCGTGGCCAGTTCGCTCGGAGGGGCCACCTCGAGCGCCCAGCTCGCTGGGGGCGGCGTCGTCAGGTACGGGATTGGCGCGCTCCTGGGCGTTGGCCTGGGGCTCCTGTCCATGGCCGCCATGCGGAAGGCAGGTCACCTTGTCTTTCAATCCCTCCCGCCCGGCGATGCCTCGACGAAGACTCCGGCCCGGCTGACCCTGATCTACGTGGCGGCGGCGGTGTGGCTCATGGGCCCCAGTCCGGTGCTCAGCCTGTGGCTCACGGGATACGTCCTTCGGACCGTCCTTCCCTGAATCACTGGGTCTGTGCGCGCGTCAACGCTGACGCACCGCGCGACGGGCTCCAGCATGGACACGCCATCCGGCTGACACATGTCGCCGCCGTGGTTCGCGTACAGTGCGGTGCGCCATGACGCTCGCCACACTCCTGCTGCTTGCCACGATATCGGCCCAGTCGATGGAGGCCCCACCGCCCTCCGAGACCGTCACCGCGCCACCGTTGATGTCCTCGGCCGACGCGTGCGCGCCCGACGTCGAAGCCGAGTACCAGTCGGGCTTCGATGCGCTCGTGAGCGGCAATGACACGAAGGCGCTGAGGCTGTTCGAGCAGGTGCTCGCCCGCTGTCCTCAGCACCCCTACGCCGGTGAATTCGCCCGACTCACCCAGGCCCGGCTCCAGCCCGGTGGACGGCTGGCCACGGCCGCCGCGAGCACCGTGGGCAAGGAGCCCCACTCCAGCGCCGCGCGGGCCTCACTGGTCGTGGTGCAGACGCTGCACGGCGCCGCGCAAGGCGTCCTCCTGTGCGCCATTGGTGACTGCAGCGGGCAGGGCTACGCCGCGGTGTCACTGCTGGGCGCGGGCGCGGGCGCCGCGAGCACCCTGCTGCTCACGCGAGGCGGCATCACCGATGGACAGGCCGCCGTCATCAACTCCGGCACGGTGTGGGGCTTCTGGTTCGGCGTCGCGTCGTTGCTCGCATTCGACCTGAACGACAATGACGCGCTGGGCGCCGCCATCCTCGGGGGTGCGGGCTTCACCGGCGTGGGCGTCCTGCTGGCGCACTTCGTGAGCCCCACGTCGGGTCAGGTGTCACTGGCCAACTCCGGTGGACTCTGGGCGGGCGTGGTCACGGCGCTCTTCCTGGGGACTTCGGACAACAACGACACACGGGCCTTCTTCGGCGTCGAATTGGGCGCCACCGCCGCCGGCATCCTGTCCATGGCCATCCTGTCGAAGTACGTGGAGGTATCCCGAGGCCGCATGCTCATCATCGACGCGGGCGGCATCCTCGGCGGGCTGGTGGGCGCGAGCGCCGTCTACCTCACCGCGGGCAATGACGCGGGGGACGCCATCCTCATCGGCAGCGGCATCGGCGTACTCGGCGGGCTCGCGCTCACCACGTATCTCACGCGGAACTTCGACCTGCCGGATGCGCCGCAGGTGACGCTGGCGCCACTCACCACACCGCACGGTGGCAAGGGATTGTCGCTGGCCGGCAGATTCTGACGGGCTCAGCGCCGGCGCAGGCCGTAGAGGGACATCAGGAGCTTCTCGAAGGTGCGCGAGGGCAGCACCGCCTTCGCCACCACCGCCGCCCGCTGCGCCAGGTTCGCCACCGGGTAGCGCACACGTGGCGCTTCACGCTCCATCACCGCCAGCACCTTCTTCGCCACGTCCTCTGCGACCAGGCCGTCCCGTTCGCCAGACTCGATGGCCTCGAGCGCCGCTTCGAAGCGCTCTTGGTACGCGGAGCCCGCGCCCGCCTTCGCCACGCGGACTCGGTTCTGCGTGATGTGCGTTCGCACGTCTCCGGGTTGCACCAGCGTGGCCTCGATGCCGAACTCGGCCACCTCCTGGCGCAGCGCCTCGGTGAAGCCCTCCAGGGCGAACTTGCTCGCGCTGTAGAGGGACTGGAAGGGCAACCCCACCTGCCCTCCCAGGGAGCTGACCTGGATGATGCGCCCGAAGCCCTGCTTCCGCATCGTCGGCAACACGGCCTTGCACACGCGCAGCGCGCCCAGGAAGTTGGCGTCGAGCTGCGCGCGGGCCTCCTCGATGGAGGTGTCCTCGGCGGCCCCCGCGAGCGCGTACCCCGCGTTGTTCACCACCGTGTCGAGATAGCCGCGCTCCTGCGCCAGCACCGTCTCCACGGCCCGCTGCACGGAGTCATCCTGGGTGACGTCCATCACCAGCATCGGGTAGCCCGGCGGCGCGGCCTCCACGGAGCGGCGACTCGTGCCGTAGACGGCGTACCCGCGCGTGCTCAGCAGCTCCGCACACGCCTTGCCGATGCCCGATGAAGCACCGGTGATGAGAACCACTCGCTTCCGCCTCGCCGTCATCCACGCTCCGTGCGCCAGTCTTCCTGGCGCACAAACCATGACGGTGCGGGGCACGACAAGAGGCTCACGCCCCGCGAGACATCCGGTAGCGCCGGCTCAGACCGGCTTGCTCACGGTGACGCGGCGCTTCCCGGCGCGGCTTCGCCATCCACGGTGAGCTGGTGGCGCTGCACCTCCCTCACCATGAAGAAGGCCGCGGCGGACAACACGCCCAGGTCATCCAGCCACCCGAGCACCGGAATCACATCCGGAATCGCGTCCACGGGTGACAGGAAGTAGACCACCGCGAGTACGCCGGCGAGCTTCCGCCAGAGCGCCACGTGCGGGTCGCGCACGTACCGGAAAAAACGGCTCCCCATTCCACGAAGGCCTGCGATGTTCATACCTACCTCTACGCATGGGAGGCCCAGGTGATTGCGGCCCCAGCCCGCACCCAGCGTATGCCGTCCGGCCGCCTGGAGGACAGCCAGGCTCAGTCCGGAATGTCCTCCAACACCATCGCCCGACCCACCACTTCCAGCCGCGCCCGGTCGCCCGCCCGCAGCGGCGACTCAGGGGCTCCGCGCACGGTGAGCTCCAGGCCGTTGCAGGCAATCGTGTACTCGGCGGAGGGCCCCTGGAACTCGCGCGCCAGCACCTCCGCGCGCAGGGCGCCGCCGATCGCGACGCTGTCCGTGTCCGGCACCAGCTTCAGCGCCTCCGGGCGCAGCGACAGCAGCACGTTGCCCTTCGCGGGCGCACCCATCACCGGGAGGATGCCGAGCAGCGTCCGAGCGCCGTTGCCAAAGCCCACGCCCGGCAGCAGGTTGGTGCCGCCCAGGAAGTACGCCACGAAGGCCGTGCGCGGCGTCGCGTAGACGGCCTCCGGCGTGCCCACCTGCTCCACCTTGCCCGCACGCATCACCGCCAGCCGGTCCGCGAAGGCCATGGCCTCCTGCTGGTCATGCGTGACGAGCATCACCGTGGCGCCAAGCGACTTGAGCACCCGCCGCACCTCCATCCGCGTGGAGGTGCGCAGCGCGCTGTCCAGGCTGGAGAAGGGCTCGTCCAACAGCAGCACTCGGGGCCCCGGCGCCAACGCCCGGGACAACGCCACGCGCTGCTGCTGCCCGCCTGAGAGCGCGTGCGGCATGCGCGACTCGAAGCCCTCCAGGCCGAAGAGCTTCAGCATCTGGCTCGCGCGGGCGCGGGCATCCTGGCGAGACATCGCGGTGAGACCGAAGGCCACGTTCTCCAGCACGGACAGGTGCGGGAAGAGGGCGTAGTCCTGGAACACCATGCCCACGCTGCGCTGCTCGGGCGGCACGAAGGCGCCCGAGCCCGCGAGGGTGCGGCCCTCCAGGGTGACAGTGCCACCGTTGGGGCGCTCGAAGCCCGCCACCAGCCGCAGCGTCGTCGTCTTGCCGCACCCCGAAGGCCCGAGCAGCGCCAGCACCTCGCCGGGCTCCACCTCCAGGGACAAGCCATCCACCGCGGCGGTACCGCTGGAGGCATAACGAAGGGTGACGGCGTCGAGCGAGAGCAGGGACATGGCGGCCGGCGCACCCTACCGCGTTCCCGCGTGGCAGGGCGCTTTGCCTTACCCGGGAGACGAGCGGCCCTCTTGCGAGACGAGCAGTCCCACACCCAGCGTGGAGACCGCCATCAGCAGCAACGCCGGCGCGGCGGCCTCGGCGAAGCGGCCCTCGGCGGTGGCGCCCCAGACGCGCGTGGCGAGCGTCTCGAAGCCGATGGGCGCCAGCAGCAACGTCGCGGGCAGCTCCTTCATCGCGGTGAGGAAGACGAGCGCCGCGCCCGCGAGGAGTCCGGGCCGCAGCAGTGGCGCCGTCACCCGGCGGAGCACCGCGGACGGCGGCTGTCCCAGGGACGCCGCGGCCTCTGGCAGGTGCGGGTTGAGCTGGAGCAGCGACGCGCGCACCACCCCCACCGCCTGCGGGAGGAAGCGCACCACGTACGCGAGCACCAACATCACCAGCGTGCCGTAGAGAAAGGGCACCGCCTGCACGCCGAGGAAGACGAGCGACAACGCGAGCACGATGGGCGGCAGCGCGTAGCCCGCGTAGGACACACGCTCCAGCGCCACCGTGAGGCGGCTCGGGTAGCGAACCGCGAGGAAGGCCAATGGCAGCGCGCCCACCACCGCCGCCACCGCGCCCATCATCGAGGCACTCACCGAGTTCCACGCGGGCCCCAGCATCGGCCCCGACTCCACGGACAGGCCCTGCACGCCCCAGTACACGAGCACGCCCACGGGCAGCGCGACGCCCACCGCCACCACCGCGCCGCACAGCAACAGCGCCGGCACGCGCCAGCCTCGCAGCGACACTGGCGCGACGGCCCTCGCGGCGCCCTTCGCGCTGCGGTGGTAGCCCGCGCGGCCTCGCAGCCACAGCTCCAGGGCCAGCACGCCCACCGTCACGGATACGAGCGCCAGCCCGAGCAGCGCCGCGTAGCTGCGGTCATACGCGCCTTCGTATTGCACGTAGATGGCGCGCGAGAAGGCGTCGTATTGGACCAGCGCCACCGCGCCGAAATCAGAGAGCACATACAGGCCCACGAGCAGCGCGCCGGACGCGAAGGCCGGGCGCAGCAGGGGCACGGTGATGCGGAAGAAGGCCCGCGCGGGCGTGAGCCCCAGGCTGCGAGCGCCCTCCAGCCACGCCGGGTCCTGGGACAGCAGCCCGGCGCGCAGCGCGAGGAAGAAGTACGGATACGTCGACACGGTCAGCGCCAGCAACGCACCCGGGAAGCCGTACACGGGGGGCACGGGGAGGCCCCAGCGCGTCAGGGGCTCCTCCAGCGCGCCGCCCACGCCGAACGCCGCCAACAGCACGTAGCCGCTGACGAAGGTCGGCACGGCCAACGGCACGCACAACAGCACCGTCCAGAGACGGCGCCCCGGCAGGTCCGTGCGCGTGGTGAGCCACGCGAGCGGCAAGGCCAGCAGCGCCGCGCAGCCAGTCACCGCCGCCGCGAGCCCCAACGTGCGGCCGAGCAGGCCCCACGTCCGGTCTCGAAACAGCAGTCCCCAGGCTTCCGCGTCCGCTTCCGCGGCGCGCACGCACAGGTACACCGCGGGCACCAGCGCCAGCGCGGCCATGGCCACGCCAGCCACCCACAACCCTCCCGGGGCACGACGGCGCATCAGAGAACGCCGGTGTCCTGGAGCAGCTTCACGGTGCCGCGCAGGTCGTCGAGCTTCGACAGGTCGAGGTCCGGCGAGCCCACCTTGTCGAGCGCGGGCAGTCCTTCCGCCATCTTCACGCCAGCCACCAGCGGGAACTCGTAGGTCTCCTGCGCGAAGTACGCCTGCGCCTCGGAGTCCAGCAGGTACGCGGCCAGCTTCTTCGCCGCGTCCGCGTTCTTCGTCCCCTTGAGGATGGCCACGCCCGCCACGTTCACCAGCGCGCCCGGGTCCCCCGCGGCGACGAAGTGGTTGGCCACGGGCAGGTCGGCTTTGTTCTTCTTCGCGGAGAACAGGTAGTAATGGTTCACGAAGCCCGCGTCGATTTCACCGCGGCCCAACGCCTCGATGACCGCCGAGTTGTTCTTGTAGACGCGCGGCGCGTTGGCCTGGATGCCCTTGAGCCACTGGGTCGCGGCCTCGTCACCCTTGAGCAGCCGCAGCGCGGTGACGAAGGACTGGAACGACGCGTTGGTGGGCGCCCAGCCCAGGCGGCCCTTCCACTTCGCATCCGTGAAACCCAGGATGCTCTTGGGCAGCGCGTTCGCCTTCACCTTCTTCGTGTTGTAGGCCACGACGCGCGCCCGGCCGCTGGTGCCCACCCAGACACCCTGCGGAGAACGGAAGCGCGCATCCACCTTGTCCAGCGTCTCCTTGGGCAGCGCCTCCAACTGGCCCGACTTCGCCAGCGCGCCGAGCGCCCCCGCGTCCTGCGCGAAGAACACGTCGGCGGGCGTCTTCGCGCCCTCCTCCAGCAGCGTGGCGGCGAGCTGCGGCGTCTCGCCGTAACGCACCTTCACCCCGATACCCGTCTTCTCGGTGAACTTCTTGAGCAGCGGCCCCACGAGCTTCTCGTTGCGGCCGGAGTAGATGGTGAGCGTCTCCGCCGCGAGCGCGGGGGAGGACAGGGTCAGGACCAGGGAGAATAGAAGTAGACGAACCATGGGGCGGCACCCTAACGGAGGGGATGCCCGGCTTCCACCGGATGTGCGGTGTCGCCTTTCGGAGCACGGCGCAGGTGACACCAGCGCGTCGCCTCGCGCCGGAGTAGCCTCTGGGGACGCTTCCTCCCGACACCGTGGAGACATCATGCCTCGCCCGTTCATCATCGCCTGCGCCGCCGCCCTGCTCACCGCTCCCTCCGCGTTCGCGCAACCAGCGCCCGCCGCGCCGCAGGTTTCGTCCTCCCCCGCGCAGAAGAAGCTGGCGCCCAACCCGATGAACGAGGCCATGCGGCGAATCCGGAGCGAGCTCCAGACCGTGCCCGCGCCGCGGCCGGAGGACGTGAAGTCCGTCGACGCCATCATCGCCGCGCTCTACAACGTCATCAGCGGACCGGCGGGACAGCCGCGCGACTGGGAACGGTTCCGCTCGCTCTTCCACCCGGGGGCCCAGATGATTCCGATGCGCAAGGCGAAGCCGGGGCCCTCGCCCGTGGCCACGCCCTTCTCACCGGAAGCCTACGTCGGCTCCGCCACGGTGGCGTTCGGCAAGCGCGGCTTCTTCGAGAAGGAGCTGCACCGCCAGACGTCGGGCTACGGCCACATGGTCCACGCGATGAGCGCGTATGAGACGCGCGAAAGCCTGAACGGCCCGGTGCTGGTCCAGGGGGTCAACAGCATCCAGCTCGTCTTCGACGGCCAGCGCTGGTGGATCCTCAACATCGCCTGGACGGACGACAAGGCCACGGAGACGCCCGTGCCGAAGGACTTCACGCGGAAGTAGCACCCACGCCATGCGGCCCGCGGCCACTCGCGACATCCTGGTCGTCGGCAATTACTGCCATGACCTGCTCAGGCATGGGCACGGCAGGGAGACGCACGCGCTCGGCGGGTCGGCCGCGTACATCTCCGCCGTGCTGGATGCGATGAACCGGGATTACGCGGTGGCCGCCGTGGCGGGCGAGGACTTCCGTTACGCGCACCAGGTGCGGTACCCACCGCGCGTCGTTCCGGGCACTCGCACCACGCAGTTCATCGCGGACCTGACGGGTGAGACGCGGACGCTTCACGTCAGCGCGAAGTCGGAGCCCATCCTCCCCGAGGACATCACAGTGGACGCGCGCGTGGCGCTGGCGTGTGGCGTGGCGGGTGAGGTGTTGCCCGAGACGCTGCTGCGTGTCTCGGAGCGCGCCCGGCATGTACTGGCGGATGCGCAAGGGCTGCTGCGGACGTTGGACGCCCAAGGGCGGGTCCTCAACGTGAGGCTGGAGGACACGCCGTTCGACGCGATGCTGGAGCGGCTTCGCGTGCTGAAGGCCAGCGAGGAGGAAGCCGAGGCGCTGGACATCGAACGGGTGCGGCGGCGCACGTGCCTGGTGGTGACCCGTGGCCCTCGGGGGTGCACGGTGTACACGGCGGATGCGCGTCTGGATGTACCCGGTGTTCCCGTGGAGGAAGTGGATGCCACGGGCGCGGGGGACTGTTTCCTCGCGGGGTTCGCGTTGGGATTGCTGCGGGAGCTGCCGCTCGCGCGGTGTGCTGAGATTGCGAATGGGTTTGGCGCGCAGGCCGTGACGCAGGTCGGTGTGCCCAGGCTGGATGCCAGCCGGATTCCAGCAGACCTGCGTTGAGCTACCATCCCCTCAGTCAGCGTTGAGGACGTCTCTCTGGGGGGAGCATGGGACTGAATCGAGGCGTACTGCTGGTCTTGTTACTGGGGTGCGGCGGCCAATCCTACCTACGTACCGGCGACGGGAGCCTTTTTGGCCGCAGGAATGGCGATGTGTGGGTGCGCGGCCCCTGGCCCGCGATTCAGCCTTCTCGCGACATCGACGACGTCATCGACCAGCTCTGTCCCGCCATCATGCAAATGGACGGCGCACAGGCAAAGAACTTCGGCCAGGAGTACTGCGGCGCGATCTATACGCTTCGCGACGGCATGCACCATGCGAGCTTTCCGTCCCCGCTGGGCAGAACGACCATTGTCTTCGAAGACAAACGCAAGAGCTGCCATGCCCCCCGGTATGTCGATGACTCGCGAGGCTACGCATCCATCGTCGCGGACTACCACAGTCATCCATGGTTCCCATCGCCGATGTCTCCGGAAGACAGGCGCGCGAACCATCAGCGCTGGCTCATTCGCGTGCAGTTCGATGCGGAGTGCCGAGTCATGAAGCTCATCCCCAACCTCGGCGACCCTGAACGCCCAGGTGAGGTCTACGTCCGGCGAGGGAAGCGTTGGCAGCTCATCGGCATCATCACCCCCGCCGACAAGCCCTTCGGCTACATCACACCTGTAGACGATGCTTGAACACGCCGCTGCCGTAGCCAGGAGGGAACATGCCTCGCCCACTGCTGCTTTGCCTCTGCATCGCCCTGCCCGCCTGCGGACTCCTCCGTCGTCCAATGATGCCGGAGCGCGCGCCTCCGGAAGACGCGGCCCGATTTACGTTCCCCATCGACCTTCCAGCCGAAGGGCGAACACGGATTCCGGCGGACATCGCAGCGGCCATCAGCCTGGCGATGGATGACTTCCGGCCATTGGGCGTGCAGCCTCATCGCGGAGCGACCCCGGATGAAGTCTGCCTGTATCAACGGGCGTCGTTCGACGTCACGGTCGCCCCAGGGCCTGAAGGCGTGGTGTTCGTCCGGTTCACCGTGAAGGACGGCGCCTGTGACGAAGAGGGCCCTGCCACGGACATGGGCTCGACCTACGCAGTGGAGGTCTCGAAGCACCGCATCCTGGCGATTCAGCGCCCGTGAGACCTTGAGGCGGCCTCACGGGATTCAGGAGCGGAGGCCCTCAGGCCCCCGCTCCTCACCTGCGGACGACTCAGCCCTGCGGAGGCTCCTCGCCACCCGAGGAGCCACTGTCGTCGGACGCGGGGGCCGGCTCGGCGGCCGCTTCCGTCGGCGCCGCGGCGTCCACCGGGGCAGCAACCTCACCCGTGGCCTCCGCCGGCGCCGCGACCTCGCCCTCCGCCGTGGGCACCGCGCCCTCGACCGGCGCCACCGTCTCGCCGTTCTCCTCCGACTCGTCGCTTTCCGGCAGCTTGGAGATGGCCATGACCTTCTCCTGCTCGTTCTCCAGCGCAATCAGCCGCACGCCCTGCGTGTTGCGGCCGATGACGGAGATCTCCTTCACCCGCATGCGGATGAGCATGCCGCCGTTGGTGACCAGCATCACCTCGTCCGACTCCTTCACCTGGAGCAGACCCACCACCTTGCCGTTCCGCTCGGTGGTCTTGATGTCGATGATGCCCTTGCCGCCACGGCCCTGCTGCCGGTACTCGGCCTCCTGGGTCCGCTTGCCGTAGCCGTTCTCCGTCACCGTGAGGATGGCCGCGTCCGTCTCCACCACGTCGGCGCCCACCACCTCGTCGCCGTCCTCCAGCGTGATTCCCTTCACGCCGTAGGCCTGGCGGCCCATGGAGCGGACCTCCGTCTCCGGGAAGCGGATGCTCATGCCCGACGCCGTCGACAGCAGGATGTCCTTGCTGCCGTCGGTGATCATCACCGCCACCAGCTCGTCCCCGTCGTCGATGCCCAACGCGATGATGCCGCTGGAGCGGACGTTCTCGAACGCGCTCAGGTCCGTGCGCTTCACCACGCCCCGCTTCGTCACGAAGAAAACGTAGCGGTTCTCCGGGAAGTCGCGCGTCACCAGCACCTGCGCCAGCCGCTCGCCCTCGCCGAACTGCACCAGGTTCACCATCGCCTTGCCGCGCGACGTGCGGCTGGCCTGCGGAATCTGGTGCACCTTCAGCGAGTACAGCTTGCCCTTCGTGGTGATGGGCATCAGGAACGCGTGCGTGCTGGCCACGAACAGCTTGCTGACGAAGTCGTCTTCCTTCGTCGCCGCGCCCGTCTTCCCGCGCCCGCCGCGCTTCTGCGCCCGGTACTCGGTCAGCGGCGAACGCTTCACGTAGCCCGTGTGCGACAGCGTGACCACCATCGTCTCTTCGGCGATGAGGTCCTCGCTGGTCATCTCATCCACGGCGCCGGTGATTTCCGTGCGGCGCTTGTCGCCGTAGCGGTCGCGAATCTCCAGCAGCTCCGTCTTGATGACGTTGAGCAGGCTGTGCTCGTTGGCAAGGATGTCCTGCAGCCGCGCGATGTCGCGCACCAGGCCAATCAGCTCGCGGAACAGCTCCTCGCGCTGCAGGCCGGTGAGCCGCTGCAGGCGCATCTCCAGGATGTTCTGCGCCTGGCCCTCGCTGAAGCCCGCGCCCTCGTACTTGTGCGCCAGGCCCGCGTAGCTGGGCTCCTCGTTGCGGGCGCGGGAGACGAGCAGCTCCATCTGCGCCTTCGCCTTGGCGTAGTCGATGCGCTGGAGGGTCGCGAAGCGCTCGTGCTCGTACAGCGCGGGCGACAGGATGTTCATCAGGCCCCAGCGTGCCTCGTCTGGGTCCTTGGACGCGCGGATGAGGCTGACCACCAGGTCGATGAGGTCCTGCGCGACGAGCAGACCTTCGACGATGTGCATGCGCGCCAGCGCCTTGCGCAGCTCGTAGCGCGTGCGGCGCGTCACCACGTCGCGGCGGTGCGCGATGAACCGGTCCAGCATCTCCTTCAGGTTGAGCGTGCGAGGCTGGCCACCGTCGATGGCCAGCATCACCGCGCCGAAGGTCGTCTCCAGCGACGTCATCGTGTACAGGTTGTTGAGCACCACCTGCGAAATCGCATCGCGCTTGAGCTCGATGACGATGCGCATGCCCTGGCGGTCGCTCTCGTCGCGGATGTCGCTGATGCCTTCCAGCTTCTTCTCGCGCACCAGCTCGGCGATCTTCTCGATGAGCCGCGCCTTGTTCACCTGATACGGAATTTCCGAGAAGATGATGGCCTCGCGGTCACCCTTCTTGGAGGTCTCGATGTCCGCGCGCGCGCGGATGGTGACCTGGCCACGGCCCGTCTCGTAGGCGCGGACGATGCCCTCGCGCCCGGTGATGATGGCGCCGGTGGGGAAGTCCGGACCGGTGATGAACTCCATCAGGTCCCGGACCGTGCAGCCCGGGTTGTCGATGAGGTGCAGCGTGCCGCTGATGACCTCGGTCATGTTGTGCGGCGGGATGTTGGTGGTCATGCCCACCGCGATGCCGCTGCTGCCGTTGACCAGGAGGTTGGGGAACTTCGACGGGAGGACGAGCGGCTCTTCCAACGAGTCGTCGTAGTTGGGACCGAAGTCCACCGTCTCCTTGTCGATGTCCGCCAGCAGGTCCTCCGCCAGCCGCTCCATGCGCACTTCCGTGTAGCGCATGGCCGCGGGCGAGTCGCCGTCCACCGAGCCGAAGTTGCCCTGGCCGTCCACCAGCAGGTAGCGAAGGCTCCACTCCTGCGCCAGGCGCACCATGGCGTCGTACACCGACGAGTCACCGTGCGGGTGGTACTTACCGATGACGTCACCCACGACGCGCGCGGACTTCTTGTACGCGCGGTTGTGGAGGTTGCCCAAGTCGTTCATCGCGAACAGCACGCGGCGATGCACGGGCTTGAGGCCGTCTCGCACGTCAGGCAGCGCGCGCCCGACGATGACGGACATGGAGTAGTCGAGATACGAACGGCGCATCTCGTCTTCGATGTTGACGGGAATGAGCTCTCCAGCGCTGTCCGGAGGAGGAGGCGCGGAGGGCGATGCCGGCTTGTCGGTCGTGTCGTCAGCCATGAGCTCTGGAAGTTTGCGGAGGGGCCCGCCAAAGGGGGCCGCCATCCAGTGAGTGAGCGTTCGTAACCCCTGGATTTCCCAGCGTCAACAGAGGAAACAGGGGGGTCGTGCCCCGGACGGCGGGATGCCGGAAAGGGACCTCTTTTTGAACGCTTGGACGGGCCTTTTTCAGCCCTGCGGACGCAGGGGAGCGGCCAGGCGCTCGGCCTCCGCGCCCACGGGCCCTTCCGGGTCCAATTCCTTCGCTTTTTCGAACGCCGCCAGGGCCCCGGAACGGTCGCCCTGGAGCTTCAGGGCCACGCCCACGTTGAGGTGCGCGGAGGGCTGGTCGCGGTCCATGGCGACGGCCTCGCGGAACAGCGCCAACGCCTGGTCCACGTCTCCCGACAGCAGCGCCTCCTTGCCCGCCTGGATGCGCTTCTCCGAGTCGTTGACGAGCTCCACCTGGAACACGCTGCCGCCCACCACGTTGGCGATGAGCACGCGCAGGATACCGCCCCAGTAGAACGTGAGCCCCTCGGCGGCCACGACCGCGGCCAACGGCAGGTCCGGCAGCAACTGCTTGCCCCGGAACTTGAAGCGCACCCGCGTGTAGCGGCCCTTGTTGGCCCAGTGGACCATCTCCCCCTGGAGCTTGCGCAGCCCTTCTTCCATCCGCTTCGGGTCGATTTCGAAGGGCAGGACGCGGCCTGACGGCTCGCCGGACGGGAGCGCCTTGGGGGTCTTTCGGCCCGCTTCGGGGACGTCCGAGAACACGGGCTCGGCTTCAAGGACGGGAGGCCGGGAGGACTCGGCCTCCGGGGGCACGGCCGCGCGTGCCGACGAGGCCCGCTTGGGCGGCGTGGGGGGCTTCGGAGCGGCGGCCTTCTTCGGCGCGACAGCCGACTTCGGAGCGGCGGCCTGCTTCACCTTCGACTTCGACGTCGCGGCGGACGTGCCGCAGGCGGCGGGCTTCTTCGCCTTCGACGGACGCTTCTGGGAGGGGCTCTTGGCCATGGACACCACCTTAAACGAGCCACGGCGCCAGCGCTTGCATCGCCCCGCCAGATAGCGGGCTTTGCACGGTTCTTCGCACGCACGCCACACGACTTCACGCGGCGCGAGTCCCTTCCCGTCCGCACCTCGGGGAAGATGCGCGTCCCTTCCCGAAAGGACCTCCCCCCATGAGTCGCGTCCGGCCCGCCTTGCTCTCCGCCCTGCTCCTCGCCGCGCCCGTCGCCAGCGCCGCGCCGGGCAGCCCCATCGTCGCGGAGGACGCCTGGCCCCGCATCCGCAAGGCGCGCATCCAGAAGCTGCTCCCCGAGGCCATGGCCCGCGCCAACGTGGATGCCTGGGTCCTCATCTGCCGGGAGAACCACAACGACCCGCTGGCCATCCACGTCGGCTGTGAGAACGCGGGGGGCACCGCCGCCTTCCTGTTCTTCCGGCAGAAGCAAACCGTCCACGGCGTGGCCCTGTCCCCCGCGGGCGAGGCCACCGCGCTCAGGGACGTGGCCCCGCTCGACGAGGTCGTGCCCCTGGAGCGCGGCGCGGACCTCTACGCGCAGGTGGCCTCCCGGCTGGCCGCGGCGAAACCCGCGCGCATCGCGGTGAACTCCTCCACGTCCGTGATGGTGGCGGATGGCCTGTCCGCCACGCAGCGCGCCGCGCTGGAGAAGGCCCTGACGCCCGCGCTGCGCAAGAAGCTGGTGTCCTCCGAGGACCTCGTCTCCGAATGGCTCTCCGTGAAGCTGCCCGAGGAGGTCGACATCCTCCGCAAGGCCGCCGAGCTGACCTCGCAGATGCAAATCGAGGCCTACCGCGCCGTGGTGCCGGGCAAGACGCGCGACGTGGACGTGGCCCGCTTCCTGCGCAAGCGCATGGCGGAGCTGGGCGTGGGTGACGCGTGGGCGCCGGACCAGAACCCCAACGTCCAGAGCGGCCCCACCCGGGGCCACTCGCACGCCACCGAGCGCGTCATCCAGCCGGGCGACTTCGTCAAGACGGACTTCGGCATCCGCGTGGGCGGCATGTGGGTGACGGACATCCAGCGCTTCGCCTACGTGCTCGCGCCGGGCCAGACGCAGCCCCCCAAGGAGGCCCTGGAGAAGTGGGAGAAGGGCAAGAAGGGCAACCGGATTGCACTCGCCACGCTGAAACCCGGCGTGCGCGGCTGGGACGTGGACAAGGCCCAGCGCGACTGGATGCGCGAGGCCGGCTCGGAGCCCGTGATGTGGGGAACGGGGCACCCCGTGGGGTACTGGGCGCATGACGTGGGACCCGCGCTGTCGGGAGCACAGAAGGGCGCGCCCGCGAAGGGGCAGTCCGCGCGCATCGTCCGGCCCGGGCAGGTCTTCGCCTTCGACGGCTTCTACGCGTGGCCGGACGGCGGCGAGGGCGCCCAGCGCATCGTCTCCGTCGAGGAGATGGCCGTCGTCACCGAGACGGGCGCCGAGTACCTCATCCCGCCCCAGGAGGACCTGGTGCTCATCCCCTCCGCGCCCGGTGGCGCGCTGGGACAGGGTCCGTCCCACCCCGCCCCCTGAGACGTGTCGCATGTGACAATCCTGTCGACACAGCTCGGATAGGATGGGCCGAAGCGCACTCGGAGAGGCCCTTGATGCAGAACGTGTTGGTGATTGACGACGACGCCTTCGTGCTCTCGGTGGTGAGGGACATCCTCGAGAGCGCGGGCTACGGCGTGGTGACCGTGCAGTCGCCCTCCGAGGCGTTCAACCTGGACCTGTCCAGCATCGCGGCCATCCTCTGCGACTACAACATGCCGGACATGAACGGCTCCGACGTGCTCACCGTGATGCGGGAGCTGAAGGACTGCCGGGTGCCGTTCATCTTCCTCACCGGACACGAGGACCTGGATGACCTCGTGTCCGTGGCGATTCGCTACGGCGCGGAGCTGCTGCCCAAGCCCATCCAGCCGGTGGAGCTGGTGCGGCTGCTCATCAAGCAGCTCGCGTCCGCCGCCGCCTGAAGCGGCGCTCCCACGTCACCCCAGCACGGCCACCAACTGGCGGCACTGGGCCAGCAGCTCCCCTTCCCGCGTCCACAGTTGCTGGAAGTCCTCCGAGTAGCCCTCCGCCGCCTGCCGTGAGCGCCCCGTGCGCAGGAACTGGGCGTCCGCGCTCAAGCCGGGACGCGGCAGGTCATGGAAGAAGTGCACCGTGAAGTCCACGCTCGCCGCCGCGTGGAAGCCGTCCACGCGCGCGAGCACGGACGGCGGATAGGCATCCATCAGCCCCACCACTAGCGGCGCGTCCAGCACCAGCGCGTCCTTGGAGCGAATCCACCCGCCCGTCTCCGCCACGTCCGCGCCGGAGTACGGCGCCGAGCCCACGCAGAAGCGGTACTCGAAGAACTGGCAGAAGGTGGGCATGGGCACGTCGTCCGGCACCACCGGGACGTCCTCCGGCGGCGGCACCACCGGGCGCTTCACGTCGAAGTACTCCGTCGCGCCGCCCCGGGTCGCGCCGAACGTCGCCGTGGCCACGGCCAGCACGCCCGCCGCGCTCTCGATGCGCGCCGTCGCATGCGTCACCAACCGCCCCGCCCGCTCGATGCGCGTCTGGATTTCCGCGTCACCCGCCACCGCGGGCGCGCAGAAGTGCACGGTCAGCGTGCGCACCGGACGCCCCGCCTGGTCCGCCTGCGCCAGCGTGTGCTCCAGCGCGCGCATCACCGAGCCCCCGACGATGCCGCCATAGGCGCCCTTCCCCTGGTACCAGGGCGCGGAGAAGCGGATGCCGTAGCGGTTCGGAGAGAGCGGCTCGGGGGTGGTGGCGGCGAGGAAGGCAGCGGTCATGTCGCACCGCAGCGTATCAACGCACCCCGGCCCTGTCCGGCCCGAGTCTCAAGCAGGCAGGCGCCAGTCCACCGGCGGCTGGCCGTGCGACTCCAGGGCCGCGTTCACCGCGCTGAACGGACGGCTGCCGAAGAAGCCGTTGCTGGCCGACAGCGGCGAGGGGTGCGTGCCTTCGATGACGACGTGCCGCTTCGCATCGATGAGCTTCTTCTTCTTCTGCGCGTAGCGGCCCCACAGCAGGAACACCGCCGGGGATTCCCGGTCGCTCACCGCGCGGATGACGGCGTCGGTGAAGGCCTCCCAGCCGTGCCCCGCGTGGCTGTTGGGCTTCGCCTGCCGCACCGTCAACACGGCGTTGAGCAGCAGCACGCCCTGCTCGGCCCATGGAATCAGCGAGCCGTCGCGGGGACGGGGCACGCCCACGTCGCTCTCCAGCTCCTTGAACATGTTGAGCAGCGAGGGCGGCGGCGTCACACCCGGCTGCACCGAGAAGGCCAGGCCGTGCGCCTGCCCGGGGCCGTGGTACGGGTCCTGCCCCAGCAGCAACACCCGGACGTCCGCGTAGGGCGTGAGGCGGAAGGCGGAGAAGAGGTCCTCTTCCGACGGGAAGACGGTGGCCTCGCGCCGCTCCGCCTCGACGAAGCGCTCCAGTTCCTTGAACGACGGCGCCTCGAGCGCCTCACGCAAGACCTGCTTCCAATCCTCGGGCAACCCATCCGCGAGCAATGCGGCCTCCCCTCACCGTGGCGGCGGCATTGAAACACCGGGTGCTCAGGGGTCCCACCGCTTTCCATCCGGACCCGCCCGAAACCGGACGCGGGCGGCCCCTGCCCCAGAAACCAGCCGGGCAGGCAAGGCGGGTTCTTGGGCCCTGGGGCCAGAGCGCGCTAGCCTGGGCGGCGCCATGACGATGTACAACGAGTCACTCCGCGCGTTCCTCAAGCCCGTCCTGCCCTACATGGACGACGAGGCCGTGTCGGAAATCATGATCAACGGCCCGACCGACATCTGGATTGAGCGCAAGGGCCGGCTCACGAAAGTGGACGCGTCGTTCACCGAAGAAGGGTTGATCGGCGCCGCGCGCAACATGGCGCAGTTCGTCGGCCGCATGCTCAACGAGGAGCGCCCTCGCCTGGACGCGCGCCTTCCGGATGGCAGCCGTATCCACGTGGTGATTCCGCCCATCGCGCGCAAGGGCACCACCATCTCCATCCGCAAGTTCTTCAAGGAGAAGCTGACGGTCAACTCCTTGATGAAGTTCGGGTCGCTCACGCCGCAGATGGCGCGCCTCATCGAGGCGGGCATCGCCACCAAGCTCAACATGCTGGTGGCCGGCGGCACGGGCTCGGGCAAGACGACGCTGCTCAACATCGTGTCGTCGCTCATCCCGGACGAGGAGCGCATCCTCACCATCGAGGACTCGGCCGAGCTCCAGCTCAACCAGTCCCACGTGGTGCCCTTCGAAAGCCGGCCGCCCGACAAGTTCGGCAAGGGCGCGGTGGACATGGGCGACTTGCTCCACTCCGCGCTGCGTCTGCGCCCCGACCGCATCGTCGTCGGTGAGGTGCGCGGCGGCGAGGCCTTCCACCTGATGCAGGCCATGAACACGGGCCACGGCGGCTCGCTGGCCACCACGCACGCCAACACGCCCACGGACACGCTGCGCCGCATCGAGTCGCTGTGCCTCATGTCCGGCGTCGAGCTGCCCATGGTCGCCGTGCGCGCCCAGGTGGCCAGCGCCATCAACTTCATCATCTGCTGCGAGCGCCTCCACGACGGCAGCCGCAAGACGATTGCCCTGTCGGAGGTGCTGCCCCTCAACGAGAAGGGCGACTACCGCACCCAGGACATCTTCGTCTTCACGCCCGTCACCAAGGACGAGGACGACCACATCCTCGGCTACCACGCGCCCACCGGCATCATCCCCAACTTCGTCAGCAAGGCCCGCGCGTACGGCTTCAACGACCTGGACGAGTCCTTCTTCGACCCGGCCACCTATGGCCTGCCCCCGCCGCCCACCTTCCACGCCGGCGAGGCGTACTCGGTGCGCTGGGCCCCGTCGCTGAAGCACCGCGAGTCGGGCACGCCGGACCCCGCCCACTTCAAGTCGGAGTGGGCCGCCTTCGAGCAGCGCCTCAAGCAGGAGGCCCGCGACGTGAAGGCGGGCAAGGCCGCCGCCGCGCCGCCGCCTCCCGCGCCCGCCAGCCCGCCCGTGCAGGTGCAGGTGCCCGCCAGCCACCCCACGCCGCCGCCGTCCGCGCGCGTGCGCCCACCCGAGCCGCCCCCCGCGGCGAAGCCCGCCGCGCAGGCCGCCCGCCCCCCCGCCGCGCCGCCGCGTCCGCCCCCCGCCCCCATGGACGACGACGCGACGCCGCCGCCCACGCGCAACCCCTTCGCGGACGCCCCCGACGAGACGCGCACCGCCGCCGCGCCCATCGAGGCCAAGGTGGAAGTCTCCGAGGACCTGCTCGCGGAGGATGACGGCCCTCGCACGGTGCCCCCGCGCCGGCCGCCGCCCTTCACCCCGCCGGCCCGGGCGCCCTCGCCCAACCTGGCCTCGGGAGCCCGCCCGGCCCCCGGCGCGCGCCGCCCGGCGCCGTCCCGCTCCGCGGAGGACGAGGAGGAAGACACCGGCGGCTCGCACAACGCTAACGGCGGCTCCGAGAAGACACAGATTCGCCCGCCTCCGTCCGAGCGGCCCCGGCGCTGAATCCCCGCCCCGGCCCGGCGCGTCCAAATGGACCCCGGGCCGGTGGGGCGGCCTCCCACCACACGCGCTCCGACCTGAGAGGTTTCACTCGAAGCGCGGGCGGTGATTCCCGACCTTGCGAGGAGGTCGTGTCAGGGGGAAAGTGTTTGCGTGTGGATCTCCCTCCTCGCCGCGCTCACCCTGGCCACCCAGGCGCCCGCCGCGGCTCCCCCGCCGCCCCTCTCCGTCCTGGTCGCGCCGCCTGACGCGGCGGGAGCCCCCTCCCACGTCGTCGAGTTCGCTCAGGAACACGTGGCCGAGCAGCTCCGGGCCCGTGGGCTGGTGGTGGTCCGCATCGAGGACATCACCCGCAAGCTGACCGCCGCCAAGCGCCGCCCGCTGCTGCGCTGCAACCGCACGCAGCCCGCCTGCATCCGCTCCCTGGGCGCCGCGGGCAAGACGGAGCTGGTGCTGGTGACGGAGCTGGGCCAGTTGCTCAGCGGCTACCGCACCGGTGCGCGCATCTACACGTCCACCGACGGCGCGCTCGTCACCGAGCACCTCATCCCCGGGGTGCGCGAGGAGCAGTTGCTGGACTCGCTCACCCAGTCGCTCGACGCGGTGTTGCCCGTGGCGCAGACGGCCCTGCGCGGCCCGCCCCCGGCGCCGCCGCCCGTCGAGCCGCCCCCGCCGCCGCCTCCCGCCCCCACCGTGGTGGAGGCGAAGCCGCTGGCCCCCGAGCCCGTCCCCGAGCGCATCCACCCGCTGCGCGGCTGGTCCTGGCTGCCCGCCGCGGGAGGCGTGGCGCTCGTCGGAGCGGGCGCGTTTTTCTACAAGCAGGCCGGTGACAAGTACGGACAGCTCGACACCGGGGGGACGCCGGACACGCCGCTGCGCGACGCGGACGGGCTCGCGTCGTCGGGCCGCCGGGCCCAGACGATGAGCCGGGTGGCCTTCGGGTTGGGCGCGGCGGGGGTCGTCGCGGGCGCGGTCATGTTCCTGCTGCCGGGCGAAGAGGCTCCGGCGGTGCAGCCCGCCGTCACCCTGGTTCCCGGCGGCGGCATGGTGGGCCTGTCCGGGGCGCTGCCTTGAGTTCGAGGAGAGTCATGCGGAAGACGAGGATGCTCGGCGCCACGGGTACCGCCATCGTGGCCACGTTCGCCGCGGGCGCTTGCTACGACTTCGACGGCGCGCGGCAGCGCTGCAGCGACGAGGGCCGCTGCGAGCCCAACGTCGCCGCCTGCACGCCCCAACCCGGCACCGACTGGCCCGACGACACCTTCGCGGACACCGACTGCGACGGCGTGGATGGCCAGGCGGACGCGGGCCTCTTCATCGACCCGGTGGACGGGGACGACGACGCGGGCACCGGCACGCGGCAGGCGCCGCTGCGCACCGTGGGCCGGGCCCTGGCCATGGTGCGTGGCTTGGACGGCGGCCCCGGCCCCAGCCACCTGTTCCTGGCGGGCGGCGCTTATGACGAAGCGGGCCTGGTGCTGGACGTCCCCGTCTCGCTGCACGGCGGCTACAGCGGCCGCGGCGGCGGCTGGCGGCGCAGCGCGGAGCAGGTGGCCCGGTTCGATGCCGGCTCGCTGGGGATGACCGTGCGCGGCCTGCACGATTCGGGCGTCGTCGTGGAGTACGTGGACATCCACGCGGCCAACGCGACGGGGGCCGGTGAGCCGTCCATCGCCTTGCGCACGGTGGACTCGACGGGGCTCCGCCTCCGTCACGTCACGCTCGCCGCGGGCCGAGGTGGCCCGGGTTCCCCAGGTGCCGTGGGCGCTTCAGGCACCGAGGGGCTCCCTGGCGGAGCGGGCCAGGATGGAGGCATCAACAACTCCGACGTGGGCGAGGGGGGCTACCCCGCGGAGGCGAACTGCCCGGACGGCACCCAGCCCAACGGCGGCGCGGGCATGATTGGCAACGCCGGGAGCCGGCCTGGCAACGACGGTGAAGCTGGCAGCCCCGCGGATGGCGGCGCGGGAGGCAGGGGCGGCGACATGGCGGATGCCGCGTGCTCTGGAAATCAGTGCATCTGCAACCCGCCGCCGGGCGCCCCCGGTGGAGCTGGCGTGGATGGCGGCACGGGTGCCTCGGGCGAAGGCGGCGCGGGGTTGGGCCAGGTGCAGGACGCGACGTGGGCCCCAGACCCGCTCCAGGCAGGTGAGGCGGGCGGCGATGGCACCTCAGGCCACGGCGGCGGCGGCGGCGGGTCTGGAGGAAGCTGCTACGTGCCGGGTGTGAGCGTCGCGGGAGGCGGAGGCAGCGGCGCGGGCGGCGCGGGCGGCTGCGGCGGTGGCGGCGGCGGCGGCGGCGGCGGGGGCGGTGCCTCCATCTCACTGCTGCTCGCCGGTTCGCAGGTGGCCGTGGAGCAAGGCAGCGTGCTGCGGACGCTCGGCGGAGGCCCCGGAGGAGAGGGAGGCTCGGGCGGACCGGGCGGCGCGGGCGGCCCGGGCGGCGCAGGCGGCGTGGGCGG
This sequence comes from Myxococcus hansupus, assembly GCF_000280925.3. Classification (NCBI taxonomy): domain Bacteria; kingdom Pseudomonadati; phylum Myxococcota; class Myxococcia; order Myxococcales; family Myxococcaceae; genus Pseudomyxococcus; species Pseudomyxococcus hansupus. The sequence continues at coordinate 7,738,731 of NZ_CP012109.1, forward strand.
CAACGTCACGCGCTTTCGGGGCACGGAGCCCAACATCCTGTCGTACCAGACGACGGGCGGCCACGGCGGCCCCGGGGGTCCTGGAGGAAACGGTGGCCCGGGCGGCGGCGGCGGCGGCGGTGGTGGTGGCCCGTCCGTGGGCGTCTGGTGCGGGCCGGGCTCGGGGGTCGTCGTCACCGAAACGGGCATCACCTTCGAGCTGGGCCTGGGCGGTCCAGGGGGAGCGGGTCCGGGTCAGACGGGCAGCACGGGCGAGCAGCGGCAGGACGTCGGCTGCACCGCGCCCAACCCGTAGCGTCCGCTGTCCGACGTTGGAGTGCCTGTCCGTGGGCGAAGGCGTGCTGCGCCTGACCGCTCGACAGGCACTCCTGGACGGAGCACATCGCCCCACCCGGCTCCCTCCTGGTACGCTGCTTCCCGGTTAGAGATGGCTTCCGAGTTGATCTGCGATACCTGCGGCCACGCCGTACCTGCCGACACCGCCGTGTGCCCACGCGATGGGACGGTGGTGTTGACGTCGTTCGACGTACCCGCTCGCGTGGAGGAGCCGAACGTCGTGGTGCACCCCCCGGAACCGCTGCCCGCCGCACCGCAGAGAGACCCGCTCATCGGCCTGAAGCTGGGTGAGTACGAGCTGCGCTCACGCATTGGCGTGGGCGGCATGGGCCTGGTGTACGAAGGCATCCAGCCGCTCATCGGCAAGCGCGTGGCGGTGAAGGTGCTGCGGCCGGAGCTGGCCCACTCCACCGAACAGGTGGAGCGGCTGCTCGCCGAGGCCCGCGCCGTCAACGCCATCCGCCACCGCGGCATCATCGACATCTTCGGCTTCGGCCAGGTGCCGGACGGCCGGCAGTACATCGTCATGGAGTACCTGGAGGGCCAGGCGCTCGACGCGGTGCTGACGGAGAAGAACCGGCTGCCCGTGCAGGAGGCGCTGGCGCTGCTCGACGAGGTGCTCGCCGCGCTGGCCGCCGCGCATGGCGCGGGCGTGGTGCACCGCGACCTCAAGCCCAGCAACATCTTCCTGGTGCAGCAGCCGGACGGCTCGCGCTACGTGAAGGTGTTGGACTTCGGGCTCGCCAAGCGGGGCCAGGGCCCCACCGGCCGCACCGCGCAGACGCGCACGGACATGGTGGTGGGGACGCCGGAGTACATGGCGCCGGAGCAGGCGCGGGGCCAGGAAGTGGGGCCCATGACGGACCTCTACGCCCTGGGCGTCGTCACCTTCGAAATCGTCACCGGCCGGCTCCCCTTCGTGGGCAGCTCCCCGGTGGACCTGCTGATGAAGCACGTGGAGGCACGGCCGCCCCGGCCGTCGGAGTTCGTGTCCGATTTGCCGCCCGCGCTGGACGCCTTCATCCTGCAGATGCTCACCAAGGACCCGGAGACGCGGCCCAACTCGGCGGACGCGCTGCGGCAGCAGTTGCAAAAGCTGCGGCGCACCCTGCGGGCCTCCACGCGCTCCAACCCCAGCGCGCTCGCGCCCGGCTTCGAGAAGTCCGCCGCGGCGGAGGCGGACTCGCGCCGCCCCACCACGCCGGTGCCGGTGCCCCCGGAGCTGACGGCGGAGCTGACATCCCAGGAGCCGCGCACCGCCGGGGCCCCAAGCCCGCTGCGCAAGCACCTGCCGTTGATTGCCGCGCTGGCCTTCGCCGGGGTGCTGCTCACGGGCGCCGCGGCCGTCATCGTCCGGAGCTCGAACGCCAACGCGCTCATCCCGCCGCTCACGGGGCCGGTGAAGACCGCGCCCGTGCTTCCCGTTCAGGCCGCGGCCACCCCGCCCCCGCCAGCGCCGCCCGTGGAGACGCCCCCGCGGGCCCCGGTGGTGGAAGCCGCGCCGCTGGAGCCCCAGGTCCCGGAGGCCGTCGCCGGCACCGGGGCGGCCTCCGAGCCCGACACCCGCGCGAAGGCCGTGCGGGCGCGCCCCGAAGCCGAGGTCGCCGTCGCTCCGCCCCGGCCGATGAAGTCATCCGCGCCCACGCTGGAGGACATCCTCCAGAGCATCGACCGGCTGGAGCGCCGGGTGGAGCGGCTCGAGACGTCCGGGAAGCTCGACGCCCCCAAGGCGAACGCCGCGCGCAACCTGCTGGCGAAGTACCGCGACGACGCCCGCGCCGACACCAGCGCCCCCGCCCGCATCGACCTGCTGAAGAAGGTCACGGGCGTGGCGGGGATGATTCGCTAGCGACGCTCAGCGCGAGCAGGCCAGCGGCTGGTCCATGGCGTTGCGGGCGCGGTCCTCGCTCACCAGGCGCCAGCCCGCGAGGTCCTCCAGCAACATGTTGCGGTTCTGCCGCAGCACCGTGGGGTTCTTGCAGAGCTTGATGCTCCGGTAGTCGTAGTAGGGCGGCAGGGCGAGCTGCAGCTCCGCGAGCTCCTCCAGCTTCAGCTCCCCCAGCTCCTTGTTGAAGAGCTTCAGCGCCGCGTCCTCCACGCCGACGATGCCCCGCTCGAAGTAGATGGTGGCCAGGTCGTACGCGATGAGTTGGTCCTTCTGCAGGAAGGTGTGGATGCGGTGGGCGGCCACGGACTGCTCGCGCGTGCCCTTGATGCCCAGCGCATCGGCGATGCGCATGGCCAGGATGCGCTCACACGCGCCATCTCCCGGCGGCGCCGTGCCCAGCAGCACCCCCGCGAACAGCCGCCAGGCCCACTTGGGGCCGTCCTCGCGCGGCGTCTGGAAGTACCGAGGGCACTCCATGTGGCGGATGTAGAGGGCCACCAAATCCTTGGGCAGCTTGGAGAAGTCCGGCCGCGAGAAGGTGATGGGGCGCGGGTTGCGCTCGTACTGCCCCGCGCGGAGGCTCATCCGCTCGCCTTCGATGCTGTGCTTGAGCTGTTTCTCCACGTCGAATTCGCTCTCCAGCGGCGGCAGCTTGCTCGCCGTGTAGAGGTACGTCAGCGGAATCACCACGCCGGCCAGGCCCAGCATGAACAGAGTTATCCAGAGCAGACTCTTCACCCCCCCAGGCTAGCAGGGGCGGCACGCGGACGGCGTGTGGGTTAGAACCGCGACATGCCCGACTGGCACCCCGCCACCGTCACTGAAAGTGCGCCCGCCGCCGACGGCCTCACCGACCTCGTCCTCGACGTGCGGGGCACGCCCCTGGCCGGAACCCACGAGCGGCCCGGCCAGTACGTCCACCTGCGCCTGCCTGGGGTGGGACAGGGGCTGTTCGCCATCGCCTCCCCGCCCGGGCCCCAGGGGACGCACTGGGAGTTCCTGCTCAAGGTCGGCAGCCCCCTGCCCGACGCGCTCATCGGCCTGCCCAAGGGCGCCCGCGTCGAGGTGTCACGCCCGGAGGGCCGGGGCTTCCCCATGGAGCGCGCGCGGGGCCAGGACGTGCTGCTGTTCGCCACCGGCTCGGGCATCTCCGCCATCCGCTCCGTCATCACCAGCATCCAGCGGGAGCGCGGCGACTACGGCGAGGTGACGCTCTACTTCGGGGCGCGCACGCCCGGCGCCTTCGCCTACGGGGATGAACTGCAGGAATGGGAGGCCGGCGGCGTGCGCGTGGTGCGCACCGTCAGCCAGCCCGGGGCCAGCGGCTGGCAGGGCCTCACCGGCTACGTGCAGGCCCACCTGGGAGAAGGCCCCCTGCGCCCCTCCGCCGTCGCCTTCCTCTGCGGCCAGAAGGAGATGGTGCAGGGGGTGATGAAGACGCTCCAGGCGCTGGGCATGCCCACCAGCGACATCCACCTCAACTACTGAGCGGCGGAGGCCCCCGACGCGCCGAGCCCTTCCACCGTGGGCGACGTGTAGGCCACGTCCAGCAGCACGGCCGCCGGGTCGCTGTCGCCGTCGCGGCTGGCCACCTGCGGCGTCCACGCGGCCACGCCCACCCAGCGCCCATCCGGGCTGAAGCGCACGCGCCGCACGGACCAGTCGAAGCGGTGCTCGCCCTTCGCGCCCGCGTCGCCCTCCGTGAAGAGGTACACGCGCTTGTCCCAGCCCCCGCTGGCCAGCGAGCGCCCGTCCGGAGAGATGGCCGCCGTGGCCACCACGCCGTGGTGCAGCGGCCACTTCGACAGCACCTGACCGGAGCCCGCGTCCACGATGACGCCCGCGTTGAAGGGGCCCTGGGGCTCCTCCACGCCCTTGCGCTCGCGCTCATAGACGGCGCGGTCGCGCTCCGGCTTCTGCTCCGACAGCCCCACGCCCAGCCGCTGCCCGCGCGCGTCCACCGTGACGTCGCTGACGAAGGCCGGGAAGGTGAAGTCCGAACGCCGCGCGAGCACCAGCGCCTCCACCGTGGGCGCGCTGTCGGACGGGCCGCCCTTCAGCGCGAGCACCGCCTCCTGCGTGACTTCGTCGAAGGCCACCTCCACCCGCTCGGAGAACGGCGCGCCCAACACGCCCTGGAGCCCCTGCGGCACACACGCGTCGCAGATGGCCACGTCCACGCCCTCCACGCGCATGGACTTGAAGCGCAGGGACTGGGCCCGCGCCAGCCGCGCGGCCACCGTGCCCAGCGGCCCGGGGACGTTGACCGTCTCCTGAAGGAAGGGCACGTCGATGCCCGCCGAGGCGGCCGCCTCGCGGGTGAGGACCAGGGCGGGAGCCCGCGCATCCACCGCGAAGGACAGCGGCGCCTTGTCGTTCATCGTGCCGCCCAGCACCACCGAGCCGGCGCGGCGCTCGAAGCGCGTGCGCGCCTGCCCGGGACGCAGCGCCTCCACGGCGGTGCGCCACGCGCGCACGTGTTTGTCCCAGCCACCGGAGTACAGCGTCCCGTCCGGCGCGAAGACCAGCGCGCTCACCTGCCCCACGTGTCCGCGCTCCTCGGAGCCGTACTCCAACGCGGGCGAGGACAGCACCGTCATCAGTCCCTTGTAGCTGCCCACCACCAGCCAGGGCAGCACCGGATGGAAGGCCACCACGGCCAGCGGCTCCTCGGTGCGGCGCTCGCTCTTGAGGGCGCCCGTGGCGGCGTCGAAGAGGCGCACCACGCCGTCCTTCCCCGCGGTGGCCACCCACGCGCCGTCCGGCGAGAAGGCCACGCCCTCCACGTCGAACTCGTTGGGGTTGATGGCCGGGTCCGCGAGCAGCGTCGGCGCGGCGGAGCCCAGCTCCCAGACGGAGAGGAAGTAGGACTTGCTGCCCAGGCGCGAGTACGCCACGCGGGCCCCCTGGGGCGCGAAGGCCAGGCCCCAGATGAAATCCTTGTTGTTGAGGACGGCCCTGGGCACCAGGCCCGCGGCGCTGCCGGACAGCCAGGTGCCCGGCTCCGCGTCCAGCCGCGCGCTCAGCTCCGGGGACACCCGAGGGGGTGCGTGTGCACAGCCAGAACTCCCCACCGCCACCCACCCGCCCACCAGCAGTGCGACAGCCCCCCTCACGACCTTCATGTCCCCGAGCCTCCTGACGCCGAGGCGGCCTTCTGCCGCTCCTTCTCGACGTTGATTTCCGTGACGCCCTTGTTGTCGATGGACAACAGGAACAACTGCTTCACCGCCTCGCGCTTCTCGTTGAAGGACGTGCGCCCGGTGGCGCCGTCGAAGTCCTTCAGGTTGGAGAGCGACTCGCGCATCTGCGCGCGGGTCCGCGGCGCATCCTTCTGCTCCATGAGCTGGCGCAACATCCGGCCAGAGTCGTAGCCAATCGCCTCCAGCAAACCCGGGTCGCGGCCCGTCTCCGCCCGGTAGGCCTCCCGGTACTGCTGCACGAAGCGGCGCGTGGCCGGGCGCTGCGAGTCCACGAAGAAGCCATCCACGTACACCGAGCAGGTGACGAACTTGCCGCCGCGCTCCACCAGCTCCGGCAGGCCCGAGCGCCCCTTGGGGCTGCTCCACTGGTTGGCGCCGAAGAGCGTCACCGTCTTCAGCTCCTTCTTGCCCGTCGTCTTGCGGATGCGCTCCAAATCGCGCGGGTCGCAGGCGTTGGTGACGATGTCCTCCACCGCCAGCGCGGGCGCGACGAGGCTGACGCGGCGCCAGTCGTCCGGCATGAAGATGGCGTCGAAGTCGATGATGGGCTCCACGCCGCTCTTCACCTTCTCCAAGGCCTTGCGGCGGCGGAACGCGTCCAGGTTCTCCCCCTGCACGTCGCGCAGCCCTTCGATGTAGTCGCCGCGGTCATCCAGGTAGTAGCGGCCCACCAGCTTCTTGGCCTCGGTGGTGAAGGTCGTCTGGTCGTGCGAGTACCGCTCCGCGCCGCGCACCCCGCCGCCGCGCGCCACGACTTCGTCCCAGAAGGCATCCGCCAGCTCCACGCCGTAGGGGATGTTCGGGTAGAGCACCGCGAAGCGCTTGTAGCCCTTCACGTTCATCGCGTAGTCGGCGATGGCCTCCGCCTGCGCGGCGTTGGTGAGCATGTTGCGGAAGACGAAGGTGCCCAGGTCGGTGATGTTCTCCTGGCGGCTCATGGTGAGCAGCGGCACCTGGAGCTCCTCCGCCAGCAGCGCCGCGCGCTTGGAGTCGTCTCCGAGCAGCGGCCCCAGCACGGCGATGGCGCCGTCGTCGAAGGCGAGCTGCTCCATCGCCTGGCCCGTCTTGTTGACGTCGCCCTGCGTGTCCTTCACCACCAGCTCCACGCCGCTGCCTTCCAACCCGAGCTGGATGCCGCGCAGCACGGCCTCGCCAATGGGCTGGTAGCGGCCCGTCATGGGCAGCAGCACGCCCACGGTGCGGGGGCGGGCCTCCACGCGGCGGGTGGCGCGCGCCAGCAGCTCCCGGGCCTGCGGCGCGAAGGCATGGTTCGGCGCCTCCGCGAGGAAGCGGTTCAGCGTCTCCTCCAGCCGCGTCCAGTCCCGCAGGTGGTAGTAGATGCGCGCCAGCTTGAAGTGGATGACGGGCCACGCCGGGTTGGACGGCGACAGGCCCTCCGCCACGCGGGCGATGTCCACGAAGCCCGCGCGGCCCTCCACCAGCGCCTCCACCTTGGCCACCGCGGCGGCCTGCGCCTGGGAACCCTGGGCCTGACCGGCCTCGTCCACCGCCAATTGCAGCGCCTGGCCATAGAGGCCAGCGCCCTCGGCGGCGCGGGCGGCCTGGTTCAGCAGCGCGGTGCGCTCGGCGCCGGAGGCGCGCTCGGCGAGGCTTGCGAGCGTCTGGTACGCGTCGCGGTAGGCGCCCACCTCCATGGCGGAGACGGCCAGCTTGTACTTGGCGTCATCCGCCTGCGCGTGGAGCGGGTTCTCGAAGAGCAGCTCGTTGAAGCTCTTGCGCGCGTTGACGAAGTCCTTGGACTCGAAGAAGAGGACGCCCGCCTGATACAGCGCGTCCTGACCGGCGGTGGTGGCGGGATACGCCTTGCGCACCGACAGGTAGGCCTCCGCGGCCTTCTTCTTGTCCGGGGTGGACTGGGCCGTCTGGGCGGCCTGCGCCAGGGCCGTGTCCGCGGCGGGGTCCTTCTTCGCCTCCACCGTGGGACGCCGGGGGAAGGGGTCTCCCGTGGGGACATCCCCTCCGCTGTCACGGCCCGAAGGCGTGCGGGAGGAACGAGGGCAGGCCGTCAGCAGCAGGGCCAGGGCGATGACGAGCGAGCGGCGCAGGGTGGGCAGGACATCCATGGCAGGGGCGTGCATAGCAGTGGGGTGCGCCCCCGTCGACACCCGAGCGGGGGGAAGATTCCACTGCCAGAATCCCCTGTTTGCAGCGCCCGTGCCCACGGCCGCCCGCCGCGGCGCGGCGCCCGCTCGCAGGGCGAGCGCGGCATGAGGGCCGCACCTTCGCGGCCCCACGCCCGCGAACCGTCGTCAGCCGAACAGCTCCTTCACCTTGGCGAAGAAGCTCTTCGACTGCGGGTGCGACTCCTCGCCGGAGGCCTCCGCGAACTTCTCCAGCAAGTCGCGCTGCTTCGAGGACAGCTCGGTGGGCGTCTCCACCACGACGCGCACGTGCTGGTCTCCCCGCTGCTGGCTGTGCAGGTGGGGGATGCCCTTGCCCTTGAGCCGGAACACCTTGCCGGACTGGGTGCCGTTGGGGACGGTCATCTTCACCTTCCCGTCCAGCGTGGGGACGTCGATTTTCGCGCCCAGCGCCGCCTGCGTGAAGGAGATGGGCACCTCGCAGAAGACCTCGTACTCCTCGCGCTGGAAGAGCGGGTGCTCCTTCACGATGACGGTGACGTACAAGTCACCGGCGGGGCCGCCCCGGTCTCCGGGCTCACCCATGCCGCCCAGCCGCACGCGCGTGCCGTTGTCCACGCCGCCGGGGATGGCCACCTCGATGACCTCCTCGGAGGGCACCTTGCCGGAGCCCTTGCAGCGCGTGCACGGGTCCGGCACCACCGCGCCCGTGCCGCCGCAGTCACCGCAGGGCCGGGACACCGCGAAGAAGCCCTGCGTGTAGCGCAGCTCGCCGCTGCCGCCGCAGCCGGAGCACGGCCGGGGACCGGTGTTGCTCTTGCTGCCCGAGCCGGAGCACGTGTCGCACTTCTTCGGGCGCGGAATCGTCACCTTGGGACGACAGCCGAAGGCCGCTTCCTCGAAGGTGATTTCCAGGTTGTAGCGCAGGTCCGCGCCACGCGAGCTCGTCCTGCGCCCACCCCGGCCACCGCCGAAGATGTCGCCGAAAATCTCGCCGAAGATGTCGTTGATGTTGACGCCCTGGAACCCGCCCCCGGCGCCACCGAAGCCGTCGAAGGGGTTGCCCGCGTGCCCGAAGCGGTCGTACTTCGCCCGCCGCTCGGGGTCGCTCAGCACCTCATAGGCTTCCGAGGCCTCCTTGAACTTCTCCTCGGCCTCCGAGTTCCCCGGATTGCGGTCCGGGTGGTACTGCAGCGCCACCTTGCGGAACGCGCTCTTGAGCTCCTGCGCGGAAACAGACTTCTGGACGCCCAGGACCTCGTAGTAGTCGCGCTTCTGACCCGCCGCCGCTGGCATTGATTACAACCCCTGGAATTTGCTGTGCTTTTCTACGCTGCGTCAAAACTCGAGTCACTATAACGCAGCGAAACGCACCGGCAATCCAGCGGGAACACACGGAGCCCCCGACCCACCCGGTGCCAAGAGGGCAACCGGGCGGGGGCGCGGTGTGGCGAAGTCGGACCGTCAGACGGTCCAGACGCGGTTGGCCGTCAGCTCCATCCGGGCCAGCCTGCGTTTGAGCGCCGGATCCACGGCGCCGGTAGAGGCCCATTTGGGCACCACGAAGTGGAGCTCCGCGTTGTACAGCTTCGCGGCGCTGGCCAGCAGGCTCCAGCGGTTCTCCGCCGTGGGGTCTTCCACCATGTGCGGGGTGACGATTTCCAGGATGATGGGCGTGCGAGCCGAATCAGACTGTCGACAGGTGAAGTCGGGGCGGTGGTCCTCGATGGTGCCCGACAGGATGGGAGGAGGCATGAACCCGGGAAGGCGCGCCTTGATGTCCGTATAACCGATGGTGCGGAAGTACTCGGCCATCAGCCACAGGAGCCGTCGGCGCTCCTCGTCCTCCACCACCGGCTCACAGCCCGGATTGAGCAGGGCCTCTTTTTCGTTATTGGTTTCCATGGCTCCCCTGAACCTGTCCGCAGGGTTGAAGGTGGGCAATGGAACTGGCCTGTGCGCTGCAGGCGCCCGGTGGCAGGGCAGCCGACAAGGCATCAGACTCCAGCACCCGGTAGCCTTGGACGTTCTGGCGACTCAGTGACAGAGTCCGCCGCCGAACAGTGGCTCCCCGTCCTTCACCTCACGTCTACCGTCGGCTCCTCGGCTACCTCCGCCCGTACCGGCTGCTGCTCGCCGCGGGTGTGAGCGCGTCCGTGGCCGCGGCCATCGCCACGTCCGCCTATGCCTGGGTGGTGGGCCCCCTGCTGCGCGCGGTGCTCACCCACGAGCCCGTCACCGTCGCCGGGGTGTCGCTGCCGGGAGATGCCCTGCTCAAGCGGCTGCCCCTGCTCGTGGTCGCGGTGGCGGCGGTGAAGGCCACGGCCCAGTTTCTCCAGGGCGGGCTGATGCAGCGGCTGGGGCAGCGGGTGATGGCGGACCTGCGCGGCTTCCTCTATGGGCGGCTGCTCGGCCAACCGCCCGCGTTCTTCGAGAAGCGCCACTCTGGTGAGCTGGTGTCGCGCTTCACCGCCGAGGTGCCGCTGGTGGAGTTCTCCATCACGCAGGCGCTCACCTCGTACGTGAAGGACGGGCTGCAAATCATCGCGCTGCTCGTCACCTGCTTCCTCATCGACCGGACGCTGTTCCTCTTCACCTTCATCGTCGTGCCGGTGACGGTGCTGCCCATCAACCGCTTCGCGCGTTCGCTGAAGAAGGTGGCCGCGCGCTCGCAGCAGCGGCTGGGCTCGCTGACGGCCATCACCGCCGAGCAGCTCCAGAACCTGCCGGTGGTGCAGGCCTACAACGGCCAGCCGCGCGCGCTGGACGCCTTCGAGGTGGAGGCGGACAAGTACCTGAACGAGATGCGCCGCTCCCTCTTCCTGCGCGGCGCGGTGAGCCCCACCGTGGAGCTGATGGGCATCGCGGGCGTGGCCATGGCGGTGGCGTGGGGCGCGCGCGCGGTGGCGGCGGACCCCGCGCTGGCGGGGCGGCTGCTCTCCTTCATGGCGGCCGCGCTCCTCCTGTACCAGCCGGTGAAGTCGCTCAGCGGCACGCTGTCGCAGGTGCTGACGGGGCTCGCCGCGGCCGAGCGCCTCTTCGCCATGGCGGACGAGCCGTCCCCGACGGACGTGGGCGAGACGGCCGGGCCGCTGGCGCGCGAGCTGAAGCTGGAGGGCGTGCGGGCCACCTACTCGGACGGGCGCGAGGCGCTGCGGGGCGTGGACCTGGTGGTGCCCGCGGGCGCGCGCGTGGCGCTGGTGGGCCCTTCCGGCGCGGGCAAGACGACGCTCTTCTCCGTGCTGCTGGGCTTCCTCCCCGCCTCCGGGGGACAGGTGCTGTGGGACGGCGCGCCGCTGTCCACGCTGAAGCCGTCCAGCGTCCGCGGCCAGGTCGCGTGGGTGCCCCAGGAGCCGGTGCTCTTCTCCGGCACCGTGCGGCACAACCTGCGGCTGGGCATGCCCGAGGCCACGGACGACGCGCTGTGGGAGGCGCTGCGGCTGGCGCACGCGGACGACTTCGTGCGCGCGCTGCCCGGCGGGCTGGATGAGCCGGTGGGTGAACGCGGCGGCCGGCTGTCGGGCGGACAACGGCAGCGGCTGGTGCTGGCGCGCGCCTTCCTGTGCAAGCCGTCCGTGCTGCTGCTGGACGAGCCCACCAGCGCGCTCGACGCGGCCAGCGAGGCGGCGGTGGGCGAAGGCCTGGTGGCGCTGATGCAGGGGCGCACGGTGCTGGTCATCGCGCACCGGCTGTCCACCGTCCGCGACGCGGACCTGATTGCCGTCGTGGAAGGCGGCCGCGTGGTGGAGGCCGGCACCCACGCGCAGCTCCTGGCCCTGCGGGGCCGCTATACCCAGCTTCTGGGCGAAGGCGCCGTCGCGGCTTGAGCGGGTGGGCACGGGCGCGGTGTGCGCCCTGGCCGCTGATGGACACCGCGCACGCTTCCGTCCTTGCCCCCACCCGGCCCCTCTGCCACCGTCCCGCTCCGGTTCGATGCGACCCCGGGAGCCCCTGTCCCTCAACGGCCTGCTGCTCATCCCCGCGCTGGTGCTCGCGGCCGTGGCCTGTGTGGCGATCTCAGCGCGGCAAGGCACCCTGGCCTTCGCCGCCACCCTGACGCTGCTGCTGCTCCCCGTCGTCTTCCGGTTGTGGACACGCACCTGGTACCGCGGGCTGGTGTTGCGCGGCGTCGGCGTCTTCCTCATGGGTATGCACGTGCCCCTGCTGCTGGCCGGCGTGCTGGCCTACGGCCGCATCGGCTGCGCCGAGGGCGGATGTCCCAAGCTCTACCTGACAGGTGTGCTCGTCTCTCCCGTGGCGGGGGCGCTGGCGAGCGTCATCTACTGGCTCGTGGGTCGTCCCCCGGTCTAATTTCACAGGCTTCACCGGAGAGACTACTCTCTCCTGAAATGCTCGTTCCGCTCCGGCTTCGTCTGGCGTCAGGCCTTCCCCTGGCGTTGGCCGTGCCCTTCACAGTGTTCGTGTGGTGCTTCACACTCGGTCCCCTGCTGGATGGGACGGAGGGCGTGACGCGCGCGTTCCATGCGGCCGGGCCGTTTGGCGCGCTGGTGGTGCTGGTGCTGGCGCTGGAGGTCCCCCTGCTGGCCATGGCGCTGGTGAGCACGGGCATGGAGCGGCGGGTGCCCCTGTCCGCCATGCTGGGGCTGGCCACGCTGCCCTGGATGCTGGGGCTGATGGGCACCGAGGTGTTGGTGGATCGGGCACTGGCCGCCCTGCCCCGCCTGGACGTGGTGGAGGCGGGCGTCGTCCTGGCGGCCAGCACGGGTGAGGCCATGGCGCCCAGACTCCTCGGGGCATGGACGAGCACCGCGCTGCTGATGGGCGTGGCGCTGGGGCTGGTGCTGGCGCACTTCGGCTCCGCGAGCGTCCGGGAGGACGCGGGCCACCGCGGCCGGGGACTGCTCCTGGCCAGCGGCGTCTCCGCGTCCCTGGCGTCGGTGGCCATGGTGGGCGCGCTCGAGGCCCGCCACCTGCTGGGCTTCCTCACGGGGCTGGCGCGCATGCCGGAGTCCGAGCGCGCGGAGCTGATCGCCGCCGGACTGGCGGCGACGGCGAACCTGCGCGCGCTGCGGTGGACCTTCACGGGCGTGCTGGCGGTGCTGGGCCTCACGCTGATGGCGCGGCGGGCGGGCGAGGACTCCCACACGCCCCTGGGCTGGTCCGCCCGGCTCGTCCCCGCCACCGCGGTGGCGGTGCTGCTGGTGCTGGACGCGCACCCGGTGAGCTCGGCCACCGAGAACGCACCCGTGGCCATCCCCGCCGGACACGGCGAGGTCCCCGCACCCGGAATGACCGCGTCACCGTCGTGACCCGGCGCGCCCTGGCTCAGCCCGCCAGGATGAACGCCAGCATGCCCAGGCCCACCAGCAAGCCCAGCGCGAGCACCCACACCATGGTCATGCCCTCGCCGGGCCTCACCACCGGCGGCTCGACGTTCTCCACCACCACCGTCCCCGGCTGCTGGGTGGGTGGCACGTCGAAGAGGGCCTGAGCCGTCACCGGCGGCGCCTCCACCGCGGGCAACGTGGGCTCCGACGGACGCTGCGAACCACCCTTCATCTCCAGTCCTTCTCGCGCCAACGCCAGCACGCGCTGCATGTGGAGCAGGTAACGGTCCTGCCCCGTGTAGGTGCCCATGGCGAGCGCCGCGCGCAGCAAACGCTGCGGCACGAGCTCCGGGTCCGTCTGGACCACCGCGGCGGCGGCGGCCCTGGCGCCCGCGGCGCGCTCCAGATGGCCGGTGCGGACGCCCTCGCCGCTGGCCCACACGTAGTGGTCCTCCAGCAGCGTCAGCTCCTGCCGGCGCACCCGGCCATCCAGGTCCACCAACGACATCAGCTCCGCGCCGTCCGGGCACAGATGCCAGACGGTGCGCAGCCCATTTTCGCCCGGCGGGCCCTCCACCGCGTGGACGCGGTAGAGCGCCTGCACCGCGGACTTCAGCGTCTCCACGGAGGTTTCTGCCATGTGTGAACGGAGACTAGGGGCGGAGGGCCCGAAACGGAAGACGGCCCACCGCTTGTCCGCCTGGCTTCCCCGCTCCCCGAACGCATTGCGCCTTCCTACCTTGAACGAAAGGCGCTCGCCGCGTGTGGCACCGGACATCTCGCGCGGTGTGGCCGCCTGGAGGAGCAGGCCCATGCCCATCACCCTTCCCGACGAGCCCATCGAAACCCCGTTCGAGGTCCCCGAGAATCGCCGCGAGGTGACGGAGGAGCCCACCGACGCCTTCATGAAGTCGCAGGTGAGCTGGGACGGTTGGGCCGCGCACGGCGGCGGCCACGTGCCGGACGACTACGCGTGGACCTCCAACCCCAAGGAGCGGCAAGACGCACTCATGGGCGAATGGCCTGAAGAGACGTGAAGCTTCGTGCGCCTGCCTGCCCGCTGTGCTTAGCGTGCCGACCCCATGAGCCGCTCCCGCGATAAAGGTGATGAGTTCCAACGCCAGTTCGAAGGCGCCCCCACGCTCGACGGCCTGCTGGACCTGGCGGGCAGTTCGCTGAACAGCGCCCAGGTGCTCGAACGCATGCGGGAGGCCCTCGGCCAGGGCGTGCCGGTGAGCGACGTCATCCCCTCGCTGTTCGACGAGGAGCCGCGCTTCCCCTCGCCCGACATCGCCCGGCGGCTGTACCAGAACCTGCTGGGCCTCTGGGATTTGGTGGAGGAAGGCAAACAGGTGCGGATGGAGGACGGCGCGCGCCCGCCCCGCCCGAAGAAGGTGAAGGCCACCGCGCCCGCGCCCTTCCACCCCGGGGTTCCCACGAGCGAATTCGTGGAAGGCGCCTGGCGTTACCTGGAGGACGACGAGAAGACGCGCACGCGCTTCACCCACGCCTTCGAGAACCGACAGGACGCGCTGCTGGGCGCGCTTGACGCGGCGGCGCTCACGGACGAAGGATACGGGGTCGCCCGCCACCTGCTCCTCGAGCTGTACGCCATGCTGGAGCTGGGCTGGCCGCCGGGACTCACGTCCGTCAACCCGGCGGTGCTGGAGGCGGACACCGATGCTCCACCAGTGCCCCAACCGCTGAAGGACTACGCGGACGAGGCGCTCTTCGAGGCGGAGCAGGACGAGGAACAGCCCCTGTCCTCGCAGGAGCTGGAGGTGGTGCGGCGCCTCGTCCATCGCGGACTCGCGGCGCTCTGGGGCGCCCGCAAGGAGAGATGAAGGATGGCCAAGGACAGGGACGACAACGGCGGCGGCTTCTCCGGGAAGCGCTCCAAGAGCTGGCGTGAAATCGACGCGGGCCGCGCCAAGGGCAGCAAGTACACCTCCCGCCAGGATGACCCGGCGCAGCAGAAGCTGGAGCGCAGCGCGAGCTACCAGAAGTACAAGGCCGCTGCGGACGCGCTCTTCACCGGCGGCGAGCTGCCGGAGGGGCTGGCCAAGACGTTCGACCCCGAAGGCAAGCGCAAGGCCCAGAAGCAGGCCATGCAGAAAGTCACGGAGTCCGAGACGCGCGCCGACTGGGTGAAGGCCGTGGTGGACTACCTGGAGAAGTATCCGGAGATGCCCGAGGACGCGTACTTCCTCGACAGCCTGCTGGACCACCCGCGCGAGCGCATCGTCGACAAGGCGCTGGCGAAGCTGGAGGTGCTCGGCGAGGAAGGCAAGCTGAAGACCAAGGTGCCGCAGAGCCTGGACCAGCGCCTGAAGTCCGTCGAGCTGACCAGCATGGACCCGGACATGCAGGGCCGCGCCAAGGCGCTGCGCGAGAAGCTGCGCGCCTGAGTCCGCCGGTTCAGCGCACCACGGCGGGGCCGGGCCCGGGAGCGGGAGGCACCACGGTCCGCCCGCCGCGGTACACGAGCACCACCGCGCGCTGGTTGCCTTCGCCCGGCTCGTGCACCACGCGCAGCTCCTCGCCGGGGCGCACGTAGAAGGACGTCTCGCCGTCTTCCAGGGTCCAGCCCGCGCGCTTCAGCGCGTCCGCGTAGAAGGCGTCCACCTGCGCGCCGGACAGGGGCACGTGGAAGGCGAGCGTCCGTGAGCCCTCGCCATTCACGCGCAGGACCTGACTGGCGTGGGCGGGCATGGGCGCGAAGTCACCCGCCGCCGCCGGGTCTCTGCGCAGCGCGTGGTTGGCCTCGCCGAGGTACAGCAGCGTGGTGCGGTCCGGCTGCGGCTGGAAGATGACGGTGTACGTGATGCCTCGGTGGCCATCGATGGCGGTGAGCATCACCGCGCCGCTGGCGAGCTGGGGCTGCTCCTTTCCCGGAGGCACGTGCAGGCCCGCCGCGAGGAACGCGTCCGCGAAGCGCTGGACCAGCGCGTCGAGCCGCTCCTTGGCGTGGACCGCGCGCAGCGCGACGGGGATGCCGCCAGCCTCGACGATTTCGCTCGAGTCGACGGACTCCAGGACCTGCACGCGGGGCCACGCGAAGCGCGGCCGCTCCAACGGTGTTGCGTCGGGTGCACTGCTCGCCGCCGGGTGCTGAGGCGCCGCGCCGGGCGAAGCGCTCGCCACCGGGCCCCGTACCGCTGTTGGCGCAGCACCGGTCGAGGCGCTCGCTGCCGAGCCCCGAGCCGCCGCACCGGGCGAGGCGCTCGCCGCCGTGCCCCGTGCCACGCCAGATGCCCGCGCCGCTGACTCACGCGCCGCGACGGGCGCCGCGCCCACCGGCTTGCGCCCCACCACATCCTGAGCCGCCACGGGCGCCGCACCGGCCAGCCACGCCGCGCCCAGCAGCCCCCAGCTCCACCTCAACGGGGCACTCCGAGCCAGCGGTTCGCGCGGTTGGCGTTGTGCGAGCGGATGTTCGGCGCCTCGAAGGGCGTCACCTCCCAGCGCGCCTGACCTCCGGCGTGCGTGGAGCCGAGGTTCTCCTCGTAGCGGTCCTCCTCGCCACGGAAGCTCATGAAGAACTGGTCTTCATTGACACCGTCCGCCCCCGTGAGCCCCGCGAGCGCGGAGCCAGCGTTGCCACCGCCGCCGTTGGCCCGGTACACGCGCTGGGCCCACTCGTAGTAGTCCGGGTTCGCGCACCGGCGCGCGCCATTGATGTTGAGCGCGCAGGACCGGCCCTCCTCCACACCCGACAGGCCCCAGTCATCCAAGAGCATGCCGAAGCGCGCGGTGCAGCGACCTCCCGAGGCACGCCCCGCCGCGCACACCGTGAAGGCATCCGCCGCCCGGCGCTGTGACTCCTGAAAGAAGCCAGAGCGCCCCTCCTCCAGGTACCGGCCAATGCGCACGCCACGGATGCTCGAGGACGCGGTGCACCCCATGCCCTGCGTGCCCATGACGAGCGTGCCCCCGAGGTCCGGGTCGGCGGCGGCCATCACGAGCCCGCGCACGTTCCCCGGCAGCTCCGGGCGGCAGTCGACCTGGATGGGCTGCGCGCGGGCAATGGCCTGCTGGATGGCCACCCCCGTGCGGCCCATGCGCTGACGCCCGTCGAAGTCCGCGTAGCGGTTGTTGGCCTCCGCCTCGGCGGCGAGCACCGTGCCGCGACGGCCCCACTCGTTGACCTGCGGGTCGTGCATCACGCGCCCGGTGGCGTTCCACAGGGCGAAGTTGGCGGCCTCCTGCACCTTGAGCGAGAGCACGCCCACCTCGGCGAAGTAGATGCCGAACAGGAGGATGGTGACGAACACCATCGTGCCCAGCGCCGTCTCCACCAACGACTGACCGCGTGCGTGGCGATTGCGCATGTCAGTAGCCCCTGTCGCTGGGGCCACCGCCCCGGTAGCCCACCGAGTGCAGCTCGCGCAGCGTCCGCGCGTGGCCCGAGAAGCCCGCGGCGCCCAGGCTGTCCGCGGGCCGGTCATCGCGAGAGCCCTCGGCGCTCACCAGCGTGGCGCGCCAGAAGGGGTTGAGGAAGTTGGGAGGCTCACGCCACCCGCCGCCCTGCGCCGCGGGGCGCGGCCGGTGGTAGTAGACCTGTCCCGCCGACAGGGCCACCTGGTTGCGCTGCACGTCCTCACGGCCCGTGGGGCGGATGCGGCCCAGCGGACTGCTGTTGTCGAACTCCGTTTCGGTCCCCGCGAAGCGGAAGCGGAAGAAGAGGTTCCACGGGTCCGGACGGGCCCGGCGCTCATCGCTCGCGTAGTCCCGGTACAGGATGCTGTACAGCTTGGGCTGGCCGAAGTGGTTGGACGCCCCCGCCTGGAGCTCGTCCACGTTGTAGCCAATGGAGTAGGGCCAGATGCCAGGGCACACGACGCAGGCGCCCAGCGTGTGCGTCTCGTAGGGCGGCACGCCGTCCTCGGGCGCCTGCCCCGGAGGCAACCGCGCGCCATACACGTGCTGGTCCTCGTGCGTCTGCAACTCGTCGGACATCACCCACGCGTCCAGCGCGACGGGGGGAATGGGCGGCGCCGTGGGGCAGCGCGAGGGATAGACGACGCGCCCATGGTCATGCGCCGTGGAGTTCCGGCCGGAGATGGTGTTGTACGTCGACGGGTCCATCTGCGACGCCGAGCCGTACCGACGGAAGGCCGTGGAGACGGCCGCGCCACCCGTGCCGAAGCCAGCGCTGCCGCCCGGACGGTTGTGGACCCACGTCCACCCCATGCTGCCCATGGTGGCGTTGAGCGCGGGGATGCCGCCGCCAGACGGGCACAGCGTCCCGTCACCCACGCCGCAACTGTACGTGCCCGCCTTGATGGACTGGATGACGGCGTCCCGCTCCGGGACGTCGTTGCCACCGTTGAGCTCGGAGAAGCTCTTGGCCGCGCCCTCGGGCGGCGCGCGCAGCTCCGGATTGACGGTCTGGGCGACGCGCCGGGTGAGGTCCTGCCTCGCGATGTGGTCACTCAGGAGCCGGCCGTAGATGTTGAGCCCGGCCCGGTACATGTTGCCGGCCCGGCCCTGGAGCTGCTGCACCTGCGTGGCGGCGGCCGTGTCCGCGGCGAACCACACGGGCGGCGGGATGACGCCGGGGCAGGCCACGTCGTGGGCCGCGTACTCCTGGCTGCTGTTGCTGATGAGCGACTGGGTGCCGGCCATGGCCACCATGTGCGCCACCTGCGCGCGGTTCATCACCGCGATGGCGTTGAAGGCGCGCGCCGTCGCCACCGCCTGGCTGTAGGCCGCAGCGTCCGCGGCCATCTGGATTTCGACGCGCTCCTTGGCGCGCATGCCAAAGCCCAGCGTCATCAACACCATCAACGCGAGCAGCAGCAGCGTCAGCGCGAAGAACACCAGCGCCTGACCTCTGCGCGCGCGCCTCATGAGCCGTGGAGATTGCACGCGGGACCTCCCATGAAGTGCTCGGACATGACGGGCGTCATCATCCGCATGGCGGCGTTGACCTGGATGGGGAACAGGAAGTGGCCCTGCTCGCTCCAGCGCAGCATGCGCGTGCCCAAATCGCCCCCGGGCCAGCCATCACGGCCCAGGGTGGCGTCCGTCTCGCCCCACCACGCGGAGCGGCGCTGCACCGGCATCAGCGGGTTGGCGGCCGTGTAGCGCTGGATGTTGAAGTGGGCGAGCAGCATGCGGCTCATCACCCAGTTCGCGAACGGGATGCGCATGTAGTACCAGGCCACCATGCGGATCTCCAACGTGCGCGCCCGCAGCGCCGCCGCGTTGTCCGTGGGCTGGTCGAAGAGGAGGTCCTCGCCCCCGGTGAGGTCCTGCGCCCACCCCGAGTCCGGCGACTCACGGACGATTTCGATGAGGGGCTCGTTGAAGTCCCGCCCGTAGGAGCTGCTCACCCGGTAGTGGTTGTGACGCCGCGGGGAGAAGGCCGCCGCGAGCGCCTCCGCGCTGTCCGTGCGCGCCACGGTGGGCAGCATCGTCACCAGCGCGGCGTGCATCATCGGCAGGCAGTTGCCGTGGTTGATGCTGCCCGCGCGCACCGCACGGTACGCCGCCACCTGCGCCAGGATGCGCGCCTGCAGCATCATGAAGAGCTGCAGTGTCCCCAGCACGAGGAACACCACCAGCGGAAGGGTCAGCGCCGCTTCCACCGCGGCCTGTCCCGACTGACGTCGTGTGCGTGGGGTGCTCCGGTGGATCATGCGCGCCTCCACCATCCTCTTTCTCGTTGATTGAGGAATCGGTCAAATGGCCCGGCGGGCTGAAGACGCGCGATTTCACTGGGAGAACAGAAGCGGTATTCCCCGAAGTGCTAGAAACACCCCCTCGCGCGTCCACCGGTGGACACCCCACCCGGCACTGACCTCCGGTCACCGATTGAGGACGAATCCGCAGGCCGAATCGAGCACCACCTTGGCGCCCGCCAGGGCCTCCAGCAGCGCCTCGTAATGGGCGTGCTCCGCGGCGAGCTGCGCCTCCACGGCCTCGGTGGAGAGGCCCTGGTGCCCCAGGGACAGGCGCTGGCGGGCCACGGCGGCGTCGCGCTCGGCTTCAATGGCCTTGCGCGCCTGGGTGGCCAGCCTGGCCAGGTCCGCTTCGGCGGCCTTGTGGCCCACGGGCACCGCCGCGTCCACGAAGTCCGCGAAGCCCGGGAAGGCCAGCGACACCTCGTCGCCCTTGAGCGTCTTGCCCTCCTTCTCCAGCGCGGGCAGCAACGTGGGCTCGGACTTGGGCTTCCCGCCCGCGTCCGCCACCACCACATGGACGAGCGTTCGCTCCAGGAAGCGGGCGAGCTGACGGCTGGGCACCCGGGCGCCGGGGGAGGTGTCCTCCGGCTCCGGCAGTTGGACGTGGAAGAGCAGCTCCACGCCACGTCCCTTCTGGGGCCCGCGCCGCTCGATGAAGCGGAACGCGCTGCGGCCATAGGGCCCGTCGCGCAGGAAGCCGAAGAGGGCCTCCACCAGCGAGTGGCCGGTGGCGAAGTACTCCAGCTCCTCCGCCTCCACCGCGGTGTCGCGCCAGAAGGTGCCCAGCCGGGTGTGGTCCTCCATCACGTCGATGCCCGGCAGTCCGTCCACCTTCAGCGCGTGGCCGAACTGGAAGGCCACCTGGAAGGCCTCGACCTGCTCGTCGATGTCCACGCCGATGCCCACCCGGCGCGCCAGCTCCGTGACAGTCTCTTCCAGGCGCTCGTCCAGGTCGCGGGCGATGCCCCACAACCCGTCCTCCACGTTGGACGGCGCGTCCTCCCCGTCCTCGTCCTCGTCTTCGTCCGCCTCGATGCCCATGCGCTCCTGGGCGCGCTTCACCAGGCGCTCCACCGCGGGCTTGTCGAAGCTGCGCACGTCCAGCAGCGGGTCATACGCGCGCTTCACCTGCGCGCGCGCCGCCTCCACGCGGGCCTTCAACTCCTGCGCGTACGCCATGCGCGCCTCGCGGGGCAGCAGCGCCAGCTCCGCCAGCCGCGCCTCCACCTCTTCCAGCACCGCGTCCAGGCCGCCCACCGTCTCGCCGAAGACGCCCACCGCGTCCGCCAGCAGCATCAACACGTCGGAGGCCAGCGTGCCCGCCGGGTCGAAGACGTGGATGTCCACCGGGTGCGTCTGGCCAATGCGGTCCAGGCGGCCAATGCGCTGCTCCACCGTGGCCGGGCTCCAGGGCAAGTCATAGTGGACCAGGTGGTGCGCGAACTGGAAGTTGCGGCCCTCGCCGCCGACCTCGGTGCACACCAGCACCTTGGGCCCTTCCGGGTCGCGGAAGCGCGCCACCTGCCGGTCGCGCTCCAGCAGCGGCAAATCACCGTGGTAGCCCAGCGCCTCCACGCCCTCGCGCCCCAGCTCCGCCTGGAGCGCGTCCAGCGTGTCGCGGCTCTCCGTGAAGACGAGCACCTTCGCCGCGGGCTCCGTCTTCCAAATGCCGCGCAGCACACCCAGGAAGGCGCTGAACTTCGCGTCGCGCGAGGGCAGCCGCAGCGCGTCCGCCTGCCCCTTGAACACGGGGTTGGAGCGCACCGCGCCCGCGAAGGCCGCGGGGCTGGACTCCAGCCGTCGCAGCACGTTGCCCAGCGGCGCGCCGCGCAGGCTGCCCCCCGCGAGCACCGCCAGCGCGGCGTCGCGGACCTTCAGCTCCTCGGTGGACAGCGCCACCGGGTGACGGTGGAGCCGGCGCGTGGAGAAGCCGCCCACCACCGCGCGGCGGTTGCGCACCAGCCGGTCACTGAGGCTGTACGTCTCCGCCAGGTGCTGGAGCAGCGCGTCGCGGTCCTTCAGCGACGACAGCTTCGTGTCCTCGGGGAAGCGCTTCGCCAGCGCCTGCACCGCGGCGGAGGGCTTGCCCCCTTCCATCAGCGCGCGCACCGCGGCGGACAGCTCCTCCTGACGCTGCAGGCGCGCCTCGAAGCCCGCGACGGTGGGCGCCGTGGCCGCGTCGATGAGCGTGAGCAGCCCGTGGTACTCCGCCGGGTCCAACTGCATGGGCGTGGCGGTGAGCAGCAGCAGGCCCCACGTGTTCTTCGCCAGCACCTGCGCGGCCTCGAAGGCGCGCTCGCCCTTGAGGTGGTGCGCCTCGTCGATGATGACCAAATCCCAGAAGGCATCCTCCTGGGCCAGCGCGCGGCGGTGCTCCTCGCTGCGCTGGAGCATCTCCAGGCTCGTCACCACCAGCGGGAAGCGCGCCCAGGGCGACACGTCCGGCGCCTCCTTGAGCGACTGCGAATAGCGGTCCGAGTCCATCAGCGTGAAGAGCTGGTTGAACTTGTGGAACAGCTCCACCAGCCACTGCACGGTGAGGTGGCTGGGCGCCACCACCAGGCAGCGCCGCGCGAGGCCCGACAGGCGCAGGGCGCTGAACACCATGCCCGCTTCAATCGTCTTGCCCAGGCCCACCTCGTCCGCCAGCACGAAGCGCGGACGGCGGGCGGACAGCACGCGCTGCACCACGCCCACCTGGTGCGGCTTCACCATGATGCGGCTGGCCAGCAGCGCGCCCAGGGCGTCGCAGCGGCGCTCGTCGTCCAGCATCAGCGCCTGCTTGCGCAGGGTGAAGGCCCTCGCGTCGCCCACGCGGCCCTCGCGCAGGGTGGACAGCAGGTCGGAGCGCGGCGGCAGCGCCCGGAGCGAGGACTCGGGCAGCTCGTCCTCCTCGTCATTCTCGATGTAGCGCAGCACGTAGCGACGCAGACCGCGCGCGCCCGGCTCCTCGCGCACCACCACCGCCAGCCGACCCTTGTAGGTGATGACCGGCTCGCCCGGCGGCAGCGGGTACTGCACCAGGGCGCCGCCCTTGGTGGACACCAGCACCGGGGCGTCTTCCCGGGCAGGGAAGGCGACGAGCGCCTTGGCGCCCTCTTCCTGCAGCGACAACAGATGCCCCACGCCCCATTCGGGCTGCGGGAGGTAACGGACCTTGGAACCTTCGACGAGAGACATGAGCGTTCGCTCATAACCCCCTGTCTTCATGAAGGCCATTCCGTAGCGTCCCTGGCGACCCACCTCGTGCGGGAGCCCGCAGCTCGCGCCCCCGCCCCCCTGGGGCGGAGTCACCCCGTCCGCCTGGACGATGTCGTCCAGCGTGCAGTCTGGGTGATGCTTTCTTTACCGACGGCACGCCCGAAAGGGTGCCTTGGGGGGGAGTCACCACATGATGCGCCGTTGGACGTTCGCTCAGCGGGTGAGCGCGGGTCTGTCCGCCTGCCTGTTCGCCGGGCTGATGCTGCTCGCGACCCTGCTGTCCGCGGTGTACGCGCAGGCCACCACGCCCGAGGGCCACGGGGCGCTCCCCCAGGCACTGCTCGCGGGGCTGCTGGGCCTGGGCTGCGTGGCGGCGCTGGGCTTCGTCCTCCACCGCGCGCTGGCGCCGCTGCACGCGCGGCACGAGTCCAGCGAGCAGCACCTGCAGCTCCTCATGGACGGCGTGACGGACTACGCGCTGTGCTTCCTGGACTGCCATGGCCGGGTGACGGCCTGGAACGCGGGCGCCGAGCGCCTCACCGGCTGGGCCGAGGCGGAGATGGCCGGCCGCGACACGGACCGCATCTACCCCGCGGACCAGGTGACGGCGTGCGTGCCCCGCGCCCACCGCGAGCGGGCCGCGCGCGAGGGGCGGCTGCTCGCCGAGGGCTGGCGGGTGCGCCGCGATGGCAACCGCTTCTGGGCGGAGACGCTGCTCACCGCGCTCTATGACGCCCACGGCCGGCTGCGCGGCTTCGTGAAGGTGACGCGCGACATCTCCGAGCGGCGCCGCATCGAACGGGCCCAGGCGCTCTTCGCGGAAGCGGGCCGCGTGCTCCAGCCGCTGTCCGGCGCCCGCGAGGTGGGCGAGGCCCTCACCCGGCTGTGCGTGCCCGAGGTGGCGGACGCCTGCATCCTCTTCCTCCCCGCCGAGGACGGCACGGTGCGGCCCCACGCGGTGGCCTGCGCGGACACCGCCACCCCGCACCGCATGTGGGAACCGCTCCTGCGCTGCCCGGAGGACGGCGAGGTGGGCCCCGCCCGCGTGGTCCGCACCGGCCGCAGCGAGCTGCTCCCGGAGCTGGACGCCGCCCGCCCGCCGCTCGCGCTGATGGGCACCGCGCACGGCGAGCTCCTGTGCGCCATGGGCGTGACGTCCGCCCTCACGGTGCCGCTGGCCGTGGGCTCCCGCGTGCTGGGCGCGCTGTGCCTGATGTCCACGGGGACGCACCGCCGCTTCGGCGAGGTGGACCGCGCCTTCATGGAGGAGCTGGCGGCGCGCGCCGCGCTCGCGCTCGACAACGCCCGGCTGCTGTCCCAGGCCCAGGACGCGCTCGAGCTCATCGGCATCGCCGCGCATGATTTGGGCAACCCGCTCAGCTCCCTGCAACTGCGGCTGCGGCGCCTGAGCATGCAGAGCGCCGCCACGCCCGACACGCGGCTGCGCGAGGGACTGGCCGGGGCCGAGGGCGAGACGCGACGGCTGGGTCGGCTGGTCCACAACCTCCTGGACCTGTCCCGCCTGTCCGCCGGCCGCATGGTGCTGGACACGGAGCGGCTGGACCTGGCGCAGTTGGTGCGCGAGGTGGCCGAACGTCACGCCGACCAGGCCACCGCCGCCGGCTGCGCCCTCTCCGTGCGCGTGGACGCGGACGCCACCGGTGACTGGGACCGCCAGCGCCTGGACCGCGTCATCACCAACCTGCTGAGCAACGCCCTCAAGTTCGGCCGGGGTCACCCCGTGGAGCTGCGCGTCCAGGCCAGCGCCACCTGCGCGCGCTTCAGCGTGAAGGACGGCGGCATCGGCATTGGCGTGGAGGCGCAGCAGCGCCTGTTCCACCGCTTCCAGCGCGTGCACCCCGGCACCCAGCACCCGGGCACCGGCCTGGGCCTCTACATCGTCCGTCAACTCGTCGAGGCCCACGGGGGCACCGTCCACGTCCAGAGCCGGACCGGGGAAGGCGCGGAGTTCACCATCGAACTCCCGCGCGAGCTAAACAAGGATTCCTGCTTAGCGCCTGAAGCAGAGGTGTGACGTTGTAGGAACCCTGCCCTCCAGGGCAGTCCTCCATCTCCTTGAAAACACAGCGAGATGCACCCTGGGTGGATTGTTTTCCCAGAAGTTGAACAAATCTGCTCGTTGCAGATAATCTTCGTACGGCTAAAAAGGCTCGAACCGGGGAAACCCGGAAACGGGAGAGGCCAACCCACACCGCCCCACAGGCGACGGGTGACACGGCCCACTGGCCCCAGGCGCCATGGCGGCGTCGGCTTTCACACGTACGAGGAGTTGCACCATGGGTGGACTTGGAGCCCCCCGGGCCCTGCTCTCATCGCTCGCTGGGCTGTTGCTCGCCTGCGGCGGACAGGACGTCACGGACGAAGCCTCGATGAGCACGCTGCCGGCGGAGGAGAACTTCCTCGGCGAGGAATCCCAGGCCCTGCTGGGTGGGTGGCCATGGCCCAACCCCACGCCCACGACGCCGGCCGTCGCGCTGGCGCTGGAGGTGGAGAACGGCGTGGGCAAGCCCCTGCGCGTGCGCGAAGGCACCACCTTCTTCATCAACCAAATCGACATCCGCTCCTTCGTGACCTCACGCAGGGACCAGGGCCTGACCAACCTCATCCGCCAGAGTGACTTCGGCGGCCTGGGCTGGCTGGGTGTGCGCCAGGTGGACCAGGAGTCTGTCGGCGCGCCGGGGCCCTACACCCGCCGCCGCTACTACCGGGAAGCGGCGTGGATGAACCTGCCCAGCCACTTCATCGTGGAGCAGGTGGACGCGCGCGGCCGCATCACCGGCGTGCCCATCCTCCTCAACGCGGGCGTCGAGCATCAGCGCCGCCCCGGCATGGACGACTTCTTCATCCGCCGCTTCCGCGGCATCCAGACGGCCACCGGCTGCGCCACGCCGGATGACTGCTCGGCGTCCACGTCCTTCGAGGAGGAGGCCATCCTGGAGCTGCGCAACGCGTATGACCACGCCAAGCGCCAGACGCTCTCGCTGCGCCCCGAGACGCGCGCGCTGCGCCTGCGCTGGACGCTGCGTCCGGGCGCGCCCTACGAAATCCCCGTGGAGCAGGTGCGCAACGCGCAGTACGCCTATGGCTTCCGCATGGGCGTGGAGCCGCTCACCCGCGCGCGCGCGGACGGCACCTACGCGCCCGGCACGGAAATCTCCTTCCAGCTCACCCTGCGCGACGGCGCGGGCAACCGGCTCCACCCCAAGGGCTACCTGCCGCCGTACAACCAGGTGGCGCCCGACGGCACCGACTCCGGCCTGCAGTACTACCGGGCCTTCTTCGACGCGACGGCGACCTACTACCGGCGCAAGCACCGCGAGCGCATGCTGATGACGCAAATCATCGGCCCCGCGCAGCACATCCAGCCCATCCGCTCCGTCGTCGCGCTGGAGGCGTTCCTGGACCCGGCCGTGG
The DNA here is from genome assembly GCF_000280925.3 of Myxococcus hansupus. Classification (NCBI taxonomy): domain Bacteria; kingdom Pseudomonadati; phylum Myxococcota; class Myxococcia; order Myxococcales; family Myxococcaceae; genus Pseudomyxococcus; species Pseudomyxococcus hansupus. Next base: position 7,764,873 of record NZ_CP012109.1, read on the forward strand.
ACGAGCAGGTGGTGGCCACGCCCGAGCGGGACGGCGTCTTCTCCCAGTTCGCCACCCTGCCCTTCGCCAACATCCTCTTCGGCGGCGCCTTCATCGACCCGGCGCTGTGGGACGTGCCCAACACGGACACGTGGCAGTTCAAGCTGCCGCACAACGCCGCCCCCGGCACCTACCTGGTGACGGTGAAGGGCCGCCGCACGTACCTGGGCGAGGACATCCCCGGCTCCACCACCATCGAAATCCAGGTGGGCACCCGCCAGCGCACCGAGCCCAAGCTCACCACCGGCCCCTGCACCTCCTGCCACAGCCAGGGCGGTCAGCTCAGCGAAGTGCTGCACGCCAACGAGAACCGCGCCGCGTGCGCCGGCTGCCACTCCCCGCTCGCCTTCGAGCTGGAGGGCCCCATCTTCGTGCGCACCCACTTCATCCACTCGCGCTCGAACCGCTTTGACGCACCGCTCCACCAGTGCTCGTCCTGTCACCTGACGAAGGAGAGCATCCAGCGCACCAGCAAGGCCGCGTGTCTGTCCTGCCACAAGAGCTACCCGGACAACCACGTGGCGCAGTTTGGACCCATCGAGAGCATGTACGTGGGGGGTGGTGCGGAGTCTTTCCAGCAGTGCACCGGCGCCTGTCATACTCGGCACCCCGGCAGCGGCCTCTAACCCCCCGCGCGCACACCTCGGAGTGCCTCCATGGCCCAAGTGAAGATGCAGACGGCTCGCACCACGTTGAAAGAGCCGGATGCCGCCGCGGAGGATCTCCTGAGTCAACTGGGCGGGGACACCCCCCGCCTGGTGACGATGTTCGCCTCGCGGGAGCGGGACCAGTTGGCCCTCAACCGCGCGGTCCGGGCCCGGCTCCCCGCGGGTGTGCGTCTGATTGGCGCCACCACCGCGGGTGAGCTGGACAACACCGGCATCCACGAGGGCAGCGTGGTGATGAGCGCCCTCTTCGGTGACTTCGAGATTGGCCTGGGCCTGGGCATCGGCCTGTCCGTGGACGCCATCAGCGCGGGCGCGGCCGCCATCAAGCGCGCATGTGAAGACCTGGGCGTGCGGCAGCAGGACCTGGATCCGCGCCGCTACGTCGGTCTCGTGATTGACGACGGCTTCCGTTACAAGAAGGAAGAGCTGCTGCTCGGCATCCTGGAGAAGTGCCAGACGCTGGTGCTGGTGGGCGGCGGCGCCAGTGACGCCAACCGCGACCCGGCCAAGCAGTCCGCCCTGGTCCACGTGGACGGCGAGGTGGCCACCGACGCGGTGCTGGTGGCGCTCTTCAAGACGAACGCGCCCTGGGCCGCGCTGCGCTCACACTGGTACGTGCCCACCGGCGAGAAGCTCACCATCACCAAGGTGGATGAGAGCCACACCCGCGCGCTCGAAATCGACGGGCACCCGGCCGCCAAACGCTACGCCGAAATCCTGGGCGTGGGCGTGGACGAGCTGGAGTTCGGCACGCCCCGCGGCTTCGCCGTGCGCCCCACCGCCCTGCGCGTGGGCCGCGAGTACTTCATCCGCGCCGCCTGGAGCCCCCAGGAGGACGGCTCCATCCTCTTCGCCAACCTCCTGGAGGAGGGCACCGAGCTGGAGCTGATGAAGCTGGGGGACATGGCCGGCATGACGCGCAGCTTCTTCACCGACGAGGTACCCCGCAGGGTCCAGAACCCCCAGGCCGCCCTCCTTTTCCACTGCGGTGGACGCATGTGGTACGCCAGCGCCACCAATACCACGCAGCAGTTGGCGGAAACGCTGAGGGCCGCACCCACCGCCGCTGGTATGAACGTGCACTTCGAAATCTATTCGGGGTTCCACATCAACACCACGCTGACCGCGCTGGTCTTCGGGGCGAACTGAGCCATGGCCAACTCACAGCCTCCCTCGGAGTCTCCAGCGGACAACGCCTCCCTCCTGCTCGTGGCCAGCGAGCGGGAATGCCAGCGCGTGGAGGACGCGCTCAACCACGCGGGCGTCACGGTGCGCACGGAGCGCGCCACCACGGCCGCCGCGGCGGAAGCGGCGCTGTCGCGCACGTGGAGCCTGGTGCTGTGCGGCGCGGAAGTGCCCGGCGCGGGCTTCGCCGAAGTCCAGGCACTCTGGGGCAAGTACGGCAAGGAGCTGCCCTTCGTCGTGATGTCGCGCGACTGGAACGAGGACACGCTGGAGGCCAGCGTGCGCGCCGGGGCGCTCGACTACATCACCGAGGACCGCTTCAGCCGGCTGGTGCCCATGGTGCAACGCGAGCTGCGGATGACGGCGGACCGCCGCCGCCACACCGCCACCGCGGAGCAGTTGGAGCGCACCAACTACTTGATGGAGAACATCATCGACGCGATTCCGTTCGTCCTCTTCGTGAAGGACGCGGACTCACGCCGGCTGGTGGTGGCCAACAAGACGTTCGCGGATGCCTTCCGCGTCACCAAGCAGTGGCTGCTGGGGAAGCTGGACCATGACTACTTCCCCAAGGAGCAGGCCGAGTCGTTCATCGCCATCGACACGGAGATTCTCGAAACCAAGCAGATGAAGTCCTTCGAGGAGGTGGCCCGCGCCGACGGCGTGGACCGCATCTTCGCCACGCGCAAGCTGCCCCTGCTCGACGAGCACGGCGTGGCCCGCTACGTGATGGGCGTCACCGAGGACATCACCGAGCGCAAGCAGCATGAAGAGATGCTGCGCGCGTCCAAGGCGGAGCTGGAGGCGGCCAACAAGCAGCTCGCCGCCAGCCTGGAGGAGATCAAGCGCACCCGCGCCGTGTCCGCCCGCTCGCTGGCGTCCTACCAGCAGCGCGCGCTGCAGATGGAAATCATCCGCCAGCAGAACGAGGACCTGGACCGGCTGGCCCAGGAGCTGGCGGTGGCCAAGCGCAACGAGGAGGAGCGCGCCCGCGAGGCCGAGGCCGCCGTCCGGCTCAAGAGCGAGTTCCTGGCCAACTTCAGCCACGAGATCCGCACCCCGCTCAACGGCATCATCGGCTATTGCGACCTGCTGATGCGCGAGGAGGGCCAGCGGCTGACGGCCCATGGCCGCCGCGACCTCAACGTCGTGAAGACGAACGCCAAGACGCTGCTGGCGCTCATCAACGACATCCTGGACCTGTCCAAGATTGAAGCGGGCCGCGTGGAGGTCGTCACCGAGCTGGTGGACGTGCAGGAGCTGGCCGAGGAATGCCTGGCCACGGTGAAGGAGTACCTCAAGGGCAAGGACGTGGCCCTCACCACCAACATCGACCCGTCGGTGCGCACGCTCCGCTCGGACGCGCTCAAGCTGCGGCAAATCATGCTCAACCTCTTGAGCAACGCCGCCAAGTTCACCGACGCCGGCGAGGTGGCGCTCAACCTCGTGCCCGCGGGCGACGAGGTCCTGATGACGGTGGAGGACACCGGCGTCGGCATCCCCTCCGACCAGCTCCCCTTCATCTTCGAGAAGTTCCGCCAGGTGGACGGCTCCACCACGCGCAAGGTGGGCGGCACCGGACTGGGGCTGGCCATCGTGCGCGAGCTGTCGCGCGTGCTGGGCGGCAACGTCAGCGTGACGTCCACGCTGGGCCGCGGCACCACCTTCACGGTGCGCATGCCCACCTCCGTGGAGAACACGGACACCGTCCCGCCGCATCTGGAGCGCAGCGTGCCCGTGTCCGAGGTGGCCCAGCACGTGGGCGCCATGGCGCAGCCGGGCGGCACGGTGCTGGTGGTGGACGACGACCCGCTCACCCAGCAGCTCGTGTCCGGGCAGCTCGAGCCCGCGGGCTTCAAGGTGGTGGTGGCCGAGGACGGCATCGCGGCGCTCAAGCGCGCCCGAGAGCTGCGGCCCCAGGCCATCCTGCTGGACATCCACCTGCCCAAGCTGGACGGCTGGTCGGTGCTCAGCCAGCTCAAGAGCGAGCCCTCGCTGGCCGGCATCCCCGTCATCCTCATCTCCGTGGAGGAGCAGCGCGCGCGCGGCTTCTCGCTGGGCGCCTGCGAGTACCTGGTGAAGCCGGTGGAGCCGGACCGCCTGGTGGAGGTGGTGCAGCGCAGCCTCAGCCAGAGCACCGGCTCGGCCACCAGCGTGGGCGAGGTGCTGGTGGTGGACGACGACTCGGCCACCCGCGAGCTGGTCAGCCGCAACCTGCGCCGCGCCGGCTTCTCCACCACGGAAGCCCGCAACGGCGAGGACGCCCTGCTCAAGGCGCGCGTCTCGCCGCCCGCGCTGGTGGTGTTGGACCTGATGATGCCCAACCTGGACGGCTTCGAGGTGCTGCGCCGGCTGCGCGCGGAGAAGCTCCAGGTGCCCGTGGTGGTGCTCACCGGCAAGACGCTCTCCCACGACGAGGAGGCCCTGCTGCGCGACGGCTTCGCCGGCTTCGTGAAGAAGGGCGGCCACGCGCTGGAGGACGTCATCGCCCAGGCCAAGGGCCTGCTGCTGTCCCAGCGCGCCGCCACGGCGGGCAAGCTGGCCCGCGTGCTCTACGTGGAGGACAGCGCGCAGAACCGGGACATCGTCCGCCGCTACCTCAACGGCCACTTCGAGGTCATCGAGGCGGAGGACGGTGAGCACGGCCTGGAGCGCGCCATCCGCGACGCCCCGGACCTCATCCTGATGGACTTGTCGCTTCCCCGCCTGGACGGCTGGGAAGTCACCCGCAGGTTGCGAGCCCTACCGGCCGCGGCCACTGTTCCTGTCATCGCGGTGACGGCACACGCGGGGCGGGAGTATCAGGAAAAGGCGCATGCGGCGGGCTGCACCGCCTACCTGACCAAGCCCCTTGATCGTGACCAGTTGCTCGAGATGATTCGCAAGCATCTAGGGAGAACCCATGTCTGAAGAAAAAGCGCGCGTCCTGGTGGTGGACGACGACCCGGACCTGCTCGACCTCGTACAGCGCTCGCTGAGCGCCTACGGGTTCGAGGTGCTCACGCACACCTCCGCGCTGGGTGTCTCCAACCTCGTCCGCTCCGTGGAGCCGGACTTCGTCCTCATCGACGTGAACTTCCCCGCCCTCAAGGGCGACAAGGTGGTCAACCTGGCGCGCCAGTACGCGCTGCCGAAGACGAAGTTCATCCTGTATTCAGCATCAGACGAATCCAAGCTGCGCTCACTGGCGCTCGCTTCCGGTGCGGACGGATATATCTCTAAAAGCGTGCAAGGCGAGGAGCTGGCCCAGCGCCTGCGCGCCTTTCACCTGAAGCCCCGGCCGCCCACACCGACGCCTGCTCCAGCCACCTGAACGCCGGCTGACATGCCCGCGGGTCCCTCCATTCTGGTAGGGACCCGCGCGCTTCCACACCTTCCGGGAATCCCCCCACTCTGGAGGGCCGCATGAGCGCGTCCATGGATTACAGTCCTGCTGAAAGGTTACGACTCGAGTTGGCTGAACCCCTCTTCAACCCCCTCTTGAAGAAATGGGTCGGCAAAGGCGAGCTCGACTACGAGGTCTATTTGAAGACGCCCACGCTGCTGTCGCTCCAGGCGGCGGACGGCGAGCGGGTGGCGCACGACGAGCTGATGTTCCAGGTGGTGCATCAGGCGCAGGAGCTGTGGCTGAAGCTGGCCTCCCGCGAGGCGGTGGAGGTGGTGGCGGAGCTGGACCGGGACGCCTTGTGGGCGGCCTCGGCGCGGCTGGAGCGCATCTGCCGCGTGCTCCAGGCCGTGAAGCAGGAGCTGGCCATCATGGAGACGATGACGCCGGACACCTACCAGGTCATCCGGCGCAGCCTGGGCAACGGCAGCGGCCAGGAGTCTCCCGGCTACAACATGCTGCGCAAGGTGGCCCAGGGGCTGGAAGGCGCCCTGGACCGGCTGCTGGCCCGCCGCGGGCAGACGTTGACGTCCGTGTACCGCGCTGGCGGCCCGGACGACCTGAAGCGCATCTGCGAGCAGTTGGTGGACATGGACGAGGCCTTCCAGGGCTGGCTCCACGCCCACTTCCAGTTGGTGCGCCGCACCATTGGCGTGGACCGCTCCGTGAAGGCGCTGGACGGCCTGCCCACGCAGGTGCTCCAGGGCCGGATGACGCTGCCCCTGTTCCGCGAGCTCTGGGACGTCCGGCTGGAGCTGACGGCCGGCTGGCGGCGTGAGGGCGGCGTCGCCCCGGGCGCGGACCGGGGTTCACCGGGCGGAGGCTGCCCCATGGCCCACGCGGCACGGACCCAGCAGGTGGAGCGCCCATGACGGTGGAGGCCACGGCCCTGGCCCCCACCCCTCGCGCACTCCTCCACCTGCTCTACAACGGCGCCCGCGCGGTGGACGTCCTGGAAGCATCATTGGAGCTGGGGCTGCTGGACGCCCTGGAGCCCGGCCCCGTCACCCTGGGCGAGCTGGCCGCGCGGCACCGCCTGGTGCCGGTGCGGCTCTACAAGCTGCTCGACTGCCTGGAGAGCTTGGGGCTGGTGCGGCGCGAGCAACCCTCCGACGCCCTGGAGTCCGCGCGCTACCAGGCGGTGCCCGGCCTGCGCGCGGCGGCCCAGGCCGTCCTGGGTCCGCAGTCGCTGGAGAAGGACCGGGAGCGCTACGCCTGGCGGGAGCTGCACGGGCACCTGCCGCAAGTCCTCCGGGGAGAGCGCTCCATGCCCTCCGCCGCCTTCGACTGGCCCCCGCGAACGGACGCCCAGGTGGAGGGCTTCGAGGCCAGCATGGCCGCGGGCCTCCCGCCCATCCTGGAGACGTTCCGCGCCCACGGCCCACGGCTGTGGCCCGGCGGCGGGCGGATGCTCGACGTGGGGGGCGGCGACGGCACGCTGGCCGCCCACCTGGCGAGCGAGCACCCCCAGCTCCGGGTGGACGTCTTCAACCTGCCCGCCACCGCGCCGCTCGTGGCCCGCACCCGCGAGCGCTTCGGCCTCCCCGAAGCGCGGCTGGGCTTCCGCGGCGGTGACTTCCTCAAGGAAGCCCTGCCCTCCGGCTACGACACGCTCAGCTTCGTGCGGGTGCTGCACGACTGGCCCGCGGACACCGCGCGCACGCTGCTCACCGCCGCGCGAGAGGCGCTCCCGTCCGGAGGCCGCATCCTCATCTGCGAGGAGTTCCGCACCCCGGAGCGGCTCGCCGCCCAGTTCTTCTGGTCCTACTTCCTCATGGGCGTGGACACCTGCGTGAGCCGCCTGCGCGAGGTGGAGCACTACCTGCGCGTGCTGGACGAGACGGGCTTCAAGAAGGCCGAGGTCCTCCCCGGCCCCTTCGAACTCATCATCGCCCACCGGTAAAAACGACAGGGCGTGCCCCCCAATTGTCACCCCCACCGCCGCTTGGCGTCAGGGAAGCCCTGGTAGAATGGGCCCATCCCCGGGCCTCCCGGAGGCCAGCCAAGCATGCCCCCGTCTGTTGAAGCCCTGGCACGGGTTCTGCACAATTCCAACGACAGAAGTGTGTAGCAGCAGCACGGCAGCGACGCAGTCCGACGAAGAGGAGGGACTCCGCATGAAGAAGCAGGGTTCACGCAGGTCGGATGAAGGCTCGGAGAAGGCGGTTCGCGGGCTGGTGACGCCCGAGTCCGGGGCAGGTTCCTGGACGCCCCCCATGGCGGACGGAGAGGTCCGCATCCCCGTCGAGGAAGGCGTGGAGTTGAGGGGTCTGCTCCAGGTGCCACCGGGCGCCACGGGCGTGGTGGTGCTGGCCCGGGGCCACGGCAGCAGTCGCCGGGGTGCCACGGACCTGATGGTCGCGCGGATGCTGCAAAACGAAGGGCTGGCCACCCTCGCGGTGGATTTGCTGACGGCGGCGGAAGAAGAGGCGTGCCGGGAGCGCGACCTGCGCTTCAACCTGGGCCTCTTCGGCGGGCGCCTGTCGGGCGTGGCGCGCTGGCTGCGCCGCTCCCCTCGGACGACGGGGCTGCACATCGGTTACTTCGGGGCCTACACCGGCGCGGGCGCGGCCCTGGCCGCGGCGGCGATGCGGCCGGAGTACGTGGACGCGGTGGTGTGCCGCGGCGGTCGGCTGGGCCAGCCGGGCGCCACGCTGTCCAGGGTGCGCGCGCCCACGCTGCTCATCGTCGGCGCGGAGGACACCACCGCGCTGGAGCCGCACCGCCGCGCCATCAGCGCGATGACGGCGGAGACGCGCCTGGAAATCATCCCCGGCGCCACGCACCGCTTCGAGGAGCCCGGCACGCTGACGCAGATGGTGGACCTGGCCTGCCTCTGGTTCCTCCAGCACCTGGGCGCGCCCCGCTGGGAATCGCTGCCTCCGCAGCGCGTCGCCGGCGGCTGAGCGCCTTTCCCGAATGGAAGAAGTGGCGGGCCAGGGCAGCCTTCGTGGCTGCCCTGGCCCCCAGGGGACACCCTGGCGTGGGGGGAGAAGGCGCGCTGCGCCTGACGCCGAGGCACTCCGAACGGTGCCACGCCTCGCGCCGCGCTCCCAGTGGCCAGCGGTCCAGGAGGCGCTGTCCCGCGGTCTGACGCGCAGGCCCTGGAGCCTCAGAGGCTTGCCGGGCGCTGCACACCCAACTGGCACCCGAGGACCGCCAACTGCGCGCGGTTCTCCGAGCCGAGCTTCTTGTAGATGCTGGTGATGTGCGCCTTCACGGTGCGCTCGGTGATGCCCAGGCTGGTGGCGATGCGCAGGTTGTCCGCGCCCGCGGCGATGTAGCCCAGCACCTCGCGCTCACGCGGCGTCAGCCGGCGCAGCTCGCCCTGGAGCGCCGTCTCCGGCTGCGGCTGAAACCCCAGCGACGGCTGCGCGGGCGCCAGGCCCACGGGCAGCAGCCGCTCGCCCCGCACCACCCGCTCCACCGCCTCCACCACCTCCGCGCAGCCCACGTTCTGCTTCCACAAGTAGCCCGCCGCGCCGGCCTGGAGGCACTGCTCCACCAGCGCCGTCTCCCGGTGGCCCGACAGCACCAGCGGCTTCACCGCGGGGAAGAAGTCATGCAGGCACTGCAGCGCGGACATCCCGCTGACGGGCAGCTCCCATTCGGCCAGGTCCAACTGCAGGTCCACGAGCGCGACATGCGGCAACGTCTCACGCACGCGCGCGAAGAAGGGCTCGGGCTCCGCGAAGCCCGCCACCACGTCCATCCCCGCGCCTTCGAGCACCGCCTCCAAGGCCTCCCGGAAGACCTGCTGGTCCTCCAGGATGGCGACGCGGATGCGTTCCGATTCCATGGCCGTCCAACTCCCGCGAAGCCCACCACCCAGGCACCTGACGTGCGCCACCACCAACCCCTTCACCCTCCCCCGTTCATCCCCTGGAGTTCAACCCCTCTAAGGGAATTCCCTCAGACGGGGGGCGACACGAAGTGACGACTGGAGGATACTCGGGACGTCGTTTGATTCTGGAGTGACCATCCGCACGCTGAAGGGGGAAGCCATGTCGGAGTCGAAAATCCGCGTCCTCATCGTGGACGACGAACAGGACCAGCTCTCACTCGTGGAGCGGACCCTCTCCGCCTTTGGCTTCGACGTCCGCACCCACCGCTCCTCGCTGGGCGTGTCCAACCTGGTGCGCACCACGCAGCCGGACCTGGTGCTGCTGGACGTGAACATCCCGGCGCTCAGCGGAGACAGGGTGCTGGCGCTCGCGCGGGGCCAGGCGCCCCAGGGCACCAAGTTCATCCTCTACTCCTCCTCGGATGAGAGCCAGCTTCGCGCGCTGGCGCGTTCGTCGGGCGCGGACGGCTACATCACCAAGAGCGTGCAGGGCGAGGACCTGGCCCGCAAGCTGGAAGCCATCCACAAGAAGCCCGCGGCCGCCCCCGAGCCCCTGCCCATCGCCCGCTAGCGGCTCAGGTTGGCAGGTCCGTCACTTCCAGGAACACCGCGCGGAAGTCTCCCCGCGCGCCGATGAGCCGGAGGTTCTGCGCCAGCCCGCCCGTGGAACGGAAGAACATCACCGCCTCCGCGGGCGGCTTGATGCGCAGGAAGCGCGGCGCGTTGCGAGAGAAGTGGTTGCGCATGTCGCGGTTGATTTCGCACGTCGCGTAGTCGTAGTCCGGCAGGCGCATGGGGCGCCCGGCGATGCGCAGCACCTCCGCGATGAGCTCCTCGGCCTCCGCGTCCGGCAGCTCCACCGTGAAGCCCACCTCCCGGCTCATGGCCAGGATGTCCAACGGCTCCATGCGCATCGTCAGCGAGAGCATGCGCTGGTTGGTCTCCACGAAGCGCGGGGAGAAGCGCTTGATGGAGCCGAAGTCCAGCAAGCCCAGCCGCCCGTCTGGCATCACCATGAAGTTGCCCGGGTGCGGGTCCGCGTGGATTTCGCCCGCGCTGAAGAAGGGCACATACGTGGCGAGGATGAGCTGACGCGCCACCCGGAAACGCTCCTCGTTCGAGGGCTCCGTGGGCAGCCAGTCCTTGAGCGTGAGGCCCTCCAGCAGCTCCAGCGTGAGCACCCGCTTCGCGCTGTGACTGGCGATGACGCCGGGCACGCACAGCTCGGGCCGCGAGGCCACGCTGCGCGCGAAGCCCTCCGCCAGCGAGGCCTCGCGGCGGTAGTCCAGCTCCAGCAGCAGCTCGTCGCGGAACTCCTGGAAGTAGGCGGAGCCGTCCATGAGGCGAGACGCCTTCGACACCGTCTTCACCACCAGGCCCAGGTTCTCCATGTCGTGGGCCAGGGACGCGTCGATGCCGGGGTACTGCACCTTCACCGCCACCGCCCGCCCATCCTCCAGCACCGCGCGGTGCACCTGTCCCAGCGACGCGGCGGCCAGCGGCGCCTGGCTGAACTCGCGGAAGAGCGCCTCGGGCGGCGCGCCCAGCTCCTCCTCCACCACGCGGGCCACCTGCGCGTAGGACATGGCGGGCGCCTGGTTCTGGAGCCGCGCCAGCACCTGGCGCACCTCGGGGGTGAGCAGGTCCGGGTCCATGGACACGGCCTGCCCCAGCTTCATGGCGGCGCCCTTGAGTTCGCCGAGCGTGGAGACCAGCTTCTCGGCGGCCTCCTTGCTGAGCAGGTCCGGCGCGCCGCCCGCCAGCCGCTTCGCGCCGCTCTTGAGTACGTCCGTGCCCACCTGCATGGAGAGGCCCGCCAGCTTGCGAAGGCGGTTGAAGCGCCCCTGGGGAGGAAGCTTGTCGTCGGAGTCAGAGGCCATGGGAACTGAAGGGATTAACGAGGAGCGCCTCGCAAGACGCAAGACATGACACCCCCTCCTGACAGCCAGGCCGCCCTACCGGGAAGCGGACATGTCACCCAAGAGGCTACAGCGCGTACCAGCCCGCGAGCCCTCGCAGGCTCGAGGGACTCAGTCCCACCGCGGCCCCGTCCAGCGCCAGGGAGGCCTGCAGGGCCTCCCGCAGGGCGCCCGCGCTCGAATAACGGTCCGCCGGGCGGCGCGCCATCGCCTTGACCAGCACCCGTGACAACGTCGAGGGCAGGTCTCCGCGCGACGACGGCCCTCGGCATGCGGGGCCCGGCAGGGACGCCTCCGCCCCGCGCCCGCGCAGGTGCCCGGTGAGGAGCAAGGTGCCCAGCTCGCCCACGGCGTGGAGGTCCGCGCGCAGGGCCCGCGACGTGTCGTCGCCCGCCGTGCCAGACACCACCGGGTCGAGCGTGTCCGTGGCCGCCGGCGTCCGCTCCCCCGCGCCGGGCCCGTCCGCGGGAGGGAGCAACCGGGCGATGGCGAAATCCAGCAGCTTCACGTGCTGCCGGCCCAGTGCGTCCGGGACGAGGAAGACGTTGGCGGGCTGGAGGCTCCCATGGGCGATGCCATGCGCGTGCGCGGCGGCCAGCGCGTCACACACCTGGCACAGCAGGTCCACCACCAGCGCCGGGGACAGGGGCTCCTGGGTGAAGGCCGCGAGGCTCTGCCCCTCCAGGTACTCCATGACGAGGTAGGGACACCCGTCGCGCATGCCCAAATCGTAGAGCGACACGATGTGCGGGTGCTGGATGAGCGTCAGCGTGCGCGCCTCCGAGAGGAAGCGGGCGACCCGCGCCGAATCCCGCGTCACGTGCGCGTGGAGCACCTGGATGGCCACCTGCTTCTGGATGAGCGCGTGCTCCGCGAGCAGCACCGTGCCCAGGCTCCCGCGCCCCAGCTCGCGCAGCAGCCGGAAGTGTCCCAGTTGCTGACCAATCAGCGAGGGCGCGCCGGACGCGGACCGCGCCTCCGTGGCGAGCAGCGTCCCCACCCGAGACAGACACTCCGCCGAGGACTGCGCGCGGGCCGGACGCGCCCGGGACGGGCAGTCACAGGCCCCCACATGGGCGGGCACGCAGCCACACGCGGGCCCCATGGCCGGAGGGAACAGGGGAACGGAGGTGGTGAGGTCCATCCTGGACATGGAGGTCGGGACCACGCGAGCACATTCAAACGGACGTGAAGCCGTGACGGTGTCGTGCGGAACGCGCGCGATGGCGCTCTGGAGTCCCCCTCCTTTCAGACACAGGCAACCGCCCGTGACACGAAGACCCTATCGCCGCCAAGACACAGCTCGCGACGGCCCTCCAGGACGTGCGTCGAACGCGCAACGGCCGCGGTGTTCGCCGGCGTACGCACGGCGTCGAAGCGTCCAGCGGCGGAAGTTTCCATGTGCTCGGAGCACGAGGGCGGAGCCTGCACGAATGTGCTGCGCTCAACGCCCGTCATCTCGCCGCGGGGCGAACACCTGGCCCGCACGCGCGGGTACCTCCCTGCTCGACCGCGAACAGGGAGGCACCTCGCACCGGGTGCGTCAGCCGATGATGGGCTCGCAGAACCCTTCAGCACCGCACGTCAGCCCGAAGCAACACGCGGCCCCTTCCCCGCATGCGCCGTCCACGGGCACGCACGCCGGAGCGCCCGCGTCCAGGCCGCCACCGCCCGCATCCGGCGCCCCGCCGCCTCCGTCGGCCTCGTGGCCACAACCCGCGTCGTAAGGCTCCTCACCCGAGCCCGCATCGGGCTCACCGCTCCACTCACACGGGCCCAAGGTATCGCCGTGTCGCTCGTGCGCGGGCCATGCCGCCGCGCCCACCGACAAGGTGTGCGCGTTGGCGGGGTTGCCCGGCGGGTAGTGGCAGAGGGTGACCTTGCCAGAGGCCGCGGCTTCATCGTCCCTGCCACCCAATCCACCGCTCTGTGGAGACTGCGTGTCGGGTGAATCATCATTCACCGGTGAGCCGCCGCAGCCCCCCGTGAGCAGCGCGCACAGCGCCACCGCGACGGCGGAGGAGAACACAGGCTTGAGGCTTCGCATCGAGACGCTCCTGGTACGAGGGTCCAATGGCCATCACCCGCGCACGCCAGCGATGCGTTCAGGGCTCAGCCCCCGCGGATGCGGCCACCACGCAGGAAGGACCCAGGCATTCGTGCTCCGGCCACCCTTGAAACATCACGGAGCACGGCACGACAGCGAGGATGAAAACATGTGCTGTCAGCTCACGCTTTCGGCGCTGTATCGCGCGATGAGTCCGGTGCGAACGGCCTCGCGGTGAACCCGCGTGAAGAAGGCGCACGCGAGCAGGATTTCCACCACCGCCAGACCCGCGCCCCATAGCAACGTCGACACATGAAACGAGCCCCCGGCCGCGAGTGCGCGCATGCCCTCGAACACGTAGGAGGGCGGCAGGACCTTCGAGACGGCCTGCATCCACGCGGGCAGCGTGGACAGGGGATAGAAGACGCCGGCGAAGGGCGATAGCAGCGCGGGGATGGGCCAGACGAACCACTCCGACGCCGGCCCCAGTCGCAGCACCAGCGCGCAGCCGAAGATGCCCAGCGCGATGCCGAACAGGAACAGCACCAGCAGGAAGGGCACGAAGAGCGCGCCGTACATCGCGAAGGACAGGCCGAAGACGGTGCTGGCCAGCACCAGCATCACCACCAGGCCCAGGGTGCTCGTCGCGATGCTGGAGAGCACCAGGCCGCTCAGGTATTCGGAGATGGAGAGCGGCGACGCGAACATGTTGAGGAAGTTGCGCGACCACACGTCCTCGAAGAACACCATCGTCACGCCCTGCATGACGCGGATGAAGAAGTCCCACAAGAGGACCGCGCCCAGCAGCGCCGGGACGAAGTTGTACGGCTGCGCCGTGATGTCGTTGAGGTAGCGGCTCATGAAGCCCCACAGCACCATGTCGATGGCCACCCAGGCGAAGAGCGGCAGGAAGCGCGCGACGCTCCCCCTCAACAGGTAGTAGTGGCGCAGCGAGACGGCGGCGGCACGGTGGAGTCGCATGGTCAGTTCCGTCCCAGCGCGAGCGGCTCGCGCGCCACGGTGATGAAGAGCTCCTCGAGCGAGGGCTGGCCATGCTCGCGGGGCAACGTGCGCGGGTCCCCTTCCAGCAACACCTGGCCGTGCGACAGGAACATCACGCGATCACAAACCTCCTCCACCTCGTACATGTTGTGGGACGTCCACAGCACGCCGCCGGTGCCCTCCGCGGCGAACTCGCGGATGCGGGTGCGGATGTCGCGCGCCGTCGCGGGGTCCAGCGACGCGGTGGGCTCGTCCAGCAGCAGCAGGCTTGGCCGGTTGAGCATCGCCTTCGCCAGCGCCACGCGGGTCTGCTCGCCGGAGGACAGCACGCCACACTTCGCGTCGCGGTACTTCACCAGGTCGAACTGCGTGAGCAGCTCCTCGATGCGCGCGCCCAGCGCCTTCACCCCGTAGATGAGGCCGAAGACGCGCAGGTTCTGGTACACGGTGAGGTTGCCGGGCAGCGGCGAGTAGACGGCGGCGAAGTTCGTCAGCTCCAACGCCGCGGAGCGCTGGGACGCCAGGTCCAACTGCTGGATGTGGATGGTGCCGGACGTGGGCGCGAGCACGCCGAGCACCATGTTGATGGTCGTCGTCTTCCCGGCGCCGTTGGGCCCCAGCAGTCCGACAATCTCGCCCCGCCCCACCTCGAACGAGACACCATCCACCGCGGCCTTGCCGCCGTATTCCTTGCGCAGGCTCGCCACCGACAGCACCTTGGACACCCCGGCGCTCGCCTGCGCCCCGGGCCCCGTCCCTGAAGTCACCATGGCGCGCACTATGCCGTGGCCCGGGCCCCAGGCACGCGCAACCTGCACGCTGACGACTTCCCGACGCGCTCAGCGCCCGCCGCGGGGCAGACGCACGGTGAAGACGGAGCCCGCCCCGGGCCGGCTCTCCACCTCGATGCGCCCACCCATGGCGTCGACAATCTGCCGGCTGATGTAGAGCCCCAGCCCCAGGCCGCCGTAGTGCCTTTCGGACACCGCGCGCTCGAAGCGGCCGAACAGGCGCGGCAGGTCCTCCGCGGCGATGCCAATGCCCTCGTCACGCACGGACACGCGCACGTCCTTCTCGCCCTCGAAGGCCGCCTCCACGAGGACGGGCCGGCCCGCGCCGTACTTGGCCGCGTTGGTCAGCAGGTTCACCAGCACCTGGTCCAACCGCAGCGAATCCCACCGGCCCGGCAGCGGCCCGGGGACTTCCACGCGCACCGAGCAGCCCGCCTGGGTGAACACCTCTTCCATCCGGTCCACGGCGTCGCGCACGGCCTGTCCCAGGTCGATGTCCGCGGGCTCCAGCGTCAGCCGCCCCAGCGAAATCCGGCTGACGTCCAGCAGGCTGTCCACCAGCGCGCTCAGCCGCTGCACCTGCCGCATGGCCGTGGCCAGCCGGGGCCGCACCCGCTCCCGGCCCTCCTCGCCCACGGCGCGCTCGATGAGCCCGTGCTGCAGCTTGAGGCTGGTGAGCGGCGTCTTCAGCTCGTGGCTGGCCACGGAGAGGAACTCGTCACGCAGGCGCACCGCGGCCTGGGCATCCCGGTAGAGCGACGCGTTCTCCAGCGCCACCGCCACCCGCCGCGCCAGCTCCTCCGCCATGGCCACGTCGGCGGTGACCAGCCTGCGGCACGGCGCCGACGTCCCCAACGTGATGACGCCCAGCGTGCGCCCCCGCGTGCGCACCGGCACCGCGAGCAGGGAGTGCGGGTTCAGCGACTCCAGGAAGGCCCGGTGCCCGTGCCCCTGGCTCATGCGCTCGAGCAGCTCCGGCCCCACCTCGGGCAAGAAGCGCGTCTCCCCTGACAGGAAGCACTCGCGCGCCGGATGCAGCGTGCCCTCCACCCAGGACGGTGGCAGCGCGGCCAGCAGCGACACATCCCGCTCCTGCTCGCGGTGGGACGCGGCCACGCACCGCAGCTCACCGTCCGAGCCCACCAGCTCCACCAGGCAGTAGGTGGCCACGTTCTCCGCCGCCACCCGCGACAGGTGCTCCAGCGTCCACTCCACGTCGTCCAGGTGCTCGGCCAGCGCGCGGCTCGCCTCCAGCAGGAAGAAGAGCCGCTCCTCGGCCTCCTTGCCGACCTCCAGCGCCAGGTGCAGCTTGCCGCCGCGCTCCCGCAGCGCCTCGTACAGCGCCGCGCGCTCCAGCGCCTGCGCGCACTGCTGCGCCAGCGACGACATGAAGCCGCGCTCCTCCGCGAGGAAGCGCTGCGGCGTGTCCCACGCGAACATCAGGAAGCCCCGGACGCGGTGCTCCACCTTCAGCGGCAGCGCGGCCCACGCGCCCGTGCCCATGACGCCCAGCACGTCCCGCGCCGGCTCGGGAATGGCGCGCAGCACCGCCTCGTGCGTGCCGAACCACTGGGGCTCCAGTTGCGACAAGGCGCGGTCCAGGAGCGGCACCTGGTCCGCCCACAGCCCCCGGAGGCTGTCGAGCACGGCCGGCGCGTAGCCGAAGGAGCCCAGCACGTGGAGCCGTCCATCCTCCAACATGCCCAACACCGCGCCGCGCGAGGGCCCCGCGGGCCGCAGGTCCTCGTGCATCAGCGCCTCCGCCACGTCCTCGGCGGTGGCCGCGCGGGACAGCGCCGCGGTGACGGCCTGGAGACGTTCGGTGCGCTGCTGCACGCCGCGCGCCTCCGCGTACAGCAGTGCGTTGTCCAGCGACAGGCTGGCGCGCCGAGCCAGCTCCAACGCCAGCTCCAGGTCGGCCGCGCCCGGCGCGCCGGCCTCCTCGCACCGGACCAGCGACAGCGCGCCCAGGACGCGGCCTCGCGCCAGCAACGGCACGATGAGGCCCGCGCGGATGCCCAGGCGCCGCGCCACCTCCAACTGCGCCGCCGTGCTCACCAGCCCTGGCAGCGTCGCGTCCGGGACCTCCGGCAGCAGCGCGGCCTTGCCGGTGCGCAGCACCTCCGGGATGCCCCCCGCGGCCGCCAAATCCAAGGGCTGAAGACGCGCCAGCTCGAGGACCAGCGCCGCCTGCTCCGGCGCCCGGTGCGCGGCCGCCACGCGCTCCACGCAGCCGTCCGCGGTGAGCACGTCCACCGCGCACCAGTCCGCCAGCAGTGGGACGGCCAGCTCCGCGAGCCGCTGGAGCACCGTGCGGGACTCCAGGGAGGAGGACAGCAGCTCCCCCGCGCTCGCCAGGAACGCGATGCGCTCCTCGGCGTCGTCGCTCCCCCGCAGGCGAGCGGACGGCCCGGCGCCACCCGGCAGGCCCTCCGCCACGAAAGGTGGACGCACGTCTTCCCTCTCCGTGGAGCCGGGCCCTTCGGGCGCGTGCTCGTCCACGGACTCGGGCCGCGGGGATGAAGAAGGGCGGCGCGACATGGGTGCCCGAGATAATGACGCCGTCGCCATGCCGACAACGGCACTCCGACGTAGGTACGAGACAACTGTCAGGTGGATGACCTGCCAACCGGTGGCGCGGGATTAACCCGCGCCGCGCCGGCCCGCGCGGTTCTTGTCCCAGATGGCGTACAGGATGAGCAGGAAGGCGAAGAGCCGCACCACGTAGATGTAGTGGCGCCGCTCGTCATCCGTGTCCATCAGCGCCGCCACCACCGCGTTGCCCCCCAGCATCGTGAAGGCCAACGCGAAGAAGCCGAAGAGCCGGTCCTTGGACTGGACCCAGAAGCGGAGGAAGAACAGCGCGCACGCCAGCCACGCCATCGCCGCCGCACCGTTGAGCATGGGCTTGAGCATCAGGGCACCTCAGGATGCGTCCCAGATGAGGCCATAGAGCAGGATGGAGGCGCTGGACAGCGTGGCGATGAGCCGTGGCATGAACAGGTCGATGCTCGACGGCAGCACCACCAGGTCCACGAAGAGCAGCACGTTGCTGACCACCATCCCCACGAAGCACAACCCGCTCCACAAGAGCAGCCGCGTCCCCGTGCGCTTGTAGGCTCGCAGCAGCATCACCGCGCACGCCAGGCTCGTCAAAGCGCAGAGGATGTAGACCGCTTCAGCCATCACCGTCCCTGTCCTTCTTCAGGATGAATGCCTCGGCAAAGCCTCGTACCTTGTCCAGCGGCCGCGAGAAGATGAACGAAATGATGCTGACACGCTTCACGCTATACACGGCCGCCAGTTCCGTCACCGCCTGGACATCCTCCGACGACGCGGGACTGTAACGGTAGGATGGGGGCGAACCTCCATCGCTCACCAGCATGCGGCGCTGTGTCAGGTCCTCCAGTCGGGAGGTGGCGGAAGTATCTGTAATGCGCAGTTCCAGACTCACCGCCGATGCCGTCCACTCCCTGTCCGCGCGCGCACGAAGCAGGAGGAGCACCTCCAGCTTCTCCAGGGAGTCGATGTGCGTCGAGATGAAGCGCTGGACCCGCGGCGGGATTCCGGCGTCACTCACACGACCACCTTGCCCATGTTATTTTGTGCGTCAACCATTTCTCGCCCGGCGATGTTCACCGCCCGGGGCGTTGAGGTTGTCCGCCTGGCCGCTGTCCTCCGCAGGAGAGGAGCCATCCGCATGCTCCTGGCCGGGCCTGCCGGTGGACAGACCTGGCAGGTTCCTCAGCACGTCGATGAGCCGGGCGAGCGACCCCGCGTCCTCACCCCGTGCCTCCAGTGTAGCGATGTGCTCCGTCACCGGCAGGGGCAGCCAACCGTGGCTGGCGGTGGCTCGCAGCGCCGTCACGTCCATCAGCGCCAGCAGCATCGTCTCCGGGCGGCCGTGCATGCGCGGCAACCGCTCACAGTAGGCGAGCACCGAGCCGCGCCGCCCATTCACTTCCCATTCCACGGGAAAGGCCTGGAACACCTCGCCTCGGGTGGCGCGCCGCAAGGGCAGCGCCTCCTCGGCGAGGCGCCGTCCATCCTCCCCGCGAAAGCAGGCATCGGCGTGCAACACGCGCGCCTCGCGATAGGCCAGACATCCCGCCGCCAGACCCTGGGCCGCTTTGTTGGCCAGCAGCGTGTGCCCGCTGCCCGGCTCCACCAAGGCCAGCGGCATGGGCAGCGCGGCCAGTACCGCCTCCAGCCAGCGGTGCTGATTGCGGCTGGCCTCGGAGCGCAGCCGCTCCGCCTCCACGCGCCGCTGCGCCTCCAGCAGCTCGCGGGCGTGCTCGCGCTGCTGCGCCTCACGCAGGGCCTCCGCTTGCCGCCGCACCAGCTCCGTCTTGCGGAACAGCTCCACGAAGACGCTCACCTTGGAGCGGAGGATGGACGGCTCGAAGGGCTTGAGCAGGTAATCCACCGCGCCCATGGCATAGCCGCGCAGCTCCGGATGCGGTCCGCGGGACAGGCCCGTGAGGAAGATGAGCGGCGTGCCCCGGCTGCGCTCGCGCTCGCGGATGAGCTGCGCCGTCTCGAAGCCATCCATGTCTGGCATCACGACATCCAGGAGGATGACGGCGAAGTCCTGGGTGAGCAGGTGGCGAAGCGCCTCGCGGCCGCTGCGCGCGGTGATGAGCCGCTGCCCGAGCGGCGCCAGCGTGGCCTCCAGGGCCAGCAGGTTCTCCTGTTGGTCATCCACCAGGAGCAACGACGCGGGCTCCAGCGGCGGCGTGGGCAAGCGCTCGCGGGTGGGACCGCCGGTCAAGGTTGCACCTTGGAGCGCGGCACATAGGCCAGCCGCGCGAGCCACCCTCCTACGGTTCCCAGCGTCAATCGCGACATCTCGCCCTCCTCCCCTTCGCCCCCGGTTTGAAAATCCCCCACCACCGCCACGCGTCCGCCGCGTGCGTGCAGCGCGTGCAGGCCCGCCACACCATCCTCGTGCCCCGTGAAGAGCAGCCCCGCGGCCCGAGCCCCCTGGCTGTCCGCCGCGGACTCGAAGAGCGCGTCCAGGCCGGGCCGCTGCCCATGTTCGGGCGGCTCCACGGACAGGGCCACGCAGCCGCCATCCACCAGCAGGTGGTAGCCCGCGGGGGCCAGGTACACGCAGCCGGGTTGCAGCTCGTCCTTGTCGTCCGGCTCCACCACGGGCAGCGCGCAGCGGCGGCCCAGCGGCGCGGCCAGCGCGTCCAGCGGCCCCCGGTGCAGCGCCAGCACCACCGGCACCGAGAGGTGGGGCGGCAAGAGCGCCAGCACCGACTCCACGTCCGCCGCCGCGCTGCGCGGCGCCCCCATCACCAGCAAGCCCATGGGACTCATGCCACCCTCCGGTAGATGCGGCCGCAGTCCTCCAGCGCCTCGTAGGCCCCCGCGTGGGGCGTGCGCGCCACGGTCTCCTTGCGTCCCAGACACAAGAAGCCGAAGCGGGCGAGGCTCTCGAAGAGTCGGCCGTGCACGTGGTTGTGCAGTGCGCGGTTGAACGTCAGGAGCGTGTCCCGGCACACGATGACGTGGAACTCGTTGAACGAGCCATCCGTGGCCAGGTTGTGCTGCGTGAAGAAAATCCGGTCGCGCAGCTTGGGCTGGAGCAGCGCCCAGTTGCCGTCACGCGTGTAGTAGTCGCTGAGCGCGCCCTTCCCGCCCGCCTCCAGGTAACGGCGCGCGTCCTCGTCCGTCGGGAGCGGCAGCACCCCGGTGCGCGCGTCCGCCAGCAGGCCCTCGCTGGCGTCGGACGCATACAGCCGGCACTTCCCCCACAGGCCCTCCTCGTGCAGCAGGATGGCCAGCGCGTAGCTGTCCTCCCCGGTGCCGCAGCCCGCGTGCCACACCCGCACGGACGGCCAGGTGCGCAGCACCGGCACCACCCGGGCGCGGAAGTCCCGGAAGAAGGCGGCCTCCGAGAAGAGCGCCGGCGGCGTGCAGGACAACGTCCGCAGCAGGGCGTCCATCGCCTCGGCGTCGTGCAGCACGCGGCCCTGGAGGGAGGAGAAGCTGTCCAGCCGCTCCTCGCGAAGGTGGTGTCGCAGCCGCCGCAAGAGCTGCGGCCGGGAGCGGCTCCGGAGGTCGAAGCCCCACTGCCGGGCCACGCCCTCCAGGAGCAGGTCCACCTCCAGCGCCTCCAGCTCCGCGCCGCGCGCGCCGGGCCCCGTCATCCGGAGACCTCCGTACGCAGCCCTCGGGCCAGCGCCCCCCGGGGCGCGTGCAGCCACACGCGCAGCAGGCTGAGCAGCTTCTCGATGTCCACCGGCTTGGTGATGTAGTCGGACGCGCCAGCCTCCAGGCACTTCTCGCGGTCACCCTTCATCGCCTTGGCCGTCAGCGCCAGGATGGGCAGGTGGGCGAAGCGCTCCATGCGGCGGATGGCGCGCATGGCCTGGTAGCCGTCCATCTCCGGCATCATCACGTCCATCAGCACCAGCTCGATGTCGGAGGACTTCTCCAACTGCTCGATGCCCTCGCGCGCGCTCTCCGCGAAGGCGACCTTCATGCCGTAGCGCTCCAACACGGTGTTGAGGGCGAAGATGTTGCGCACGTCATCGTCCACCACCAGCACCTTGCGTCCCACCAGCAAGGGGTCGCGCTCGCGGGCCTTCTCCAGCATGCGGCGCTTGGGCTCCGTCAGGGCCGAGGGCGCGCGGTGGAGGAACAGGCTCGTCTCCTCCAGCAGCCGCTCCGGGCTCTGCGCGTCCTTGACGACGATGGCCTCGGCCACGCGCCGCAGCTCCGTCTCCTGCGCGCGCGTCAGCTCGCGGCCGGTGTAGACGATGAGCGGCGGCCCGCCCGCGCCGTGGGCCTCGCGGATGCGGCGGATGAGCTCCGCGCCGGGCATGTCCGGCAGGCCCAGGTCCAACACCATGCAGTCGAAGCGGCGCTCGGACAGCGCGGTCAGCGCCTCGGCCGCCGTGCCCACCGCCACCGTCTGCACGTCATCGCTGCCCAGCAGCTCCGTCAACGTCTGACGGTGGACGGCGTCGTCCTCCACGATGAGCAGGCTGCGGCCCTTGCGCTCCACGAAGTGCTTGAGGGACTCCAGCGCCGCCTGCGCGGCCTCCGGGTCCGCCGCCGCGAGCAGGTGGCCAATGGCGCCCAGGTTGAGCGAACGCTCGCGGTGGTCCTCCGCGGACACCGTGTACACGGGCAGCGCGCGGGTGGCCGCGTCGTGCTTGAGCCGGTCCAGCACCACCCAGCCCGCCATCTCCGGCAGGTCCAGGTCCACCGCCACGGCCGCGGGCCGCGCGTTGCGGACGGCGTCGAGCGCGCCCTCCACCTCCGTGGACACCAGCACCTTGAAGCCCGTGCCCTGGGCCGCGGAGCGAAGGCGCGCGGCGTGGTCCGCCAGGTGCGTCACCGCCAGCAGCACCCGGTCCCCGGGCTGGATGGAGCCTCGGTCGTCATCGATGTCCAACCGGTTCAGCGACGGCAGGGACGGCTCCGCGGACGGAGCCTCCACCGGCGCGGCCACCACCGTGGCGGGCAGCGGGCCGTACTCCCAGCGCGACGGCTCCGGCGGCGGGCGCTCCGCCATGAACGTCTGCGGCAGGTACAGGGTGAAGGCGCTGCCCCGGCCCACGTCGCTCTCCAGCCGGATTTCGCCGCCGAGCAGCCGCGCGATTTCGCGGCTGATGGACAACCCCAGGCCGGTGCCGCCGTACTTGCGCGCGGTGGAGCCGTCCGCCTGCTGGAAGGCCTCGAAGATGATTTGATGCTTGTCCTTCGGAATGCCGATGCCGGTGTCCACCACGGTGAAGGCCACCACCGCGGGCGCGACGGACAGCGTGGCGTGGTCCGGAGACCAGCCGCTCTTCGCCAGGCCGATGTGCAGCGACACCGTGCCGGCCTCGGTGAACTTGAAGGCGTTGGACAACAGGTTCTTGAGCACCTGCTGGAGGCGCTTGGCGTCCGTCTCCAGCTCGCCCGGCAGCGAGTCCGCCAGCGCGATGTGGAAATCCAGGCTCTTCTTGTCCGCCACCTGCCGGAAGGTGCGGTCCACGAACTCGCGCAGGTCGCCGAAGCGCAGCGGCCCCACGTCCACGGCCATGGTGCCGGACTCGATTTTCGACAGGTCGAGGATGTCGTTGATGAGCTCCAGCAGGTCCGCGCCCGACGCGTGAATCGTCTTCGCGAACTCCACCTGCCGCGACGTGAGGTTGCCGTCCACGTTGTCGCTGAGCGTCTGGCTGAGGATGAGCAGCGAGTTGAGCGGCGTGCGCAGCTCGTGGCTCATGTTGGCCAGGAACTCGGACTTGTACTTGGACGTGAGGCTGAGCTGTTCGGCCTTCTCCTCCAGCGCGAGCTTGGCCTGCTCCACCTCGCCGTTCTTCCGCTCCACCTCCGACTTCTGCTCGGAGAGCAGCCGCGCCTTCTCCTGCAGCTCCTCGTTGGTGCTGCGCAGCTCCTCCTGCTGGCGCTTGAGCAGCTCCTCCGACTGCTGGAGCGAGGTGGCCTGCTGCTCCAGGCGCTTGTTCGTCTCCGTCAGCTCTTCCTGCTGCTTGCGGAGCTCGTCCGTCAGCGCCTGCGACTGCTTGAGCAGCGCCTCCGTGCGCATGTTGGCGGCAATCGTGTTGAGCACGATGCCGATGGACTCCGTGAGCTGCTCCAGGAAGCCCATGTGGACCTCGCTGAAGGTGTGGAACGAGGCCAGCTCGATGACGGCCTTGACCTCCCCTTCGAAGAGCACCGGCAGCACCACGATGTTGCGCGGCACCTCTTCACCCAGGCCGGACGCGATGCGGATGTAGCTGTCCGGCACGTCCGACAGGAGGATGGGCTCCTTCTCCAGGGCGCACTGCCCCACCAGCCCCTCGCCGTACTTGAAGGTGTTGGCCAGCCCCTTGCGCTGACGGTACGCGTAGGACGCCAGCAGCTTGAGCATCTGGTCGCCGGCGTCCGCGCGCTCGGAGATGTAGAAGACGCCGTGCTGGGCATCCACCAGCGGCGCCAGCTCCGACAGGATGACCTTGGACACCGTGAGCAAATCCCGCTGCCCCTGGAGGACGCGGGTGAACTTGGCCAGGTTCGTCTTGAGCCAGTCCTGCTCCGTGTTCTTCCGCGTGGTGTCCTTCAGGTTGCGGATCATCTCGTTGATGTTGTCCTTCAGGGCGGCCACTTCGCCCTGCGCGGACACGGTGATGAACCGCGTGAGGTCACCCTTCGTCACGGCGGTGGCCACCTCGGCGATGGCGCGCACCTGCGTGGTGAGGTTGGCGGCGAGCTGGTTCACGTTGTCCGTGAGGTCGCGCCAGATGCCGGCCGTTCCAGGCACGCGCGCCTGTCCGCCCAGCTTCCCTTCGATGCCCACCTCGCGGGCCACCGTCGTCACCTGGTCGGCGAACACCGCGAGGGTGTCAATCATGCCGTTGATGGTGTCCGCCAGCTCCGCGATTTCACCCTTCGCGTCCACCACCAGCTTGCGCTTCAGGTCGCCGTTGGCCACCGACGTCACGACCTTGGCGATGCCACGCACCTGGGTGGTGAGGTTGGAGGCCATGGAGTTCACGTTGTCCGTGAGGTCCTTCCACGTGCCGGCCACGCCCTTCACCTCGGCCTGACCACCCAGCTTTCCTTCCGTACCGACTTCGCGCGCGACGCGGGTCACCTCGGACGCGAACGAGTTGAGCTGGTCCACCATCGTGTTGATGGTGTTCTTCAGCTCCAGGATTTCGCCCTGAACGTCGACGGTGATCTTCTTCGACAGGTCACCCTTGGCGACGGCCGTCGTCACCTCGGCGATGTTGCGCACCTGCGACGTCAGGTTCGACGCCATGGAGTTCACGTTGTCCGTGAGGTCCTTCCACGTGCCGGCCACGCCCTTCACCACGGCCTGACCGCCCAGCTTGCCTTCCGTACCGACTTCGCGTGCGACGCGCGTCACCTCGGACGCGAACGAGTTGAGCTGGTCCACCATCGTGTTGATGGTGTTCTTCAGCTCCAGAATCTCGCCACGCACGTCCACGGTGATCTTCTTCGACAAGTCGCCGTTCGCCACGGCCGTCGTCACTTCCGCGATGTTTCGCACCTGAGACGTCAGGTTCGACGCCATCGAGTTCACGTTGTCGGTCAGGTCCTTCCACGTCCCACCGACACCGCGCACAACGGCCTGTCCACCCAGCTTGCCTTCCGTACCGACTTCACGCGCCACGCGCGTCACTTCGGAAGCGAAGGACGAGAGCTGGTCCACCATCGTGTTGATGGTGTTCTTCAGCTCCAGAATCTCCCCGCGCACGTCCACGGTGATCTTCTTGGACAGGTCGCCGCGTGCCACGGCCATCGTCACTTCAGCGATGTTTCGCACCTGCGACGTCAGGTTCGACGCCATCGAGTTCACGTTGTCGGTGAGGTCCTTCCACGTCCCACCGACGCCGCGCACGATGGCCTGGCCGCCGAGCTTGCCCTCCGTACCCACTTCCTTCGCGACGCGGGTCACTTCGGAAGCGAAGGACGAGAGCTGGTCCACCATCGTGTTGATGGTGTTCTTCAGCTCCAGCACCTCGCCCTTGGCATCGACCGTGATTTTCTTCGACAGGTCACCCTTGGCGACGGCTGTGGTGACTTCGGCGATGTTTCGCACCTGCGACGTCAGGTTCGACGCCATCGAGTTCACGTTGTCGGTCAGGTCCTTCCACGTTCCACCGACACCGCGTACGACGGCCTGGCCACCCAGCTTGCCTTCCGTACCCACTTCGCGCGCGACGCGCGTCACCTCCGAGGCGAACGAGTTGAGCTGGTCCACCATCGTGTTGATGGTGTTCTTCAGCTCCAGAATCTCGCCCTGCACGTCCACGGTGATTTTCTTCGACAGGTCGCCGTTCGCCACGGCGGTGGTGACCTCCGCGATGTTGCGCACCTGAGACGTCAGGTTCGACGCCATCGAGTTCACGTTGTCCGTGAGGTCCTTCCACACGCCGGCCACGCCCTTCACGTCGGCTTGGCCACCCAGCTTGCCGTCGGTGCCCACCTCGCGGGCCACGCGCGTCACTTCCGACGCGAACGAGTTGAGCTGGTCCACCATCGTGTTGATGGTGTTCTTCAGCTCCAGCACCTCGCCCTTGGCATCGACCGTAATCTTCTTCGACAGGTCACCCTTGGCGACGGCCGTCGTCACCTCGGCGATGTTGCGCACCTGAGACGTCAGGTTCGACGCCATCGAGTTCACGTTGTCCGTGAGGTCCTTCCACGTACCGCCCACGCCCTTCACCACGGCCTGTCCGCCCAGCTTGCCCTCCGTCCCCACTTCACGCGCCACGCGCGTCACTTCGGAGGCGAAGGACGAGAGCTGGTCCACCATCGTGTTGATGGTGTTCTTCAGCTCCAGAATCTCCCCGCGCACATCCACGGTGATCTTCTTCGACAGGTCACCGTTCGCCACGGCGGTGGTGACCTCGGCGATGTTGCGCACCTGGGACGTCAGGTTCGACGCCATCGAGTTCACGTTGTCCGTGAGGTCCTTCCAGGTGCCGGCCACGCCCTTCACTTCGGCCTGACCGCCCAGCTTGCCCTCCGTACCGACCTCGCGGGCAACGCGCGTCACTTCGGAGGCGAACGAGTTGAGCTGGTCCACCATCGTGTTGATGGTGTTCTTCAGCTCCAGCACCTCGCCCTTGGCATCGACCGTGATCTTCTTCGACAGGTCACCCTTGGCGACGGCCGTCGTCACCTCGGCGATGTTGCGCACCTGAGACGTCAGGTTCGACGCCATCGAGTTCACGTTGTCCGTGAGGTCCTTCCACGTACCGCCCACGCCCTTCACGACGGCCTGTCCGCCCAGCTTGCCTTCCGTACCGACTTCACGCGCCACGCGCGTCACTTCGGAGGCGAAGGACGAGAGCTGGTCCACCATCGTGTTGATGGTGTTCTTCAGCTCCAGAATCTCGCCGCGCACATCCACGGTGATCTTCTTCGACAGGTCGCCCTTGGCGACGGCCGTCGTCACCTCCGCGATGCTGCGCACCTGGGCGGTGAGGTTGGAGGCCATGGAGTTCACGTTGTCCGTGAGGTCCTTCCACGTGCCGGCCACGCCCTTCACCTTGGCCTGACCGCCCAGCTTGCCGTCGGTGCCCACCTCGCGGGCCACGCGCGTCACCTCGGACGCGAAGGCGCCGAGCTGCTCCACCATGCCGTTCACCAGCCGGGC
Organism: Myxococcus hansupus; assembly: GCF_000280925.3. NCBI lineage: Bacteria > Pseudomonadati > Myxococcota > Myxococcia > Myxococcales > Myxococcaceae > Pseudomyxococcus > Pseudomyxococcus hansupus. The sequence continues at coordinate 7,791,889 of NZ_CP012109.1, forward strand.
GGTGCGGAGGAACTCGCCGCGCAGGGAGTGGCCATCCACCTCCAGGGCCATGGTCTGCGACAGGTCGCCCTTGGCCACCGCGCCGATGACGCGGCCCATCTCGGTGGTGGGCTGGACCAGGTCGGCCACCAGCGTGTTCACCGACTCGACACAGTCACCCCAGGAGCCGAGCGCGCCCACCACGTTGCCACGCTGGGTGATGCGGCCCTCCTTGCCCACCACGGTGCCAATGCGCTCGAACTCGCGGGCCATGCGCTCGCTGAGTTCGATGATTTCGTTCAGCGTGTCCGCCACCTTGCCGGCGCTGCCCACCTTGTCCACCGGCATGCGCACGGAGAAGTCGCCCTTGCGCACGGCGGTGAGGACCCGCAGAAGCTGGCGCGAGTCGAGCGACTGAGAATCATCCTCCCGGGCTCTCGGCGGAGGGGGAGCCGCGAGGGGCGCGCGGCGGGAGGAAACCTTCTTCGTGGGCATATGCGTTCCTGGTCGGTCCCGGGGCGGAGGAGCACCAACCTCCGACCTGCGGGAATCTCGCAGCTCAGGCTCTTTCTCTCCCGATTTCGCAGACTTGGACCAGCCCCCCCGGGCCGCCCGGCTGGCCATCAGGCGACACTCCAGAAGGCCTTCGTCGGGCAGCCAACACTGCTCCGAGCGCGGCGCCACCGGGCGTGAAGCCCCGCCGCTCGCGCTGAGCGACCTGGCAGCCTCAGTTCCGAACGCGAGGCGCTGGCGCGCGGACGCGCACCTGCATTTCGGCGTCGCCCGCGACCACGTTGCTGAGCACTTCCCGCTGCGTGGGTGACAACCGTGCCACGGCGCGCAGCGCGGCCACCAGCACCAGCGACTCCAGCGGAGACGGCACGCCGATGCCGTCAGGCCCTGTCTTCAGCGGCAACGGCAGGCGGGGCGCGCGGCCCGCGGCAGTGAGCGCGGCCACGGCATAGGGCGGAGACGTGTCCAGCGTGACGGCAATCGCGGGCAGTTGGGTGGCGACCTCCCCCTGACCGCGCGCCTGCATCTCCATCAGCATCTGAAGCGCGCCGGGCTTGAAGTACAGCGCGAGCCCCGCGCGCCCGTCGCCCATGTGGAAGACACACCCTTCGAAGGCGTGATTCAACGGACCGGTGACGGCCACCTCGAAGGGCTGGCTGTCATCCCAGTGCGTCCAGGGCTTCGCGTCCCAATACTCCGTCGCCGCCTGCACGAAGAGCAGCGCCTTGTCGGACCCCAGCCCCGACAAGCCTCGCTGCCCCCAGGCCAGAAAAGTGGCGATGGCCGCGCACGAAGCAAGTGCCTGCGAAGGCGGCGCCTCCACCATCAGCCCCAGCCCTTCCGCCGCGGCGGTCAGCGCGGGCTCGCAGCGGACCTCCGCCGCCTCCACGCCCTCCAGCAGGGTCCGCAGCCCCGTGACGTCATCCGACTCGAACACGGGGGCCGCCGGCTCACCCGACTCCGAGATACGCAAGTACACCTGCACCTGCGTGGTGCCCTGGCTGAGTGGCACGGGGCCCAGCTTGAACAGATAGAACATGGGGGCCTCAGGCGCGCTTCGCGTCCAGGGCCTTTCGGACCTGTCGCATCAGCGCATAGATGTCGAAAGGCTTCTGGAGGAAAGGCATCCCCGGATAGACGCGCCGCAACGCGGACACGTCCACGGCACTCATCCCCATGAGTGTGACATCCTTGTAAGCTGGCTCGGTCCGGATGCGCTCGATGAGCGCGGGTCCGTCCATGACGGGCATCATCCAGTCGGTGAGGACCAGGTCTGGCCTGAGTTCCGCCATCCGCTCCAACGCCTCACGGCCGTGAGACGCCGTCAGCACGCGGTAGCCCTCCTCTCGAAGGAGGTCCGCCAGGGCTTCCAGGATGCCCTGCTCGTCATCCACCACCAGGACCGTCTCCATACGGGTGGCACTACTCCTCGCGGTTCGTTCAGTAATGGCCAGTGCCCGGGTGTCGGGCAAGTCCCGTGAGCAGGGTATCCACGGCGATATTGAAGGGTGGCAGCACCTCGATGCCCTGGGATGTGATGACGAACTCCCTCAGGGTGGGGTCATAGTGGGTGTCACGCATTTTGAAGATGCTCAGTAGCCTGCGCAGGCGGCCTTCAAGCTCGACATGTCTCAAGAAGAAGAGGTTCTCCGCTACAGCGGAAGGACCCACTTCCATTGGCACGTCCAACACCGGACCGAACAGCCGCGGCGTCTCCATGCCGAACAAGGTGGTGGTCCCTGTCTCGCGCAGCGCCTGCGTGAGGGCGGCGAAGAACGAGTTCATGCGCATCGGGTCCGGCGACGACTGCTGTATCGCGCTGAGCCCGTCCACGAACACCCGCTTCACCTTGCGCCGCCGCACCTCCGACACCAGTTGCTCGGCCAGGATGTCCAGGACGCACTCGGCGGGCGGCTGCCAGAGGATGCCCAGTTGTCCATTGTGCGAGGCGCTGCTCAGGTCGATGCCCGCGGACGCCACCTTGCCCAGCAGCCGGTTGGGCGGCTCGTAGAAGCCCATGAGGAGGCAGGACTCGCCCTGCTTCAGCCCCTCATACAGGAAGCTACAGCCCAGCATCGTCTTGCCCGCGCCGGGAGGGCCGAGCAACAGCGAGGTGGACCCCGCCGCCAGCCCCTCCGGGAAGAGCGCGTCCAGGGACGGCACGCCGAAGTGGACGCGGAGGGCGCCCGGGTCCGGTGGCGGCTGACGCGACACACGCGACTCCAGCCGGGGGAAGACCTCCAGTCCCTCGCTGCTGATACGGAACGTGTGAACGCCCTGCAACGTGGCGCTGCCGCGGAACTTGCGCACCTGCAGCTCGCGCCAGGAGCGCACGCCCAGGGTGCGCTCGCGCAGCTCCAGGATGCCGTCCACCATGGTGTATTCCGGATGGACGGCGGGGCCGTTGGCGCTGGTGAGCATCAGCGCCGTGAAGCGCGCCAGGCCCGCGGCGACCTGCAGCTCATGGATGAACTTCTTGAAGTCGCGGCTGCTGCCCGCGGCCTCCTGCGCCTGCACCAGGCCATCCAGCACCAGGATGCTGGCGTTGTGGTTGCGCACCTCGCGGCGCAGGAGCTCCAGGAGCCCCGGCAGGCCCTGCTCCTCCAACATGCGGAAGCCGCTGACGTAATAGACGCCCTCGGGCAGCAGCGCCGAGTCGAAGAAGGCCATGTCCCGCATGTTCGCCAACATGCGGGCATGGGACTCCGCGAGGAGCGTGACGTACAGACAGCGCGCCCCGGCGCGGCCCTGGTGGTAGCAGAGCTGGTTGGCGAAGAGGGTCTTCCCCGCGCCCGGCTCACCCACGACGATGTAGACACCCGAGGCGACGAGGCCGCCGCCCAGCACGGAGTCAAGCCCAGGCACGCCCGTAGAGACGCGTGCGTCCTGCCGCGAGGGTTGCTCGGAAGAGGACATGATGCCCGTTCCATACAGGAATTCGTCCGGGCGCGCGCCGTTGATGTGAGAAGAAAGCGGCCCACGGGTGGCCCCCGTGGACGGACACGGTGCCGCGGCGTCAGCGGTCCGCGTCCAGCAAGGCGCGCAGGTCGTCGGGGATGGGCATGGGCGTCAAGATGCCCACGTTCGCGCCCCCCGTGTTACCCAGCGGCGCCCTTCCAAGCCATGAGCCCGGAGCGGCGACCAGCAACCTCGCCACCTGTCCCCACAGCTCGCCCAGGTCACGCTGACGCCACCCGAAGCCCAGCATGCGCCAATGCACGCGAAGATGTGGCACCGCGTACGCCTGGCTCAGCACGTGGGCCCGCTCGAGGTGCCGCCAGGCGCGCGTCGGCTCGGCACGGGACTCGGCCTCGGTGGCCTCGCGCAGCTCCGCCTCGAAGGCGGCGCGCAGCTTGGGCTTCATCGACATCAGGAGTTCCTCCCGGTCAGCGACGTGGAGGACCACCCTGCCTCGAAGCGCCCGGCCGGACTTGTAAGAACACGCTATCGCGTGGAAGGCCGGACCCACTGCACCACGCCGGCGATGTCCGACGGGTTGAGCCCGAACGTGCGCCGGAAGGTGTGGTTCAGGTGCGCGCTGTCGGTGAAGCCCGCGGCGTGCGCGGCCTCGGTGAGGGACGCCCCGCGTTGCAGGTGCTCGGCGGCGCGATGCAGCCGCAGCCAGAGGATGTAGGGCCGCAAGGGGAAGCCCACCTCGGCGCTGAACAGGTGGGACAGCCGCCCCACGGACAAGCCCACGCGCGGCGCCAGAGCGGACAGGCGTACATCCTCGTCGAGCGCCGTGGGCAGCAGCCGCAGCAGCTTCTTCACCGCGGGATGGGTGGGCGGCGCGGTCCCCGCGTCGGCCTGAAGCGCTTGGAGCAGCGCCTGCGTCCAGGACTCGGCCTCCGCCCAGCGCACGGGGAGCCGGGCGCCGCCCCCTCCCAGGAGCGCCTCCCCCGCGCGCCCCCACGCCGCCGCGTCCTCACCGATGCCCAGGGTCCGGAGCTGGCGGCCCACCCGGTCCTCCGCGGGGACGTGGAGCAACACCGTCTCCATCGCCCCCTGGACGACGGCATGTTCGACGTCCGGAGGAACCACGGCCGCGCGACCTTCCACCTCCCGCTGGAGGGCATCACACAGACGGACCGGCGCCCCCAGGGAGAGCAGGACCTGGAACGTGGGGTGCGCGTGCCGGTCCGTGGGTGCCAGCGGCCCCGCGTACATCAACCATCGGGGACCGAAGAAGACGCGTCCCAGCCATTCTCCTGGCGACGAGGAGCGCGGGCTTCGACGGGCGCGGCGAGGAGGCGTCATGGGGCTTGCTTCGCACGCATCCTCGCACGATACCCCTCGCTTGACGCTGGCCGATGCACCCTGGGCGGATGGGACGGGTGGCACCCGCGCGCCAGGGTGCATTGATTGAGGGGAACCCGGGACACGGGAGAGCCCCCGCTCCAAGGGAGGGAGCGTGTGATGGCGCAGAGGGAGCCAGGCCTGGAAGCAGGCGCCAAAGCCGTCAAAGCCGTCCTCCATGCCCGGCGTGGACATGCGGCGCTGGTGGACAACATCGACGGCATCGTCTGGGAGGCGGACCCCTCCTTCCGCTTCGTCTTCGTCAGCAAGCAGGCGGAGCGACTGCTCGGCTATCCGGTGGAGCGCTGGCTCGAGGAGCCCCAGTTCTGGGTGGACCACCTGCACCCGGAGGACCGCCACTGGGCGCCCGACTTCTGCATGTCCGCGGTGCAGCAGTGCCTGCCTCACGAATTCGAATACCGGATGCTCGCCGCCGACGGCCGCACCGTCTGGCTGCGCGACATCGTCACCGTGCAGTCCGAGGAAGGCCGCGCCCGCAGGCTGCACGGCATCATGGTGGACGTCACCGAGCAGCGCTCCGCCCAGGAGCGGCTCGAGCACACCGTGTCCCTGCTGGAGGCCACGCTCGACTCGACGGCGGACGGCCTGCTCGTCGTGGACCGGGACGGGCGCGTCACCGCCTACAACCGCCAGTTCAAGCGACTGTGGGGCTTGAGCACGATGCAGGACTGCATGCAGGACGCGGCCCTGCTGAACAAGTTGCGTGAGCAAATCAAGGACCCGGAGCCCTTCCTCGCGCGGCTCCGGGCGCTGTACGAGACGCCCGAGCAGGAGAGCTTCGACGTCATCGAGCTGCAGGACGGGCGCGTGCTGGAGCGGTACTCCCTGCCGCAGTGGCGCCGGGGCGTCATCACCGGCCGCGTCTGGAGCTTCCGCGACATCACCGAGCGCGTCCGCGCGGGGCGCGTGCAGGCGCGGCTGCTGGAGGAGGCCCACGAGGCCATCCGCGTGCGCGATGACTTCCTCACCATCGCCGCGCACGAACTGAAGACGCCGTTGACGCCCCTGCGCCTCCAGCTCGAATTGATGAAGCGCGCCATGACCGCGAAGGAGCCAGTCCCCGAGGAGCGGGTGGACAAGGCCCTGGCGCAGGTGCACCGGCTGACGGCGCTCATCAACGATTTGGTGGACGCCACCAGCGTGGAGGCGGGCAGGTTGAAGCTGCGGCGCGCGCCGGTGTCACTCCACGAGCTGGCGCGCGAGGCGTGCTCGGACTTCCGCTCCATCAGCCCGGAGCACGCCTTCACGTGCGAGCTGCCCCCGGAGAACCTCCAGGTCCTGGGCGACCGGGACCGGCTGTTCCAGGTGCTGGCCAACCTCCTGGAGAACGCCATCAAATACAGCCCGATGGGCGGCGCGGTGCACGTCACGGTGTCGCGCGCACAGGACAACGCCGTGCTCACCGTGACGGACGCGGGCATCGGCATCCCGGAGGAGGAGCAAGCCCGGCTCTTCGAGCGCTTCTTCCGCGCGCGCAACGCACCGGTGTCGGGCTTCGGCGGCTTGGGCCTGGGGCTCTACATCTGCCGCGACATCGTCGAACAGCATGATGGCCACATCTGGGTGGAGAGCGAGCTGGGCCAAGGCTCCGTGTTCCACGTCTCGCTCCCCTTGCTCCCGCCGCGGGACGCCGAGGAGTGAGCCGCGTCAGCGCAGGATGGGACCGGCGCTGAGGCGCGTCACCGCGCCGTGCAGCATGCCCAACTGCCGGGGCACCCGTTCGAGCAGCGCGCCGAAGACGGGGTCATCCGTCTTGCAGGACACCTGCAACGGCGGCAGCGGCGCCGGCGCGCGGCGGGCGTTCAGGGACTCCGCGAGGTCATCCAGCGCCCGGCCCGCCTGATGCGCCAGGTGCCTCAACTGGCCTGGGACCTCCGCCTCCGGCCGCTCCATGCCCAGGGCCGTCACCACGGTGGCGAAGCGGCGCGCATAGGTGATGACGGCCATGCCGGACTCCAGTTGTTGGGGAGGGCCGTGGTACTCGGCCGTGAGCCTTTCGAACGACGCCTCCGCGTCCAGCAGCGCAAGGCCGAAGCTGCGCCGCGCCGCCCCCACCTCCGGCCGGTCCGCGCTGCGGCGGGAGATGACCTCGCGCAGGTAGTCCCCATCCGCGCGCAGGGCCGCCGCCGCGGCATCCGGGAACCGTCTTCGCTCCGGCATGGGCCACAGCACCCAGGCGCCTAGCAGCGCGAGCGTACACGCCACCAGCACGCCCAGGGCGCGCTGCCCCGCCAGACTCCAGTCGCCCGAGCTCAGCGTGGCCAGCAGCAGGTAGTCCGGCGTGAGCAGCACCTGGAAGGCGCCGAAGTTGATGGGCAGGAGCGCCACCGATACCGCCGTCAGCAGGACGATGACGGTGAGCAGCGCGGACGGTGAATGCACGCGCGTGGCAATCACCGCGGCCAGACAGGCGCCCAGCAGCGTCCCGCCCACGCGTTGGAGCGCGCGCTCCTCGGTGATGGCGGAGTAGGGCTGGAGGATGGCGATGACGGTGAGGCTCACCCAGTGCGCGTCACGGATGCCCAGCGCCTGGGTCACCACCAGCGCCACGGTGGCCACCAGCCCCACCCGCAGCGCGTGGCGGAACACCAGTGAGTCGGCGCGGAGGTGGTCGCGCAGCGGCGCCAGCCAGGAGCGCACGCGCCGCTCCTCGCGCCCCACCAGACTGCGGCCCCGGTCCGACACCGGGTCGCCGTGCAACAGCCCCGAGGCCGTCTCATGCGCCACGCCCGCGAGCTGCCGCAACTTCCCGAAGAGCACGTCCACGTGAAGCGACAGCGGGTCCTCGCGGGAGCGGATGCCCGACGCGGGCCGGTCGCCTCGCCGACGGGAGCGAGGGGCCAGGCGGGGCGCGCGCGGCACGCCGTCGTTGCGCTCGTGCAAGAGCACCTGCTCCACCCACCCCGCCATGGCCGCGTAGGCGTCACACAGCGAATCCACGCGCCCGCGCAGCGGCAGGAAACGGGGCTCGCGCACGGCCCCCTCCATGGCCTCGGCCAGGGCGATGAGCTGGGCGGACATCGGCTCGCAGGTCTCCAGCAACACCAGCAGGTGCTCGCCCCGCCGGGACTTGCCCATGTGGCTGCCGCGGCTGGCGCCCAGCGTGGCGCGGGCGTGCTCCATGAGCGGCCGCACGTTCATGTGCCGCTGCGCCGCCTCCACCCAGGCCTGTGAGCCAGCGCCTTCCCGCGACAAGCGGCCCAGCTCCCATGACGCCTCCGCCAGCGCCCGGTACACGCGCGCGATGGCCCGCCGCGCGGGCTGGTAGGGCCGCAGCGGCCACAGCACCAGCGACAGCACCATCGCCCACAGGCCACCGAAGAGCAGCCAGCCACCACGCGCCAGCGCGTCCTCCGGCGCCACGGCGGGCGCACCCAGCGACACGACGAAGATGACCGCGAGCTGACCGCCCACCGAGCCCGCCGTCTCGCCATAGCTGCGCGCGTAGGCCGCCGCCGTCACGCCCAGCCACATCAGCGACACGTCCAGCCACGGCGTGGTCCCGCCCGGCGCCCCCAGCGCGCCCACCACGGCGCCGAGCAGCGTCACCGCGCCCAGCTCCTTCGCGCGCGTCCGGTACGAGCCGCCCTTGTCGGCCAGCGAGACCAGGAGTCCGGACAAGCCTCCCCAGCTCGCATCCTTCACCCCCAGCAGGAAGGCGAGGACCAGCGGAACAGCGGTGGCGAGCGCGGTCCGGAGCCCCGCGCCGATGGCGGGCTTTCCTGGCCGGACCCGGAGAACGGAGCGCAGGTGTCGCAGCAGTCGGCGCATCCTGGAGCGTTGACACCGCGCGGCGCGGAAGGAACCTCCGCCCTCCCTCTCCGGGCACCCCGGCGGACAGGGGAACCAGCGAGCCCGGGCCCGGGCGGCCACGCCCCACACGCACGGGCTTTCACGGACCGCCCGGGCCGCACATGCCGTAACGTGACGCTCCCGCCAAGGAGCGACATCTCGTGGAGACGCTCGTCCGCATCGCCGAAGGCCTGGGCCGCTTCTCGTCGCGCTTCGTGCCCAGCGCGTTCGCCATCGCCGTCCTGCTCACGCTGCTCACCATGGCGCTGGCCACGGGCTGGGCCGGCGCCGCGCCGCCCGCCGTGTTGGATGCCTGGGGCAGCGGCTTCTGGGAGCTGCTCGGCTTCTCCATGCAGATGGCGCTGGTGATGTTCACCGGCTACCTGCTGGCGCTCACGGGGCCCGTGCGCGCGCTGCTGGAGCGCGCGGCGCGGGTGCCTCGCACGCCCCGGGGCGCGGCGGCGTGGATGGCCTTCGTCTCCATGGCCCTGGCGTACATCAACTGGGGCCTGTCGCTGGTGGCCAGCGCCATGCTGGTGCGCTTCATGGTGAAGCGCCGGCCGGACGTGGACTACCGGCTGCTGGTGGCGTGCGCGTACTTCGGACTGGGCGCCACGTGGCACTCCGGCCTGTCCGCCTCCGCGCCGCTGCTGGTGGCCACGCCCGGGCACTTCCTGGAGAAGAGCCTGGGCGTCCTGCCCATCAACACGACGCTGTTCTCCCCCTTCAACCTCGGCCTCACGCTGGCCGTGGTGGCCGGGCTGACGCTGCTCGCATGGCTGCTGCATCCGCGCCCGGAGAACACCGTGCGCGTGGACCCGGCGGTGCTGGAGTCCCTGGGCGACTTCGTGCCGCCAGAGCGCCCCGCCGAGCGCGGCTTCGCCGTCTGGCTGGACCACTCCCGGCTGCTCAACACCGTCATCGGCGTGCTGGGGCTGCTGTGGCTGGCGCGGCACCTGTGGATGAACGGCGGCTGGCGCGCGCTCAACCTCAACGTGGTGAACTTCACCTTCCTGGTGCTGGCGGTGCTGCTGCACGGCACGCCCGCGCGGCTGCTCAAGGCCAGCGAGGAGGCCGGCACCGTGCTGCACGGCATCGTGCTCCAGTTCCCGCTGTACGCGGGCATCTACGGCATCTTCAAGGCCACCGGCCTGACGGAGCGCATCGGCGAGCTGTTCGTGTCGCTGTCCACGCGCGAGACATTCCCCGCCATCGTCTACCTGTACAGCGGCGTGGTGAACTACTTCGTCCCCTCCGGCGGCTCCAAGTGGGCCATTGAAGCACCGTACCTGCTGGACGCCGCGACGCGGCTGGGCGTGGCGCCGGAGAAGGTCGTGCTGGCCTACGCGTGGGGTGACATGGCCACCGACCTCATCCAACCCTTCTGGGCGCTGCCGCTGCTGGCCGTGGCGCGCTTGGAGTTCAAAGAGTTGCTGGGCTTCTTGCTGGTGGCCTTCCTCGTGTATCTGCCGCTGGTGACACTGGCCTTCTTCCTCTTCGGCTGAGCGGCATGGTGAACAGAAGCGTCATGATTCTGTGCTAGACCAGCCCCGCAGGGTGGGCCTGGGGGCCCGCTTCATCACGAGAACGAGGGGACTTGAGATGGCGAAGATGCTGACGCGGAGCTTGCTGTGCGCGGTGCTGGGGATCTCTTCGGTGGCCATGGCCCAGGACGCGGCTCCGGCCGCGGGAGAGGCCACGGCCAAGGCACCGGACGCGGACGCCGTGCGCGACACCTGGAACTACTTCTACAAGGGCCAGGGCCAGGGCCCGGTACTGGTGGAGGCCAAGCTCTGCACGGAGGTCGCCAAGGAAGGTGCCAACAAGTACGAGTGCACCGCTGAAGTAGGCCCCGAAGGCATCAAGGCCGGCACCAACGTCATGCTGTGGCAGGCCTACCTGGTGCCCCAGGGCGACTCCGTCGAGGACCTGATGGTGCAGACCAAGCAGGGCGCGGTGGTCCGCGAGACGAAGGACGTGAAGGTGAAGGGCGAGGGCTGGCGCGCCCGGCAGTGGACGGGGCTGCGGCTGAACAAGCCCGGCACGTGGACGGTGTCGGTGATGCGCGGCGACCAGGTCCTGAAGGAGATTCAGGTCAAGGTGTTCTGATTCAGCCCTGAAGCAGGTTGAAGCACCCGGCGCCCGCCAGTGGCCAACAGGCCCCCTGGCGGGCGTTTGCTTTGGGCGCCTGTGCACACACAGGTGCCTCGGTGGGACAAACGTCCGTCGTTTTTCCTCCGACGTTCCCTGGCGGACAGGGAGTTTTTTCAGCGAACCGGACACGTCGCTCTGCCTCCAGGGCAATGTTCCGCCCGCCCTCAGAGGGGGCCCGCCCTGACGGGGCCGCTGGCAATGCCCTTGCACAAGGTGGGTTCCGGTTGAGGGGCAGGGGGTTGTCGGGGCTGGGGTTGGGGGAGAGGCCGGGGCGGGGATGGTCGGGCGGCGATGGGCAGTCGGGTTGTTGGCATGCGTGCTTCTCCTGGCGGGGTGCGGGGAGAAAGCGCATGCGGCGGCCCGCGCTCCGGGCTTGGAGGTGGTGGGGTCGGCTGCAGGTGAGGGCGAGGGGGTCCTGGCGTGGACGCGTCCGCTGGTGCTGGGGGACAGCGAAGCGCCACATACCGTGGTGGCTCCCGACGGGGACGTCCTCGTCGCGGCGACCTACCGTGAACCTCTGGACCTTGGGGGAGGCCCCCTGCCCTTCAACCACGTATCAAACGCGCCACATCTGGTGGTGGCGCGCTTCTCACCGGAAGGCCTCCTGCGCTGGGCGCATGGGCTGACACCCGGTGAAGACACACCACGCGCCCACGTGGGAGGGCTCGTCGTGGACGCCGAAGGACGCGTGTGGCTGAGCGGTGTCTCCGCGGGCTTCACGCTGGCGGGGCGGGCACTGCCCACGGGTCCCTTCATCGCCAGGCTTTCCGCGCGGGGCGCCCTGGAGCGCGTGCGCGGCTTCGACGGTGACGGCGCGCTCACCGTCAATGCCCTGGCACCGGACGGCGGCGGCGTGGTGCTGGTGGGAGACTTCAACGGACGGCGGCACTTCGGGGATGTCGAGCGGCAGTCCCCGCCGGGCCAGCGCTCCGCCTTCGTGGTGAGCCTGGACGCGGAGGGGAAGACGCGCTGGAGCCGCGCGTGGACCGCCGGCCACGAGGGACTGGTGACGGCCCGGGCCGTCACGGTGGATGTCTTTGGCGGTGTGTACATCGCCGGAGCCTATGCGGGCGCTGTCTGCTTTGGCGGCCCCTCGCTGGTCACGGTGCGGCAGCGCACGCCCTTCGCCCTCAAGCTCACGCCCGAGGGCCACCATGCCTGGAGCCGGGATTGGCGCGGCGCCGAAGGCACCGCCAACGCGGTGGCGGTGGGCCCCGACCGCGTCTTCGTGGCGGGCAACTTCTCCGGGCGCTTCTACTTCAAGGGCAAGCCCCACAGCTCCGACAGCGCCCACGGCTTCGTGACAGCCTTTGACGCCACGGGCAAGGAACACTGGGCGCGCTCCTTCGCGGCCACGGCCACCGCGTTGGCCACGGACGACGCGGGACAGCTCACCCTGGCCGGCGCGCATGATGGCGGCCTGGACCTGGGGCGCAGCGAAGCCCCCGCGGGCCTCTATGTGGCCCGCCTCCATCCCGAGGACGGCGCATCCCTCTGGGTCCGCGCCTTCACCAGCCCCAGCGCCACCCTGGCGCGCACGGTGGGGGTGGACATGGAGGGCCACGCCGTGGTGGCCGGCGCGTTGGCCAGGGCCCTTCCGGAAGGCACGCCCTACCCTCGCCCGCAGGATGGCTTCCTGCTGCGTTTGAGGCCTTGAGGCTCAGCGGACCCATCCGCCCTGTCGCCAACGCCAGGAGCCCCTATCAGGGCCCCTCCGCCTCCGGAGCCGCGCTTTCAGGAGCGGGCGAGGATTCCTGCTGCAGCTTCTGGAGTCGTTGTTCCCGCTCCAGTTCGTCCGCAAGGACGGCGGCATGAAGCTGCTCCGCGAACGGACAGTCCTTGATTCCAGCCTCTCTCGCGGCGCTACGAAACACTTCAGCCTTGGACGTCGGCGTGACATTGGCGATGGCGTCCCAGAACCGCTGTCCCTGAGACGTCCGAGCACGCTCTGCAGCCCACGAGGCGGCCAGGGTCAGGACATCCTCCTCCTTGATTTGAAGCTCGCGAACCTTCGAGCGCTCCACGGCGTGGCAGGCATTCTCCATGTCCCACTTGTAGAAACCACAAGCGGAGGCAAACACGGCAACAAGCCCTCCAAGGAACGGGCGGAGCATCACTCGAATGTTCATGGCCATGAAAACTATCGCAACACCCGTGTCCCCCCAATGACGAAGAGCGAAGAGGAGCCCTCCATGAGGCGCCTCCGGCGACTGCAATGAGCCCCGCGCTGGTGAACGGCCCCAATCGGACGGACTGTTTCCAGCTCGAAAGGCAATGCCACTCCCATGCGCGGCAAGACCCAGACGTGCTCAACGCTCAGCGCCCTGTTGATGGGCTTCGCCACCCCGCAGGGAAGTCCTGCGCTTGCTGCGGAGGCCCCCGTGCCGGAGCTGTCTCCCGGCATGTTGTCCGCGATGCAGCGAGACCTGCATCTGTCCGAGCGCCAGGTTCGTCAGCGTCTCACCCTCGAAGGCCGAGTGCATGCGATTGAGGGCGGGCTGCGCAAGGCCGTGAAGGAGGGCTTCGGCGGGGCTTGGATGAACCCAGATGCCACCCACCTGGTTGTCGGCATGACCCGGCCTGGGTCGCGACCCACACGAGTTGGACGCCGACCCCCTGGGTGGTGACCGATGGGGCTGGGGGGGTCGTCTCGGTGACGGGCTCGCAGGAGCGGAGCCTCAACAGCAGCGTCTGCCGCGCGGGGGCCACGACGGGTTGGCGATGTGGTGCCATCACGGCGAAAAACGTGACCGTGAATTACGATGCGGGCCCCGTTTACGGCCTGACGCGAACCACGGCCTGTGCCGACTTCGGCGACTTGGGAGGGCCCTTCCTCTCTGGAGCCGAGGCGCAGGGTGTCTCTTCAGGCGGCCGGCAAGGTTGCCCCACCCCCGCTGGAGGGTTCATCTACTTCCAGCCCATCAACCCCATCCTGATGACCTACAAGCTTTCGCTGACAACAGCCAGGAGCGGCCCACTGGGCCTCAACACCTTTTCAACGCTCCATAGCGGACTGTGCCTGGACGTCAGTGGCGCTAGCAGCAGGAGGCCCGCACGGCACGCCCCAGCTCTCACTCCTGCCCTATTCCGACGGAACCGTGCGGGCCGCCTGCTGCGCACGCCGGTAGCCGCCCGGCCCGACGCCATGCCAGCGCTTGAAGGCCTTGTTGAACGCCACGGCGCTGACGTAGCCCACGCGCTCGGCCACCTGGGGAAGGCTGTCATCCGTCTCGCGCAGCCACTGCGCGGCCTTCGTCATCCGCCACCGCGCGAGGTACTGGAGCGGTGGCTCGCCGACGAGTTGGTGGAACCGCGCCGCGAACCCCGAACGGGACACGCCCACGGAGGCCGCCAGCCGCTCCACCGTCCACGGCTCGCTCAGGCGCCCATGCATCAACCCGAGCGCCGCGCCAATGGCGGGGTCCGCCAGGGCCTGCAAGCCCGCGCCTTCCGTGACGGTGGCAGCGGCGCGCGCACGGAACGCCTGGACCAACAGCACATCCGCGAGCCGCCCCAACACCAGCGCGCTGCCCTGCCTGCGTGCCGCGCTCTCCTCGGCGATGAGCTGCACCGTCGAGGACAGTGACGCGGCCACCTCCGGCTCCCGCGCGGAGAGATGGATGGCCGAAGGGAACGTGGACAACAACGGGCTCTGGAGTCCCGCGCTGAACCGGAAGCAGCCCGTGATGAGCGTGCTGACCTGTCCGCCGCCACCGAGCCGCCTGGGCGCCAACACCGGGCCTCGCAGCGCCTCGGCGGAGATGAAGTCCTGGGCCGCGGGCGTCCGTCGTCCGCCATCATCCAGCACGTGCCCCGAGCCCCGAGGCACCAGCACCACATCGCCCGCGGACAGGTGGAACGGACGCTCCACACCGTCCACCCGGAGCCGCGCCTGCCCGTGGGCCAGCACGTAGAACATCGCGCTCTCCTTCTTCGGCAACCGCATGGCCCACGGCGCCCCCAGCTCGAAGCGGCCAAAGAGCAGCGTGGTGAAGCGCATCGTCTCCAGGACCTCGGAGACGACGTCCGCCTGGCGGGCCGCCGCGTTTGGACGCTTGGACAAGAGAGATGGACGCGGTGGCATTGAGAATCCATAGCGCCGACGACACCCTTCGTCCATCACCACCCTGGAGCACGACATGAATCCAGCCACACCTGCTCGCGACGCGGGCGCGCTGATGGACGCCCACCTGGAATGGATTGCCACGGACATCGAACGCTGGCTCGGCCTCTTCGCCGAGGACGCCATCGTCGAGTTCCCCTATGCCCCCTCCATCGACATGCCAGACCGCCTGCTCGGCAAGGAGGCCATCCGCCAATACTTCGCGGAGACACCGAAGCACTTCCTGGGGCTCGTCTTCTCGGACGTCCGCCGCCACCCGATGGCCAGCCCGGACGTGGCCATCACAGAGGTGCATGGCTCCGCGACCATCGCCGCCACGGGCAGGCGGTACGAGCAGGACTACATCATGGTCCTGAAGGCGAAGGACGGACGCATCATCCACTACCGTGAATACTGGGACCCCATCCGGGGGCTTCAGGCCTTCGGCGGCACGGAGAATCTCCAGCGCCTGGTGAACCCGTCATGACGGCGCCACAAGGACAGACGGGCGCACGCGCCCTCGTCATCGGGGCCGCGGGCAACACGGGACGGCACATCGTCTCGCGGCTCACGGAGCTGGGCATCCCCGTTCGCGCGGCGACACGCCAGGGCAAGCCGACAGGACATCCGCTCGCCGACGCCGTGCGCTTCGATTGGGCGGAGGCGACTGGCCATGACGCGGCGTTGGAGGGCGTGGACCGCATGTATCTGATTGCCCCGGCCACGGACGCGGACCCCGCCGCGCTCATGCTGCCTTTCGTCGAGCGCGCGCGGGCCCACGGCGTCCGCCGCGCCGTCCTCCTCAGCGCCGCCGTCGTCGCCGAGGGCACACCCGGGCTCGGGGTGGTGCATCAGGCGCTGCGTGAGCGCATGCCGGAGTGGGCGGTGCTCCAGCCGTCGTGGTTCATGCAGAACTTCGTCAATCCAGGCCATCACCTGGGCGCTGCCATCTTGAAGGACGGGCGGATGGTCACGGCGACGGGAAAAGGCCGCGTGGGCTTCGTGGATGCCCGGGACATCGCGGAGGTCGCCGTGCGGGCACTCACCGACGCGCGGGCCCATGACACCGCGCACGTCATCACGGGGCCGCGGGCCCTGGGGTACGACGACATCGCGGACATCCTCACCCGCGTCACGGGACGCCCGGTGCGACATCACGCCGTGAGCACGGATGAGGCCCAGCGCTTCATGGAGGCCTCGGGCATCCCCGCGTCCTACGCCCGGTTCCTCGCCCAACTCGAGGATGCGATACGCAAGGGCGTGGAGGACCGCGTGACAGACACGGTGTCACGTGTGACGGGGCGCGAACCACGTGCCTTCGAGGCCTTCGCGCGCGCCCACGCCGAATCCCTCACCGCGTGAGCAGCACGGCCCTGCTGTCCACGTTGAGGACCTGAACGCCGGATGGCAGGGACACCAGCGGCGTCTCCCAGTGGGCATGACCGCACACCACCAGCAATTCGCCCTGGGCCGGCAGCGCTTCGCGGATGGACGCGCTGCCGCGCCGACCCATCGCGGGGGCATCCGGCCCCTGGTGGAGCACCAGCAGCTCCGGAGCCTGACGCAGTACCTGGGCGACGCGCTGGAGAAAGTCCTCCTCGTCGCGTCGGCCCGGCCGTTCCGGACGGCCGATGATGCCCCCACGCCGCCCACGCGCAGGCCGTCCACCTCGGCCACCTCGCCATCCAGCAACTGCTGATACGGACGCTGGCGAAAGAACGTCGCCTGCTCCCGCGCGGTGCCAAAGGTGTCGTGGTTGCCCGCCACGCCCACCACCCAGCGGAACCAGGCTCCAAAAGCGTCCCAGACGGTCCGGACGTCACCAGAGGCACCCCGCACCCGCGCGGTGTCATCGGAGTACAGGTCCCCCGCCAGCACGACACCGGTGTGCTCTGGAGGCGG
Source organism: Myxococcus hansupus (assembly GCF_000280925.3). NCBI lineage: Bacteria > Pseudomonadati > Myxococcota > Myxococcia > Myxococcales > Myxococcaceae > Pseudomyxococcus > Pseudomyxococcus hansupus. The sequence goes on from NZ_CP012109.1 coordinate 7,808,648, forward strand.
GAGCACCCCCTCGGCGCCCAGGGAGGCGAGGCCATCCGCCAGGACTTCTCCGAGCAAGGCCACCTCGCCTCCCAGCGAGGCACGAGGCGCCACCCCCTGCAGGTCCGACGTCACCACCAGGGCATCCACCCCCGGTGGCAACGTGTCGACCTTCCCATGCAGGAGGGGCAGGTTTCGTGTCTCGACTCCACCTCGGGGGGCCGCCGAGAGGTGGGGCCATTCATGCAACGGCTTCGGGTCCAGCGTCAGGATTCGCATGGCGCCCAGGGTCGCCACCGGGCGAAGCATCCTGACAGCCGCGGTGCTCCTCGCGCCGCGGTCAGAACAGGCGCAGCAGGGCCAGCGAAATCTCCGTGGCGGAGGAGCGGACGCCGCTCAGGAGGCACTGGGCCACGCCAGGAACGGAGGAGACCTCCACCGTCTTGATGGCGAGCGCGTTCTGGTAGCGACCGCTGGACACGCGGCCCAGGATGGTCACCATCGACGTTCCCACGGGCCGCACATCCACGCCGTTGATGAACTCGATGGTGCTCTGGGTGCCGTCGTTCCAGGTAATGACATTCTGGGTCGGGGCGCTCGCGAGCAGACAGCTCACCGTGCTGGTCCCGGTGATGGTGAAGATACCGGAAGCCAGACCGGGGTCCGTCGAATCCACACAGGACGACACCCGGCCCGTGCCCGTCACGTCCACCATGCGGGGGAAGAACGCGATGGCGGGCGCATAGATTTGATTCTGATTGCCCTGCGTGCACTCCACCAGCGTCGCCTGCGGCGGGGGTGGGGGAACCTGCGCGGCCGCCGTCCCCGGGACGACAGCGAACGCCAGCATGGCGGCAAAGCCACTCACGCAATTGAAAACAGAGAATGAGGACTTGAGAGACAGACGCTTCATTGGAAACCTCCTGCCCATCGGGGGAGGCGCCAAGATTGAGAGGGGACCTCAATGCAGCCATTGCCTCGGAGAGCCGGTCCCCGTCAGCCGCTTGCCAGTCCTCTCGGCGGTCTCTCAGAAATTGCAAACATCCCGTCGGGCGCGGAGCCTCCCCGGATGGAGGAGGCCCCCGCGTCCTACGTCAGTTCGCGTTCAGCCATTCGCGCAGCTTCGTGGTGGTCAGCTCGATGGCGCCCCGGGCCGCGGGCGTCTGCGCCAGCGCGTTGAGCATGACGAAGTCATGGTGCGTCCCCAGGAAGCGCACCTGGGTGACGTTGACGCCCGCCTCGGACAGCTTCGCGGCGTAGGCCTCGCCCTCGTCGCGCAGCACGTCGTTCTCATCGGTGATGACCAGCGCTTGCGGCAGGCCCTTGAGCTGGTCGAGCGACGCCCGCAGCGGAGACACGTGCGGGTCCGCGCGTTTGGCCGCCTCCGGGAGATAGGCATCCCAGAACCACTTCATGGCCTTGCGCGTGAGCCAGGGGCCCTCGGCGAACTCCTGGTAGGAGCCGTTGTCGAAGTTGGCATCGGTGACGGGATAGAAGAGCACCTGGAAGCGGAGGGGCGGACCGCCGCGCTCCTTCGCGAGCATGCTGACCACGGTCGCCATGTTGCCGCCGACGCTGTCCCCCACGATGCCCATGCGCCGCGCATCCACCTTGAATTCGTCCGCGTGCTCCGCCACGTACTTCGTCGCGGCATAGGCCTCTTCGATGGCCACCGGGAAGCGGTTCTCCGGCGAGCGGCTGTAGTCCACGAAGACAGCGGCCACGTTCGCGCCCTTCACCAGCTCCCGCACCAGGCGCTCATGCGTCTTGGAATCGCCCATCACCCAGCCCGCACCGTGGATGAACATCACCACGGGCAGGCGCTCCTTGCTGCCCTTCGGCCGGAAGAGCAGCGTCCGGACGGAGCCCTTGGGCCCCACGGGCAGCTTGCGCTCCTCGACGTCCGCCTCGGGCATCGACACTGGAATGGATTGCGCCTTCAGCAGGACGTCCCGCGCCTGGTCTGGCGTCAGCGTGTACAGCGGCGGGCTGCCCGAGGCCGCCAGGTCCGAGACGAACTTCTGGGTCGATGGCTCCAGCTTCATGCGCTTTGACTCCTTCGATGGACGTCCACGGACGGACGCAGTCGGAAAGGTGCCAACCGGCGCGGGGACGGCAGCAACCCACCAGCCGAGGACCCGCCGAAGCGTCCAGCGCCCGGGCCCGGAGCGCGGGAGGCGGCGGCCGCCTGACAGCCCGGAGGCGAACAGAGGCGAGGCTTGCCGCTCGCGCAGGCCCGCCGTGCTCGCGTTAGACTCACGGGAAGTCACCCACAGGGGAGCGACGGATGAACCGATTCGCGCTACGGGACCTCACGAACCGCCTCGATGCCCAATCGCAGTGCGAGGACATCGTCCGCATCCTCTCCACTCAGGAGTTTCCCTGGGACATCGAGCAGGCGCTCAGCTTCGCCCTGTTCCGAACCTACGCGGTTCCCAGCATTGGCGTGCTCCTGCACGAGACCGGCGAATTCAACCAGCGCACCCAGAAGCGCTACGACGACACCGTGCTCATCCTCGACACCATCCTCGAGCACGGCATGTCCAGCCCGCAGGGCCGGAGCGCCTTCCGGCGGATGAACCAGATGCACGGCGCCTATGACATCTCCAACGATGACATGCGCTACGTGCTCTCCACGTTCGTGGTGATGCCGGTGCGCTGGCTCGCGGACTTCGGCTGGCGCGCCCTCACCCCACACGAGGTGACGGCCTGGGCGAACTACTACCGCGCCGTGGGCCGCCACATGGGCATCCAGGACATCCCGGAGACGTACGCCGCCTTCGCCAGCTTCCTGGATGCGTACGAGGCGGAGCACTTCGCCTTCGACGCGCGCGGCAGGGCCGTGGCGGACGCCACGCTGGAGCTGCTCACCACCTTCCCTCCGACGAACCTCGCGCCCAAGCGGCTGGTCCACCTGTTCGCGCGCACGCTGATGGAAGACGCGCTGCTCGACGCGTTCCACTACCCCCGCCCGTCCAAGCTCAGCCGCACGGTGTTCCGCCTGGCGCTCAAGGCCCGCGGCACCTTCGTGCGCCATGCGCTGTCACCGCGCGAGACGCCGCTCCACGGCCGGCAGCGCCCGAACATCCGCAGCTACCCGCAGGGCTATGCCGTCGAGTCGCTGGGCACCTTCCCCAAGACGTGCCCCGTGAAGCACGCCACCGGGACGGCGCCCGCGGCCCAGGGCGGCGCCTGCCCCGTCACGGCGGCGCGCGGCGTCTCCGCTCGCGGCGGGGGCGACGCATGAGGGGACGGGAGCGCCCGTCCTACTCACTCACCCGGGTGGCCGTGAAGGCCCGCGTGACTTCGCATTGGTAATCCTCGTAGCCGGTGGGGTTCGTCGGGCCCCGCTCCACCTTGTACGTCCCGCGCCACGTCAGCGGCTGGGTGGCGCTCTCGGGTACGGCATCCAGGCGCCCCTTCAACGCATAGACGTGGAGCTGTCCCTTGTTGGTCACGCTGTGATTGCCAGAGGCCTCCAACCGCAGCTCGCCCTCGCCGAAATACTGCCCTTGCATCGTCCGCTGCCCAATCCGGGCGAAGAAGTCTCCGTCCACCTCTTCGTACATCCAGGAGATGACCACGGGCTCCGTGGGGAGCCGGGCATCGACGGCCAGACAATCCGCTGGAAACTCCGAGCTGTCATCGAAGGCGAGCTGCCAGGTCCCGACGATTTGACAGTGGGAGGTGCACTCACCGCCCAGGTCGGGGCCATTGCAGCCGCTGCCCATTCCACTGCCCGAGGTCAGCATCGCCAGGGCAACGAGGACGGGGATGCGCAGGCACTTCAGGGCCTTCGAGGAACGGCTCGGCGTGACTTCAGCGGGCATGCGGTTTCCAGTCGTCTGTCTTTGATGCGACATCCAACATAGCCGACCCGTCCCGGGCGGAGAATGCGCCCACCCCGCACGGGCGTCCCGACTAGGTTCCGGTTTTCCCCGTTTCAATCCAGTCTGGAGCCATTGATGCGTGCGTTGAAGTCTCTCCTGGCGTCAGCCCTGATGGGGCTGCTCCCCGCCTGCGGGCCGGAGTCCTCCCCTGCTGACGCCCCCCATCCAGCACCAGAGGCCACCGGGACGCACGAGCAGCATGTCCGGCTCTCCATCAAGAACGCGGACCCTTCCATCATTCGCGTGGGCGGCACGTACATCTCCGTGGAGTCGGATGGGAGCCGGCTCTACGTGCGCATGGCGTCCTCGGTGAATGGGCTGGCGGGCGTGGCCCGGCAGCTCGTCTGGAACAACCCGCAGGGACTGGGCGAGGTCTGGGCGCCCGAGCTCGTCATGGATGGCGCCACCTATGTCATCTACTTCGCCGCGGGCACCGGCAGCGCCCACCGCATGTATGTCATCCAGTCCGCGTCACCCGACCGGGGTTACTCGGCGGCGGTGCGGATGGCGCTGCCCGGGGACAAGTGGGCCATCGATGGAACGGCCTTCACCTACCAGGGGCAGCGCTACTTCGTCTGGTCGGGCTGGGAGGGTGACACCAACGGCGAACAGACGCTCTACATCGCGCGGATGTCGAGCCCCACCACCATCACCGGCGGACGCCATGTCATCTCCCAGCCCCGGGAGTGGTGGGAGAAGGTCGACGTCAATCCGCCCACCCGCGTCAACGAGGGGCCCGAGCCCATCATCGACCCGAGCGGCCAGCTCCACGTCGTCTACTCCGCCAACGGGAGCTGGGCCACGAACTACTGCCTGGCGGACCTGCGCCTGCGCGCGGGCGGCGACCCGCTGTACGTCTGGGATTGGTTCAAGTCCAACGGCTGCCTCTTCAGCGCCAACGGCGGCATCATGATGAATGGCTGGCACCCCACCCTGTACTCCAAGGGCGTGGGGCACCACTCCTTCGTCCTGCTCCACGGTGACCCGAACACCAGTCCGCCCGCGGGCCCCCAGTTCCCGCTCGCCTTCCACGGCGTCCCCAACGGCGACAACCCCAATCCCTTCTGGTCCGGCCGGTACTGGTACTCGGGCACCTTCCAGTGGTGGGGCAACATCACCTACTCGCGCGGCGACCAGCGCAACACGGGCTGGAGCTTGAAGTTCTACGAGTAGTTCCGACTTGGCGTCAGCTTCCCGACATCAGCGCTTTTGTGGGCGAAATAATCACCCCAGGAAACTCTCGCCCACATGCCCCGACAATCATTTCAACGAAGCACACGCTACGGGCGGCCGAGGCCGCCTGGGGGGGAAGACGCCATGCTCAGCCTGTTCAAGATCAAGAGCAACCACACGTTCCAGAATCCGATGCGGAAGGAGATCGACCAGACCACGCAGGGCAAGAAGAGCGACTACGCCCACGCGGTCGGCGGTGTGAATCAGATTCTCGACCGGGGCAACATCGGCATCTCGTCGCGTTCGCAGGCGAGCGTCATCGACAACGTGAAGAAGGTGGAGACGGGCGAGCGCAGCGAGGTCAACGCGCACCAGCGCGAGGCGCTGAACTTCGGCCGGGATGCCTTCGAGAGCGCCAAGAAGGGCCAGTACAAGCAGGCCAGCGTCGAGGCCTTCGGCTCCACCGTCAACGCGCTCGCGTCTGGCTTCAAGTCCCTCTACACGGAGACGCCGCTGGAGCAGCGCGGCATCACGCCCCACTGAGGCTCACCGTGAAGCCCCCTGGCCCAGGGGGCTTCGCGCCCGCGTGAGGCGCGCAGCCCCGCGCCTCACGCTGAGGAGTGCCCGGCGGTGGCCACCTCCGCCGAGCGATCATGCGCTGGCGGGTGCGTCAGGGACCGCGCACCCGTCCATGAACCGGGGCTGCTCGAGCGCCGTGCTTCAGCGCGCGTCCACCGGCTGCGTGCGGCAGGTCACGTTCGCGGGCATGGCCCACAGGGCGTCACCGCGCGTGTTGGAGTAGGCCCGGAAGAAGACGGTGCCACCCACGCGGGTGAAGGCCTCTGGCCTGGAGCCGCCCAGGGGCGTGAGGTCCGCGACCATGCCGGTCCGTTCCAGCGAGCCGTCCGTCACCCACGGCTCCAGCCCCGTGGTGCCATCCGAGTTGCTGAAGAGCAGCGTTCCCGCTCCGGTGTTGAACAGCGGGGAGCTGCGCTCATCGGAGGTGTTGAGCCCCCGGCCGAGCTCCCACGTCCCGCTCGCCGTGCCGTCCGTCGACCACAGGCTCACCTCACGAGGCGCGGGTCCGGGCGTGCCGATGCCCATGGACCAGTAGAGCCGCCCACCCGCGACGGTGGACGTCTGGACGAAGGGCCACGCGCCCGGCTCGCCCGCGAAGCGGTTGGGCACCGTCGTCACCGTCGCCTTGCCGCCGCCCGCGAGCGACACTCGCGAGATTCGCAGTCCCGTGCCCTCCGGCGTGGCGGCGGACAGGTAGACCTGTCCACCCAGCGCGCCCAGCAGCCCCAGGTATCCGCCAAACGACTCCAGCCGCACCGTGCCGCCCGGCGTGCCGTCCGTGCGCCACACCTCGGTGATGGGGCCCTGGTCATGCAGGATGAACACGCTCAGGCCGGTGTCGGTGTGCGCCGAGCCCATCATCGGGACCTGCCCCGCATCCAGGCGTTTGACGAGCACGGTCCCACGCTCGGTGCCATCCGTCCGCCACAGCGCGGTGCCATTCGCCGCGTCTTGCAGGATGAACAGCCGCTGCCCCGGAACCGGCAGCACCTGGGGAACCAGGTTGTACTGCGTCCCGAAGTCCCTCAGCCGGAACGTCCCCGCCTCCGTGCCATCCGACCGCCACAGCTCCAGCGGCCCCGGCACCGTGGGCCGGCGGAAGAAGGTCACCACATTCCCCACCGCTTGGAGGTACTCCAAGTAGGAGCTGTTGGGCCCCTCCGCCAGGTCCCGAACGAGCCGCGTCCCCGCCTCCGTCCCATCACTGACCCACAGCTCGCGGCCGAAGAGCGAATCACTCACCAGGAAGAAGAGCCGCGTCCCCACGGCGGTGAGCGAGCCCAATCCCTGGCCACCCGCCCCGAGGAACTCCCTCACGGGGACCGTGCCCTCGGACGTTCCATCACTGCGCCACAAGATGCTGCGGTCCGGATAGAGGTCCGCCGTGAAGAAGAGCGTGCCCTGCACGTTGGTCAGCCAGTCTGGAACCGGAGCCCCCGGCGACGGCAGCGGCGCGTCCGGCGGCAGGATGTCCTTCACCTTGTAGACCGCCCCGGGCGCGCAGGACTGGGACTGCCGCACCTGCTCCACCACGGGAGCACTCACGTCCTCCACGACGCCACCGCAGCCCAGACCACTCAGCCCCGCCAGGACACACCACACCCCTACGCGCATGTTCACTCCTTGCTGGCCCCTGAAACCCGGGGACGGTGGGAAGTGAGGTGGCGTGCGGCCACTGCCCCGGAGGGCATGTGTCTGGGAAGGAGCCGACGTTTGTTGGAGCCCCTTCCACCCAAGGGATGACTGCAATGAAAAGTCACGCTGCGGCTGTCTTTTGACGCAACACCTGGCACGTTCTTCAGCGCGCCAGGGAGATGCGGCATCATCCCCGCCTTCCATCCCCGGAGGGAGCCGTCCATGCGCGCCTCGCGACTCGTTGCCTCGATGACCGCCGTTCTTGCCCTGTCACTCACCGCCTGCGGAGTCGAAGACGCCAGCATGGACATGCCCGAGGCCGAGACGCTGGACAGCGTCGAGCAGGCCCAGGGCATGCCTCCGCACTGTCCGAACAACGACCTCGTCTATTGGACCGAGAACGTGCAGGCCTGTATGAGCTGCGGTTCGGTGCGTCAGCCCGGACAACAGGCCACGCAGTACGCGGCGTGCCGGTCCAACGCGGCGAACACGCGCACGCTCATCAACGTCCGGTACTGCATCCTGGGCTGCGACCCGCTCTAGGCGCCAGGCCCCGCGCTAATGCACACGGCGTGAGAGGTGTTCGGCGAAGAAGTCGAACATGCGCACGTCCGTCTGCGTCCGGCCCAGGGGCTGACAATGAAACTGGGCCCCGTCCTCGCGAACGAACCGGGCGAGCACCTTCTCGCCCGGCAGCGCGTGATACAGCGCCTGGGATTGACCGGGCCAGAACTGCTCGTCATCCGGGTCGGTGATGAGCAGGGGCGTGGAGATGCGGTCCACGACATCACGCAAGTGATAGCGGGACACCTCCGTGAAGGTGTCGAACGGCGTCCGCATGCCGTAGGGCCGGCTGCGGAAGGCCAGCACGCGTTCCAGCACCGGGTCCGCCTCCGCGTCGCGCATCGCCGCGTTGAACGCCTCCCGGTCCCCCGAGCGCAGCAACGCGACGAGCTCCGGCGGCAGGTTCGACGTCCACGACGTGGAGACATCCATGACCCCTGGGTCCGCCACGGCGGCGACGAAGCGGTGCTCGAAGGCCAGCGCCCGGGGCAGCCAGAAACCCGCCTGGCTGATGCCATAGGCCAGCAGGGCCTGGGCGTCCACGTCCGGACGGGCCACCAGCGTGTCGACCACGGGGACGAGCACGGCCTCCCAGTCCGGCCGGAAGGGAATGCCCTTCTCGAACAACATGGACTGCTGGCCGGGCCCGTCATAGACAAAGGCATTGAAGCCCCGTCGCAGCGCGCCCGAGACGCCTGAGCCCCACAGCGCCGTGAGCGAGCCGTCACTGCCATTCGTCAGCACCAGCGTGGGCCGCGCCGTGCCCGTGGCATCGGGCCGCAGCAGGTACCCGGGGAGCGCCCCGCCCTCGTAGGGAATGTCCACCCGGGTGAAGCAGCCCTGGGAGTGGTCGACGACCGCGTCCCAACACTTCCGGTGCAGGGAGAAGGTCGGCGCCAGGACACGCGGGTCCGCCATGCCCGTGGTGAAGACCAGGGCGCGGGAATAGGCCTCCGACGCGGCCAGGAAGGCCCAGCGCGCACGCTCGGCCTGTCTCCTGGCGACACTGGCTTCCGCCTCCGTGCTCAGCCGCTCCGCCCGGGCACGCCAGGCACGGAACCAACCGTCCGCGCTGCCGTCCTCGATGGCCGCGAGCGTCGCCAACACCTGACCCACGTCGCCCACGCCCTGCGCGGCGAGCCCGAGCGCGAGCCGTGCCTCGAAGTCGAAGTCCGGGTCCTCGAAGAAGCGCTGGGGAATCCCCGCGCCGGTGTGACCAAGGGTCGTGGGTGCTTCGCCCATGGCGTCCTCCCGAAGGAGAACGTCCTTCCGGTGCGACTGGATTCAAACAACCAGCCTGGCGGCCCGAAGCCCGCCGAGAAGTCCCGCCCCTCGGTGCGACACCCCCGAGGCCAACCGACCCGGGGGTTTCCACCACGAACCTTCTCATTCTCGATACACAATATCAGACATTTGCATTGCCTTATCGGGCCGTGGCACATTTCAAATCGCTGACCCTCGTGGCAGCAAAAAGCAACACGCCCACACTTCGACCCAGGAGTTCGCCATGAAGAAGGCCCTCTACTCTTTGGCTGTGCTGATGCGGTTTGCTCGCGCGGACAAGCTCTCCGTCCCGTATCACTATTACTAGCCAAGGACCGTCAGGCATTGTGCCCTGACGGTTGGACTGGAAGAACCTGTCGACGTGGGAGGAGTCCACGCGCTCCCTCCCGCGCCGCTGATGTCCCTGTCTCTCCCCCCAGGAACGCTTCCATGCCGCAGGTGCGCCTTCCCCCTGGGCCCAAGGGCCACTTCATCGCGGGCAACCTGGTGGAGTTCTCGGAAGACCCGCTGGGCTTTCTCACACGCTGCGCCCGGGAATACGGCGACGTGGTGCGTCTGGGAAAGAGGAACTTCCTCCTCAACGACCCGGACCTCATCGAGAAGGTCCTGGTCAACGGCGACGGCAACTTCGTGAAGCTCGCCGGCGTCGGGCAAGGGCAGCGCCACCGAGGCGGCTTTCCCGAAGCGATGATGAACAGCGAGGGCGAGGACTGGCTGCGCAAGCGGCGGCTCGTCCAACCCGCGTTCCATCGCAAGCACGTGGCGGCGTGTGGCGACACCGTGGTGTCCCTCACCGAGCAGATGCTCCAGACCTGGCGCCCGGGAGACGCGCGCGACGTGCACGCGGAGGTGTCCGCGCTGGCGCTCGGCATCGTCAGCCGCTTCCTCTTCCACACGCCCATCGACGACGAGGCACGGCACGTGGCCGACGCCGTGGACGCCGTCATGCGGCACACCGACAGCCCCCTGCGCCCGCCCATGTGGGTGCCCACGCCCACCAACCTTCGTCTGCGCCGGGCTCTCGACCGGCTCGACACGCTGCTCACGACGCTCCTGCGCCGCTACCGGGAACATCCCGAATCGCGCACGGACCTGCTGGCCCTGCTGCTGTCGTCTCCCGTGCCACTCTCGGAGGCCCAGCTCCGAGATGAGCTGGCGACGATGATCCTCTCCGGCCACGAGACGACGGCGGATGCGCTCGTGTGGGCCTGGTACCTGCTGGCCCAGCATCCCGAGGCCGAAGCCCGCCTGAGAGAGGAGTTGGACACGGTGCTGGGTGGTCGCCTGCCCGGGGCCGAGGACCTTCCGCGCCTGAGCTTCACGGAAGCCGTGGTGAAGGAGGCCATGCGCCTGTACTCGCCGGCGTGGATCACCAGCCGGGAGGCGCTGCGCGACTGTGAGCTCGGGGGCTTCCACGTCCCAGCGGGCACGACGCTGGCGGTGAGCCAATGGGTCACCCACCGCGACCCGCGCTACTTCGATGCGCCCGACGCCTTCCGCCCGGAGCGATGGCTGTCCGAGGACGCCACGCGCCGGCACAAGTACGTCTACTTTCCGTTCGGCGGCGGCCCGCGGTTCTGCATCGGCGCCGCGCTGGCCATGATGGAGACGGTGCTCATCACCGCCTGCGTGGCGCGGCGGTACCGGCTGGAGCTGGCCCCAGGCTGCGTGGTGCGGCCCCGGCCGGCGCTCGCGCTCCAGCCCCTGGGCGTCCGGCTCATTCCCCATCCCCGCGCGGCGCGGGGACTCGAAAGCGAGGCGCGGCATGCGGCACGAGCCTGAGGGCTGGGACATCCGGCGCGAGTTCTTCCGCTCGTCCTACCTGCTGGGCGCGCCCTGGGACACGGGACGCCCGCAGCGGGCGTTCGTCGAGCTATGGGAAGCCGGCGAGATTTCCGGCGAGGTGCTCGACGTGGGGTGTGGCTTCGCGGAGAACGCCCTGTTCCTCGCGGCCCAGGGGCTGCGGGTGTGCGGCGTGGACATGATGGAGCCCGCCATCTCCCGGGCTCGCGACGCGGCCTACGCGCGAGGACTCACCGCGGAGTTTCACATGGGCAACGCCCTGATGCTGCCGTCGCTGGGCCGGCACTTCGACACCGTCATCGACTCGGCGCTGCTGCACGTCTTCGAGCCCGGGGACCGGCAGGCGTTCGCCGCCAGCCTCGCGAGCGTGCTCCGTCCCGGCGGGCGCTACCACGCGCTGTACTTTCGAGAGGGCCCACGGGCCATCTCTCCCGAGGCCCTTCGCGCTGCGTTTGGTGAAGGCTGGCGCCTGCGGACCCTGCGCGAGGCCCACTACGAGCAGACGGACCCGGAAGGCGCGCCAGCCTGGCTCGCCTCCCTGGAACGGGTGGCGTCGTAGACCGGGGCGCTCACGCGTCCCCCGCCTCTTCCATCAGGAAGTCGATGACGGCGCGCACGGCGGGCAGTTGGCCCCTGCGATGCGGCGTCAGAATCGTCGTCGTCACCGTGCCGGCGGTCCATGCCGGCAGCACGTGGACCAACCGCCCCGCCTCCACGTCCGCGCGCGCGAGCGTCTCTGGCAGACAGAGGACGCCCAGGCCGGCGATGGCCGCGTGCAACAACACCAGGGACTCGTCGGAGGTCATTCGGACGCGCGGCACCACGGTGACGGCTTCACCGTTGCGCCCGCGCAGGTCCCAATGGGTGGCGGTGGCGCTGGTCAACATCCCGTCGTGTTCGTTCAGGTCCTCGGGCCGGCGAGGCTTGCCGCGCTCCGCCAGATAGCCCGGTGACGCCAGCAGGATGATGGACTCCGTCGACAGCTTTCGCTGCACGAGCCCGGAGACTGGCAGCGGCGAGAAGTGACTGCGCACCGCGATGTCGAAGCCCTCCTGCACCAGGTCCACGAAGCGGTCCGTCGCGTAGAGCTCCACGCGCAGCTTGGGATGCGCGCGCGCCAGCAAGGGCAGACGCTTCGCGAGCCGGAACTGCGCCGTGGGCACCGCCGCGGTGATTTTCACCACGCCGCTGGGCTCCGACTGGCGGCGGCGGACCACGTTCGCCGCGGCCTCCGCTTCAATCACAGCCGCTCGGGCGTGCTCGTAGAAGGACTGCCCCACGTCGGTGAGCTTGAAGCTCCGGGAGGTGCGCTGAATCAGCCGCGCACCGAGCCCGTCTTCCAGTTCGGCCACCCGCTTGCTGACCGTGGACTTGGGAATGTTCAACCGGCGGGCCGCCGCGGCGAAACCGCCGCTCTCCACCGCTTGGACGAAGATATGGAGGTCATTGAGATTCAAATCCCGCCTCATCGTCCACGGGTGTGGACCTTGCGTTCACGACCCGCTGTCTACACGGCGCGCGCCGACGCGGCCATCTTGTCTCCATGGAAGGCAGCTCGCCTCCAGTCCCACACAGGAGACCTCTCATGGAACTTCCCACCCTCTTCTACGGCATCCCCTCTGGCTGCTCATTCGGCTCCATCGTCGCGCTGGAGTGGCTGGGGCGCCCCTATCGGCTGTGCCGCATCGCCATGCCGGAGGACGTCACCTCCCCCGCCTACCGCCGCATCAACCCCGTGGGGGAGACGCCCGCGCTGATGACCGGCTCGGGAGCGCTCGTCCGCGAGAGCATGGCCATCCTCAACCACCTGGGCACACGAGGCGTCGACACCGGGCTGGCGTTCGCGCAGGGCACGCCGGAGTTCGACCGGCTGAATCAGATGATTGCCTATCTGAACACCACCTTCTTCGGGGCCTTCGCGCCGCTCTGGGACGTGCTCGACCACGACGGACTGTCGGACGTGGAGAAGAAGGTCCTCAAGGACTTCGGCGCGCGCAACGTCGTGTCCGCGCACGCACAGCTCGATGGCCTGATGGGAGACGGGCCCTGGCTGCTCGGGGAGCACCGCACCCTGGCGGATGCCTACTTCGCCGGCATCGCCCGGTGGACGCGGTATCACCAGGTGCTGGACCGCCGCGACTATCCGAAGCTCCAGGCGCTGTTCGAGCGGCTGGAGGCCGACCCCGGCGTTCAGTTCGCCCACGCCATCGAGAAGGGAGAGTCGCCTCGGGGCAACGGCGCCTTCCAGGGCCACGTCCGTCTTGACGAGGTCCTCCAGCGGGTGGCCGCCTGAGACACGCGGCGCGTCCGGTGCGGCACCGTGAGCCCACGTCGGTGGCGCGCGCCCGGCGTGGGTGATGGAGCAGCACAGGAACGGATGCGTCGACCCGTGGGGGCCCGCGCCAAGGCCGACACATCGCGCCCAGCTCGCGCAGCCGAACCTTCAGGAGGCGCAGCTCCAGCGCGGTGCGGGCCAGCACTGGAGCCGATGCGCCAACCCGTGGGGGCCCGCGCCAAGGCAGGCCCATCACTCCACGCCCAGTTCGCGCAGCCGCGCCTCCAGGAAGTGCCGCTCCGGCGCGGTGCGGACCCACGCCAGCGCCCGCCGGTAAGCCTCCACGGCCTCTTCCTTGCGTCCCAGGCGCCGCAGCAGGTCCGCGCGCGCGGCGGGCAGCAGGTGGTAGTCCGCCAACCGCCCCGAGGCCTCCAAGTCATCCACCAACGCGAGCCCATGCTCGGGCCCCCGCGCCATCGCCACGGCCGCCGCGTGGTTGAGCGCCACCACGGGCCCGGGCGTCAACACACAGAGCCGCTCGTACAGCGACGCAATCTGCGCCCAGTCGGTGTCCTCCGCGCGCGGCGCCTGGGCGTGCAGCGCCGCGATGGCCGCCTGCACGGTGTACGCGCCCCGTGCCCCCATCGCGAGCGCGGCCTCCAGCTCCGTAAGGCCCTCCGCCATCTGCCCCTGGTCCCACAGCGCGCGGTCCTGCCGGTCCAGCAGCACCAGTCCACCGTCCGCCGCGACGCGCGCACGGCGGCGCGCATGGTGAAGCAACATCAGGGCACGCAGGGACGCCACCTCCGCGTCGCGAGGCAACAGCGAGCGCGCCCACCGGGCCAGCCGCAGGGCCTCTTCACACAGGTCCACCCGGAGCAACTCGGGCCCGTCCGTGGCCGCGTACCCCTCCGAGAAGACGAGATAGAGCGTGTGCAGCACGCTCTCGGTGCGCTCGGCCAGCGCGTCTGGCGCGGGCACCACATAGGGGATGCGCGCGGTGCGAATCTTCCGCTGCGCGCGCACCAGTCGCTGGGCCAGCGTGGCCGGAGACACGAGGAACGCGCGGGCAATCTCCTCCGTCGTCAGGCCACACAGGCAGCGCAGCGCGAGCGCCACCTGGGATTCACTCGACAGGGCGGGATGGCAGCACGTGAAGAGCAGCCGCAACGAATCGTCGGGCACCGCCTGCCATTCCGCGCCATCGGGAAGCGGTGCCAGCGCCTGCTCGATGCGCGCCACCACCTCCAGCTCGCCCACGCGGGCATCCAGCCGCGCCCCGCGACGCACGCGGTCCACCGCCTTGTTGCGTGCCGCGCGCATCAGCCACGCTGCGGGCTCACGCGGCACGCCTTCACGCGGCCACTGCGCCAGGGCCGCGGCGAAGGCCTCCTGCACCACTTCTTCGGCCGCGCCGAAGTCGCCATCCAGCGCGCGAATGAGCGTGGCCACGAGGCGCCCGTAGTCCTCACGGTGCACCCTTTCCAGAATGGTGGCGGGGTCCGTCATCACACGCGTGGCCAGCCCGACAGGCGTCAGGCCTCGGGCGGGGTGAACTCCCGCACGGGCCGCACCTCGATGGAGCCATGGCGCGCGCTCGGGATGCGGGAAGCGATGCCAATGGCCTCGTCCAGGTCCCGCGCGTCCACGAGGTAGAAGCCACCCAACTGCTCGCGCGTCTCGGCGAAGGGGCCGTCCGTCGTCAGGCGCTTGCCGTCACGGATGCGCACGGTGGTGGCCGCCGCGGTGGGCTCCAGCTCCTCGCCCGCGATGAAGTTGCCGCTCGTGTGGAGGGCCTCGGTGAAGGTGGCGTACTCCCCCATCACCCGCTGGATGTCGGCCTCGGGCAGTGACTCGAAGGCCTTCTCGTTCTCGTAGATCATCAACAGGTACTTCATGGGTCATTCCTCACGGGCGCAGGGGAGAAGAGCCTCCCTGCTTCCGTGGTCGAACGAAAGTCCCCAGAATCGACCGTCATTTTCGCGGGGGTTTCTTTTCGATTTTCCGCTTTCGAGGCGATTCGCTCAAATGACCGCATCGGCCCGGACCCATTCTGGCGAAGCATGCGGTCCTTGCGAGGAACCGCATCCCGAAGGGCGGCGTCGTGGCCGGGCCGCCCTCGGGAGGGATGACCCTTCATCCGGCCCGTGAGGAGTCACCATGAAGTACACGCATCTGGGACGCTCGGGGCTGTCCGTCAGCCGGCTCTGCCTTGGCACGATGAACTTCGGCTGGACGGCCGAGGAGCCGGAGTCGCACGCCATCATGGATGCCGCGCTCGACCACGGCATCAACTTCTTCGACACCGCCAACGTCTACGGCTTCGGCGAGAACAAGGGCCGCACCGAGCAGGTCATCGGCAACTGGTTCGCACAGGGCGGCCGGCGCCGCGAACGCACCGTGCTCGCGACCAAGCTCTACGGCCCCATGGGCGAGTGGCCCAACGAGGGCAAGCTGTCCGCGCTCAACATCCGCCGCGCGCTGGACGCCAGCTTGAAGCGCCTGCGTACCGACTACATCGACCTCTACCAGTTCCACCACATCGACCGGGAGACGCCCTGGGACGAAATCTGGCAGGCCATGGAAGTGGCCGTCGCCCAGGGCAAGGTGCTCTACGCGGGCAGCAGCAACTTCGCGGGCTGGCACATCGCCCAAGCCCAGGCCGTGGCGGCGCGCCGCAACTTCACCGGGCTCGTCAGCGAGCAGTCGCTCTACAACCTGATGGCGCGCACCGTGGAATTGGAGGTCATTCCCTCCGCGCAGTTCCACGGCGTGGGCCTCCTCCCCTGGTCTCCGCTCCAAGGCGGACTCCTGGGCGGCGTGCTCCGCAAGGAACGCGAAGGCAAGCGCCGGCTCGAGGGACGCGTCCAGGACGCCCTGGAGAAGCACCGCGACCGCATCGAGCGTTACGAGGCTTTCGCCGGGGAACTCGGGCATGAGCCGGGAGACGTCGCGCTGGCGTGGCTGCTCCACCAGCCCGCGGTGACCGCGCCCATCATCGGGCCGCGGACCTCCGCGCAGCTCGAATCCGCCATCCGTGCGCTCGATGTCACACTTGATGCAAAATCCCTGTCACGCTTGGATGACATCTTCCCAGGCCATAAGCCCGCTCCCGAGGACTACGCCTGGTGACGCGCTGAGCGAGACATAAATCGCCACAAAGCCCTCTCATCTGGTTGGAAAAGACACCCATCTCGCGCGACGCGGCGCTATTGACGGCAGGCAATTCCTTTCATATTTCCTGCCGCCGTGGCCGCCCGTGACTCACGGGTATCAGGCCGCCTCCCGGGCCCACTCGGGAGCCCCGCGGTCCCCCAACCCAAGAGAGGTTTTTCATGAAGTCGACGGCCGGAATCGTTGTCATGGCGCTGGTGATGCTGACCGCCTGCGGTACCCCGCCCTCCGAGAGCCAGGCCCCGGCAGGCGCCGAGGAGCACGTGGTCTCCCAGGAGGCCGCGCTGCGCGGTGACTGTTACGTCACGGTCGAGTGCGCGAATGGCTCGACTCGCGAGTGCTCGGGTTCGGCGTTCTCGTGTACGTCCGGCCCCGCCTACAATGGTCATGTGAGCTGCGATGGCGTCGTGACGGCTTGCGGTCTCATCAACGATCCGCAGCCCACCTGCAACACCTGCAGCCGCATCTCGGATGGCTGCTGCAACCCGTTCTGCTTCGGCGACCCGGACTGCCGCTGAGGGTCAGCACCTGACGCCGGGCGCGGTCCTCCACGGGCCGCGCCTGGCGTTTCCCAACGTCACTCGAAGCCCGGGCGCGTGAGGTACTCCGCGTGGACCCGCTCGTACGTGACCCAGAAGTTGAGTGAAGGCTGCCCGCGCAGGCGGTCCACCAGCAGGTCCAGGTGCGTGTGCCAGCCGCCCGCCACGCTGCGCCGCGAGTCCCGGCCGTCCAGACGCACGTGGGTGACGGTCAGCAGGACCTCCTCACCCCGCTCGGCCAGCTCGAAGCGGACCTCCGACGGGTCTCCGTGGTTCTCCGCCCAGGTATAGGCGAACAGGTGGGGCGGCTCGCAGGCCGTCACGCGGCCCTCGTTGACGTGCCCCCGCGTCATGTCCGCGTGGCGCGACGGCGGGTCGCCCGCGTCCTGTGACAGCTCCGCATGGCGGAACTCCAGCGCCACCTTGCCGCCCACCTTCGTCTCGGTGACGCCACCCGCGAGCCACAAGCGGCGCTTCTCCGCCTCGGTGAGGTAGGCCCAGACACGCTCGATGGGCCCGGGCAGCAGACGCTCGATGCGCACGGTGTCGGAAGACAGCATTTGGGCGTGGGAGTCACGTTTCATGATGGTCTCTGATGAGGTGAGTCGACAAGGGACAGGTTCAGCCCAGGTGACGCGCGTCCTCGGGGAAGTGGTCCGGGACGAGGTCGAGCTGGAGGCCGTGCTCCAGCCAGGCCTTGGCGCCCGCCAGCACCATGTTGAAGCCGCCGGTGCTGTCCAGCGCGCTCGCCACCACGGCCTTGTCGTCCCCGTGGAAGCCAGACTCGACGACGCGCACATAGGTGCGCTCCGGCGACAGCGCGGTGAAGGTCCACTCCACGAACGTCACCGCCGGCGGGTCGTTCCACTGGATGCGCAGGCGCGCGCCGGGCTCGAAGTCGAGCACCTTCACGGTCGCCGACACGCCGTAGCAGTCCCAGAACCACTGCGCCGTGCCACCGGGACGCAGCGGCTCACTCCCTCGGCTGAACCAGAACTTCGTGGTGATGGCCGGATCCACGAACGCCGCGAAGACCTCCGCCGCGGGACGGCGAATCATCATCGTGGCCTTCGCGACCGGTGCCGCCTTCGAATCCTGCGTCGAGGTCATTGCCGTTCACTCCCCTCGCGCCGGGACCTCCGCCCCGCGCACGCGACATTCATCCAGTTGGTTTAACTTCCGCCACCCAGCGTCGCCTGTCAACCAAACGGTATAATATCGTCGCCGTCGCGCCAGGTGGGCGAAAGCCCGACCCCCTGTCATGCGCCGTGGCCACCCAGGCCCGGGGACGCCACGTGCCACCGCCCCACACGAAGCGTGACACCCCGTCCGCGTGTCTGTCTTTCAGCGGGTGACGCGAAAGGCGGGCGGGTCGATGCGCGTGGCGCGGCACTCCGGACAGGCTCCGGGCCGCGTGAAGCGCCTGCGCTCCTTGAAGGTGAAGCCACACGCCAGACAGGTGGCGGGCAGCAGCTCCAGACGAGAGCCCTGCGCCTTGAGCGACTTCTCCAGGTGCTCCAGGTGCCCCGCCACGTCCTTTTCGGAGATGCCCACCAACGCGGAGAGGTCCTTGGCCGTCAGGCCGCCTTCCGGGGCCGAGGCCAGCGCCGCCTCCAGCGCGCCGCGCACGGTGCTGCCGCGCGCCGGAGGGACGGGAGCGCTCACGCGCCCTTCGCTCCCGGGTCCGTCGCCAGCTCACCCCCCAGGTGCATGCCCGTCTGGCACCGGTAGTCCGTCACCAGCGACGCGAGAATCGTCGTCACGCCCACCACCACATGGATGGCGGCGACCAGCGGGCGTCGCTTCGCATACCCCAGCACGAAGGGCGCGAGGATGGCCGCGGCGCCAAAGGCATGGTCCGCGATTTCATGCGCCTCAATGGGAATGAGCTTCGTCAGGCTCAAGCGGTAGTCGGTCAACGCGGACACACCCAGGATGGTGGCGCCCAGGGCCACGCCAGCGGACTTTGCCACGGGGTCCCCGGACAACACACCCGCCGCGAGGGTGGCCGCGCCGCCCTTGTAGTCCATGAGGGAGTGCAGGTCCTGGGGCACCCACCGGCGCAATGGCAACCGTCCCAGGAGCGGCCGGGACAGGATGCCCGCGGCGGCGCCCCGGTCCATGGCGCGGCGGAGGCCCCGCCGTACGCGCCCCTCGGGGGCCGGTGGTGGGACGAGTCGGGGGGTGGACGAACTCCAGGTCTGCGGCTCAGCCATGTGGCGCTCCTTCCGGGCATCCCGTCGTGAAGTCGCCACTACGGTAGCCACGCGGACCCTGACGCATGGCGATACGCCCCTCGCCTGCCCGGGCACCGGGGGTAGGAACCCTGTCCACCTGCAAGTTCTTGCCTGCCAGGCAGCCAGGGGGGCTTCCACTCGGCGGCCCGCCCCGGGCAGACTAGAGGCCGCAGCAAGGCCCTTCAGATTCTGAGAGGGCGATATCCGCGGCAACCCAGCCGCTTTGGAACGAGAGAACGCGATTCATGGCAACCGGTACCGTCAAGTGGTTCAACGATGCGAAGGGCTTCGGTTTCATCGTGCAGGACGGCGGCGGTGAGGACGTGTTCGTCCATCACAGCGCCATCAACATGGATGGCTTCCGCACCCTGCAGGAAGGCCAGAAGGTGGAGTTCGAAGTAGGCCGCGGCCCCAAGGGCCTGCAGGCGCAGAACGTTCGCGCGGCCTGAACGGCGGTCCGGCGAAGCCAGGAAAGCCCGGTCTCGCGCGCTGGCGGGTCCGGGCTTTCTCATTTTCCATGCGATTGCCACGTTTTCCCAGAGTCATCGGTTTTGATGACGGTCCCTTCGCACGCCGGCCGGGCGCGGCGGTTCCGCTGGCGGGTGTCGTCTGCGCGGGCACGCGCTTCGAAGGACTCGTCTGGGGACGCGTGCGCCGGGACGGCTGGAATGCCACGGAAGCGGTGTGCCGGTTGCTGGAGGGCGGCAAGTTCCTGCCGCAGCTTCACCTGGTGTTGTTGGATGGCATTGCCTTTGGCGGCTTCAATGTCGTGGACCTGCCCGCCCTGGCCGCGCGGCTGAAACGCCCCTGCGCGGCGGTGATGCGGCGGCCACCGGACCTGGACGCCGTGGAGCGCGCGCTGCGGCGCCTGCCCCGGGCGGACGCGCGCTGGGCCAGGCTGAAGCGCGCGGGCCCCATCCACCAACTGGGAGGCTTCACCTTCCAGGTCCAAGGCGCCGAGCCCGCATGGGTGGCGGAGGCGCTGAACCTGGTGACGGACCGCGGCAACGTCCCCGAGGCGCTCCGGCTGGCGCATCTGATTGGCTCGGCCGTCGTCACCGGCGAAAGCAGCCAGCGCGCTTGACGCCGCCCGCCCCGCCGGGTTTCACGCCGCAGCGCAGCTTTGCACCCGCAACACATGCGGATGCCCACGCGAGCGAAACTTCCATCGCCGCCAGATAAAACAGACAAACATGCACACCCTTCCATCCATGACCCTGCCCTCCAGGGCTACGTGGAACGGCGTCTGTTTTCATGTTAATCTTTGCCTCGCGAGGAGGGCGCACGCATGTTCGAAGTCATCAATGACAAGAATCGCCGTACCGTCACCGTGCGGTTGAGTGGGTTCGTCAGGCCGAACGAGATGCGGGACTTCGCCAGTCGGTACCGTCACGAGACAGACTCCTACGGAGGGGGACGCCATCTGGTGCTCGCGGACATGCGGGGACTCAGGACGCTGGAGCCCGAGTCGGCCGTCCTCTTCGGTGAGGTGGTGGCCTATGGCCGGCAGATGGGCTGCGTGATGTGCGCGCACGTCTCGGACTCCACCATCGCCCGGCTCCAGACGGCGCGCGTGGCCTCCGCGGCGGCGGCGGACAACGACATCACCTTGGACTGCGTGTCATTGGAGGAAGCGCATGCCCAGCTCGCCAAGGCGCGCTCGCGCTACTTCCTGGGCACCCCGCAGGAGAGCGCGACCGAGCACGCGGCGCGCTGAGCACGCGGGGCCCGTCAGGCCTCGCGTCCGTTGCGCCACGTGAGCCGGTAGGTGACGCCTTCTTCGGTGAAGGCGCGCACCGCCACCTCCGCATGGGTTGCGCCCACGGCCCGAAGTCCGGCCCGCAGCGCGCCCTGGGTGAAGTAGCGGATGGCGCCGGCCTCGTTCATCCACAGGTCCACTTCGCTGGGTGACACGTCATCCAGCCGCGTCTCCGTGTAGTTGTTGCCGGAGCGGAACATCTGCCGCGCCCGGCTCACGCACCTGCGGGGGCCCAGCAACTGAATCACCCCGAAGGCGGCGCGGCCCAGCACCGTCTCGCGGTAGCCGTCCACCATGCGCTCGCCGAGCAGCGCGTAGCCCACTTCGTCCGTGACGTCGGCGTGCAGCTCGCGCGCGGCCACCCGGACCGCCGAGCACCACGTGTCGAAGCTGTAGGCCGGCTGAAGCTTGCGCTCCAGGTCCACGCCCACCTCCCGCAGCCGCTCGCGGAGCACGGGGGTCACCCGCGCGCCCAGGCCTCGCACGAAGAGGCCCTCCAAGGTGTGCTCGAAGACGAGCTTCTCCGGCATGTTCAGCAGTGTACCCTGCCTCCGCTAGGATGTGCCGCGAGGGGGTAGGAATTCCATGGGTCTGCAACGAGAGCTCGCCATCCTGGCCATGAAAGCCACGCCGCTGCCGGGGAAGAAGAACTTCCTGGAGGAGGCCGGCATCGCCACGCCGGTGCCCGCCCTTCGCGGTTCCATTGGGGCGGTGGCGCACGAGCCCTTCCTGGCGTTCGACACCAAGCGGCTGATGGACCTGCTGGTGGCCTTCACCATCGGTGACTTCCGGGGCCGCGCGGGGTGCTCGGATTACTTCAACCCGCACAGCCCCTGGTACAACGTCTTCTACGGCGCCTACGGCATCCGCTCCTACAAGCGGGACGGCAGCCCGTGGGGCTTCACGCGCGACGGCCGGCCGGACCTGGACGAGATGCTGGAGATTCCCCGGCTGGACTACAACTTCCTCACGGCCGGGGAGCTGGGCTGTCCCGCGTCGAAGATGTGCTTCGAGGTGCTGGACGTGCGGCAGGGCCGCGAGGGTCCGTGGCACGTGGCGGACGTGGGCTGCATCATCCCCAGCGGCCTGCACCGGGTGGAGGACGCGGACGCGCCGGACCTCACGTACTACGCGGTGTTCGGCGTCCCGGAGGAGGATTACCTCCTGGGCCGTGAGAGCTACGAGCCGGTCCGCATGCGCGGGCGCATGTACTTCCGCCCCGTCGCGGAGCGCACCACGCTCGTCTGGGGCGGGCTGTGTCCGGACACGCCGGACGGCCAGCGGCTGATGGCGACCATCGTGGACGCGATGACGCCGCTGTACGCCGGCGGCTGAGCGCCCGGGGACGGACCCGCACCGTCCCCGGGAACCGCCGGCTCAGGCGGCCTGGCCGCGCTTCGGCTCCGCGTCGGGCAGCGGCACGGCGGGGGTGCCTTCGGACGGGGGACGGCGGCGCTTGAAGCCCAGGCGCTCCATGCCCGCGAACACCACCGGCACCACCAGCAGCGTGAGGAAGGTGGAGGTGATGACGCCACCAATCACGGCGATGGCCATGGGCGCGCGGAACTCCGAGCCCGTGCCCGTCCCCACCGCCGTGGGCACCATGGCGATGGCCATGGCCGCGCTCGTCATCAGGATGGGCCGCAGCCGCCGCGGGCCCGCCTTCAAGAGCGCCTCGTCCACCGAGTCACCCTCGCGCAGGTTCTGCAGCGCGCCGTCGATGAGCAGAATCGCGTTCTTCGTCACCAGGCCCATCAACAGGATGACGCCAATCATGGCGCCCATGGACAGGTGGTAGCCCGTCACCACCAGGCCCAGCAGCGCGCCCACCAGGGCCAGCGGCAGCGACGCCATGATGGTGAGCGGGTGCTTGTAGGACTCGAACTGGCTGGCGAGCACCATGTAGATGAAGACGAAGGCCAGGCCGAACGCCGCGCCAAAGGCGTCGTTCTGCTCGTCCATGTTCTTCATCATGCCGTCATAGACGAGCGCGTAGCCCGGCGGCAGCGGCTGGGCGGCCACCCGCTCCTTCAGCTCCCGGGCGATGTCACCCAGCGCCGCGCCGCGGCCCAACTGCGAGTACACGGCAATCTGCCGCTCGCGGTTCTCATGCTCGATGAGGCTGGGGCCATTCTTGCGCGCCACCGTGGCCACGTCCGTCAGCGGGCGCAGGCCGTTGGGCGTGAACACCTCCAGTTGGCGCACGCGCTCCGGCGTGGCGCGGTCCTGCTCCGACAGGCGCACGCGGATGTCCGTCTCGGTGGTGCCCTCGCGCAGCTTCGCCACCACGTCACCGCCAATGGCCAGCCGGAGCTGGGTGGCCAGCGCGGCCGCGCTCAGGTCCACGTCGCTGGCGCGGGCCCGGTCGATGAGCACCTGCATCTCCGGCTTGGGCGGGTTGGACTCCACGCGCACGTCCGCGGTGCCCTGCAGATCCCTCAGGATGCCGGCCACGCGCTCCGCCTCCGCGTTGACGCGGTCCAGGTCCGGCCCGGTGATGCGGACCATGATGGGGTAGTAGTCGCCCATGCCCTCCAGCACGGGCGGGTCGCTCAGGTTCACCCGCGTGGCAATCAGGCCCGGCTCCAGCAGCGCGCGCGCCTCCTCCTTCAGCACGGGGATGCCCTTGACGCGGGCGTCCTTGCCCAGCGTGAGCACGCGCAGGCGGGACTTGTTCACATCGCCGTCCTTGCCGACGATGGCGTAGATGTTCGTCACCTCCGGAATCTGGCGGAGGAGCTTCTCCGCGTCCGCGGTGCGGGCCTCCGTCTCCTGGAGGCTGGCCGAGTCCGGCAGCGTCAGGTCCACGAAGAACTGCGAGCGGTCCTCGGCGGGCATGAACTCCACGCCCAGGTTGCTGGCGCCGCCGAAGGACACCACCAGCAGCAGCACGGTGAGGCCCATCGTCGTCCACTTGTGCGACAGCACCCAGCGGAGGATGGACTCGTAGACGCGCTCGGTGCCGTCCAGGAAGCGGCGCAGCGCCGCGGCCACCGCGTTCTCCTTGCGGACCTCCCCCGGCGCGCGCTGCTTCGCCAGCCGCGCCGACATCATGGGGTCCAGGGTGAAGGAGATGAACAGCGAGATGAGCACCGCCACGGAGATGGTGATGCCGAACTGGCGGAAGAACTGGCCGACGATGCCGGGCATGAAGGCCACCGGCACGAACACCGCCACCAGGGACAGCGTGGTGGCGAGCACCGCCAGACCCACGTCCTTCGTGCCGTTGGACGCGGCGCTCACCGGGTCCTCGCCCTTCTCCAGCCGGTGCGTGATGGCCTCGCGCACCACCACCGCGTCGTCGATGAGCAGACCGATGGCCAGCGACAGGCCCAGCAGCGTCATCTGGTTGAGCGTGTAGTCCAGCACGTACATCACGAAGAACGTGCCAATGACGGAGGTGGGCAGCGCCAGCGAGGAGATGAAGGTGCCGCGCACGTCCAGCAGGAACACGAGGATGATGAGCACCGCCATGGCGCCGCCGAAGATGAGCGCCACCCAGACCTCGTGCGCGTTCTCCCGGATGAGGTCCGACTGGTCGATGAGGAGCGTGGCCTGGAAGCCCTGCCCCACCGCCGGCGCCATCTCCGCCATCACCCGCTGCACCGCCTCGCTCACGGACACGGTGTTGGAGCCCGGCTGCTTGACGACCTCCAGGATGATGGCGTCCTGGCCGTTGAGGCGCGCCAGAGTGCGCCGCTCGGCCACGCCGTCGGTGACGCTGGCGATTTCCCCCAGGCGCACCTGCGCGCCCGTCGCGCTGCGCGCCACCGGCAGGTTGCGAATCTCGTCCACGTTCTGGAACTGGCCCAGCGAGCGCACCGTCATCTCGGACGCGCCAAGCTGGAGCCGGCCCGCGGGCAGGTCCAGGTTCTCCTGCGCCACGCGCTGCGCGATTCCCAGCGGCGACACGCCCGCGGCGCGCGCCTTGTCCAGCTCGATGTCGATTTGCACCTCGCGGGTGTCACCGCCGGTGACGCGCACCTCGGCGGCGCCCTCCAACTGCGAGAGCGCGGGCTTGATGCGGTCGTCGATGAGCCGGCGCAGCTCCTGCGAGGGCAGGTCCGCGGACACGGCGTAGGTGAGGATGGGCATCGCGCTCAGGTCCAGGCGGCCCACCACGGGCGCGTCCGCGTCCTGGGGCAGCTTGCTGGCGATGCCGGCCACCTTGTCGCGCACGTCCTGCACGGCCCTGTCCAACGGCGCGCTCAGCTTGAACTGCACGATGACGAGGCCCACGTTCTCCCGGCTGAAGGAGTGGATCTTGTCCACGCCGCTGATGCCGGCGATGGCGTCCTCGATGGGCTTGACGACCTGGGTTTCGATTTCACCCGGGCCGGCGCCCTTGTAGACGGTGTTGATGACCACCACCGGGAAGGACACGTCCGGGTAGAGGTCCGTGCCCAGCCGGCCCAGGCCCATGAGGCCCAGCACGACGAGGCACAGCGACAGCATGGCGGTGAAGACCGGCCGGCGGATGGAGACGTCGCTGAGAAGCATTGGAAGGGCTCCCCTACTTCACGGAGACGCGGGTCCCCTGCGACAGGGCCGGCGTGGGGTGGTCGACGACGGCATCCAGCGGCGAGGCGGCCAACACCACCACCTCCCCCAGTTCGCGCCGCTCCAGCACCTGCACGTCCACGCGGCGCACCTCGCCGGAGTTCACCACCCAGACGTGGTCTCCGTTGAGGGCCGACAGCGCGGTGCTCGGCAGCACCTGGGCATCCTGCGCCTCGCCCAACGAGAGGACGGCGCGCGCCAGGGTGTGCGCCACGAAGCGGCCATCCGCGTTGGGCACGGACAGCTCCACCGGGACGCGGCGCGTGGCCGGGTCCGCGGACGGAAGGATGGTGCGCACCTCCGCCTCGTCCGTGGAGACGCGCGCGCCCACCGACTCCACGCGCACGCGGGAGCCCGGCGTCAGCCGCGAGCGCAGGGCCTCCGACACCGTCGTCCGCAAGAGCAGCGTGTCCAGACGCTCCAGCTTGAACAGCGGCGTGCCCGGCGCCACCGTGGCGCCCACCTGGTCGGGCGCGTCGGTGAGGGTGCCGTCGAAGGGCGCGCGCAGGTCATGCCGGCGCCGGGCCGCCCGCGCCTGCGCGAGCTGCGCCTTGGCGGCCATCCACTGCGCCTGGGCCTGCGCGGCGTTGGCGCTGGAGGTGCGGTTCTGCAGGTCGCTCACGCCGCCCTGCTGCTGGAGCTTGTCGTTGCGAGCGGCCACGTCGGCGGCCATGGTGGAGGCGGCCTCGGCGGCGACCACCGCGGCCTCGGCCTGGGCCACCTGCGCGTCGGCGATCTCCGGGTCGAGCTGCGCGAGCACGTCCCCCTTCTTCACCACCTGCCCCCGGACCACCTTCACCGTCGCCAGCCGACCGCCCACCTCGAAGCCCACCATCAACCCCTGCGCGGGGAACAGCGTGCCCGTGACGGGCTCGCTCGGCGCGGCCTGCACGGTGCGCGCGGCGACGACCTTCACCGCGGGCGGGGCCACGGACGCCGGCTTCGCGGGCGGCGACGCGGAGGCATCCGCCTTCTGGCAGGCGCTCAGCGACAGCGCGGCGGTGGCGAAGCCTGCGGCGGCAATCACGCGGACAGCGGACGGCTTCCAGGTGGGTTTCACGGGCGTTTCCTCGGGGTGTGGCGAGTCTTCGCGACGGCACGGGTCCGGCGCGGGGCGGGCTTCGGAAGGGTGCGCGGCTTGCGCGCGGGCGGGGACGGCGGCGGGGTGGCGGAGACCAGGTGCGCTGGCAACGTGCCGCCCTGGCACAGCCGCTGGAGCGTGTGCGCCCAGGCCGTCAGGTCCGGCTTCTCCTCGAGCCGCGCCATCTGCGTGGAGAGCAGCAGGAAGGAGCCCACGATGATGGAGCCGAAAATCCGGGGGTCCATCAACGGGTCCACCACCCCCGCCTCCTGGAGCCGCCGGAAGTCGCGGGCGATGCGCTCCACCTGCACGTCCGTCACCCGCCACAGCAGGGATTCGAACTCCGTGCCCTGGCTGCCATTGGTGAGCACCAGGGACACGTCGCGGAACTGCCAGACCCACTCCAGCGCCTCCAGGTCATGCGAGGCCTCCAGTTCGAGGAAGCGCCGGTAGCGCTCGCTGTTCTCGAGCCGGTCCTCCGCGCCAGGCACGCCCTGCGTCTGGAAGAAGCGCTCGAAGGTGGCCATGCGCCGCGCGTTCAGCGAGTCCAGGCCGGACTGGAAGTCCCCCACCACCTCCCCGAACAGCGCCTCCTTGGAGGGGAAGTGCAGGTAGAAGGCGCCCTTGGACAGCCCACACGCGGCGGTGATGTCCTCGATGCGCGCCCCCTTCAGCCCCCGGCGCACGAACTCCGCGCGGGCCGCGGACACCAAGGCACTGCGAGCGTGAGGGTCCGCGGGACGTGGCATGAATGCCCGATAACTAACCCGCCGGTCAGTTACGAAGCAAGGTTTCTGAACGCCGGGTCAGTAACCCCGGGGCCTCAGACGGGGCGGCGGCTCATGTGCGGGCGAGCGAGGTGCACAGCGGGCACGCGGCGGGCGCGTGCGGGGCATCCCGGCGATGCAGGTCCAGCACCGCGCGGGAGATGTCCGCGAGCTCGCGGCGCACCTCGCGGCGGGCGCCCTTCACCCGGGCGATGCGCATGTCGTCGTAGCGCGTGGTCTGATGTCGCATCCAGGCGATGACGGCCGCCTCGGCGCGGCGCTCCAGGGGGATGCGCTCCGTGCGCGCCACGGTGCCGCTGCCCACGGGCGTGGCGTGCGTGGCGACGAGCACGGCCATCCGCTTCGCGTGAGGCAGCCACGCCGGAGAGAAGGCGAGGAAGCGCAGCACGGCGTTGGCGAAGTCGACCTCGTAGGCCTCCTGCTCCCGGGCGCGGCGCTCGCGGCCCGCGGCCAGCTTCTTCTCGTAGGCGGGCGTGGCGCGCTCGGCCTCCAGGGCGGCCTTGGCGTGGACGATGTGGGCCTCGGGCGCCCACACCCCCCGGGAGAACAGTTTGCGCCCCACCTTCTCCGCCACCGTCCACGAGGGGCCCGCGGCCTTCACCCGGCGGGTGAGCCCGGCGTCGCCCGGCGGCAACAGGGCCCAGCCGTCCGGCACGGTGAGGACGCGGCCGTCGGGCGCGCGTACGCGGCGAGGGTCCGAGGTCGGCGCGAAGGTCAGGGATTCAGGCATGGCGAGGTCCGATGTCGGGGGGCGGCCACATAGCGCAGCCAACGTCAGTCAGGGAAGCACGGGGGCGTCCAACCCTGGTAAATGGCGGCCTCGCGCCAGGTGTTCCAGGGTGCGGGAGGTTCTCTACGCGTGGGAAGTGCCGGCATGTCCCTCCTCAAGCTCACCTTCCTCGGTACCTCCGCCGCGCAGCCCACGCTGCACCGGAACCTGTCCGGACTCGCGGTGAAGGCGCACGCCGACTTGCTGCTATTCGACTGTGGCGAGGGCAGCCAGCGACAGATGGTGCGCTATGGCACCGGCTTCACCGTGGACGCCGTGTTCTTCACGCACTTCCACGCGGACCACTACCTGGGAATCATCGGCTTCCTCCGCACGCTGGGAATGACGGGCCGCTCCGAGCCCATGCGCCTGTACGGCCCGCCCTCCGCGAAGCGGGTGCTCCAGCAGGCCGTCTACCTGGGCGTGGAGTCCATGTCCTTCCCCGTGGAGATTCACGAACTGAAGGACGGCGACGTGGTGCGGCGCAACGGCTACACCATCCACGCCATCGCCGCGGACCACCGCATCAACGCGCTGGCCTACGCGCTGGTGGAGGACGAGCGCCCCGGCCGCTTCAACCTGGAGGTGGCGCGCTCCCTGGGCGTGCCGGAGGGCCCGTCGTTCGGGAAGCTCCAGCGCGGTGAGGCGGTGACGCTGGAGGACGGGCGCACGGTGAAGCCCGAGGACGTGCTGGGCGCGGCGCGGCCCGGTCGCCGGCTGGTCATCTCCGGTGACACGCGCCCCTGCCCCGCGGTGGTGAAGGCCTCCAGGGACGCGGACCTGCTGGTCCACGAGTCCACCTTCTCCGACGACGAACAGGAGCGGGCCAAGGAGACGCACCACTCCACGGCGAGGGAAGCGGCGCGCGTGGCGAGGGAAGCGGGAGCGCGGCGACTGGTGCTCACGCACCTGTCCAGCCGGCATGACACCGACCCCTCGAAGCTGCTCGCGCAGGCGCGCGAGGAGTACGAGGGGCCGGTGGAGGTGGCCTTCGACGGGCTCACCGTCGAGCTGCCCCTGCGGGACTGAGGCTTACTGAATCTTCTCGGACTCGGCGCGCAGGGCGGAGGCGGACTCGGCGTCGACGCGCTGGACCAGCTCCCACTCCAGCTCCTCGTCGCGGGTGATGTTGCCGCCGTCGGCGCGCACCGCGGGCTCGGAGATGTCCTTCGCGCGGCCGGACGTGTTGGAGGCGCCCGCGGACTCGGTGACGAGCTGACGGGTGAGCTCCACCGAGCACTGGCCCGGGCCCTTCTCGATGCCACGCACCAGGTAGCGCACCTGGGTGGTGCCCAGCGAGGACGGCGCGCCCTGCATCAACCACTCGGTGGTGGCCTCGAAGCCGCTCTGGCCCGCCTTGAAGGAGTAGCCCTTCTCCTTCAGCAGCGCGAGCGCCTGCGGGTACACCTCCGCCACGGGCTTGCGGTAGACGTGATTGCGGGCCTTCTCCAGCAGGAAGGCTTCGCGGCGGCGGCCGGCGCAACCAGTGGTGGTGAGGGACAGCGCGGCGACCACGAGGAGCGCGGCGGCGCCGCGCGACAGCATCGACAGGTTCATGTTTCTCAAGACTCCATGGGAGTGTGAGGCGGCCAACCATCCCTCAACCGGCTTCCCGCAGCAAAGTCTCCCCGGGGGTGCTTGCCTGACGCAACCATCCCACCCGCTCCGCCCGTACGGGTGGGACTGCGTCCGGCGGCATACATCCGGCCTCGCCCGGACCCAGCGCATGCGGGGAGGGATGCACATGGTGGATCTCCACCATGATTCCCATCAGCGACGACAACCCCACCCTGCGCACGCCCGTCGTGACGTACGCGTTGCTCGGCATCATCGGCTTCGTCTGGGTCTTCATCCAGGGCGCCGGTTTCGACGCCTTCCGGCTGGCGGCCAGCGTCTGCAACCTGGGCATGGTGCCGGGCGAGCTGACGGGCAGGGCCCCGCTGGGGCTGCCGGTGCCCTTGGGAGATGGGCTCGCGTGCGTGGTGGACAACGAGCCCATCAACCTCCTCACCCCGCTCACGTCCATGTTCCTGCACGGCGGCTGGGGACACCTGCTGGGCAACTGCCTCTTCTTCTGGGTCTTCGGCAACAACGTCGAGGACAGCATGGGCCGCCTGCGCTTCGTGGTGTTCTACCTGCTGTGCGGCCTGGCCGCGGCGGCGGCCCACCTCGTGGTGGACCCGGGCTCGCCCGTGCCCACGGTGGGCGCGTCGGGCGCCATCTCCGGCGTCATGGGGGCCTATCTGCTGCTCTACCCCCGGGTGCGGGTGAACATGCTGTTCATCATCGTCATCTTCATCCGCGTCTTCCCCGTGCCGGCCTGGGCGGTGCTGCTGTGGTGGTTCGGCGTGCAGCTCGTCAGCGGCCTGCCCCAGCTCAACACCGTGAGCGCGGAGGCGACGGGCGGCGTCGCCTTCTGGGCCCACATCGGCGGCTTCGTGGCGGGCATGGCGCTCATCAAGCTGTTCCAGAACCCGCGCTACACGAAACAGCGCACGTCGATGCGCCACCGGCTCCACCCCAACCATCCCTGACGGCGTCGGCCGCGCTCCCGGAACACGGCGCTGCTTTCGCATCCCTGAATTGCCAGACATCACGCACCGCTGCGTATCCAAGCCGTTGGGGCCAGACACCAAAGGATGACGCAGATGCGCGGTGGAGCGACGAAGCGAAAGGCATTGGGTTTGACGATGGGCGCGGTGCTCGTGCTCACGGGCTGCGGCACGGAGGGCGTGGAGCCCGTGCAGCCGCCCGTGGAGACGCAGGCCGTGGAGACCGCGGACGCACGGGTGGCGGACGGAAAGCCGGTGGACATCATCGCCATGGAGAAGCAGTTGCGGAAGGCCAGCCTGGCGCCGCCGGCCACGTGCAATGACCCGTCCTGTGAGCCCGGTGGCGGCTGGGAGCCCAACCCCGACTGGCCCTACTACACGCTGTTCTGGCGGGCGAACCTGCTGTCCCTGCGCTGCATCAGCGTGTCGGACCTGGATGGCAAGGATGAGCTGTGGCTGGAGTCGGAAGTCACCGGCGACCACCAGTCGGACATCATCTGGAACAGCGACTACGTGTATCCGGGCACGGTGTTCCACTGGGACCCGCTGAACCCGCATCCGCCGTCGCTGCAGTTCACGACGCAGACGGTGGGCGCGGGCGGCAAGCTGGTGGCGCTCTGGGACCGCAGCGAGCACATCTTCGACCTGGAGGAGCAGATTGGCTGGACCACGCTGCGTGGCCAGACGGGCACCTTCACCGCGACGCTCGAAGGCCACGGCGGCAAGTACGAGTTGACCTATCAGGTGCAGTCCACGGGCTGCGCGCCGCGCACGCAGCCGTGCCCCGTCAACTTGTAACCGTGCGGTGACATCCACGCGCCCGGAGGGGGACGCCACGCTTGACCTCCCCTTCCGGGTGCGCCAGAGTGTCGCGCCGGACGCGCCAGGGTTTGGCGCGGGCTCCCAGACAGGTGCCAGACATGACGCTGCGACGACTCAGTGGTGGACTCCTCGGGGCAGTACTCCTTCTGACCAGCCTGGCCGGATGTACCCGGCGCGTGCCGCCCGTGGATGACGGACCGCGTCCCCCACCGGAGCCCACCGCCACCACCACGGTGTACGTGGCCCAGCGCATCCGGACGTTGGACCCGGCGAAGCCCCAGGTGCAGGCGCTCGCGGTGAAGGACGGCAAGGTGCTGGCCACCGGCACGAAGGACGAGGTGCTCGCCGCCGCGGGCCAGGACGCGCGCGTGGTGGACCTGGGCGCCGTCACGGTGGTGCCCGGCCTCACCGACGCGCACGGCCACCTCGCGGGGCTGGGCCAGGGCCTGGTGACGGTGAACCTGGAGGGCGTGGACACCAAGGCGGAGGCCCTGGAGCGCATCTCCTCCGCGCCGGCCTCCGCGTTCCAGGGCGAGTGGCTGCTGGGCCGGGGCTGGGACCAGAACGACTGGCAGGACAAGGCCTTCCCCACGCGCGCGGACCTGGACCCGCGCTTCCCCACGCGGCCGGTGGCGTTGAGCCGCGTGGACGGACACGCGCTGTGGGTCAACGGCGAGGCGCTGCGCCGCGCCGGCATCACCCGCGACACGAAGGACCCGGCGGGCGGCCGCATCCTGCGCGGCGAGAATGGAGAGCCCACGGGCATCCTGGTGGACAACGCCATGACGCTGGTGGAAGCCGTGTTGCCTCCGGCCACGGACGCGCAGCACGCGGCGCAGTTGACCGCGGCGCTCCAACGCGCCGCGCAGGTGGGCCTCACCGGCGTCCACGACGCGGGCATGGACCTGCGCACCTTCCGGCTGCTCCAGCGGTGGGACAAGGAAGGCAAGCTGCCGCTGCGCGTCTACGCCATGGCGGATGGCCAGACGGGGGACCGGGAGACGTACCTGAAGGACGGCCCGTTCGAGGGCCGCATGCTCACGCTGCGCGCGGTGAAGCTCACCTTGGATGGCGCGCTCGGCAGCCGCGGCGCTGCGCTGCACCAGGACTACAGCGACGAGCCCGGCCACCGGGGCCTGCTGCTGCTGACGCCCGAGGAGTACGAGGCGCGCGTGCGCGCGTTCATGGCGCGGGGCTTCCAGGTGGGCACGCACGCGATTGGAGACCGGGCCAACACGGTGGTGCTGGACGTGCTGTCGCGCTCGGCCGAGGCCACGGGCACGCAGGACGGGCGGCACCGCGTGGAGCACGCGCAAATCATGCGCCCGGAGGACTTCGAGCGGCTGGGCCGGAGCAACTTCATCGCCAGCGTGCAGCCCACCCACGCCACCAGTGACATGCCGTGGGCGGAGGCGCGCGTGGGAACGGAGCGCATCCGCGGCGCCTATGCCTGGCAGCGGCTGAAGGCGTCTGGCGCGGTGCTGGCGCTGGGCAGCGACTTCCCCGTGGAGCGTCCGGACGTGCTGGCGGGTCTCTACGCGGCGCGCACGCGGCAGGACTCACGAGGTCAGCCGGAAGGCGGCTGGTACGGGGGCCAGCGGCTGAGCGGTGAGGAAGCGCTGGAGGGCTTCACCGTGGGCGCCGCGTACGCGTCCTTCGCGGAGGGACGCCGTGGCCGGCTCAAGCCGGGCATGGACGCGGACTTCGTCGCGCTGTCGGTGGACCCGGTGGACGCGCCGGCCTCCGAGCTTCCCGGCGCGCAGGTGCGGCTGACGGTGGTCGCGGGTGTCGAGGTGTTCCGGGCATTCCAGCGTTGAGTGACGCCAGCGGGAATTGGTTCACGCTGGTGTTTCCGCCGTGTCGTGGAGTGCTCTAGCATACGGCTTTGCCGCCACCCTCCTGTGGGCCAGACCGGCTCACAGGATGAAGCGGGGGGTATCGCGAGCGTGACAGCCTCATTGTCCGGAGTGCATTACAAGGGCTTCACCGTCCAGAACCTGCTGGCCTACGTCCACGAGCGCTTTGGCGAGGACACCGCCAGGACGGCCGTGGAGTCGTTGAGCGCCGAGCTGCAACCCCACGCGGACCCGCGCACGACGCTGGCGGTGGGCTGGGTGCCGGTGGAGACGTACTTCGGCATCATCCAGCACGTGGTGGACCGGCACTTCGACGGCAAGCCGGAAGGGGCCCACATGGTGGGCTACGAAGTCACCCTGCGGGACATCCACTCCATCTTCAAGATGGTGCTGCGCTTCACCACGCCCACCATGGTGCTGGGAATGGCGCGGCGCATGTGGCGCTCCTACTGCGACCAGGGCGAGCTGCTGCACCAGGAGGAGAACGGCATGGGCATGCTGCTGCTGCGCCAGTTCACCTACCTGACGCCCGTCACCGTCCATGAGATGGCGGGCGGCTTCAAGGCCTACCTGGAGTGCTCCAGCGCCAAGAATCCGCGCGTGGAGGTCATGGAGCCGGACAAGGACGGGACGCTGCGCTGGCGCATCGTCTCCGACTGACGCGGCCGCTCACGACAGGTTCACGCGAAGCGTCCTGTACATCCGTTGGATGAGCGGGGCCAGGTGCGCGGGGATGACCTTCGGGTCCACTGACGACTGCCTCAACTCCTCCGTTCCGGCGAGCGTGAGGCCGTAACTCCCCTGGTCCACACAGTCCGGGCACCCATAAACAGGCTCCCACGCGTCGGCGCGCGCCCGCGTCACGTCCTTCAAGAGTCCGTTCAACTCGAACTGGCTCAGCAGGAACGCCTTTCGCGACTCGCGCATGCCCTTTCGCTCCGCGTAGGCCACATGGGAAGCGCCGTCCGAGGAGATCTCGAGGCGGAAGTAACACGACCCCTGGCATTCGCCGTAGCTCGCCTCGAAGCGAACCACGAACACGTCCTCGTCCAGCTCCTCCCCACCACCACAAGCCATCAACAGCACTGCCACCAGCGCGGCCTGAATTCGCATGTTGTCTCCTCGGATGAAGAATGCCGGGCGTCGACCTGCCAACGACGCACCGGAATCTCCATATCGAGGGACAGCCACGTTCACCCTCGACGCCCCGTCAAAACCCCGCCGTTCGCTCCGAATTGCGCGGGTTACAGGTCCGCGCTGAAGCTGAGCCCCTGGATGCGGCGGTTGAGCGTCTTCTGCGCCTCCTGCCGCTGCTTCGCCAGCTTCTCCAACTCGGCGGCGATGGCCTCCAGGCGGTCCTCCTGCTCGTTGAGCTTCGCGACGAAGCGCTCGGCCAACTCGCGCTGCGACGCCCCGCTCTTCAGCGATTCGATGTTGGAGCGGATGCGCTCCTGGTCGCGGAAGAGCTGGTTGCGCTCGTCCTGCAAGCGCTGCTCGTCCTTCGCCAGCGCGTCCACCTGCTCGCGCTGCGCGATGACCTCCTTCAGCGCGGCCGTCATCTTCTCGTCGATGAAGCGCTGCGAGACGAAGTAGGAGACTTGGTCCAGCCCCATGCTGGAGATGAGGTACTGGCGCTGCCCGCGCGTGCGCTCGGTGATGCTCAGCGTGTCCTGCGAGCCCGCCGCCAGCTCCCGCTTGAAACGCCAGAAGCCGTCCGTCGTCTCCGTGGGCTCCGGCGCGTCCTTCGCCAGCTCCCAGCCCGTGCGCGGGTGCTCCACGAACAGCACCTGCGGACGCGGCGCCTTGTTCCTCGCGATGTACGTCGTGCGCCGCAGATGGAAGTACTCCGCCACCAGCATCCCGGAGTTCACCACCACGCGGAACACCGGCCCGTCCTCGACGCGGTCCTCGATGGACATCACGCAGCCCAGCTCCACCGCGTAGGGCACGAAGCGCCGGTCGTTCGGCTTCATCGTGTCGAGCATCGCCTCGCCCACGTAGCGCTCGTCCTCGGACACCGTCACCGGGCCGCCCTCCAGCGTCAGGCCCGTGGTGTTCTTCAGCTCGATGCACGCCATGGGGTTCTTCTCACGCGTGGCCCGGTTGTAGAGGAGCACCCGCTTGCCCTCGAAGGGCTTGTGCAGAATCGGCACCAGCGCGCTCTGGTTGCGGTGCACCGTCACCGGCCGGTCCACGCCGTACTCGAAGAGGTCACCCACCTCCTTCGTGAGCGTCGTCACCGCGCTCTGCTCCATCACCTCGCGCAGCTTCGGCCCACCGCGGCCAGGACCGCCCGCCACGGCCACCGCATGGGCCTTCTCCGCCCGGGCGCGGCGCGGCGCGGGCATGGGGGCCGCCGCGGCGGGCATGACGGGCGCGGCCGCCTCCGCCATCATCATGTCCATGGAGCCGCCGAAGCTCTCCTCGGGAATCACCGGCGCGGCGGCGGCCTCCGTCTTCACCTCCACCACCGGGCGCTGCATGTACCGGGGGTTGTAGAGGTCGTGCACGAAGGACACCGGCAGCCCGGCGATGAGCGACAGCTTCACGTCCACCCAGTCTTCGTCCCCGGTGTTGTCCACCAACGCCCAGCCCTGGAGCAGCGGCGGCTCGCCCTCGTCCAGGAGGATGCGGTAGCTCGTCTTCCACACCGGCGACTCCACCACGTAGCTGACGAACAGCTCGCGCTCACCTTCGCCCGAGGTGAGGATGGCCATCCGCTTGGAGTCCTTCTTGTACGAGGACAGCACCGTCGCCAGGTAGAACTCCAAATCCTTGCGCACCGCCTCGTCCAGGAACTCCAGCTCGGACACGTCCAGGATGTCGAAGGTCCGCAGCGAGGCGCCCACCAGCAGTGATAGGAACGGGCGCATCAGGCTCGTCTCGCCCGCCGCCACCGCCAGCGAATCCAGGCCGATGATGGAGCCCTCCACCTGCGCGCCGCCCACGCGCACCCGCACGCGCGCGCCCTTGATTTGCCCCAGGAGCGCCGTGAGGCTGCCGTCCTCCGGGATGCGGATGGTGGCCTCCGCCAACAACTGCTCCAGCGGCTTCGTGGAGTCGTAGCTCACCGCCGACACCGAGCCGCCCGACAGGTCCAACACCGTCAGCGACTTCAGCACGTCGTTCATGTCGCGCGCCTTGAAGTCCAGGTGGAGCGTGTCGTTGCCGCTCACCTTTCCCCGGCGCTCGAAGTAGCCGACGCCATGCTTGTAGAGAACGACGCGGCGAATGGACAGGTTCGTGGTCATGGGACGCGGAACTCC
This sequence comes from Myxococcus hansupus, assembly GCF_000280925.3. Taxonomy (NCBI): domain Bacteria; kingdom Pseudomonadati; phylum Myxococcota; class Myxococcia; order Myxococcales; family Myxococcaceae; genus Pseudomyxococcus; species Pseudomyxococcus hansupus. The sequence goes on from NZ_CP012109.1 coordinate 7,845,233, forward strand.
AGAAAGTTGAAGGCGGGCCAGCGCCCCGGTGTATCAAGGTCAGACAGGGGTGGCGCAATGCCCCTCACCGCCGAGGTCGCCCGAATGCGAAAGCCTGTCGCCTCCTCCATGTCCCGCCCCGTGGTGCTCTGCGCGTCCCTGGCCCTCGGCATCGCGTGCAAGAGCGTGGAGTCCCACACCACGCCCTCGGACAGCGCCACCGCGCCACCGGAAGTTTCCGCCCAGGAGCAGCCGCCCGTGACAGCGCCAGAGCCAGAGACGCCAACGCGGCGCGGCAACTCGCCATGGCTGAAGGCCCGCGTGGGGGACCGCGTGGCGTATTCCTTCTCCGCCAACCGCAAGGCCATGGGTCGGCAGCAGCCCGGCACCATCCCCGAGGCCGCGGTGGCCGGCGTGGTGACGCTGGAGGTCTCCGCCGTGGAGCTGCCCTGGGTCTGGGTGACGCTCTACTTCACCGATGACAGCGGCGCGCCTTCGCGAAACCCCATGCTGTCCCGCCCGCTCGTGTTGCCCGTGCGCGCGGACGAGTCGCGAGCGCTCACCGTTTCGCATGAAGGCAAGCAGAGCACCGAGCAGCTCAGCGCCGCGGGCCGCCAGTGGGAGGCGAAGCGGTACCTCCATGACAAGCGGGCGTTCGACGGCCCCTTGGAGAACAGGCTCTACGCGGCGACGCCGGGCCCGCTGTACCTCACCAACGGCTTGCTCGACGCGAGCACCACGCTGGCGGGCTTCGGCATGGGCGGCGGTTCACAGCTCACCGTGCTGGAGGCACGACAGGGACAGGAGGGCGCCACCGCCCGTCCGCAGCCGCTCACCCGCCCCTGGGGGCCGGGGACATGGCTCGACGTGCAGGTGGGCGGCGACACCGAGTCCGTGATGCGCACCTGCCAGGGCGCGGAGCGAGGCTTCCTCTTGCGGCAGCAGGCACCGCCACCTCGGACTGGCGCGGCCTGCCCGGACTTCGCCCAGGCGGACGCCGTGCCCTTGGAAGAGGCCGTGCTCGCGCGCATCTGGGAGTCCCTGGACCTCCGCCAGTGGCCACCGTCGCCCACGGGCCTCGCACCCGCCGGGAAGGAGACGCTGACCGTGGGCTCGCATCGCGTTCCGGCGCTCCGGTTCGAGACGCCTCGGCCCCACGTGAACAACGTCGTCACGCAGGTCTACGCCGCCGACCCGTGGGACGAGGCGCTCTCCGGAATGCCCCACGACGCCCGCTTCCAGCCGCTGTCCGACCAGCTCATGCCCAGCGGTGGCGGCATGCAGGTGCTGGACTGGGGCGTGTGGGTGCCGGGCGGTACGCCGTAGGTCCCTCGAGGTCAGGCTCGCGCGCGAACGTCGAACAACGCGCGCAGGCCGTCCACGAGCGCGTTCGTTCCATAGGGCTTGCCCAGCGTGGCGAGCGCATCCCGGAGCGCACCGAACAGCACGCGTGCATGCTCCGGGTTCCTTTCGCTCCGGTCGATGGCGTGCCCCACCCGCTCAATCTGGTCCTTCCAGGTGGCCAGCACGCCTTCGTAGGACGCGGGGACGGGGACGGCGTTTTCGAGCAAGAGTCTCACCAGCGCGATGACGTCGGTGAAGTCATACCGCCGCGTCTTCGCGTCGTAGAAGTCCGAGAGGTGCACGGTGTCGTGCGCGAACCAGGAGCCCCACCAGAGGCGACGGCGCGTCCTTCTCCGGCGCCAGCAGTCCGAACCCGTCATCGAGGATGAGGTCGTGCGGGATGACGAGGTCCCCGTCATGCACGAGGACGCGAGCGGTGGGCTCCGCGCTGCCAGCGACCTTCAGCTCGGCTTGCAGCGCCGCGAGCGGGACGGCGCGGAGCCCCAGCTCGACGGCGAAGGACCCCTTCTCCACCTTCGCGCGGAGGCTCTTCTCGCAAAAGGCGAGCGCCTCGGCCTCGGAGTCGAACGTCTTCTCGGTCTGCTTCGACTTCCCACCGAGCGCGCCCTCCCGCAGCGTCACGGCGGCGCCGCCGCGTTCGAAGGACCAGCTTCGCTCCGTCCCCTTCTCCCGGGCGATGAGAGTCAGGGAGGCACGAGGCACGGGAGCGGGGAGCGATGGCTTCGACATCGCCCCCCCCTATGCCAACGCCCATGCCATGCGCATGAGCGTTCGTTCTGAACGCCCTCCGCGCGACGACTACCCGGCGACGGAGATCTTCACGTCGATATTGCCGCGCGTGGCCTTCGAGTACGGGCACACCTCGTGGGCCGCGTGCAGGAGCTTCTCGGCCTCGTCCTTCGGGATGCCCGGCAGGATGCCCTGGAGCTCCACCGCGAGCCCGAAGCCGCCGTCCGGCGTCTTGCCAATGGTGACGGTGGCGCGCACGCCCACGTCGCTGCCCAGGCTCTTCCCCTGCATGCGCGCCACCAGCCGCAGCGCGCTCTCGAAGCAGGCGGAGTAACCCGCGGCGAAGAGCTGCTCCGGGTTGGTGACCGCGCCACCCGGGCCACCCAACTGCTTGGGCATGGCCAGGGGCAGGTCCAGGACGCCGTCCTCGGACTTCACGCGGCCATCGCGGCCTCCGTGGGTGGTGGCGGCGGTGCTGTACAGCGGAGAGATAGAGACGGGAGCCATGGTGTTCTCCTGGGGCGTTACTTCGAGGAATCAACGTGGGACTGCGAAAGCACTTCGAACAGCCGCATGACGTCGCGGCGAAGACGGGTCGCCTCCTCCAGCGTCAGCCCCAGCTTGCAGGCCATCGCCTCGGGAATGGACGTGGCCTTGCGGCGCAGGGCCCGTCCCTCGGTCGTCAGGTAGATGCGCACCGAGCGCGCGTCCTCCGCGCTCCGCTCACGCCGGACCAGCCCCTGGGACTCCATCCGCTTGAGCAGCGGCGTGAGCGTCCCCGAGTCCAGATACAGCCGCTCCCCCATCCCCTTCACCGTCTCGCCGTCCGTCTCCCACAGCACCAAGAGCACCAGGTACTGCGGATACGTCAGGCCCAGCTTCGACAGCAGCGGCGCGTACGCCTGCGTCATCGCCCGGGCCGCCGCGTAGAGCGGGAAGCAGATTTGCCGGTCCAGGCTGAGCGGGTCATCCATCGACATGGGAGATGAATAGGGCACAATTAAATTGTGCGCAACCAATTCGGACACGAAAAAGCTCCCGGCGCCTGGGCACCGGGAGCGATTCGCTGCGTCAGCTCCGCCCCGGCTCAGCGGGTGGCGAAGGTGTCGTCCTCGAGCGTGGCCTTGGCGGCGGCCACGGCGGCCTCGATGTCCAGCTTGCCGCCGGTGATGACCTTGCCCTTGAGGTCGGGGTCCGCCTCGACCGTCTGGATGAGCAGCTCACGCACCTGCGCGGCCGTCAGGTTGGGGTTGGCGGCGAACATCAGCGCCGCGGTGCCCGCAACCGTCGGGGTGGCCATGGAGGTGCCGCTCATCTCCTCCCACTGGGGCTTCCCGTCGCGGCTGCTCGGCACGGTGCTGTAGACGTCCTCGCCCACCGCGGCCAGGTCCACGACCTTGTCGCCGTAGGACGAGAAGTCCGCGAGCTTGTCGTTGTTCTTGTCCATGGCCGCCACGGTGATGACGTTGGGCAGCTCGATGTTGGCGGGCATGTCCGGCACGTCGTTCAGGTTGCTGCCGTAGCCGTTCGCCGTGGCCGCGACGAGGAGGATGTCCGCGTCGGCCAGCTTCTGCACCGCCTCCGTCCAGCGCTTCACGTCCGCCGGGTTGCGGTACTCGTTGCCGAAGCTGGCGTTGACGGCGCGGATGTTCACGCCGTGCTCCATCTTCATCTTCACCATGTAGTCGACGCCGCGCTCGAAGTTCGTGAGCAGGTCCGCGCCGTTGTACAGGCCGCCCAGGCTCATGATCTTCGCCTTGCCCGCGGCGACGCCGGTGTTGCCCTCGCCGTTGTCCTCGGCGGCGATGATGCCGGCCACGTGCGTGCCGTGGTCGGTGCCGCTGCCGCGCATCACGTCGCCGCTGTTGTAGCCGACGTTGTAGCCGTAGATGTCGTCCTTGACGCCGTTGCCGTCGTTGTCGATGCCGTCACCCGCGATTTCGTTCGGGTTGACCCACATCGAGTCGTCCAGGTCGGTGTGCTTGAAGTCCACGCCGCCGTCGAACACGGCGATGACCGGCGGACCGGAGAGCGGCTTGTTCGGCTCCTGGATGGGGCCCGCGCCCGTGGCCTGACCGGCGGCGTCCAGGCTCCAGCTCTTCAGCGTGCCCGTGTCGCGGCGCGCCTTGTCCTCGACGGACAGCGTCCAGGTGCCCTTGGTGGACTCGCCCTTGAAGGCGCTCAGGTCGAAGGAGCCCTTGATGTCATCCGCGCTGCCGCCGGTGCGGTTGTGGATGGTCTCCGTCTTGCCGGAGGGGCTGGTCAGCTTGACGACCAGGTCACCCTTGAAGGTGTGCGCCAGGTCCAGGTTCAGCTTCAGCGAGTCCAGCTTCACGTCCTTGTCGAAGGACACGGTGGACGTCGTCGTCTGGAGGTCGTTCACCTTCGCGTTGGGCGTGGCGGACGCCGACAGCGTGGTGGGCGTGCGGGCCGCGCTTCCCGCGAAGGGGCGGACCGCGACGTGGTTGGAGCCGAACGTGAAGGCCGAGGCCGGCAGCGAAGACTGGGTGCCCGGCGGCATGCCCGTGGGGCGGTCCACGAAGTTGCCCTTGGGGCGGTCCACGAAGTTGGAACGCGCGCCGCCCGACGAGCCCGAGTCGAAGCCGTCCTTCGTCTGGACCGGCGCCTTCTCGGCGGGCTTGGCCGCGGCCGCCGGCTTCGCGGCGTCACCAGCACGGGTGGACTGCGACACGGGCGACTTCGGCTTGCGAGAGATTTCCATGGTGGGGGTGCTCCGTGGGGGGCAGAAAAAACCGCCGATAAATGATTGTCGCACCGTGTCGGACAAAGTTTCCAACGGGCTCCTAGAAGCCACGCAACCCAGGAGATCCGCCCCTTTGCGACATGTTACATGCCGGGTCGCGGCGGACGCCGGGAGGGCGGGGCCGCGAGAGGACGGGAGCACAGGATGCCAAGGACGGTCACCGCCACGCGCTACGTGACGCCCCTGCGGGAAGGCGGCTCGCTGCCCGCCATCATCGAAGCGGACGACACGGGCCTCTACGTCGTGAAGTTCCGCGGAGCAGGCCAGGGCGCCAAGGCGCTCATCGCCGAGCTCATCGCCGGGGAGCTGGCCCGGGAGCTGGGACTGCGGGTGCCGGAGCTCGTACTGGTGGAGTTGGACCCGGCGCTGGGGCGCAACGAGCCGGACTCCGAGATTCGCGAGCTGCTCAAGGCCAGCGCGGGCCTCAACCTGGCCCTGGACTACCTCCCCGCGTCCGTCACGTTCGACCCGGTGGCGGACCCCGCGCCGTCGGCGGCGGAGGCGTCCGGCATCGTCGCCTTCGACGCGTACATCACCAACGTGGACCGCACCCCACGCAACCCCAACATGCTGACCTGGCACCGGAACCTGTGGCTCATCGACCACGGGGCGGCCATGTACTTCCACCATTCGTGGGATGACTGGGAGGCGCGCAGCCAGGGCCGCTTCGCGCCCATCAAGGACCATGTGCTGCTGCCCTGGGCCACCGCGCTGACGGAGGCCGGGAAGCACCTGGGCGCGCGCGTCACCCGGGAGGTGGTGGAGCGCATCGTCGGGGCCATTCCGGAGGCGTGGCTCACCGGCACCGAGTCCCCCTTCCCCACCGCCGAGGCCCACCGCGCGGCGTATGCCACCTGGCTGCTGCGCCGGCTGGAAGCGGTGCCCGCGTTCATCGAGGAGGCGGACCGTGCCCGCGCCCAGCTCGTTTGATTACGCCATCATTCGCGTCGTGCCGCGGGTGGAGCGCGAGGAGTTCATCAACGCGGGTGTCGTCCTCTTCTGCGCCACCCAGCGTTACCTGGGCGTGCGCGTGGAGCCGGATGAAGCCCGCTTGAAGGCGCTGTGGCCCGACGTGGACGTGGAGATGGTGCGCGGCCACCTGGAGAGCTTCCGCCGCGTGTGTGAGGGCGGGAAGGGCTCCGGCCCCATTGGCCGCCTGACGCAGAAGGAGCGGTGGCACTGGGTGGTGGCGCCGCGCAGCACCATCATCCAGACGGGGCCGGTGCACTCCGGCCTGTGCACGGAGCCGCAGCAGGCGCTGGAGCACCTGCTGGACTCCGTGGTGCGGTTGAAGCGCGTTACTCCCGTACCCGGCGGCCGGTGAAGCGGACGGACGACGCGCACCCGGTGGACAGGGTTCCCCCGAGACCTGGTCGCGTTCGACGAACTCGTTGCGGAGCCAGATGCCGCCCTGGATGGTGTCCTCCAGGCGCCTGTTGTGGATGGCGATGCGGAGGGCGTGCTCGTTGCCCAGCGGGGCCAGCTTGTGCTCCTCGTCCAGGCGCGACTGGATGTGCAGGAACTGGTAGCCGCCCGATGCGCCCTCCGAGCCGATGAGGACGTCCGGCTCGCCGTCGCCGTTGATGAAATAGGCGTTGTTCGGTGTCCGGAAGTCGATGTCGGGGAGCTCGAGCGTCATCGCGTCCATCTTCCCGCGGCGAATCGTCCAGCGCTGCTCCGCGGCGAGCCCCTCGGCGGGGCCCTCCAGGGCCTGGACCCCCTCGGAGCACTCCACCGACACGTTGGCCAGCGTCTCCGGGGCCAGCGTCACGTCGTAGAGGTACGTGTCATCCTCGCCGCAGCCTGTGAGCGCCACCACCACGGCGGCCATGGCGCCCCATCGGTATTCACGCATCGCTCTCCGCTCCTTCCGTCACAGGGCTCGCGCCACAGCAGCGCGAGCGGAGGAGCCTACTCCTTCACGCGCTTGCCCGTGAAAGGGATGGTGATGGTGCATTCGGGGACGTCCCATTTGTCCGCAGGGGACTGCACGCGCTCACGCATGGTTCGAAACCACAGGACCCCATGAATGGTGTCATCCAGGTTCTTGGTCTCCACGACGACGGAGAAGGCCTGGTGGTCGTAGTGCGTAAGGCTAAGCCCATTGGCGAAGACGTAGTTCGTCTGGAAGTGCAGGAACTGGAAGCCCCCTTCCACCGCGGCCGACCCATGAAGGACGTCGGGCTCACCCACGTTCCCGTTGATGACGTAGTACCCGGTCCCCGGCACGCGGACGCGGACGTCGGGAATCTCGAGCGACAACGAGTCCATCTCCCCTCGCTGGAAACGCCACTGCTGCCGCGCCTCCAGTCCGTCGACGGTCCGCTCCTCTGGGACGGGCCGCCTCCGGCATTCGATGGGGACGCTGCTCAGCGCCGCCTCATCCAGCGACACGTCGTACAGATACGTGTCCTCTTCGCCGCACGCCATGAGCCCCGCCGCCGCAACGGCCACCACGCTCCATCGATATCCACGCATCGTCATTCACGCCTCTCAGAATGGGGCTTGTTCCGCCCATGCACTCACTTCCTCGCGGATGCATGGGTGCCACCGTCAACCGTTACTCTCGGACGCGCTTGCCCGTGAACGGGATGGTGATGGCGCACTGAGGACTCGTGTTCCACGCTCGAAACTTGAGCATGCTTCGAACCCGCATGAATCCGTGAATGGTGTCATCCAGGGTCTTGGTCTCGATGACGATGGTGAACGCCTGATCCGACCTCGCGTGCCCCATCCTGTCCAAGCCTTCCGTGAGGTGGACGAATTGAAATCCCCCACCTGCCGCAGCCGCCCCGTCAATGACGTCTGGCGCGTCATCCCGACGATCGATGACAAACGACCCGATACCCTCAGCGAAGAAGTCGACATCGGGCAGCTCAAGCGACAGCGAGTCCAGCTCCCCTCGCCGGATACGCCACCGCTGCTGTGCCGCCAGTCCTTCAACAGTCCGATCCTCTGGAACGTCCTGCCCGGAGCATTCGATGGGGACGTTGCTCAACGCCGCCTCATCCAGCGACACGTCATACAGATACGTGTCGTCCTCGCCGCACCCCATGAGCCCCATCAGGGATGCGACGGCCACACCCCACGTGTATCCCCGCATGAACAGCCCTCCCTCGGTTGCACCGGTCCAGCGCCGTCCCCCTCGCGGGCACGGAGCCTTCAGAAGAAAACCACAGGGTGGCTGGAACCCGGCACCACTCGTTGCGCTGTGAAGGGCTTCTCGGCACGGTGTCCTTGTCGTCCGTGACAAGGAGTGCGGCCAGGCAGGCAGGCCCACGGCGTGCCGAGCACCTGGCGTCATCCCAAGCCGGCACGCCGGGCGGTTAGTAGTTTCTTTCCGATGAGTGCTTCCCCGCTGCGAATCGTCACCTACAACGTCCGCTACTTCGGCCACATGCTCCGCGGACTGGCGAGCACGGTGGGCCCGAAACGCCGGGTCGCCGCGGCCCTGGCGTCGCTCGACCCGCTGCCGGATGTCATCTGCCTGCAGGAGGTGGAGACGTCCTCGCTGCGCAGCAACATCGCCTACCGGCCCAAGAGCCCGGGCGAGACGCAGCTCACCGCCTTCATGGGACGCATGGTGGAGACGTTCGGCCTGCTGGGGCGCGAGATGCCCTACGAGGCGTTCTACTTCCGCGCCCACCACTACAAGCTGGGCGAGGTGTCCCTCTACACCACCGGGCTGGCCGTGCTGGTGAACACGCGCAAGCTCGAGGTCGCCACGCACAACGTGGCCGCGCCCCAAGCCATCACCCACCACCACGTCCAGCGGCTCAAGGACCGGAAGCAGAGCCGCATCTGCGCGCACATGCGCCTGCTGCGCCGCGAGGACGGGCACCCCTTCCACATCTTCAACACCCACCTCAGCCTGCCCACGCCCTTCGCCCGCGAGTTCTGGGCCACGCGCGACAAGATGGGCTGCGGCGTCAACCAACTCCACGAAGCGCGCAAGCTGACGGAGTTCATGCACACGCTCTCCGGCGACGAGCCCTACATCGTGTGCGGCGACTTCAACTCACCGCCCGCGTCGCCCGTGTACCGCTTCCTGACCACCGATGGCCGGCTCACGTGTGCCCAGGCCGCCGTGGGCCAGATTGACCCGAACGTGGCGCGCGGCTTTCCCACCGCCGGCTTCATGCACATGCGCATGCACCTGGACCACGTGTTCTCCGGCTCCGGCGTGCGCTGGTTGGACGCGCAGGAGACGTCGCCCTTCGGTGACCTCCGGAGCCGCTTCCACGGGCTGTCCGACCACATGCCCATCATCGCGCGCTTCGCGCTGGACGGCGGCAGGACGCTCGTCACCCCGCCGCCGGGACTGACGCACTAGCTCCCGGAGAGTTCCCGCTCCACCGCTTCCCAGGCGTCGAGGATTTCACGCGTGCGCAGCTCCGCGAGCGCGTGAAATTCGGGCGCCAGGTGCGCCACCTTGTCCGGGTGGTACTGCGAGATGAGCGTCCGGAACGTCCGGCGCGCCTCATCCACGGGCGTGCCCGGGGCGATGCCCAGCACCGTCCACGGGTCCTTCTTGGGAGGCTCCGGCGGAGGGGGTGGGGCCCGCGTCCCCCGGGGCGGCGTCGCCTCGTCGTCCCAGGAAGGCCGGGCCCGAGCGCCGGGGCCACTGCTGGCGGGCCGGGGTGGCGAACGGGGCGCGGGCTCCGCGCGGCGCCGGCCAGGGCGCTGCGCCGGGTCCGGCGCGGGGATGCGCGGCGTCAACCGGCTGAGGGCCTCTTGGAGAAACCAGAGGTCCTCGAACGGTGTCCCCTGCTTGCGCACCACCCCGCAGGGACGCCCATCCCGGAGCAGCAGGTAGCCCGTGGCCGCCGCGTAGGCGTCATCCCGGCTGTCGGGGTGGAGCCGGTCGGCCAGGTCCCCCAGCGGGTCTCTCCACATGCCGTCGGCGCCGCCCTCGTCGGCCACCAGCACCTGTGACACCACGTCCCCGTGGAGCCGCTCCAGCGAAACGAAGGGCTCGCGCGCCTCTGGGGGACGCATGGACGCCCCGTGACGGACGCCCGTCACGAGCAACAACCCCCGCGTTGAATCCACCCGGGCGAAGAGCTGCTCACGCACCTGTCTGTCGGAGAAGAAGAGGACCCACTGCACGGTGGTCAGAGCCTACCCGGTCAACGCCGCCCCGCGTGTGGTCCAAAACCATGTCACGCGCACCCCAGCAGGGAGGGCCGTGACACCGGCGTCGTCTTTAGGACTTCGTCGATACAGGACGCTCGTTGGCCCCCCGGTGCACTCCTTCTCGACGGTGGAGCGAGCTTGCGGAAGAGTCCTGGCCGCACATGCGCTGCTGCCACCGTCACGCCTCCGAGTCCATCCCCTCCGGCCCCCATTCCTTTTCGCTGCCCGGCGCCACGGAACACTATGCCGCCGAGCGGCCGGTCCGCGCCGAACACGTCCGCATCGAAGTGGACCTCGACTTCGACACACGGAGCATCAACGGCCTCTGCACCACGCGCGTCTCCGCCGTCCGTCCCGTCCACACCCTCACCTTCGATGCCGTGGACCTCGACGTCTCGGAGGTCCATGTCGATGGGCGCCCCGCGCGCTACACCAACTCCGGCGCCCACGTGCGCGTGGAGCTGGGCTCGCCGCTGGAGGCGGGACGCGCGTGCGACGTCGCCATCCGCTACACGGCCCGGCCCCGGCGGGGCCTCTACTTCTGGGGCCCGGACTCAGCCTATCCCCAGCGGCCCCGGCAGGCCTGGACGCAGGGCCAGGACATCGACTCGCGCGCGTGGTTCCCGTGCCTGGACACCCCCGCGCAGAAGGCCACCTCGGAGGTCATCGCCACCTTCCCCGAGGCGATGACGTCCCTGTCCAACGGCAAGCTCGACAGCGACCGCGTCCACGACGGGCGCCGCACGCAGCACTACCGGATGGAGCAGCCTCACGCCCCGTACCTCATCACGCTGGTGGTGGGCGAGTTCGAGGAGGCCACCGACACCGCGGGCACCGTGCCCCTGCGATACCTGTTCCCCAAGGGCCGCCAGGAAGACGCCCTGCGCTGCGTGCGCCGCACCCCGGAGATGGTGCGCGTCTTCCAGGAGGTCACCGGCGAGCCCTATCCCTGGAGCAGCTACGCCCAGATTTTCGTCACCGAGTTCATCCTCGGCGGCATGGAGAACACGTCCGCCACCAGCCTCACGGACACCGTCCTCCACGACGCGCGCGCCCAGCCGGACTACAACGCCGAGCCGCTCATCTCCCACGAGCTGGCCCACCAGTGGTTCGGTGATTTGCTCACCTGCCGCGACTGGCCCCACGGCTGGCTCAACGAGGGCTTCGCCACGTGGTTCGAGATGCTCTGGAAGGAGCGCGCCGACGGCCAGGATGAAGCCGACCAGCACCGGCTCGTCGACCTGGAGGCCTACCTGGGCGAGGTGCGCGAACGCTACGCCCGCCCCATCGTCGCGCGCCGCTTCCACGCGCCCATGGATGTCTTCGACCGGCATCTGTACGAGAAGGGCGGGCTGGTCCTCCACGAGCTGCGCCGCAGGCTGGGTGACGACCTCTTCTTCAAGGGCCTGCGGCACTACGTCGCGCGCCACCGCCACGGGTCCGTGGAGACGGTGGACCTCGCGCGCGCCTTCGAGGAGGCCACCGGCCACAACCTGGATGCCTTCTTCGACCAGTACGTCTTCGCGCCCGGCCACCCCGAGCTGAAGGTCGAGGTCCGCTACGACGCCGAGGAAGCACGGCTCCGCGTCCAGGTGCGGCAGACGCAGTCCACGGGCAACGGCGTGCCCCTGTTCCGCCTGCCCCTGGACATCGTGCTCACCGTGGACGGCCGCGACGCCGTGCACCGCCTGGAGGTGACGGACGCGGAACACGCGTTCCATCTGGCCTGCGCCAGCGCGCCCTCGCAGGTGCGCGTGGACCCTCGGCGCGGCGTGCTCGGCACGGTGACGGTCGACAAGTCCACCGGGCTGTGGATGGAGGAGCTTCGCGCGGCGCCCGAGATGCGCGCGCGCACCGAGGCCGCCACCGCCCTGGGACGAGACGGCGGGTACCGCGCCGTGGAGGCCCTGGGCGTGGCGCTCGACGACCCGCGCCTGTTCTGGGGAACGCGCGCCGCCTGCGCGAAGTCCCTGGGCCGCATCCGCACCCCGGAGGCCCGCGCACGGCTGCTCGCCGCGCTCGGCACCGCGCACCCTCGCGTGCGCCGCGCCGTGGTGGCCGCGCTGGGCGAGTTCCGCCGGGACACGGAAGTGACCTCGCGCCTGCGCGCCCTGGTGACGGGCGGAGACGCCAGCTACTTCGTGGAGGCGGAGGCCGCGCGCAGCTACGGCAAGGTGCGCGCCCCCGACGCGCTGGCCGTGCTGGAAGCCGTCACCACCCGGCCCTCGTACCAGGACGTCGTCGCCGTGGGCGCGGTGGACGGGCTCGCCGAGGCGCAGGACCCGGCCGCCTTCTCCGTCGTCCTGGCGCGCACCGCCCTGGGACACGCCGCGCCCTTGCGCCGCGCCGCCACGCTCGCGGCGGCGAAGCTGGCGGAGACCGCTGGCCGCAAGCGCGAGGCGGTGGACCTGCTCACCGAGCTTCTTCGGGATCCACTCTTCCGCGTGCGCATGGGGGTCTTCGAGGCGGCGCGCGCCTTGGGCGACCGGCGGCTCATCGCGCCACTGGAGCAGACGCCGCTGTCGGACGCGGTCGCACGGCGCGCGGCCCGCGAGACGGTGCGCTTCCTGCGCGAAGGCGAGCCGCAGGCCCACGAGGTGACGGCGCTGCGTGAAGAGGTGGACCGACTGAAGGAGGAGACCCGCGCCTTGCGGGAGCGCATGGAGGCGTTCACGCTCAAGGCGCCCGAGCCCGGCGTGAAGAAGCCCACGCCCTCGCCGCGAAAGCAGCCCCCGCCGCGCGCGAAGCCCGGGGCGCGCAAGCCCGCGTCCCGTGGGCGGCAGGACAAGCGCCGTTAGCCGGGCGCCTGAGTGGCTGCCCGCCTGTCGAACCTGGCGTCCATGAAGGCGACACGGGCCTGGGAGGCGCGGCCTGTGCCTCCAATGCCTACTTGTATGGAAAGGGACACGCCCTCCGCATGGTGCGTCGAGGCGTTTCGAGCCCACCCATTCCAAGGCGCCGGCCGGCCGTGCGAGCCCGCGCCATTCCGAGGACAACATGCCTGGCGCCACAGACGAGCTCAGTGCGTGGCTGGACGCCGCCGTGGACCCGTTCATCGCCTGCGACGCGAGCGAGCGCGTCCGTGTCTTCAACAGCGCGGCGGAACGTTTGTTGGGCTGGAAACGCGAGGAGCTCATGGGCCGGCCCGCCTCGCGCCTCTTTCCCCAGCGGCTGCGGCGGCACGAAGGGAAGAGCCTGCTGCGCCACCTGCTCTCCCGCCGCCCCGCGCTGGGAGGGCGGGCCACCCGGGTGCTCGCGCGCCGGAAGGACGGCGCGGAAATCCTGGTGGAGCTGACGGTGGGTGCCTCTGGCCAGGGCGAAGGCGAGCGCATCGTCCTCAACTTCCGTCGGCTGCACGAGGTCATCGACACGCTGGATGAGCCCGTGGAGCGCGCCCTGCCCCGGCGTGAGTCCGCGAGCCTGGCGGGTGACGCGCTCTTCCGCACCGTCGTGGAGAACGCGCCACTGGGCATCCTCTACTTCGACCCGCGCGCCATCGTCATCGCGTGCAACGAGCTGTTCGTGCACATCATCGGCTCGCCCAAGCGCGTGCTGGTGGGCCTCAACCTGCTGTCGCTGCGAGACGAGAACATCCTCCACTGCGTCCGCGAGACGCTGGCGGGCCACACCTGCGACTACGAAGGGGAATACCGCACCGTCACCTCTGGCAAGCAGACCCCGGTCCACGTGCACTTCGCGCCCTGCTTCAACACCTCGGGACAGGTCGAGGGCGGCATCGGCATCGTCGAGGACATCTCCGAGCGCCGCCGCGCCGAAAGCGAACGCGAGCGCCTGTACCATGAAGCCCAGGAAGCCATCCGCGTGCGCGATGACTTCCTCTCCATCGCCTCGCATGAGCTGAAGACGCCCCTGACGCCGCTGAGCCTGCGGCTGGCCACGCTGGAGCGGAGGCTGGAGCGCGGCGAACACGTGGAGCCCGCCACGCTGCGCCACGCGCGCCTGCACCTGCTGCGCATCACCAGCCTCATCAATGACTTGCTGGACGCCTCGCGCATCGAAGCGGGACGGCTCGCGTTGCGCCCGGAGGCCACCCACCTGGAAGGCCTGGTGGAGCGCGTCCTGCGCGGCCTGGAGCCCCAGCGCGGCAACCACACCGTGCACTTCGACGCGCCCGAGCAGTCCGTGCAGGTGAACGTGGACCCGTTCCGCATGGAGCAGGTGCTGGCCAACCTGGTGGAGAACGCGTTCAAGTACAGCCCGCATGGCGGCTCCGTCCGGGTGAGCCTGCTCCAACGCGGCGGCGTGGCGTTGCTGTCGGTGTCGGACGAAGGCATCGGCATCCCTCCGGACCAGCAACGGCTGCTCTTCGACCGCTACTTCCGCGCGCGCAACGTGTCCGCCCGCTCGTTCGGTGGACTGGGCCTGGGGCTCTACATCAGCCGGGACATCGTCGAGCGCCATGGCGGCCGCATCTGGGTGGAGAGCGAGCCCGGCCACGGCTCCACCTTCCACGTCGCCCTGCCCTTGATGACGGGCGTGCCCGCTCAGCCCCCCTGGAGGCGCCGGGGCAGGTCGTCCACTGAAACTCCGCCACCCACCCTTCCGCAAAAATGACAGGGCGCGGTGTCTTCCATCGGCCAGCAGACCGGGTGAAGCGCCTGGATTCGCACGCTTCCAACGCTGGCATGGCGGCTGCTCTAGCGAAGGGCAGAGGATGGACTCACAGGGGGATGACGATGACCACGACAACCGACACGCCTGCTTGGACCCGTGACAACGAAGGCTGGCTCGTCCGCGTGAAGGTGGGCGGACGCATCCAGGAAGTGCGCTGCACCACCGAGAGCCAGGCGCGGTACTTCGCCACGGTGCTGGCGATGAACCCGCCCAAGCCCTCGAAGCTGCGCAACTAGGTGGCGGAGGGGCTCACGGGTTGCGGCGAACGATTTCGGCGTTGAGCACGTTCGCGAACCCGACCCATCCCAGATACGGCGTCACCATCCAGGCCGCGGGGCGATCCACGTCCTTGGTGGTGGCGATGTAGGCCGTCACACTGCCGAGCAGGGCGAGGTTGTCCACCAACGCCTTGCGCGGCTCGTGGCGGCCGAAGAACAGCCAGGACCAGGCGGCGTTGAAGCCCAACTGGACGCCCCACCACGCCAGGGCCTGCGAGCGCGCCGCGCCCGCGGGCGCCGTCCAAACGCGCCAGCCGGAAATCGCGATGAGGCCATACAGCACCGTCCACACCGGACCGAACACCTTCGGCGGCGGCTGGAACGGTGGCTTGCGCAGGCGCCGGTACCACCGGGTGTCTCCGGAGCTGACACGGGCGCCCAGGGCCGCCGCGCCGAACGTCAGCGCGCCGAAGATGCCCAGCGCCACCGCGGATTCCTTGCGCAGCGTGGGGTTGAGGGCCGTGCGCATTACCGGGCCCGGAATGTTCCGCGTCGTCGGCTCCACTGTCCAATCCATCCGAGTCCTCCCATGGGGGCGTGCCCGCCAGTGTCGGGTGGAAGGTGGTACTGGAGTCCCTTGGCCGCCACCCCGGCTGGCGCCGGTGTACAAGGTGACTTTCCCCTCCATGGATTGAGAGGCGTCTCATGGCGAGCGCAGAGGAAATCCTCGGCTTCTGGTTCGACCAGCCGCGCGAGCGGTGGTTCCTACGGAGCGAAGCGTTCGACGACGAATGCAGACGCCGCTTCCTCCCCGCCGTCGAGCGCGCCGCCGCCGGTGAGTTGGACGCCTGGCGGGATGAGGCCCGAAGCTGCGTGGCCCTGCTCCTGCTGCTCGACCAGTTCCCGCGCAACCTCTTCCGCGGGACGCCCCAGGCCTTCGCCTCGGATGAAAGGGCGCGCGAGGTGGCCCGGCATGCGCTCGTCCGGGGCCTGGACATGTCCCTGCCGCCCCTGTGGCGGTGGTTCATGTATTTGCCCTTCGAACACAGCGAGTCCGTCAACGACCAGCGGCTGTCCGTGGCCTTGTTCGAGGTGCTCGCGCTGTACCACGCGGACAGCCGGGAGGCGCTCGACTACGCCCGGCAACACCGCGACGTCATCCAGCGCTTCGGCCGTTTCCCACACCGCAACGTGACGCTGGGACGTCCAACGACTCCAGAAGAAACCGACTTTCTCCAAGAACCGGGCTCGTCGTTCTGAGGAATTCACCGGGAGCGGGCCCCACGCGCCCCGGGTAGCTGCCGCCGCGCTTCCCCCTGCGCTAGTGTGCACTTTCGCACGCTTCGCAAGAGGGGGACGTGACAGGCGAGCGCTGGAAGACGGTCCGTTCACGGTGGCAGGACCACTGGCGGCTGATGGTGGGCGTGGCGGCGCTGGCCACCACGCTGGCCGCGCTGTGCCATGGGTTTGACGCGAAGCTGGGAGGACTGCTCGCGGAGGCCGAGCGCTCCGCGTACGACGCCGCCGTCACCCGCTTCACCGAGCGTCCCGACAGGTCCTCGCAGGTGGTGCTGGTCACCATCGACCAGCCGAGCCTGGAGCGCATCCGCGACAACCCCCAGTACACCCTCAACTTCGGGAGCTGGCCCTACAGCCGCAACCTCTGGGCCCGCGTGGTGGAGCAGCTCGAGGCCGAAGGGGCGCGGGCCGTCGTCTTCGACGCGGTCATGGACGAGCGCGGCTCCGACGAGTCCATGGACCTGGCCTTCGCCCAGGTGCTTCGGACCACGGCCATCCCGTTCTTCCTGGGCGTCTCCACCCACCCGGACGCGTCGCCGCTGCCTCCGGTGGACTTCCAGGCGGAGCCCACCGCCCGGCAGGCCCCCGCGGGGGTGGAGGAGCCCCCACCTGGGGACGAGACCTTCCCCGAGGAGGCCTTCCCGGAGGAGACCGGAGCGGAGACCTTCCAGGACGCGCCCGCCAAGACGCTCCTCCCAGACGTCCCCCCCGAGCAGATGGCCCGCGCCGTGGCGTTTCCAGCGCGTGCGGAGGGCAGGTCGCTGCCCGCGCTCGACTACGAATCCTCTTCGCGAGAACGAGCGCCCAGCCACCCGGTGCACCCCATCCCCGTGCTGGTGGGCGCCGTGGAGGGCTTCGGGCTGGTGGAGCCCGAAGCGGATGCAGACGGGTTCATGCGGCGCACGCGCTTCGCGTACTCGGACGGTCACAACACCTTCGCCACGTTGCCGGTGCGCGTGGCCGCGAGCCTGCTGGGCGCCAGCGCCGTGGAGTTCTCTGGACGCACGCTGCGCCTGGGCTCACGCACCTACGCCGTGGATGCGGATGGCAGCGCGGGCATCGACTTCGGCGGACAGATGCACGACCGCTTCCACAGCGTGTCGCTCTTCGCCGTGCTCAACGCCTGGGTGCTGCGCGGACAGGGCCAGCCCACGAAGCTGCCGCCGGAGATGTTCCGGGACAAGGTGGTCGTCATCGGCGGCAACGCGGTGGGGCTCAATGACGTCAAGGCCACGTCCTTCTCGTCCCATGAGCCGGGCGTCGTGAAGCAGGCGGCCGTGCTGGACACCTTGCTGGGGGATGGACGCTTCATCACCCAGGCGCCGCTCCCGGTGAGCCTGGCGCTGGTCTTCGTGGTGGCGTTCGCGTCGGTGGTGCTGCTGATGACCACGCGCTGGACGCCGTTGGAAATCGCGTGGCCCCTGGGGCTCTACTTCGGCCTGGGCTGGGTGACGGGCCCCTTCCTGGGGCTGACGAACACCTACGTGCTCACCGCCCTGCCCGCGTTGGCGGGCGTGGTGGCCAGCGTCAGCGCGGTGGCCTTCAACCACCTGGTGGCCAACGAAGAGACGGCGTTCATCCGTCAGGCTTTCAGCCGCTTCATGGAGCCCAAGCTCGTGGAGCAGATGATTGCCCAACGCGAGCTGCCCCGGCTGGACGGAGAGAACGTCGAAATCACCGCCTTCTTCAGCGACATCCGCGGCTTCTCCACCTTCAGCGAACGCTTCAAGGACGACCCGCGCAACCTGGTTCGCATCCTCAACACGTATCTGACGCGGGTGAGCGCGGCGCTGTTGAAGGAAGGCGGGTGCCTGGACAAGTACATTGGCGACGCCGTGGTGTGCCTCTTCGGCGCGCCCATGCGGCAGGCGGACCACGCGCTTCGCGCCTGCAAGGGCGCGCTCGCGGCGAAGACCGCGGTGGACCGGCTGCGCGAGGAGTTCCGCGCCCAGGGCCTGCCGGACATGTTCACGCGCATCGGCCTCAACAGCGCGGTGAACTTCGTGGGCAACTTCGGCAGCGAGCAGCTCTTCAGCTACACGGCCATCGGGGACGGGATGAACCTGGCCGCGCGGCTGGAGGGCGCCAACAAGGCCTACGGCACCGTCATCATGATTGGGGCGCGCACGTACGAGCTGGCGCGCGAGCACATCGAGGTCCGCGAGCTGGACCGGGTGCGTGTGGCGGGCAAGACGGAGGCCGTCACGGTGTACGAGCTGCTCGCGCTCAAGGGCGGCGTGGACGCGCGCACGCGGGAGACGGTGGCGCGCTACCACGCGGCGCTGGCGCTCTACCGCGAGGCGCGGTTCACGGAGGCCGCGGCGGTGCTGGACGCGCGGCGCGCCGAGGCCCCGGAGGACGGGCCCACCCAGGCGTTGCTCGCGCGCTGCCAACGGTATGCGGAGGCGCCACCGCCTGACTTCGACGGCGTGGCGAACCTGGACAAGTGAGTGGTGTGGAAAGGAGTTGGGGAGACATGGGGATGAAGACACGGGTGGCATGGGCCGCCGCCCTGCTGACGCTGGGGGTGCCGGCCGTGGCCTCGGCCGTGAAGGTGGGCGAGCCGCTGTACGTGAAGGCGAAGAACACGCGCGTGCTGGCCACGCCGTCGGGCTCGGACAACGCCGTGGCGGTGCTCCAGCCGGGTGAGCAGGTGACGTGGGGCGGCGCGGACGCGAAACAGAAACAGTGGCACCGGGTGACCACCGCCACCGGGAAGAAGGGCTTCGTGTTCCAGACGAACCTGTCCACGACGCCGCCCAACATGGAGCTGGTGACGGACGGCGGCGGCAAGCAGCAGGTGGACCCGAAGAAGTTCGTCGCCAGCGGGGCCGCGGTGAAGGCGCTCAGCCCCGGCGCGGAGCGCTACGGCAAGGACAAGGGCGGTGACCACCAGAAGGCCGTCGCGAACATCCAGGCCCTGGAGAAGCTGGCGAAGAAGGTCTCCACGGAGGACATCGCCGCGCACGTGACGGCGGCGGGCCTGTTTCCGGTGGTGGGCCCTCGCGACGCCCAGGCCAAAGCCCCGCAGCAACCGGCGGCGAAGAAGCGGAGTGGCAAACAATGATGCGCACGGGTTGGAAGGTCCTCGCGCTGGTGGGCCTGGGCGCGCTGTCCGCGTCCTGCAAGGGCTTCAACGCCGCCGGGCTCACGAAGGGCGACAACATCCTGGGGAAGCTGAGCACCGCGAACACCGAGGCGAAGCAGTGCACGAAGCTCCACGCCGACCCCAGCGTGAAGGAGGAGTACGCCCTGGGGGGCGCGCTGGCCATCCACTACGTGCAGCGGGGCCACGGCTTGATGCTGGATGGCGCCGACGACGCGCTCCACCGGTACCTCAACGTCGTGGGGAAGAACCTCGCGGCCCAGTCCGCCCGGCCCACGCTCGAGTGGACCTTCGGCGTGCTCGACGACACGTCCCAGTTCAACGCGATGTCCGCGCCCGGTGGCTACATCTTCGTCACGCGCAAGCTGCTCCAGGGACTGGAGAACGAAGGGGAGCTGGCGGGGGTGCTGGCGCATGAAATCGCGCACGTGACGCTCAAGCACGCCATCCGCCAGTACGGCGCGACGAAGGTGAAGACGTGCGAGCTCGTCACCTATGGCGAGGCCATGCTCGCCCCCGCCTGGGTGAAGGCGCTCTCCGCGGGACGCAATGGTGATGGAACGCTGGACCTGGACAACGAGCCGGGCCTGCTCGGCTACCTGAGCGAGAAAACCATCGAGCTCATGGAGAAGGGCAACTCCCGGGAGCAGGAGTTCGAAGCGGACCGCATCGCCGTCGAGCTCATGCTGTCCGCGGGGTACGACCCGCAGGCCTACCAGGCCCTGCTCGCCAAGACGGAGGACGGCGGCGGCACCTTCGCCAACCACCCGAAGAAGAAGGAGCGACAGGACCACATCCGGGCCCACGTCCAGTCGCTGAAGCAGCCCGACGGCGACTTCAACGGGCTGGCCACCACCGGGCTCCGCTCGCCGCCGCTGAGCCCCGCCTTCGCCGCGGTGCGCGGCGGAAGCAGCACCCGCGGCGTGGCGAAGGACCGGAAGTAGCGCGGCTCAGCGCACCGTGGCCTGACTCAGGGCCCGGTGCACCGACTCCAGGGCCTTGCGCGCCTCCAGCAGCTCGGCGCGCTCGGCGGTGAGCGAGGCCACCTGCTGGGCCAGCACGTCGCGCTCGCCCTGGAGCGCCTCCACGGCGCGGCGCAGGGACGTGGACTCGTCCTGGGCCGTCTCCAGTTCGCCGGCGAGCCGCTCTTCCTCGGCCAGGCTGTCCACCAGGGACTGCTTGCCGCGAGCGACCTCTTCTTCCAGGGCCTCGTGCTCCTTGGCCGCGGCGTGCAGCGCCTGACGCGTCTCCTGGAGCGACAGCAGCGCCTCGTCACGCTCGCCCTCCAGCGCGGCCAGCTCCCGCTCCAGGTCGGCCAGCAGCTTCACGCGGCCTTCCATCTCCGCGGACAGGCGGCGCGCCTCGTCCATGCGCAGCCGGGCCTCCTCGGTGGCCTTCTCCGCCTGACGGCGCGACACCTCGAGGTCCTGCGTGAGGGACAGGTTGAGCGCCTTCACCTTCACCAGCTCCGCCTGGAGCGTGGTGATGCGCTCCACCGCGCGCTGGCCCGCCTCCGCCACGGTGGCGGGCAGGGGCTCCGGACGCGGATTCTCACGCACCGCCTTGAGCCGGGCCTTCAGCCGCTCGCGGCGGGACGCGGCGTCCTGCGATTCGTCGCGCGGCGGGGCCGGACGCTGCACCTCCACCTGGGTGGGCGGCGCTTCGACACGGGCCACCGGCTCCGCCACGGTGGCGGTGACATGCGGCATGGAGACAGGGGCCGACGCCTGCGTCATGGGGTGCGCCTCCGGAGGAGGACTGACGGCGGCCATGGGGCCGTCGAAGTGCAGCGCCTGGGGCGGCGCGGCGAACGTCATGGGTTCCGCGGGCGGCTCGGCGTCGAGCAGCGCCTCCACGTCCGGCGGC
Organism: Myxococcus hansupus; assembly: GCF_000280925.3. NCBI lineage: Bacteria > Pseudomonadati > Myxococcota > Myxococcia > Myxococcales > Myxococcaceae > Pseudomyxococcus > Pseudomyxococcus hansupus. The sequence continues at coordinate 7,866,330 of NZ_CP012109.1, forward strand.
GGCGAGCCGAACGTGACGGGCGCGTCGGCGTAGGCCTCGGGCTCATCGGCGTAGGCCTCGGGCTCCTGCACGGCGGGCGCGTCGATGGGCGCCTCGTCCTCCAGGGACGCGGCGTAGGCGGACTCTTCCGGCGCGGGCTCGTGCGAGCGCAGGGCGACGTCCATGGCCTGGGCGGCGGAGGGACGCGGAGCGCGGGAGCGCTCGATGCGGGCGCGCACCTCGGCGGAGAGGTCGGGGGCCTCGGCGGTCGCCTCGGGCGCGGCGGCGGAGGCCTCTTCGGGCTCCTGCTCGGCGGAAGGCGTGGGCTCGACGGGGTCGACGAGCCCGGTCAGCGCGCCCAGGCGGAGGCGCGGCTTGGCGCGGGACACGTTCTGTTCAAAGGCTTTCTTCATGGTTCTCAGCCGGCCTGCTGGGTGCCCTTCTTCTGGGCAGCGGCTGCCGCGGCCACCAGCCGGGGCAGGATGTTGTCAATCATGGCCTGGATGTCGTTGGCACCCTTGGACGACGGGTCCGCGACGAACACCGGCCGGCCCTCACTGGAGGCCTGCGCGAACTTGGTGCACTGCCGGATGATGGTGGGCAGCAGGAACTCCGGATAGTGCGTCTGGAGCGCCTCCAGGGCCTCCTTCGCCAGCTTGAAGGTGGCGTTGAAGGAGTTGACCACGATGAAGACGTGGTCGAGCACGTGGTTCAGGTCCTCCTCCAGGCTCTGCACCGTTTCGAACAGCAGCTTGAGGCCGTGGAAGGACAGGAAGTCCGCGAGCACGGGGACGAACAGGTCGTTCGCCGCCATCAGCGCGTTGAGGTTGAGCAGGCCGAAGGACGGAGGCGCGTCGAAGACGACGACGTCGTACTGGGCCTCCACGTCCTTGAGGGCGTTGCGCAGCTTGAACTCGCGGCCGGCCATGGGCATCAGCGCGAGGTCCACCGTGGACATGGTCAGGTTGGACGGGACGAAGTCCAGGTTGGGCAGCGAGGACTTCTGGATGACCTTGGCCAGGGGCGTCTTGCGGACGAGGACGTCCAGGAGGGTCTTCTCGAAGTCCTCACCCTCGTAGCCCAGGCACTTGGTGGCGTGGCCCTGGCTGTCGAGGTCGATGAGGAGCACCGCGTAGCCCAGCTCCGCGAGGCGCCACGCGTAGGACGTGGACAGCGACGTCTTGCCGGTGCCGCCCTTGAAGTTGAGAAAGAGCTGACGCCGGTGGCCCAGGCGCGCCGGGAACCGGTCGAGCGTGGTGCGCAGTTCCCAGATGTCGTCCGGCGTGTAGGCGTCCTTCCGCGATTCCTCCGGAATCTGCTTCGGGGACACGCCGAGCATCTCGGCGACCTGCTTGGAGCTGTACGTCGGCGCTTCCATGGACGACCCTTCAAAAGACGTGCGGGACGGCTACCTTGCCTCAAGCGGCGAAGTATTTGTGCCCCCTTCGAATCACCGCTCCCCGTGCGGACAACAGGGTGAGCGCCTCCTGGGCGAGCTCCGAGGGGGCCGAGAGCGCGACTGCCAGCTCGACGAGCGAGCGGCCACGCACGGCCATGCGGACCTCGGTCAGCATCTGGGTGCAGAGTGCTTCCACGGGGGACACGCTGGAGCGCGCGGGTGCCGGACGGGCGGGCTCGGGGGCGCGGGGCGCGGGGGTGGACTGGCCCGGCACGGCGCCCATGGCGACGAGGGCCGCCTGGACGGGAGACAGTCGAGCAGAAGGCGCGGGCGCCGGGGCTCGAGGTGCCGGCGTGGGGCCTGGAGCCTTGGCGGCGACCTGGGCCTGGGGCGGATTCCCCGGGGTGGCCGGGCGCTGCGCGGGTGCGGGGGCGCCGGCAGTGCGCGCCGGTGCACCGGGCCCAGCGACAGAGGGGCCACCCTGGGCCGAGCCCGGCGTGGACGCGGGGGCGCCGCGAGCGGAACTCGCGTTGGCGGGTGCCACGGCTCCAGGTACGGGGGTCCCGCCGGAGCCGGTCCGCGCAGGCGTCGAGGACGGCCCGCCCGTAACCTGCGGCGGGGAGGCAGCGCCCTGCGTGGCCGCGGCAGCACCAGCGCCGTGAGGCACGTTGCTCGGAGCAGCCCGAGCCTGCGTCACAGCGCCTGCGCCGTTCTGGGGGGCACGCGCCTGCGACATAGGCGCCGCGCCTTGCACCCCACCAGCCTGAGCGACGTGACCGTGAGATGCGGGCACAGCGCCGTTCTGAGGGGCACGTGCCTGCGACATAGGCGCCGCGCCTTGCACCCCACCAGCCTGAGCGACGTGACCGTGAGATGCGGGCACAGCGCCTTGCACAGCGCCGTTCTGAGGGGCACGCGCCTGAGCCACGGGCGCCGCGCCTTGCACTCCACCAGTCTGAGCAACATGCCCGTGCGACGTGGCCACCGCGCCTTGAATTCCACCGGCCTGAAGCGCACGTGCCTGAGGCGCCGTCACCGCGCCAGGAACCACACCGCCGGGCGCGTTCAGCGCCTGCGCGGACACCGGCGCACCAATCGCCGCCTGGCGGACCCCTGCGCCCACGGCCGCGACGGCATACGCGGGCTGTTCCACCACCGCCTGGACGTGAACCGCCTCCGGCGCCACGGCAACCACCGGTGCCACGGCCTGCGTCACCGCTCGGGGCTCCTCCAGCCGCGCTCGCACGGGCTTCACGGGCAGCGTCGCCAGCCGGCGAATCTCCCGGCGGCGGTGCGTGTCGTCCAGGGACACCACGGCGGAGACATCCTGCCCCAGGATGCGCGACAGGCTCTGCGCCGCGGCCTTGCGCACGCGCACCTCCCGGTCACCCAGCGCCCCCAGCAGCAACGTGCGCGCGCTCTCTCCACTGCCCGCGCCCAGCGCCAGCGCCGCGAGGGCGCGCGCTTCCGGGTCCGCGTCGTGGATGGCCTCTTCACCCAGCCGCCGCGCCGTCTCGCCTTCCAGCCCCAGCGCCAGCAGCGACGCCCGGCGCCGCACCGAACGGTCCGAGTCCTTCATCGCCTGCGCCAGATGCGGCGCCGCGTCCTTCGGCGCCAGCGTCAGCAGCGCCTTGAGCGCCGCGATGCGAACCTCGGGCACCGGCGACGCCAGCAGCGGCGACACCACCGAAGCGCCCTCTTCCTGGCACAGCGACGCGAACGCCTGGAGCAGCGCCACCTGCGCCGTCGGGTCCGTCTCCGCGTGCAGCGCCGACGCCAGCGCGGGCGCCGCGGCTGACTGCGACAACGCCTTCAGCCGCTCCGCCGCGCGCACCCGGGCCGCCGAGTCCTGCGCCGACAGCTCGCGGATGGAGAACCCGAAGAGCGTCTCATCGGTCCCCCCGCCAAACCCCGCGTGCGAGGACAGCTCCGCATGCTGCGCCGCGCTCACGCCCAGCCGGCCCGCCTGGAGGAACCGCTGCGCCTCGCGCGCCACCGGCGACAGGCCGTCCCCGTCGACAGTCGGCGCCACGGGCGGCTCGCTCACCGGCGCGGGCGTCATCAGCGTCGCCGGGGCGACCGTCTCCCGCAGCGCCACCGACGAGCCGCGCGTGGGGACCACGAGCCCGCGCGCGACCGGCCCGTTCTCACCGCGCAGGATGACCTCGCTGCGGAGCTGCGAGATGAACGAAGCCAGGTCCAACCCCAGGTCGTCGTCCTCGTCGTCCCGCTCCTGGGCGGTCGCACGGATGCGGCCGACGTCCAGGAGCTTGTCCATCATCTGGTTCCGCTCGGCGCGCATGACCTGGTTGAGCCGGTTGAGCTCCTCGCGCTCCGCCTGGAGGCGGCCCACGCGGACTTCCAGCTCCGCCACCTCACGGCGTAGGCCCAGCTCGCGCTGATGCGTCTCCGCCACCTCGCGCTTGAGGTGCTCCATCTCCTCGCGTGTCGAAGCCAGCTCGCTGTGGAGCTGTTGGGCACGCGCCTCGAAGTAGACGATCTTTTCGAGTGCGCTCTTGAGCAGCGCGTCCGGACGCTCGTCGCTCACGACCTCAACAGCCTCCCCGCGAGGCACGCGGCGCGGCCTGCGGATCCGAGTCACCGGGGGTTTGTTCCGGATTCCCGGTACCTACCGGGGCGCCCACCCTACGTCAGACGTCCTCATTTCGTAAACCACGGAAACACCAAGGCTTTTTCCAACCCGTCCCGGCCCGCCATTGACAACGTCGCCCGGGCCGAATTTTCGGCTTCCGCGCGATTCCGAGGCGGCTCGCGGACACATGTGTCGCGGGGGGTTGAAGCGCACGATTCCGGACGCTCCAACAGGCCCTCCCGGAAGCCCCGGAATGTCAGACCCCGCTCGTAATCTGTGTTCCACGAGGCACCCAACGGACGTCACTTCTCCCCGGAGCCTCTCCGCCTCGATGCGGGGGGACGAAGCCCTCTTTTCGACAGGTTTCCCGCACGCCATGGAACAACGACTGGCAACCCTCATTGGAAACGCGGTCCGCGCGGCGCGACAACGGTTGGAGCTGACACAGGCCGACGTGGCCGAGCGCGTTGGCATCGCCACCGAGGTGTATGGCCGCCTGGAGCGTGGTCACATGCTCCCCAGCGTCCGCACGCTGCGCAAGCTCTGCCTGGTGCTCAACTGCTCGTCCGACGTGCTGCTCGGCATGGCCGGCGCGGGCATCGAAGGCGCGCCTTCGCTCGCGGAGGACCCCCCGGAATACCGCGAGCGCCCTGAAGTCCGCCGCCTGCTGCGCACGGTGCGAAAGCTCGACGCACCGCGCCTGCGCCTGCTCGGACAGGTAGCGCACGCGCTCGAGACGTAGCGAGCCGAAGCGGACCCGGTCAGGGGCCGTAGACACCCTGGCCGGGACGTGAGGGGTGGGGAGGGACGGACGGATTGCGCCCTGGCGCAAGCGCTTGGCGCGTGGAGTGAAGCAGCCGCGACGAGGGGGGCGTACTGAATGCTTCATGACCCCCGTCCGCCCCTCCCCCCCTTCCGCCGACCTGCCGCAGCTCGCGGTGCATGCGCTGTGGTGGTGCTGGTTCCCGGCGTTCATCCTGAGCTGGGACGCGCTGCCCACCGAGGGGCGGTGGGGCATGTGCGTGCTGGGTTGGGCGATTGGCTTCTGGAACTACGCCGTCCTGCACAACCACATGCATCTGGCCATCGTCCGGCCCCGGCTGGGGAACTGGGTGGTGTCCCGGACGCTGGGCATGGCGTGTGGGTTCCCCTTCCGCGGCTATTACATCCACCACCTCAACCACCACCGCTTCGACGACGGACCCGGGGATTGGGGCCGCCGCCGCCCCGGTGAGCGGGTGTTCCGCTACTGCCTGCGCTCGGCGCTGACGCCGTGGCTGTGGCCGTACGAGACGCTGGGCCATGTCTGGCGCTGGGCCAAGAAGAAGAACCAGCGGCTGGAGCTGGCGGTGGACTTCCTGCTGGTGGACGGCCTGCTGCTGGCGATGGTGGTGTGGAAGCCCGCGCTGGGACTGGCCTGGTGGGCGGTTTTGCTGGTGACGCAATTCTGCATCCACTGGCTCAACCTGGCGGCCCACTTCGAAACCAACTCGGAGAAGAAGGACTCCCTGGGGACCACGTCCTACTCGGCCTTCTACAACCGTTGGTTCTTCAACGCGGGCTATCATCAGGCCCACCACCTGAAGCCCCAGGTGCCCTGGTACGAGCTCCCGGCCCTCACGGAGAAGCTCGCCGGCACGGCCAGGGTGCGTCCGGAGCTGACAACCGAGCTTTCTCCCATCAATCCGTTGTGGGTCGCCCGGGTGGCGAAGCGCTATTCTGCCAAGCCGTGCGATCGGCAGACGGAGTCGAAGATTACCTCCGGGACCCCTACGGCCGTTATCTAGCCGGGGAGAGCTTCCTCCACTGGTACGCCTCGGCGGACCTGTGCGGCTTCGTCATCTGGGGCCGCCCCGGAGAGGCCCAGGTGCGCCGGCTCGTCCAGGTGCTGGACGTGGAGCTCGCTCCCGCCAGGCCCCATGCCTCGCTGGTGGACGCGCGCAGGCTGGAGGCCGCCGACCCCATGGCCTTCGCGGCCCTGGTCAAATACATGCAGCCCCGGGAGAAGGCCTTCAGCACGTCGGTGCTGAAACAGGCGCTGGTGCGTCCCGAAGGCGTGGTGGGCGCGGTGGTGGGCGGCTTCTACACGCTGCTGTCCGGGGCCTACCCCAGCCGCGCCTTCACCGGGCCTGACGCGGCGTTGCAGTGGCTGGGGCAACCGGAGGCGGAGGCCGCGGCGCTGCTGGCGGAGCTCAACGGCCTGGTCGCGGAGGCCACCGGGCAGTCGCCGCTGCTGCGCGAGCTGCACCAGGTGATGCGCGCGAAGCTGCCGGAGGTGAACCTGTCGGACGTGGCCCGCGAGATGGGCATGTCCGAGCGGACGTTGCAGCGGCGCCTCAAAGAGGCCGACACGTCCTTCCAGGCGGAGCTGAACTCGGTGCAGGTGCGCATGGCGCAGACGCTGCTCCGCGAGTCGAACATGAAGCTCACCGCGGTGGCGGTGGAGGTGGGCTGCGCGTCGCTCCAGCACTTCAGCAGCCTCTTCCGCAAGCTGGTGGGAGAGTCCCCCAGCGCCTGGCGCGACCGGCAGCAGCAGGGCGGTGGCGCCCCCGCGTCACGCGCCGCCTCCGAGGAAGAGGTGGCCGCCCCGCCCGCGGAGGCCACCGCGCCGGTGAGCCGCCCGCCCGAGGTGCCCGAATAACCTACCCACACCGACGTGGGCAGGGAGCGAGGAAGCCGTTGGCATCCAGAAATCCGAGCCAGCCACCACAGGCACTCAACATTCCCATACAGCGCCTAGCCCGAGGCGCGTCGCCTGGGGGTGCCGTACAAGTGTTTGACGGACCGGTAACGTCCCCCCACGTCGCTGAGAAGTCCCAGGATTTCTGTTCTCAGGGAGATTCCTCACAGGCCTCCCTGGTTTGACAATAATTATCTCACGACACTACAAACTCTCATCACGACGCCCACCGCAACGGCCCTTCCGGTGGCCTCGGAGCCGCCTCCCTTGACGCCCGGTCAATTACAGACAGCGCTGACGGACGCCATTCACCTGGCGCGACAGGTGGACCTGCGCCGGTGCGAGGAGCAGGAGACGCCGCACCTGCTCCAGGAGACAGTCCCCGCGCTGCGGCAGGTGCTCCAGACGGGGGCCCAGGCGCTGGGCGCGGTCTGCGCCCACTACGAGTCGGAGGAGAACACCGACGCTGGCGCTGGCGAGGCGAGGCAGCGCATCGCGGACCTGGCCTTCGTCGCGCGGCTGGACCTGGGCGAGCGGCTGGAGCGCCTGAGCGCGATGACGGCGGCCGAGGCCCCGTGGAGCGTCATCGCCACGTGTGGGAGCGCGCGGCGGCGGCTGTTCAAGTGCGCGGCGGCGGTGGAGCGCGCCCTGTGCGAGCTGGAGGGCCTGTCCCCGAAGCTGGAGGGACTGCTCACCCAGGAGCTGAAGCGCTCGCTGAAGGTCCGGCAGGCCTACGTGCTGTTCCGCCGGGGGCTGCTGACGCGCACGGAGCCGACGGCCGCGTTTATGGCGCCCGTGCTGCGCCGCGCCGCGATGTGCTTCTCCGAGCTGACGGGCAAGGACGTCTACGAGGACCTGCGAATCGAGGACCGCACCGAGCTGCGGCGGCTGCAGGCGGCGGTGCTCGCGTGGCTGCGGGGCCAGGACGGCCATGCCTTCGATTCCGGCCGGCGGCTGTGGCAGGACATCGCGGTGTTCGCCGAGCTGCTGACGCAGGTGAACCTCCGCCCCGAGCTGCGTGAACACGACGGCGCGCTGCTGGAAGCGCTGCTGCGGCGGATGGAACGCGACGCCACGCTGAGCCCCGAAACACTGGCAGAGCTCGCGCGTCCGCTGCTGGGCGTGGATGACATGCTCGATGACTGCATCGAGAACCCCACCGCCGTGGAGCGCACGGAGTGGCGGGAGACGCTGGAGCGACTGGCTCCGAATCTCCTGGGAGGACACGCCAGCCCGCCTCCGCCCGGCTCCGACACGCTGTTCGCCGACCGCTGAACGCCGTCCCCCTGGCCTCGAAAGGAGCGCCGCGCCGTGATTCAAGCCAGGAATCTGGGCGCCGGCTATGGGCCCCGGGCGGTGTTGGCGAAGCTCTCCTTCGGCCTGCCCTGGCGAAGAACCAGCGTGGTGCTGGGCCCGGGTGGCAGTGGCAAGAGCACCCTGCTGCGCGCGCTGGTCAACGGCCGCAGTGGTGACGGCGCGGACTTCTGGGTGCGAGGGGAGCTGGCCCTCCCCGTCTCGGCGCAAGCGGTGGTGCCACAATCGCGGCCCTCGGAGCACCGCTGTCTGGGCGAGCTGCTCGGCGACGACGCGCGGCGAACGCTGGAGTCCGTCTGGGCCTGCGCGCCCGCGGCGGCGGCACGGCTGGACCGGCTGCGCGAGCGGCCCGTGACGCTGCTGCCCGAAGGCCTGTGGCGACTGGCCCTGCTCACGGTCGCCGTCGCCAGCCGGGCGCCGCTGGTGCTGCTGGACGAACCCGAGGTGGGACTCACGGGAGATGGGGTCCGGTGGCTCGCGCGCCGGCTGCTGATGCTGCGCGCCGAGCGCACCGTGGTGCTCGTCACCCAGCACCTCCCCCTGGCGCGCATGGTGGCGGACCACGTGTTGCTCATCGACGACGGTGTCCTCGTGGAAGAGGCCTCGCCCCGGGACTTCTTCGACGAGCCCGCCACCTCCCGCCGCGCGGGGTGACGTCAGGCGGCGGGGAGGGGCGCCGGCCGCAGGTTGAGCACGAAGCGGACGCCGCCCTCGGGAGGGTTCTCCGCCGACAGGGTGCCGCCCACGCGCTCCACCTGGTCGCGGCACACCGACAGCGCCAGCCCGGCGGCCTTGGCGCGGGAGAACGTGAAGAAGGGCTCGAAGAGGCGCGGCAGCACGGCCTCGGGGAAGCCCGGACCGTTGTCCTCCACCTCCAGCCGCACGCCGTCCTGGGACGCGTGCGCGCGAAGGACGATGCGGCCCGGGCGGCGGGGCTGCGCGGCATCCACCGCCTGCGCCGCGTTGACGAGCAGCTTCACCAGCACCTCCACCAGCCGCCCCAGGCCCATGCGCACGCGCGGCAGGTCCGGCGCCACGTCCTCCACCAGCTCGCTCAGGCCTCGCAGCTCCGCGGACGCCAGCCAGCGCGCCTTCGCCAGCGCCTCCGCCACCGCGCAGGCATCGTCGTCCTGCGCGTTGGTGCGCGAGAAGTGGCGAAGCTCCGTGACGATGTGCTGGATGCGCAGCACGCCCTGCTGCGTCTCGTCCACCACACGCCGCAAGTCCTCCAGGTCCGGCGTGGGCTCGCGCAGCTCCTCCTCGATGTAGCCCAGGTTGGCCTTCACGTAGGACAGCGGGTTGTTCACCTGATGCGCCACGCCCGCCGCGAGCTGCCCCACCAGGGCCAGCCGCGCCATCTCCGCGCGGTGGAGGTCCGCCTGGGCGCGCAGGCGCTCGCTCTCCGCCAGCCGCTCCAGCGCCACCAGCCGCTCCTGGTCCGCCGCGCGCTCCGCGTCTCGCAGCCGGCGGAACGTCTGCGAGCCGAGCACGGACACCCACGCGACGAACACGAAGGACAGGCCCTGCGACACCGTCGCCTGCCACGTCGCGCCCGACGCCCAGCTCACCCACAACAGACACACCAGCGTCAGGACACACGCCACCTGCGTCGGCCGCCGATGCCCCGGGGTGAAGACACAGATGATGAGCGGCACCGCGTACAGCGAGGGGAAGAAGGGGCTGACGATTCCGCCGGTGAACTGGATGTCCAGCGTGAGCCCGGCGAGGCTGACGACGGCCGCCGCCATGCCGATGTTCCGGGGCGACCACCAGCCCGCCCCCACCGCGATGCCGAGGAAGATGAACGCGGCGCACCAGCCCAGGTGAACCCAGTACATCTCCGGGACGACGCGGCCGAGCGTCAGCGGCTGCATGACGAGCGACAGCGCGAGCACCACCGCACACAGGATGAAGTTGCGGCGCCGCAGTTGGAGTTGCGACTCCAGCTCGGGAGGCGAGGTGGCGGAGAGCGTGGCCGGGCGCACGAGGGGCTTCCTGTGACGAGAAGTGAGGCGCGCGTGAGACAGCCCGACGGTACAGCGGTCCGGCGGTGATTTCAGCCCACGTGCCGTGTGGCCGCGCACGCACCCTCGCCCCACGGCAGGTCAGCGACTTGGGCGGCTGGCGCCACGCTGAAGTCGGCGGGCCTTGCCCAACCGCGCGGTCCCCGCTCGCGAGCGTCGTGGCTCCGGCGCCCGCTTGCCCGCGGGGAGAATCGGGTCGGGGCAGACCCCACGCAGCTTGCAGGCCTTGCACTCCGCGCCGCTCCACACCGCCTCGTAGAGCGCCGTCACCCGGTCGATGACGTCGAAGTCCTCGGTGACGAAGCCCAGCTCGAAGTTGCGCGCGGAGTCCCCCTTCGCGCCCAGCCCCGCGCCCGTGAGATTCGCGCTGCCCAGGTAGGCCCAGGCCCCGTCCACCACCACCGCCTTGAAGTGCACGCGCGGGCAGACCTTGAGCGACAGGCCGCCCTCCACCAGCCGCGAGCGGGCATCGAAGGCCGCGCGGAAGGGACGGCTCGGCAGCTCCGCGTGCAACAGCCGCAGCGACACGCCCCGCGCCGCCAGCGTGTCCAACACGTCCACCAGCGGCACGAAGCGACCACCGTGCTCCACGAACATCGCCTTCACGTTGGCGGTGGCCATCCACACCGACTCACGGGCGTGGAGCAGCTTCTCCAGCACCACCTCCCGGTACAGCGCGCTGCCCGACAGGAGCTCCGCCTCGATGGGACGCATGGTACACACTCCATCACACACATCCCCACCCAGCCATCTATTCAACAAATGACCTTGAGTCACTTGACGGATGACCCGGGGTCATCTACCTCTGCGTCATGGTCAGCAACCCGGCGGAGAAGGCAAAGCGGGCCCTGCCCCAGCGGGCACGGAAGGACGAGGACAAGGAAGCGCGGCGGCGGCTCATCCTGGATGAGGCGCTGGCCCTGTATCAGGCGACGTCCTACGCCGACGTGAAGATGGCGGACGTGGCCGGCCGGGCGCTCCTGGCCAAGGGGACGGTGTTCCTCTACTTCCCCACGAAGGAAGCCCTGTTCCTGGCGTTGCTGGAGGACCTGCTCTTCGCGTGGTTCGACCGCCTGGAGTCGATGCTGGAGCCAGTCGAGTCCCCGTGGACGGGCCCCCGGCTGGCGCGCACCGTGGCCGAGTCGCTCGAGGGAGAGGAAACCCTGACGCGGTTGCTGGCGCTGCTGCAGACGGTGCTGGAGCAGAACGTGACGGCCGAGCAGCTCCGCCCCTTCAAGGAGCGGCTGATGGCCGCCCTGCTCCGCGGCGGCACGTTGGTGGAACAGCGGCTGCCCTTCATGAAGGAGGGCGACGGTCCGCGCTTCCTCCTCCACGTGCACGCGCTGGTGACGGGCCTGCGGCAGATGGCGGACCTGGCCCCGGTGGCGCGCGAGGTGCTGGAGCAGGTGCCCCACCTGGCCCTGCTGCGCGTGGACTTCACGGCCGAGCTGACCACCGCCCTCACCACCCTTCTTCGCGGGATGGAATCCCGCTGAATCCCTGCCCTGCCACACCCCAGGAGAACCCGATGCTCGAAGCCACCGCCGCCGTCGAGTCGCAGCCCTCCTCCGACCCCGCTCACATCCGCGCCGTGTTCGAAGCCCAGCGCGCGCACCGCTGGACGATGTCCCGCACCACCGCCGCCGAGCGCATCGCCCGGCTCAAGCGCCTGCGCGAGGCCATCATCACCCGCCGCAATGAGCTGGCGGACGCCATCCACGCGGACTTCCGCAAGCCCGCGGTGGAGGTGGAGCTGACGGAGCTGCACCCCACGCTGGAGGAGCTGAACCACACGGTGAAGCACCTCAAGGGGTGGATGAAGCCCTCGCGCGTGGGCACGCCGATGCTGCTGGCGGGCTCGTCCAGCTACGTGCGTTATGAGGCGCGCGGCACCGTGCTGCTGCTGGCGCCGTGGAACTACCCGTTCAACCTGGTGGTGTCGCCGCTCATCGCCGCCATCGCCGCGGGAAACACCGTGATGTGCAAGCCCAGCGAGAAGACGCCGAACACCTCGCGCTTCCTCGCGCGGCTGGTGAAGGACGTGTTCCCGGAGAACGAGGTGGCGCTGTTCGAGGGCGGCGCGGAGACGGCGGAGGCGCTGCTGGACCTGCCCTTCGACCACATCTTCTTCACCGGCAACACGCGCATTGGCCGCATCGTGATGGAGGCCGCGGCGAAGCACCTGGCCAGCGTGACGCTGGAGCTGGGTGGCAAGTCGCCCGTCATCATCGACGAGACGGCGGACATCGACGCCGCGGCGGAGCGCCTGTGCTGGGGCAAGTTCATCAACGGCGGCCAGACGTGCGTGGCGCCGGACCACGTGTTCGTGCACGCGTCGAAGGAGCGAGCGTTCCTGGACGCGATGAAGGCGGCCATCACCCGCTTCTACGGCGGCACGGAGCAGGAGCGGCAGGCGAGCCCTGACTTCACGCGGCTGGTGGACCCGGCGGCATGGCGGCGGGTGAAGGACCTGCTCGACCGCTCGGTGGCCGCGGGCGCGAAGGTGGAGGTGGGCGGGGAGGCGGACGGGCCCTCGCGCTACATCGCGCCCACCGTGCTCTCGGGCGTGACGACGGACAACCCGGTGATGGAGTCCGAAATCTTCGGGCCGCTGATGCCGGTGCTGACCTACCAGTCGCGGGAAGAGGTCTACGCGCACATCCGCTCGGGTGGGAAGCCGCTGGCCCTCTACGTCTTCAGCCAGGACAAGCGGACCGTGGACGACATCCTCCAGAACACCACCTCCGGCGGGACGCTGGTGAACAACGTCCTGGTGCACCTGGCCAATCCCAACCTGCCCTTCGGCGGCGTCGGCACGAGCGGCCTGGGGAATTACCACGGCCATTTCGGCTTCAAGACCTTCAGTCACGAGCGGGCGGTGATGGTCCAGTGGATGAAGTCGCTGGCTTCAGTGTTCTTCCCGCCGTACCGCGGGAAGATGCAGGAAATGGCCTCCCGCGCGACCCGGATGATGGAGTAGGCAACGAAAGCCGGGGCAGGCGGTGTTCTCATGAGGAGGACACCGCCAGAAGGAGCCAGGCGATGCGCGTGGTACGGCTGGAAGAAGAGCGGATGCCGGCGGGCTTGCAGGAGGCATTCGACCGCCTCCGGGCGAACCGCTGGGAGATGGCGCGTCGCGGCGTGAAGGAGCGCCTGGCCCGGCTGGAGACGCTCAAGGAGCAACTGGTCGCTCGCCGCGAGGCCCTGGCGGACGCGCTCTACGCCGACTTCCGCAAGCCGCGCGCCGAGGTGGAGGCCACCGAGGTCCTCCCCGTGCTGATGGAGCTGGCCTACATCCAGAAGCACCTCAAGTCGTGGATGAAGCCCCGCAAGGCCTCCACGCCGCTGCTCCTCACGGGCACCTCCAGCCACGTGCAGTACGAGCCCCGGGGCGTGGTGCTGGTACTGGCGCCGTGGAACTACCCGTTCCACCTGCTGATGTCGCCGCTGGTGGCCGCCGTCGCCGCGGGCAACACCGTGATGTGCAAGCCCAGCGAGAAGACGCCGAACACGGCGCGCTTCATCGCGGAGCTGCTGAAGGACGTGTTTCCGCCCGAGGAGGTCGCGCTGGTGGAGGGTGGCCCGGAGGTGGGCGAGGCGCTCTTGCGGCTGCCCTTCGACCACTTCTTCTTCACCGGCGGCTCCCGCGTGGGCCGGCGGGTGATGGAGGCCGCGGCGAAGCACCTGGCCAGCGTGACGTTGGAGCTGGGCGGCAAGTCGCCCGTCATCGTCGACGAGACGGCGGACGTGGACACCGCCGCCGAGCGCGTGGTGTGGGGCAAGTTCCTCAACGGCGGACAGACGTGCATCGCCCCGGACCACGTCTGGGTCCACGCGTCCAAGGAAGAGGCCCTGCTGGAGGCGATGAAGGCCGCCCTGGAGCGCTTCTACGGACGCACCGAGGAGGCCCGCCGCGCGAGCACGGACCTGTGCCGCATGGTGGATGACAGCGCCTTCATGCGGGTGCGCCGGTTGATGGACCGCACCGTAGAGGCCGGAGCGCGCGTGGTGACCGGCGGCGGGCTGGACGCGGATTCGCGCTACATCGCGCCCACGATTCTCGCGGACGTGACGCCGGACGCGCCCATCATGGACGAGGAGATTTTCGGACCGGTGCTTCCGGTGCTGCGCTTCGAGTCCCTCGACGACGTGCTGACGCAGCTTCGCGAGGGTGGCAAGCCCCTGGCGCTCTATGTGTTCAGCCAGCACGAGGCCACGGTGGAGCGGCTGCTGCGGGAGACACGCTCCGGCGGCGCGTGCGTCAACACGGTGGTGCTGCACAACGTGAATCCCAACCTGCCCTTCGGCGGCGTGGGCCAGAGCGGCGTGGGCGCCTACCACGGCGAGACAGGGTTTCGGACCTTCAGCCATGAGCGCGCGGTCCTGCGCCAGGGGCGCACGTCGCTGGTCCACCTGTTCTTCCCCCCGTACACGGGTAAAGCGCAGAAGCTGGCGCGGCTGGCGAGCCGCCTGTTCGAGTAAGGCGCCCGCGCTGTTCGGGCAGCGCCACTCTTTGAGAGCCTCGCTGTCTGGCGCCCGCCCCTGTTTCTCAGGATAACGGGGGCCATGGGAACGAACGGACGATGGCTCGTGGCACTGTGGCTGGGATTGGGGCTCGGCTTGGGGGCGTGCGACTCCGACGACCCGCCGGGCGAGGACGCCGGCGTGCCGGACGCGGGCAATGGTGACGCAGGAACGCCGGATGGCGGCGGCGAAGTGGAGCCAGACGCCGGGACGGAGCCCACCTCCGAGCAAGGTGACGGCGTCTCCCGCGAGACGACGACGGTCGAAGGCATCGCCGTGGACCGGTACACCTGGACGGACTCCCAGGGGCGTCCTCGCACGGTCTCACTCAAGCGTCAGTCTTCCGCGGGCAATGGCGGCTACGCCATCCACATGACCTACGACGTGCCCGAAGGCGCGGCGTGGCGCACGGTGTCGGTGACGGGCACGGCCGGCGGCGAGACGGGCTTCGGTTACTTCGTCGCGCATGAGCTGTACCGCACCTTCGACAACGGCACCTCGGGCACCATCGCGGGGAAGCATGGCGAGGATGACTCGCCGCTGGGGCTCGGCTTCCCGGTGGAGGCCACGCGCTCGGAGCTGACGGCGGCGTCCACCTCCGCCAGCCACACCTTCACGCTGCGCTATCCGAAGTGGGGCACGCGTGCGGCCATGGCGGATGTGACGGCGGCGACGGCGGCCGCGTCCTCAGCGCACCAGAAGTTCATGGTGCCGGTCAGCATCCGCTGGGTCTTCGAGAAGGGCACCGACTTCCCTCGCATCGACACCCGCATGGACCTGGGCGAGGCCACCGCGGGACAGCTCTCCTTCGACATGCGCGGACCCTACGGCGTCGTCGAGTTCGCGGACGCCAACGCCGGCGCGACGCTCAACAACGTGCAGTGGGGTGACTCGCGCCACCACTTCACCACGGGGGTGCAGGCCGCGGGCGCGCTGACGACCCAGGCGAACTGGACGTGGAACGAGCCCATCGGGAACACGCGCAAGTACCACGCGCTGCTCGCACGGCATCCCGCCACGGGCGTGCTGTACGAGCTGGGGCTCGTGGAGCTGAAGCTCGGCCAGGACACGGGGCTGGTGTATGGCGGCTACAGCCTCAACAACGGGACGACGCGGGCCGCCTCTGGCAATGCCCTGCTGGGCCCGGGCTTCGGCGCTGGGGAGTGGCCCTTCCAGTCCGCGCAGTACAGCGGGGTTTCGGCCGCGTCGCCGGTGACGGGGAAGAAGTTCGCCTGGGGCAGCAGCCCGTTCTACGGCTCCGCGATCGCGTCGGTGTACTTCAACAACGGCGTCTCCCTGCCCATCACCGCGTTCCCCGCGAGCCGCGCGCTCGTGTACCGCACCTGCCTGGTGCTCGGGGTGTCGACCTACACGGACGCGAATCCGAAGTCGCTCGCGCGGGTGACGGCGGAGAGCGGCGCGCCGAGCTGCGCGACGGCCTCCCCGCTCTGATTCACCCCGGGTGGATATGCATGGGAGGGGGTGGCCGTTCCCCTCCCTCCACGCGCAGAATCACGGAGGGCCGGCGCAATCACGCCGGCGCCCGTGCGTAGCTCTCTTGCTCGCCGCTTCCCGGTAGACCCTGTACGGCCGCCATGACCGACTCGTCTCACGCCCTCACAGCCGCGACCCGCGACGGGGGCTTCCTGTCGCGACTGCCCACGGTGCTGCAACCGCACCGGAGCCTGCTCACCTACTACTTGGTCAGCGCGCTGCTGGCCGGGCCCGGCTTCCCCATCCTGGGGCTCATCCGCTACTTCAAATACCAGACGCTGCGCTACACGCTGGACGCCGAGGGCATCACCGTCCGCTGGGGCATCTTCTTCCGGCGCGAGGTGTCCCTGACGTACGCACGCATCCAGGACATCCACCTGTCCAGCAACGTGGTGGAGCGCTGGCTCGGGCTCGCGCGGATTCAAATCCAGACGGCCAGCGGCAACGCGCAGGCGGAAATCACCATCGAGGGCATCCCCGACTACGGCGCCCTGCGGGACTTCCTCTATTCGAAGATGCGGGGGAGCCGGGAGCGCCACGCGCCCGCGAGCGACGCCGCGCAGGTCGCGGCCGCGGGTTCGGATGAGCTGGCGGCGACGCTCCGGGAGATTGCCTCGGAGGTGCGGGCGCTGCGGTTGAGCCTGGGCAGCGGGGAGAAGCAGGATGTCTGACGCCTCGCACGGCTGGCTCCTGCGCCTGTTGAAGGTGCCCCCCGCGCCCCACATCCCCGAGGGGGCGGCGGTTCGCGTCTTCCGCTCCGCGCCGTCCCACCGCCACCTCCAACTGCTCCGCTGGGGCCTGCGGCAGTTCGGCGTCATCGTGGGTCTGCTCTTCACGTGGATCGCGGTGAAGAACCGGTTCGTCCCGCACATCCCCTACCAATACGCGGACACGGTCTTCTTCGTCGTCGAGCTGTTTGCGTGGCTCGCGTTCGCGGTGCAGGTCCCCATCACCTTCCTGGTGGCGTGGCTCGACTACGAGTACCGCTGGTACATCCTCTCCGACCGGAGCCTGCGCATCCGGGAAGGGCTCGTCTCGCTTCAGGAGAAGACGATGACCTTCGCGAACATCCAGCAGGTCTCCATCCGGCAGAACCCGCTCCAGCGGCTGTTCGGCATCTCCGACGTGAAGGTGGAGACGGCGGGTGGCGGCGGAAGCAGCGGCCCCAAGGACGTGGACGCAGCGGCCCACGAAGGGCTGCACGAGGCCCACTTCCGGGGCGTGGACAATCCGGAGGAGATTCGCGACGTCATCATGGCGCGGGTGCGCATGCACCGGGACGCCGGACTGGGCGAGCCGCTGCATCCCGAGCCGGCCCTGCCGCTCTCCACGGCGCCCTCGGCCGAGACGCTCGGCGCGGCGAAGGAGCTGCTGGGGGAGATGCGGGCGCTCCGGAGCGCCCTGGCGGCGAAGGGCCGCGTGGAGCCCTGAGCACACGCGGCGCCGACGCCCCGCATCGACGTTCCCGCAGAGACACCGCTCGGCGGGACACGCGCGGCGCCAACGCCCTGCATCGACATTCCCGCGGAGACACCGCTCGGCGGGGCACGCGCGGCGCCAACGCCCTGCATCGACGTACCCACTGGGCGGCCTCCCGCCCGGCGGGCACAGGCGGCGGGCCGATGCGGGGCCAGCACCGCCACGAAGCGTACCGTGCCCGGCATACACCGGGCGCGGCGTCTCAGCTCCGCAGACCCGGCGCTTCCTGGCCGGTGCGCGCGACGTATTCGGTGTAGCCGCCGCCGTACTGGTGGATGCCCTCGGGCGTCAGCTCCAGCACGCGGTTGGACAGCGCGGCCAGGAAGTGACGGTCGTGCGAGACGAAGAGCATGGTCCCCTCGTAGCGGGACAGCGCCGTGATGAGCATCTCCTTCGTCGCCATGTCCAGGTGGTTGGTGGGCTCGTCCAGCACCAGGAAGTTCGGCGGGTCGAAGAGCATCTTCGCCATCACCAGACGGGCCTTCTCACCACCGGACAGCACGCGGCACTTCTTCTCCACCTCGTCACCGGAGAAGCCGAAGCAGCCGGCCAGCGCGCGCAGCGAGCCCTGTCCGGCGCGGGGGAACGCGTCCTCCAGCGCCTGGAACACCGTGCGCTCACCGTCCAGCAGGTCCATGGCGTGCTGCGCGAAGTAACCCATCTTCACGCTGCCACCCAGGGCCACGTTGCCCGTGTCCGGCTGCGTGGAGCCCGTCACCAACTTGAGCAGCGTGGACTTGCCGGCGCCGTTGACGCCCATGACGGCCCAGCGCTCCATGCGGCGCACCAGGAAGTCCAGCCCCTCGTAGATGGTCCGCGAGCCGTAGGCCTTGTGAACGCCCTTCAGGCTCACCACGTCGTCGCCCGACCGGGGCGCCGGCTGGAACTCGAAGAGCACCGTCTGGCGGCGCTTGGGCGGCTCCACGCGTTCAATCTTCTCCAGCTTCTTCACCCGGCTCTGCACCTGGGCGGCGTGCGAGGCGCGCGCCTTGAAGCGCTCGATGAACTTCAGCTCCTTGGCGAGCATGGCCTGCTGGCGCTCGAACTGCGCCTGCTGCTGCTTCTCGTTCATCGCCCGCTGCTGCTCGTAGAACTCGTAGTTGCCCGTGTACGTGGACAGCGAGCCGCCGTCGATTTCGACGACCTTGTTCACGATGCGGTTCATGAACTCGCGGTCGTGAGACGTCATCAGGAGCGCGCCGTCGTAGTTCTTGAGGAACTCCTCCAGCCAGATGAGGCTCTCGATGTCCAAGTGGTTGCTGGGCTCGTCGAGCAGCATCGAATCCGGGCGCATCAGGAGGATGCGGGCCAGGGCCACGCGCATCTTCCAACCGCCCGACAGCGCGCCCACGTCGCCGTCCATCATCTCCTGGGTGAAGCCCAGGCCCGCGAGAATCTCCCGCGCGCGGCCCTCCAGGGCGTAACCACCCAGCTCCTCGAAGCGACCCTGGACCAGGCCGTAGCGCTCCACGAGCTTGTCCATGTTGTCCGCCTGGTCCGGGTCGGCCATGGCGGCCTCCAGGTCCTTCAGCTCGGCGGCCACCACGCTCACGGGGCCCGCGCCATCCATGACCTCGGCGGCGGCGCTGCGGCCCTCCATCTCACCCACGTCCTGGCTGAAGTAGCCAATGGTGACGCCCCGGTCGACCGCGACCTGGCCTTCGTCGGGGTGCTCCTGGCCGGTGATCATCCGGAACAGCGTCGTCTTGCCGGCGCCGTTGGGACCGACGAGCCCGACCTTCTCCCCCTTGTGGAGTGCCGCGGAGGCCTCGATGAAGAGAATCTGCTGGCCGTTCTGCTTGCTGATGTTGTCGAGACGAATCATGTGCGTGCGGGGGGCCCGGAAGCGGGTGCGGCGCCCTTATGCCACGTAGCGCGCCCCGGGAAGAATGTTCCGAACCCCTGGAAAGTGACTTCTCTTGCACGGAAGCGGGCAGGCGGCGGGGCCCCCGGCCCCAGGCTGGAAGTGGGACCTGCCCCCACTCGGGCCGTGGCGTAGAGTCCGCCCGTGCTGACCGTCGACGCCCACCCCTCCCTGGACACCCTGGCCTTCACCACCACCTTCCCCGGTCCCCTGGGCACCCTGCCCTCCCCGGAGTGGCTGGTGGCCCTGCTGAAGCCCGGCGCCACGGCGCCCCTGTCCAGCGACGACACGGTGCGCGGCGCCATCCGGGACATGCTCCGCCACGGCGGCTACAAGCCCACCGGGCGCGGCAAGCCCGCGTCGGAGTACCTGGTGCGCGCGTCGGGGGACGGCTCGCTGGGCGCCATCAACCTCGCCGTGGATGTGTGCAACGCGGTGTCGCTGCACAGCGGCCTGCCCATCAGCGTGGTGGACCTGGACCGCGCCGCGGCGCCCTTCCGCGTCGGCGTGGCCTCCGAGGGCGCGCAGTACGTCTTCAACGCGTCCGGGCAGAGCATCGACCTGGCGGGCCTGCTGTGCCTCTTCGACGCGGAGGGGCCGTGCGCCAACGCCGTGAAGGACGCGCAGCGCACCAAGACGAACGCGGACACCCGCCGCACCCTCACGGTGCTCTGGGGGGCCAAGGCCCTGGGGGACCGCACCGCGCGCGCCTTCGGCTGGTACCGCGAGCTGCTGGAGCGGGCGGGGGCCACGGTGGAGCCCCTGCACTGACACGCTGAGCCCCTTGAAACCCGGCGCCCGACCATGCAGACGGAGGGCATGGTCGGACCGGGATTCAGCAGAGGGCTGCTGCTGCTCGCATGGCTTTACGCGGCGAGCGCGGCGGCACAAATCGTCAACGTCCAGGCGCTGTTCGACGAGAACACGGGCCCCGGCCGCTCGGCCGCGGTGGACCTGGGCATGGACTGGCGCACGGGCAGCATCCAGCTCTTCAGCCTGCGCGGCGCCTTGCTGGGCCAGTGGCGGACGGAGAACCACACCTGGCTGGGCGTCGTCCGAGGCGAATACGCCTTCGCCGCCGAGGAGCGCATCGTCTCCAAGGTGATGGAACACCTGCGCTACCGCTACCGGCTCACGGAGCGGCTCTCCGGCGAGGCCTTCGTCCAACACGAATTCGACGAGTTCCGCCGCATCCAGTTCCGGGCCCTGCTGGGCGCCGGTCCCCGGCTGAAGGTGCTGACCGACAAGAAGGCGACGCTCGTGGTGGGGCTCGCGCTGATGCTGGAGCACGAGCGCATCCGCCGCGACAGCGAGCCGGACGCGGGCCAGTTCCGCACCGACCCGCGGCTTTCCAGCTACATCCTGGGCCGGCTGGAGTTCATGGAGAACGTCGCCCTGGTGGAGACTCTCTATGTGCAGCCCCGCGTGACGAACCCCACGGACATCCGGCTGCTCAACGACACGATTTTCGAGGTGAAGCCCAACGCGCGGCTGTCCGTGGGCATCGGCTTCAACCTCACCTTCGATAACGACCCGCCGCTGGCCGTCCCCAAGCTCGACACCCAGCTCCGCACCACCGTGGGCATCCGCCTGTAGCGAGCAGCCAGGCGCGCTTCACCTCCAGGGAGTGTCGCCCCGCCGACGCCAGCCGACCCTCGCTTGCTTCCCCGCCCCCGTCAGGTGGAGCGTGTGGGTGTTGGCAACTGTCTTGCTACTGCGTCCCGCAGGTCAGCAATCGGGTGGCGAGGTGGGTGATGACGGAGCAGCAGGTGGAGCAGACGGATGTGGTGGCCAAGGCAGTGACCCTCTTCCCGAAGGACACGGTGGTGAGGGCACTGTCACTGATGCAGCGCTATGGCCTGGGCCGGCTTCCGGTGGTGGACGAAACGCACGGTGAGCTTCTTGGCGACGTGACGGCCGATGACCTCACGCGCGTGTGGGAACACGCCCCGCTGGCCTGTATGTCGGAAATTCTTTCACTGAAATCCCTGCAGGGCGAAGGCCTGGACGAAACCCTCCAGTGGGGACCGCGCATCACGCTGGTCTCCCCCCTGGTCGAGGTGTACCAGACCAGCAAACGCTGGGTGCAGTAACCAGTCGCTCAGGCCTTCGCGCGGACGAAGTCGACGAAGGCCTTGAGCACGGGGGGCAGGTGCCTGCGGCTCGGGTAGTAGAGGAAGAACCCTGGGTAGACCGGGCACCAGCCCTCCAACACACGAACGAGCCGCTTCTGGCGGACCAGGGACTCCACCTGGGACTCGAAGACATAGGCCAGCCCCATTCCGGCGAGCGCCGCTTCGAGAATCTCCACCTGGTCGCTCAGCGCCAACCGGCCGCGCGTCTCCACTTCCAGCTCCTTGCCGTTGCGCTCCAGCTCCCACGCGTAGCAACCGCCGTGGGTGAAGCGGAGCTGGATGCAGTCGTGCGCGGCCAGGTCCTTCGGCGTCTTCGGCGGCGGATGCCTCGCGAAGTACGCGGGCGTCGCGACGATGGCCGAGCGCAGCGGCGGCCCCAGGGGAATGGCCACCATGTCCGCGGCCACGCGCTCGCGAAAGCGCACCCCGGCGTCGAAGCCCTCCTTCACGATGTCCACGAACGAGGCGCCGTCCACGACGTCCACATCGATGCCTGGATGTTTTTCCAGGAAGGGCTCCAGCACCGGTAACAATGCCAGCCGCGTCGCAACCCGGGCGGCGGTGATGCGCAGCTTGCCCACGGGGGCATCCCGGAACGTGTTCAGGTCATCGAGCGCGTCATCGATGTCCCGGAACGCCGGCCGCAGCCGCTGGGCGAGCCGCTCGCCCGCCGCCGTGAGCCCCACGCTCCGGGTCGTCCGGTGGACCAGCCGCAGGCCCAGCTTCTCCTCCAGCCCTCGCAGGCTGTGGCTCAGCGCGGAGGGCGTCACGCCCAGGGCGCTGGCGGCGCGGCGGAAGTTCAAGCACCGGGCAATCTCCAGGAACACCGTCAGCTCACGGACGTCGGCCTGCATGGGCGCTCACTTTACTGGTGAGTGGGGCTCAACAGTCTTGTGCATTCCATGCGCATTCTCTCATGAGCGTCCAGGGCGTAGTTCTTCTCGTGTCACCCGCTGAAGAGGAACACACCCCATGAAGACCTGGCTCATCACTGGTGCATCCCGTGGTTTCGGCGTTCTCATCGCGCAGGCGGCGCTCGACGCGGGTGACCGTGTCATCGCCACGGCGCGCAATCCCCGGAGCATCCCCCTGGCGGACCACCCGAGGCTGACGTTGGCGAAGCTGGACGTCACCGACGAGGCGGAGGCCCGCGGCATCGTGGCCAGCGCCGGCCGCATCGACGTGCTCGTGAACAACGCGGGCATCGGACTGCTCGGCGGCGTCGAGGAGGCGAGCGCCGACGAAGTCGAGAAGGTGTACCGCACGAACGTCTTCGGGCTGCTCGCCGTCACGCGCGCGGTGCTTCCCGTCATGCGTCAGCAACGCTCCGGGCACATCATCAACCTGTCGTCCATCGGCGGCTACCAGTCCGGCGCGGGCTGGGGCGTGTACTGCTCCACGAAGTTCGCCGTGGAGGGACTGAGCGAGGCGCTGCACCAGGAGCTGGCGCCGCTGGGCATCCACGTCACCGTCGTGGAGCCCGGCTACTTCCGCACGGACTTCCTGGACGCGGCGTCGCTCACCCGCGCCGCGAACAGCATCCCCGACTACGCGGACACCGTCGGCGTCACGCGGGCACGCGCCACCGAGCTCAATCACCAGCAGCCCGGCGACCCGTCGAAGCTCGCGACCGCCCTGCTCGAGCTGGCGAAGATGGAGCGCCCGCCGCTGCGCCTGGCCCTGGGCAGCGACACGGTGAAGAGCATCGAGGACAAGAACGCCTTCGTCGCCCGTGAGCTGGCCGCCCACCGCGCGATGTCCCTGTCCACGGACTTTGTCTCCTGAGTCCGCCGACCAGCTCGGCACGGAGGCACGGAGGCACAGCCACCGAGCCGCGATGATTCGCCGAGCACACCAGCAAGGCAGCGGCAGCGTCCCATCAGACACTGCCGCACCTCTGCCTGACGGAGCCGGTGTCCCTCTCCCCTACCCAGCGAGGCTCAGCCGAGCGCGGGGGTCAGCGCCTTCATCCAGATGACCACGGCGGCGGCACCCGCGTCCGGCACACCGACGGCCCGCGCGCCCAGGTAGCTGGCACGGCCCAGGCGCGGCTGCATCTGGGACGTCGCCTCCGCGCCCGCCTCGGCCGCTTGGACCGCGGCCCCCCAGGCCTCGCGCGGTGACTTCCCTTCCCGCACCGCCTTCGCGAAGGCATCCGCGGCGGGCCGCAGCGCGTCCAGCATGGTGCGATCTCCCGGCCGTGCCCCACCCAGCTCCGACACGGCGCTGACGGCCACGTCGAACGCCTCCGCCCACGCAGAGGCATCCACGGGGCCCTCCGCCAACCGGCGCGCGGCACGCAGCAGCGCCGTCGCGTAGAAGGGCCCCGAGCTGCCACCAATGCTGCGCCGCAAGGCATTGCCCAGCGCCGTCAGCGCACGAGAAGGGTTTGTCCACGAGGCGTCCGGCAGGGCGCGAATCGCCTCGGCGCCACGCACCAAGCTGAGGCCCAGGTCACCATCCCCCGCCGCGCTGTCGAGCGCCGTCAGCCGAGACTCCGACACCTCGAACGCCTCGGCCACCCGCAGCGCCGCCTGTCGGACGCGGTCCATCCCTGGCAGCGGTGTCTCCACCGCGGATGCCTCTGCCGATTCAGGCGACTCGGGCCGTTTCTGCACACGAGGCGCTTGCGGCAACCTCCCTGCCCCAGGCCACGCCGGTGCCTCCGCCGCCGCGTCCAGCCGAGCCAGCCGCGCGTCATCCACCTTCAGCAACGACAACGAACACCCGGGCATCTCCAGCGCGGAGAGGAACGTCCCGCTCCAGGCGCGCTCCACGCGGATGCCCCCCTGGCGGAGCACGGTCAGCGCATGCCGCGCGACGATGGCCAGCTCCATGGGCGGCGTGCCCCCCAGGCCATTGACGAGCAACACCACGCGGTCTCCAGCGCTGATGCGCCGGTCCTCGACGATGGTGGTGAGCAACGTATCCACCAGACTGTCCGCGGACCGCATCGGCACGCGCCGCACGCCCTGCTCACCGTGGATGCCCAGGCCCAGCTCGATTTCGTCCTCGCCCAGCGTGAAGCCGGGCTTGCCCGCCGCGGGCACGGTGCAAGGCCCCAGGGCCACGCCCATGGTGCCCAGCGCCTCCGCCGCCTCGCGGGCCTCGCGGGCCACATCCTGAAGGGATGCCCCCGCCGCGGCCGCCGCGCCCGCGACCTTGTGCACCAACACCGTGCCCGCGATGCCCCGGCGCCGCGCGGGCTCCACCGTGTCGTGCAGGGACACATCGTCCGCCACCACCACGGTCTCCACCGGGATGCCCTCGGCCCGCGCCAGTTCGGCGGCGAGCCCGAAGTTCAGCCGGTCCCCCGTGTAGTTCTTCACGACGAGCAACGCCCCCGCGGGCCCCGCGACGGCGCGGAGGGCGGCCAACACGGCGTCGGCGCTGGGAGAGGTGAAGACATCGCCAGCCACCGCCGCGTCCAACATGCCCGCGCCCACGTAGCCCGCGTGCGCGGGCTCATGGCCACTGCCACCGCCGGAGAGGACCGCCACCTTGCGCGCGGCGGCGTCCACCGGCGTGTCGGCGCGGAGCACCACCGACTCACCGTCCAGCAGCGCCTGCCCGGGCGCGAGCGCGACGAGCCCTTCGAGCATCTCCCGCACCACCGCTCGCGGGGCGTTGACCAGCTTCTTCATGGGGGTTCCTCGTTCAGACGCCGTCGAAGAAGTCGACCGCTCCGGTCTCCAGCGAGTACTCGGCGCCGACGATGCGCATGCCTTCGTTCTGGCAAAGCTGCTCCAGCAGGCGGCTGCCGTGCCGGAGGTGGTCGCAGGAGTTGCGGATGTTGGCGCGCACGGCTTCCTTCATCAGGAACTCGGCGTCCGCCTTGGGCCCGGCGGCGCTCACCACCGTCGTCACCGGCTCACGGCAGCGCTCCACGATGTCGCGGATGTTGTCGGAGGGCGCGCCCTTGCCGTCACGCACGAAGTCCAGCGTGGCCTGCACGGCGCCGCAGTGCGAGTGCCCCATCACCACCGCCAGGCGCGTGCCGAACTTCGCCGCCGCGAACTCCACGCTGCCCACCAGCGACGGCGCCACGACGTTGCCCGCCACGCGGATGACGAACAGGTCCCCCAGCCCCTGGTCGAAGATGTACTCGGCGGGCGCCCGTGAGTCCGAGCACGCGAGGATGATGGCGAACGGACTCTGCCCCGCCACCAGCGCCTGCCGGGCGGACCGGCCGAGCGGGTTCTCCACGCTGCGCACGTTGAGGACGAAGCGTTGGTTGCCCTCTCGGAGTTGCGCGAGGGCGTCCTGGGCGGTCATCGGGGGCGTTGTCGTCATGTCGCGAGTCCTCGATTGGTGTGGAGCAAGAGAGAGGGAAAAGGTGGCAACCCGACGGACTGCTATACACCAGCCAGCCAGCCGAGGGGTGCCCCGGCAGCTCGCGCCGGGAGGAAGTCGCGGGCGTCAAACGCCCAGTTCGTCACGAATGCGCCTCACGATGTCCCCTGGCGGCGGCGTGACGTCGACGCTCACCGCGCGGGACGGAATCTCCATGGTCGCCATCTGACTCTTCAGAAGGGACGCCGGCATGAAGTGCCCCTGGCGCTGTGAAATCCGCCGGGCGAGCACCTCGTGCGGTGCGTGCAGGAAGATCCACTTCACGTGCGCCGGGTCCAGCTCCTCCAGCAGCGTGCGGTAGGCCTGCTTGAGGCCGGAGAACGCCATCACCACGTCCTCGTCCTGCGACAGCGACCGGGCCACCTCGTCGCGCAGCTTGCGCAGCCAGGGTGCCCGGTCCTCGTCCGTCAGCGGCGCGCCCGCGGCCATCTTCATCACGTTGGAGCGAGGGTGCAGGTCGTCCGCGTCCACGAAGCGCCAGCCCAGCTCGGCCGCCAGGGTGCGGCCCACCGTCGTCTTCCCCGCTCCGGACACCCCCATGACGATGACGACCATTGCGGCGCTTCCTCCTGGTTCAGGGGTCTCCTCCTCATCGTGGGGCGCCCGAGGCCCCCGCGCCACCCCTCCGTCGGCGGAATGACCACCGCATCACGCCCTGGGAACGTCGGACCTCGGGGGTATGCTGCACCTCATTCGCCGCGGGGATGCGGCACGGAGGGTCGGTCATGGCGGACATCGCGGATGGGGAACAACTCTCGGTCCAGGGCTCGGGCTCCAAGCCCTACATCCTCAAGAACACCGGCGGCGTGTACTCGTGCTCATGTCCCGCCTGGCGCAACCAGTCGGTGGGCATCGAGCGGCGCACCTGCAAGCACCTGCGCCGCGTGCGCGGTGACGCGGCGGAGAACGCGCGCATCGGCGCGGACGCGGCCGGTGGCGCCACGCCGCCCCCTCGCGCGGCGAAGAGCGCCTCGGCCAGCGACGACACGAAGGCCCCGCCCCTCCTGCTGGCCCAGTCGTGGGAGAACGACGTGGACCTCACGGACTGGTGGATGAGCGAGAAGCTCGACGGCGTGCGCGCGTACTGGGACGGCAAGCAGTTCTGGTCCCGGTTGGGCAACCCGTTCCTCGCGCCGGAGTGGTTCACCGCGGGGCTGCCGGACTTCCCGCTCGACGGGGAGTTGTTCGGTGGACGCAAGCGCTTCCAGCGCACGGTGAGCGTCGTCCGCCGGCAGGACCGGAGTGACGACTGGAAGGAGCTGTCCTTCGTCGCGTTCGACGCGCCCGGCGTCGAGGGCACCTTCGAAGCGCGGCTGGAGCGCTGCCGCCAGTGGATGGAGGACACCCGTCCCGCGTACGCGAAGTGGCACGAGCACGCGCGCTGCGGCGGCACGGCGCACCTGCGCGAGGAGCTGGCGCGGGTGGAGGCCCTGGGTGGAGAGGGCCTCATGCTGCGCCAGCCGGGCTCACGTTACGAGGCGGGCCGCTCGCACACCCTGCTCAAGGTGAAGAGCTTCAAGGACGACGAGGCGCGCGTGGTGGGCCACGTGGCCGGCGCGGGCCGCCACAAGGGACGGCTGGGCGCGCTGGAGGTGGAATTGCGCAATGGCAAGCGC
Source organism: Myxococcus hansupus (assembly GCF_000280925.3). NCBI lineage: Bacteria > Pseudomonadati > Myxococcota > Myxococcia > Myxococcales > Myxococcaceae > Pseudomyxococcus > Pseudomyxococcus hansupus. Next base: position 7,893,784 of record NZ_CP012109.1, read on the forward strand.
TTCAGCGTGGGCACGGGCCTGTCGGACGCGGAGCGCGCGGCGCCGCCCCCCGTGGGTGCCATCATCACCTTCCGCTACCAGGAGCTGTCGAACGACGGCATCCCGCGCTTCCCGTCGTACGTGGGTGTGCGCGTCGACGCCGCGCCTTTCACCGCGAGCTGAGGCCAGCCGTCCCACGGCAGGAGTCGCGGGTCCGCTGGTCGACGGAGCGGCGGCGCATTGCCACCTGACAGACGGTGCATGGCGGGGGTGATGCGCGCGGAAGGCGCGCCCTGGTGTCTGCTTCCAGGAACCATGCACTGCGAGCTCTGTCTGACCGAGCATCCCTGCGATGTAGCGTGTGGCGGCGAGCCCTGGACGCAGGTGTACCTGTCCACCGGCGACCTGGAAGCGCCTCCCGTGGACCTCACGGGCCAGACGCTGGGGCATTACCGGCTGGTCCGCCGGTTGGGCACTGGCGGGATGGGCACCGTCTACCTGGGCGAGCAGACGCGCATTGGCGCGCGGGTGGCGGTGAAGGTGCTGCACCCCCACCTGGGACGGGATGAAAGCCTGCGCGCGCGCTTCTACGCGGAAGCACGCACCGTCAACGTGGTGGGCCATCCGAACATCGTCCACATCTTCGACATCAACGAGGCCCCGGGCGGCATCCACTACTTCGTCATGGAGTACCTGGAGGGCGTGCCCATGTCGCACCTGCCCCGGCCCATGGCGCCCGCGCCGCTGGTGACGCTGCTGGCGCAGGCGTGTGACGCGCTGGAGGCGGCGCACCGGTGCGGCGTGGTGCACCGGGACTTGAAGCCGGACAACCTCTTCGTGGTGCGGCACGCGGGGGAGCCGCCGTCGCTGCGCGTGCTGGACTTCGGCGTGGCGAAGGCGCGCCGGCCCCATCCCGGGGACGACGAGACGGCGGCGGGCATCATCCTGGGTACGCCCGCGTACATGGCCCCGGAGCAGTCCGCGGGGCAGCCGGTGGACGGGCGCGCGGACATCTACGCGCTGTCGGTGACAGCCTATTACCTGGCGACGGGGCAACTGCCTTTCGAGCGAGGGCAGATGGTTGAGCTGGCCCTGGGCACGGGGCCCGTGGGCGCGCCGCCGCCGCACCTGCTGGTGCCGGGGGTGCCGCCCGCGCTCTCCGAGGTGCTGCTGCGCGCGCTGGCCCGCCGCTGCGAGGACCGCTACGCCACCGCGTTGGAGTTCAAGGAGGCCCTGCTGTTGGCCGTCGCCCAGCCGCTCGCGGCCACGCCGCCGGCGGATACGCCTCCGCCGATGAGCCACACACCGATTCCGTCCCTGGCATGGCTGGACACGGAGAGTCCCGTGACTGAATCCAACATCCTCACGCCGCCCCTGACGTGGGTGGCCCGGGTGCGTCGCCGCTCGGGCGCGGGCGACGTGGAGGTGCTGTGCACGGAGCTGAGCCGCGGCGGCCTGTTCATGTGCTGCGCGGACCCCTTCCCGCGCCTGTTCAACCGGCTGGAGTTCACGCTGCTGCTGGCCGGCGAGCTGGTGGAGTGCGCGGGCGAGGTGGTGCGCCACGTGGACGCCGCGCAGGCGCAGACGTGGGGCATGTTGTCCACGGGCGTGGGGGTGCAGTTCATCAACCCCTCCGCGCGCCTGTGCGACCTCATCCGCCGCGTGCAGCCGCACCGGCTGACCACGCCCGCCTCCACGCTGATGCGCGCGGAAGTGGTGCTCTGACCCGCCTTTCGCCATTTTGAGCGAGGGGCCGCGATTCAAGCGGCCTTCGCCGCATCAACCCGCGATTTCGATTCGGCGGATGCTGCCCCCGCCTTCGGATTCGACACACAGGTCGGCCGTGCCGAAGCCCGGAACACGCTACGCCACTCCCCCCTCATTCCACGCGGGGAGAGCCACTCATTTTCCAGGGTAGCCGTTCGCGTCCAGCGCCTCGTAGTACTGGTCAATCCAGGCCCGAGTGGGCCCCTGTGGATCTTCCTCCAAGCAAAACTGATTCAGCACCTTCCGCGTCATGGCCAGCGCGGAAAGGGACATGTCCGTGGAGATTACTACCGAGGGATATGCCGTCGTACCCGTGGAGTCGCGGACCTCATCCAGCCACAGGTCGAGGGGCAGAAAGTACTCTCCATGCATCTGCGGAGCCCCAGGGGGAAAGAGCGGCTTGTCGCCAGCGTTGAGGCGTAGGTGGATGCGCACAGCCCGGTTGCGACTGGCATTGGCCACGACGAGGATGGGCACACCATCTCGCTCGGCGGGGAACAGCGACTCCCAGTCCTTCACATGCTCGGGCTTCTCAAGACAGTCCCTAAAGAACTCGGCCCAAAACATCTCCAGCAGGAGGAACTCCAGGTCGTTTTCTCTGAAAGCCAGGAAGGGGAAGAACGGATGCTCTCGCAGTTGCTCAAGGTTCATGGCGCCTCAAGTAACGCCGTTATTGGAAGCTCCGCAGGAGTCGATATCGTGCAGAATGTCTCTTTGAGTTCCACTGACTCCGAAGGACTTTTGCCCTAAGCCCCGATCATCCATGTTGTCCACCTACACGAACGCAGCGTAGGTCTTTTCAGCGACGACGTGCGGCAACCGCGTTCAGTGGGAATCAGGGCGACGCAACCAACGTGCTGCTTATCTCAGGATAGCCATGACGAACTGAAGGAGAGAGAGTTCAAGGTGGGTGCGAACGGCAAAGGACCGTTCGAAATCGCCCAGAATTTGCGTCCAGACATCATCAGCTAACAGTGCCAAAGTGGAGTGTGGCAACAAGGCTACAGGATGAGATGAATGACGGTCGCTGAAGAGGAGGACGTGGTGATGGAACTGGCTTTCGTCGTCAAGTTCAAGGACGGCATTGATCTCTTGCTTCTTGCCGAGCTTGGCCTGGACAAGGGCAGCAACGTAACGTTCGACAAGGATGGGAAACAAGCGACGTTTTCTTTGGCGAAATTCGACGCCAAGTCCGAACGAGAACTCGACCTCGACTCTTCTGAGCTGTCCGACGAGCAGCGTGCTGCCTATGTGGCGTACTGGGCGCAGCGAGATCTCTCCTCTGTCCAATCAAAGGAAGTAAAACAACTCCTAGCGCACGCGGAGCGGCATCCATTCCGACATGGGATAGAGAGGCAAGGGGGAGGCTCCCTTCAGAAGGGGACCTATTCATTGGGGTCACTCACACGCATGCTCCATACTTGGCTGGAGCGTGACATCAGCGAGGACGTTGTTGGGGAAATTGGCAGCTACGGTGGTGCAGTCTGGCTACGTTCGTCCGTGCCCGACAAGGATACTGGAGAGCCAATTCCATTCGAGGTTCATGCGGACTCACGCGCCATCGGGGTGGCCCTCTTCCTCGCGTTCGTAAGTCATTGCAATGGCACAAACCATATCCGTGCGCGACGGAGCAGCGGCCAGATCATGCTCATGTCTACCGATGGAGAGCGGGAGTTTAACAGCGGTCGCTACTTCTATTTTTCGCAATCCCCCTGACGCAACCAGTCCTTCATCGCCACTAACTGACGACCGAGCGGCCTACGGTGCTCACCGTTGCCTACGCCGCTCACCCTGTGCGCGTCCCTCGCGGTGCTTCCATGCCGCAGGCCCCGCCTACCTCCGTTTGGATAAACGACCCCGCGCGGCTTTCTGCCTCACAGGAAGCTGCGCAGTAATCTCTCGAACTCACTGTCAAACTCGCGTTAACAGGTTCGGCCCGACAAGCCACGTCAGCGCACGGTGAACGCCCGCGAGGCGCCTGAGTAGGGCCGCACGTTCCCATCCCAGCCCGACTTCCAGTTGCCCTCGTGGACCAGCCGGTACGTGCCGGGCACCGTGTCCGCGGGGATGTCCCACGTCACGGTGACGTGGGAGCACGCCAGCGTGGGCACGCAGTTCTCGCGCCGCCACTGGTAGCGCGTGGACCAGTCCGAGTCCGTCGCCACGTCCGTCCAGCCACCTCCAGCATCACGCCGCTGCACGCGCAGCAGCGTGCCCTCCGTACGCAGGTCGTTCTTCGGATGGCCGCCCCAGAAGGTGACACTGACGGTACCGCCGCGCGTGTACGCGGCCTTCGCGTCGGTGACGACCTCTCCGAAGTCCACCCAGAGGAGCTTGTCGTCGAACACCACGCCGGGCTGGAGGCTGAGCTGCTCGCCGCGCAAGTCCCTCGGCGTGGGCCCAGGCGGCACGCCCGCGCCGTCCCGTAGGGACGTGGCCAGCGTGTCGAACGACTGCTGGAGCGCCGCCAGCGTCCAGGGCCCGAAGTGCGTGGACGCACCTTCGTAATCCTGGCGCGCATACTCCTCCCGCGTGGACACGTAGCCCGAGTACGCATTCGACAGCCCCGCGATGACGACATCCGTCACGCCCGTGGGCGCCAGCGCCGTCTCCACCGTCTGGCGCAGGCGGCGGCCGGCCATGGTGGTCAACTCGAAGGGCACCGCCACCAACGCCAGGTTGCCAATGGTGACGAGCTGCATCGGCAGCACCTCGGGCGTCCACGGATAGGGCCGCATGCTGCCCGTCTCCAACGCGATGGGCTTCTCGCCCTGGCACGGCGTGGTGGTGAGCGAGCAACTGAACTGCCCCCAGGCATTGCTCGTCCCGGAGCAGGTGACGCCCTCCTGCCCCACGCCAGGACCGTCCTCCGCCCCCGCGAGCATGGACACGCCGATGGCGGCCGGACAGGTGCTGCGCGGCGTGCCGTCCGCGAACGAAGGCGCCACATCCACCGCGTCCATCTTCACGTAGCTGTGCCGGTAGTCCACCCCTCCCTTGAGGGGCGTGGCCGCCTCCGCCCACAGCTTCGCGGCGAAGTCGTACTGCTTCCGGGCCGAAATCGACGTGTCCTCGAAGTCGTTGGCGCCGCCGCCGTTCGTCCCGCCCAGGATGTTGGGCGTCACATCCCCCTCGTTGGCGTTGGCGAAGGCGGCCACGAAGCCGTCCCCGTGGGACTGCTCGGACAGGTACGAGGCCAGGCCCTTGTTGTCGCCGCTGATGAGCGTGTTGTCGTTGCCCATGGACGTGGCGTGCACGGCGAACCAGTCGATGAAGCCCAGGTCCGTCCCGTCCTCGCGGGTGAGGCGCAGCAGCGTCATGCGCGTGTCCACGTCACGCGCGTACCGGGCGCGCTCCTCGGCCGGGTTGAGCAGGTAGGCTTCGGGCGAGCGGTTGCGGCTCGCGCCCAGCAACTCCCCAGAGGACACGCGCAGCGTCCCCTCGGAGAGCCGCTCATGGGCCCGGACGATGGAGGCGACGATGCCGGAGACGATGGCCTCGAAGTTCTGCGGCGAGAAGCCCAGCGTCGTGAGGTTGTAGAAGGTGTAGTGCGAATAGCCCCCCGGCCCGGAGTGGGTGTGGGTGGCGCTGAGGAGCACGTTGTCGTCGGTGTAGAGGTCGCCGTAACGCGCGCGCAGCCGCTCCACCACCTGCTGCTTCACGGCCTGGAACACCATGCCCAGGTCGGCGCTGACGAAGACCACGCGCTTGCCGTTGCAGGGCGAGGCGATGACGAACGCCCGCGAGAGGAGCCGCTGGTGGATGCCGGAGGTCTGCTGCTCCACCATGCCGTAGCCCATCATCCCCACCTCGGCGGCGGGGCCGGTGATGTCGGCGCTGGCCGCCCCGAGGAGGAAATTCCGCGCGTCCTCACACGCCCCGGACAAGGCGGGGCCCGCCACCTCGGGATGCGGAGAGGTCCGCCAGGCCTGACCGGCACCGTGGGCCGCGGTCGCCGTCGCGAGGACGAGCAAGAGCGCCAGCGAGCGCCGGATGAAGTGGGTGCGCATGGTGGCCTGCCTCCAAGGCGCCAGGGGAGACACACCCCCGGGATGGAAGTGGATAACGCTCCGGGGCCATCGCGCAGTTCCGGAAGCTCGAGCCGTCGAGAGGGCTACAGTCCGCGAAGTTCCCCGAACGGACAGCAGCCCTCGCATCGCACGTCCCGTGCGCCGTGGCCACGGAACGGTGAGGCAGCGCTCACATGCCCGGCCGGTTCGCCGGGGCCTTGGGGGGCGAGGCGTTGAGGGCCACGCGGAAGGTGGTGCCCCCGCCCACGGACGACTCCACGGAGATATGGCCCCCGAGCGCCGTCACGATGGTGTCGCAGATGGACAACCCCAGGCCGGTGCCCAGGCCGGAGGACTTGGTGGTGAAGAAGGGGTCGAAGATGCGGCGCAGGTGTTCAGGGGGGATGCCCTGGCCCGTGTCGCTCACCACCACCAGCACCCGGCCGCCCACCTCCACGCGGGTGGTGAGTCGGATTTCGTTCGTCTCCGACGCGCCCTCTTCAATGGCGTGCGCCGCGTTGATGATGAGGTTGAGGAACACCTGGAACAGCTTGCCCTCGTTGCCCCGCACGAGCGGCACCTCGCCATAGTCCTTCACCAGCCGGGCGCGGGCGCGCACCACGCTGGCGGCCATCTGCGACACGGACTCCAGCACCTGATGGACGTCCACCGGCTCTTCCTTGCCGTCCTCCACGCGTGAGAAGACGCGGAGCTGGCGGACAATCTGCCGCATGCGCTCGGCGCCCTCGCGGGCATCGTCGAGCACCTGCCGCAGCTCCACGATGTCCTCCGGCGACAGCATGCGCGGGCGCCCGCTGCCCACGGCGCTGTGCAAGAAGTCCAGGTTGGACAGCACGTAGGCCAGCGGGTTGTTCAGCTCGTGCGCGATGCCGGCGGCCAAAAGGCCCATGGAGGCCATGCGGTCGGTCAGCATCAACTGCGCCTGGGTGCGCTTGCGCTCGGTGAAGTCGCGCGCCACGGTGATGCGCGCGGGCGAGCCGTCCAGCACCACCGCCAGCGTCACCAGGTCGGCGATGACCACCTCGCCGTCGCTGCGCACCAGCGGCATCTCCACCACGCGCGCCGCGCTCTTGCCCTCCAGGGCCTGGCCCAGGTGGAGCTGCGCGGCGCCCCGGTCCTCGGGGCGGACCAGGTCCAGCATGTGGCGGCCCATCAGCTCGGACGCGTCCCGGAAGCCCAGGTACTGCACCAGCGCCGGGTTGACGGAGAGCAGCACGCCGTCGCCCACGTGCACCAGCACCGGGTCCGGGAAGGCCTCGATGAGCAGGTGGACGCCGGCCTCGGTGCGCCGCAGCGTCGTCTCCGTGCGCACGCGCAGCGCGTTGGCCGTGCGCTGCTCCAACGCAAGCGACAGCGCGCCCGCGGCGCCCGACAACAGGTTCACCTCGATGGGCCCCCAGGGGCTCGGCTCGCGGCAGTTGTCGAAGCCGATGACGCCGAAGAGCTGGTCATGCACGTGCAGGGGCAGCAGCAGCACGGAGCGCACGCCCTGCGCCTCCAGCATGGGCGCCAGCAGGTCGGTGAAGTCGCGGGGCACGCCCTGCACGGGCTCGCCCCGGAGCAACTGCTCGGCCTGGTGGGGTTGCAGCGAGCCGTGGAAGGGCAGGCCGTGCATGTTGGGGTCCTCCAGGTTCGGAGGAACTCCGGGGGCCACCCACTCCGCGCGCTGCGACGCCAGCAGGGTGCCGTCCTCGCCGGTGTGCATCTCGAAGACGTACACGCGGCTGGCGGCGGACACGTGGCCCAGCGGCTCGACGACGGCGCCGTACAGGTCCTCCGGACGCGCGTGGCCCATCATCCGCCGCTGCACCAGCACCATGGCTTCCAGGTAGCGCTCGCGGGTGGTGACAGCCTCCTCGGCGGAGCGCCGCGGCGTCACGTCCAGCAGCGTGCCCATGACCTCGCCGGGCACGGACGCCAGCGCGCGGGCGGACAGCTCCACCCAGCGCAGGCCCTGGCCACCGCCCACGTCCACGCGCACCTCCCGGCGCGGCGCGGGCGCACCGGGCGCGGCCGACAACACCGCCAGGGCGCAGTCCCGGTCCTCGGCGTGGATGGCCTCCAGCAGCGGACGTCCCTGCCAGACGGACACCGGCACACCGGTGAGGCGCTCCCAGGCACCGCCGAGCAGCGTGAGCCGCCCCTGCGCGTCGAGCTGGAACACCACCTCGTGCAACAGCTCCGACAGGTGATGGAAGCGCTCCGACTCCACCGCGCTGCTGGCGAGCGAGGGCTGGGGCTTCATGGGCGTCAGCAAGGAGCATCCCTCGCCGGAGGGGACCACGCCTGAAGCCTTCTCGGGAGCGTCGATGACTGCCGCTTCCCGCTGCTCGTCTGCCACTTGCCGGCCTCCTAGCGCCTCAACGGAGAGGGGCCGGGGCCCTGACAGCACGTGCGGCTGCCGGGAGCGAATCCAGACCCTGCGGTTCCCCCTCCCGTGGCGACGTCAGCCCGAAGCATATTGGGTGTCAATATCTGGAAGTCAATGAAGGCGGGAGAACTTCACGCTCCGTCTCCGGGCTCCCACCCGCCCGGAGCACCTGTCCGGGGCCGCTCCCGCCGGTCGCCAATGACGCGAGCGGGCACTCCCGCGACGATGGCCCAGGCCGGAACGTCCTGCGTCACGACGGCCCCCATGGCCACCACGGCGTGGTCGCCCACGCTGACACCGTCAGTGATACCGGCGTTCGCCCCCACCCAGACGTCCGCGCCGATGACGAGCCCTCGGGATGTCACGGGCTGGTCACGAACCGGCCGGTCCGGGGCGATTCCATGGTCGAAGGCATAGAGGGTGGCGCCGGTGGCGATGCGAGTCCCCTCGCCGATGCGGATGCCCGCCGCGCCGCCGTCCAGGCTCGCCCGGGCGTTGATGCTCACCCCCGGCCCCAGCACCACGGGGCCATGGAGGAAGACGTCCGCGGCGATGCTGCACCCCCGGCCGATGACGACGGTGCGCCCGAGCTCGGCGAAGATGCGTGCCTCGGGGGCGATGAAGCACCCTTCCTCGATTTCCACCGTCTCCATGTCGCGCAGGTGCTGCTGCACCTCGCGCTGCCAGGCCTCCGCCCACCCGCGGTGACGCGGCTTGAGGACGAAGTAGAGCCACGGCATCCAGGAGAGCCGTCGCTTGTGCTGCTCACGGCGAAGCGCGTCCAGGTCCACGCCCGTTCCCTATCACGCTCCGGTGGCCAGACGTGCGGGTTCCCAGGTGAAGCGGCACCGCTCGCGCTCCCGCGCGGTGGCCTCCGCGTCCTCCTGCGTGGGCTCCAGGCGTGACACCAGGTCGCCCGGCTCCCAGGTGTAGGGCTCGCCGTTGAGGCGCACCTGCCCGTCCACCAACGCCTGGGAGACCTCCAGCACGGGGACCTGCTTCAAGTCCCGCAGCAGGGCCTCGAAGCGCCCCTGCCGCGCCGGGTCCAGGAAGCGGAAACGGAAGCGCGCCAGGGCCGCCAGGTGGAACCACATGGGCCGGAAGGCCACGCCCGTGAGGGAGAGCCGCTTCGCCATCAGCAGGAGCATCTCCGTCGCCTCGCGCGCCAGCCCCAGTCCGGGCACGTCCTGCCCCGGGAGCCGCTGACGGCCCTCGCCAAAGCGGGCGCGCGGGTGGCGCAGGCTGAGCCAGTTGACGAAGAGGAAGGGCTCACCCGCCAGTGAGCGGCGCTCCACGACACAGTCCACCAACAGGTGCTCCTGGCCGCCCGCGCTGCCGAGCACCTCCATGCGGTCGCCCTCCCCCACCGAGCCCACCTGCACGCGCACCCGGCTGTACCCCAGGCGCTCCACGTAGGAGAGGATGCCGTAGCGGAAGAAGGCGTACTCCAGCACCTGCGCCGTGTAGTAGCCCAGCACCCGTGGCTGGAGCCTGCCGCCGCCCAGGCCCAGCGAGCCCTCCAGGTCCTCCTGGGTGATGGGCTCGTCCAGCGGCGTGGCGCCTTCACGCGTCAGCAGCCGGGCGATGTGCTGGTAGCGCGCGCTCAGCGGATCATACCGGGCCTTGATGCGGCGGCGCCCCTGCCCCGCCAGCACGAGCACCGTGCCCGCGAACACCTTCCACGCGTCGCGGTGGTAGCCGCCGCCCGGGAGCCAGACGCTGGGGATGCCCCGCAGCGCGCGCGCCACGGCACGGTCCCTGCGCCGCGCGCCGTCCAGCGACAGGCCCACGCGGCCGAAGCGGTCGCCTTCCAACACGTCGCTGCCCGCGATGACGAAGGCCACGTCGGGCCTGGGCATCCGCGATAGGAGCCCGTCGAGCAGGGCCAGGTAGGTCCGGTCATCCGTGTGCGCGGGGACGCGCGTCTCGTCCACCTCCGGCGCGAGCGCACCCCAGTCACTGCCAGACAGCGAGCCAATCCAGGCCCGCTTCTGCCCCGCGAGACACTCCGCCGTGCCGTCGGGCGGGTGGGCGTCCAAGTCCAGCACCACGGCCTGCCCCTCGAAGCCGTCCGCGTGCAGCGCCGCGAGCGCCACCGCGATGTCATTCACGGCGCAGAAGCCGCCACCACGCGCGGGGGCGGCGTGGTGGAAGCCGCCCGCCATGTTCACCACCGGGCCACCTCGCGCCACCGCGAGCCGCGCGGCGGCCAGCGTGCCACCGCAGACACGGCGCAGGTTGGACAGCAGGGCGTCCACCGGTATCTCCGCGGGGTCGGTGGCGAAGATGCGCGCGAGCGTCTCGGGCTGGCCGAGCGATTCCAGGTAGGCGGCGTCATGCACGCGCGCGAGGTCCGCGAAGCCGACGGGCTGCGGGTGGTGCACGTCCCGGGAGCGCAGGGCGCGCGCCTCCAACAGGTACCAGGTGGTGAAGTCCACGCCGCGGGGCTCGATGCCCACCGAGGACTCGATGCCCGTGAGCGGCAAGCGGTAGGACTCGTCGTAGAAGGCGGGCACCGCGGCGCCGCCCCACCTCATCCACGACAGCCAGTCCCGCGGGCTCATGACCCCATGTCTCTCACGGGGGTGCCCTGGGGGCCAGGGGCCACGAGCCACCTCGGCTCGGAGGCCCGGGTGAGCTTCGCGAAGTGAACGGCGTCGAGCGTCATGACGCGGACCGCCACGCCAGCCGGCGCGACACCGGAACGAGGGGCACCGCGCGCCCTGGCCCGCCCGCCGCTGGCGGAATCACGGCTCCGCTGTGCCACGAAGCGCCCCCAAGACACGCGAGGCCCGGCGACGACGGCGCCACCGCGATGGAAGCGACCTCACTCCACCGGGCGCCGTGCCTCCGCGCGCAAGGCGGGACTGCGGCGGCGCAGCGCCCGCGCGCAGACGGCCATGAGCAGCGCCCACGCCAACCCGGCCACCCAGCCGCCCAGCACGTCCGTGGGGTAATGCACGCCCAGATAGACACGCGTCAGGCCCACGAGGAAGGGCAGCAGCAGGGACACCGCGAGGACATAGATTTTGAGCCGCTTGCGCTCGGCGAGCTGTCCCAGCAGCGCGCCCAGCGTGAGGTACACGGTGGCGGACAGCATCGCGTGCCCACTGGGGAAGCTCTGGCTCATCACCTCGGTGAGGTGCGGCACCACGGACGGGCGGGGCCGGGCGAAGAACTGCTTGAGCAGGACGTTGAGTCCCGCGCCGCCCAACGTCGCGCCGAGCACCAGCAGCAACGTCCGGTAGCGCCGCACCAGCAGCAGGAAGCCGCACACCGCCAACGTGACGAGCGCCAGCACCGGGACGCCGCCCAGCGCCGTCACATCCTCCGCCGTGCGCCGCAGCCACCAGGGCCCCCGAGGCCTCGCGGGGTCCTCGGGGCTGCGCAGGGCCAGCAGCACGCGTTCATCGAGCTGCTGCGTCTCGCCCTCGAGCACCTCGTCGGACAAGACGATGAAGCCGAGGCAGCAGAGCAGCAGGAGGAGCAGCAGCCCCAAGAGCCGCGTCACCGCCACGTCCCATCCCGACATCCACTGCCAGAGCCTGCGCCACATGTCCGTGACTGTATGCACTCACGCGCGGAACGGGGCGACGCTCACGCGGAACGTCCGCTGGCGCGCGCTAGGGACGCTCGACGACCTCCACGCCCAGGGCCACCTGCCCCACGCCCGCCACCCGGACCTTCTGGACGATTCGCCCGACGTCCCCGTACGTGAGGGACTGGTCCGCCTTGAGCAGGAGCCTCCGCCCCGGCTGCTTCCGCATCTCCGTCTGGAGCCGGGCCAGGAAGGCGGCCTCATCGGGATAGAGGTCGTCTTCGACGTACAGCTTCCGGTCCGCCGTCATCGACAGGAAGAGGGGCTCTTCGGCCGCCTTCGCCTCCGGTTGGGAGGCCTTGGGCAGCGTCACGTCGCGCCCGCGCTTCATCAGGGGCGTCACCACCATGAAGATGATGAGCAGCACCAGCACCACATCCACGAGCGGGGTGACGTTGATGTCGCTCTTGATTCCACCCCGGCCAGCACCAGCGGACATACCCATGCGCGGTTGCTCCAATTGAAGAGGCAACCCGAGAGGTAGCTGGGCATGAAGGGACGCTGGCGGGCAGCCCGCCAGGATTCCGTCACCGTTGCGTCATGGTGACGAGGGCCTCTCGGCCGCTAGCCCGGCATGCGGATGTGGTCCTTCCCCGCGCTGCCGAAGGCCGCGCCGAGCACGCAGAAGACGTGCAGCACGAAGCCGGGGATCAACAAGAGCCAGTAGCCAGCGCCCACCATCAGGAACCACAGGACGGCGCGGATGAACTGCCCCTTGTAGAGCTGCCCCAGCCCGGGGATGAAGAAGGACAGCACCCCGGCGATGAGGAAGTTGAAGCGACGCTCGCGGATGATGTCGGTGGCCATGGCGGTCTCCAGTCCTGCTCCCCATATAAAGGAGGGGCCAGGGCGGCGAAAGCCCTGGAGTGAACGGCTGGACGCTCGGGCCACGAGCGGCACGGTCTCCCCGAGCCTGGCTGCTATCAAAGAGCCCCCAGGAGGCACTTCCATGGCCATTGCCACCATTGACCCGGCGACGGGCAAGACGCTGCGCACCTTCACGCCCCTCACCCCCGAGGAGCTGGAGGCGAAGCTCCAGACCGCCGCCGAGACGTTCCGCACCTACCGCCAGACGACCTACGCCGACCGCGCCGTCTGGCTGAGGCGCGCGGCGGACCTGCTGGAGGCCGAGGCCGGCCGCTACGGCCGCATCATGACGCAGGAGATGGGCAAGCCCCTGGAGGCCGCGAAGGCCGAGGCGAAGAAGTGCGCCACCGCCTGCCGCTACTACGTGGAGAAGGGGGAGGCGCTCCTGCGCGACAAGCCCGTCGACCTAGGCAGTGGCCGGGCCTTCGTGCGCTACCAACCGCTGGGGCCCGTGCTGGCCATCATGCCGTGGAACTTCCCCTTCTGGCAGGTGGTCCGCTTCGCCGCGCCCGCGCTGATGGCGGGGAACGTGGGCCTGCTCAAGCACGCGCACAACGTGCCGCAGTGCGCGCAGGCCCTGGAGGAGCTGTTCCTCCAGGCCGGCTTCCCACGTGGCGCGTTCCAGAACCTGCTCATCGAGACATCCGAGGTGAACCGCGTCATCGAGGACCCGCGCGTCCGCGCGGTGACGCTCACCGGCAGCGAGGGCGCCGGACGCGCGGTGGGCGCCGCCGCGGGCAAGGCCATCAAGAAGGTGGTGCTGGAGCTGGGCGGCAGCGACCCGTTCGTCGTCATGCCCAGCGCGGACCTGGAGAAGGCAGTGGAGACGGCGGTGTCCGCGCGGCTCATCAACAACGGTCAGTCCTGCATCGCCGCCAAGCGCTTCATCGTCGCGGACGCCATCTACCCGGAGTTCGAGCGCCGCTTCGTGGAGCGCATGAAGCGCGTCACCGTGGGCGACCCCATGGAGGCGAAGACGGACCTGGGCCCGCTGGCCACGCGGAGCATCCTGGACGGGCTGCACGCGCAGGTGGAGGCCAGCGTGAAGGCCGGCGCGAAGCTCCTGCTGGGCGGAAAGCCGCTGGAGCGCCCGGGGAACTTCTACCCGGCCACCGTCCTCGCCGAGCCGCCGCCCGAGGCGCCCGCCTTCCACGACGAGCTCTTCGGCCCCGTGGCCACGCTGCTGCGGGCCCGCGACGTGGACCATGCCATCACGCTGGCCAACGCGACCCCGTTCGGCCTGGGCGCCAGCGTGTGGACGCAAGACGAAGCCGAGCAGCGCCGCTTCATCGACGGCATCGACGCGGGCATGGTGTTCGTCAATGCCCTGGTGGCCTCGGATGCGAGGCTGCCGTTCGGCGGCGTGAAGCACTCCGGCCACGGACGCGAGCTGGCGGACGTGGGCATCCACGAGTTCCTCAACATCAAGTCGGTCCGCATCGCCGAGCCAGACGGAGGCGCGAAGCAGGCGCCTCCCTCCAGCAAACTTGGCGAGTAACGCGCACGCGTCGCGCGTGGGCTCAGCTCCCCGCGCACTCCACTCGGCACGCCGCCTTGCACTGATTGACCTGCGTGGTCGTACCCACGCAGGACGGATAACAGTTCGCCAGACACGGTGTCAGGCGCTGCTCGGTGGACGAGGGCTCGAAGCCCACGTCTTCGGCGTCCTCCGCCGGACCACAGCCAGAGACCATGCAACCCGCCACCGCCAGCATCGCGACGATTCGCTTCATGCGCACGACTCCTTGCAGGTGATGAAGCGAGGATTCTCCATTCCAGACACGCACCGGACAAGGGACCCCGCCGGTTCGGATTGAAACCCGTTGGCGCGACACGTCATGTCCCATGGCAGGCTTTGTCAGCGCGCGGGCTATAATGCGGCACAGCAATCCCTCGCAGCCCCCCGGAGCGTGCCCATGAAGAAGGTGTTCCTCGCCGTGCTGTCGTTGTCGCTGCCCGCCTTCGCCGCGCCCGAGTTCGACCCGGAAGACGTGTCGGTGGACCCGGAGGAACTCGTGAGCCAGGAGGCGTTCGACGAGGCCAGCAAGGGCCGTGACCTGCTCCCGTTCTGCTGGAACCTCCACTACACCTCCTGTGCCCGTCAGAACGCGACGCAGGCTTGTACGGATGGCATCTGGTCCGACTACGTCTGCGTCTGCCGGCCGCTCGGGACGCGCAACGTCTGGGACTGCCCCGAGGTCCGCTGACCCGCCCCAAGCCAGGGTCCGGGCTGACATTCGTGCCACCCGGGCCCTGACATGGAAGTCGTGACTTCCTACCAGGGAGCAGCCGCGCTGCCTCGGAGACCGTGCGGCATGGGTGTTGCTTTGTTGCATCCGCAATCACCCCTCTGGAGGCACCGTGCATTCATCGAAGTCCGTCGCGCCCCTCGGCTCGCGATTCCGTCACTGGGCCGGCCGAGCAGTCCTGCTCATCGCCTGCGTCGGCAGCATGGCCACCTCCCGCAATGAGCCGCCGCCGTCCCCCAAGCCAGACGGTCCGCCCCCGGAGGAGCCGACGATCGCGACCTTCAGGGGGAGGCCTTTTGACTTCACGGACCAGCAAGCGCTCGTGACGCGTCGCGTGCTCGTCTCCATCCCGCCGCAGGAAGAGGCGCTCTCCGGAGACATCGTCGTGGAGGCCGAAATCCAGGCCCGCTGGCAGCCCGCCACGCCGCCGCCCCGAGGAAGCGCCTCGCTGTATCTGTCATTGACGCGTGAGGACGGAGACGGCCACAGCGAGCCCGCCACCATCCCCTACCCGGAATACGACCCACCGCTGAACCCTCTCTCGCGACGGGTCCACCTCTCCCACTTCATTGAATGCATCCCCCTCCAGCCCTGCTCGTGGGAGGCAGACCTCGATTTCCACCTCGACGGCGATGCGCAGGGCACGGTCCACATCCAAGAATGGATGTTGCGCGTCCGGGTCAGCCCCAGCGTCGTCGAGAGACCCCTTCAAGGCTCCGTTTCCATCCTCGGAGTCGAGGAGCCCTGAGGCCCCGACATAAAAGTCGGGGTTTCCCCTGGGCCCGCCCCGGAATCTCCTCGGGGCCGATACGGCATGGGCGTTGCTTCGTTGCATCTGCAACCGCCCCCCGGGAACCCCGTGCCTTCGTCGACGTCCGTCATCGCCCCTGACTCCCCGCTCCGAAGTGGACTCATCCGTGCCGCGCTGCTCCTCACCAGCGTCGGCACGCTGGCCACCTCGGAGCCCCGCGCGACCATCATCATCAGCTTCCCCGACCATCCCATCCCCCCCGTCACGCTCACGAGCCAGCAGGGCCACACGAAACGCCACGTGACGGTTCGCATCGCGCCCCAGGCGCAGGCCTTCTCCGGGGACGTCTCCGTGTCAGCCAGCATCCTGGCGCGGTGGATCCCCGCCAGTCCGTTGCCGGCCACCGGCGCGCCCCCCACGCTTCACCTGGCCTGGACACACGCGAACCAGCGAACCGCCTTCGCGTCCAACCTCCGGATGGTCGAACACGACGCCTTGCAGTTCCAGGGCAGCGTGGACGTTCCGCGTCCCATCGACTGCGAAGCCCAACAAGAATGTCTGTGGGAGGCCGACCTCGAATTCAAGCTCGAGGACAAGGCCCCGGGGCGGTTCGAAGTCTTTCAATGGGAGCTGCGCGCCGAGCTCCATCCGAGCTCTGGCAAGAAGCTCCCCGCGAAGGATGTCTTCCTCACCGTCGCGCAGCGCTGAATCACAACCAGCGACAGCCAGGGCCGGACACCCACGTCAGGGTTTCCTCACGGCCCGGTGAAGGCTCCCCTCGAAACAACCCTGGCATGACCGTTGCTCTCCGGCCCCAGCATCCACCCCTGGGGGTACCGTGCATTCCTCGAAGTCCTTCACCCGCGCAGGCGCATTGATTCGCAACGGGGCTGCTCGCGCGGCGCTTCTCCTCGCCTGTCTCGGAACCGTGGCCACGTCCCAAAGCCACACCACGACGGCTCAATTCACCGGGCCGACGTTCACGATGTCCGCGGAGCAAACCAAGGTCACCCGCCACGTCACCATTCGCCTCACGCCGAAGGAGGACATCAGCGCCTCCGTGAGCGTGGACGCACATGTGAAGGTCCGATGGACGCCGGAGGATGCGAGCGCGCCCACGCCCCGCTTCCATCTGCGCTGGGCCGACGCCCTCCGGGATGGCCATGACGAACCGCCCTTGAGTGCCCAGCCGCTGCCCGTGGATCACCACGCCGAGTACAGCCTCACCCCGAACTGCACCTCCAGGCAGGAGTGCATCTTCGAAGGGGACCTGGAGTTCCACCTCGACAGCGAGGCCCCGGGCACCCTCGACATCACCGAATGGAACCTGGGGGTCGCCGTCTATCACGACACCCCGGACGAGCTGTCCAAGCAGGACATCTTCATCACCTTCTCGGACCGCTGAAGCATGGCCACCGCACTTGAACGGCCGACGCCGGGCAGCGCCATGCTCCATCCCGCCATCCTCGTGGCGGTGGCGCTGCTCATCCTCAACGACCACGTGTTCAAGGCGCGGTGGCCATCCTGGTGGACCGGTAAACTCTCGGACGTGGCGGGGCTCGCCATGTTCCCGCTGCTGCTCCAGGGTTTGTGGGAACACCTGAGCCCCCGCGATGCCCGGAACTTTCAACCATCCCGGGCGGTGCTCCACGCCTGCGTCCTGGCGACAGGCGTGTGCTTCTCCGTCATCCAGGTCTCCGAGCTCGCGGGGGACGCCTGGCGCTGGGGGCTGGGCCTCCTGCAATGGCCCGTGTACGCGGCCTGGGCGCTCGTCACGGACGCGTCCTGGATTCCGCCCGTGCGCCCCGTCAGGCACACCGCCGACGTCGGGGACCTCCTGACGCTGCCCGCCTTGTGGGTGGCCTTGAAGGTCGGCTGGCAGCGGTGCGCGCCCGTCGACACACAGCCGTGACACACGCCACGGCGAGGTGAGGCTACCGCGTCCGGACGCGGCCACCGGGCGCGCCGTGGACCTCCTCCAACGCCTGCGTCACCGCCTCCACCTCCGCGCCCAACTGCTCCACGCTCTGGCGGAGGCCCTGGCCCGCGACGTCCTCGTCCACGGTGTCCGCCGAGCGCACGCGCAGCACCTGCGCGTAGAGGCCCTCCAGCGTGTAGTAGAGGCGCATGTGCTCGGCCTCCAGCCGCGCCGCCGCGGTGACGAGCTCCGCGCGCTGGTGCCGCTGCGCATCTAGCGCGGCCAGGGCTCCGGACAGCCGCTCCTTCACCACCGCGTCGGACTCCGTGGCCACGCGCGCCGCCAGCGTCTCGCGCTCCTCCGCCAACCGCTGGGACGCCTCCGCGGGCACCAGCGCGCGCAGCTCCCGCTCGCGGCGCACCAGCGCGTGACACCCCTGCCGCAGGGCCTCCACGGTGCGCTCGGGCGCGTGCACCACCTCGCGCAGCACCGGCGGCCCGTCACGCAGGGCCTCCATCAACCGGGCACAGAGGGCATCCACCTTCGCCACCCGGGGGTCCTCGTCCACCGCGCCCGAAGGGGTCCGCGGCGGAGGCTCGGCCTCACCCGCGCGGGACTCGTCGCGGCGGGGCCGCTCCAGGTGCTTCACCGACGCCAGCAGGAGCCCCAGGGCCACGAAGGCGAGCCACCACAGCCGCCGGGGCTGCCCCAGCGCCATGAGCACGCACGTTATCGCGATGGCGACGTACGCGGCGCCCCGGCCGGGGTTGCGCGAGCGGTTGGAGCGGAGCGCCTGCTCGGCGCGGCGGGCCTCGTGCTTCGCCTCCCGCCGCCACTGCTTCTCCCACTTGCGGCGAATCTTCCGGGGCGGCATCTGCCCGGTGCGGCGCACCCAGGCCTCCACCGCCGCGTCCTCGCGCGCGCGGCCCTCCGACAGCGCGTCCTCCAACCTGAGCAGGCGTTCATGTTGGAGCCGGGTGGGTGTGGAAATCGGTGGTTGAGAACGTCCGCGGGGCACGAGGTGACGATAACGACGACACCCCCTCCCTGGGAGGGCAAGCGCACCATTCGCCGCCTGCTGAATATGCAGTCCGTAAGAAACGGAAATGCTCAACCGTTTGCATTCGCCCAGGGAAACTCCGTAGAGAATGTGCGCCGTCGGGGGGCGAAAAAGGGGGCAGGTGCCGTGGAGTTACCGGAGGAGAAGGGGGAGAGTGCTGGGTGGGAACCCGAGACCATCCGCGCGTTGCGGGGTGAGCAGAGCCGCGCGGCCTTCGCTCGCCTGCTGGGCGTCACCCCGCTCACCGTCTATCGCTGGGAGCTGCCGAGCGAGGCCCCCCAGGCCCGCCGTCCGCGCGGCCGCGTGGCCGTCGCGCTCCGCCAGCTCGCGGCCCGTGGCGGCGCGCCGTCCCCCACCGTCACGTTTTCCAAACGTCAGGAGCTGCACCCCGAGGAGCTGGCGCGCATCCTCCCCTGCGTCACCCATTTGACACGCGCCGAGTGGCGCGCCGCCGAGGAGGACCTGCTGTCGCTGCTGGCCTCGGGCGTGCTGCGAACCCCGGTGGCCGGGCCATGGCGGCGGTGGGACTGGCGTACCTCCAACGCTGGGGCCGCGAGGACAGCCGGGGCGCCTTCACCACGCTGTTGCCGCACCTGGCCACCGCGGAGGCCGGCATCCTCCCTGAAGAGGTGGAGCTGCGCGTGCTCGCGATGGCGGCCAACCTCTACGCGTCTCCGGACGGCAAGCTGTTCGACGCGAACAAGTCCGCCGCGTGCGTGGCGCGCGCGGAGGCCCTGCTGGCCAACCACGATGACCCGGAGGTGCGCTGCCAGTTGCGCATGGCCGAGGTGGCCTGCGGCTTCTACCTGGGCGAGGCGGAGCGCATCACCCACGGCTCCGGGCGGCTCAGCGAGGCGCTGGTGGGCGTCAAGGACCCGGCGCTGCGGCTGCTGGCCGAGGACGCCTGCGCGCACGAAGCGGCCCTGCGCGGCGAGGCCACCGCGGCCACGCGCCGCTTCCGCGACGTCGCGCAGGGCGCGGCGCGCATGGGCTACGCCTTCCTGGAGGCGCGCAACCTGGCCTTCCTCGCCCAGCGCAGGTTGGAAGAAGCCTGTGAGCCGTCCGAGGCGCTCCAATTGGTGCGCCGCGCGCGCGAGGCCGCCTACGGCGGGCGCATGGCCCGGGGCTTCTCCTTCATCTTCGCCGCGCGCGCGGAGGCCGAGGCCCTGCTGCGGCTGGCGCGCTTCACGGAAGCCGAGACGGTGTTGGACGAAGCGGACGCCGTGGTGGAGGAGCTGCGCTGGACGCCGCTCTACCTGACGGTGACGCGCGCGCGGCTGTACCTGCTCACGGGCCGGTACTCCGGCCTGCGCCGGCTGGCCCGGCACCTGACGGCGTACGACGGCACCATCCAGCGGGCCCTCACGGGCGCCTACGCCCAGTTCGCGGAGTCACTGGCGGACCTGGCCGAGGGCCGCGCGCTGCGCGCCGCCGAGGGCTTCGCCGCCGCCGGTCAGCGCGTCCTGGAGCTGGGCGGCTGGCCCTACCTGCGCCGCGAGTGCCTGCTGTATGAGACGTACGCGCGCGTCTACGCGTGCCAGCGCGACGAGGGCCGCGTGCTGCTGCGGCGGGCTCGCGCCTTCCTGGAGCGCATGCCGTCGGCGTGGCACTCCGCCCTGCTCCACCGCTTCGAGGCCTTGCTGCACGTGCTGGATGGCCGCACCGCCGAGGCCCGGGAGCTGCTCCAGGCCTCGCTGGGCACCTTCAGCCTCACCGGCGACCTGTGCATGGCCGTCTACACCCGCCACCTGCTGGCGCTGCTGGCGCGCATGGACGGCGACCCCGCCGCCGGCGAGCTGCTGGCCGCCAGCGAGGCGGAGCTGCACCGCGTGGGCATGGCGGTCCACCAGCAGCACTTCATCCACTACGTGGCCCATGAGCCCTCCGTGGGCGTCGACCCGGCCACCGCCAGCGAGGGCCGGCGGCTGGGAGCGGAGGCGCTGGTCGTCCCCTTCGAGCGGCTGTCCGTGCGCGGCATGGGCGCCCCCCTCATCCAGCGCGAGCTGATGGCGGTGGTGGAGGGACTGTTTCCCCAGAGCGCCCCCCGGCTGGAGGAGCTGGACTCGCAAGGCCAGGCCACGCCGGTGGCGGGCGAGTCGTCCGTGCCGGCCACCGAGTCCGTGGAGTTCGGGGACGGCTGTGGCCGGCGGCTCCGGCTGGGCGTCGCGGGCACGCTGCCACCGGATGGCCGCGCGCTGCTGACCGCGCTGTCCCGACTGGGCGGCTTCGCGATGGAGGTCGCCACCCTGCGGGGCTTCGCGCAGTCCGACCTGCCCGCCGACACAACCAGCGGCGAGGACACGCGCGACGCGGACGTCCCCGGCTTCATCGCCGCGTCCCCCGCCATGAAGCGGCTTCGCGCCGACCTGGCGAGCCTGTCCTCCAGCCGCGCGACCGTCATCGTCACCGGTGAGTCCGGCGCCGGAAAGGAGCTGGTCGCCCGAGCGCTCCACGCCCTGTCCGCCCGCTCGCAGCAGCCCTACGTGGCCTTCAACTGCGCCGCCGTGCCCCGGGACCTCTTCGAGGGCCAGCTCTTCGGCCACCGGCGCGGCGCGTACACCGGCGCGGCCACGGACCACCCGGGCGTCATCCGCGCCGCGCACGGCGGCACCCTGTTCCTGGACGAGATTGGCGAGCTGCCCCTGGAGGTCCAGCCCAAGCTGCTGCGCTTCCTGGAGAACGGCGAGGTCTTCCCCCTGGGCGAGACGCGGCCCGTGGAGGTGGACGTGCGGGTGGTGGCGGCCACGCACCGGGACTTGAGCCAGTTGGTGAGGGAGGGCCGCTTCCGAGAGGACCTCTACTACCGCCTCCAGGTGGTGCCGGTGCGCGTGCCCCCGCTGCGGGAGCGGCGCGAGGACGTGGTGGCGCTCGCCCGGCACTTCGTCCGGCAGCTCACGCCCCAGGGCATGGACCCACCCCAGTTGGGGCCGGACGCCATCGCGGCGCTGATGGCGCACCCGTGGCCCGGCAACGTGCGCGAGCTGCGGAACGTGATTGAGCGGTCGATGGCCTACGGGCCCTTCCCGGCGGTGCTGGGAGCGGAGCAGATGCGCATCGCGGGCTGAAGTCAGAGGAGTGTCCTCAACCCGCGATGCGCTCCGCCCTGTTTCCCCACACCCCTGTGGGAAGCGACTCCAGAGGAACGTGCCTCTGGAAAAACACACCCGCGGGACGGAGAGGGGGGAAACTCCGGCCCGGGGTGCCGAGGCCACCGAAGCGGCCTCCATGTGGAAGGTTCGTGCTGGGACGCCCGCGCAGCGCCGGATGCACTTGTCCTGAGTGTTAAGCACCCGGCGTGCCAGTGCCCGGGAGGGCCATTGACTCAAATGGAAATCATCCGCGCGCCCGTCCGGGGCCCGGGCATATCCAATGGGTGCAGCACGGCATCCATCTGAATCATTCCGGAAACACTGGATGTGTCCTACCCAGGGGCCGAGCAGCCTCGCTGATGGCCGGGGTGAGCCGGCGGGGGCGGTGTGGGACAGCGGATCGGATGGAAGTGGGTTAAGGGGGAGGCCGATGACCCACGCTGCCTCGTCCCGCCGGTTCCAGGCCTTCAGCCTGGGGGTGCTCGCCTTCACGCTGGTCGTGATTCTGTGGGGGGCCTTCGTGCGCGCCACGGGCTCCGGCGCGGGCTGTGGTGACCACTGGCCGGTGTGCAACGGCGAGGTCATCCCCCGCGAGCCCAGCGTCCAGACGCTCATCGAGTACACGCACCGGCTGACGAGCGGCCTGGTGATGATTCTGGCGCTGGCGCTCTACGTCTGGGCGCGGCGGGGCCACGCCAAGGGCCATCCGGTGCGGAGCGCGGCGGCCTGGGCCCTGTTCTTCATGGTGACGGAGGCGCTGGTGGGCGCCGGCATCGTCCTCTTGAAGTACGTGGCGGACAACGCGTCGGTGGGCCGGGCGCTCTGGATGGGCGTGCACCTGGTGAACACCTTCCTCCTGGTGGGCGCGCAGACGCTGGTCATCTGGTTCGCCCGGGGCCGGGCGGCGCTGAGCCTGCGCGGCCAGGGGCTGCCGGGCGCGCTGATGGGCCTGAGCATCCTGGGGCTGCTGGTGCTGGGCGTCAGCGGCGCCATCGCCGCGCTGGGCGACACGCTCTTCCCCTCCACCACGCTGGCGGAGGGCCTGCGCCAGGACGTGTCCGAGACGGCGCACATCCTCATCAGGCTGCGCGTGCTGCATCCGTTGATCGCCGTGGGGATGGGCGCGTTCCTGGTGGTGGCCTCACGCTGGGTGGCGCGGCTGCGGCCGTCCGAGGACGTGCGGCGCGCGGCGTCCGCCATCACGGTGCTGTACGCGGTGCAGTTGGGCGCGGGCGTCACGAACCTCCTCCTGCTGGCGCCGGTGTGGATGCAGCTCGTGCACCTGCTGCTGGCGGACTTCGTGTGGATGTCCGTGGTGGTGATGTGCGCGTCGGGCCTCGCGGCGGATGCGCCCCGGCTCGTGGCCGAGACGGCGCCCGCGTCGAGCGCCGAGCCCGTCTGACGGACGGTCAGCGGCGCGGGGCGCCACACCATCACGCCTCAGCGTGAACGCGCGGCCGCCCCCAGTCGCAACCCCTTGGGCACCACGAGGCGCTCCACCCCGTCGAACAAGCCGCTGGCGAGCAGCGCCAGCGCCGCGGCGGGGACGGCGCCCTCCAGGATGAGCCTCACATCATCCAGCCGGATGCCCGTGAGAATCGGCTGGCCGTAGCCGCCCGCGCCCACGAGCGCGCCCAGGGTGGCCGTGCCCACGTTGATGACCGCCGCCGTCTGGACCCCCGCGAGGATGGACGGCGCGGCCATGGGCAGGTCGATGCGCCACAGCCGTGCTCGCGCGGGCAGCCCCAGGGCCTCCGCCGACTCGCGAACCTCCAAGGGGATTCCCGCCAGCCCGGCCGCCGTGTTCCGCACGATGGGCAACAGGCTGTAGAGAAACAGCGCCGCGATCGCCGGGCGCGAGCCAATCCCCAGCAACGGAATCATCACCACCAACAACGCCAGCGACGGCACGGTCTGGATGACCCCCGTCAGCCCCAGCACACCCCGCCCCAGCCGAGGCCGCCGCGCGGCCACCACGCCCAACGGCACGGCGAGCAGCACCGCCCCCAGCAAGGACACGCCCACGAGGAACAGGTGCTCGCGCGTGCGCTTCCACACGCGGGAAACCAGCCCCTCACCGCGCACCTCCGAGGTGACGCCCAACGCGCGGCCCAGGAAGTCCGCGGCCACACGCCCCTCCGGCACGCGCTCCAGCCGCGCCTGCGCGTTGAGCTTCACCATGTCCTCCTCGGACACGCGACCTTCCAGGCGAAGCATCGCGGACAAGGCGTCGGGCGCGCGTGACGCCAAGTCGTCGCGGTACAGCAGCACGGCGTCGTAGGCGGGGAAGTGGTGCAGGTCGTCTTCCAGGACCCGCAGCCCGTACGCCAGAATCTCCGCGTCCGTGGAGTACAGGTCCGTGAGCTGGAGCGCCCCGCTCTCCATTCCTCGATACGCCAGGTCATGGTCGAGCCCGCGCACGTCTCGCTGGGGAAGCTGGTAGCGGCTTCTCAGCGCGGGCCATCCATCCGCGCGGTCCATGAACTCATTGCTGAAACCGAAGCGCAGCTCCGGGTGCTTCTTCAAGTCGGAGATGCTTCGAATGCCCAGCCGCTGCGCCTCCGCCTCCTTCATGCCCAGCGCATACGTGTTGTTGAAGCCCAGCGGCTCGCTCATCCGCAGACCGGATTCCGCCAGCGCCTCGCGCAGCGCCGCATCGTCCGGCAGGTGGCGGCCCGACAGCAGCTCCTGTCGCAACGTGCCCGTGTACTCGGGATACACGTCGAGCTCGCCCCGCCGCAGCGCCTCCCACAGCACCGCCGTGCCGCCCAGCTCCCGCCGGTGCGTCACCTTCGCCCCCGTGCTCCGCGCGAGCTGGGTCACCGCCTCGCCCAGGATGACGGACTCGGTGAACTTCTTGGAACCCACGCGCACGGTGGGCGTCCCCTCTCCAGGGGCCGAGGACCGTCCACAGGCACTCGCGAGCAGGCAACACACCACCACCCAGGCCCTCACGCCGAGCCCTCCGTTCCGCCACCGGGCAGGGGCCGCTGCGCCTGGATGAAGCGCGTGACGAAGTCATCCGCGGGCCGTGCCTCCAGGTCCGCGAGCCGTCCCTGCTGCACCACCCGCCCCTCTCGCATCAGGAGGATGCTGTCACCCAGGAAGCCCGCCTCGGCCAGGTCATGCGTCACCAGCACCACCGTCTTGCGCAGGCGCGCGAAGATGCCGCGCAGGTCGCCCTGCAGTTCGTGACGCACCAGCGGATCCAAGGCCCCCAACGGCTCGTCCAGCAGCAGCACGTCCGGGTCCAACATCAACGCGCGCATCAACGCCACCCGCTGACGCTGCCCCCCTGAGAGCTGCGAGGGATAACGCGCCAGCGCGTCCGTGGGGAAGCGCGTCAGCTCGACCAGGGACTCCAGCCGCTCGCGCAGCTTCGTGGCGGGCCAGCGCAGGTGGTGGGCCATGAGGGTGACGTTCTCCTCGCCCGTGAGGTGCGGAAAGAGGCCGCCGCCCTGGAGCGCGTACCCCACGCGGTGCCGCACCGCGAGCAGCGCCTCGCCCTCCGCGGGCAAGGGCTTCCCATCGAAGAGCACGCGGCCGGTGTCCGGCGGCAACAAGCCATTGAGCAGCCGCAACAACGTCGACTTGCCACAGCCGCTGGGCCCGAGCAGCACCGTGGTGCGTCCCGTGGGCAGCGTCAGGCTGAGCGGATGCAAGGCCTGCATCGACCCGTAGGATTTGGAGACGTCCTGAAGCTCGTACACGCGGTGCCGTCCTTCGCTTCGCCAGCATCAAGGCAGGGTGAATGCGCCGTTGCAGACCGCGGGGAACGGCGCCTCGGACGCGCGATGGCTGCACGCGGCGAAGAGGGCCCGGTCCTCCCATTCCACGGCGGCGGCCCACACGACGAGCGCCCCTTCCGGAGCGGGCACGGTGAAGCGCGAGCAACGCGTGTCCAGGTTCTCCAACTGGCAGGACACCTCTTCCACCGCCCCCGCGCCGGGCAGCGATTCCCACAACGCCTCCACACTCCGCGAACGCCACCGCGCCGTCACCGCGGGCCGGGCCGGCGTGTAGAGGCTCCACAGGAACGAAGCGTCCTCGCAGCGGAGGCGTCCCGAGCGCGCCGTGGACACGGAGAGCTGACACCCGTCCGGGACGGCCAGCGGACGCCACGGCAACCGCGGTGGAACGAGCAGCGCGTCCGCGCCCAGGGGTTCGCCCTCCGGAGTGCCATTCGACGCGAGGTACTCGAGCAGCTCCACGCAGCGCGCCAGCAGCGGGCGGGCGTTCGCTCGCGCCACACACCCGAGCTGCCGCACCCGGTCCAGCTCGCCCGTAACCGCCGAGACATAACCTCCCGCGCGGCAGTCCCCCGCGGCACACGCCTCGAAGCGCACCGCGGGCCACGGCCTGCCCGCGAGCGGCAGCGCATCCTCGACAGACGTCACCCCGGCCCCCAGGCGCTGGGTGACGCGGACCTGGGCCTCGGCGAGCGCCTGCTCGAGCGTCATGCCGTCGCGCTCGGCCAACCAGACGGTGAGGCCCTCGCAGCGGTACAGCCGGGAGCGCTCGCTGTCCGGCACGGGCACGCAACCTTCGAAGAGGTCGCGGGCCTCGGGCACGAAGGGCCCCACGGACGTCGCGCCCTCCGGTGCCACGGGCGGCACACGGGCCGGAGACATGGCGCACGCGCACAAGGCCCCGGCCAGGTACACCGACAGCAACCTCGCGGCGGTCCTCATGCTCGCGGAGTTAGGCGCCGCCGTCGTGCCACGTCAACCCGTCAGGCCCGGTGAAACGTCGGCGCGTTCACTCGAAGGACTCTTCCAGCCCTCGCGCCCGCTGCAAGTGGCGGTCAGCGAGGTTCCCCGTCCTGTCGAGCATGAGCGTGAAGCCCCCGTCATTCTTGTAGTCCGCCTGCGCCTGCTTCACCAGGTGGAGCCCCTGCTCCTGGTCCTCGACGACGCGCTTCAAGAAGGCCTTGTCGAAGTCCTCGCCCTGCGCTTTCCGAAGCGCTGCCAGGTGCTGCTGCGCCTCGCTCACCCCGCGCTCGATGCGCGCATCCGCGCGCTGCATCGGCATGCTCTGGTCGTCGCCGCCCGAGCCCCCCACGCCCTGCCCCTGCGTGACCCTGGGCTGGACGAGGTCCGCCACCACGACATCCATGGACGGAGAGCTGCCCCACTGCTTCAGCGAGTCGAGGTGCCTGCGGTGGTCCTCGACCATCCGGAGGGCGAACTGACGCACCTGTGGATTGGCCGACTTCTCCAGCGCCAGGTTCGCGGACGCGATGGCGCTCGCGTCGAAGAGGGCGAGCCGCGCCAGGAGCAAATCCCGCTCCGCCAACACGTCCCGCGTCTGCCGCGCCTGGCTCGCCTCCGCCCGGGGCGCGAGCCCCACGAAGGGAGCGCCCCCCAGCATGGCCGCCAGGACCACCACGCCGCCCGCACTGCCAAGCCTTCCAGCCATGTCCACCTCCAGACTGTCCGAAGGTGGGCGCCGCACATGCCGTCCGGCAAACAGGGCCTGCCCGGCGGGACCTCCCCATGGGGCCCCGTGGACACGCGGCTCAGTCCTGACGCCTGCTCGCTGGCACCACGGTGTTCGCGCCCGCCGCGCCACCGCCCAGGGGCACCACGCCCAACGTGACGGCGGCGCCCTCCTGCGCGCTCGTGTGGGAGGCCTCGGCGCGGAGCATCGGCAGGCCGTGCGGCTGCTTCTGGAGGTACTCGATGAACTTCTCGCGGACCACGCAGCGCAGGTCCCACGCCTTGCCCGAATCCGACGCGCTCACCAGGGCGCGCAGCTTGATGGTGCGCTCGGTGCAGTCCGTCACCTGGAGCCGGACGACCTTGCCGTCCCAGAGCCCCTTGCCGTCCGTCGCGACGATGCGCTCCAGCTCCGCGCGCGCGGCCGGCACGTTGGTGCGGAAGTCCGCGTAGATTTCGGCCGTGCCCAGGATGTCCGGCGACACCTTGCTCCAGTTCTGGAAGGGCTTGTCGAGGAAGTGGCTCATCGGCACCACCAGCCGGCGCAAATCCCACACCTTCACGACGATGTACGTGAGGGTGATTTCCTCCACCCAGCCCCACTCGCCCTCCACGATGACGGTGTCGCCGATTCGCACCGGCTGGGTGATGGAGAGCTGGATGCCCGCCAGCAGCGTGGAGATGGACTTCTGCGCGGCGAGGCCCAGCACCAGGCCCGCGATGCCCGCCGAGGCCAGCAGCGACACGCCCACGTTGCGCACCGCCTCGAACTGGAGCAGCAGCAACGAGCCCGCCACCAGCACGATGGCGCACTCGATGACCCGGCGCATGACGGCCAACTGCGTGCGCAGCCCGCGCACCCGGGCCACGTTCTGCCCCTCCGTGCCCACGCGGTCCTCCACGAAGCCCGCGGCCAGCCGCACGAAGCGCACGAGGAACCACGCCACCGCCACGATGACGACCGAACGCGAAATCACGTCCACCAGGTGCTGCGCGGGCGGCGGGAACAGCAGCAGCCGCGTGCAGGACGCCACCATCACCGCGGCCACCGGGTGACGCAAGGGGCCCTTCGCCGCCGCCACGAACTGGTCATCCCACCCTGACGCCGTCATGCCCGCCGCACGCGCGCCCACCCGCAACACCACCGCCTCCGCCAGCCGGCCCGCGAGCCACGCGCCCACGAGCAACACGCTCAGGCCCAGCCACTGCCACAGCTCCAGCACCCACACCGGCCGGACGAAGAGGAACGGCGGCAGCTTCTCCACCATGGGCGAGCCGTACACCGTGAAGAGCGTGTCGATGGCGCGCACCGTGTCCTCGCTGACCACCCAGACCGGCCCCTCCGGGGCGTCCACGCGCTGCAGGCGGATGTCCACCGAGCCCCGCGGCAATGGAATCTGTCCCAGCGATTCGTAGACGGAGTCGGGCGAGTCGCCTTCCGGCTTCTGGCTGATGTTCGCGAAGTCCAGCCACAGCATCCGGTCCAGCACGAAGACGAGCCGCTTCGCCAGCCGCAGGCCCTCCGCCGCCTGCTGCTCCGGCGGCAGATGTGACAGCGACAGGTAGTGGGGCGCACGCACCGCGTCTCGCGCATGCGCGGTGTCCAGGAAGCCTGCCGCCGTGGCCATGGGCGTGCGGCGATCCACGTCCGCGGGTGGCTCGCCCAGACCTCCATTCAGCGCGAACCCCGGCAGGGGCAGCAGCAACAGCAGGAGCAAGGCGAGCGAACGGCGCATGTCGGTTTCCTGGAGGAATGAAAACTGTGATTTGACCTCCAACAACCACGAAGAGCACCCTGTGTCCAGGACCCACGCCACGGCGCGTCACGTCGGCGCGCCCGCCCGGCGTGCGGGCGAGAAGGCCCCAGTCGAGGGGACGCTCGCCGGTGACGGTTGGGTCACCCGAGCACATCCAAGCGCGTGCGCGGGGGGTTCCATCGAGCAGGCGGACCCGGACCAGGACGCCCGACACGGACTGATACGCTCGGCCGCATGGCGCGGATTCTCATGGCGGCCCATCCGACGGCGGGACACACCAATGCGTTGCGCGCGATGGGAGGGCGCCTGCGGGAGTTGGGCCATGACGTGGCCATGGCCGTCACGGTGCCTCCGGCGCTTCCTTCCGCCCTGATGCCCGAGCCGCTGCGCTACGCCACCCAGCTCCCCGAGGCACTACTCCGCGACGGCTTCCGGCTGGTCCCCTTGCGGCCCGCCCCTGCTTCGCTCTGGTACGGCGCGCGCATCACCCGCGCCCGGGGATTGGATGAGCTGGCCTTGGCCCTGAAGCTGTTCACCGCCGGCATGGAGGCCCAGGCCCGAGGCATCGCGGCGGACATCGAAGCCTCCGGCATCGACGTGGTGCTGGCGGACTACCTCATGCCCGCGGCGCTGCTCGCGGCCCGGATGACGCGGCGGCGATACGTCGCGCTGTATCACTCCGCCCTCCCCTTCCCTGTCGAGGGCGCGGCCCCGTTCGGCAGCGGCCTCCCGGATGACGCGCCTCGCGACACCGCGTGGATTCGGGCCGAACAGCGAGGCGTCGAGCTGCTGCGAGGCTTCGACGCTCGCGTCGCCCGGGCGGCGAAGGCGCTGGGCGTCTCGATGAAGACCGACGGCCTGCTGGCGACCCCCATCTCCGAGGACCTCAACCTGATGGCGACCACGCCCGAGCTGGAGCCCGGCTTGAAGCCATTGCCCGGCCCCGTGGAGCTGACGGGCCCGTGCCTCCCGAAGCCCACGCTCGCGAACCAGGACGACCCCGTGCTCGCTACCCTCCGGCCCGGGCGCACGCACGTCTACGTGTCACTGGGCACGGTGTTCAACGGCCAGCCGCAGGTCTTCCACGCGATTCTGGATGGGCTCGCACGCCACGACGTGGACGTCGTGGTCAGCGCGGGCGCCAGCTTCGAGCGGCTCCAATCCCGCGCGGGCCCCAGAACGCGGGTGTTCCGCCACGTGCCACAGGTGCCCCTGCTCCAGAAGGTGGACCTGGTGGTGACGCACGGCGGGAACAACACCGTGCAGGAGTCGCTCGCGGCCGGACGGCCCATGGTCGTCGTCCCCTTCGGCGGCGACCAGCTCGCGAACGCGCGGCGCGTGGAGCGGCTCGGCATGGGCCGCGCCGTGCTTCCCTCCGCGCTGAGCGCGACCTCCATCGCCCACGCGCTCACCGAAGTGTCACAGGCCCGCTTCTCCACGCGGGCCCGCGCGCTCGCCGCGACGCTGGAGGGCGTGGACGGAACAGAGCGCGCGGTCCGGGCCGTGCTTCGACTCATCGAGACATGACACGGAGACGGAGCGTCCCCCTCTGCGCGCTCCGCCCCCGCATCCGTCCCCCCCTACCTCACGGCGTGCAGGCGCCGTGCGTCACGCTGCTGCACGGGTCATCGTCCCCGCACCGCGTCCAACGCGCGCAACGTTCGGCGTTGAAGTCTTCGAACGCCTGCACGCTCGTCGTCCGCCGGCCCTGGCCCGCGGACACGAGGCACATCTCGAAATCCCGCAAGGGCGTGTTGGGAATCTCGTAGAGCTCCTCCGTCGCCGAGTTCAACATCCCGGAGCTGCCCGCGCACTGCATGGCATTGGCGAGTGACGAGGCACGCACCTCCACCACGCGCAGACCACACCGGGCCGGCTTGCTCTGGACGCCCACGGCGAAGATGGTGCCGTTCGGGTCACAGGTGAGGTCCGCCACGGACTGGCACATCCCGCTGACACACACGGCGTTCGACCGGCAGAACTGGCTGTTCCCGGACGACGTGCAGCAGGACTCGCCCACCTCGCCGCAGTTGCGGCACCGCTCGCCCGCCGCCTCCATCACACACGACAGCGTGCCGTTGCAGGAGGTCGTGGCGCCACTGACGCAACAAGCGCCACCTTCGGCGCCACACGGTCCACAGGTGCCGCTCTGGCAGGTCAGCCCGGCGTTGCAACTGTTGGCGTCCGTGCGGCAGGCACAGCCGTTCGTTCCATACTGACTGGGGTCACATGACGAGCTGCTCTGGCAGCTACCGCAGCCCGCCAGGATGGCCATGAAGAACATCAACAGCCCCCGCAGGGGAGAAGTCATTTTCACGAGGAGAATCCTTGTTCTTGGAGTGAATGAGGAAGGGACCACCGCGCGGCTCACGGGCGCAGCACCAGTTGGACGCGCTGGCCCTGGCCATCCGTCGCGAGCACCGCCACGCCGAAGTCATCCGCGAGCGCGAGTGCCCGCGTGACGCGGTACTCCGCCTTCTTCAGGTCCTCCGGAAGCAAGTCATCCAGGCGCAGGGCCTGCTTGGCACCCGGCGGCACGAGGAACGCCGTCTGCGTCTTGCCATCGTCGGCGGTCGCGTTGCCCAGCACCCATCCGCCGTCGTTGATGGCCACGGCCTTCGCGGACACGAAGCCCTCGGGCAGCGGCAGCCACTGGAGCTCCTTCTTGTCCGACCAGATGAAGGGCCGGAAGTACTTCTCCCCTTCGAGGACCGCGCCCACGAACACGCCCACGTCGTTCACCGCGTGGATTTCCGACTCGGTCTCCACGAACACGTCCACCTTGTCGCCGTAGACGCGCGCGGCCCGGAGCCCCTTGTCCGTCTCCAGCGTCACCGCCGCCTCACCCAGCGCGTTGAAACGCAGGCCCCGGGTCTTCAGCTTCGACACGAGGGACAGCGGCGCCGGTCCCACCTCGTCCACGAGGAAGAGGCCCTCGGGCTTGTGCGGGTCGCGCACCAGCAGGGTTCCGTGGGCGTTGGCCGTCACGGCCTCCCAGCCGTCCAGCCACACCTCGGGTTCAGCCTTCACATCGTCCGAGCGGAACCGGAACGCGTGCGCGCCCTTGGACGTATACGCGGTGCCGAACACGTCACCCGCCGTGTTGATGCCCACCACGTGAACCTTCTCGGCGCGCAGCACCCCGTTCAGCTTATGCGTCTCACCCTTCGCGGTGACGAAGACGTCCGAATCCGTCTCCCGGTCCCGGGCCACCAGCGCGCCGCCATTCAGCAGCCCCAGGAGCGCGAGGCGGTACTCCACCTGGACATAGCGGACGAACTCGAACGGCTTGCGGACACACTCCGGGACGCTCAACCGCACGCTCCTGCGGACGCCACCGGACGCCGCGTAGATGACCGTGGGCCCCGTCCAGTTCGGAGGCAGGCGGACGGTGAACCGCGCGGACCGTTGGGCCTCGGGAATGCGCACGGGCAGCACGCCCACGCGCGCGTCCACGCTCATCAGGTCCACCAGGATGCCGCCCGTCGGCGCGGGGCTGCTGAGCACCACGTCGCCGTACAGCTCCGTGGCGTTGGGCGACGGGCAGCGGCTGACGGGGGTGGTGACGACCATCGACGACAGACGGGGGCGTGGCACGCCGCCATAGGCGATGAACTGGCGCATCGCGACGGGCTCCGTCCAATAGTGTTTCCAGATGATGTCCGTGTAGCCATCGATGAAGACGCTGGAGCCGGACGTCAGCACCAGCTCGACGTTGTGGGGGCACGCCGCGCTGTTGCAGTACGGGTCATCCGCGCCGCGCACCTGCCGGGCCAATGCCTTCAGGGTGCCCCGCACCCGGGTCACGCTGTTGGCGCTGCCCAGGTAGTAGGGAGAAGGCAGGGTGTCGTTGAAGGTCCAGGTGATGACGTTCCCGGAGCGCGAGCCATACATGCGCAGCACCAGGTCCGAATTGATGCCGAACTGCCGCGCCGGAACGTTGAGGTTCAGCGTGCCCGCCGCCTTGGGCAACAGCCAATAGCCGGTGGAGTAGTCATTGCCCCTCACGTGGATGCGGGCGGCGTTGAGGCGGAGGTTCGTCCCACGCACGACGTCATCAATGACATCCGCGTGGGCCGCTTGCGCCAGGAAAAAGCCGAGCAGGGCCAGGGGCCACAGCCCGTTGAGACTGCGCTTCATGAAGACCTCGGTTGAAGTGGGTGGTGGAATGAAACGAATGAGACTCAGCCGCCCCGGCTGGCCGAGGCCTGCGCCATCAGCGCCATGACGCGGGCGCGGGTGGCCGGCTGCTGACCGGGGCGCATCGACAGGGCCTGGAGCATCCGGAGGACGGCGTCGCTGTCATCCATCCGGACCGTGAGGACGTTCAGCAGGGGCGCCTCGGCCCCCACCGCCAGCCCGCCCGAGATGACCCAGACGCTCAGACGCTCCAGCTCGGCGCCGCCCAAGGTGCGCCCGTTCAGCGCGTCCAGATACACCGCCTGCACGGCGCGCTCGGTCTCGGACGACAGCGCCTCCAGCAACATGCCCGTGGCGGCTTCCTGCGGCGCGGTGCGCAGCGCCGACGCGGCCGCGGCGCGCACGGTGGGCGACGCGTCACGCAGGTGGGGCGAAGCCAGGTCCATGACGCGCTCCGCGCCGCTGTTGCCCAGCGCTCGCAGGGAATGCTCCAGCGCCTCCGGACTGTCCGCCTGGATGAGCGCGTCCTCCAGCGGGCGCAGGAACTCGACCGCCTCCGGGCTGCCCGCGGGCAGGTGCGAGACGACGGCGCCCAAGGCGTATGCGGACGCGCGCTCGGTGCCGACATCACCGGAGGCGCGGGCCTCCGCGTTCATCCGGGCCAGCAGCCGCCCCGTCTCCGGCTCCGGCTCCCGGAAGAAGCCCGCGCGCTGCACCATCATCGCGTGCGCGCCGGGGTGCTCGCGGGCCTCCTTGGAGACAATCAGCTCGCGCAGGGCCGCCTGGGCCTCCGCGTGCCCCGCGCCCGCCAGCAGGTCCAGCATCAGCTCGCGCATCGCGGGCGCGACACCCGGCCGCTTGAAAAGCGCGCCCAGCTCCCCCGTCCGATGCGGCTCCAGTTTGAGCGCCGCGATGGCCCTCCGCGCGAAGGTACCCGTGTCCCCCACGGCGGCCGGGTCGTTCGCGGACGCCAGCGCCTCCAGCATCAGGTCCACCGTCATCCCGGCGGCCTGGCTCGTGGCCAGCGCGCGCTCCTCATCGCCCTCGAAGACGAGCTGCGACGGCGCGCGGACAATGGACTTGGCCTCCGTCGAAGGCGGGAGCGGCTTCTGCTGGCGCGTGGAGAAGGTCAGGCGCAGGCGGACGCGGCGTGACAGCAGCGGGCGGCCATCGGTGTGCGTGGCGTCCAGGATTTCGTTGAGGGAGACGGCGGCCAGGAATCCGTCCGGGTCCCGGTCGAACTGCGTGAGGGAGCTCAACTTCTGCTGGAACGCTGGCACGTGCGAGGCGGCGCGCAGGGACTGGTAGCGCGTGCGGCGGCGCGACAGGCGCGCGCGGTCATCCTGGAACTGGAAGTTCGCCTCGACCTGCCCCAGGTGCGTGGACTCGACGGCAGTCCACTCGGTGGCGTCGCGCAGCTCGGTGGGGAACAGCTCCGCCGCCAGCGACTGCGTGAACTGCCGGAACATGGGGGGCTCCGCGTCCGAGTACCGGACGCCCACGAGCGCGCCCTGGCCATTCAGCTCCAGCCACGCCGACGCGGACTCGGGCAGATGCTCCTGGAGGGAGGCCGCGTCGGGGAGCAGGGACTGGCCGGAGAACGTGACCTCATGCCGGCTCAGGCGCTTCAACGCCAGCCGCAGCCGCGCCCCATTCTCACGGACCTCGAGCGCCTGGAGCGTGAGCTCGCCATCCAGGTTCATCACGCCATCGAACCGCTGGAGCTCCTCACCGCCAGGAACGGTGAACGCAATCCGCTGCAAGTCGTTCCAGACGAAGTGATACGTGCGCTCCTCCCCCACGGTCCACTGATAGAGCGGCAGCCGGGAGGGGCTCACCGCCGCCTGCGGGGTGGCCACGACGGGCGCGGAACGGTGGAAGAAGTGCCAGGCAGGCACCGCACCGGCGAGCAGCAGGGTGGTCAGCGCGGCCGTGCGGACGGCGAGCTTCGAGCGACGCATGAAGAACTCCCAACAGGAAAAGAAAGGGGCCGCCGCGGGAAGCAAGACACCACGGCGGCGAACTTCGGACCTGGCGCGCGCCACTCACGCGCGCCAGGAAACAGTGGCGTGGCCTAGTAGATGCGCACCAGCGGCAACGACTTGCTCTCGTCGTAGATGTTCCACGTGTGACCGAAGCCGGTCCAGCTCACGATGGCAACCTCGGCCTTCAGCGGACCCAGCTCGCCGAACAGCTTGATGGCGCCGTCCAGCGTGCGCGCCGTGATGTCCAGCTTCGAAGAGACGCGCAGGAAGAGCGTGTTCGGGTTCGTCGGGTGCACGGGGGAGCTGATGTGGAGCCCGATGTCGCCGTACAGCGGGAGGCTGACGCGGACGATGACGACCTCGCCCTTCACGCCCGCCTGGAACCCCGGGAAGCCAATGCCCACGGACGCGAAGCCCTTGGCGGCCACGAACGGGGTGATGGTCCCGTACAGGTCCGCGCCCAGCAGGTCCTCCGCGCAGTTGCGCGTGACGGCGCCACCGATGTTGATCTTCACGCCCACTTCCGCGGACACACCCGCCGCCACCGTGACGGGGACGTAGAACACGAAGAAGGTCGAGGAGGCCTTCGCGGTGTCCTTGTCGAAGTAGAGCGTGTCGTCGAAGAACGTCTTGCGCAGCGGGTAGTGCTCGTCGTGCTGGTAGAGGGTGATGGTCAGCACGCGGGCGTCACCCTTGATGCGGATGCCATTGCCCTCGGTGCTGGCCTCACCACTCAGGTGCGCCATCTCGAACCGCGTGGGACCGAACACGTTCGCGTAGGCGTTGAACTCGGCGTAGACGCGCGCATCGGTGTCGCACCAGGCGCCCGACTTGTTACGCGCGTTCGCGGCGCCGCCCTGGAGGACCTCCCAGCCCGCGGCGAAGTCGTAGCCGCCGCCGAAGGTGTCGCCGCCCACATAGCCACCATCGCTGAACTCACCGCTGTGCCGCACCGTGCCGGTGGACGGGTTCGTCGGCGTGCTCTGGTCGCGGATGAAGGCGCCGTAGATGCCGAGGTACTGGCTCAGCAGCGTGGTGTTCAGCGTGTAGTCCTTCAACTTCAGGTCCGGCAGCTTGAGCCGCTGCGCGTTGCGCACGAAGCTCTCCGGGCCGAAGTCGTTGCCCGTCAGGGAGATGCACGCCTGGAGGTCGGCCTGACGGCGCGGGGCCATGGCCGCGTCGAGCATCGTCTTGTAGCGGCGCGGGCTCCAATCACAGACGCTCGCCTCACGGGCGTCGAGGCAGCCCTCCTTCTCGGCCTTGACCAGCGCCACCTCGATGGACTTGTCCAGCCCGTAGAGCTGCTGCGCCGTCCGCTTGTCGAGCTCCACCGTCGAGTGGTCGCGCTTGCGAAGGATCTCCGCGGCCACCTCCCACTCCGCGTAGATGGACTGACGCTGACGCAGCAGCTCCTCGAAGGACTCCTGCTCGACCTGGTGGTGGTTGAGCACGTCATCCGGGACGCCGTGGAACTTCTCGCTCTGCTCCTGGTGCCACGAATCCGACGGCGTGGCCCAGTTGCGGGCCTCCAGGTTGTTCGCCAGGCGCGCGGCCTCGGTCGAGAAGACGTAGCCCTCCGTGCCCTTGGGATACGCGCCGGGCGTGAAGCGGAAGTAAGCGTTCTTCGCCACGCGCTGCTTGCTCCAGATGGGGGCCAGCTTCTCCTGGTCCCGGCTGTAGAGCGTGCGGTGCGCGATGCCGTCCTTGTCGTACGCGGCCTGGAAGAGGGCGCGGTAGTCGTCGCCGAACCGGCCCGCCTCGCGCTCGAAGCGGCTGTAGCCCAGGTACTTCTCGTCGACGAACTCCTGGCAGGACGTCACCTGCGCGCCGTTCTTCTCCCAGCCGCGGATCTGCTCCAGGTAGGCCTGCTCCGCCTTGGTCAGGTTCTCCAGTTGCTTGCGGTAGAGAATCTGGCCCTTGAGAATCTGGCCCGTGAGGTTCTGGTCCAGGCCCTGGAAGCGCGTCTTGACCGGACGGAAGGACTCGTAGGCCACGGTGTCGACACCGCCGCCCAGCTCGTCAGGGAGCAGCGCCAGGCGCTTGGGAGCCGCATCCCACTGGGCCTTCCACGCATCCTGGACGATGCCCTGGCAGTAGCCGTCGTGGACGCTGCCGCAACTGCTGGCGCGGTAGTCGACGTCCACGCACTGCTGCAGCGTGGGCTTGGGGCAGTCCTGCGCGAGGCTCGCGGGAGCCGCCAGCACCGTCGCGGACAGGCTCGCCCAGCGCAGGTGGCGCGCGAGCTGTTTCGTGTGTTTCCGCTGATTCATGTAACGCATCGTCCTTGTTGTGGGACCGGCTCCGGGCTCGGCCCGGGCGGGGCCTAGAGCACGGCGCGTGCCGTGGGTGTTTCACCCGGGCTCCCGAGGAGCGACACGGGGAACGCGAGGCCCCACGGGCAACAAGGCGATGCGAGGTGTTGTCTGGGAAGCTACGGGCGCGGGTGACGACAAGGTCACCCACGCCGTGAAACAGGCTACTGGATGGTGTAGGCCACCGTGCCGCTGCAGGAGCCGCTGGAGAAGCAGCCCGCGCGCATCTGGTACGTGCCCGCGGTGGGCGCGGTGAAGGTCACCAGGGACAGGAGGCTGCAGCTATCGTCGTTGGCGGCGACCTGGGTGTTCGTCGCCGCGTTGAACAGGCGCAGGTAGGTGTCACCGGTGCCCGTGGCCTGCGGCAGCGAGCAGGTGCCGAAGGTCAGCGTCTGGCCCGCGGCCAGCGTCACGTTGACGTTGGTGGTGTTCTGCTGGGCGCTGTTGGTGTTGGAGGCGGTGAAGGTGAAGGTCTCGACCGGCGGGGGCGGCGGAGGCGGCTCGTAGCCTTCGCACAGACGCTCGCTGGTCGCGACGGCGCAGTACGCGTCGATGGCGGGACGCGCATAGGTGATGGACTCGCCGCCGCAGCCCGTGTCGGTGCACTGATTCACCACGTTGCAGCCGCCCCGGCTCACGTAGTCCGTCACGCCACGCACCAGGATGCCCGCCACGGTGACGTCATTGTTCTCGTAGACACCCGAGCCGGAGTTGCCACCAAACGTGTCCGTGTTGGCGACGAAGTAGTCCCGCGTGGCCGCGCGGCCGTCGCGCACCCAGCCGCCGTCATCAATCTTGAACGGGATGCCGCTGCCGGAGCCAATCACGCTCACGCCGGTGTTCAGCGGGAGGGCCGTGCTGCCCGGGCGGATGGGCGCCGGCAC
This sequence comes from Myxococcus hansupus, assembly GCF_000280925.3. NCBI lineage: Bacteria > Pseudomonadati > Myxococcota > Myxococcia > Myxococcales > Myxococcaceae > Pseudomyxococcus > Pseudomyxococcus hansupus. Next base: position 7,931,980 of record NZ_CP012109.1, read on the forward strand.
GAAGCGCGGCGTGGCCGCGCGGTCCAGGCGGACGACGGCGTAGTCCAGGTTGCGGCCGCCCGTCGTGCCCACCTGGCGCGCGACGACGGACGAACAGGCATACACGTCCGCCGTCGTCACCGTCTTCAGGGCCGTGGCCGACGTCCGGTAGAAGTTGAAGACGAAGCGCGTGTTCGAGCAGTCCGAGGAGGTGATGCAGTGGCCCGCGGTGAGCACCAGGTCGTCATCGATGAGCGTGCCCGAGCAGAACGCGGGCGTCGGGTCCTCCAGGAAGCGCTGGTCCGAGCAGAGGTTGTAGGCGGTCCGCAGCGGGGACGCATTGAACGTGACGTTGTTGGGATTGGAGGTGTTGATGGCGGAGGGCCGCATCAACGCCACGGTGGACTGCTCGGCGCGGTCACGCAGCACGGACGCCGGATAGGCGTAGACATCCGTGCGGTGGTCCACGCCGTAGACGACAGGCTGCTGCTGCGCGCCTGTCTCGGGGGACTTCTCACCGGGGAGCTCTCCTTCGGGCGCCGGACCACAGGCCGCGACGGAGAGGCTACACAGCAACGCGCCGAACAACGTTCTGCGAGAGGCGGTACGGGTGATGCGCATGGGCGACCACTCCTGGCGATGAGTGCCCGCCGGAAGGGGCGGGCAACGACACGCTACGCCCGGCCTTCGCTCGATTTCCTGAAACTCCAGCTACATAAGGGATTCCACGAATAATCAAATGTCCAACATCCGCCACTCCCAACGCCGCCTGCTTTCGCGTTCGGGATGAGCCCAGGGCAGCAACGGGCGCGGGCGGCGAGGCCCCCGCGCCCGCACATCCCTCCGACGCTACTGGATGTTCCACACCACGGTTCCGCTGCAGGCGTTGCCGGCATAGCAGCCCGCGCGCATCTGCAGGGTGGTGGTGGTGTGCGCGATGTACGTCAGGCTGGAGCCCACGCCGCCGCACGCGTTGTCATTGGAAGCCACCAGCGCGGCGTCGCTGAAGAGCCGCAGGATGGTGTCGCCCGAGAACGACGCCCCCGCCTGGCCGCAGGTCGCCACGGTGATGCGCTGGCCCTCGGCGACGAAGACGTCCTGATTGACGGTGTTCTGCTGGGCGAAGTTGGTGTTGCGGGCACTGAAGGTGAAGCTGCCGCGGGTGGGGGCCGCGTCGCCAGAAACCATCCAGGCGACGTCCCCGCTGCAAGCGCCGCTGGCGTAGCAGCCCGCGTTGACGACGTAGTTGCCGTCAGCGGGGGCGCGATACGTGATGCTGGAGCCCTGACCACCGCAGGCGCCATGACTGTAGGCCACCTCGGTCCCCCTGACGCCGCGCAGGCGCAGGTACGTGTCACCCGTGAAGGACGCGCCCGCCTGGCCGCACGTCCCGATGGTCAGCGTCTGGCCCGCCAGCATCGCGATGGCGTAGTCGGTGGTGTTCACCTGGGCGCTGTCGGTGTTGCTCGCGGAGAAGGAGAACGGGGTGCCCGGGGGCGAAGGGGGCAGCGGCGGGGGCGGCGGCGGCAGGGGGGGCGGCTCGGAGCCATCGCACAGGCGCGGGCTGGCAGCGACCCTGCAGAAGTGGTCCACGGCGAGACGCGCGTAGGTGATGTCCTCGCCACGGCAGCCCGTTTCGGTGCACCGATTCACGACGCGACAGCTCCCCCGGTTGATCAAACCCATTTCACCCCGGACCCGGATGCCCGCCACGGTGAAGGTGTCGTTCTCGTAGACGCCCGAGCCCAAGCTGGCACCCGACGTATCCGTGGTGGCGACGAAGTAATCCAGCGTGCCAGCGCGGCCGTCGCGCACCCTGCCGCCGTCATCAATCTTGAACGGAATGCCGCTGCTCGAGCCAATCACGCTCACGCCGGTGCCCACCTGCAGGGCCGTGTTGCCCGGCCGGATGGGCGCTGGAACGAAGCGCGGCGTGGCGGCGCGATCCAACCTGACGATGGCGTAGTCGAAGACGCGCCCCCCTGACACGTTCACACTGTGCACGACGACAGAGCGGCAGGAGAAGACGTCCGCCGTCGTCACCGTTTTCAACGCCGTGGCGGACGTGCGGTAGAAGTTGAAGACGAAGCGCGTGTTCGGGCAGTCCGAGAGGCGGATGCAGTTCCCCGCGGTGAGCACCAGGTCGTCATCGATGAGCGTGCCCGAGCAGAAGGCCGGCGCCGGGTCCTCCAGGAAGCGCTGGTCCGAGCAGAGGTTGTTGGCGCTCCGCAGTGTGGACGCGTTGAAGGTGATGTTGTCGGGGTTGGAGGTGTTGATGGCGGAGGACCCCATCAGCGCCACGGTGGACTGCTCCGCGCGGTCACGCAGCACGGACAACGGATAGGCATAGACATCCGTGCGGTCGTCCAAGCCGTAGACGACAGGCTGCTGCTGCGTGTCTGTCTCGGGGGACTGCTCACCGGGAAGCGCGCTTTCGGGCGCGGGACCGCAAGCCAGGACGGAGAGGCCACACAACAACGCGCCGAAGAAGCTCCGGCGCCAGGGGACACGGGTGATTCGCATGGAGAAACCTCTCAGGGGGTGGGCCCGCCGAGAAGGTCGGGCGAAATCACTCTACGCTCGCCCTTGAGTCATCTCGTTGATTTTCCAGGATTTCCGGAACACCGCCCGTGCCCTCACCTCGAACTGGCCTAGCGCGTGTCTGCAAATGAGAGCCAGAGCCGGATGGAGGTGATGAGGACCATCGCCAGGGGGTTGGCTGCACGCTTCTCGTAGCGTGTCGCCACCCGCCGGTTCCGCGCGGCAGCACTTGCGGTAGGCCGCGTGGCGCAAAGAGCGAAGTGGCTGGGCGATGGAGCAACGTCCGGGGTCACTGCTTCGGCGCGGGCTTCCGGGCCGAGGTGTCGCGCAGGTCCGCGCGCACCACGGCGTCGCCGAAGCGCTCCACGTTGACCAGCCAGGCCGCCGCGTTCTTCACGTAGCGTGCGGTGCCCGCCGTGTCCCACTTGTTGTAGAGGCGCGTGAAGCCGCCGTCGAAGATGGCCCGCTTGCCGTTCTTGTCATGGAAGGCCGCCACCAGGTTGCCCGCGGAGCCATGAAGCAGCGGCGTGAGCTGCTGGCTCGGCTGGATGGTGGCGATGGTGATGCCCTCGTAGAGGTACTCCAGGCCGGTGGTGAGCAGGTGCCGGCGCAGCAGCCCCGGCCCCTCCCCGTCCTTGCGCAGGCCGACCGTCTGGTCGCCGGGGATGTTGCCCTCCATGGCCGTGCCGAGCAGCGCCTGGCCCACCACGTTGGCATCCGCGTAGTAGGGCGCGTTGTCGCCCCAGATGTACACGCCATGCCCCGCGTCGAAGAATTCCTTGATGACCTTCACATGCTCGGGCGTCAGGCGCTGCGTCGAGTCGGAGATGATCCACAACTGACACGCCTTCTGGAGCCCCTCGCGCAGCGCCTTGGGGCTGGGGGCTTGATTGACCCAGCGGAACACGGAGAAGCCCTTCTCCTTCAGCGCGGCCTTCGGCAGCGAGAAGTCGAAGTCCTGCGTGTAGAACTGGAGCACCGCCACCGTCTGTCCTTCGAAGGCGCCATCCACCGCGAGGTCGTTCTGGTTGCCCTTCGCGTTGCCAAAGCCGTCGCGCGCCGCGGGGCGCACCGTTTCACGTACCTCCTGCGTGCCATCATTGCGCGTCACCGTCCGGAGGACGCTCTCCATGGGGGCGTTCTCACCCGCCGCCTTGTTGTACTGCGCGAGCGCTGGCGTGGAGGACAGGAGGAAGGCAATGCAGCAGAACAGCGGACGGAGGGCACGCACGAGAACCTCGATGGATGAAACCTGGGCCCTCTTCCACGCACGGCCCCGCGAAAAGTTCTTCGGCTCGCGTCCGCCACGAGGACAGGCCCGGGCGGAGCCCCGAAGAAGCGCTACCGCGAGCGCTGGCCCTGGTTCGCGGACACGCCCTCGTCGATGAACCACACCAGCGTGCCACTGCAGGCGCCTGCGCCGTAGCAACCCGCGCGAATCGTCACGGAGACGTTGGTGGTCGGGAAGTGCACCACGCTGGCCCCCCGGCCGCCGCACGCGTCGTCATTGGCGATGAGCTGCGTGCCGCCGTTGAAGAGCCGCAGGTAGGTGTCACCATTGAAGACCGCTCCCGGCTGGCCACAGGTCGCCGCGACGAAGCGCTTCCCCGCGGGGACGGTGACAGTCTCATTGACCGTATTCTGCTGGGCGCTGTTGGTGTTGCTGGCCGAGTAGCTGAATGGGTTGCCCGGCGGCGGGGGCGGCCCGATGCGGCATCACGCTACGCACGGCCCTGACGACATCTCATGCCACTCTGAAACAATTCAAACAGCGCCACCGAATCATCAGAGTGTCATTATTGGGGCTCAACACCCTGAGCCACCGCGAGCGGCGCTGGGTGTCCCGTGCCCTTGGCGGCCACTGGATGCCTTTGCACTCCCGCACCCTGGGAAAGCAACGGGCGCGGATGGCCGTGAGACCACCCGCGCCCTCACGTCAAAGCAGCGCTACTGGATGTTCCACACCACGGTGCCGTTGCAGGCGCCGGTGGAGAAGCAGCCGGCGCGAATCTGCAGGGTGGTGGCCGAGGTCGAGGTGTACGTCAGGCTGGAGCCCCGGCCGCCGCACGCGTCGTCGTTGGCGGCCGCCTGCGTGGCGCCGCTGAAGAGCCGCAGGTAGGTGTCGCCCGTGAAGGACGCGCCCGTCAGGCCGCAGGTGGCCACGGTGAGGGTCTTCCCCGCGGCGATGGAGACGTTCTCGTTGACGGTGTTCTGCTGGGCGCTGTTGGTGTTGCTGACGTTGAAGTTGAAGCTGCCGGAGGTGGGGGCGGTGGTGCCGCCGGAGATGGTCCAGGCGACGGTGCCGCTGCAGCTCCCCGAGCTGTAGCAGCCCGCGTTGATGCTGTAGTTGCCCGTGGTGGGGGCGACGTAGGTGATGCTGGAGCCCCGGTCGCCGCAGGCGTCGTCGTTGGCGGACACTTGGGAACCCGCGGCGTTGCGCAGGCGCAGGTACGTGTCACCCGAGAAGGACGCGCCCGTCAGGCCGCAGGTCGCGATGGTGAGCGTCTGCCCCGCCGTCAGCGCGATGGTGCGGTTGGTCGTGTTCTGCTGGGCGCTGTTGGTGTTGCTCGCGGAGTAGGCGAACGAATCCGGCGGCGGAGGCGGCGGCGGGGGCGGCTCGGAGCCGTCGCACAGACGCGCGCTGGCGGCGACCCTGCAGTAGTGGTCCACGGCGGGACGCACGTAGGTGATGTCCTCGCCACGGCACCCCGTCTCGGTGCACTGGTTCACGACGCGGCAGCTCCCCTGGTTGACGTAGTCCGTGTCACCCCGGACCAGGATGCCCGCCACGGTGAAGGTGTCGTTCTCGTAGACACCCGAGCCCGAGTTGCCGCCAAACGTGTCCGTGGTGGCGACGAAGTAGTCCAGCGTGCCGGAGCGGTTGGTGCGCACCTTGCCGCCGTCATCAATCTTGAACGGGATGCCGCTGCCGGAGCCAATCACCGTCACGCCGGTGTTCACCGGCAGGGCCGTGTTGCCCGGCCGGATGGGCGCGGGCACGAAGCGCGGCGTGGCGGCGCGGTCCAACCGGACGATGGCGTAGTCGAGGTTGCGGCCCCCCGCCGTGGTCAATCCGTGCGCGACGATGGACCGGCAGGAGAAGATGTCCGCCGTCGTCACCGTGTTCAGTGCCGTGGCCGACGTGCGGTAGAAGTTGAAGACGAAGCGCGTGTTCGAGCAGTCCGTCGCCGTCTCGATACAGTGCCCCGCGGTGAGCACCAGGTCGTCATCGATGAGCGTGCCCGAGCAGAAGGCTGGCGTCGGGTCGTTCAGGAAGCGCTGATTGGTGCAGAGGTTGTAGGCGCTCTGCAGCGTCCGCGCGCTGAAGGTGACGTTGTTGGGGTTGGAGCTGTTGATGGCGGATGGCGCCATCAGCGCCACGGTGGACTGCTCCGCGCGCTGGCGCAGCGTCGGGCGCGCCGTGTACGCGTAGACGTCCGTCCGGTTGTCGGTGCCGTAGATGACTTCCTGCTCCTGCGCTCCCAGCTCCGGGGACTTCTCGTCCAGGGAGTCCATCTCGGAAGCGGGGCCACAGGCCGCGACGGAGAGGGAACACAGCAACGCGCCGAAGAAGCTCCGGCGCAAGGGGGTACGGGTGATTCGCATGAGGCGACCACTCCTGATGAGGGCCCGCCGAAAAGGTCGGGCCGTATCACTTTACGCCCGCCCCTGACGCCATTTCATGCAATTCCGTCACATTCTGAACAACGGCACAGCCCCTCAAGAAGTTATTATTTGATTTCACGGCCCATAAGCACCCTCGAGTATCGCGTCACTGCGTCCCCCCGAGGCCTTGGCGGCCTCGACATCCAGGCCCTCGCCATGTCCGCGCCCACGTCCCTCGAACACCAGGGACGCGCCGTTGAACGAGGCCGTGCGCGGACATGAAGGCAGCTTCAAGCCGGAGCGCAGCAAGTCACACGGCAGCGAGCGCGCGGACTCGAAGGTCGCGTCTCCGTCGGACTCCGTGCGCAGGAAGTTCACCCGCCCCGCCTCGAAGCGCAGCGACACCAGGCCCTGCCCCAGCAGCCTCTCCACCTCCGCGCGGGAGCGCTCCTGCCGCCAGGGCTCCTCTCCCCCCTGGGAGAACGTCAGCCATTGGCGCCACTTCAACGGCGCCATGCCCACGGCCTTCGACTCCTCGGCGCGCACGCGCACCGTGCCCCGGAAGGCCTGACAGTGCGTGGTGTCACAGACAGGTCGGTGAGGATGCCGGCTGTGTTGCTCGTTGTGAGCCACCACCCGCGCCAAGGCAATCCGGGCCTCGCCCGTCAGCGTCACGTCCTCCGCGGACACCACCCCCGCGGTGTATTGCAGACGCGTGGTGCGGAAGATGAAATCGGAGCCACGCCGCGCCTTCAACGCGCTGGGCGTGGTGGGCACCCCAGGCGGCGGGCGATACGGCGGCGGCGCGGAGCTGATGAAGACCCCCGCGTAGTCGCGCCCCTCCTCCGGCCCCCCGGGAAAGCGCACCCGCCAGGGCGCACCCAGGCACACCGCCGCGCCTCGCCGCGTCAGTGACGCCAGCGGTGACCACGCCTCCGTGCCCGCACGAGGAACACCGTCCTCCAACGCGAAGCCCGCGCCAGCACAGCGCGCCTCCACGTCGCCTGGCGGCAGGAGCCCCAGCACCTGCACCCGCGCGGCGTCCAACCCCGCCTGCTTGCGCGCCCGCGCGAGCGCCCGTGGCACCTCGTCCGCGAACTGCCGAGGCATGACACCCGGGCGCATCACCACCACCACCAGGTCCGCATCCACGGCGGCAATCCAGCCGAACTGGGGCCGGCTCGCCGCGTCGCGCACGGTGCCCGTCTTCGTGGCCACGCCCGCCAGCGCCTTGGACGCGGGCAGGTCCGACAGCGTGCCGCGCGCGGCGTTGTCCGCGAGCAAGGCGATGACGTCCGGCCGAGCCTCCGCCAGCAGCCGGTACGCCTGCGCCACGCCCCAGGGCGACACGGACACGGTGGAGCGCAGGCCAATCGTGTCCGCCATGTCCTCCGGCATCCGCGTCAGCCCGAGCGCCCCCAGCACCGGCCCCCAGACACCAAAGGCCTTGGGCGCCGAGCCCTGAGCCTCCCAGTCCAGGAAGTAGCCGTTGCACGAGCGCAGCATGGCGACACGCGCGTCCACCTGCGCCGGCAGGCCCGCGCCGCAGGCCCACTCCTGCACGCCCGCGCGCGGAGGAAGCACCGGGTGCCGCGCGCCCGCCGCGTACACGAAGGGCTTGAGCACCGAGCCGTAAGGCAGCGCGCGCTGCACGTCACCTTCCGACCACAGCACCTCGCCGGAATGGCGGCTCAGCACCACCGTGGCGGGCGTGGCCGCGCGGACGCCGACACCGGCCAGTTCGTCGATGGACAACGGCGACGCCCACCGCGCGCCGTCCTGGCACTGCCGCAGCCGGCGAGACAGCGCGGCGGGGAAGCCCGAAGCGGACTCGCTCAACACCCGCGCCAGCGCGCGCCGGGCCCGGGGCGTATCCACGTCCGGGGAGCGGGCCAGGTCCGACGCCGCGCGCGAGAGCGAGAGGTAGGGCCCCTCCTTCCACGCGGGCAGCTCGCCGCTCACCGCCACGGCGAAGGCTTCGTGGAAGAGCCGGTCCTCGCTGGACTGGGGACAGGCCCACCACAGGAACTGGTGCGCCAGCTCGTGCCGGAGCGCCAGGCGCAGCCGCTCATCCAACACGCCCGGCGTGTTCTGCCGCAGCTCCACCCACCCGGGCCGCCCCTGGCCATTGCGCTGGGGAGAGAGGGCGGCGCCCTTCTGGAGGGTGATGGAGGCCGGCGCCTTCGACGGCGCCCCACCCGCCGCCTCGACGTAGCGGGACGCCAGGGCCGTCCAGGCGGCCTGCGCCTCGCGGCGAAGGTCCGCCTCGGGAGTGACGTCGCCCCGGGTGACGAAGGTGGGGGTGGCCGCGAGCAGCACGGCCACCGTGACGGCCAACCCCATGGACTACAGGTCGCCCAGGCGCTTCTTCGAGGGCACCACCTTCAGCACGTCCGCGCCCGTGCGGCCGTGGATGCTGGCGGCGTACATGTCCTCGATGTGCGCGGGCGGCGCGGAGAAGGTGCCGGCGAACTGCGCGCGCAGCACGTAGCCCACGGTGCGCGGGCTGTCGCTCCACCAGGCCGGCTCCTCGAAGAAGAAGGTCGCCCGCTCCGGGTTGAGCACGCGGCGCTTGAGCGCCTCGGGCACCAGGGGCAGCGCGTGCGGCGGACCGCGGAACGCCTTGTCCTCCTGGAGCGGCACGAAGCCCGCGGGCACCGCGTCCTCCACCACGTAGTAGGCCGAGCGCACGCGGTTGTCGCCGCGCGCGTCCATGGTCAGCTCCACGTAGACCTCCTCGCCCTGGGCCACGGTGTCACCGGCGCCCAGCAGCACCTTCCCGCCCTCGCGCAGCGCGTAGTAGGCGCGCTGCAGGGACATGCCCTCCGCCTTCGCCTTCACCGCGGGCAGCGGGGTGAGCGTGGTGGCGCGCAGCGTGGCCACGCCGTCGAAGCCGCCCACGTCCACGGTGCGCGTGCCCGGCTCCAGCACCGCCACCAGGCCCAGGCCGCGCGGCGAGAACTTCACCGGCGACTTCACGCCCTTCACCTCGGGCGCCTTCATGCCCTGCATCGCCTTCGCGTCGCGCTCCAGCAGCCACAGCGAGTGCAGCAGCGCGGTGCTCCGGTCGAAGGTGGACAGGTCCGGCTCGGACAGCAGCTCCAGGATGCGGCGCCGGGCGCGGGTGATGTCCAGCGTGCCGAACGAGGCCGCGTGCGCGGCGATGGCCGTCATGCCCACGCGCCGCAGCGGGAAGCGGAAGAAGGCCTCCGACTGCTCCAGCGGCTGGTTGGGGTTGTGCGAGGCCAGCGTCGCGTAGCCCTGCGCGCTGCGCGACACCAGGGTGTTGATTTGCGACTGGAGCGCCGGCTCCTTCATGATGCCCGCCTTCTCCGCGGCCAGCACCGCCAGGGCCAGCGGGTACAGGTCCCCGCCCTCGGCGCCCTGCACCAGCGCCCGCACACGCGCGGCCTGCTTCGAGCCCTCCAGTCGCGCCAGCACGTACGCGCGCGTGGCGTCGTACTCGGGCGGCAGGCCCTCCTGCGCCTCCAGCCAGCGCGCGCTCTCCACCAGGCGCGGGTCCGCGCGGTCCACCAGCCCGGCCTCGGCCGCGTAGGCCAGGCCGTCCAGCGCGATGAGCGTCAGCGGCAGGCTGGGCGTGCTGTAGCCGCCGAACCAGGTGAAGCCGCCGCCCTTCACGGACAGGTCGAGGATGCGCGCGGTGCCCTGCACGGAGCGGCTGCGCGCCTCCGCCAGCAGCGCCTGCGTGTCCGTGTCCAGCTTCGCCAGCGCGCCGGCCTGCTGGAGCACCTGGTACACCGCCACGTTGGGCACGGTGGTGGACACGAGCTGCTCCAGGCAGCCGTACGGATACGTGAGCAGCTCGCGCACGTTGGAGAGCGCCGCGTCCACGATGGACGGCTGGAGCACCAGCTCCACCCGCGACAGCGTGGCCTCTTGCGGCGCGGGCACCTCCAGCGCGCCGCCGCCCCAGGCGCTCACCTTCACCACGTCCTCCACCGCGGAGGGGGACACGTCGAAGCGCTTGAGGTCCTTCAGCGGGTCCTTGCCACCCGCCACATTCACCATGAGCTGCGCGGCGCCCGTGGACGCGGCCTTCAACGTCAGCGGCACCACCTGCTCGCCGCCCTTGGCCAGCTCCACCTTGTGCTCCAGTTGCTCCGCCTTCAGCGCGCCCAGCGACGCCAGCTTCACGTCCAGCAACTGGCTGCCCGGCGACTTCTCGCCCGCGGACAGGCGCACGGAGGCGAGCGCCTCGTCCCCCTCGCGAAGGAACTGCGGCAGCGCGGCGTAGAGGTTGAGGCCCCCGCGCGTGGCGAACTCCGAGGTGCCTTCACCGAAGCGGCCGGACGTGTCCGCCGCCACCGCCGTCACCACCCACAGCGTCTGGTTGGAGGGCAGCTTGAAGCGCACCGTGGCGCGCCCGTCCCGGTC